>JAWKQS010000007.1:5000-207363 GCA_041389985.1 bacterium
GAGAACAAGGCCCGCTACGAGATCAAGGAGCAGGTCCGGGCGAGCCACATCCTCTTCAAGGTGGACAAGAAGGATGATCCGGCGGCCGACGCGGAGGCGAAGGCCAAGGCGGAGGCGGTGTACAAGGAGGCCATCAAGAAGGGCGCTGACTTCGCCGAGCTGGCGAAGAAGCACTCCCAGGGCCCGACCGCTCCCCGCGGGGGGGATTTGAGCTTCTTCACCCGGGGCCGGATGGTGCCGGCGTTCGAGGACGTGGCCTTCAAGCTGAAGGTGGGCGAGATCTCCCAGCCCGTGAAGACCCAGTTCGGCTGGCACATCATCACGGTCACCGAGAAGAAGGAGGGCCGCGAGCGCCCCTTCGACGAGGTGAAGGAGTCCATCGACAAGCTGCTGAAGAACAAGAAGAGCCGGAAGGCGAAGGCGGAGCTGCTCAAGCGGCTGCGCGAGGGCGCCAAGATCGAGAGCTTCCTGCCCGAGGTGCCGAAGGTGCCGCTGGATGACGGGCCGGAGGATGAGGGCTCTCAGGTGGCGCCCGTGTCGGCCGCGCCCGTGTCGGCGGCCCCCGGGTCGGCGCCCGCCGCTCCCGCGTCGGCGCAGTAGCCGCCGACCACCGCCTGGTGGGCGCGGTCGCCACAGGCCGGCGCCCGCCGGCTGGCGATTTCGCTCCCCTCTCCGTATGGTGGGTGCTCTGGTTTTGCGGTCGGTTCGTGCCGACCCGGAGGCGCCATGAGCAAACGACGTCATCCGGAGGACTCCGTGATCGTCTCCATCGGGGACATTCACGACATGCTGGCCGAGGAGATGGGGCGGCAGCATGAGGACACCCAGCCGCGCTTCCCCGTCCCGCTGGCCGTTCCCAGAGAAGTCATCGGCGGTGTGCCCTCGCTCGAGGAGGTGGGCGCTCGCCGGCAGGCGCGGTGGGAGGAGGGCCGGCAGCAGGTGGCCATGGTGCGGACGGTGCCGCTGTGGACCATCTGGCGGCGGCGCCTGATCTTTCTGGGTGCAGCCGTGGTGCTCGTCGCGGCGACCGCGGCTGCCGCCTGGTGGCTGAGCCCACCTCTGGGGGTGGACGTCCGCATGGCGAGCGCGGGTCAGGCCCTGGCGATGGCGGGTCGCGCCCAGGCCGTCGCGGCGGTCGCCGCGCTGGAGCAGGCTGCGCTGCAGGTGGAGCTGGATCGGCTGGGTGGCGAGGTCGGGCGGCTGGAGGCGGCGCTGGCGGCGGCCGAGAAGCGCGCCGATCAGTCCGCCCTGGTGGCCGACACGGTGGCGACGGCGGTGGCCCAGGCGAAGGTGGCCGCGCCGGTGGATCCGCCCGTCCGCAAGCGCAAGCGCGCGCGGCGCGTGCGCGCGACGGTGGCCGCGCCGGCCGCCCCGGTCGCGCGGCGGGCGACCCGCAAGCCTCGTCAGCCGCGGCAGCCGCGCAAGCCCCTGAACAAGACCGATCAGAACCTGGATTCGCTGCTGAAGGGCCTGTAGGCGCGGGGCTTGCCCCCGTCGTCAGCGGCGGAAGGCGGCCAGGAAGTCCGCGTGGGGGTTGGCGATGAGCTCGGCCCCGGCGAGGAGGCCGGCGCCGATGGTGTGCCGACCGATCTCGAGGGCTTCCTCTACGTCGTGCAGGGCACCGGTGAAGACGAAGACGCCCTTGCCACCGAGGTCGTCGGCGAGACGGATGGAGCCGCTCTCGACCGCGGCGCGCTTGAGGGCAGCGTCGGCCGCCCGGAGGGTGGCCGCGACGGCGAAGGCCTCGAGGATGCCGAGGGACTCGATGGCGGGGGCGCGGGGGCCGTCGAGGCAGGCAACCAGGTCGTCGTGGGGGTACGGCAGGAAGAGGCGGTCGATCAGCGTCTCGGCTGCAACCTGCTGGCCGGCGTCCAGGGCCTCGGCGACCTCGTCGACGCCGCCCTGGATGAAGACGAGGTACTTGCCCGGGTGTACGGTGCCGGCCCGGCGGACGAAGACCGGCGCCCGCTTGACCATGGCATCGGCCATGCGCATGCCACGCGCCACCGAGCACAGTTCAAGGAGGCCGAAGGCCGGACCGAGGGGCGTGGTCACGAGCGCTGCCCGCGGAGTCGCGCCCGGTCGCGGGTCGGCCGGCTCATACGATGCGGAAGGCGTCCTTCAACACACACCGGCGGGCGCGGGCGAAGTGCGGGGCGTAGGTCATGCCCTCGCCCGTGGGGGAGGCGATGGTCCAGGAGGTGAAGTCTTCGCCGCCGAGGCCCACGCCCGCCGCGCTGGGGGCGTTCTTCACGAAGATGCTGGTGTTCGCGGCCCGGGCCATGCGGCTGAGGGCGTTGATGTTGGTGGAGTGCATCACCGAGGTGTGGCCGTAGCCGTGCTCGACCCGGACCGCGCAGGCGATGCCGGCGTCGACGTCGGGGACCCGGACCATGCCGACCACCGGCATGAGCATCTCGTGCTGCACAAAGGGGTGCTTCTCATCGACCTCGGCGAAGATCAAGCGGGTGTCGTCAGGGACGCGGATGCCCGCGGCCTGCGCGATCACGGCGGCGTCCTTGCCGATGAAGTCGCGGTTGACGTGATCATCGGGGGTGATGATCAGCTTCTCCATGCGGCGCAGGTCGCTGCCGCGGATCTCGACGGCCTTGTTGGCCGACAGCTCGCGCTTGAGCATGTCGGCGATGTCGGCCACCGCGATGATCTCTTTCTCGACGATGCAGATGATGTTGTTGTCGAGGGAGGCGCCGAAGACGATGTCGCGGCCCGCCTTGGCGATGTCGGCCGTCTCGTCCACCAGGACCGGCGGGTTGCCCGGGCCCGCGGCGATGGCCCGCTTGCCACATGTCATGGCGGCCTTGACCACCGCCCCACCCCCCGTCACCACCAGCAGCCGGATGCCGGGGTGCTTCATGAGCTGGCCGGCGGACTCGATGGTGGGGACGGCGACGCAGTTGAGCAGGCTGGAGGGGCCGCCCGCCTGCTCGATGGCACCGTTGAGGGCGTCGATGAAGTACGCCGAGGTGCGCTTCGCGTTGGGGTGGGTGTTGAAGACCACGGCGTTGCCCGCCGCGATCATGCCGATGCCGTTGTTGAGGATCGTCTCGGTGGGGTTGGTGCAGGGGGTGATGCTGCCGATCACGCCGAACGGCGCGAACTCGGTCAGCGTGAGCCCATGGTCCCCCGAGACGGCCCGCGGCTGGAGCGCCTCGATGCCCGGCGTCTTCTCGAAGACCAGGCGGTTCTTGGCCAGCTTGTCGGTGTAGCGCCCCAGGCCCGTCTCGTCGACGGCCATGCGGGACAGCGCCTCGTTCTCCCGGCGAGCACAGTCGCGCATCGCCTGGATCAAGGCGCCGCGCTGCGAGAGCGTGAGGTCGCGCAGCTGCTCGAAGGCCCGGCGCGCGGCGGCGACCGCCGTCTCGACGTCGGGGTGCACCCCCCGGCCACCGATGCGCTCGCCCCGGCCGCTCTTGAGGGTGGCCGGCGCGCCGGCACCCTCGGAGGCGAGACGGGCAACGACCTGCTCCACGATGCGGGCGATGCGCTGTTCGTCCACCGGCGGCCCCTTGCTACTTCTGATAGATGACGTCGCCGCCCAGCTCGAGGGTGTCGACGATGGCCATGATGGTGGCGTCCACCGGCCGGTCCTTGGTGGCCTTCGTCTGGCGGGCCGATGAGCCGCTGGCGTAGAGGACGACCTCTCCGACCCCGGCCCCCACGGCGTCCACCGCGACGACGCCACCGGACTTGACCTCACCGGTCTTCAGATCCAGCGGCGCGACCGCCAGGAACGTGAGGCCGCTGAGCTCGTCTTCCTTCCGCGAGGCGACGACGGTGCCGATGACCTTGCCGATGATCATCGGCTCAGTCGGTCGCCGGCGTCCGCCCCAGCGGCAGGCGCAGGTCGATGTTGGCGTGCGGGCGCGGGATCACATGCACGCTGACCACCTCGCCGACGCGCTCGGCCGCGCGGGCCCCCGCCTCGGTCGCCGCCTTCACCGCCGCGACGTCGCCGCGGACGATGGCGGTCGTGTACCCGCCCCCAATCTTCTCGTAGCCCACCAGCTCGACCTTGGCGGCCTTCACCATCGCGTCGGCGGCTTCGATCATGGCCACGAAGCCCCGGGTCTCGATCATGCCCAGTGCGTCCGCCATCGGCTCCTCCATCCAGCACGGCGCGGTCGGCGCCGCAGGTCAAACCTGTCGAAATCTCTACCGAATCAGGCGTCCCGGAAGCCGGGGGGCTCGATGCCCTGCACGCCCTCCAGGGCGGCAATCGCCGCGTCACGGGCCGAGTCGATCTCCGACTCGGTGCCCGAGAGGTACAGGCGCCCGAAGGCGCCATAGGGGCGGATGTCCACGAGGAACACCTCGGCCGCCTTCTCGGCCTCGTTGGCCGCCAGCGTCACATAGGCCGCCGGCACCGTCTCGAGGATGAAGAGGGACTGCCCCGGCAGGATCATCATGCCCCGGCTGTTCCGGTTGACGATCTGCGTCTGATAGGCCTCCACCGAGCGGATGATCTGGCTGGAGACCACCTTCGGCTTCATGCGCTCTTCGGCGCGGACGCCCAGGCCGTCGAGGATCGCGTCCCCGGCGCTCATGACCTCGCCCTTGTCCCACGCGTGGACCTCGAGCAGGCCGTAGGCGCGCTCGACCACCTGCACCGCGGGGACGACCTTGGTGGCCTTCAGCGCGGTGTCGGTGATGCGGTTGATGGCGATGCCCGGGGAGATCTCGACCCAGAGGGACGACATCTCGGGCACCGGCAGGAAGCCGCGAGAGGTCTTGCCGACATAGCTGGTGAGCTGGGGCTGGAGGCTATCGAGGAATACGAAGGAGCGGAGCGTGATGCTCATGGTCTTGAGTAGCCTCGCACCTGGCCTGCAGATGTGGCGGACCGTAGCACACGGGATCGGGGCCAGCAAGCACCCCCGGTGTGGTCCAGGGTCACCTGGCAGGCCGAGAGGCCGGGGTCTGGCGACCCCACCGCACCCGCTGGACCCCGCGCGCGCTTCATTTGCGCCCGGCACGGAGGTTGCGGGACACTGAGCCGCCGCCAGCGCCCCGGGGAGGGCGCTCTGCTGGCGGGAAGAGAGGCGTCATGCAGTTCACCCTTCGCCGCTTCGCCCTGGCGCTGCTGGCCGGCCTGGTCTTCGGCTGCGCCGACGCCGTCCCCGCTGACGAGGAGCCGGGCGAGGACGCCGGCTCCCCCGTCCCCGCGAGCGCCTGCGCCGAGCAGGGCGGCGTGACGGCGGGCGGCGAGGAGGTCCCGTGCATCGGCCCCGGCGACGTGGGCGAGGTGCCCGAGGGGGACTACATCGAGCCCACCCTCGACAACTCGGATCTGGAGGAGGACCGCCAGCGGTTCCTGACCCAGGATGGGGACGGCAAGTTCTTCATCTACGTCGGGGAGTCCAAGCGCATCGGCGTGCGGACGGTGGATCTCACGGGGCGGCCGGTCGAGGGGCAGCGCATCGAGTTCACGCTGGTGGAGTCGGACGCCAACCGCCCGTCGGAGGCGGCCCTGAGCGCACGCTTCTCGGCCACGAACGAGTTCGGCGTCGCCGACATCCAGGTCACGGCGGGGCCGCAGCCGTCGTTCTTCTACCTGCTGATGGAGGCCGACGGGCTGGACGCGCTGCGCTACCAGATCTCGGTGGTCCAGCGGCCCGAGGGGCGCGAGGTGGTGGAGCCGGATCCGAACGATCCGAACCCGCCGATGCCGCCCGTGGGCGGCAATTGCATGGAGACCAAGGGCCTCTACAGCATCACGAACAACTACGAGCCCGGCCGCTTCCTGGGGGACGGGCCGTTCCAGGCCCTGGAGACGATTCACCGGATCCTGAGTGATCCCGGGGGGTTCGTCGGGGATCTCATCCGGGATCGCATTGGCGGCGTCTGGGGTTCGCTCATCCGGGGGGCCATCCGGCCGGTCATCAACTACCTGTACGACTACGTGGTCCGCAACTACGCCCCCGACTGGCTGCGGGCGACGCTGCTGATCGTCGAGGACGTGACCTCGCTGCTCGTCGAGCTGGAGATCCAGGGCGAGATGGACCTGGGCGAGGTGGACGATATGTGCGAGCTGGTGGGCGTGCACCGCTGGCAGACGCTGGTCTTCCACTGGCGCGCGGGCTGCCCGGCCGGCGACGACCAGTGCGGGCGGTTCGAGGTGCCCCTGGAGCGGCTGGGCGCGTCGGCCAGCGAGAGCGAGTTCACGGCGCGCGTCGTGCGGACCATCGGGCCGGTGGCCACGCTGGAGATCGACGAGCACCAGCTCTCCTTGAACCTGGGGGTGGCGGTGATCTGGTTCCTGCAGGAGGTCATCCTGCCGGCCCGGTTCAACGTGCGCAGCTTCGGCGAGCTGCTGCAGCTCGTGCTGCCCTGCGACGCGGTGGGGGCGCTGGCCGCCGACTACCTGTCGGGGGTGCCCATCATCGGCCTGGCCGTCGGGGCCTTCGTCGAGGAAGCGTGCGAGCGCGGGATGGAGGCGGCGGGCAACCAGCTCACGCGCCTGCTGGCCGACCAGCTCAGCGTCAACACCTTCCCCCTCGCCGGGGAGTGCAAGCTGCGCGATGCCAACGCCGATCAGCTCGCCGATCGCCTGGAGCAGGGCCGCTGGTCCGTCGGGCTGGAGGGCGATTTCGAGGGCCAGCGCGTCCGCTAGGGGGGCGCCGCGTCCCTTGCTTGTTGACACCCGCGAGGGCCACTGTTAACGACGGCAGCCGAACGAGGCCGTGCCGGCCGACTGTGCAAGGAGCTCGGAATGTCTCTACGTATCCTGGGTGGGGTGTTGGTGGCGATCGGCGCAGCGGCGCCTGCTGCTGCCCAGATCCGGCCCGGCAGCATCGAGCTTGGTGCCTCGGGCGGCATCTGGGAGGGCGACGAGTTCCACGATGACGCCCCCGTCTTCGGGGTGCGCGCCGGGTTCAACTTCACCCGCGTCTTCGGCCTGGAGCTGCGCTACTCGGGGGTCTCGACCACCGCCCACGTCCCGGGCGCCGATGGCCTGACCACCACCGAGGAGGACCGCTTCATCTCCCAGCTCGGGCTGGGGGCGGTGCTCAACCTCAACGACGCCGTCGTCAACCCGTACCTGAGCGCGGGGGCCGGGATGGTGCTGGTCGAGGAGACCTACTTCGGCGCCAACGTCGGCCTGGGCGTCCGCTGGCACATCACCGACATGTTCATCACCCAGGCAGATGTGCGCGGCTGGTTCAGCCCCGACGCGCCGGCCAACGACGAGTACGCCCACTTCCAGGCCACCCTGGGCTTCGGCGTGCAGATCGGCGGCGACTTCGACATGGACAAGGACGGGGTGGAGAACACGGCCGACGGCTGCCCCACCCAGGCCGAGGACAAGGACGGCTTCGAGGACACCGACGGGTGCCCCGACGACGACAACGACAAGGACGAGATCAAGGACGCCGACGACAAGTGCCCCAACGAGGCCGAGGACAAGGACGGCGACCGCGACGAGGATGGCTGCCCGGACGTGGACGACGACGGTGACGGCGTCGACAACAAGACGGACAAGTGCATCGACAAGGCCGAGGACAAGGACGGCTTCGAGGACGAGGACGGCTGCCCCGACGACGACAACGACCAGGATGGCGTCCTGGACGCGGCCGACGCCTGCCCGATGGAGGCCGAGACGAAGAACAACTGGCTGGACGGCGACGGCTGCCCCGAGAAGGACACCGACGGCGACGGCATCTTCGACCTGGTGGACAAGTGCAAGGACGCGGCCGAGAACCTCAATGGTTTCCAGGACGTGGACGGCTGCGCCGATGAGATCCCGGCCGATCTGCAGGCCGTGCTCGGCATTCAGCTCGGTGTGACCTTCGAGCCGAAGAGCGAGGCCATCTACAAGCGCAGCCTGGAGCCCCTGGACGCGCTGGCCGAGGTCATCAAGCGCTACCCGGACGTGGTGTTCGAGATCCAGGCCACGGCCCTGGGCGTGACCGAGGCGGGTGAGCTCTCGTCGAAGCGCGCCACCAACGTGTGGACGTACCTGACCCAGAAGGGCGTGCCCGAGACCCAGCTGCGGGCCAAGGGCATCGGCGGCACCGGTCTCCCGGCGGACGCCCCCAAGGGCGCGAAGCCCGATCGCATCGAGCTGCGGATCTACGTGCCCGAGAAGGCGCCGGTGCCCCCGGAGCCCACCGCCGAGCAGCTCAAGGCGCTGCGCGGCGAGCCGGCCGGCAAGTAGGCCGCGTTGCCCTCCCCCTCGCCCCGCCGGATCGCGTGCGGCGTACCCTCCTGACGCTGCTGGGGGGGCTGCCCCTCCTCCTGCTCCTGGCCGGCCTGACGTTCTCGGGCGCGGCCGTGCAGACCGCAGGTCAGCGCGCGCTGGAGAGCGTCCAGCGCCGCGTGGGCCTGCCGATCACCGCCGATCGCGTCTTCATGGAGGGCACCGCCCGGGCGGGGGTCGACCACCTGCGGGTCGGCCCGCCCGACGCTCCCCTCGTCACCGTCCGCCGCGTCATGGCCGACATCGAGGAGAGCACCCGCTGGACGCTCTCGCCCTGGCCCGACCGCCTGAAGCTGACCGGCGTGGTGGTGCATGTGCGGGGGGACGGTACCCTGGAGGGTGCCCTGCGCGCGCTGCGTGACGCCCTGCCCCCACGCGCCACCGGCGGCGGCGGGGGTGGCGCGGGGCGGCCCTTGCCGGCGGTCGAGCTGGATGATGGCCGCGTGGTCGATCATGCGGGCGGGCTGGATGTGCAGGATCTGAAGGTGCGCTTCCTGGAGGGGCAGTTCACGGGGGAGGCCCTGGTGAACCACCCGCCCATGGGGCCCTGCACCTTCGAGGGGGACAAGAACCGCATCCGGGTGCAGTGCAGCGAGAGCATGCACCTGAACCTGCCGGGGCGCTTGCAGGTGGTGGGCAACGGCCTGGAGCTGGAGCGCGGCGACGAGCCCCGCGTCACGCTGCCGGGCGTCCGGCTGGTGAGCACGGCGGAGGATGGCAGCCTGTCGGCCATGCTGGGCGGGCTGTCGGCGGATCTGACGGTGGGCATCGAGGCCGACGAGCGGGGCAGCCGGCCGGTGCGGGCGCGCCTGGCGCTGCCCGGCGGGGGCCAGATCGTGGGCCACGGCCGCGCTGACAAGCAGCGCATCGAGGTGCGGGCCGACGTCTCGGATCTCAGCCTCGATCCCGTGCACGCGGCGGTGAACGGCCGGCTCTCCGGGGGCCTGACGGTGGCCGTCGATCTGGTGGAGCGGCGGGCGGTGCTGGAGGGCGACGCCCGGATCGAACGCTTCCGGGTGGTGCACCCAGCCCTGGCGGAGGGCCCGGTGGGGCCCTTCAACTTCGGCATCGGGGGCCGCCTCACCGTCGAGGTGCCGACCAGGAATCCCAAGAAGATCAAGCTCTTGCTGGAGAAGGGGCGCGCCTCCATCGGGGAGGTGGGCGTCGAGCTCACCGCGTCGCTGGACAACACGGGCGACGCCTTGAAGGTGGCGGCGGACGCGACGGTGCCCCCGGTGGACGCGGGCCTGGCGACCCGCGCCGTGCCGCCAGGGCTGCTGCCCAACCTCCAGCCGTTCCGCCTGTCGGGCCGCTTCGGCTTCAAGGGCAAGCTGGCCATCGACATGGCGGATCTGCCGGCGACGGTCCTCGACGCCGACGTGGATCTCAAGACCCTGAAGGTGGAGGAGATCAGCGACGAGATCGGCTTCGGCCGCCTGAAGCGCATCTTCTACACCCGGTTCGAGATGCCCGACGGCGAGGTCATCGTGCGGGAGACCGGGCCGCAGAGCGGGCGCTGGACGCCGCTGGATCTCATCCCGCCCCTGCTGCCGATGGCCGTCACCGCCCAGGAGGACGGCGGCTTCTACAAGCACGGGGGCGTGAGCATGCTGCACCTGCGCGGCTCCCTGGTGCGCAACCTGGAGCGGGGCCGCTTCGCCCGCGGCGGGTCGACGCTGACCATGCAGCTCGCCCGCAACCTCTTCCTGAACCGGCGCAAGACCCTGTCGCGCAAGCTCGAGGAGCTGGTGGTCACCTGGCTCCTGGAGCGGTCGTTCACCAAGGATGAGCTGATGGAGCTCTACCTGAACGTCGTGGAGTTCGGGGATCACGTCTTCGGCATCGGGGAGGCGGCCCGGTCGTACTTCCACAAGGCGCCGCGGGACCTGACGCCCACCGAGATCGCCTTCCTGGTGCGGCTGCTGCCGTCCCCGCGCTTCTACGGCAAGCAGTTCGAGCGCGGGAAGATCGACGCCTCGTACGGCAAGCGGATGAAGGCGCTGCTCAAGCGGCTCGTGGCGCGCGGCCAGCTCAGCGCCGAGGTCGCCGAGGCCTCGCAGCCGGAGCTGCTCTGGAACGGCCTGCAGGAGAGCCCGGTGCCCGTCCCCGACTGGGAGGACGCGCCGCCCGAGGGCGCCCCGCCCCCCGACGATCCGCTGGACGAGTGGTAGGCCGCGTCCTCATCTGTCCCGACAAGCTGAAGGGCTGCCTCACGGCGGCGGCCGCCGCGGCGCTCATCGCCGAGGCTCTGGGGGAGGTGTGGCCGGGGGTCGCCTGCGACCGGCTGCCGCTGGCCGATGGGGGCGAAGGGACGCTGGAGGTGCTGGCGGCCGCCCGGGGTGAGGGGGTCTGGCGGCAGACCCGGGTGGCCGGGCCCCACGGCGAGGCCGTGGACGCGCGGTGGTGGCTGGGGGCTGACGGGGTGGCCGTGGTGGAGAGCGCCGAGGCGTCGGGGCTGGCCCGGACGCATCTGCGCGTGCCCGGCGCGGCGTGCTCGGGGGCACGGGCGAGCTGCTGCGCGCGGCGGCGGAGGCGGGGGCGCGCCACATCCTGCTCGGCGTGGGTGGCAGCGCGATGGTGGACGGCGGCGCGGGGGCCCTGCGCGCGCTGGGCGGCGCGCTGCTCGACGCGGGCGGGCGCCCGATTCCGCCGGGGGCGCCTCCTCGTCCGACTGGCGCAGATGGTCCCTGCACCGTTCACGGTGCCGATCACGGTGCTCTGCGATGTGCAGGCGCCCCTCGTGGGCCCCGCCGGGGCGGCCCGGGTCTACGGCCCCCAGAAGGGGGCGAGCCCGGGGGAGGTGGCGGTGCTGGAGGCTGGCCTGGCGCGGCTGGGTCAGGTGCTGGCCGACCAGGGCCGTGATCCCCGGGCGGTGGCCGGCGCGGGGGCGGCGGGGGGCCTGGCCGGAGGCCTCTGGGGGGCGCTCGGGGCGATCCTGGCGTCCGGCTTCGACGTGGTGGCCGAGGCCGTGGGCCTGGATGCCCGCGTCGCCGCGGCGGATCTGGTGATCACGGCGGAGGGGCAGCTCGACGCCCAGACGGCCCAGGGCAAGGTGGTGAGCGGGGTCGTGCGCCGCGCGAGCGGGCGCCCGGTCTGGGTGCTGGCGGGGGCGGTGACGGCCGCGGGCGAGGCCGCGCTGGGGCCGGGGGTCGCGGTGGTGCCCCTGGCCGAGGGCCCGGGGACGCTGGCCGAGGCGCTGGCCGAGGCACCCGCCCGGCTGGGGCGGGCCACCCGCCGGGCTGCGCGCCTCTACGCGCTGGGGGCGTCGGCCGGTGGGCGCGCCAGCGCGATGGCCAGGATGGTGCAGTAGAGCGAGAGGACCAGCCACTCGGGCTGGCGCAGGGCGGTGCGGAACACCATCGAGACGGTCTGGTAGATGGCGAGCGCCTGGAAGACGGCGACCATCCACTGCTCGTCGGGGCGCAGCCGCGCGAAGGGCCCGGCCCGCTGCCACAAGGGCACGAACTGGAGCGCGATGAACCAGAAGAGCAGCAAAGTCGCGGGGATGCCGGTGGCGGCGAGCTGCCCCAGGTACTGGTTGTGGGCGCTGCGGCCGACCTCGGCGTTGACGTCCACCTTGCGGTGGAGCTCGGAGAACTGCCCGAAGCCCACCCCGAAGAGGGGGTTTTGCAAGATGGTCTGGATGGCGTTCTCTTGCACGATGATGCGCTGGGAGACGCTGACGTCCTCGAGCTGCCAGCGGCGGGTGATGTTGGCGGCGAGCTCGGGGTCACGGGCCAGCACCGCCACGATGCCGACGGTGGCCAGGGCCGCCACCACGATCAGCCGTCGGTAGCGGCGCATCCACCACAGCGCGGCGCAGCCGAAGCCCAGGTAGTTGCCGCGGGAGATGGTGAAGATCAGGGCGACGATCATCACCATGAGGCCGCCGATGCCCACCAGCCGCCGCACCGACGGGCCGGCCGACAGGATGATGCCGATGGTCGGGACCCCGCAGAACGCCAGCAGCACGGCCAGCAGGTTGGGCTGATCGGCGATGCCCTCGAGGCGGCCGCCCTGCCAGGTGGCGAGCGCGTGGGCGGCGATGAACGTGCCGCCCACCATGAAGATCAGGAATATCCGGCGGAGCTGGGCGGTGTCGCGCACCAGATCGGCCATGGCGAAGAGGGAGGCCACGTAGGTGACCTGGCGCAGGTAGCTGCGCACCCCCGCCTCGGGGGCGACGCCCTCCAGCAGGCTGGCGCCTGCCAGCAGGGTGTAGGCGACGAGGAGCGGCCAGCCCCGGGGCAGCCGGAGGTCGCGGGGGTGGTTGAGGCGGTGCAGCAGCCAGATGGGCAGCGACACGAGCACGGCCAGGTCGCCCGCCCCCAGGAGGGCGAAGCCGGCGTCGACGAAGAAGGTGTTGAAGAGGGCGCCGAGCACCATCAGGTAGGCCGTCCACTGGGGTCGCCAGAGCAGGACGAGGCCCAGGCTGATGGCCGCGACGCCGCCGACGACGAGGCTTGCCTGGCCCGCCACCACCATGCCGATGGCCGGAGCGAGGGCCAGGGCGCCCAGGGCGGCGAGGGCCGCGGGGGTGTCCATGCCGAGCCGACGCTTCAGGATGGGCTCGGGGGTAGGGTGGTCGCTCGGCACGGGCTGCGGTCTCTTCGGGGTGGGCGTTGGACCCCGAGGGACCATGCCGTGTCTCGCCGGGCCGATCCAGAAACACCCGCTCCGGCGGCGGGACGCTGGAGCAAACCCGTTGAATTTGCTACGCCTGCGCCACACGACCGGGGGTGCGCGGGATGGGCTGGGCGAAGGTGCTGGGGGGCGTGATCGCCCTGGGGGGCTGCGGCGGCGGAGCGTCGATGGCGCCCCCCGAGCTGCCGCGGCCGACGCTGCGGGCGGGCGCCTGGCAGGCCGCCTGTGCCGCGGGCGACGTGGCCTGGCTCGCGCGGCCGGGGGCGGTGGAGCGGTGGCGCTTCGGCGCGGACGGGCCCGTCCAGGAGGCGAGCGTCGCCCTGGAGGGCGCGGCCCAGGCGGTCGGGTGCGCCGCCGATCGCGCCCTGCTGGTGCGGGCCGACGGCCGCGCCGTGGGTGTGGCGGGAGAGGGCGTCGCCTGGGAGGGCGCCGCCGCCGAGGCGACCGGCTGGCCCGCGCCGACCGCCGGGCCTCAGCGCCTGGCCAGCGGGGCCGACATCCAGCTGGCCGGGGGTGCCCTGGCCGTCATCCAGCCGGATGGCCAGATCTGGCAGCGGCCCGCCGCGGCCGGGCTGCGCGCGGCGCTCTGGGACGGCGAGCGGGTGTGGGCGGCGGGGGCCTCGGGGGTCTGGTGGTGGCGGCCCGGGGCCGGCTCGCCGGTGCCCATGGGGCAGCCGACCGAGGTGGGACCCGCCGAGCGCATGTTCCAGGACGGGAGCCTGCTCTGGCTGGTGGACGCCTCGGGCCGCGGGCTGCCGTTCTGGCCGCGGGGCCCCTGGCTGGTGCCGGCGGGCGAGCCGGGGCAGGTGCTGCCTGCGGATCGGCGCGTCGCGATCCGGCTGGGGAGGCGGCGGTGGAGGCCCACCTGGGATCCGCCGGGCTGACGCTGGACGGGCAGGTCTCCCCCACCCCGGCCCCGTGCATGCCCTCGTCCCGCAAGGAGATTTCGTCCTGGTGGCCGCAGGCGACGCCGTCCTGGTCTACGCCGCCGAGGGCGGCCGCCTGGACGCGGTCCGGCGGCTGGATCTGCCAGGCGCGACGGTCGGGCTGTTCGTCGTGGCGCCGGATCGGCTCGTCCTGGTGGGCGCGGACTACGGCTTCGCCGAGGTGGCCCTCACGCCGTCCAGTGCCGCGCCTCGAACTGGGCATCCGGCACCGTGACGCGCACGTCGCCGGCCGCCGGGTAGCGCGCCAGGCAGACGCGGTCCTGCATGAGGAAGGCGGAGGCCTGCAGGACGTCCCCCGCCACGAGCCCCAGCTCGGCGAAGGGCACCCCCAGCTCCACCACCCCCCGCCGCCGCTTGACCAGGGGCAGCGTGAGGGTCTCCCGGGTCGTCAGATCGGGGTCGAGCCGGGCCAGGCTGGCCCGGACCTCGCCGTCGAGGGGGACGTCGACCACGTGCAGGTCGGCCCCCGCATGCAGCCGCAGGCGCAGCGTCATGCCCGCCGTGCTGGCCCCCTCGGCGGGCTCGAAGCGGAAGAAGGCGTGCTGCAGATCGAAGCCGTACAGCAGGCGGACGAACCACTGCGTCGCCTGGTACATGGCCGCGACCCCATGACCCAGGGCGTAGATGCCCGCGCCGGCCCACTCGAACCAGGTGCTGTCGGCGGGCGCGAAGCGGGGGCGCAGGAGCTGGCGCGGCTCGGCGACGGGGGCCACGGGGGCGGGCGGGTCGAGGGGCTGCTCCACCGCGTCGGGGGGCGTGAGGCCCAGCGCGACCCAGGCGGCCCGCAGGCGGGCGCGGAAGAGGTGGTCGAAGTCGGCGTCGTTCTCGCCGTGGAACGGCTCGCCGAACCACCAGAACCAGTCGCTTCCCTCGGCGATGAGCAGGTGCTCCCGGGCGCGGGCCACGTCGGCGGCCGGGCGCGTGGGGCCGACGGCGTCGACCGCGCGCCGGGCGTCGCCCAGCAGCCGCCAGGCGGTGTTCTCGACGCTGCCGCCAATCCAGATGCCGAAGTCACCGTTGATCCACGAGCCGGGCGCGACCTCGGCCAGGGTCGCGGTGGGGGGGTGGGCCGCCAGGTGGTCGATCAGGCGGACGGGGGTCAGGTCGGAGGCCGCCTCCAGGCGGGTGGCCAGCGTCTCCAGGAACGCCCGGCCGCTCTCGGGGTAGGCGTCCCACGGGTTCTCGCCGTCGAGGGCGATGGTCACCAGCGGGTGGGGGTGCGTCGCCTCGGCGCCCGCCGCGCGGATCCGATCCAGGAGGTCGTCGACGGCCACCCGGGCGTCGTTGCGCGCGTAGGTAAACCCAATGAGATCACTCAGGTTTCGGTCGCGGAAGACCAGATCGAGGTGGGCCTCGCCGACGGGCAGGCGCCAGGGCTGGTACAGCGCCCCCCGCGGCGTCTCGGGCGGCAGGCTGCGGAAGAGCTGGGCCTCGTCGGTGGCCAGGTGGCCGATGCCCTCGGCAACGAGCTGCTCGGCGGCGGCCTGGCTGATGGCGCCCTCCGCCGGCCACAGCCCCACGGGGGCCACCCCCGTCCACGCCCGGTGCGCCTCCGCGGCCCGCTGGATCTGCGCGGCGGCGTCCGCCGGGAAGCTGAAGCGCGGCGGCCGCGGCGCGTTGGGCTGGCAGCGCGCCATGACGTCGGAGTCGATGAGGAGCGGCAGGATGGGGTGGGCGTACGGCGTCGTGGTCAGCTCCACCTGGCCGCGCTCCATGAGGGTGCGCCAGAGCGGCAGGATGCGCCGGGCCGTGTGCACCTGGAGGTCGAGGATCTTGCGCTTCTCGTCCTCGCGGAAGTCGCGGCCCTTCTGCTCCATCTCGGCCAGGAAGGGGTACTCGACGCGGGCCGCGAAGCCGAACCAGGCCAGGTTGAAGAGCGCTTGCAGATCGCGGAGATCCGCGACCGAGAAGGCCTCGGGCCCCTGGTCGCGCAGCTTCTGCAGGGCGTGGTAGCGCGGGCGGCGGCGGATGCCGTGGTCGGGGTGGATGGCGAAGAAGCGCTCGACGATGAAGGCGCGCTCCGCCGCGGTGAGGTCGCGAGCGGGCTTGCGGGCGAGCTGCCAGTAGCGGTCGCGCTCGCCGGCGATGAAGGCCTGGAGCTGCTCCACCAGGACGGGCACGAAGTTGACCGTCGAGCGCAGACCCGGATGGCGGGCGTGGAGCCACGCGAGATCGAAGTAGGCCCGGCTGGCGTGCAGGCGCACCCAGGGCAGGATGGGGCGGCCCTCGGCGGGATCCCGGTAGTCGGGCTGGTGGAAGTGCCAGAGGAAGGCGACCGAGGCAGCGGCCGGCATGGACTCTCCCTTCACGCGGGATCCCTCTCAGCGGGGGATGTGCAGGCCCTTGGTGGCGGCGACGACGCCGCTGTCGGTGACGATCAGGCCGCGGGCGCGATCGTGCTCGGGATCGAAGCCCACCGTGGCCCCCTCTTCGACGGTCACGAACTTGTCGAAGACGGCCCGGCGGACGCGCGCCGCGCGGTGGATCTCGCAGCCCTCGCCCATCACGGTGGACTCGACCTCCGACCAGGAGTGCACCCGGACCTTGGGCGCCAGGACGCAGCGGTGGACGTGGCCCCCCGAGATGATGCAGCCCGGGCTGACCAGGGAGTCGGTCGCGTAGCCGCGGCGGCCGGGGCCGTCGAGGTTGAAGACGAACTTGGCGGGGGGGAGGTGCTGGTAGGTGGTCCGAATGGGCCACCGGTGGTTGTAGAGGTTGAAGATGGGCGTGACCTCGACGAGATCCATCGAGGCCTCCCAGTAGCTGTCCAGCGTCCCCACGTCGCGCCAGTAGCCCCGCTCCTTCTCCTCCATGCCCGGCGGCTCGTTGGTGTCGAAGTCGTAGGCGTAGACGCGACCGGCCTGGACCATCTGGCTGATGATGTTGCGTCCAAAGTCGTGGACGCTGTCGACCCGCCCGGCGTCGCGGGTGATCTCGTCGACGAGATTCTGGGTGCGAAACAGGTAGTTGCCCATGCTGGCGAGGGACCAGCCGGGGCGGCCGGGCATCTCGGGCGGGTCGGCGGGCTTCTCGACGAAGTCGGTCACCCGGCCGTCGCCGTCGATGGCCAGGATGCCGAAGGCGCTCGCCTGGGACCGCGGCACGGGCACCGCCGCGATGGTGAGATCGGCGTCGCGCTCGATGTGGAGGGCCACCATCTGCGAGACGTCCATCTTGTAGATGTGGTCGGCCCCGAAGACCGCCACCACCTCGGGCTGGGAGTCGGCGATCAGGTTCAGGTTCTGGAAGACCGCGTCGGCGCTGCCCTTGAACCAGTCACGCCCGACCCGCATCTGCGCCGGCACGGGCTCGACATAGTGGCCAAGGATGGGCGCGAGCTGCCAGCCGCGGGTGATGTGGCTGATGAGGCTCGACGCCTTGTACTGGGTCAGGACCTTGATCTGGAAGTAGCCCGAGTTGACGAAGTTGGAGAGCACGAAGTCGATGAGCCGGTAGCGCCCACCGAAGGGCACCGCGGGCTTGGCCCGATCGCGGGTGAGGGGCAAGAGGCGGGTGCCCTCGCCCCCGGCGAGGATCAGAGCGAGGAGCGAACGACTGGTCTCCGGCATGGATCAGCTCGCGAGCAGCCAGATGGCCACGCCGAGGGCACCCGCGCCGAGGAGGCCGACGACGACCCCCACCGAGAGCGGGATGCTGCGCTTGCCCGCAGCGGGATGGGGGCCGGTCGGGCGCGCCACCTCGGCCGGGGGGGTCGGGGTCGGCGCCCCCGCCGAGGCGGGGACCTTCGAAGGGGGGCCGGTGATCTCGATGACCCGCACGGGCGGCGTGGCCGGCGCCGGGCTGCGCGCGGCCGCGGGGGCGGGGCCCCGGGCGACGGGCGGCCCCAGGTCTTCCTCGTCCAGGAAGTCGTGGATGCCGGCGACGATGGTGTCGTCCACCGACTCCTCCACCGTCGAGCCGTGGGCCTCTTCGCCCAGCTCGTCCGCCCAGCCCCGGGGATCGATGCCGATGCCCACCAGGCCGCTGTCGTCGCCCCCGGGCTGGTCCAGGACCGACTTGAACTCCATGCGGTCGAGCTCTTCGAGGTTCTCGAGAGAGGTGAACCGCTCGATCTCCTCCTGGACGGTCGACTCCAGCGAGACGGCCTTGCTGCGCTCGGCGGCGTTGGCGTCCATGTACGCCAGCACCCGCTTGACCAGCGTGGCGATGTCGTAGGACGTGACCAGCATGCGGCCCTGGAAGAGGTAGCGCGCGAGCTCGTGGCCGAGCTGCTCGGCCGTCTGGAAGCGCTCGCGCGGGTCGCGGGCCAGGGCCCGGCGGACGATGGCCTCCAGGGCGGGCTCCACGTCGGGGTTGATGCGAGCCAGCGGGGGGATCTCGGTCTTGCGGACCAGCTCCACCGTCTTGAGGTCGGTGGCCCCGTCGAAGAGCTTGCGGCCCGCCAGCATCTCCCAGAGCACGATGCCCGCAGCGAAGACGTCGGCCCGGCCATCCACCGTCTGGCCGTGGGCGGCCTCGGGGGACAGATAGCTGAACTTGCCCTTCACGATGCCCGGATCGGTGCTGGTGATCTGGGAGGCCGCCTTGGCCAGCCCGAAGTCCACCAGCTTCACCTCGCCCTCGCGGCTGAGCAGCACGTTGGGCGGGCTCACGTCACGGTGCACGATGGCCAGGGGCCGGCCCTTGGGATCCTTGCGGTTGTGGGCGTGGCTGAGGCCCTTGCAGACCTCCATGGTGATGAAGACCGCCTGCTCGGGCGGGATGCGGAAGCCCAGCTCGCTCGCGACGGACATCAGCCCCTTGAGGTTGGTGCCGTCGACCCACTCCATCACGATGAAGTAGGCGTTCTCCGCCATGCCGATGTCGAACGTCTGGACCACGTTGGCGTGGTTCAGGTAGAGCGAGAGGCGGGCCTCGTCCAGGAACATCGAGATGAACTTCTTGTTCCGCGAGAGGCTGGGCAGGACTCGCTTGATGGCGACGAGCTTCTCGAACCCCCGCAAGCTGGACGCCTTGCCCATCCAGACCTCGGCCATGCCGCCGGAATCGATCTTCTGGACGATGGTGTACCGTTGTTCGGCCATGGACGGCGGTGATCCCGAGGGTCGTGGAGCGGAGCAATTAGAACCCAAGTGACCTCGACTCGCAAACCCACGGACGCCGATTCCACCCCGACCGGCCGCCTCCAGGCCGCCGCGGAGGGGCTGGCGGCGCGCCTGCACGCGAAGGCGGTGGCCCGGGAGGAGCGCCCGGCCGCCCGCGCGCTGCTGGCGCAGGCCTTCGATGCCGTCTCGGCCGGCCGGGAGGATGACGCCCTCGCCGAGGCCATCGAGGCGTGGCTGCCGGCCCCCGCCGTGCCGCCCCTGGTGCTGGCCGACTGGCCCCTGGCCCGCCGCCTGGGTCGCCGGTGGGGGGCGGCGCCGCGGCGGCCGCGGCCGGTGGTCATCGTGCGCATCCGCGGCGCCGTCGATCCGGTGCTGCTGGCGCGGGTCGAGTGGCGCTGGGCGCTACAGGGCCAGATCCTCGGGCGGGTGCAGCGCGTCCTCGACACCTTCAAGACGCCCATCGAGCCGGTGGCCGAGGCCGATCCGCGGCCCTCCCGGCTGGCCGACGCCCACCTCGACTTCTCTCTGCCGGAAGGCTAGAAACCCCCGTTTTCAAAGGGGAATGAAGACCTCGGGCGCCTCGGCGGGGCGGCGCGGGGCGACATGGACGGCGCCGCGGCCGTCGCCGCGGTCGATGAAGTCGATGGGGGTGATCCACAGGTCCCGCCCGCAGTCGCCGGCCCGGCACCGCGCGGCGTCGAGGCGGTGGTGCAGGTAGAACCAGTGCTCGCCATCAGGTCCCAGGACGGGCACGCCATGGCCGAAGGCCTGGCCCTGGCTGGGGATGAGCAGCCGCCCGACGAGGCGGTCGGGGGCGTCCTGGGCCAGCCCCTCCACCGTGCGGGCCGCCACCCAGAACACGTGGTAGAACGCCGAGTCCCAGGCGCTGCCGCTCATGAAGGCGTAGACGTAGTCGCCGCGCCGCAGCAGAGCGGGCCCCTCCACCACCGTCCAGGGGAGGCCGGCGTGGGTGAGCGGCTCCCCCTGGCGGCCCCGGTCGAAGGCGAGCTCGGCGTCGCAGCCCGGGCAGGAGTCGGCGAGGGCCCGGCGCAGGCCGGCGTCGTGGCCGTCGGCCACGAAGATCTGGGGGACGTCGGCGGCGCAGCGCACCGCGAAGGGATCGGCCGCGTCCAGCTCGACCAGCGAGACGTGCTCCCCCAGGTGCGTGCGCTCCCAGTCGACCCGGGGCGGCACGTTGGTGAACCAGGCGTAGCTCATCCACCAGCGGCCCGTCGCGGGATCCTGCCACGTCTCGCTGTCGAGCCGGATGATGTGGTGGCAGAAGGTGCCCTGGCAGTCGCGGGAGACGTAGTCGACGCTGCGGGGGAGCTGGCCGCGCAGCGCGCAGGTGGCGGCGTTGGCCCCGGCCGGGACGGGCTCCCAGGGGTGGTCGGGCCGGGCGTAGGGGCCCTCGGGGGTCGGCGACCAGGCCTGGTAGACGCCCCCATCCTCGCCGTAGGGCGGACAGGCGTCCCGCGCCCCGGCCGTGCGCATGGCCGTGACGCCGAGCAGGTAACCTCCTGGAATCGCAGTGAGATCCGGCGCCCAGAGGGCACAGAAGTGGGCACCGTTGATGGCCATGGAGGCCCCCGGCTGCCGCGGCCGCCCGAAGGCGCCCTGGGGCAGCCGCTCCCAGTGGACCAGGTCGCGGGAGCGGTACAGGGGCAGGTCGCCCGCGTCGTGCACGGTGTGGGAGAGGTAGTAGACGGGGCCGTCGGGCGTCTCGACCCGCAGGACGTCGGGGTCGGGGTGGTCGCCGGCGAGGACGGGGTTGGTCACGGCGAGGCCGCAGCGCCCGGCCTGGCAGGTGGCGCCGTCGGCGCAGCCGCACACGCCGCCACAGCCGTCGTCGCCGCACCGCTGCGGGGGGCAGGCGGGCACGCAGGCGTCGATGCCGGGCGGCGCCGCGTCGCCGAGAACCGCGGCGTCGCGCGTGGCATCGAGCGTGGCGTCGGCGCTGGCGGCGGGATCGACAGCCCGGTCGGCGGCGGCATCCGCGGCGGGCCGGGCGTCGACGGGCGCGCCGCGATCGAGCAGGGAGAAGTCGACGGGATCGGCGGCGCCCGGGTCGCAGGCGCTGAGGAAGACGAGGGCGAGGAGCCCGCGGGCCACCGCCTGGTTCAGAGGGCGCGCAGCGTCAGCAGGTAGCCTGCCGAGGCGTAGTCATGGCCGACGATCTGGATGATGGCGGGCCCCTGCCACTGGAAGGACTCGTTGTCGTCGAGGGTGGCCGAGCCGACGGGCAGGGCGTCGCCGTCGAGGAGGGGCTTGTCGGCGTCGACGTCCCAGACGTAGACGTCCAGATCGCCGGTGACGTGGGAGAAGTTCAGCGTCAGGTCCCAGGCGCCCTCGTGGTCGACCCGGTAGAAGTCGGGGTGCTCGTCGCAGATGCCGCCGCGGATGGAGCCGGGGGGCAGGGGCGCGGCCTGGGCCACGGTGTTGTTGGGCTCCGAGGCCTCCTCGCCGCCGGGCAGGCAGTTGGAGTGGAAGCCCTCGGGATCGCCGGCGGTCCAGTCCTTCTCGGGATCGGCGAGCACGTCCATCAGCCGGACTGGGCCCTCGACGCCGTTGGAGTCGTAGATGACCTTCATGTCGCTGGTGCGCAGCACGACCACGACGGGGATGCCGCCGCGGATGATGCCGGAGGCCGTGAAGAACTGGCCGGAGGGCTTCGTGTCGGCGTCGCCGACGCGGACGCCGGGGCCGTTGCCGATGAGGCGCGTCAGGTGGTTCTGGGCCCAGTCGGTGGTGGCCGGCTCGTAGTTCTCGGTCTCGAACTCCACGAAGAGGGGCATGGCGCCGAGGCGCGCGAGGCTCTCGCGGTCGGCGTCGAGGCGCTGGGCGAAGGCCGAGCAGGCCCCGCACCAGCCGGCGCCGAAGACGATCACGACCGTCCGCACATGGTCGTACTCGGCGCCACAGAAGAGGTCCTCGAACGAAAAGGCCTTCTGGGTCACGCTGTTGCCGTCACCGAACCAGGCGACGTCCCAGCCGACGGGGGGCGCGACCTGGCCCAGCACGAAGCCGCCGGGGAACTGGGGGTAGGCGCAGCTCTTCTCGAAGACCAGCTCGCCCTCGATGCCGGCGATGCGCGCGGTGATCTGGACGGCGGCGTCCTGCAGCACGGTGGCGAGGCCCTTGGAGCCCGGCTCGTTGGAGATCGTCACCACCGCGGGATCGGAGCTGATCCACTCGACGGCCTGGGTCAGGTCGCGGGTCTCGCCTCCCGGGAAGACCCCGAGGGCGGTGAACTGCTTCTGGGTGCCCGGCTGGAGGCGCGCGGAGCGAGGCGCGATGTCGATGCGCTCAAGCCCGGTCACGTCGACCTCGATGGCCCCGCCGCCCGCGCCGCCCGCGCCATCCGTGGCGCCTTCACCGGCGGCCCCACCGCCGCCGCCACCACCGTCACAGCCCGCCAGCCCGGCCAGGCTGGCCACCATCGCCATGAGCATCCACCGCATCGCGTCCTCCTGTCACACCCGCCTGGGCATGGTGGCGTATTCGATTGGACCGTGACAACCACAGGTCGCCTGGACTCCGATGGAGCGCGGCTTTGGGAGGGTGCATGCGGTGGATCTGGCTGGTGGGGCTGGGCCTGTGGGCCTGCGACGGGGGATCGGCGGCGCGGGACGCCGCCCGACCGGATGGGGCGGAGGGCGGGCCCGCGGCCCGCGACGCCCGGGTGGACGCCCAGGCGGACGCGGCCCGGGATGTCGGCGCCCGTGACGCGACCCCGGACGCCCGGGAGGACGCAGACGCTGGCCCCGACACGGCGCCCGACGCGCTCGCCGACGCGGCACCCGACGCCCGCCTGCCCGACGCCCGCCTGCCCGACGCCCGCCTGCCCGACGCCCGCCTGCCCGACGCGGCGCCCGACGCCCGCCTGCCCGACGCCGGCCCTCCCCGAGAGGTGGCCTGCTTCAACGGCCTGGACGATGATGGCGACGGCCCCGTCGACTGCGCCGATCCCGACTGCCGGTCCAACCCCTCCTGCTTCGAGACGCCGGAGGACTGCGGCAACGGCGTCGACGACAACGGCGACGAGCGCATCGACTGCGATGACGTCCTGTGCCTGCCCACCTGCGGCCCGAGCCCCGACGGCCCCCTGCCGGAGGACGAAATCCAGCGTGTTTTCGATGACTTTTGCGTGAGCTGCCATAACCCGGTGGACCACATCGCGTTGCTGGACCTCACGATCCCCTTCGCGCGCGACACGGTGGGGATCGCCTCGAGCGAGGTGGTGGGCCTGCGCATTCAGCCCGGCGACCGGGTGGGCAGCTACCTTTACCGGAAGCTGGCGTTCGCCTTTCGGGACGTGCCCGGCGGAGGAGGCGAGGGCATGCCGCCGTGGCCGGGCGTGCCGCTGCCGGCCGCGACCGTCGATCGCATCGGCCAGTGGATCGACGCGCTGCCCCCGCCCTGAGGCGCGGCTTGACGGTCGGGGCCCAGGGGGCCTACCATCCGCGGTCTTTTCCTGGGGCCCACCAGGCCCCGCCGCCCACGGGATGCCACCATGCTCGAGACGCTCAGCAAGGGCTTTCGCTCCGTCAAGCACCGCATGCAGGGCAAGCGGGAGCTGACGCCGGAGATCATCGACGAGGCGCTGCGCGAGATCCGCGTCTCGCTGCTGGAAGCCGATGTCGACTTCAAGGTGGTCCGGGGGTTCGTCGCCCAGGTCAAGGAGAAGGCCGTCGGCGAGGTCGTCCAGGTCAAGGCCGGCAAGGGCGACAAGCGCATGCAGGTCAGCGCCGGCGACCACTTCATCAAGATCTGCCAGGATGAGCTGGAGGCCCTCATGGGGCCGCCGGACATCGCGCTGACCTACGGCGCGTCCATCACCAAGGTCATGATGATCGGCCTGCAGGGCGCCGGGAAGACGACGACCTGCGGCAAGCTGGCGCGCTACCTCACGGAGAAGGGCCGCCGGCCGCTGCTGGTCGCCGCCGACATCTACCGCCCCGCCGCCATCGATCAGCTCAAGATCCTCGGCCAGCGGCTCGACGTGCCGGTCTACCACGATCCGGGCAAGTCGCCGCCCGAGATCTGCGCCGCAGCCCTCGACCATGCCCGCAGCAGCGGCCGCGACGTGGTCATCTTCGACACCGCGGGCCGCCTGGCCATCGACGAAGCCCTCATGGGCGAGCTGGCCGAGATCAAGAAGCGCACGAAGCCCGACAACGTGCTGCTGGTGGTCGACGCCATGATCGGCCAGGACGCCGTGCGCACCGCGTCGACCTTCGACGATCGCATCGGCATCAACGGCTTCATCATGACGAAGCTGGACGGCGACGCCCGCGGCGGCGCGGCGCTGTCCATCAAGGCGGTCACCGGCAAGCCCATCAAGTTCCTGGGCATGGGCGAGGATCTCGAGAGCCTGGAGGAGTTCCGGCCCGAGGGCCTCGCCAGCCGCATCATGGGCTTCGGCGACATCGTCGGCCTCATGAGCGACTTCGAGAAGGTGGTCGACGAGGAGCGCGCCGAGGAAGACGCGCGCAAGCTGCTCTCCGGCAAGTTCGACATGTGGGACTTCCTGGAGCAGATCCGCACCATCAAGAAGATGGGCTCCCTCACCGACCTCTTCGAGAAGCTGCCCTTCTTCGGCGATGGCCTCCCCGAAGGGGCCCAGATCGACGACAAGGCCCTCGTGCGCATCGAGGCCATGATCCAGTCGATGACGAAGCAGGAGCGCGCGAAGCCCGAGCTCATCGAGAAGCAGCCGCGCCGCGCCGAGCGCATCGGCAAGGGCGCGGGCGTGCCGGGGACCGAGGTCACCGAGCTGGTGACACGGTTCAAGGGCATGCGGCAGATCATGGGGGCCATCGGCTCGCCCGGCGGGGGCAACCTGCTGTGGAAGCTCCCGGGATTCAAGCAGTTTGCCCAGATGCAGCAGCTCAAGGGCATGGACATGGGCCAGGTCTTTGGCCAGATGGGCATGCCCGGCGGGATGCCCGGCATGGGCGGCATGCCCGGCGGGATGCCCGGCATGGGCGGGATGCCCGGCATGGGCGGCATGCCCGGCATGGGCGGCGCGCCCACCCCCGAGATGCTCCAGCAGATGCTGCCCGGGCTGCCGAAGGGCTACCTGCCCCCAGGCATGCCCGGCGCCTACAAGCCGGCGGCTGCCGGCAGCGCGGCCGATCGCAAGAAGGACGCGTCCCGCAAGAAGGCCAAGGCGGCCCGGGCGAGCCGCAAGAAGCAGCGCAAGAAGTAGCGAGCGGGGGAGCGCCGCCCCGGCCGGGGCGGCGCGGCGACGACGCGGCGGGGCGGGTCAGTCCTTGCGGTACCAGAGGTGGAGCCAGTCGCTCTTGCCGATGGAGACGCCGGCGTCGAAGCCCTCACACTGGATCTTCAGGTCGGTCTTCCCCGAGGGCAGGTGCAGCTCGTCGTAGGGGATGAAGTGGGTAAAGTCGGCCCACTTGGCGTCGGCGTACTTCACCTGCACCTTGTCCATGACCGAGACGTTGCCCGAGGCGGTGTAGTACCGCTGGTTCTGGTCCTTCAGGGCGCCGCCGCTCTCGTAGTAGAAGAAGCAGGTCACCTCGAGCTCGCGGTTGGCCATGGCCTGCACGTCGATGGGGTGGTGGATCTCCAGGCCCTTGATGCCGTCCTTGAAGGAGTCGTGCTTCAGGCTGCCCTTGCCGAACTTGATCTGCTTGGGCACGGCCCCGCCGACGCGCAGGGTGAAGCTCTGCCAGCCGCTCTTGCCGAGGCTCTTGCCGCTGTCGAAGGCCTCGCACTTGGTCTTGAGCTTGTGGGCGCCCGCGCCGGCGTGCAGCTCGTCATGGGGCAGGAAGAGCGCGAAGTCCTCGAAGGTGGAGTCGGCGTACTTGATCACATGGTGCTCGCCCACCGAGACGTCGCCGCCGGTGGTGCGGAAGCTGTTGTTCTCGTCCTTCAGGGGGGTGCCGTCTTCGCGATAGAAGTAGCAGGCCACCTCCAGATCGCGGTTGAGCATGCCCACCACCCGGATCTTGTGGTGGACCTTCATGCCCTTCTTGCCGTCCACGAAGACGTCGTGTTCCAGCCGGCCGTCGGAGAAGGTCGCGTAGCGGGCGCCGCCGCCGGCGGGCTCCTGGGCCTGTTCGTTGTTCTGGGCGAGAGCGGCGCCACCGGCGAGCAGCGCGACGGCGAAGACGGTCAGGGTGCGCATGGCATGCCTCGACTGTTGGGGTCCGGCGGGAAAGTACCATGATCCCAACGGCTGCGCACAGTCGCCGCTGCCCCCGCATGGGCGTGGGCAAGGGCGCGCCGGGGCGGTACAGTCGCCGGGATGCCGTGCTTTCTCCTCGCGTTCCTGCTGGCGTGGCCAGGCGCCGCCGAACGGTCTCGGGCCGTGGGGGAGGTGCGTGCGGACGGGCAGTGGGAGACGGATCTGCGGGTCGCGCCCGCCAGGAGCAGCCAGAAGCAGACCCCGAGCGTCCCGCCGCAGAGCGCCCCTCAGCAGCGCATCCCGGCCGCCACCAGCACCATCGCGTCCACCCTGCTCTGGGTGGTCATCGGCCTGTGCGTCGCGGCGGTCCTGCTGGTGGCCCTGCGTGACTTCACGACCCGCCCCGCCCGCGCCCGCGCTGGCCCCGGCGCGAAGACCGCCGTCGTGGCCCCGGACGTGGCCATCCAGGCTGCGCACCTCGACGACGCCGAGGCCCTGGCCGCCCAGGGTCGCTTCGCCGAGGCCATCCACACGCTGCTGCTGCGGACGTTCGCCGACCTGAGCCGCCACGCCGCGCTCGCCCCGGCGCTGACCAGCCGCGAGATCCTGGCCCGGGTGCCTCTGCAGCCCGAGGCCGAGTCGGCCCTGCGGCACCTGGTGCAGGCCGTCGAGGTCAGCCTCTTCGGCGCCGCCGAGCCGGGGCCGGACGACTACGCGCGCTGCCGCTCCTCCTTCCAGCGGGTGCTGGCCTCGCGGGGGGTGGCGGCCGGATGAGCGAGCCCGTCTTCAGCCGCCGGATGGCCATCGGCCTCGGGGCGCTGGCCGCCCTGTCGTTCCTGGGGGGCATCCTCTTCGTCATCCTGGGCAGCGAGATCCGCACCGAGCACTCCGAGGGCGCCGACACGTTCAGCCGGGCCCCCATCGGGCACGGGGCGCTGCTGGCCCTGCTCAACGAGCTGAAGCTGCCGGTCACGGTGAGCCGCCACGGCACCGGCGAGCGGGCGGGCCCCGGCACGGTCATCCTCTTGCTGGAGCCGCAGCGGGCCGAGCTGGACGCCTTGCTGGACGCCACCCACGCGGCCGAGGTGGTGGTCGTGCTGCCGGGCTGGGCCGAGGCCGACAGCGAGGTCGTGGGGGAGCGCCTCTACCGGCGCGATCCCGATGAGGCCGATGCCCTGCTGCGGGTGCTGGAGCTGGGGGGATCCGTGACGGCGGACGACGGCCCCTGGCAGGTCGAGGCGGACCTCCCCCTCCCCACCCTGCCCCGCGGAGGGCAGGTCATCCGGGGTAGCGGCCTGACGCCCCTGATCAGCGGCGTCAACGGCACGCTGGTGGGGTGGTATGAGCGCGGCGACCTGCGCGTGACCGTGGTGGCCGATCCCGATCTCATCAACAACGCGGGCCTGCTGGCGGGCGACAACGCCGAGCTCGTGCTGGGGCTGCTGGCCCCCCTCGCCGAGGGCCGCAGCCTGCTCATCGACGAGACCCTGCACGGCTTCACCCTGCCGCCCAGCATCTGGATCCAGCTCTTCCGGTTTCCGCTGGTCCTGGTCACGCTCCAGGTGGGGCTGGTGCTGGCGCTGGTGCTGCTGGCCGGCATGCGCCGCTTCGGGGCGGCCGTCCCCCTGGCGCCGGCCCTCGGGCGGGGGCGCGGCGTCCTGGTGGAGAACACGGCGCGCCTGCTCTGGTTCGGCGGACACAACGACGACGCCCTGGACACCTACTGGGCCGAGACGCGCGCCGAGGTGGCCCAGCGCCTCCACGCCCCTGCCTTGTCGGGGCCGGCCGAGCAGGCCGCCTGGCTGGATCGCGTCGCCGAAGGTCGTGATCTGAAAGAGAAAGTCGCCGACCTGGCGGCAGCGGTCGACGGGGCCGGGCGGGAGGCGGATCGCATCCTCGCGGCCGCCCGCCGGATCCACCGCTGGCGCCGGGCCATGATCGAGACGAGGACGGAGGTCTGATGGACGTCGAGCAGATCGGGGCGCTGGCCCGGGCCCTCAAGGCCCAGGCGGAGCGCGTGGTCGTGGGCCACGACCGGGTGGTGGAGCTGCTGCTCGTCGCGCTGCTCTCCGAGGGGCACGTCCTGCTGGAGGGGGTGCCGGGGACGGGGAAGACGCTGCTGGCGCGCGCGTTCGCGACGGGGCTCGAGCTGACGTTCCGGCGGGTGCAGTTCACGCCCGACCTGATGCCGGGCGACATCATCGGGACGAACCTCTTCAACTTCCAGACGAACGCCTTCGTGCTGACGAAGGGGCCGATCTTCACGCAGTTCCTGCTGGCCGACGAGGTGAACCGCACGCCACCCAAGACCCAGGCGGCCCTGCTGGAGGCGATGCAGGAGCGCAGCGTCACCATCGACGGCAAGCACCACGCCCTCGGCGCCGGCTTCATGGTGGTCGCCACCCAGAACCCCATCGAGCAGGAGGGCACCTACCCCCTGCCCGAGGCCCAGCTCGACCGCTTCCTGTTCAAGGTGCCGGTGGGCTACCCGACCCGGGACCAGGAGCGGCTGATGGTCCGCGTCCACGGCCACCGCACGGCGATGCCCGACCTGCCGGCGTTCGGCCTGGCACCCGTGGCGAGCCTGGAGGTGCTGCTGGCCGCCCGCGCCTGTGTGGCCGAGCTGCGGCTGGCCGACGAGCTGGTGGACTACATCGTGGATCTCGTGCGCGCCACCCGCGAGCACCCGTCCCTGGTGACCGGGGCCTCGCCCCGCGCCTGCAACATGCTGGCGACGGCCGCCCGCGCCTTCGCCGCCCTGCAGGGCCGCGACTTCGTGATCCCCGATGACGTGAAGGTGCTGGCCGTGCCCTGCCTGGGCCACCGCGTGGTGCTGGCCCCCGGCGCCGAGATCGAGGGGCTGACGACGGACGACGTGCTGCGCCAGGTCCTCGACCGCGTGCCCGCGCCCCGGTAGCGACGCCATGCAGCCCACCCTCCGCGCCGTCCTGCTCTTCGCCCTCGGGGTCCCCGCGGCGCTCGCGCCCGCGGTCATCGACGCACGGCTGTGGCTGGGGTGGATCGTCTGGCTGGGCCTGGGCCTGGTGGCGCTGGTGGCCGACGCCCTGCTGGCGCTGCCGTGGCGGCGGCTGGTGGTGACGCCCACGGCGCCCGAGGTGCTCTACATCGGTGACCCCGACCCGCTGGAGGTGCTCGTCTCGGCGGGTCCACGCGCCCAGCGCCTGGAGCTGCAGGCCGAGCTGGGCGGTGTGCTCGCCCCCCAGCCGACGCTGCCCGTGCAGGTGCCGTCGGGGCAGACGCTGCGCGTCGAGGTGCCGCTGGCCCCGAGGCGGCGCGGCCTGGCGGTGATCCACGCCCTCTGGCTGCGCTGGGAGGGCCCGCTGGGCCTGGTGCGCCGCCAGATCCGCCTGCCGCTGGAGCGCGAGATCCCGGTGGTGCCCAACCTGCGGGCCGTGCGCTCCGCCGCGCTGCGGATGCACAGCCAGGATCTGCTGGTGGGCCTGAAGGCCGAGCGCTTCGTGGGTGAAGGCTCGGAGTTCGACTCGCTGACGGAGTACCGCGAGGGGCTCGATCACCGCGCCATCGACTGGAAGGCGTCGGCCCGGCACCGCAAGCTGCTGGTGCGCAAGTTCCGCGCGGAGCGCAACCACCAGGTCGTCCTGGCCTTCGACACGGGCCACCTCATGGGCGAGCCCGCCGGCGGCATCCCCAAGCTCGACACGGCCATCAACGCCGGCCTGCTGCTGGCCCTCTACAGCCTGCGAGCGGGGGATCGCGTGGGGCTGTTCGCCTTCGACGAGCAGGTGCAGGCCTACGTCGAGCCCACGGGCGGCGTGCAGGCCATCCACCTGCTCCAGCAGCGTGCCTCGACCCTCACCTACAGCCGCCACGAGACCAACTTCACCCTTGGGCTGACGCACCTGGCCAGCCGCCTGCGGCGGCGCTCCCTGGTGGTGGTGCTCACGGACTTCGTGGACACGGTGACCGCCGAGCTGATGCTGGAGAACCTGGGCCGGCTGGCGCGGCGGCATGTGGTCATCTTCGTGTCGCTGCGCGATCCCGAGATGCAGCAGATCATCGGCACCGAGCCGCGGGGGCTGCTCGACGTGCACCGCGCCGTGGTGGCCTGGGACCTGGTGCGGGAGCGCGAGACGGTGGTGCGCCGCCTCCAGCGCAAGGGGGTGTTCTGCGTGGACGCCGCCCCCGAGCGCGTCGGGGTGGGGCTCTTGAACCGTTACCTGGACATCAAGCGCCGGGAGCTGATCGCATGAGCGACGGGGAGCTGCGCAGCGTCCAGTTCCGCCGCGAGCGCGAGGCGGCCTGGCGAGAGCTGGAGACGCTGGTGACGGCGGTGGAGCGGCGCGGCATGCGCGCCCTCGACGCCGCGGACGCTCGCCGCCTGGCCATGCTCTACCGCGGCACCCTGTCGGCCCTCAGCGTCGCCCGCGCCATCAGCCTCGATCGCAACCTGGTGGAGTGGCTCGAGTCCCTCTGCGGCCGGGCCTACCTCTGCGTCTACAGCAGCAAACGCAACGGCGGGGCGGCCCTGGCCGAGTTCTTCCTGTCGTGGTTTCCCCAGCAAATGCGCAGACTTCGCTGGCATCTGCTGCTCGCGTTCGTCTTCATGGCGGCGGGCGGGCTGGCCGGCTTCCTGCTGACCCTCGCCGACATGGACCTCTTCTACAGCTTCATGCCCGGCGGCATGGCCATGGGCAGGAACCCGGCCGCCAGCACGGAGTTCCTCCGCAGCGGGCTGTATGACCCGGGCCTGACCGACGACAGCCTCTCGGCCTTCGCGTCGTTCCTGTTCAGCCACAACGCCCGCATCGGCCTCGCCTGCTTCGCGCTGGGCTTCGTCTTCGGCCTGCCCGTCTTCTACCTGCTCTTCTACAACGGCCTGTCCCTGGGCGCCTTCGCGGCGCTGTACCACAGCCGCGGCCTCTCGGTGGACCTCTGGGGCTGGCTCTTGCCCCATGGCGTCACCGAGCTCTTCGCCGTCGTGGTCTCGGGGGCCTGCGGCCTGGTGCTGGCCCAGGCGCTGCTCTTCCCCGACCGGCACAGCCGGCTCGACACCCTGCGCATCCGCGGCCGCGAGGCGGCGGGGGTCGCCCTGGGGGCCGTGGCGCTCTTCTTCATCGCGGCGCTCTTCGAGGGCTTCTTCCGCCAGCTCGTCATGGACGTCGAGGTCCGCTACCTCACGGCCATGGCGGTGGCGGCGTTCTGGCTCCTCTACTTCCTGGTGCTGGGCCGCCGGGGGGTCCGGGCATGAGCGCGCGCACCCGCACCCCCGATCTGCGCTCGCTCAGCACCCCCGAGGGCATCGAGCTGACCGTCCGCCTCGCCTCGGTGGGGGCCCGGGCGGCCGCCTTCGTCCTCGACTGGCTGATCATCATCGCGATCACGGTGCTGCTGGCCGGCCTCGTCGTCCTCGCGGGCGCCAGCGGATCCTTCTCCGCCTTCTTCATCCTGGGCATCTTCCTGCTTCGCGTCTTCTACTTTCCCCTGTGCGAGCTGGCCCTCCAGGGCTCCACGCCGGGGAAGCGCAGCCAGAAGATCCGGGTCATCGACAGCCGGGGGGGGCCGCTCTCGCCGCGGGCCGTGTTCGCCCGCAACCTCACCCGCGAGGTGGAGGTCTTCCTGCCGCTGGTCGCGGTCTTCAGCCCGCAGAGCATCTGGCCGGGCGCGGGCGGCCTGGTGGGCCTCTTCGCGGCCCTGTGGTGCGTGGTGCTGCTGCTGCTGCCCCTCGCCAACCGCGATCGGCTACGGGTCGGCGACCTGATCGCGGGCACCTGGGTCGTGACCATCCCCGAGCACCACCTGCTGGAGGATCTCAGCGCCCGCGCCCAGCGGGATCCGCCGCGCTACAGCTTCACGGCCGAGCAGCTCGGCCACTACGGCAACTATGAGCTGCATGTGCTCGAGGACCTGCTGCGCAACGAAGGCGAGGTGGATCGCGAGACCTGGCAGGTGGTCTGCACGAAGATCAAGCAGCGCATCGGCTGGCCGAAGGACGCCTGGGAGGTCGAGCCGCTCCCCTTCCTGCGGGCGTTCTACGCGGCCCAGCGCGCGCGGCTGGAGCGCGGCCTGCTGTTCGGGGTGCGGCACGCCGACAAGAACGAGGCGCGAGAGGCCCAGAAGGGCCGTCAGGACCGGTCCTGATCGCGCCGCCCCTCCTGGAGGAAGCGGCTGATCTCCTTCTCGGCGGCGGCCTGGGAGCGCACCGAGTCGATGAGCGCGCGGGTCTTGCGGGCCGCCTCGGCGCCGCCCCCCTGGCCCGCGTCATGGCTCGCCAGCAGCTCCAGGTAGACCTGGCGCAGGCCGCTGACCGCCTGGGCCGCCTCGGTGGCGAACCGGTCCGCGCGGGCCTCCAGGGCGGCCGCCGTCTCGCGGCGCTGGCGATCGACGTCCTCGGGAAGGGGGCGGCCGGCGCGGCGACCGGTGGGGTGACCACCCAGCTCGTGCAGGTGCCGCTCGACGTCGAAGCGCAGGCGGACGAGCTGGGCGATCTCGGCCAGGATGGCGTGCACGTCGAGCAGCAGGGCGCGCTGGACGCGGCGATCGTTGCGGGCGATCACGCCCCGCATGCGCTCCTGCAGGTCGAGGGCCTCCGCGAAGACGAGGGACTGCTCCCCCAGGCGGCGCCACTCGTCGGGCACCTCGGGCACCGCCCGGGCCCGGATGTAGGCCCGCACCCGCACCACGGCGAAGGCGATGCCGGCCGCGATGACCAGCAGCAACAGGCGACGCAGCACCTCACTCCCCCAGGAAGAACTGCCGCCAGGCCTTCATGGAGCCGAAGTCGGCCAGGAAGCGCGGATCGGTGGAGTTGAGGCGGATGTCATCGCCGAGCTTGAAGCGGCGCACCGCCTCGATGGCGCTGAACGTCCGCCCCGCCTTGGTGGCCAGGGCCTCGGCCTTGAGGCGCTCGCCGAGGGCCTCGGCCTGGACCTCGGCCAGATCACCCTCGGACTTCAGCTCGGCGAAGTGGGCGTCGGCGTCGGCGCGCCGCTGCCGGGTGTAGCGGGTGGACTCGGCCTCGATCTGGGAGACCTCGATCTCGAAGCGCGACTTGAGCTCCTCGATCTTCTTGTTCCACTCCTCCCGGCGCAGGGCGATGTCCTTGAGGATGGTCTTCTCCAGGGTCTCGGTCTCCTGCTTGGCCACGGACTCGCGCTGGCGGGCCTCGTCGAGGCGGCCCTGGACGATGAAGAACTGCTTGTTCTGGAGCTGGTCCTCGTACTGCTGCCGAAACCGGATGGACCGGATGACCACATGGGTCGCCACGACGTGGTACTGGGCCAGGGCCAGGTTCAGCTTGGGCAGCGTCTCGTCCGCAACCCGGCGTCGCACATCGGGATCCTGGACGTCGATGTTGGAGAACGCGGCCAGGTGCTCACGCAGGATGCCAGCCGTGGTCGACTTGACCTTGTCTTCGTAGCTGTCGGCGAAGCCCTCGCGCACGATGCGCCAGGCTTCGTCCTCGCGGATGCGGTAGGGCACCGCCAGGTCGATGTAGATGATGTTGTTGTCGCGGGTGCGCACGTCCAGCGCGGAGCCCTCATCGTCCAGGAACTCCAGGTAGTGCAGGGTGCCATCGAGCTGGTACCACGAGTGCCAGAACGGCAGGGACACATGGTAGCCCACCTCGAAGTCCTGCTCCGTGATGCCCCCCTCCAGGCTGCGGCGGACGCCGATCTGCCCCGGCTCGATGCGCTCGAAGCACATGCTGGGTACCAGGAAGAGCGCGATGACGCCGATGGAGATGTAGTTGATGACGCGCTTCACGGGTTGCCCCCCGCGTTGATGTGGCGGATGTCCACCGGGGTCGTGGGCTGGGCGAAGGGCGAGGCCGAGACACGCTCGAGCTGAGGGAAGACGTGCTCGGCGATCTCGCGGTTGAGCACGTCGGCCCCCTGCTCGCCCACCGCGCGGATCTGGGCCACGACACCCTCGGCCTGCTTGCGGTAGGCCACCTCGTTGGCCTTCGCCCGGGTGACCTTCTCGTCGCGGTAGGCCACGCCGGCGGCCTCCTTCTCGATGAAGTAGATGTCGGCCTCGCGGCGCGCCGCGATGAAGGCGTTCTGGGCCAGCTGCTTGCGCGCCACGAGCTCGGCGTTGAGCTGCTGGAACTCGGCGTTCTTCTCCTGCTCGACCTGCTGGAGCCGGTTGCCGCGCTGCTGCCGCAGCTTGTTGCGCTTCTCCTCCTGCACCTGGACTTCCTGCTCGGCCTCCTGGCGATCCTCGATGGCCGCCTCGACCCGGTCGTCGAATTTCGGCTTGGAGATCAGGATGTTGGAGACCTCGATGCCCAGCGGGGCGAGGCGCGTGTTGAGGGCCTCCTTGGCCCGGGCGTTGGCGGCGCCATAGGTGGAGGGGTCGGCGATCTCGAGGAAGGAGTGGCGGCCGAACTCGTCGCGCAGCAGCTCACGGGAGTGCACCTGGAGCGCGCGCCACTTGTAGTCATCGCCGCGGCCGTTCTGGCGGATGACCTCGGCCGCCATGCCCGGGATGACCTGGTAGTGGATCTCGACCCGCTCGAAGTAGAAGTTCGAGCCATCGTTGGCGCGCACGGTCAGGCGCTTGATGTTGTTGTGGTCTTCCTTGCCCTTGGCGCCGCCTGTGCCCTCCATCGTGAAGATCTGGGGGCGGACGTCCAGCTTCTCGACGCGCTGGAAGAGGGGCAGGAAGGTCAGGACGCCCTGCTCCTTCACCACCGAGGCCGGCTCGCCGAAGAGCCCGAGCCCGGTGTTGTTGTACTTGACCGCGACCTCGCCGGGCTCGACCTCGGCCACCCCGCTGTGATCGGAGAAGAGCACGCTGAGCAGCAGGATGGCCGCGATGCCGGGCAGGAGCCACCGCCGGAGCGCGCCTCCCCTGGCCTGGCCGCCCTGCAGGCGCCCGAGCACCTCCTTCAACCCCATGGCACGTCCTCCTTCGGGTGAGTGTCGCTCACCGTCATACGCCAGGATGGCGCGGGGGGGAACTTCGCTGGTGGGGTGCGGTCCGGCTCAGCCCTGGGCCAGGCGGGCGAGGCGCTCGGGCAGATCGGGGAAGTCGTCGGGGTTCGAGGCGCCCGCGACGGCTCGCAGCTCGTCGGCGGCCCGATCGCGGCGCCCGGTCGCCTCGTAGGCGCCCGCCAGCTCGTAGCGCAGGGCCACGCGGGCGTGGGCCTTGACCCGGGTATCGGCGATGGCCTCGACCAGCAGATCCACGGCCTGCTGCGGCTGGCCGCGCTCGATGTGGACCAGGGCCAGGACGCGGGTGGCCTCGGCGAAGAGCTCACGCCCCCGGCGGGCCTTCTCGAGCTGGCCGATGGCCTTGTTGAACTGCCCCATCTGCCGAAACGCCAGGCCCAGATCCAGGTGGGTGGCGCCGTCGTCCTCGGCCAGCTCGCTGATCATCGAGCCCTGCACCGTGCCGAAGTCCACCTCGCCGTCGAAGGCGTCCAGGAGGGCGTCGGTCTGGGCCTCGGCCTGGCGGACGAGCTCCTCGTCCGTCTCGATCTCGAGGATGCGATCGAGCCGGTCGGCCAGCTCCGGGTGGCCGGGGTGCTGCTGGTTCAGCTCGCTGAGCAGCTCGCGGGCCTCGGTCACGAGGCGGCCGCCGAGCAGGAAGTCCAGCTCCGCCAGCTCGGCGGTGAGGGCAGGCCACTCCACCGAGCCGCCGACGTTGAAGAACTCGGCGCCCGACAGATCGAAGGTGTCCGCGAAGCGGTCCTCGGCCACCGGCTCGGCCGGCATCGGGGCCGGCGTCTGCGTCCGCAGGTTGAAGAGACTGCCACCCGGCGGCGGGGGCGGCGCCGGGGCCGCGGCCCCGTCACGGTGGCCGATGCGGGCCAGCTTGTCGCGCAGGCTCCCCCCCGCGGGGCTCGGGAGCCGGGGCAGCGGCGGCATGCGCCCCGCCGGGATCGTCTCCGGCTGGGGGGACGGCGGGGGCGGCGGCGGCGCCAGCAGGGAGCGGCTGACCTCCGAGGGCTCATCGGCGACCAGGGCATCCTCGGCATCGATGTACAGATCGTCGTCCTCGAGCTGGAGGGCGTCGAGGCCGTCGTCCTCGTCGTCGTCCATCACCCCGGGCAGGGCGGCCACGGCCACCTCGGCGTCGAAGTGCTCGTCGTCGTCGGCCACCAGCTCCGGCGCGGCCGACAGCCCCGCCGGCAGATCCAGGCCGGTGTCATCGGCCGGACCGCCGAACGCCAGCGCATCCAGATCGAGGTCGAAGGAGGCGTCCGCCGGCGCCGGGGGCAGCTCGGGGGCCGGGCCCTCCAGCAGGTCCGCGAACGCGCTGTCGTCGGGCAGATCCGACGCCATGGATCCCGAGGGTGCCAGGTCGAAGAACACAGGGCGCGGCGGCGCTGACGGATCCGGGCCGGTGAAGCGGCCCGAGAGATCCGGCAGCTCGCCCTCGTCCTCGTCGAGCGGAGCCAGCAGCTCGCCAAACGCCACGTCGGGCAGACGCTCCGCCGGCGCGAGCAGGTCGCCGAGGTCGTGGGCGGGCGCCTCTGGGCGGGGTGACGGGTCGAGCAGGTCGCCGAAGGCGTCCGCCTCGTCGAACGACAGGTCCGCGATGGGGCGATCGGCCTGGAGATCCGGGGCCAGCAGATCACCGAAGGAGTCATCGACGAGGGACGGCGCGCCGCTCAGCAGGTCGCCGAACTCGTCCTCGTCCTCCATCGACGGGGGGGCGTGGCTGGGCCGCGTCGGCAGGGCCGGCGCATCGGGCACCAGCGCGGCCGCGAAGGGATCGACGCTGGCCTCCTCGAGCAGGCTGCCGAAGTCGCCCAGATCGCGGCGGCCGCCCGAGGCGGGCTCGGGCTCGAGCAGATCGCCGAAGTCGTCGCCGCCCTCGTCCAGATCGCCGAAGGGCTGGCGCGCCAGGTGGAGGGCCTCGTCTACCGGGCGGGTCGAGACGCGCTCGCCCTGGGGAACCGGCCGGGCGGCCTGCTCCAGCAGGTCGCTGAAGGCGTCGTCGTCCGGCGGGGGCGCCAGCTCGTCGAGGTCCAGCTCGAAGTCCAGGTGATCACCGGCCCCCTCGGGCGCATCGCCCAGGCCGGCGTCGAGGCCGTCATCAAACTCGAACCCATCCAGATCCAGCTCGACCTCGTAGGGTTCGGGCGATGGCATCAAGATGGCAGCACCACCCTGATCGGCGGCCATGTCATCGCTCAGCCCGCGCAGCCGCGCCCGGGCGTCGATGTGGTCGGGATCGATCTGCAGCACGCGCCCCAGGAAGTCCATGGCGCGATCACCGGTCGACAGATCGGCGAGCCGCAGATAGACCACGAGCGCCTCCCGATCCCGCTTGTCGCGCATGAGGAGCTGCGCGCGCCGCTCCAGGCCGGGCACGGAGTCGGGATCGACGGCGAAGACCTTCTCCAGCCGGGCCAGCGCATGGGAGAAGAGCTCGTACTTGATGTACAGATCCACGTCGCGGATGAGATCGGCGCCCCGCCCCGGCGCCGCCGCGGGCGGCTCGACGGGCCGCGGGACACCGCTGGTCACCGTGACCCGCGGCATCACATCGCCATGGGTCGGCATGCCGAGGGCGGCCAGCGCCTCCTCGTCCTCGGGCTCCAGCGCCAGGACCGCCCGCAGCGCCTCGTTGCGGCCACGGTCGTCCCCCGCCAGCCCCCGCACACGGGCAAGCTCGCGGTACACGGACGCCGCCTTGCTGGCATACCCCAGATCGCGGAAGGCCTGCCCCAGCATGCGCAGGACGTCGGGATCCGTGGGGCTGGCCTGGAAGAGCACCTGGAGCCGGGCCAGCGCGCGCTTGGGCTGGGCCCGCTGCAGGTAGATCTCGGCGAGCTTCCGCGCGGTGTCGTGCTGGTCGGGCGCGAGGTAGAGCATGCGCTCGGCGACCTGGATGAAGTCCTCCAGGCGGTTGCGGCCGAGGAGCTGGTCGAGCACCACCCGGAACTCGTCGGCGGCCTGCCCGGTCGCTCCCTGGCGGGCGTGCGCCTCGGCCAGGCGGATGCGGTTGGGCTCGTCCTCCGGCGAGAGCTCGACGATCTGCTGGAGCAGCTCGCAGGACTCCTGGTGGCGGCCCTCGCGCTCATACGCACCCACGACGATCTGCAGCTCGCTGATCGCCTCGAGGGGCTGGTTCAACCGCGCGTAGAGGTTGCCCAGCACCAGGTGAGCATCGATGGCACCCGGCGCGAGGCTGATGATCTGCTTGTAGACCGCGACGGCCTTCTGGGCGTGGCCCTCCTCGCGGTAGTGGTTCGCCACCCGGTTGTAGGTCGCAATCGCGTGTGGAATCGCGCCCTTGCGCACATAGAGCGCGCCAATCTTCATCCAGATCCGGACGTCGCTCGGATCCTCGTCCACGATCGTGCGGTACTCGCGGATGGCGCGATCGATCTGCCCCTTCTGGGTCAGCCGCTGGGCCGAGGCGATGAGCTTTTCTTTGTTGACGGCCAAGTCGTGGAAGTCTCCGGGGAGGCTCACTCCCGCCAGCCCGCTTGTCGACCTGGATCGACGCGTCCGCGGACGGACCAGGAGCCTGAGCGGATGATGGTATGGGGGGGTGGTGGGGGAGTCAAGTGACCGGCATGGCCGGCGGCAACGGCCGGAGGCGCCAGCGCGGCCGGCAGGCCAGGCGCTCGCGGTGCCATGGCGGAAGACCGGCCGCGACGGCGGCCAGCCCGGCCGTCAGGTCAGCGGTTGACGCGCGAGGAGTAGGTGCCGGTGCGGGTGTCGACGCGGATCATCTCGTCCTGCTCGACGAAGAGGGGCACCTGCACGATGGCGCCCGTCTCCAGGGTAGCCGGCTTGCTGCCGCCCTGGGCGGTGTCGCCGCGGACGCCCGGCTCGCACTGCACGATCAGCAGGTCCACGAAGTTGGGCAGCGTCACGTCGACCGGGCGCCCGTTGTAGAGCAGCACGCCCACCTCGAGGTTGTCCTTGAGGAACTGCGCCTGGTCGCCCAGATCCTCGATGCGGATGGCGACCTGCTCATAGTTCGCCTGGTTCATGAAGTGCCACGCCTCGCCATCGGAGTAGAGCACCTGCATGGTGACCTCCATGACGTCCGGCGTGCCGACCTTGTCGCCCGAGCGGAAGTTGATGTCGAGGGACTGGCCCGTGATCATGTTCTTGAGCCGCGTCTTGACGAACGCCACGCCCTTGCCGGGCTTGACGTGGTTGGCCTCGACGATGATCCAGAGGCTGTCCTCGTACTGGATCTTCATGCCCTTGCGGAACTCGTTGGTCTGGATCACGAAAACTCCTTGGTGAGCGGAGCGCCCGCGGGCGCTTCAAGAGAGGTGGCGGCCGATGTGGCCAGCAGCTGCTGGAGGGCGCGGAGGGCCAGGTGGTAGCCGACCGGACCGAGTCCCGAGATGACCCCGACCGCGACGTCCGCGGTGAGCGTCCGGTGGCGGAAGGGCTCTCGCCGGGCCAGATTCGAGAGGTGGACTTCGATGACAGGCCGCTCGGCCAGCACCAGGGCGTCGCGCAGCGCGACGCTGGTGTGGCCGTAGCCCGCCGGGTTGAGGACGATCCCGGCGCAGTCCGTGGCCGCATGCAGCGCCTCGATCAGGACCCCCTCGTGGTTGCTCTGGACGCAGCGCAGCGTCAGGCCGAGCTCCCTCGCCGTCCCATGCAGCGCGGCCTCGAGCTCCGCCAGCGTCTGGCGGCCGTAGAGCTCCGGCTCGCGCCGGCCGAGCTGGTCCAGGTTGGGTCCATTGAGGACGAGCACGCGCACGCCGTCGCTCCTGCGCCCGGTCGCCGCCGAGCTCTCAAGACGCCCCCCGGGGAGTGATCCCGGGGAGGTCGCGCTCGTCAGAGTTCCCGGCCGAGGTCGGGCGCCGCCACCCGCAGGTGGAAGTGGCCACGTCCCTCGATGGCGTCGGCGGGCAGGTTCAGGGCCACGACGTAGTGGGGGGAGAGCACGCGGGCCAGGCCGAGGCGCTTGTGGCCGGCCACCGTGAACTGCTCCACCCGGCCCAGCTCGATCTCCTCGGCGGCTGCCAGGAGCTGCTTGAAGACCTGGGCGTACTCCAGGGTGGCCACCTCGGGATCACAGGGGCTCCCGAGCTCATCCACGGCCTGGATGACCAGCCCGTCCAGGCTGAGGACGGCCGCCCCAAGAGCCCCGTCTGCTTCCTCTACCAGGCGCTTGAGCGTCGACTCGAACACGCGTCGTCCTCTCGTCAGCGCCCTGTCGGCGGGCGCCGGCTCCGGGGCCGGATCTACCGTCGGCCGCCGGGGTTGTCAAACCGGCCAGGCGAACCCGGCGCCACGCCTCAGAGGCGCGGACCGGCCGCCGGCTGGCAGAGCTGCGCCGAGAGGTTGTCCACGGCGAAGCCGGGGCACTCGCGGCAATCGACGAAGTTGTTGTCCGTCCCCGGCAGCTGGCAGGCCTGCCGCTCGATGATGGCCGTGTCGGCCTCCGGGTCGGGCAGCCGCAGGCAGTTTGGCTGCACCGGCGCCGACTCGTCGATGGCGTCCGGCGGGTACAGCACGCGGCAGCCGTTGCAGACGCGGACGGGGAAGACGAACTCGTTGCTCGTCACATCGGTGCCATCCAGCGTCTCGCCCTTCAGCACGATGCGCATCAGCACCTGCACGGACGTGCGCACCGGGAAGACGCTGCCGTCCGTGGAGTCGGTGACCAGGAACCGCGGCGAGGCACGCAGCTCCTCGATCATCGCCGGCGTCAGGACCGTCATCCCGACCACCGCGCTGGCGTTGACCGGGATGGTGCCCGACAGGGGCACCCGCCGGCGGTCGCCCAGGTTGGCGGGCAGGCCCTCATCCGACTCATAGCGGATGACGGCCTCCTTCAGGACGACATCGTGGGTGTCGATGCGGCCGTCCCGCGCGACGAAGGTGTTCACCTCCGTCACATCGAGCATGTTGTTGGTCACCCGCGGGAAGACGGCGTAGTTGGTCGTGATCGCCAGATCGACCGCCCCCTCGCCCAGCGCGTTGGTCGCGCCGCCCGACGAGGTGGCCTGCAGCAGGCACTGCCCGTCGATCTCCATCTGGACGATCTGCAGGCTCACCTCGCGATCCTCGCAGCCGCCCAGCAGCCCGATCGCGACCAGCCCCACCAGCGCCCGCCGCCAACCGCGGCCCGGGCGACCGCCCCGACCACCGGCAGACACATTCCACCCCTGCGCGTGCATCAACGCCTCCTATGCCTCAACCGGATGAGCCGCCAGGCCGACCACGGTCCGCCGCCATGCTTCCAGCGTCACAGGGTCGATCTGGCACCGACCCAGCCCGCGCAGCAAGACGTCGTTCACGTATTCTCCACGAATCTTCTTGTCGTTGGCTACCTTGTCGAGCACGGCCGGCGAGATCCAGGCCCGCCACGCCGTGTCCAGGCCGCAAGCCTTCAGCGTCGCGACCACCTGGCGGCACTCCGCGAGCGTCACGAAGCCCCGCGCGAGCGACCGCTCGGCCGCCGCCGCGATCCCCAGGGCCACCGCCTCGCCATGCTCGAGAACGCCCGGGTGGGCGGCCTCGATGGCATGGCCCAGGGTGTGTCCCAGGTTGAGCAGGGCGCGATCCCCGGCCTCATGGACGTCCCCCGCCACGACCTCGGCCTTGACCGTGATCGCCTGCGCGACGACGTCGACCAATGCCCCGTGGCGCCCCGCCTGCCACGCGGCGAGGGCGGCCGGCGCGGCGTCCAGCAGCGCCGGCCGCGCCACCAGACCGTGCTTGATCACCTCGGCCAGGCCCGCCCGCAGGGATCGCGGCGCGAGGGTGCCCAGCCAGGCCGTGTCGGCGAAGACCAGCACGGGCTGGTGGAAGGCGCCGATGAGGTTCTTGCCCCGCGCGTGGTTCACCCCGACCTTGCCGCCCACGCTGCTGTCCACCTGGGCCAGCAGCGTCGTCGGCACCTGGATGAACCGCAGGCCCCGCAGCAGCGTGGCCGCGACGAACCCGGCGAGATCGCCGACGACGCCTCCGCCGAAGGCCACCACCACGGCGTCGCGATCGAGGCCGGCGTCCAGGGCAGCGTCATAGAGGCCCGAGACCACCGGCAGGCTCTTGGAGGCCTCCCCCGCCGGCACCACCCGGATCAGGGACCGCACCCCCTGCGCCTCCAGCGCAGCCTGGAACCGGGGGCCATGGATTCGCCAGACGTTCTCGTCCGAAATCACCAGTGTATTCGATGCCTTGACCTGCTCTGCGATGCGCGCGGCGCCCTCCGCAAGGGCGTCGTGCCGCACCAGGATGGGGTAGCCGCCGCCAGGCAGATCCAGGTGGAGGTCGACCGTCACGCCCCGTCTCGCCAGAGCGCCGCCACCATCGCGGCCACGTCGTCGGGGGCGAGGCCATCGGTGGCGACCACGACGTCGGCGTCCGCGTAGGCGACCGCGCGCGTGGCGACCAGATCGGCCAGGGCTTCGACCCCGCCCGCGAGCAGCGGCCGCGTGTCATCACCGGCCAGGCGATGGTGCAGCGTCTCCATGCTCGCGGTGAGCGTGACCAGGCGCCCGTGCAGGCGCGCGGCGTGCCGGTTGCTGGCGTCGACCACCGTGCCGCCACCGAGCGCGATCACCGAGGGCGGCCCGCTGAGGGCCTCGGCCAGGGCGCGGTGCTCGCGCTGCCGGAAGGCGTCCTCGCCCTCGGCGCTGAAGATCCGCGCGACGCTCATGCCGGCATCGGTCTCCACCAGGGCGTCCAGATCCAGGAAGGGCAGGGAGAGGCGGTCGGCCACGAGCCGGCCAACGGTCGACTTGCCGGTCCCCATGGGACCGGAGATCAGCAGGTGCCGGGCGGCCCCCGCCATCAGTTGGCGGTCCGCACCCTGGTGGCCGAGCGGTTGACGATGCGGGGGGTGACGAAGATCAGCAGCTCGGTGCGGCGGTCCGTCTCCTGGTAGTTGCGGAAGATGGCCCCCAGGATGGGGATCTGCGCCAGGTACGGCACCTCGGAGCTGTTCTGGCCCGCGTTGCTGGTGTAGATGCCGCCGATGACGGTGGTATCGCCGTCCTTGAGCAGCAGCTCCGTCTCGGCTTCCTTCTTGAGGATGGTGGGGTCACCGCGGGCACCCACGTTCTGGAAGTCGGGCGTGTTGTTCTCGGCGCGGATCTTCAAGTAGATGTTGCCGTCCTGGGTCACGTGAGGGGTAACCTCGAGCTTCAGCACCGCATCGAAGAACACCGTCTGCGTCCCCGCCGCCGACACCTGGCTGATGGGGATGCTGACGCCCTGGCTGATCGTGGCTTCCTTGTTGTCCAGCGTCGTGATCTTCGGGCTCGACACGATCTTCACCGTGCCGCGGTTCTCGAAGGCCGACAGGCGGACGTTGAGGTTGTAGGCCCCGTCGATGCTGCCGAAGGTCAGGCCGAGGGCACCACCGGACCCGCCGCCGGCGGCAGCCGGCAGGTTCACGACGAAGTTCGGCACCGTCGAGACACCGGTGGAAGGCGTCTGGGCGTCGTCGGCGGCGCCGCGCACACCCACCACGCTCGGGAACCGCAGGCCGGTGCCGTTGCCCAGCGCGGGGCTCGCCAGGGCGTTGCCACCCCACTGGATGCCGAGCTGGAGCGAGTCGACCGTGTTGACCTCGACGATGCGGGCCTCGATGAGGACCTGCGGCGTCTGGGTGTCGAGCCGGGAGACGATGTCCTCGGCCGCCTCGACGTTCTCCTGCACGTCCTTCACGATCACCGTGTTGGTCCGCTCGTCGAACTCGGCCTTGCCACGCTCGCTCAGGACGCTGCGCACCCGAGGCAGCAGGTCGGAGGCGCTGGCGTAGTTCACCGTGATCAGCTTGACCAGCAGGGGCTTGAGCTTCTCCTTGACCTCCTGCTGCTGCAGCTCGAGGTCACGCTCCTTGGCGAGCACCTCGGCCGGGGCCACGCGGACGATGTCGCCCTCGCGGATCATGCCCAGGCCCTTGGTCTGCAGGATGATGTCGAGGGCCTGATCCCAGGGCACCAGCTTCAGGTGCACGGTCACGGAGCCCTTCACATCATCGCTGGTCACGATGTTGACGTTGCCCTCTTTCGCGAGCAGCCGGAGGATGTTGTGGATGTCGCCATCCTTGATGTCGATGTTGATGCGGCGCCCGGTGTACCGACGAGCCTGGGGGGCACGACGCGGCGCCCCCGCGAAGCCGGCGATGGGCTGCATCGGGGCCGTGAAGGCCGCCGCCTGGGGCGCATCGAACTTCACCGGAGCCGCGGGCGGCGGGGCCGACCAGGCCGGCGGCGGGGGCACGGCGCCCACCACCGGGCGCGAGGCTCGGGGCTTGCCGAACGTCCACGACAGGGTGTTGCCGTCGACGACGACGTCTTCCTTGACCTGCTCGCTCAGGGTGACCACCACCCGGACCTGGTCGCCGGGGGGCGGGGCCTGGAAGCTGGAGACGATCTGCACGGCGCTGGCGAACTCGCTGGTGTCCAGCGTGCGCTCCAGGGCGGGATCGATGCGGGCGTTCTGGAACTCGAGGACGCGGGTGCGCTCGCCCTCCTGGCGCGTCTGGTAGACGGGCTTGCCCGTGAACGTCACCCGGATCGCGGTGATCGTGGGATCGTCGTCGAAGCGCACGTTGGTGATGCGGGCGAGGGCCACCGCAGGGGGCGGCAGGGGCGCGACGACGGGCGGCGCCGTCTCGACCTTGCGGGCTGCGGCCTCCGCCTCTGCGCGGCGGGCATCCGCCTCGGCGCGGCGGGCGTCCGCCTCGGCCTTGCCGCCCTCAGCCTGGGCGACCGCCTGGCGGGCCGCTTCGAGCTCACCGCCCAGCCGGCTGGCCTCCGCCTGGCTGCGAGCGGCCTCGGCGCGGGCCGCGGCCAGCTCGTCCTCGCGGTTCTGCAGGGTGGCGCGCAGGGCCGCGCCCTCCCCCGCCACCGATGCCAGCTCGGCCTGCAGCCGGCCCACGTCGTCCGTGCGATCGGCGGCCTTGGCGGCCTCGAGCTGAGCCTCGAGGGCAGCCACGCGCTGGTCGAGACCCGAGGCGGCCTGCGCCGACTCGAGCTGCGCGACGCGGGCGCGCTCGGCCGCGAGACCGGCCGCCTGGGCACGCTCCTCAGCCTCCAGCACCCGGGTCCGCTCGGCGTCCTTGGCAGCCCGGGCGGCCACCAGCTCCGACGACAGCCGCGCCTGCTCGCTCTCGAACCGGGCGATCTGGGCCTCGGCGTCCGCCTTCTGCTGCTCCAGCGAGGCGAGCTCGGCCGCCAGGCGCTGCCGCTCGGCCTCGGCCCTGGACGCGCGGGCCTCGGCGCGCGCCGCGCGCGTCTCGGCCTCGTTGGCGCGCTTCTCGGCGACCGCCAGGCGGGACGCGGCGTCCTCGGCCTTCTGGGCGGTGCCCGTCGCGGCCTGGGCCTGCTGCTCGGCGGTGCGTGCGGCCTGGAGCGCGCGGGCGTCGGCGGCGGCGGCGGCCTCCTGGGCGGCGCGGATGCGCGCCTCGGCGGCCTTCTCGGTCTCGGCGCGCGCCTGGGCCATGGCCTGGATGCGGCTCTCGGCCTCGGCCCGGATGCGAGCGGCCGCGGCCTGGTCGGCCTGGGCGCGGGCCTCCGCCTCGGCCCGGATGCGGGCCTCGGCCTCGGCCACCCGGGTCTGGGCGGCGTCATCGGCGGCGGCCGCGCGGGCCTCCGCCTGCTGAACCTGGGCCCGGGCCTCGGCCACCGCCTTCGCGAGCGCAGCGGCGCGGCCCTCGGCCTCGCGGCTGCGGGTCTCGGCGGCGCGGGCGCGGGCCTCGGCCTCGGCGGCCTCCTGAGCAGCGGAGCGGGCGGCGGCCTGGGCCTCCGCGGCATCCCCGCGGCCGGCCGCGATGGCCTGGGCCGCCTGGGTGCGAGCGGCCGACTCGACCGCCATGGCACGCGCCTCGGCCTCGCGGGCGCGGGCCTCGGCGACGGCGGCGCGGGCCTCGGCTCACGGGCGCGGGCGGCCGCTTCGGTCGCCTGGGCCTCCGCCTCCTGGGCGCGGGCCTCGGCGGCCGCGCGGGCGGCATCCGCGGATCCACGGGCCTGGCTGTCCTGGGCGCGGGCCTGGGCGAGCGCGCTGGCCCGCTCGTCGGCGGTCCTGGCGCGATCTTCCGCCTGGCGGGCGCGGGCCTCCGCCTCGCGGGCGCGCTGGCTCGCCTCTTCGGCGCGGCGCTCCGCCTCGCGGACCTTCACCTCGGCCGCCGCCACGGCCGCCCCGGCGTCACCGCCGGTGGGGCCCAGGCTGACGGGCTTCTTGTCCGTGCGGCGGCTCGCGTCCACCGTCACCACCAGGGTGTCCCCGACGGCCTTGACAGTGTACGGCGCGTCGACCTCGAGGCCGACGATGAGCCGGCCCACGGTCACCACGTCGTCGCTGAACTGCAGCGCCGTGATCTGACCGACCACGCCGTTCTCGACCTCGATGGGTGTCTGGACCGCCGAGACATCGGCGTTCGCGACATCGATGAAGAGCCGGGTGGGATCGCTCAGCTTGAAGACGGTGAAGGTGGGAGGCACCGTGCCCTGCAGCACGATCTCCGTGGCCACATCCGTCTCGCGCACGTCCACCCGGGTCAGACGGTTGGTTGCATCGTCGTCGGCGCGGGCCGGCAGCACGAACGCAAGCACCAGGCCGGCAAGGATCGCCGGCACAGCGCGCAGGCCGCGGTCACGGATCGGGAGTCGACGCATCGCGCTACTTTCCTCTGGACGCCTCACGGGAGTTGCTCCTCGAGCTCTTCCTGGGTGAGGAGGGCCTTACGCACATCCTCGAGCTTCTTCTCGGCCGTTGGCGGCTGGATCGGCTGGAAGAGGACCTCGTTGCGGGTGATGCGAGCGACCCGGTACGGGATCTCGTCACCCACCATGTCACCGGGACGGATCACATGGCCCAGCCCTGACGAGTCCGCCACCATCGCCCGGTGCACCGCGGTGCCCGTGATGATGGCCAGCAGCTTCAGGTTGGCCGGCGGCTCCTGGATCTTGGTCTCCAGGCGCTGCTCGTCGGGCAGGGGCACTTCCGGCGGCCGATCGACGACCACCAGGTCTTCCACATAGGGCTTGAAGGGATCCCGGGCGTCCCGGAGGCGACGCGCCAGATCCGGGGCGGGCGCCCAGTCTTCGGCGGTGAGGCCGCGCAGCTTCTTGGGCAGGCGCGACTGGTCGACCGCTGCGGCCGCGCCGGCCGAGGTGGGCGCCGCCGCCGCCGCCCGCCGCCGCCGCGGCGCCTGGGGCGGGGGGTCATCCCCGCAACCCAGGACCGGCAGGCCCAGGGAGGCCGCACACGCGATGAGCAGGAGGTGCCGCATCACTTCTTGCCCCCTGCCGCCGCCGAGGCGGGCGCCGCGGCCGCCGTCTCGGCCCCGGGGATGTACTGGTACGTGGTCGCGACGCAGTTGGCCACCAGCCGCTCCTCGGACACATCGCTGCCGCGGCGGATGGTGGTCAGCTCGATGTCCTGCACGTTCACGATCCGCTGGAGCTGGCCCAGGTTGAAGTAGAACGAGGCGATCTGGCTGAACGTCCCGGTCAGGATCATCTTGACCGGGATGCGGGCGTACAGGGCCTCGCGCAGCATCTCGCCCCGCTCGAAGCGCGAGATCTCGAGGCCGACGATCTTGGCCTGGCTGTGGATCTGCTGGAGCAGCTCGGCGATCTCGGCGTTGTCGGGCAGGCGCGAGCGCATCTCGTCGCGCAGCCGCTTCAGTTCCTGGATCTCGTTGCGGCGCTCTTCGAGGTGGTCGGCGACGTCGCGTTCCTCGGAGAGCTCCTTCTGGAGCACCGGTACCCGCTGGTTTTCATTGCCGATCTTGGCGACGGCCTCCTCGTACATGAGGAAGTACCAGGCCGCGCCGATGCCGACCATGATGAAGATCAGCAGGGCGACCTTCTGCGAGGTCGGTACCGCGGCGAACTTCTCGAGGGTGTCAGCCATGGGACCGGCCCTCCCCGCGCTGCGTCGAAACGGCCATCACTTCTTCCGCTCCAGGGTCAGCTCGCCGGAGGCCAGACGCTGCACGTCGGCCGGCCCATAGAGCGCCAGCGCCTCGATGGCGAACCGGACGAGGCGGACGCCCCCCAGCTCGGGCACCGCGACCGCCTCGGAGAACTGGAGGCCCACCTCGGCGAAGTGGCGGGAGCTGTTGAGCCGGTGCAGCAGCTCGGCGACGTCCTCGTTGCTGCGCGCATGACCCGAGAACTTCACCACGCGGGCCTTCTCGATGAAGCCATCGATCCACAGCCGGCGCGGATCCCAGTCGGGGTTCCAGCCGCGGTTGGCCTGCTCGAGCTTGCGCTGCGGGTCGTCCTCCGGCCGGAGGATCTCGGAGAGCTCGAACAGCATGTTCACCGGGCCGCTCTGGCCTTCGATGAGGGCGTCGAGGACCTCTTTCTGGCGCTTCAGCTCGGCCTTCTCGCGATCGAGCTGGGCGACCTCGGCGGTCTTCTTCTTCAGCTCGGTGATCATGCGCTCGGTGTCGGCGTTCTTCCGGACGAGCTGCTGGTACTCGGTGTCCGCCTCGCTCTGGAGGAAGAACAGCGCCCCGCCTTCGAGGACCAGCAGGAGCAGCGCCAGGACGACGAACGTCCGGCTGTTGCCCGACCGGCTTCCCTTCTGGGAGGGCAGGAGGTTGATCCGGATCATCGCCTACCGCCCCTTGTCGCCCCGATAGCGCAGGCCCAGCCCCACGGCGACGCAGGCCAGCGGGCGGATCTCGTTGATGTACTCCAGGTTGAACAGCTTGGGATCGATCTGCACGTTGCGGAACGGATCGAACTGCTCGACCTGCACACCGACTCGCTGCTCGATGGTGCGGGCCAGGGACGGCACCTTGGCCGAGCCCCCCGACAGGTAGATCTTCGAGAGCCGGCCCTCCGACGAGGTGGCCAGATAGAAGTCCAGGGAGCGATGGATCTCGCTGGCGATGGACTCGCTGACCTGGGCCATGACGCGCTCGACCTCGTGGGGCACCACGGAGTCGGCGTCCACGCCCTTCTCGCCGCCCAGCTTGTAGGCCTCGGCTTCGTCGTAGGAGACGCCCAGCTGCTTCTGGATCTCTTCGGTGTACTGGTTGCCGCCCATGCTGATGTCGCGGGTGAAGGTGGTGGCCTTCCCGGAGAGCACGTTGATGTTCAGCGTGCTCGCCCCGACATCGATGAGGACGATGGTCTCGCCCAGGGAGTAGCCGTAGGCCACCTCGAAGGCGTTCTGGATGGTCAGGCAGTCGACGTCGACCACCACGGGCTCCAGCCCCGCCTCGCGCACGACGCTCAGGTACTCGTCGACGATCTCGCGCTTGGCGGCCACCAGCAGGACGTCCATCTGCCCCTGCTCCGGCCGCTCCTTGAGCGTCTCGTAGTCGAGGTAGACGTCGTTGATATCAAAGGGAATATACTGCTCGGCCTCCCAGCGGATGCTCTCGGAGAGCTCCTCGGGGGTCATGGCCGGCAGCGAGATCTTCTTGATGATGACCGAGTGGCCGCTGACCGAGACGGCCACCTCCCGCGACTTCAGCTTCTGCGCGGAGACCATGCTCTGGATGGTGTCCACGACCGCCGGGGAGTTCATCAAGGCGCCATCCACGATGGCCTCCGACGGGAGCGGCGCCATCGAGAAGTTGGCCAGTTCGATGCCCTTCTTCGACTCTCGAAGCTGCACCAGCTTGACCGAGCTGGAGCCGATGTCGAGCCCGAGGGCGTTCTTCCGTCTCGCCATGCAGCCGTTCCTGAGCGGGGACGAGGTGGATGGTTCGGCCCCCCGCCCGCAGACGAAGCGGGATGGAGGCGGTCTCCGTCCTTGCGCGAGTTTGGGTCTGGGAGCGTTCGGCCGTCAAGGAAAGAAAGAGTATTGCGGGGTTGGGGGGGCTCGGGGGCTCTCCAAAGCCCCCACACCTCCCAAACCTGTCTACAGCTCGATGCCGAACTCCTTGATCTTGTAGAGCAGCGCCCGATGGGAGATCTCCAGGAGCTCCGCGGCGCGGGTCCGGTTCCCCCCCGTCTGACGCAGCGCCCGGCAGATCAGCTCCTCCTCGATGATGCGCGTGGTCTTCTTGATGGAGAGCTCATCACTGGCGAGGGTCTGGCGGATGCGATCCCCCGCCTCCCGGATGCGATCGGGCAGGTCGGCCTCGCCGATCACGTCGCCCTCGGCCATCACGATGGATCGCTCGATGGCGTTCTCGAGCTCCCGCACGTTGCCGGGCCAGTCGTGCTGCATCAGGAGCTTCTGGGCCGCCTTGTCCGTCCCCCGGCACCGGGTGCCGAGGCGCTCGTTGAACCGCCCGACGAAGTGCTCCAGCAGCAGCGGGATGTCGCTCTTGCGCTCCCGCAGCGGGGGGAGCCGGATGGGCAGCACGTTGAGGCGGTAGAAGAGGTCCTGCCGGAATCGGCCGGCGGTGGTCTCGGCGGCCAGGTCGCGCACCGTCGCGGCGATCACCCGCACATCGACGGGCGTCGACCGGCTCTCCCCGACCCGCCGGATCTCGCCCTCCTGGAGCACCCGCAGCAGCTTGACCTGGAGGGCCAGCGGCAGCTCGCCGACCTCGTCGAGGAAGAGCGTCCCCCCGCTCGCCTCCTCGAACAGGCCGCGACGCTGGTGGGATGCATCCGTGAAGGCGCCCTTCACATGGCCGAAGAGCTCCGACTCCAGCAGGCTCTCGGGGATGGCCCCGCAGTTCACCGCGACGAAGGGCCCATCGCGGCGAATCCCGTTGTAGTGCAACGCCTTGGCGACGAGCTCCTTGCCGGTGCCGCTCTCGCCGGTCAGGAGCACCGTCGTCTTGTAGTCGGCCACCTTGCGGATGGTCCTGAACACCGCCTGCATGGCCGACGAGCGCGCGATGATGCCGCTGAAGCCGAACTCCTGCTCCAGCGCCTGCTTGAGGCGCCCGACCTCGGCCGTGAGCTCCCGGGCCTCCAGCGCCCGCCGCAGGCGGAAGAGCACCTCGTCGGCCCGAAACGGCTTGGCGATGTAGTCGAACGCCCCCCGCTGCACCGCGGTGAGGGCCGTGTCCACGTTGGCATGGGCGCTCATCAGCACGATGGGGGTGCGGACGCCGGCCTCCTGGGCCGCCTCGATGAGGGCCAGGCCGTCCAGGCCGGGCATCACCAGGTCGCAGAGGGCGAAGTCGAAGTCCCCGGTGCTCAAGGCCTTCAGGGCGGCGCGGCCATCGGGCACCGCCGTGACGGCGTGGCCCGCCCGCCCCAGGTGGAGCTCGAGCATGAACCGGATGTCTTCCTCATCGTCGGCGACGAGCACGCGGGCAGCCATGGGCGCAACCTACCGAACCCGGGGCCGACGGTCCAGGGGCCCTCAGGGCGTGGCGGCGCGCAGCGCGCGGGTCGCGAGGTCGGCCAGACGGACGGGCTCGGGGATGCGGTAGGGCCCCGCGCCCCCCCGCACCAGCGCCACGGCCGACGCCACGTCGCAGCGATGACCCGGGGAAACATAGACCGGCTTGACCCCCGCGATCCGCCGCACCAGCGCCCCCGCCTCGACGCCATCGATCCAGGGCGGCGTGCTGCCCGGCGCCTCCGGCAGAGGTGCGTGCGTGCCAATCAGGCGTGACTTGGCGCAGCCCACGGCAGGCAGATCCAGCCAGAGACCCAGGTGGCAGGCCAGCCCGAAGCGGCGGGGATGCGCGATGCCCTGGCCATCACAGAGGACCACATCCGGGCGCACCGCCAGCCGGTCGAATGCAGCCAGCAGCGCTGGAACCTCGCGAAATGACAGGAGTCCCGGCACATACGGGAACTCGACGTAGCGGACGTCGGTGGCGGTCGCCACCACCTCGCGGCCCCCGTCCCGGGTGACGACCACCACCGCATAGCAGCGCCGCTCGTCCTTGTCGTAGGCGAGGTCGCAGCCGGCGATCAGCGTCTCGGGGGTCACGGTCGCCAGTGGCTCGAGCACGCAGCGACCCACCAGGGCCGCCTGGATGGCCTCGGCCTCGGCCTCGCCCGTCGGCCAGGGGTGCAGCGGGCTCAAGGGTCGGGTGGCTCGGGCGGATCGATCTTGTGGACGACGAAGACGCGGCCACCGCCGGGCGGTCCGCTGCCGGGGGGGCCGCCGCGGGGGGGCCCCATCCGCCGCGAGATCGCGGTCGCCACCAGCCGGCGCAGGGGCGGCAGGAGCAGCAGCGCACCCATCACATCGGTGATGAAGCCCGGGATGAAGAGGAAGACCGCCGCCAGCGCCACCAGCGAGCCATCCACCATGTCCACGTTGGTGGGACCCTGGCCGCGCAGCTGGCCGCTGCGGATGCGCTCGACCGTCGCCAGCCCCTGATCCTGGGCGGCCCAGAGCCCGACCGCCGCCGTCACGATGGTCAGCCCCACCGTGGGCAGCGCCCCGACCCGCGTCCCCACCTCCACCAGCAAGGCGAACTCAGCGACGATGAGGAGCAGGCCCCCCAGCAGGATCGGACCGCACATGCCTCAGGGGAAGAGCGCGGTGTGCCGGAGGCCCGTGTCCTCGGGCAGCCCCGCCATCAGGTTGAAGCACTGGATGGCCTGGCCGGCCGCGCCCTTGCCCAGGTTGTCGATGACCGACTGCACGACCAGCAGATCACCGTCGACGAACAGGCCGATGTGGCAGCGGTTCGTGCCGCGCACATGGCGAGTGTCCGGGTGCGCCCCCGCCGGCAGCACCGTCACGAAGCCCTCGTCTTCATAGGCTTTTTCGTACGCGGATCGCACCGCGGCCTCATCGACGCCGGGCTTGAGCCGCAGGTACACGGTGGCCAGGATCCCGCGGTTCATGGGGATGAGGTGGGGCACGAAGCTGACCCGCACCCCGCCCAGCGCTCGGCTGATCTCGGGGGCGTGGCGGTGGGCGAGGGTCTTGTAGGCGTGCAGGCCCTCGCTCGTCTCCGGGAAGTGGGTGCCTGCGCCGGGCACGCGCCCCGCTCCACTCACCCCCGACTTGCAGTCGGCGATGACCTCCGGCAGCACCAGCCCGGCGTCGAGGGCCGGACCGGAGGCGAGGATGACGCTGGTCGGGTAGCACCCGGCGCAGCCCACCAGGCGGGTGTCGCGGATGCGATCGCGGAAGCGCTCGGGCTGGCCGTACACCGTGCTCGCGAGGGACGCCGGGTGGGCGTGGGCCTGGTAGACCCGGGCGTAGAAGGCCGGGTCGTCGAAGCGGTGATCGGCGCTCAGATCGATGACGCGGACCCCCGCCTCCAGCAGGCTGGCCGCCACGTCCTGGGCCGCCCCGTGGGGCACCGCGAGGAACGCGAAGTCGGCCTGCTCGGCCACGGTGGCGGCGTCGAAGCGCGAGACGGGGGCAGATCCACGCCGGCGAAGGCCGGCAGGGACGAGGCGAGGGGCCGCCCCGCGTGGGAGCGCCCGTAGAGGCCGGTCAGGCGAGCCAGCGGGTGGCCGAGCAGCAGGCGAAGCAGCTCGGCCCCCGTGTAGCCCGTCGCCCCCACGAGCGCGACCCGGCGGGGGGTGGGCTCCATCTCAGCGCTTGCTGAACTGGAACCGCTTGCGGGCGCCCGGCTGGCCGTACTTCTTGCGCTCCACCTCGCGGGCGTCGCGCGTCACGAAGCCGGCGCGCTTCAGCGCACCGCGCAGCTCGCCGTCGTACTGCATGAGGGCGCGGGTGATGGCGTGGCGCACGGCCCCCGCCTGACCCGACGACCCGCCGCCGGCGGCGTTGATGAGCACGTCGAACTGGCCCAGGGTCTGGGTCAGCTCGAAGGGCTGGAGGATCTGCATGCGGCTGGTCGCGCGGGGGAAGTAGTCCTCGAAGGACCGGCCGTTGACCGTGATCGTGCCCGTGCCGGGCCGAAGGTACACACGCGCCACCGAGGACTTGCGACGCCCGACGGCGTGCCACTGCTCAGGCTGCTGGATCATCTTCTCTCCTGGTGCCACGGGCGCCCGGCCTCCCGGCCGTTTTGACCCCGAAGGGGGGTGTCCAAAATGCGCGCCCGCAGAAAGCGATCAATCGTAACGGGATCCCCGGCCTCAGAGCGGCAGGGTCTCCGGCTTCTGGGCCTGGTGCGGGTGCTGGGCGCCCGCGTAGATCTTGAGCTTGCGCAGCTGCTGACGCCCCAGCGGGCCGCGGGGCAGCATGCCCTTCACGGCCATCCGCAGGATGCGGTCAGGGAAGCGCGCGCGCAGCTTCTCGGCGGTGATCTCGCGGATGCCGCCCGGGTAGCGCGTGTGCCAGAAGTACTTCTTGTCCTTCCACTTGCGCCCGGTCAGGTGGACCTTCTCGGCGTTGATCACGATGACGAAGTCGCCGTCGTCCACGTGGGGCGTGAAGGTCGGCTTGTGCTTGCCGCGGAGGACCGAGGCGATGGTGGTGGCGGTACGACCGAGGGTCTTGCCCTCAAGGTCTACCAGCCACCACCGACGGGTCGCCTGGGCCTCCTCGACGGAGGTGAAGGGGGTGTGCATTCCGAAAACCTCGGCTTGACGACTCCCTGGCCAAAGCGACCAGGGAAAAGGGCGCGCCATTATAGCGACGTCGATGCGGGAATCAAGGCCATGACGCGGACGAGCAAGAACTCAGAAAACGGCTTCGATTTCAACCACTTGCAGAGACATCACTGCGCGCGACGGCCAGCAGCCAGCCCTGGAGGATGCGCCGCGCGACCTCCAGCCGGTAGGCGGCGGTGCTGCGGATGTCGTCGATGGGGCGGATGTCCGCGCTGATCTGGTCGGCCGCGGCGGCGTCCACCGGGCGCCCGATCAGGGCCGCCTCCACCGTCCGCGCGCGCACGGGCGTCGCGGCGACGCTCCCGAAGGCCACCCGGGCCTCGGTGACGACGCCGCCCTCGATGCGCAGCCGCCCGCCCAGCATCACCTTGCTGATGGCCTGGGCCAGGCGCGTCCCCACCTTGCGGTAGTACTGCACGTCCGCCGGGTGCCGGGCGGGCAGGCAGATCGCCGTGATCAGCTCGTCGGGGCCAGCGCCAGCTTGCGGTAGCCCACGTAGACCGCGTCCATGGGGATGCGCCGCACCCCCCGCACGCTCGCCACCTCCACCTCGGCATCCAGGGCCAGGAGCACCGGCAGGGTGTCGCCGGCGGGGCTGGCGTTGGCGACGTTGCCCGCCAGGGTGCCCCGGTTCTGGATCTGCTTCGCCCCGACCGTGCGGGCCGCCTCCACGAGCGCGGGCGCGTGGGCCTGGACCCCGGCGTCGGCCTCCAGCTCGGTGTAGGTGCACAGCGCGCCGATCCGGACCCCTGCCCCATCCGCCACGATGCCCCGCAGGGCGTCGACGCCCCAGAGGTTGAGGAAGGCAGCCGGCGAGGCGGCCCCCGACTCGATGAAGACCATCACGTCGGTGCCCCCCGCCAGGGGCATCGCCTCGGGATGGGCGGCGCGCAGCGCGAGGGCCTCGGCCAGCGTGGCGGGGCTGAAGACGGGAGCGTGGCTCGTGATCATGCCCCCGCCTCCCCGGCCAGGGCCTCGGCCACGGCGTCGACGATCTTCTGGTAGCCGGTGCACCGGCACAGGTTGCCCGCGAGGGCCTCGCGCACCTGGGGCCGGGTGGGCCGCGGCGTGCGGGCCAGCAGCTCCGCCGCCGCCACCAGGAAGCCCGGCGTGCAGATGCCACACTGGGCCCCGCCATGCTGCAGGAACGCGGCCTGGACCGGGTGCAGCGGCCCGCCCGGCTCGGCCAGGCCCTCCACCGTCGTCACCGCCGCCCCCTGCACCTGGACCACCGGGACGAGGCACGCGTTGACGGCGCGGCCGTCGATCAGGACCGTGCAGGCCCCGCACTCCCCCTCCCCGCAGCCCTCCTTGGTGCCCGTGACCCGCAGGTCCTCGCGCAGCACGTCCAGCAGGCGCGCCATGGGCAGCGCGTCGACGGCCACCTTGTCGCCGTTCAGCGTGAAGCCGATCTCCATCTCAGATCTCCGGGAGGGCCGCGAGCACGCGCTCGGGGGTCATGGGCAGGCGCTCGAGGACCGCGCCGCAGGCCGCCTCGATGGCCTGGGCCACCGCCGCGGCGGGCACGTCGTGGGGGATCTCGCCGATGCCCTTGGCGCCGAAAGGCCCGCCACTGAAAGGGATCTCGACGAGGGCGGTCACCATCTCGGGAGCGTCCAGGGCGGTGGGGATGATGTAGTTGGTCAGGCGGTTGTTGCGCATGCCGCCCTGGTCGTCGAGGACGACCTCCTCGCACGTCGCGTAGCCCAGGCCCTGCAAGGCGCCTCCCTCGAGCTGGCCGGTGCAGAGCACGGGGTTGAGGGCCTTGCCCACGTCCGTGGCCGAGACGAGGCGCCGGTAGAGCACCTCGCCCGTGTCGAGATCGACGTCCACGTCCACCACCACACAGGCCCAGCCGTAGGTCGGGTAGGCGTCGCCGCGGTAGGTGGCCGCGTCCCACTCCAGCCCCAGGTCATCGCGGTACTGGGCCCGCACCCGCAGGGGTGCCGTGCTCTTGCGGCGGGCCAGCAGCGCGTCGAAGTCGGCGTCGTCGCTGCCCACCTCGGCCTTCAGGGCCTCCAGCAGCCGCTCGGCCCCCTGCTTCACGACCCCCCCGACCACCATGGCGGTACGGCTGGCGACGGTGGGGCCCGAGTCGGGCACCGTGGCGGTGTCGTGGTCGGCGTTGGAGACCCGGTCGACCGAAATCCCCAGGACTTCCGCGACGATGGCCGGGAAGATCGTGTCCGTCCCCTGCCCGATGTCGGTGCTGGCCGTGTAGATGACGACGCGATCGCCCTCGATGGCCACGTCGGCCTGGCCCTTGAGCGCCGCCTCGCCGTTGCCGGTGAAGCCGCAGCCGTGCCAGGCGATGGCCACGCCCCGGCCAGGGGCCACCCGCGCCGCCACGCCGCCGCCGCCGGCCCGGTCGGGTACCCCCGACGGCGGGAGGGGTGCCGCCGCCTCCTTCAGGGCCAGCTCGAGGACCTGGGTCGCGCCCACGTCCACGAGCCGCTGCCCGGACGGGGTCACGTCGCCATCGCGGTACAGGTTCAGGCGGCGCACCTCCAGCGGCGACTTGCCCAGCTCCCGGGCGATGCGATCCATGTGGCGCTCGGCCGCGAACATGACCTGCGGCGCGCCGAACCCACGAAACGCGCCGTTGGGCGGCGTGTTGGTGGCCACCATCAGGCCGTCGACCTTCACATGGGGGCAGGCATAGGGTCCCAGCGCGTGCAGCACCGCGCGGCTGTTCACCACCGGCGACAGCGTGTTGTAGGCGCCGCCGTCGAACAGCAGCTTCACGTGGGCGGCCTGCAGCCTGCCCGTCGCCCGCTCCACCGCCACCCGGTAGTGCATGATGGCGGGGTGCCGCTTGGTCGTCGCCCGCAGGTCGTCGTCGCGGCGATAGATCAGCTTCACGGGCCGGCCGCTCTTCAGAGCCAGCACCGCCGCGTGGGCGGCCACGATGGAGGGGTACTCCTCCTTGCCGCCGAACCCGCCCCCCGTCACCGCCTGCACCACGTTGAGGCGATCGTGGCCGAGCACGCGCTTGAGGGCCTTGACGATGTAGTAGGGGCACTGCATCGAGCCGAACAGGGTCAGCCCACCGTCCTCGCGGGGGAGGGCGATCATCCCCTGCGGCTCGATGTAGAGCTGCTCCTGCAGGCCGACGCGGTACGTCCCGGTGATGATGGTGTCGGCCTCTTCCAGGACCCGCAGCGCCTCGCCATGCTCCACGGAGATGCGCGAAAACACGTTGTCATCCCGGAAGATGCGGTGCTCGCTGCCGGCGGCCTGCTCGGGATCCATCAGAGGCGTGAGCGGGGTGTAGGCCACCTTCACGTGCTGGACGGCGGCGAGCGCGCGGTCGCGATCGGGACCGGCCACCAGGGCCACCGGCTCGGCGACGTGGCGCACCACCCCGTCCGCCAGCACGGGCTGATCGTCCGTCATCAGGGCCACGACGTTCTCGCCGGGGATGTCGGCCGCGGTGCACACGGTGATGTCCGTCCAGTCGAACGCCGGGTCCAGCTCGATGCCGTCGATGCGGGCGTGGGCCCAGGGCGAGCGCACCGTGAAGCCGTACAGACAGTCCGTCGGCCGCACATCGTCCACGTAGCGCGCCGCCCCGGTCACCTTCGCCGGACCATCGGCGCGCATCAGATCCTGGCCGATCAGCATCCGCCCCTCCTCGGTGTTCGCGACACTGTAGAAGACTCGCAGGCGCGCGACGAGCCCCGGATGGCCGCGACGTGCGCCCGCCCGCCGGCCGACGATTGTGCGATGCACAATTCCCCTCGACGAGAGCCCTGCATCTCGCAATACTGAGGCCGACTTGAACTCGAACCTCGCTTGTGCACCGCACCGCGAAGCTGAGGAGGCCCCGATGAAGGGACGCTCGTTCCTGGCCGCGCTCGCCCTGCTCGCCGCCCTGCCGGCCACCGCCGCCCGGCTGCCCAACGAGGTCGCCTGGGCCCAGGGGCACGCGCTGGACCTACCACGAGAACTTCCATGGGTTCCCCGAGGCCTGGGTCTACGTCCCGGCCAGCTTCTCCCGCGTCGAGGGGCGTCGCGGGCTGGTGGTGCACTTCGTGGGCTGCGGCCAGATGCCCTACCAGGCCGCCCAGGGCGCCGGCTGGCCCGAGGCCGCCGAGGCCTACGGCCTGGTGGTCGTCATCCCGGCCGCCGGCCAGCCCGCCTTCCCCAACCGCGATGCCCCCAACGTCGAGTGCTTCAACTACGGGTGGGACGGCAGCTACGGGATCTACCGCCCCAGCCGCAACGATGCCGACCAGGCCGCCACCTTCGCCACCGTCCGCGCCCTGCTGGCGGATCGGGATCTGGCCATCGATCCGCGCCAGGTCTACGCGGCCGGGCTGTCCGCCGGGGGGGCCTTCGCCGTCGAGGTGGCCTGCATGGCCCCGGACCTGTTCGCCGGCTTCGCCACCGCCTCGGCGCCCGGCATCGGCACCTCCCAGGGCACGGCGGTGATGCCACCCCAGGCGGGCTTCGGCGCCGACAGCGTGCGCCAGCTCTGCCTCCAGTGGGCCGGCCAGGCCGGCGTCCCCGACGCGGCGGGCCTGCTGGCCCGCCAGGTGGTCGCAATCTCCAGTGATGACAATGGGTTGCGGGCGGGCGTCGGCCCGTTCGACACCAGCATGTTCAACGACCAGACCGTCTGGGACGGCGACAAGTTCTGCCCCCACGTGTACCAGGAGACCCGCGCCGAGGCCTTCTCCCGCCTGCTCGGGGTGCAGCTCGCCGAGGGCGGCCAGGCCATCGCCCAGGGCCAGGGCATCGGCTGCGCCGGGGGTGAGGCCAGCCGGGGAGACGGGGGCGAGGTGCGCTGCCGCATCGCCGATCAGATCGTGCGCGACTGGACGGCCTTCGCCGACTACTACGCCGACGCCGAGGGCCGCACGCGCCTCGCCCGCGTCGAGCAGGACACCCTGCGCCACGCCTGGCCGTCGGGCCCGCGCGGCCCGGGGGACGTGGTGATCACCCCCAGCCGCGACACCCTGCGCTCCGATGGCTACATCGACGCGGCCAGCGGCGAGTTCGATCGCAGCCGGATGGGCCGCGCGCCCCATGGCACCTACGGGGTCATCTATTTCAACCAGGACAGCTTCGACTACCCCATGTTCCTGGGCCAGCTCTGGGCCGAGAACAACCCGCGGGTGGTGGAGGCGGGCCCCGGCCCCGAGCCGGAGCCGGATCCCGTGGTGCCCGATCCCGATCCCGTGAGCGCGGCCACGGCGCGGCTGGATGCCCCGCGCGGCAGCGCCGACGGCTGCGTGGAGGTGGCCGGCAGCGTCGAGGGCGCGAGCCGCGTCGAGGTCGTCCTGCCCGGCCTGGGCAGCGCCGAGGTCGCGCCGGCGGGCGGCCGCTTCTCGTACCGCCGCTGCGAGCTCGCCCCCGGCACCTACCTGGCGCTGGCCGTGCCCTTCGACGCCGACGGCCACCCCGGCGCGGCCACCGCCCCGGCCGAGGCGGTGGTGCCCGCCGGCGTCCCCCCCGAGGCCGTCGAGGGCAACCTGACGGATCACGCCAACGCCGGGCGCGTCGTGCGCCTGACCCCGTGGTACTTCGACCTGCGCGATCGGACCTGCGTCCTGGAGGGGCTGGTCTGGACCTGCGAGCCCTTCACGCTCTACCGCTGCCCGGGCGACGCCGAGTGGGTCGAGCAGGCCCCCGACTGCGGCGGCGGCGATGCCCCCGTCGTCGCCCTCAGCCACGGGCTGGCGTTCGGCGTCGAGCGTGTCGAGGCCGGCACCGCCGCTCCCCTCACGGTGGCCGTCGAAAACGCGGGGCCCGACGCCGCCTCGGCGGTGTACCTGCGGGCCGAGGCGCCCCTCGCGAGCGCGGACGCCCGCTGCGCCCGCGTCGAGGCGACGCTGTGGTGCCACCTGGGCGACGTGCCCGCCGGCGCCCGCGTCGAGGTCCCGCTGACCCTTACCCCGGCGGCCGCGGGCGAGGCCACCGCGCGGGTCGCCCTCGCCGGCGCCCAGCAGCCTGATCCGCAGGACGCCGTGGCCACCCTCACCGTCGATCCGGGGACCCGGCCGGAGGACCCGCAGGATCCGCAGGATCCCCAGGACCCGCAGGACCCGCAGGACCCGCAAGATCCCGGGAACCCTCAGGATCCCGCCGATCCTTCGGACCCCGCCGATCCCGGGCTGCCCCCGTACAGTCCGCCCGCCGACGCCGATCCCGACGCCGATCCGGCCGCCGGCGCGGGGCGCAGCGGCCCCATCCCCATCCCCAAGGATGGCTGCTCCGCCGCCCCCGGCACGGGGGGCGTCCCGGCTGGCTGGCTGCTGTTTCTGGGGCTGGGGGCCGCCGCCGTGCGGCGTCGCCGCCGCTGACGATCAGCTCTCGACGGCCGCGCGCATGGCCGCCTTGAGGGCGTCGATCTGGCCCGGGGTATAGAAGTACGGGTAGCGGGGGTGGCCGCTGCCGATGTCCTCGCGCAGCGAGCCGTCCGGGGTCAGGAAGAAGAGCCGGGGCACGTACCCGCCCAGCGAGTCGAACTTCTCCAGGAAGGCCGGCCGCGCGTCGCTGTTCTGGCGCACCATCACCAGCTTCTTCGACAGGGCCAGCACCTCGGGATCCGAGAAGACCGGCGTCAGCTCCCGGCAGCGGGGGCACCAGTCGGCGTAGACCAGCAGCAAGATGGGCTTCTTGTCGGCCTGGGCCCGGGCCAGGCCCGCCTCCCAGTCCAGCCACCCCACCGCCTCGTCGAAGTGGATGGTGCCGCCACCGCCATGACCCGCCCGGGCGACCGTCGCCGGGGCCGCGCTCGCCGGGGCCGCGCTCGCCGGGGCCGCGCTCGCCGGGGCCGCGCTCGCCGGGGCCGCGCTCGCCGGGGCCGCGCTCGGAGGAGCCGCCGCGCCGGGCTCGGTGGTACAGGCAGCGAGGGCCAGCGGCAGGATCAGCCAGGCGCGCGCGCTCATGGAGGCCTCCAACATCCAGGGGGGCCGATCTCTACCAGCCCGACCGGGGCCGGCACCACCCGGTTGACGCCGAGGCGCCGGGCCGACGACGCTGCCGCCCATGAGAGCACTCGTCACCGGCGGCGCCGGCTTCATCGGATCCCACCTGGTCGAGGCCCTGCTGGCCCGCGGCGACGCGGTCACGGTCCTCGACGATCTGTCCACCGGCCACCTGGCGAACCTGGCGGCGGTGCGCGCCGACCTCCGCTTCGTGCGGGGATCCGTGACGGATCCCGCCGACGTTGCGGCGGCCGCGGCCGGCTGCGAGGTCATCTTCCACCAGGCCGCCGTGGCCTCCGTCCCCCGGTCGGTGGAGGATCCCGTGCACAGCCACGCCGTGAACGTGGGGGGCACGGTGAACATCCTCGACGCGGCCCGCCGCCTCGGGGTGCGCCGCGTGGTCCTCGCCTGCTCGGCCGCGGTCTACGGGGATCGCAGCGACGCCGCCCGGGAGGACGACGCCCCCCACCCCGAGAGCCCCTACGCCGTCGAGAAGCTGGCCGCCGAGCACTACCTGCGGATGTGGCCGTCCATCTACGGCACCGAGACCGTATCCCTGCGATACTTCAATGTTTTTGGACCCCGCCAGGATCCCGCCAGCCCCTACTCGGGGGTGGTGAGCGTCTTCCTGGACCGCCTGCGCCGGGGGCTGGGGGTGACCATCTACGGCGATGGGGAGCAGACCCGCGACTTCGTGGCGGTGGCCGATGTGGTGCGCGCGAACCTCTGCGCCGCCGACGTCCCCGACGCCCGGGGCCTGGTCTGCAACATCGCCCGGGGCCAGGCCACCACCATCAACCAGCTCTACCGCACCCTGGCCGAGCTGCTCGGGGGCCCGCCGGCCAGCCATGGCCCCGCCCGCACGGGGGATGTGCGGCGATCCCTCGCCGACGTCTCCCGGGCCCGCGCCCTGCTGGGCTTCGAGGCGACGGTCAGCATCCGCGACGGGCTCGCCCGGCTGCTCAACGCCTGAGCGCCCTCACGCCAGCCCGGCGATCACCACCATCGACTCGGCGTCCTTGCCCAGCGGCGCGCCGTGGAAGTCGCCCTGGAACTCCACCAGCCGCAGCCCCGCCGCGTGCAGGTGGGCCTCCATCTCCTGGGGGAAGAAGACCCGGTGGGAGAGCTGGAAGGTGATCTCCTCGGGCCCCCAGTCCTCGCCGGGGTCGCGCACCAGCCGAAACCACATCTGGTTGATCTGCTGCACCGGGTCGTAGGCGCTGCGCTCGGCGTAGGTGTACCAGGCGTTGTAGCGCGGGTGGCGGAAGCGGCTGCCCGCGTACCACCGCAGCGCCGAGCGGGACAGGTACTCCAGATCGGGCATGAGCACGTCGACGATGAAGGTGCCCCCGGGGCCAGGTGCCGGCGGACCATCGCGAGGCAGCGGGCGACGTCGTCGCGGGTGTACAGGTGCTGGAAGGCATTGAAAGGACACGTGATCAGCGGAAACGTGCGGCCCAGATCGAAGTCGCGCATGTCCGCCTGGTGCAGCTCCAGGTGGTCGCGCAGCTTCAGCGGCAGGGTGCTGCGGCGGCGCTCGGCCTGGGCCAGCATCTCGGTGCTGATGTCGACGCCCACGATGCGGGCGCCCTTGCGTACGGCCTTGGCGGCGATGCGGCCGCTGCCTACGGCCAGCTCGAGGCAGACCGCCCCCGCCTCGACGTAGCGGTCGGTGTACCAGGCCACGTCCTGGGTGCGGTTCTTGAACTCGTGGTCGTAGTAGATCGGGTCCTCGTAGAAGCCACGGGTCCCGGCGTCCAGATCGAAGGGCTCATGCATGGCGGGAAGCTAGCCCGAAAGCGGAGCGCAGGCCAGCCCGCGCCCCGCTCCAGGTGCCCGATGCGCTAGCGCCGGGGGCGGGCGTCGACGCAGGTCGCGTCGGAGTCGTCCGGCGTGCAGACGAAGTTGTTGCCGTTGGGCTCGCCGTCGGCGAAGCGGCGCAGGGCGCAGGTGTGGCCAGCGGGGCACTCCACCGCGCCGCCGGGGCCGTCGCAGGGGGGCAGGCAGGCGGGGCCGGCGCGGCCACCGGAGAAGCGCACCGTCGAGCACAGGTTGCCGCCGCCGCAGGGCAGGGTGCCGTCGAACGTGCAGAGCGCGCAGACGGCCGAGGGCACGCAGAAGCCCGCGCGCAGGTCGTCCTCGACGGTGTCGGGGTCGGAGGAGAACAGCAGGTGCTGCTCGCAGGTCATCGGCTCGGCCGCGCCCTCGCAGTCCGCGTTGTCCTGGCAGGTCCCCTCGCAGTAGCCGCTGCCCACCCGCGTCGTCCGCGCGCGGCAGCTGCCGCTCTGGCAGGCGCTGTCCTGGTCGCAGGCGTCCCCGGCCGCCCCCTCGCCGCGGTTGGCCAGGCAGAGCTTCTCCACGATGCCGCTGTTGGGCAGCACGTTGACGGCGCAGTGCTCGCCCTCGCCGCAGTCGCTGTTGCGGTCACACGAGAGCCGGCTGCCCTCGCCGGGGATGCAGGCGCCCACGAACACGCCATCCGAGAACTGGATGGGCGCGCAGATGGCGTCCTCGGCGCAGTCGCCGGTGTTGCGGCAGGCGTTGCCGCAGACGTTGCTGCCGCCGATGCGCAGGCAGAGCTGCTCGGTCTGGCAGGGGACGGCGTCGCTGCACACCTCGCCGGGGGCGACGGCCCCGCGGGGGATGCCGGCGCAGCGGCCGGTGACCCGCGGCTCGCCCACCGGGCGGCCGTTGTTCAGCTCCTGGCGCTGGGTGTACTCGCAGGCCTCCTGGGGGATGTCACCCTCGGGGGCGCAGTCGGTGTCCACCGCGCACTCGCGGCCCGAGCCGGTGGCCGGCACGCACATGTTGGCGGGGGCGGTCTGGCCGTCCTCGGTGATGGTGAAGTTCACGAGCTGGCACGCGCCGTTGGGGCAGTCGCTGTCCTGCTCGCAGGGGGCCGAGCAGTAGGACGTCGCGCCCTCGCCGAAGCAGATGCCGGGGCAGTTGCTCTCGTCGGCGTTGCAGCGATCGCCCAGGCCGGCGGTCTCGTCCGGATCGGGGGCGAGGCAGATGCCGATGAGGAAGGGCGCGCCGTTGAAGTCGAGGGTGATGTTGCAGAACTCGCCGTCGGGGCAGTCGCCGTTGCTGGCGCAGAGCTTGGGGCCGCAGATGTCGATGGTCACCGAGCCGTCGGAGCTGACGGACAGGTTGCCGATGCAGCTCTCATCCTCGGTGCAGAGGTTGGTGTCGGCCTCGGGATCGCAGAACGCCCGGCAGCGGCCGAACAGGCACATGTCGTTGGCGCAGATCACATCGTCGTCGTCGCAGACGGTGCCGTAGGGCGCGCCGCCCTCCGTGGGGGGCTGGCAGGTGGCGCCGTAGAAGTCGTCGGCGCCGAACACCGCCTGGAACTTGCAGACCTCGCCCTGGGGGCACATGCCGTTGCCGGCGCCATCGCAGCGGGCGTTGCTGCCCGGGGCGCAGGTGCCGTTGATGCCGTCGGTCAGGCAGCGGAACTGGTCGCCGTAGGGGCCGTCGACCGCGTTCTCGCAGGCGAAGTCCGCCTCGCACTCGCGGGTGCAGTAGCCGTACAGGGCGAAGCCGGAGGTGGTGCAGTCCCCCGTGGCGCACTGGGCGTCCAGGCAGGTGCTGAAGTCCGCCTCGGAGGTGTCGGTGTCATCGTCGCACTCGGGGTCGTCCAGGTCGATCAGGCCGTCCTGGTCGTTGTCCCGGCCGTCGTCGCACTGGCCGTCGGAGGGCGCCGGGCAGTCGGTGTTGTTGGGGCCACAGGCCGCGCCGAAGGGCGCCAGGTTGCCGCCGCCGCCGGCGCCCCCCTGACCCCCGGCGCCGCCGCCCATGCCGCCCATGCCGCCGCCCATGCCGCCGGCGCCGCCGCCCATGCCGCCCATGCCGCCGGCACCGCCGCCCATGCCGCCCATGCCGCCACCCTGGCCGCCCGGGCCCGCGTCCGCACCGCCCCCCTGACCACCGGCGCCGCCGCCGCCACCGCCGCTGTCGCAGCCGAAGGCCACCAGCATGGTAGCCAGGAGGACCGTGCCCCACTGTCGATTCATCGCGCTTCCCCTCGCGCTGGAGTGTCCCAGGCGTCGCTCAGCCCCCCGGCATTGGCGCCAATCGGGAGCATTTCCCTCGTCAAATCAATGGCTTGCACGAACTGCAAACCCGCGCATGCTATGCGTCGCCCCGTGTCCCCGTCAAGCCGTGCGGCTGGGGGCTGAAGCCACTGCGCCACCGGGCAGATACGCAGGCGACGCCGGCCGGTGTGAAATGGCTGCGATAGCCCGCCGGCCCGGGGCCACAGCCGCAGCGGAAGTTTGCCGCTCGACGACCTCGCTGCTAGGCTACCGCGATGCCCCGCGCCTCCTGCCTCGCAGGCGGGCCGGGACCCAGCGGTCGCGTGGAGCCCCCTCCAGCATGAAGTTCGCTTGCGAGAACTGCGGCACGCGGTACACGCTCTCCGACGAGAAGGTCCGCAACCGCCTCCTCAAGATTCGCTGCAAGATCTGCGAGAACGTCATCGTGGTGCGGGATCCGCGCACGTCGGCCGCGCCCGAGCCGGTGCTCGCGACCGAGGTGGAGTGGTTCTTCGTCCGCGCGGGCGGCGATCCCGAGGGTCCGCACCCCGAGGAGCGGCTGCGGGAGCTCGTCCGCCAGGGTCGACTCTCTGCCCAGGACATGGTCTGGTCGGAGACGCTGGCCCAGTGGACGGCCCTCTCCGACGTACCGGCCTTCAAGGGTCTGCTGCGGGGCCCCCCCCGGCTGCCGCCGCTGCCCCCCGCCCTCGCGGCCCGGTCGAGCCAGGGGGCCCCTCCACCCCTCGCCCCGCGACGGCCCGTAGCCAGCGACGCACCGGCCCGGCCGCGCCCCCCGTCGAGCGCCGCGCCGCCGGTGCCCGACGCCGAGGAGGAGCGCGACACAGGCGCCTGGTCCGGCCGGGCGGTCGAGGAGCGCCCCACCGTCTCCATGGCCCCCGACGCTGCCCTGCTGGCCGCCGCCGGCGGCGCCGTCGAGCGCGACACCGCCCTGGCCCCGAGCCTGGCGTCTTCTCCCCTCGACGACCTCGCCGACGACCTCGCCGACGATCTCTCGGACGACCTCGCGGACGACGCCGAGGACGACGCCGCCGAGCCAGCGGACGCCAGCCACGACACGGCCCTGGCGCCCGCGCTGGGCGCCGGGCTGCGGCCCTCGAGCGCCGCCCCGCCGGTGCCCATCCCCGAGGCGCCGTCGGCGGCCCCAGCCCCCCCCCCCCCCCCGCCCCCCGCCGGCGCCCCCCCCCCGCCCGGCCCCCCCCACGGGCGAGAGCGAGGTGCTGCGCAGCTCCCGCGAGCTCGACGCCCTGTTCTTCGGCGACGAGAAGCTGGCGCTGGCCGATCACGCCGACGAGCCGGCCGACTCCGGGCCGTTGCCGGTGCTGCCGGCCGACTCCGCCGCCCACCCGGCGCTGCCACCGGCCGCGCCGCCGCCGCGCAGCATGCTGCCTCTGGTGCTGGGCGGCCTGCTGCTCCTCGGCGGCGGGCTGGCCGCCGGCATCCTCCTGGGCCGCGGGCCCAGCGAGACGCCGCCGGACGCCGCGGCGACGCCGGCCCGCGTCATCGACGCCGCCGTCCCCGACGCCGCCCCGGTGGTCGACGCCGCCGTCCCCGATGCCGCCCCCGCGGTGGTCGACGCGGCGGTCCCCGACGCTGCCCCCGACGCCGCGCCGCCCTCGGTCGCGCGGCCGACGCGCCCCCGCCCGCCTCGCCCCCAGGCCCCGCCGACGGCGGCCCCGAAGACGGAGCCGGCCACCGGCGCCCTCGCCGCGCTGGACCGCGGCCGCGTCGAGGCCCCCGTCGAGAAGGTGGAAGAGCAGGCCGACACGGAGGAGCTGCCCGACACCCTCGAGCAGCGGACCATCTCCTCCATCATCAAGACCAACAAGCGGGGCGTGGAGGGCTGCTACCAGCGCCAGCTCAAGCGCGACCCCACCATGCGGCAGGCCAGCATCAAGCTGCGCTTCAACATCGAGCGCACCGGCCAGACCAGCAACGTCCTCATCGACGACAAGTACAAGGGCACCGAGCTGGCGAGCTGCCTCGACCGCCTGGTGCGCCGCTGGCGCTTCCCGGCGTTCAAGGGCGAGGCCATCCCGGTGGAGTACCCCGTCCTCTTCCACACTTCGCTGTAAGATCCTGGAATCAATCGAGAAGACGGTGGCCCGCCGGGCGCGGGCGGGCGCGGCTACTTGCCGGCGATGACCTTCTCGATCTTGTCAAGGACGTGCTTGTCGGTGCCGGGCTTGTCCTTCACGTCGGCGTAGCTCTTCTTGAGCTTCTCGAAGTCGGCCGCCTCGGCGCCGAGCCGCTTCATCGCATCGATGGCGGCGGTGCGGGCCAGCCAGTTGGACTGCCGGTCGGCCGCCAGGTCGGCCAGGGCGCCCACCAGCTCGTCCTTCTTGTACCAGGGCGCCGCCTGCTGGAAGCGCTCCTTGGCCGCCCACTCCACCGCCGAGATGGCCGTCCAGGGGGGCAGCGCCTCGTCGCGGGGCTTCTGCTTGAGCAGCGCGAGGGTGGCCTTGTAGGCCTTCTCGCTTGGCTCCTTGTGGGGCACCGGCGCCGACCACATGGCGATGAGGCCGCGCACGCAGGCCGAGTAGAGCTTGGGATCGGCCTTGTGATCCGCCGTCAGCTTCGTGAGGAGCGGCAGGGCGCGCTCATCGGCGCGCTCGCCCAGGCGGCGGCAGGCGTAGATGCGCACCTCCGCCGACGGATCCTTCTCGGTCATCTCGAGGGCCTTCTCCAGCGTGCCCTCGGTGTCCTTGGCCCAGGACGAGGTGAGCGCCGAGATGACCTCCATGCGCACCTTCTCGTCGGCGTGCCCGGCCTGGGACAGCGCCAGCTCCCGGACCGCGTCGTTCTTCTTGATGCTCGACGCGACGGCCCGGAGCATCGCCTTGAGCACCTGGGGATCCGACTCGACCTTGGCGGCCTCGATGATGGCGCCCTGGCTGTCGTTGGAGGCGCCGAAGATCGACCCCATCAGGCTGGCCGCCTGGATGCGGACAGCGGGGCTCTCGTTCTTGATGTGCTTCTGCCCCAGGGTGGCCATCATGCCGCCCCAGTCCTTGATGAGGGTGCCCCGGTTCTTGCGCGCCTCGCGCCAGGCCTTGTTGGCCTCGCAGTCGCGCTCGATGCCGGCGTCGTCCACCTTGCAGGCCGACAGGGCCAGCAGCAGCTTCTCGAGCTCCTCGGCGCTGACGCCCTCGCCGCCCTGGGCCAGCCCCTGGGCCGCCGCCGCTCCGTCGGCCAGGGCCCCGGTCAGCTGCTTGCCCCCCTTGAGCTGCTCGGCGGCGTTGGCCACCTTGCCGGCCAGCTCCGGCGTCACCGGGCTCTTCGCCCCCTGGGTGGCGATGGCCGCCGCCGTCGACCCGGGAGCCTTCGACTCCGCCGCCGCCTTCTCACCGGTGGGAGTCGCCGTCTTGTCTCCGCATCCCCAGAGCCCCGTCAGGGCCAGGGCCGCGATCGCGAGCCTGCGCATCGAGCCTGTCCTCCAGTCCACTTGGCCGCGGCAGTGTCGGACTGGAGGTGCGCTCTGTCAACGACCCGGCGCGTCCGGCGGGCGGCCCAGGTAGCCGCTCAGCCGCGCCTCCAGCACCCGCTCGTCGCCGACGGTGGCCCGGCCCGACGCCAGGGCGAGCCCCATGCGGACGCGCTCGATGCGCACGCTGAAGATGACGCGCTCCCCCGGTCGGACGGGGCGGCGGATGCGGCAGGCGTCCACCCCGGTCAGCAGGATGATCTCGCCGGGCCGCTCCCGCAGGACCAGGTAGCCGAGGGTCTGGGCCAGCGCCTCCACCAGGATGACGCCCGGCACGACGGGCAGGCCCGGGAAGTGGCCGGCGAAGAAGGGCTCGTCGGGGCCGAAGCAGCGCTCCGCGACGGCCTCGCCCTCGCCGCACGTCAGCACGCGATCGAGGAACAGGAAGGGCGGCCGGTGGGGCAGCACCTCTTCGGGCAGGGGCAGGCTCATCCCCCGATCAAGACCGATCGCCGCGGGCGGGTCAACCGCGGTGGGCGGCCCGCGGCGGCGTTGCTATGCTCGCCCCATGGCAACCCGACTCACCGACGCCGAGCGCGCCTTCCTCGCCCAGGTCAACGCGGCGGCCCTCGTCAACCCGTTCGGCCGCACCCGGGCGGCCCTGGATCGCGAGCTCGCGGCCACCCCGGGTGAGGGATCCGAGCTGCTCCCTCGGGTGCTGGCGCGCCTCACGCTGCGCCTGGAGGGCATCGACCGTCGCCTGGAAGCCGCTGACTTTGCAGAGGAATCCGACCGCACCCTCTACGAATACGGCGTCCTCTTCGAGGCCTTCCACAAGTTCAGCGCCGAGTTCGACGCCCACATCCGCGCCCAGATCGCCGGGGGCGCCACCCTGGTCGCGGTGCCCTTCGCCCGCAGCCTGCTGGCCTGGCTCGTCGCCCGCAGCATCCCCCCGGCCCGGGCCGAGCGGTTCCTGGGGCTCTTCTTCCAGATGCACCGCGCCTACTACTTCATCGCCGCGGGCCTCACCGGCCAGAGCCTCCCCATGCAGCGCCTGCGCGAGGCCCTCTGGAACAACATCTTCACGGCGGATCTCGGCCGCTACGACCAGCTCCTGTGGGATCGGATGGAAGACTTCTCCACCATCCTGCTCGGCGAGACGGGCACCGGGAAGGGCGCGGCCGCCGCCGCCATCGGCCGCTCGGGCTTCATCCCCTGGGACGCCACCCGTGAGCGCTTCGCCGAGAGCTTCACAGAGGCCTTCGTCTCCCTCAACCTGAGCCAGTTCCCCGAGAGCCTGATCGAGTCGGAGCTCTTCGGCCACCGCAAGGGCGCCTTCACGGGGGCGGTCGACCACCACGACGGCGTCTTCGCCCGGTGCAGCGCCCACGGCGCGATCCTCCTCGACGAGATCGGCGAGACCTCGATCCCCATCCAGATCAAGCTGTTGCGCGTGCTGCAGGAGCGCGCCTTCACCCCGGTGGGCAGCCACGCCCAGAGCCGCTTCTCGGGCCGCGTCATCGCCGCGACCCACCGGCCCTCGACCGCCTGCGGGCCGAGGGCCGCTTCCGGGACGACTTCTACTACCGGCTCTGCGCCGACGTCATCGAGGTCCCCACGCTGCGCGCCCGCATCGCCGACGAGCCCGGCGACCTGGAGGCCCTGGTGGCGACGCTCGTGCAGCGCACCCTCGGCCAGGCCTCGGCCGCCGTGACCAACGACGTGCTGACGGCCATCCGCCGCGATCTCGGGCCCGATCATCCCTGGCCCGGCAACGTGCGCGAGCTTGAGCAGTGCGTGCGCCGCGTCCTGCTCACCGGCCGCTGCCGGGAGGCCCCCCGCGAGGCCCCGCTGCCCGATCCCGCGGCCCACGCCCTGGCCGAGGGCGAGCTGACCGCCGGCCAGCTCCTCGAGCGCTACTGCGCCGACCTCTACCAGCGCCACGGCACCTACGAGCAGGTGGCCCGCATCACCGGCCTCGACCGCCGCACCGTCAAGAAGCACGTCCAGGCGGCGGCGGCCTCTCTGGCGGATGGCGAGGACCCGGGGTACCATCCGACCCCATGAACGAAGACGCCCTCGTCGACCTCATCGCCCAGCAGGTCCGCGCCCGGCTCATGGCCGGCGGCACCGGGCCGGGGTACACCCGCAGCCCCGTGCCCGCGGCGGCTCCGCGCGGCGCCAGCCTCGAGACCCACAGCCCCGAGGAGCTGCGCACCATCCCGTGCAGCGAGGATCCGACGGGCTGCTCGGCCTGCGGCATGTGCGCGGTGCGGCGCCCCCAGGACGCGAAGGCGCTGACCGACGGCGGCGCGGCCCGCATCGGCGCCGGCCCCGGCACCGGCCGCGTCGAGAACGGCCTGGCCGGCTTCATCGACCACACCCTCCTCGCCCCCGAGGCCACCCGCGACCAGCTCGCGAAGCTGGCCGAAGAGGCGCGCAAGTACAGCTTCGCCACGGTCTGCGTGAACTCCGCCAACGTGCGGCTGATGGCCCAGCTCCTCGATGGCAGCGGCGTCCCCGTCTGCGCCGTCGTCGGCTTCCCCCTCGGCGCCATGACGCCGCGGGCCAAGGCCTACGAGACCCGCGAGGCCATCCGCTGCGGCGCCCGCGAGATCGACATGGTGCTCAACATCGGCGCCCTCAAGAGCGGCGACCACGCCCTCGTCCTCGCCGACATCCAGGCCGTCGTCGAGGCCGCGAAGCCCATCGGGGTCAAGGTCATCCTCGAGACCAGCAAGCTCGATCACGACGAGAAGGTCATCGCCTGCGCCCTCTCGAAGGCCGCCGGCGCCGCCTTCGTGAAGACCAGCACCGGCTTCGGCGGCGGCGGCGCCACCGCTGAAGACATCGCGCTCATGCGCCGCATCGTCGGCACCGAGATGGGCGTGAAGGCCTCCGGCGGCGTGCGCAGCAAGGCCGACGCCGAGGCCATGATCGCCGCCGGCGCCACCCGCATCGGCGCCTCCGCCTCCGTCGCCATCGTCACGGGTGGCACTTCCAAGAGCTCGTACTGAAAGGGAAATCATGGGCAAGACCGTCAGCGTCACGCGGCCGCACAACACCAGCCGCGAGGCCGCCATGGAGAAGCTCAAGAGCCTCGGCCAGGACGCCGCCACGAAGTACGGCGTGAGCGTCCAGCCCACCGGCACTGGCGCCAACGTGGACGGCCGTGGCATCAGCGGCACCTGCCGCATCGACGACCGCAACATCACGATCAGCCTGGAGCTGCCCCTGCTCCTGCGCGCCATCTCCGGCAAGATCGAGCAGGGCATCAACAAGTCCATCGACCAGCACTTCGGCTGAGTCGGCGGGGCCGCCCGCCTCAGTCGCGGTGGTAGGGCGACCCCTGCAGGATGGACGCGGCCCGGTAGAGCTGCTCCAGCAGCACCAGCCGCGCCAGCTCGTGGGGCATCGTCAGCCGACCCAGCGACCACACCACCCGCGCGCGCTCCCGCACCTCGGGATCCAGCCCGTCGGGACCGCCGATCAGGAACGCCAGCGTCCCGGTGCCCGCGTCGCGCTGCTCGGCCAGCCAGGCGGCGAAGGCGCGGCTGTCCCACTCCCGGCCCCGCTCATCCAGCGCCACGATCACCGCCCCCGGCGCCACCGCGCCCAGCAGGGACCGCGCCTCGTCAGCCCGGAAGCGCGCCGCGTCGCCGCCCTTCGAGCGATGGGCGTCGCGGACCTCTTGCTGTTCGAGCGGGAAGTGGCGCCCCAGCCGGGTCGCGTACTCCGCGCACCCCAGCCGGGCGTAGTCGAGCTTCAGCCGACCGACCGCGATGACCTGCAGCCGCACCGGCTCAGGTCGCGGCGGCGGGCACCGCCTCGGGATCGAAGGGCACCCGGGGCGCCTCGGTCCACAGCCCCTCCAGGTCGTAGAACTGCCGCTCCTCGTTGCGGAAGACGTGCACCACGACGTCGCCGAAGTCGATGAGGGCCCAGGCCCCCTCCCCCAGCCCCTCGACGCCGTAGGCCTGCCGACCGAGCGTGTCGCGCACATGGCGCTCCACATGGCCGATCATCGCCTGGAGCTGCCGCGCGTTGCGCGCCCCCGCCACCACCACGAAGTCGGTGTAGCCCACCACCTGCGTCACCTCGAGGATGACCACGTCTTCGGCCTTCTTTTCGGCCAGGGCTTCTGCGATGAACAGTGCGAACTCTTTGGATTCCATTCAGACCCTCACCTGACCCTCGCCCTCGATGACGTACTTGAGGGTGGTCAGATCGTCCGCCCCCATGGGGCCATATGCATGTAGACGCGTCGTACTGATGCCGATCTCGGCGCCCAGCCCGAGCTGGCCCCCGTCGGCGAAGCGGGTCGAGGCGTTGGCCACCACCACCGCGCTCTGGACCTCGTTCAAGAACCGCCCGATGGCGGCGGCATCCTCGCTCACGATGGCCTCGGTGTGATCCGAGCCATAGCGCTCGATGTGGGCGATGGCGGCGTCCAGATCCGGCACCACCCGGACCGCCAGGACGAGATCCAGGTACTCCGCGTACCAGTCCTCCTCCGTGGCCGGCACCGCCCCCACCAGGCGAACCGTCTCGGGACACCCCCGCAGCTCCACCCCGGCGGCGCGCAGATCCGCAGCGACGGCGGGCAGCAGGCGCTCGGCCGCGTCGGCGTGCACCAGCAGCGTCTCGGCCGCGTTGCAGACCCCGGGCCGCTGCACCTTCGCGTTGTGCACGATGGCCAGCGCCTTCTGGGCATCCGCCGCCGCGTCCAGGAACACGTGGCAGACCCCCTTGTAGTGCTTGATCACCGGGATGCGGCTGTTCGCCGTCACGAACCGGATGAGCCCCTCCCCCCCGCGGGGGATGATCACATCGATGAACTCCTCGGCGTGCAGCATGGGCAAGAGCCACGCCCGATCCGTCGAAGGCAGCGTCATCAGCGCATCCGCCGGCAGCCCCTCGGCCTCCAGCGCCCCGCGCAGGGCCCCCAGGATGGCCGCGTTGGCATGCTCGGCCTCGCTGCCCCCGCGCAGGAACACCGCGTTGCCGCTGCGCACGCACAGCCCCGCCGCGTCCGCCGTCACGTTCGGCCGCGCCTCGTACACGATCCCGATGACCCCAAGGGGAATCCGAACCCGCGAAACCTTCAAGCCATTCGCCAGGTTACGCCGCTCGACCACCCGCCCCACCGGATCCGGCCACGCCGCCACCTCGCGCAGCCCGGCGGCCATCGCCCCCACCCGCGCCGGGGACAGCGCCAGCCGATCCCGCAGCGCCCCGGTGATGCCCTTCTCGTCCGCCGCCGCCAGATCCAGCGCGTTCGCCGCCAGGATGGCCGGTGCCTCCGCCTCGAGCGCCGACGCCATGCGCAGCAGCGCCGCCGTCCGCTGCGCCGGCGTCGCCTTCGCCAGCCGCCGCGCCGCCGCGCGCCCGCGCCGGCCCAGGGCCGCCATCGTCGCCGTCATCGAGGTGTCGAGCTCGCCCGCCATCCAGGCTCCTTTGCAAAGGACCGTGTGAGATACCAGAACCGGCGGCCATCCTTCAACGGGCCCCGCCCCCGAAAAAAAAGTCCGCACACTCCGCGACGCCCGGGCCACTCCCAGACAGGACCGCGAGGAGGCCGCCATGACGCTGCTCAACGATGCCCCCCTCTCGCCCGAAGACGTCAAGGCGGTGGGCTGGGGCGACTTCCAGACCCTCGCCCAGAACGTCGCGCGATCATTGCCCAATCTTCCGCCCACCTCCCCCATGCTCCTGACGGGGGACTGGGGCGCGGGCAAGACGACCATGCTCAAGTTCGTGGCGGCGGAGCTGGCCCCCACCTCGACCTCGGTCGCCGGGCTCCTCGGGCACCCACCCATCTTCTTCGATGCCTGGCTGGGCGAGCACCGCGGCGGCATCCTGCCGGCCTTCTATGAGGCCCTGGTCGAGGCCGCCGGGGTGCTTGGGACGCTGCGCGCCAGCAGCACCGACCTGGCCCGGCAGACCACGCTCGTCCGCAAGGCCGGTCTGCTGTTGCGCCGCGCCCTGGAGGCGACGGCGACGCTCGACCCCCGCACCATCCTCCAGGCGATCTCCAAAGAGGCGCTCTCCGTCAACGCGCAGGGCAACCTGCTCCAGGCCGCCAACGACTTCGTGCGGACCGCCTGGCCGGAGCGCCAGCCGATCATCCTCATCGACGACCTGGATCGCTGCTCCCCCGAGACGGTCGTGACCCTCGTCGAGCAGATCCGGCACCTGGTCTACCGCGCATCGGACAGCGGGCTGCGCTTCATCCTGGCCGTCGACCGCGACATCGTGACCCGCGCCGTCGCCCAGAAGTACGAGGGGATCGACGACTTCGACGCCAACCGCTACCTGGAGAAGATCTTCCCGCTCTCGGTGCGGGTGCCCTCGCCGGGCGCGGCGATGCCCCACGTCGTCGACTACTTCGTGGACTCCATCCGCGAGGCCGATGGGCGGCAGAACTTCACCCCCGAGATCCGCGAGCACCTCCGGCGGGTCTTCGCGGACGAGCTGTTCGCCAACCCGCGGCTGCTCAAGCGCTGCCTGAACCGCTACCTGCTGTACCGCGAGTGGGGGGGCGCCCGGCTGGCGGAGGACGACGCCCTGCTCGCCATCAAGTGGCTCGCCGCCACCGACCGCTGGCCGGATCTACGGCGCGTCTTCCGGCGCTTCAAGCGGGACTACTGGGAGCGCATCGCCCGCGCCACGCTCCTGGACCGGACGGACATGCCGGGACCGGAGGCAGAAAAACTCCGTAAATCCACGGGGTTGCTCACCTGGCTCCAGAACGAGCGCATCATCGAGTCCCAGACCGACGGCCCCCGCCTGGGGTCCGCCTATGAGCGCCTCAAGGGCATCGACACCGCGTTCATGGAGCGTGGCCAGTGAGCCGGCCGACCGCGAAGGTCGTCGTCCTGGCGGGCGAAGCGGCGCCGGCCGGCTTCGAAGCTGCCCTCGGAGCCCACTTCGACCTGACCGGCGAGCACCCTGAGGTGACGTTCTGGTGGGTCGGCCCGCGGTGGGGCGCGACGCCCGACCTCCCCCACCTCTCTCGGGTGGTCCGGGTGATCGAAGCGGCGGCCGACTCTCCGCGCACGCCACCCGATGCCACGGCCGATGCCCTGTCCCGCGGCCTGCTGACGTGGCTCGACTGGGCCCAGCGCGGCTGGATGCTGCCGCTCATCCAGGCCGCCGTCCTCCGGGGTCGGGACATGGGGGTCGATCGGCTGATGGAGTCGCTGCGCCAGGCGCGCGCCGAGCACGGCGGCCTCGGGCGCCTGCTCGAGATGCTGAAGGCCCTCGCCGAGCGGCTCGGGGCACAGGGGGCCGCGCTCTCTCTGTCCCCCCGCCCGCCGCCCGCCCATCTGGCCGACATCTTCCCCCGGGCCTCGGACGCCCGGACCTGGACCCATGGGCGCCTGCCCCCCGGGTGGGAGGGCCTCACCGCCTCCGGCCACGACCTGCGCTGGCCGGTGGTCGCCCCCGACCTGCGCCACGCCTTCCGCGGCGACGGCCGGCCCACCACCGCCGCCGGCGCGCTGGTCGCCTGCCAGCTCCAGCGCCACCGGCACCTGGCCGAGACCTACGAGCGCCAGCTCGGTGGCTCCATCGTCCTGGCCTGGTCGGCCCCCCGCATCCTCCTCCCCGAGGAGGTCGCCGAGGTCGTGGCGTTCGAGGGCGCGGTGGAGGCCTCGCTGCACCGCCTGGCGGCCCTCTTCCTCGCCACCGCGGACCGGCCCCTCGAGGTGGACACGCTGGCCGAGGTGCTCGTCCGCCCGTCGTTCGAGCGCGTCGCCCGCGCCCTCGACCAGGACTTCGCGACCCTCTGCGTCGAGGAGAGCGGCGGCCGGCGCCACGACCTCCGAGGCACCTCGACGCCCCGTACCGTCTGGGATCTGGAGGCCCCCATCCGAGGAGGGACCACCTGGACGGGCCGCGTGCTCGGCCAGCTTCGACCCGAGGCGACGCAGACCCCCGTCCACGAAGACCAGTTCGCCGCCGCGTGCGCGCGCTTTGGCGAGCTGCTCTACCTGACGCGGTGGCGCCGCCTCGACGAGGGCCTGCGCATCGTGGTGGAGAGCGACGGCGAGGACGCCGTCACCAGCATGCTCAAGCGCCTCGCCCAGATCTTCGGCGCCGACGGAGCGCGCATCGTCGGCTGGCGGCTGGGGGTCGGGGGGCCGGTGCTCCAGATGCTGTGCCGCACCGACAACCTCTCGATCTTCAACGATATTTATCTGAACCCCGCCGAGGGGCTCAACGACTTCGTGCTCGTCCGGGGGATCGCCTTCCGAGCCGAGAAGGTGTCCAGCGCGCCCTGCCGGTACCGGGTCCATCCCCTGTCGGGGCCCTCCTACGTCCGCAGCGCCCGCCCCATCCGGGAGGTCTTCGGCGAAGAAGCCGCCGAGCCTCGCTACCAGGTCTGCGTGCCCTTCCAGGGTCCCGACGGCCAGCGCTGGGGACTGGGCCTCTGGCGCCTGCCCGGGTCGACCCAGGGGCCGTTCTCAGAAGCCGATCTGGGCGCCCTCAAGCAGCTCGCCGACCGCTTCCCCCCCTGGGGCCGCGCTGCTGAGCGGGTGGGCCAGCGGGAGCAGGACCGAAGGCTGACCAGCCGGCTCGTCGCCGATCTGGGTGGCTCGGACCATGGCGGGACCACCGTCTTCTCGTCCTTCGAGGAGCGCGCCCACCGCGTCCTCGCCCTCATCGGCCAGGCGACAGGCGCCGCCGCCGGGTTGCTCCTGGTGCTGGAGAGCGATGGTCGGCCCAGGTACCACTACGCGGCTGGCTGGCACGCCGCGCGGGAAGGTGGGCTGGCGGGTCGGTGGCACCGCGTCGTGGTCCCCGCCCGACCCGGCGGCTCGATCGACCAGTCCCACCTGGAGGGGCTGATCCGCAAGGGCGGCCTCGTTCCGCTCGCGACGGGCCTGCTGCGCGAAGGGGAGGACGGGCCGTGCTGGGCCGCCATCGCGCTGATGGCCACGATCGAGGCGGACCAGCGGCGCCATGACCTCGGGCTCGCCCGGCCGCCGCTCCCGCTGACGGCCGAGGTGCTGGCGACGGCCTCGACCGTCCTCCGCCGCACCTCGGAGGCAGACGCCGTCGGGACCGCGGAGCGTCTGCTCTGGGGCGTGCCGGGGGTCAAGGACGGCGCGACCGATCCGGAGCAGGTCCTCGACTGGGCTGCCGAGACGCTGCTGAGGTCCACCAACGCCGACGCGGTGTTCGTGTACCCGGTGTCAGGCCAGGGCCTGGGGCGCGCCCGGGGCATCGCCCGAGGGAGAAACCACGGTAAAGTCAACCACTTCGACTTCGAGTGGCCGGTCCAGCCGGGCTCCCTGACCGAGGAGATCCTGCGCACCGGGGACGCCATCCGGGTGCTGGACGTCGACGACCGCCACGACGGCAAGACCAGCCGCCTCGATCGCGACTTCGTCGAGCAGATGCTGGGCGAGCTGCGCCACCGGGGCTACTGGCCCGACGGTGTCGATCTGCTGTCCTGGATGGCCTGCCCGATCCTCACCGACCACCACCGGCCCGTCGGCCTGCTCAAGGCGATCACCGGCACCCAGACCGGGTTCCTGACGCGCTGGCACGAGCGGCTGGCCCACGCCATCGCCCGCCGCGCCCAGGCCGAGGTCGTCCACGTCGTGCGTGCCGGCATGCTGCACACCCTCAACCAGATGGCCGAGCGCATCGCGACGCGCACGCCGACGACCTCCCTGGGGGCCGCCCTCCTGCCCGAGCTGGTGCAGTGGTTTCGGCAGAGCGTGGGCCCCGAGGCCGAGATCGCCCTGGTCGCCCGGGGGCGCGTCTCGCTGGGCCGCCAGCCCGAGGTGCTGGTCCGGGGGGCCTCGCCAGGCGCCGAAGGGCTCCTCCAGCTGCTGGGACCGGACGGCGAGTACGACCCCCCGAAAACACTCGACTTTCGGGCAGTTCCCATTGGCGCCAGTCGGACCGGAGGCGACGTCTCGGGCCACCTCTGGTTCCGGGCCGACGATCGCCGGACCGCCGACTTCGCCGCCCGGGAGAGCGCGCGCGAGATCCTGCTGGTGCTCGACGCCGAGCGCACGCGGCGAGACTGGCGGATCGCCACGAGCGTCTTCCGGCACGCCCTGATGGGCACCCTCCAGGGCCTCCAGGGCCAGGCCAGCCTCATCGCGCGGGTGGCCGAGCGCGTCGCCGTGCGCGGCCAGGCCCAGCCCACCGCGGCCGAGATCGACCTCGTCCGCACGGCCCGCGGCCGCCTGCACAAGGAGGTCGAGCTCCTCTTCCGGTGGCGGGCCTACAGCCGGCTGTACGACCCCGAGGGCACCAAGGTGGACAAGGGCCAGCACCGGCTCGGGGACGTCGTCATCGCCTGCTTCGAGCGCTTCCTGCCCCTCTTCCGGGAGCGGGGCATCGAGCCGGAGCTGCGCTGGGTCGACGGCTCGCCGGCCGATCACGCCCACTTCGATCCACAGGTGGTGGACGTGGTCCTGGCCAACCTGCTCGACAACGCGCGGAAGTACAGCTTCGAAGGCTGGCCCGTCACCCTGGCCGTGGAGTGGCGGACCGGGCAGGCGACGCTGCGCGTGACCAACTTCGGGCATGCCCTCCCCGAGGACGCCATGGAGCCCGGGCGGCGGCTGCGGTGGCTGGATCCCTTCCGCAACATCGAAGGCGAGGGCGTGGGCCTCCCGCTGGCCGCCATGCTGCTGGAAGCCCATGGATCGACGCTCTTCGGCGAGAGTCGCCCGCTGGCCAGCCGCATCGGCCGGTCACCGCCCGCCGATGTCCGGCACCCCTCCGAGGTCCGCTTCAGCTTCACGCTCGACACAGCCTCTCCAGGAGACTCCGATGGCTGACATCCTCTGGGTGGACGACGAGCCCCACCGGCTCGACTATGAGGTCTACGAGCTCACTCTGCTGCACCACAACGTGCGGCGGGTGGAGAGCGTCGACGTGGCTCGCGCCGTGCTCGCGCGGGCGCGCTGGGATCTCGTCCTGCTCGACCAGCTCATGCCGCTTGGCGGGCTGGAGCTCTCACCGCTGGCAGGCGCGACGCTGCACCACTGGCTCCGCTACGGCGACTACGCTGCCCTGCCCTGGAGCGGGGAGGTCAACGAGGCGACGTATGGGAGCGAAGAGACGCCAGTGAATCGGGACACACCCGTCATCTTGATCTCGGCCATCCACTCGGCCGTCACCACCACCTACTGGGCCGCCGAGTCCGTGGTGGTCATCCCCAAGCCCATCTTCCTCGACAGCCTCCTCAGTGGCTGCCGCCGAGCCCTGAAAGGTGCGGATTGAACATGCATCCTCGCCTCAGCGAGGCTCTGACCCAGACGGTCCTGAACCTCTCCCGCGGCTACGAGACCGTGGAAGGCACCCTCAACCAGCTGATCACACGCGCTTTTTTCGACTTCGGCGTTCGTCGGGCGATCATCCGGGTGGGTGTCGTGCGCCGGTCTAGCACCGGCAAAGACACGATCACCTGGGTCTGGAAGGGTGGCGATCCCGTAGACCTCCACGCCGAGTTCGGGGCAGCCGATCTAGTCATCCCGGTCCCCGACGGCCAGCGGGACATCCCGATCCAGTCGGTCGCCTGCTGCCAGGTCTGGCTTCGCGAGCCCCGACCCCAGGCCGAGAGCGCCGCCCCCGAGGACGTCCTCGCCTGCGCGCGCCAGTGGCAGGAGTGGCAACTCCAGGTCCTCAACATCCTCGCCATCGCCCACCAGCCGGCGCTGCATGCGCAGCTCCTCGGTCGGACCATCGAGCTGCTCGCAGCGCACGAGGCACCGGAGACGCGACTCGCCAACGTCGACGAGCTCCTCCTGGCGGCCAGGAACACCAGCCACTCCCAGGAGGCCGCCCTTCGTCGCTTCATGCGGGAGGCCGCACGGTTCGTGATCGACCGGCCGGAGGCCTTTCCCAACAGCGGGGACATCATCTCGGGCCTCTCCGGCCGTCTGGAGAACCACCCCCTGGCGGGTGTCCTCGACGCCCTCCTCGACCGCGACCAGGCTTCCCGCCTCCCCCCGCCCCCGGGGAGCACCGCCGGAGGCCACCGGTCCGAGCTCACCGCCTGGACCGGCTGGTGGCTCCAGGCCCACCGGCGCATCGCACGCCGAGAGGTCCCCCCGGCCGCTGCGATGGGCGTCGCCCGCTGCCGCGATCTCATCAGCCGCATCCTCGCCCGCCGCTACGCCCACGACGGCGCCGACGCGACCGGCGTGATGCACGACTTCCTGGCCCCCCAGGCCATCAACGTCCACACCCGCCTGCGCCTCTGGCTGCTCTGGAAGACGGCCGACACCCTGGCGCGCTGGATCCGGCGTGACGAGCGCCGCGCGCACCACTGGCAGGGTCTTGAGGCCTACGCCTGGCTCATGCGCGAGACGCTGCGCGAGCTCGCCTTCGGGGATCGGGCGACGTTCCGCGTCGACACGGACCGGCTGCGCCTGGCCCTGGCTCGCCTGGTCTCGGTGCATGCGCTGAAGGTGGTCGGCCTCGATCCCGGCTTGCTGATCGAGCAGCACCTCGACGCCATCGCCGCGCCCGGCGGGGCCGACTACGCCACCCGCGCCGGCGTGGCGCAGCACACCCTCGAGGTGTACCTGGCCGGCCACTTCATCCTCGACACCTCCTACGGTGCCACCGGCTCCATCGCCGGCCTCCTGGCTGGAGGCGGACACGGCCACGGCAGCGATGGCGCGAAGCGCCTGCTCTTGCAGTCCTTTTCGCTGGCGGCGCTCTTTCACGACAACGAGCGCACCTCCCTGGCGGGGCGTCAGGTGTCGGCGCCGAGGCATGTCCAGCTGACCCCCGACTTCGCGGCCGAGGTGGAGTCCGCTCACGCCCGGCAGCGCGAGATCGGCGCGCGCATGCTGGCCCAGGCCGTCACCGACCTGCGCAACGCGAGCCTCTTCGCCAGCTCGCTGGAGCAGAAGGCCCTGTACCGCTGGCTCGAGCGCCTGCCCGTCGATGGCCGCGGCGTCCACGACGTGCTGAGCGCGTGGGGGCTGCTGGCCCAGGCCCGCGCCGTCGGCCACGACGAGCACCCCGCGCTCGCGCCCGCGCTCCGGGCCATCCTCCTGCACGAGGCCGACGGCGTGATCGTGGACGGCACCCAGGATCCCGCCGCCCTCGTCCTGGTGCTCTGTGACACCCTCTTCGAGTGGGATCCCGCGCCGCCCCCGACCCGCGGCAGCCGCGCCCTCGCCCACGCCTCGGCCATCCTCGCCAGTGACGTCGGCGCCTACCGCTCCAACGCCCTCGAGGTCGACTGGGACGGGCGCTCCTGGAGTGACCACGGACCGAGCGTCGAGGTGGGCAACCTGCACTTCCACATCCGGCTCTGGCCCGATCTGGCCCGGGACGGCGAGGTCCCCCTCGTGTGGCTGGCGGCCATCCAGAACCTGCTGCGCGTCCGCTGGGGTGACGGGCTGTCTCAGTCCAACCCGCTGATTCAACTCAGTATTCACAGCGAGCCCGGCGCCAGGTTCTGGCTCGACGCGGCTTCGGCGAGGCTCGGGGGGCCAGCCCAGGCCGGCCTCATCGAGCTGCTGCGCAGCCTGCGGGAGACGCCCCGCCACCAGGGAGTCCGGTGGAGCGCGCCCCCCGGCGAGGAGGTCGTGACCCTCACACTGCGCGGCGAGACGCTCTGGACCGGCGACATCCGCGCCTGCTTCCCCGAGCTTCGCCAGCACCTCCAGGCGACGCGCCTGCGCTAACGCCGCCCGAAGAAGCGCCAGCCGCGGCCGGCGGGGTCGCCTTCGGCTTCGAGGGCCTCGAGGGTGGCGTAGAAGGCTTCGGCGGGGTGGTCGGCGCCGCCTTCGGCGTAGAAGCGGCGGACGAAGCGGGCGGCTTCGGCGTCGGGGACGGGCCGGTCGGGGGCGATGGCGCGGTCGGCGCCCGCGAGCAGGAAGGCCTCGGCGAGGCCCAGGGACTCGTAGCGGCTGAGGTGGCCCGCGGTGCCGGTGTCGCAGCCGGCGAGGACGACGGTGCCGAGGCGGGGGCGCGCGGCCAGGAGATCCATGGCCGTGAGGGGGCCGTCGGCGAGGGCCAGGTGGGCGGCGAAGGGGTCGCCGGCCCCCAGGTCGCCGTGGCCGTCGAAGTGCAGCAGGCGGGTGGCTTCGAGGTGGGCCAGGACCGCCTCGCGGGTGGCCGCCTGGCCCAGCAGGCGGGTGTCGGCCGGGAGACGCGCGCCGGTGGCCCGAGCGTGGGGCAGGTCGTCGCCAGGGTCGGCGACCACCAGGGTGCCGCCCGTGGCCGGGGGGCGAGTCTCCATGAGCCAGCGGGCGCTGGGGATGAAGCTGACGGTGGGGCCGCCCGCGGCGAGGCGGGCCGGGAGCGCGCGGGCGGCCGGGGAGCCGCCGTCGGCGACGTAGAGGTGCCGCAGGTCGGGGCGTCGGGCCAGGGTGGCGCGCAGGTCGGCCTCGGGCGGTATCCACTCGCAGCCGGCGGCGGTGAGCAGCACGCCGCTCCACGCGGGCGCGCAGGGGCTCGACGGCGCGGGGACCATGGCCAGCAGGCCGTCGCCCGCGTCGGCCGGATCGAAGGGCGCGGCTGCGGGCACCGGTGCGGCATCCAGCTCGCCCAGCAGCCCTGCCTCCGAGGCGAGCAGGGCGTCCGCCATGCGCGCCTGCTGTGCCAGGCAGGTGGGCAGCTCGTCGCGGGGCACGGTCTCGCAGGTGGCGCTCTGAGCCGCCAGCGCCGCGCGGTCGCGGTCGCGGCGGGCCACCCGCTCGGCCCAGCGCTGGCTGGCCTCGGGGGCCAGCCGGTCGAGCCGGGCCTCCTGGACCAGCCGCGTGCGCACTGGCGAGCCATGCCGCTCGATGCGATCGATGACCTCCTCGCAGGCGCCCTCGCGCAGCAGGCGGGCCGTGGCCACCTCAAGCAGGCCGCGCCGATCGGCGTACCAGGCCGCCCGGGCACGGCGCAGCCCCGTGCGGGTGGAGGCGGCCTCCAGCTCGTCGAGGGCCCGCAGCCAGGTGGCCAGGGCGGCGTCGTCGCCGTCGGCGGCCTCGGCGAGGCCCTGGCCGTAGAGGGCGCGCCAGGCGTCGTCTCCTGCCTCGCCCGTCCGGGCGAGCGCCCGCTCGTGGGCGGCGGCGAAGGCCACCCGGGCGGCCGGCGCGTCCCCGGCAGCGAGGCGGACGCGCGCGTCCAGGTGATCGACGAAGGCCGGATCCCGCCCCGCCGCGGGTGGGCGGCGCGGGCGGCGGCCAGGGCCTGGCCGGCCGCCTCGATCTGCCCGGCCAGGAGGCGAGCGAGGGCCGCGTTGACCCAGGCGTTGGCCCGCTCATCGGGCCCCAGCTCGGCCAGGGGGCCTGGGCGAGCGACTCGAAGGCAGCCGCCGCCTCAACGAAATCATCTTTGATTTCACAGGCCTGCATGCTCAGGAGCCGTTGCCAGGCCACGTTGACGCCGCGCCGCCAGGCCGCGACGGGGGACGCCGGCGTGGGCAGGTCGGCCAGCGCCGCCCGGGCGTCGGCGTGCCGCCCCTGATCCGCCAGGAGCCCCGCCAGGGCCTCGCGCGCGGCGGCGGCGCGGCCGGCGTCGCCGATGGCGTCGGCCAGCAGCACGGCGTGCTCGAGCCGCTCCGTCGCCCGGCTCAGGCGGTCCAGGCGGCCCAGCACCAGGCCGTCGAACCAGGCCACCAGCACGGCGGCGCGCCGATCCGGGGTGGCCTGCTCGATGGCGGCCATGCGCGCGACGAGGCGCTGCGCCTCGGCCAGATCATCCTGGCGGGCCTGGTGGAAGGCCGCGGCGCCCAGGTGCTCGACGGCCTGGGTCACCAGGCCCAGCGCCAGGGCCCCATCGGCGGCCTGCTCGAAGAGCGCCACGGCCCGCGGGGCGTCTCCCGCGCGGGCGCTGAGGCTGGCGGCGAGCGCCACCGCCGCCACGGCCTCCTCCCCTGCCGGGGGTGGATCCAGGGTCGCCAGGGCCGCCAGGCCCAGCGCCGGAGGCTGACCGCGGGCCGCCCAGATCGCCTCCAGGCGTGGACTGCGGCCGCCATCGGGGCGCCAGCGCGCCGGGAGGGCCAGGGTCGCCTCCCCCAGGTCGATGACCAGCCGGCCGGACCCGGGCGAGACGGGGCCCGTCAGGCGAGCCAGCGTCGCGCCGACGCGCTCGACCGCCAGGGTCACGGTGCCGCCCGGCGCCTCCCACCTGGCCCCGGCCAGCGTGAGCGACCCCAGCTCGAGGATGGGTGGCTGGGACGCCTCGAAGACGAGGCCCGGCCCATCGGATCCGGCGACGAGGCTGGCGTAGCCCACCACCGGCAGGTGGAGGGCGGGCGGCTCGGCCGGCGTGCAGGCGGCGAGCAGCCCGAGCGCCAGCAGGCCCCCTCTCACGGCGGGGTTTCGAGGGAGACCGGATCGGAGCGGACGACCGAGACGGTGCCGTCCACATGGGTGCACTCGAACCGATACAGCGCGGCCGCGATCTTCGTCGGGTTGCCCATCATGGGGGTCGGCAGCGCCATGTTGTTGAAAGTATGGGCGGATGCCCCGGCCCACCCGGAGCCCGGCGGGGTGAGGGCGTACTCGAACCGTGTCGTCCCATCGATGATGACCAGCTTCACGTTCTTGATGTACGGCGACGTGCTCATGACCTTGATGCCGTCGGCGATGGCCGCCGTGAAGTCGAACTTGGCCAGCCCGGACTGGACCACGACCCGGCACGGGCTCACCGGGCAGGGCGGGTCGTCGGGCTGCGGGGTGGCGAGGCCGACGGAGTAGGAGTCCGGATCCACGAGGCTCGCCACACCGCCCGCATCGACCGGCTGCGTGCAGTCGGTGCACGGAGCCGGCGGCGGGCTCAAGGCGGCGAAGGTCGGGAAGCCGCAGCCCCCGCCCACCCGCAGCCGTGGCTTGCCGTCCGCATCCGCGGGCGGGCAGGTGTGATCCCGCAGGAAGTCCTCGGCCCCCATGGCGGGGTTGGAGAGCAGCAGCCGGGCAGCGGTCGCGCTCGCCACGGCGGTGGCGTAGGACGTCCCCGTCCCCAGCGTGCCGGCGTCGTCGACGCCGACATTGGCGCCTGGGGCGAGCAGCGTCGCGCCAGCCTGCGTGAAGGGGCCGGAGAGGGGTCCCCCCTGGGTGTCGACGCCCACCGAGATGGTCAGGAAGTCGGGTGCGGCGCCCGCCACGCACGTGGGGATGGTGGCCCAGCCCCCGGGGAAGAAGCTCTTCTGCCCCAGGGTGAGACCCATGGGTGAGTTGGCCCGGCGGAGCCGTCACCGTTGACTCTCAGTGGCACATCGAGGCACGTCGGCGCCCCCTGGGTCTCCGCCGTGGCGAGCTGATAGCGGTTGCCTCGCGCGGCGAAGACCAGCGCGCGGCCGGTCCGCCGCTTCAGCCCGACCAGCGCGCTGCGAACCGCTTCCCGGCCGGCCCTTCGGCAACCCGACAGCCGCCACCTGCTCCCCTGGATCCGCGACCCACCCGTTCAGGGTGGCGATCTGTCCGAACCCGGGCCAGCCGAAGCTGAGGTTTGCGACGAGGGACGAGTGTCGGCGTGGTACTCGACCGCGAGCTTGGCGATCTCTCTCGCGATGAACGTGGAGGGTGCCCTTCTCGAAGGGGAGCCCTGCACGATGAACGACCTCGACCTGCCTCGCGGCCGAGCCGAGCACCCGCTTGATGATCGCCTGCACACGATCGCCGTGGCCCGACGAAGTCGGGTCGAGGGGGAGTATCGATCACTGCGAGGATCGCCCCGGCGTCCGACGCAGGCGCCGCCGGCCACGCCCCCAGATAGGCTGGGTCGGCGTACCAGAAGGCGTCGCCCTGGGGGACCGCATCGCAGTCCCGCGCGACCGACACCTGCTGGCCGATCTCATCGGCCGCCCCCGCTGGCACAGCGGTCCCGATGCCGGAGGCCGGCACATGGCGGATGAGGGCCCGCTGGAATGAGTCGACCACATGGCACTGTGCCCCAGCCGCCACCGGGAGCCTGCGATCTGACCCTGGACACTGGAAGGCCATGACCTGGTGCCGCCCACGCTCGATGCCAAGCGCGTCACCCAGTCCTTCGAAGACATCCGAGAGCCGCACCTGGATGGGACTGCCGCCGCAGGGCGCCACTGCACCGAACCAGGCTTCGCGGATGGCATCTCCTTGGTCAGCGCCCGGCTCGTTGAGCCTGCGCTGGATCTCCGCCCTCGCCCCCTCGATCGCCACGCCGTAGCCGTCGTCCCATCGGTAGGCCACCAGCAGGTCGATCGAGAAGAGGTCGCTGGCACAGCTTCGGCCGATGGCCGTCGGGTTCTCGGTGGCCGCCGTCCGGTCGCTCGTGTCGGGCGGTGGAGCGTTCGCTGGGAGCGCGTCCAGCAGGTTGGGGCGCGCGGTCGGGGGACCCACACCATCCGGCGAGTCCCAGCATGCCTCACACCCTGCGCGCCCGAACACCACGAGCCCGGCCACCGCGAGCCCGATCACCGCGAGCACCACCAGCATCCATCGGCTCATTCTCCGCCTCCTTCCCGTGGCCCGGTCTGGTAGCGCAGCGCCACCTCGACCACGACCTCACCCCCGCCACCGGCCGGGGTGATGACGACCGCGAGCACCCGCGGGCCGTCCGGTCCCGCGAGGAGCGTCCCGGCCGGTCCCTCCACCACCACCGCCCCACCGGGCTCGACCCGCACGGCCGACGCCGGGAGCGGCACACGCGCATCCCCGTCACCACCTCACCCCGCGCCGTCGGCGGCGGCTCGACCCGGCTCGCCGGCCGGACGACCCACCGCAGCCGGCTGGAGGGCCCAAACGTGGTCGACACCTCCGAGGTGGCCTTCAACACCTTCATGCCCCCCACCAGCGCCTCGCCGGTGTACCCGGGCAGCGAGGGGGCGTCGGCCACAGCGCCACGACCAGGGCCGCGGCGGCGGCCAATGCCGGAATCGCGAGCCAGATCATGGGCTTGCGGGCCGGCTTCGACCGCAGCGCGTGGGCCAGCCGCTGACCTCCAGCGCCGAGAGCGGGGCCAGCGCCGCCACGAACCCCCGGCAGGCCGCGCACGCCCCCAGGTGCGCCACCACCTCCTCGTCGTCCGCCCCGGCCTTCCAGGCCTCCAGGCGGCCCGCATCGAACTCGGGATCGAGGATGCAGACCTGGGGATCGGCCTGGGACAGGGCCGCGACGGCCCCAAGAACCCCGGCGAGGCAGGGTCGCTCATGGCTCCTCCGGCTCGTCCTGGGCGCAGCGCGCGGCGGCCAGGCGGATCTCACGGTGGCGGTCGTCGACCCACCGGCGGGGCCTCCCCAGCCCATCGGCCAGCTCCACGGGCTCGCGCTGATCGGCGTACAGGCCCATGAAGACGAGCCAGGCGCCGGGCGAGAGGCAGCGGCGCAGGCAGTCGCTGAGCCGCTGGAGCCGCTCGCGGGCGCTGGTGACCTGCTCCGGTCCCGGTGCGGCGTCGCGCTCATCAGGCACCTCGTCCGCCGTCGGGCGCGCCACCCGGCGGCGCTCCGACACCACCGAGCGTGCCACGACCGAGCAGTACGACCGCAGGCTGCCCCGACCCGGATCCCAGGCCCGCAGCAGGCGCGCGTCGTCCCGCAGCAGGCGCTCGAAGGTCTGCTGCACGAGATCCTCCGGGGCGTCCGCCCCGATGGCCCGCCCCCCCGTGAGGTGGCGGACCCGCGCCTGGATGGTCGGACCGATGGCCTCGATCAGCGCCCGACGCGCGGCGGGCTCTCCCCGCAGCGCGAGCGCGATCAGCGCTTCGTCGGTCCGGTCGGACGCCGACCCCGTCATGCAGACCGCCCTCCCCCGGATGAGCCGGCTTAGCCCATCGGTCGAGGAGCGTCAATCCAACGAGACTCAAGAGTTCTTCTCCTGCTGGGTGTTGGACGACTTCGCGGTGCCGGCGTCGCGGGCTCGGGGCCTGGCCCGTCGGCCCCGAGCGCGTCACGCCGACACCGCCCTTGCTGGATGTAGGCAGGCCGCGCCGCCGATCTCGTGGCGGCCGAAGTTTTTTCGTTCGGTGAGCCGAGCTGATCGCGGCGGCGACGAAGAAAGCGGTCGGGCGACACGAGATCTCGAGGCGCGGGGCCCTACCTCCAGAGACGAACCCAAGGAGCCCCGATGGCCGCCCTGTCCGACGCCCGCCTGCTGCTCGATCTGGAGGTCGCCCCGTCCCACGTCGGGGTCATGGCCGAGGTCCACGCCAGCTTCACGCCGGTGGAGACTTTCCTCATGAAGAACGCGGGGTTGCAGTTCCGACTGCACTGCCGCCTGCGGTCGACGAACGGGATCACCGACGACACCCTCATCACCCTGGCGTCGCGGATCCTCACGGCCGGCAGCACCGTCTACTTCGAGGCGGCGGCCATCCCGTCCCAGCTCGTCGACCGGCGCGGCGGGCGCCGCGACGTCTACGCGCGCTTCGATCTGGAGTCGCTGGAGCCCATCCTGCCGGTGGGCGTCCGCCTCGACAGCAACCGGGTGCGCTACCAGACCGAGGAGCGCCACGCCGGGGCGATCGTGGCCTGGTAGAGGCCCCGGGCGCGCATCAGGATCGACGCCCGATCAGCTGCACCACCCAGGCATCGCCCGTGTGGCCCCACCCCTCCACCACCGATCGGTCGCCCTCCTCCACGTGCAGCCACGCCAGCCCCGGCAGCTCCGCCCGGAGGGTCGCGGCGTCGGGCATCATCTCGACCACCGGCGGCCCGCCCGTCCCCCGGCCGAGCTGACCCGGACCGTAGGCCTCCAGCAGGAACACCCCCGGGGACCAGGGCCCGGGCGACGCGGCCGTAGAGCGGCCCGCGGATTGCCGGCGGCAGGTGGCAGAAGATCGAGACGATGCCTGCCCACCGCCCCTCCCCCAGATCGAAGTCGGCCAGGTCGGCCTGGACGGTCTGGATGCGCACGCCGCGCTCGCGTGGCTCCAGCGCCCGCGCCTTCGCCAGCCCTACGCTGGAGGCGTCGACGCTCGTCACCGCGTGCCCCCGGCTGGCGACGAAGACGCCGTTGCGCCCCTTCGCCATCGGCCAGGCGACACCGGCCCCGCCGGAATCGACTCCAGCCATTTCTGCAAGAAAATCGTTGGGTTCAGTGCCGTAGACGTACTCGGCACCGCTGTATCGCTCGTCCCACATGGGCCCTCCTTGCGCGCTCAGGCGAGTCTACCGCAGGACCGGGTCGGCGGCCGCCGTTGAAAAAAGACGGCCACCCTCACGAGATCCGGCGTGCAGGGATCCTACGGGTCATTGGAACCACGGTGGTTCCACCTCACGCCGCAAGGCAAAGCCAAGGAGCTCCCATGCCGACTCTCTCCAGGCCCGTCCTCAAGATCCAGCTCATCGGCGGCTCGAACCAGGCCGACGTCACCGTCACCTGCCAGGTCAGCTTCTCGAAGTTCGACCTGGCCATGATCGAGCACGGCCTGCGCTTCCGCGCTCGCTGCCTGCTGCGGGGCGCCGACAGCAGCGTTCAACAGCGCCGATGACGACCTCACCTACCTGCCCAGCGCGTTCGTGGGCTCGGCGGGCACGGTCACGTTCCACGCCAAGGTCAACAAGAGCGTCCTCGACGAGGACTGGGGCCGGGATGAGGTCTACGCCCGCGTCACCCTCACCTCCCTCGAGGCGCTGGTCCCGTTCTCCCGCACCGCCGACAGCGCCATCGTGACCGGGAGCTTCTGATCACCCGCCCGGTGGCCTGAGCCGGCCCCGGCGGCCGCCCACCGTCGTGGCGCGGCCGGTGAGAGCCGGCTTCGGGCCGACCCGCACGCTCACCAGGCCCTCGCCGGGACCGTCCGGGAAGCGGGCGGTGACCTGCGCGACCACGCTCGCGCCCGCCGGCGGCTGCGTGAAGGTCGCGCGAACCGTCGTGAGATCAAGGGGTTGCGGGTGCACGACGAGGCCGTCGGTGCCGTAGACCTGCACGCGCACCTCGGTGGCGTCCGGAGCGAGGTGGATGGTGAAGATCACCGTGTCGGCGTCCCGCGTCGCCTCGATGCGGACGCGGGGGTCTTCCTTGGGGCTGGCCAGCCCGGCGGGGCTGAGCAGCAGCAGGGCGAGGAGCGCGCTCATGGCAGGGCCTCCAGGGTGACGCGGCAGGTGTAGGGCTCGCCATCGTCCGCGGGGCCGCGCAGCAAGGCCACGAGAGGCTGGCCCGGCTCGGCGGGGACGTCGATCCACCAGTCGCCCGGCTCGGCGCGGTGGAAGTCGCGCTGACGGATGCCATGGCCCTCTCCCCGGCGATAGACGAAGAGGTCCACGTCGCGAGTGGGCGGGCAGTCCGCGCGGACGCGCAGCGGGGTGTCGGCCGCCTCGAACCGCAGGGCGCGGGTGTTGGTCAGCCAGTTGGTGGGGCCGCTGTCGGGGTCGCCCCCGCGGCGCAGCGCCACGTCGACGGGCGCGCCGACTCCCAGCGGCAGGTAGACGGGCAGATCCAGGCCGCCGCTGTGGGTCTCCCCGGTGCCCCAGGCGTCCTGCACGGGATCGAGGCCGCACAGCCCCTCGCCGATCTCGCAGGCCGGGGCCGCCAGCAGCGCCACCGTGAGGCGTCGATGGCGGCGGGATCGGCGTGCACCTTCGCCGCGGCCACGAGCGAGAGATCGTCGAAAACGCCGGAGTTTCGAGGGTGTTCCGGCCCAGCAGGGCGTCGAGGATGCCCCCAGGCCCAGGGCCACGGCGTCGCCGGGCTCGTCGTCGTCGTCGAAGAGGTCGTAGAGGAAGGTGCGAACGGTGGCCTCCGAGAACCAGCCAGGGTTCCGGTCACGGCTGTTGTCCTGCATGTCCTGGAAGAAGCCGCGGCTCGCGCCGACGCCGGTGGTGTCGATGTAGACCGGATCGGGGTGCAGGACCATCGCGGCGACGCCGCTGGCCAGGCCCTCGCCGAAGGCCAGGCGCGGGTCCTTGAGCTGGCCGCTGCTGTGGCTGCCGCCGATGCTGTCGGCGCGGCCCACCGTGGCCTCGAGGGCGTGCGTCCACTCATGGGCCACCACGTGGGCGTCGAACTCGTCCGTGTCCACGTCGGCCTTGCCCAGGATGGAGAGGGCCCGGCCATCCCAGTGGGAGGTGCCGATGCAGCCCGCCGCGTCGTCGCCGTTGCAGCGGTCGTTGAGCACGCTCCACTGGATGGTCAGCGGCACCAGCGCGAGGCCGGGCCGGGCAGCGAGGACGGCCTGGCTGGCGGTGCGGGCGGTGTCGAGCAGCGCGAACGGGCCCGCGACCCGGGGGCCGTCGAAGCCAGCGGGGCCCCAGTCGGCCGAGAGCCGGACGTCGTGGGTGCCCGCCTCGGCGGCGTCGATGGGGGGCTCGGGCGGGAACGGGGAGAGCACGCCGTACAGGCTGCCCGCGTCGGTGTTGTCGATGACGCGGGCCCGTGGGGCCGCCATCTCGGCCCAGACGGCCACCCGCACCTGGGCGTCGCCCGCCCAGCGCGGCGTAGCGGCCGGCCTCATCGGTGACCGTCGACGCCAGCACCCCCTCCCGTCGGCGGCCCGGATCTCGACGCGGACGCCGCGCGGGCCGGGCCTCCACCACCCCGGCCGCAGGCAGCAGTCGTCCTCCGCGCACGGCGCGTCGTCGGTGAACGGGTTGCAGACCGGCCGCGGGCGCTCGTAGAGCACCACCCCCTCCAGGGCGTGTCCACCCGCACAACCCGTTGAATCCCATGCACAATCAGCGGAGCAGCGCAGCCCGTCCCCGCCAGGCCCAGGTCCGCGCAGGTGGCGGCGGCGTCCCCGTCGCAGGCCTCATCCTCCACCACGCCGTCGCCGCACCGGCTGTAGCGGCGCCCGGAGACGTCCCGCTGGCAGTCCGCCGTGCAGCCCAGGGTGCCCCCGTCGAAGCCCAGCGAGCGGCAGTCCTCGCCCCCCAGATCGTCGCCGTCGCACGCCTCCGGGAACCCCAGCACGCCATCCCCGCAGGCCTGGCACTCCCCATCCTGGCTGATCTCGAGGTCGTAGCCGTTGATGGCCCCGCCGTAGCCGAACACCCGCAGGAAGAGCGGCGCGTCGCGGCCGGCCCGGAAGGCCACCCCCTCGTCGTTCGTCGTCGAGGCCGACCGCACCTGGCGGATGCCGCGGTCGTCGTACAGCTCGATGTCGATGTCGCCGAAGCGGTGATCGAACCGGGCCCAGGCCGTCACGCGGCGGCCGGGGCAAGCCTCCAGGCGGTACCAGTCCTCGTCGCAGGTGGTCGCGCCCTCGTACCGGCCGGGGGCGCGAGGGGCCGCGGCCTCGGGGCCGTCGTTCTCCTCGTCGGCGTCGGGCGGGCAGGCGGGGGCCTCGCCGGGGGCGGCCTGCACCGTCGCGCGCCAGTCGTTCTCGGCCTGCTCGTAGCCGTAGATGCGCAGGAAGTAGCGTCCGGCGACCGGGGCCTCCAGCTCCACGCGCTCGTCGTCCGTCACCGAGTCCGCCGCGCCGGCCCGCCGACCGCGGGCGTCGAAGAGCTGCACGTCCAGATCGCCGCGGGCGTGGGTGAACGCCACGTCGACGACCACCGGCCCGGCCCCCGCCTCGAAGACCAGCCAGTCCGCGTCGCCGGCGCAGAGGGTGCCATCGACCGGCATCCCCACTTCCACGGGGGTCGCCTCGCGGGGGCCCTCGTTGGGCTCCAGGGCGTCGGGCGCGCACGGGGGCACGCAGCGATCGGCCACGCAGCGCAGGCCCTCGGGGCAGGCGCCGTCCACGCAGGGCGCCGCCACCTCGGTGTCGGGCAGCGCCGCGTCGGGGGGCGCGGCGTCGAGGGGCGCCGCGTCGGGCAGCGCCGCGTCCTCGACCCGGGCGTCCGGGCGGGGAGCCGCGTCGGGGAGCGCCGCGTCGCTCGGCACCGCGTCGCCCGGCTGCGCGTCGGGCAGCGCCGCGTCCTCGATCCGGGCGTCCGGGGCGGCGTCGGGCGCGCCCCCGCCCCCACCCCCGTCGTCGCACGCCGCCAACGCCCACACGGCCCAGAGGACCACTCCCGCTCGTCGCGCCACGCTCCCTCCCCCAGCCGGTGCGGGGAGTGTACGGGTGCCGCGCCACGGGCCGCCACCGTGCAACCGCGTGCAACCGGGCCTCGCCCGCGGCTCGCTACCGTCGCCAGCGTACGGCCACCCAGGCCGCCCACCGCGGGAGAAGCCCATGACCACCTGGCGCGAGCTCTGGCCCGGCGAAGACGGCAAGATCGTCTACCGCCTCTTCGAAGGTTCGACCCTCAAGGCGGCCCTCGTCCCCGTCGACAGCAGCAGCCTCTCGGGCCTGTCGGCCCAGACGGACTACTGGCTCGGCGCCCACCCGAGCACCTGGGCCTCGAGCTTCACCCTCGACAAGATCACCCGCGCGGCGCCCACCAGCGCCGCCGCCGCCAAGCAGTACACCCTGGGCAGCATCACCCTCTCGAGCTGGCACAGCACGGCCCTGGAGGAGTTCGTGGCCAGCATCGGCAACCACACCTGGTCGACGGGCCGGGCCTGGAAGGCCGAGGTGCCCGAGCTGCGCACGACGGAAGACCACTTTCTGTATATCGTGTGGAACGGCAGCGACTTCGAGTGGGTGGTGACCTCGGACGAGACGGCCGCCTACATCGATCTGGACTCGACCACGACGCTGACGTTCTCGGAGCTCACCAACCTGAGCATCACGGGCGTCAAGGGGAGCGATGTCTGACGACCCGTCCACACCGCCGGCCACCCTGCCGGCGGCCGATGCGGCGCCGGCCCCGACGAGCGGCCTGCCCGACCGGTACACCCTCCGGGCGCGCATCGACGGTGGCGGCCAGGGCGACGTCTTCGAGGCCCACGACGAGCGGCTGGATCGCGCGGTCGTCATCAAGATCCTGTTTCATTCCAATGGCTTGCGGCCCGAGGCCCAGTCCGAGGCCCACGCGGAGCGCGAGATCCGGCTGACGGCGCGGCTCCAGCACCGCGGCATCGTCGCCGTGCACGACACCGGCCGCCTGCCCGACGGGCGCCGCTGGTTCGCGATGCGCGCGGTGCGCGGCGAGCGCCTCGATCGGTGGCTGGCCGACCTGCCTGCGCCCGCGGGTGGCCGGCCAGCGGACCGCCTGCGCCCCATCGTCGAGGTGCTGGAGGCCGCCTGCCGCACCGTCGGCTACGCCCACCACGAGGGCATCCTGCACGGCGACCTGAAGCCCGCCAACCTCATGGTGGAGGGGGGCAAGGAGGTCCAGGTGCTCGACTGGGGCGCGGCGATCCCGTCCGGCGAGCGCGCCCCCGAGCTGACCGGCGTCACCCTCCAGCCGGAGACGGGCCGGGCCGTCACCCTCACCGACGTCGTGCTCGGCACCCCCCACTACATGGCGCCCGAGCGCGTCATCCCGGGCCGGCCCCTGGGACCCGCCGCAGACGTCTACGCCATCGGCGTCATCCTCTACAGCATCCTGGCGGGTCGCCTGCCCTACGCCTGCCCGCCCCAGGACGTCCTGCACCAGCTCCGCTTCCAGACCCCGCCCGCGCTGCACCAGCTCGTCGACGCCGTGGATCGCGATGTACGCGACCTGATGGCCATCGTCGACCGCGCCATGGCGCGGGATCCCGCCGACCGCCACCCCCATGGCGACGCCCTCGCGGGCCAGCTCGCCGAGTGGCTGCGGGTGGCGGCCGAGCGCGCCACGGCCGACGAGATCGTCCAGAAAGCCGAAGAAATCCGGGCCAGTTACCTCGGTCTGCGGGCGCACCGCGACCAGGCCCTGGCCCAGGCGGCCGCCGCCTGGCAGGGCGTCGAGCCCCACGCCACGGTGGATCAGAAGCGCCCGGCCCGGGCCCTGGAGGACGAGGCCGGGCGCCTGGCCCGCCTCGCCGACCAGCACGCCCTCGACCTGGAGCAGCGGCTGCACACGGCCATCCACCGCGACCGCCACCACCCGCAGGCCAACCGGGCGCTGGCCGCGCTGTATCGGGCCCTGGCCGAGGACGCCGAGGCCCACCGCCGGCCCGAGGAGGCCGAGGCCCTGGCCCAGCGCGTCCGCCGGCACGATCAGGGCGAGCACCAGGCCTGGCTCGAGGGCTGGGGCCGCCTCAGCCTGGCCACCGATCCCCCGGGCGCCGGCGTCGTCCTGCACACCCTCGAGATCCGCGACCGCCGCCGCCGCCGGGTGCCCGAGGGCCGCGAGCTGCGCCCGACCCCCCTGTACGAGGTCGCCCTGCGGCGGGGCAGCTACATCGTGCGCCTGCTCGACGCCTCCGGCGCCACGACGCTCTACCCCATCGCCATCCCCCGGGGCGGGCACTGGGACGGCGTCCCGCCGGGCGGCCACATGACGACGCCCATCCGGCTGCGGCCCGCCGACACCGGCGACGACTGCTACGTCCCCGCCGGCTGGTTCCTGAGCGGCGGCGATCCGCTGGCCCCCGACAGCCTGCCCGCCAGCCGACGCTGGGCCGACGCCTTCGTCATGGCGCGGTTCCCCGTCACCTGCGGCGCCTACCTCGACTTCCTCAACGCCCTGGCCGCCGTCGGCGACGTGGAGAGCGCCCGCCGCTTCGCCCCGCAGGAGGGCCGCGGGGCCTCGGGGCAGGAGCACCCCCCCTCGGCCTTCCCGGAGGTGGGCGGCCGCTTCACGCTCCCCGATGATCCCCGGTTCGGGCCCGACGTCCCGGTCAGCCTCGTCGACCACCCGGGCGCCACGGCCTACGCGGCCTGGCGCGCCGACCAGACGGGGCTGCCCTGGCGCCTGCCCCATGCCTTCGAGTGGGAGAAGGCTGCCCGCGGCGTCGACGGCAGCCTGTACCCCTGGGGCGACTACGAGGAGCCCACCTACGCCAACATGCTCAAGGCCCACGCAGGCCCGCCGGTGCGCACCCCCATCGACCAGTTCCCCACCGACGAGAGCATCTACGGCGTGCGCGGCCTGGCCGGCAACGTGCGGGACTGGTGCCTGGACGCCTACGAGCGCGCGAGCCCAGGCGTCCGCGTGGTCATCGCGCCGGGCGACGGTCCCTTGCGCAACGTCCGCGGCGGCGCCTTCAGCGTCGAGGCCCCCCACTGCCGCGGGGCCGCGCGCTTCGCCGGGCGGCCCACCGAGCGGCTCGGCTCCCTGGGCTTTCGCCTGGCGCGCTCGGTGGGCGGTGGCTGAGCCCTCAGCCCATGGGCTCCAGGCTCACCGGGCCCACCAGCCGGAGGCGAAGCTGGCCCCGGCGCTCGATGCGTGGCCCGTCATCGGCGTCGAGGCCAGACTTCGACATCAGCCGTCGAAACCGCAGCACATGCAGGTTCAGCCCGTGCCGACCCGGATCGCGCCCCTCGGCCTGGGCGATCTCGCCCAGCAGCCCCTCGACATCCACCCAGCCCGCCTCGGCGTCGGCCACCCCCTCGGCGCGGTCATCCCGGTAGCGCAGGGCCAGCAGGTAGAGCATGTAGGCGTACGTCCGCGCACCCAGCGCTCGCTCGGCCCCGTCCGGGGCCCGGATGGCCAGGGAAAAGTCTTCCAGATCACCGCTGTAGCGGATGATCAGGGCCGACCCCGGGGCCGGCGCCTCGGCCGTCACCTCGACCAGCTCGGGCAGGTAGAGCTGCCATGGGCGCCCGGCCGACACCACGCGGCCGTCCGCCGGCACCGGCTGGCCCTCCACCTCCCACCCGCCGTTGGGGCCTTGCGTCACGGTCAGCGCCTCGATCCCCTCGCCCAGGACCAGCACGCCATCCTCCCCCGCCTTCAGCGTGCCATCGTCCAGCCGGCCGATGGGCTCGGGGGGATCGGTCCGCTCCACCCGCAGCGCCTCCCCCTTCGACCCGCCGAGCTGGATGATCTGGTTGACGTGCAGCTCGACGGGCACGGCCCCCACGGGCACCCCATCGAGGCGCGTGCCGTTGGTGCTGCCGCCGTCGGTGAGCAGCCAGCGCCCCGCGCGCCAGGTGATGTGGGCGTGGTGGCTCGAGACCTGGGGGTTCGAGAAGACGATCCACTGGCTCGCGTGGCGGCCGATGCTGCTGAGATCGAGCAGCGGCCAGCCGCGCTTGCTCGCGAGATCGATGAGCCGCGCCATCGCGCCCCTCCGCCAGCCGTCCAGAGACGAGCCGTCAAGATAGGGAACGTCGTGCGGCCCCACAAGAGACCCGCCCCCGGCCCTGCCCGGCCGGGGGCGTCGTGCACGCATGCTTGCCCTGCGCCCGCGGCGCGCGCTCTGCGCCGGTGGCCCGCGCCCCGCGCCACTCCCCCGACCCGTCGGGGAGTGACGGGAAGCAACATGCCCCGGCGCGCCCGCTGGACCGGCTTCACGCAGTTGCAGGCGGCCCCAACGATTGATTTCTAAAGAGCTTTCGCCTGACAGGAGGCAGAATGGACGTCCTCTCGATCGTCACCACCTGGGCCGATGAAGTCGGCCTCACGCTCCAGTACCAGACCCTGCGGCCGCTGCTGCTGGGGGGCATCCACACCGGCTACCAGGCCAGCCTCCAGGCCTTCGCCCGGCCCCTCGACCAGCTCTGGTCGGACGTGCAGAGCCTGAGCCGCCAGGGTCCCCTGGCCGACGGCAAGGCGCCCTTCCGCATCTGGCTCGCCAACGTCGTCGCGTGGGCCGAGCGGACCGGCCAGTCCATCGCCGGCCTGGCCGAGCTGCTGGCCGCCCAGGGCCTCGCCGAGCCCCCGCCGTCCGAGCCCTCGCCGGCCGCGCCGGCCGCGGGCATCGCCGTGCCGGGCGACGGCGGCCACGTCGACGTCCTCTTCCTGAGCGCCAACCCCGACAAGGACAAGCTGCTCAACCTCGACCGCGAGCAGAACGAGATCCAGGCCATCACCGAGGCCACCCTGGAGCGCCACCGCTTCCGCCTGGCCGCCTGGCCCGACATCAAGCTCAGCCAGCTCGCCCCCCGGCTCATGCGCCTCAAGCCTCAGGTCCTGCACTTCAGCGGCCACGGCGGCAAGCAGGGCGACCTCTTGCTGCGCGGCGAGAACGGCGAGCCCCGCTCCGTCGCCGCCGCGGCCCTCGCCGACATCCTGGAGGTCGTCGGCGGCTCCCTGCGGCTGGTCATCCTGAACGCCTGCTACTCCGATGTGTTGAGCCAGGCCATCGTCGACCGCCTGGACGTCGCCGTCGTCGGCATGACCCGCGCCGTCTCCGACACCACGGCCCTGCAGTACAGCCGCGCCCTGTATCAGGGCCTCTTCGACGGCCTCACCCCGCACGACGCCCACCGCGTCGCCGCCGCCAACGTCAGCGGCCGCCCCGACGAGACCGCCCCCGCCCTGCGCGTACGCGACGGCTCCCAGGTCGCGAAGCGCCTGCTCTGGGTGTGATGGCCCTCACACCGCGGCGTCAGCCGCGGGTGCCGCCGCAGCCGGAGCGGACGAGGCGCTCCTTGACCACCGTGCTCTTCAGGCCCTCGGGGGTGAGGCGGTAGCGGCGCGTGACCTGGCGCTCGCGGCCCCACTTCACGACGACGGAGGCGTCGTCGTCCCAGTCGCCGCGGCGGGTGGCGGGGCGGTCGCAGGTGTACGTCACCACGTCGAAGCGGCCGTCGCGGCGGATCTTGAGGGGCTTGCCTTGCAGGGTGGCCTGCCAGATCACCTGCGGGGGCTGGCCGGGGGGCAGGGCCACGATCAGGGCGGGGCGCTGGCCGTAGCGCAGGTCGATCCAGCTCGCATAGTCGCGATCGCAAAGGGGAAAGCCCTGGATGAGCAGGAAGCGGTCGGGGGTCTTCGGGGTCAGGTCGATGACCTCGACGGGCACGAGCGCGGGGGTGGGGGCGGCGTCGCCGAGCCAGACGCCGTCGCTCTGGGTGAGCCGCAGGCGGTGGGGGCCGATCACCAGCTCGGCGGCGCGGGCGCAGCCGTCCTGGACGTCGCCGAGGTCGATGGACACGGCCTCGGGCTGGCCGTCGCCGTCCAGGTCGACGGGGGGCAGGTCGACCGTGAGCAGGCCGGCGAGCAGGGCGAGCGCGGCTACCACGTCAGGCGCAGGCGGCCGGAGGGGCCGTGGAAGACGTCGAAGCCGCCGAAGTCGACGAGCTTCTGGCCCAGGTCGCTGTTCTCGTCCTGGCTCACGCCGTCGGGGGAGAACGCGTAGATGAGCTCGGCGTCGTAGACAGCTCGAAGTCGAAGTGCAGGCGGTCGCGGGCCTGGCAAAGCCGTAGGTGAGCGAGGCAGGATCACCAGGTCGAGCAGGGTGTCGCCCTGGCGGTCCTCGTCGGCGCCGCCGATGTCGAAGTCGGCCGGGCCGCCGCCCAGGTAGAAGCCGAGGGCCATGGGGAAGCTGAAGCCCGACGACGTGCGCGCGGCCCCGCGGGCCAGGATGCCGAGCTGGTAGAACTTGCTCTCCACGTTCTGCGGGTCGCTCTCCGAGATGAGGACGTAGTTGTCCACCTCGGGATCGCCGTTGGTGTCTTCGAACTCGTAGACGATGCGCGGCACGGTGTAGGTGGTGTAGCGGAAGCCCAGGTCCAGGGCGTCGAGCAGGCTGCGCAGGTTGGCGCTGTCGATGACCCAGAGCAGGTCGTAGCTCAGGTCGACCTTCTGGCGCTTCAGCTCGAAGGGGGCGCGGGCCACGACGCGGTCGGTCTGGACGTCCTCCAGGTTCACGGTGCCGGCGTTGAAGGTGGCCCGCTCGACGGCGGCGCGCACGCCGAGCACGGCCAGGCCCAGGGCCAGCACGTCGGAGGCGGCCCCCGTCGCGCCCAGGGCCGAGAGGGCGTCGTCGCTGCGCTCGATGGTGCCGCCGCTCTTGTAGACGCGGTCGGTCTTGTAGCCGAAGTCGAGCTGGATGAAGCCGGGGATGCGCAGCAGGTCCAGGCCCAGGTTCAGCGAGGCCGCCGCGAAGACGATGGGCTCCACGTCGTAGGTGAGGCGGAACTTCTGGCCGGTGAGGTCATAGGTGATCTTGGCGTCCCCCTCGGGCTCGCCGCCGTCGCGCTGGGCGTTGTGGAAGAAGAGCACCTCGCCGCCGGCCCGCAGGTCGAAGTAGAAGCTGTCGAGGGCGAAGCCGCCGATCAGGTCGGACGCCGAGTTTTCGTAGAGAAATCCAGCAGTTTCATCGAGGGCGACGCCCGCCGCGTCGGCCGCGCGCTCGGCCAGGGCGTACAGGCCCTCGGCCACGAGGGCCAGGTCGCCGTCGAGGGCGCGCAGCTCCAGGACGAGGCCGAGCAGCGTGCCCGCCGCCACGGCCGCGCCCCGCGGGTTGACCGTGGCGTTGCGCAGGGCGCCGTAGGCCTGGCTGAGCACCACGGGCACCACCGCCGCCGCCTCGGCCGCCATGCGGGCGCCGTAGCCGAGCACCGCCACCAGGTCACCCAGCAGCGCCTTGGCCTCGGGGTCGCGCAGGTCGAACTTCAGGGCCTGGAAGGCGGTGTCGACGGCGGCCAGGGCCGCCTCGGCCTTCTCCTGCAGGCCCTCGGCGCGGCCGGCCAGCTCCTGGATCTGCTGCGTCAGGCGGTCGCGGCCGGCCTGGTCCTTGGCGTTGAGGCGGTCGCGCTGCTCCACCAGATCGGCCTGGGCCTTGCGGACCTGGGCCAGCGCCTGCCGCGCGCCGCGCAGGTCGCGCCAGCGAGCCGCCAGCCCCGAGCCGGGGGCGAAGCGGGCCTCGACGGCCTCCAGCAGCGACGTCCCCTTGCCCCCGTCGGCGATCACCGCCTCGGCGTGCTGGCGGTACAGGGTCGCGACGGGGACGCGCAGGCTGCCGTCGCGATAAAGCCCCTTCTTTTCAATGGCTTGCAGCAGCTTCTCGGCCTCGGCGTCGCCCAGGGAGAGGCGGCGGGCGAGCTCGCCGGGATCCCCCGGCATGGGGCCATCGAGCAGCCGGTCGATGAGGGACACGGCCGCGCGGAAGTCCTCCACGCGGGCCACGACGGCCTCGGCCTTCGCGGGCTCGCGCCCGTGCTGGCGCAGCGCGCGGACGCTGCGGACGGAGGACGAGCAGCCGGCGAGGGCGGCCAGGGCGGCGACGACGAGGAGAGTGCGCATGCCGCAGCATCCAAAGGGCGCGCCGCGGACGCAATGGTTTGTAGACTGGCGCCATGGACATGTTGATCGCCCACCTCCGCGACGCGGACCCCACCCCCGCCGCCGTGCCGGATCTCGGGGCCTGGCTCGGCCGCGTCCAGGCGCGGGACGTGGCCGACGCCCTCACCGAGGGCTTCGCCGCGGACCGCCTGGGCTACGCCTTCGTCGCCGGCTACCTGGCCGCGACTCGCGCGCTCTTCGGCGAGCCGGGGGCCCTCTGCGCCACGGAGGCGGGGGGCGGCCACCCGCGGGCCATCCAGGCCACCTTGACCCGGGAGCGGGAGGGCTGGCGGCTCGATGGCCACAAGACGTTCGTGACGCTGGGCGCCCAGGCCCCGCGCCTCTTCGTGGTGGCGCGGACGGAGCGCGGCGAGGTGGACGGCCGCCCCGAGCTGGTGGTGGCCCGCGTGGGGCCCGACACCCCGGGGGTGCGCCTCGCGCCGGGGCCGGCGACGCCGTTCGTGCCCGAGATCCCCCACGCCACCGTCGCCTTCGACGGCGCCCCGGTGGAGGCCCTGCCGGGGGATGGCTACGCCGATTTCCTCAAGCCTTTCAGGACGATCGAGGACCTCCACGTCCACGCGGCGCTGGTCGGCCACGCCATCGCGCTCACCCGCCGTGGCGGCGGCGACCCCGCCCCCCTGCTGGCCCTGGTGCCCACCCTGCTCGCCCTGGCCGCCGCCGACCCGAAGGCCCCCGCCACCCACCTGACCCTCGACGCCGCCCTGCGGGCCGGCCGCGCCGGCCTCGAAGGCGTGCCCTGGGCGAACCTGGACGCCGACACCCAGGCCCGCTGGCGGCGGGACCGCCCGCTGCTCGACGTGGCGCGGCGCGCCCGCGAGGCCCGTCTGGCCCGGGCGCAGGCGGCGGCTGCTCATCGCGGTTGACGCCAGCGGCCGGCCGTGGCGGTGATCAGGGCGTCTAGCAGAGAGGGAACATGATCGCGCGCTACATGCGGTGGCTGCACACCGGCTGGCCGGCTGGCACCGTGGAGAAGCTGCCCGACGTGCGGGAGGGCGGGCTGACCAACGTCCCCGGCGTGCGGGTGGTGGGCGATCTCACCGGCATTCCGCTGTTGAAGTTCAGCGCCGACACCGGCGCGCGGGCGGTGCAGGCCATCCTCGCCGAGCCCGACTTCGCGGGGGCGCGGGGGCAGGCCGAGGTGCACGACCTGGTGATCATCGGCGCCGGCGTGAGCGGCTGCGCGGCGGCGGTGGAGGCCCGCAAGGCCGGCCTGGACTGCGTGCTCTACGAGGCCGATCGCACCTTCTCGACGGTGAAGAACTTCCCCAAGGGGAAGCCCATCTACACCTACCCGACGGAGATGGTGCCGGCCGGGGACATCCGGTTCCACCACGAGGTGAAGGAGCCGCTCGTCGCGGATCTGGACCGGCAGGTGGCCGCCGCGGGGGTCGAGACGACGGCGGGGCGGGTGGAGCGGCTGGCCCGCAAGGGCAAGATCATCGAGGTGCACCTGGCCGGGGGCGCGGTCGCGAAGGCCCTGCGCGTCATCGTCGCCATCGGGCGCAGCGGCAACTTCCGCAAGCTGGGGGTGCCGGGCGAGGAGAGCGAGAAGGTCTTCAACCGCCTGCACGATCCCAAGGAGTTCGTGGGCCAGCGCGTGCTGGTGGTGGGCGGGGGCGACTCGGCGCTGGAGGCGGCCATCGCGCTGACGACCTGCGGCGCCCACGTCACGCTCAGCTACCGCAAGCCCGAGCTCAACCGCGCGAAGCCCGAAAACACCAGCCAGATCATGGCGTTGGTGGCCGATCCCATGGCCGATGTGGCGGTGGAGGAGCCCAGCTCCGAGCGGCAGACGACGGCCATCACCCACGAGATGATGACGGTGCACCCGGCGGGCTCGCTGCGGCTGGCGCTGGGCAGCCAGGTCCAGCGCATCGACGCCGCCGACATCGCCCTGCGCCACGGCGACGGCCGCGACGAGGTGCTGGCGAACGACGCCGTCTTCCTGATGATCGGCCGCGAGGCCCCGCTGGACTTCTTCCGGCGGTCGGGCATCCGCGTCCGGGGCGAGTGGAGCCCGGCGGCGTGGGCGGGGCTGGCCGCGTTCTTCGCCTTCTGTGTCTTCATCTATCACTGGAAGAGCTACTACTGGTTCCCCACCGAGAGCCTGAACCCGGCGAAGTGGATGGGCTGGCTGGGCGAGAAGCTGGGCGAGTCGGCCCAGCGCACCGATGGCCTGCTCTACACCGTCCTGCGGGCCGCCAGCGGGCCGGCCTTCTGGTACACGCTGCTCTACAGCACGGCCATCGGCGTCTTCGGCTACCGGCGGATGAAGCGGCGGCCGACGCCCTATGTGCGGCGCCAGACCCTGACGCTGCTGGCGTTCCAGGTGGTGCCGCTCTTCCTGCTGCCCGAGATCATCCTGCCCTGGATGGGCCGCAACGGCTTCTTCGCCGACGGCGCTTTCCTCAAGGGTTTCGCGGACTTGTTCTTCGAGCCCTACGGAGACGGCGGGCCGCTGATCGCCGAGCGGGCCTACTGGCGGGCCTACGGGTTCATCCTGGCGTGGCCGCTGATGGTCTACAACTGGTTCACCCAGGCGCCCATCGTCGGGTGGCTGGTGCTGGGTAGCATCCAGACCTTCGTGATCATCCCGCTCATCGTGCGGCGGTGGGGGAAGGGCGCCTACTGCGGCTGGGTGTGCTCATGCGGCGCGCTGGCCGAGACGCTGGGCGACACCCACCGGCACAAGATGCCCCACGGGCCGAAGTGGAACCGGCTCAACATGCTCGGCCAGGCGGTGCTGGCCCTCGCGATCGTGATGATGGGCCTGCGCATCTGGGGCTGGCTCTCGCCCGAGGGCTATGTGGCCACCCACTTCGACACCTGGCTGCAGGGCAAGAGCGCGCTCTCGTACAAGTGGGCCGTCGACATCGCCCTCGCCGGCTTCCTGGGCGTGAGCTTCTACTTCCACTTCTCGGGGCGCATCTGGTGCCGCTTCGCGTGCCCGCTCGCGGCGCTGATGCACATCTACGCGCGGTTCTCGAAGTTCCGCATCTTCGCCGACAAGAAGAAGTGCATCTCGTGCAATGTCTGCACATCGGTCTGCCACCAGGGCATCGACATCATGAGCTTCGCCAACAAGGGCATCCCGATGGCCGATCCCGAGTGCGTGCGCTGCTCGGCCTGCGTGCAGAGCTGCCCCACCGGCGTGCTGACCTTCGGCCACTTCAAGGGGCAGGAGATCGTCTACGACCGCACGCCCGCCAGCCTCGTCCAGCTCACCGAGGCGCTGAACAAGGCGAAGGCGGCCTGACGGCGCTACCGCTCGCCGAGGGAGGGGGCCGCGCGGACGACGTCGAGCGCCTCGTCCCAGGTGGGCGGGAAGGCGTCCGGGGCCACCTCCCAGTGCACCACCGTCGACTCCGGCCGACCGAACTCGCCTTGCTGGGCCATGGCGGCCACATGGGCGGGGCTGGCCACGAAGCCGTACATGGCGGCCGCGTCGCGCCAGACGGTGAAGGTGCGGGCGACGCCGCAGCGATCGTCGTAGGTCAGGGCCTGGGCCAGCAGGCCATCCGAGGTCGCGAGCGTCGCGGCGACGGGCCCCAGCACCTCCAGGAACTGCGCCTTCGCCGCCGCGCCCGGCCGCAGGTAGAGCACCGTGGCGCTCGCCACCACCGCGCCCTCGGGGGGCGCGCCCATGCCGGGGCCCTCCAGGGCGGGCGGCTCGAAGGCCTCGGCCTCGCAGGCCTCCAGCGCCTCGATGGTGGGCTCGACGGCGGCCGGGGGCGCCGCGTCGGCCTCGTCGGCGATCGCGGCGTCCGGGACGTCGACGGCGTCCTGGTCGTCGGCGGTGCCGCAGGCCGAGAGGGCGAGAAGAATCGAGAAAAAGGCAGTCGTCTTCATGGGTTGGACTCCATCGTGAGGGTCGCGAAGCCGACGCGCTCGAAGCGCCGGCCGAGGCGGGCGGAGGCGTGATCCTGCCGCCACCCGAAGATCCGGGCCTGCACCCGGGCGGCCACCGCGGGGCAGGCCCCGAGGGTGGCGAGCCAGTCCGGGCCTTCCAGGCGGACGTAGCAGTAGGGGCCTGCCGGCAGCGCCTCGGCGACGGCGCCCACGCGGCGCTCGTCGGTCGGGGTCACGGCCGGGGGACCGGCGGAGAGGGCCAGCACCAGCATCCACATGGGTTCCTCCTCGGGGTGGTGGCTGCATCGTGCCCGGCCGGGGGGGCCGCCGACTTGGCCGTGGGCGCCACCGGCCTTGCAGTTGGCGCCAACCGGCTGGCAGGGGGCGCCGGACGCAGTAGGCTGGGCCTTGTCGTCGAGGGGGAGGGCCCATGAGCGCCGCCGGAATCCAGGGAGAGATGGTCGAGTGTTGCCGCGCCCTCGTGGTGGCCGCCGAGCAGGCCGGGGTGCGGGTGGGCCCCATCCTCGCCGAGCAGGGCATCGAGCGCGCCGCGCTGGACGACCCGGAGCAGCGCATCGCCCTCGACACCTGCGATCGGGTGTGGCGCCGGCTGGTGGAGGCCAGCGGGGATCCGGACCTCTTCCTGCGGGCGGTGGAGTGCTCGCCCTTCGGCAACTTCCTGGTGATCGACTTCCTCGGGGCCAACGGCACGACCGTCGGCGGCGGGGTGCGCGCGCTCGCGCGGTACTTCCACGTCGTGCACCCCGACCTGCGGCTCGAGGTGACCCGCGACGGGGACGCCTGGAAGCTGTGCATGGGGGCCGACGACCCGGAGGGCGCCGCGTTCGCGCTCGCCATGACCCTCTCGCGCTTCTCGGGTCGGCTGGCGGGCGGCCTCTGCCCCCTGCGCACGACGCTGCGGCGGGCCCCGGCCCGCGACGCCGCCCTGGCCCTGCGCCTGTTCGGTCCCCGCGTCGCGTGGCGGGCCGAGGAGGACGCGGCCTGGCTCGACGACGCCACCTGGACGCGGCCGTTGCCGGAGAGCAACGAGATCCTCGGGCGGCTCATGGCGCGGCAGGCCGAGCAGCTCGGGCGGCCGGTGGGGCGTGACCTGCCCGGGCGCGTCCGCCTGGCCCTGGCGCGGCTGCTGCCGACGGGCACCGCCGACCTCGGGCGCGTCGCCGAGCGGCTCGGCACCAGCGGCCGCTCGCTGCAGCGCCAGCTCGCCCAGGCCGGCACCAGCTTCCAGCTCATCCTGGACGAGGAGCGCCGGCTGGCGGCCGAGCGCCACCTCGCGGACCCCGGGCTGACGCTGGTGGAGGTGGCGCTGCTGGTGGGCTACGCCGACGAGACCGCCTTCCACCGCGCCTTCCAGCGGTGGCATGGCGAGAGCCCCGGTCGCTGGCGGCGCAGCGCCGCCTGACGGCTGCGCTCGCGGCGGCGGCGGTGCTAGACTTCGTGGCCAAGGAGGTGGCCGTTGCCGATCCCGGACTTCTCGACGATCCCGCTGCGCGGCGGGGCTGAGCCGCCGCCGGCGCTCCCCCGGACGAGCCTGGAGACCCCCGAGGGCATCGCGGTGCACTCTCGGTACGAGGCCAGTGATCTCGCGGGGTTGCCGGCCCTGGACACGCTGCCGGGCCTGCCGCCGTTCGTGCGCGGGCCCTACGCCACCATGTACGCCCAGCGGCCCTGGACCATCCGGCAGTACGCCGGCTTCTCCACGGCCGAGGCCAGCAACGCCTTCTACCGGCGGGCGCTGGCGGCGGGGCAGGCCGGGCTGAGCGTCGCCTTCGATCTGGCCACGCACCGCGGCTACGACAGCGATCACCCCCGCGTGGCGGGGGACGTGGGCATGGCCGGCGTCGCCATCGACAGCCTGGCCGACATGCGCATCCTGTTCGACGGCATCCCGCTGGACCGGATGAGCGTGTCGATGACCATGAACGGCGCGGTGCTGCCCGTGATGGCGCTCTACATCGCCGCCGCCGAGGAGCAGGGGGTGCCGCCGGAGAAGCTGGCGGGCACCATCCAGAACGACATCCTCAAAGAGTTCATGGTCCGCAACACCTACATCTACCCGCCCGGGCCGAGCCTGCGGATCATCGGCGACATCTTCGCGTTCACCAGCCGCAACATGCCGAAGTTCAACAGCATTTCGGTGAGCGGCTACCATATGCAGGAGGCCGGGGCCACGGCCGATCTGGAGCTGGGCTACACCCTGGCCGACGGGCTGGAGTACCTGCGCACCGGCGTCGCGGCGGGGCTGGACGTGGACGCCTTCGCGCCCCGCATCAGCTTCTTCTGGGCCATCGGCATGGACTTCTTCATGGAGGTGGCCAAGCTGCGCGCGGCGCGGCTGCTCTGGGACGAGATCGTCAGCCGGTTCGACCCGAAGAGCCCGAAGAGCCGGGCGCTGCGGACGCACAGCCAGACGAGCGGCTGGAGCCTCACGGCCCAGGACGTCTACAACAACGTCGTGCGCACCTGCCTGGAGGCCATGGCCGCCACCCAGGGCCACACCCAGAGCCTGCACACCAACAGCTACGACGAGGCCCTCGCGCTGCCGACCGACTTCTCGGCGCGCATCGCCCGCAACACCCAGCTCTTCCTGCAGCTCGAGACGGACACCTGCGCGTCGGTGGATCCATGGGGCGGCAGCTACCTGGTGGAGCGCCGGACCCATGAGCTGGCCGAGAAGGCGCGGGCCCACATCGCCGAGGCCGAGGCCCTGGGCGGCATGGCGAAGGCCATCGCGGCCGGCCTGCCCAAGCGGCGCATCGAGGAGGCCGCGGCGCGGACGCAGGCGCGCATCGACTCGGGGCGCCAGGCCGTCATCGGCGTGAACCGCTACCCGCTCGACGAGCCCGAGGACGTCGAGGTGCTGAAGGTCGACAACCGGGCGGTGCGGGAGGCGCAGATCGCGCGCCTCAAGGCGCTGAAGGCCAGCCGGGACGGCGCGGCGGTGGCCGAGGCGCTGGCGGCGATGACGCGGGGCGCGGCGGGCGACGAGAACCTGCTGGCGCTGGCGGTGGCCGCGGCGCGGGTCGGGGCCACCGTGGGCGAGATGAGCGACGCGCTGGAGGTCGTCTTCGGCCGCCACGCGGCGGTGCCCGAGACGCTGCGGGGCGTGTACCGGCGCGAGCTCGGCCAGGAGGGCGGCGACGTGGACGCGGTGCAGGCGCTGGTGGACCGGTTCGTGGCCGCCGAGGGCCGCCGGCCCCGGATTCTGGTGGCCAAGATGGGCCAGGACGGCCATGACCGCGGCCAGAAGGTGGTGGCCACGGCCTTCGCCGATCTGGGCTTCGATGTGGACGTGGGCCCGCTCTTCCAGACGCCGGAGGAGGTCGCGCGCCAGGCCGTCGAGAACGACGTGCACGTGGTGGGCGTGAACTCGCTGGCCGCCGGTCACCTGACGCTGGTGCCCGCCCTGCGCGCCGCCCTGGCCGCGAGCGGCCGCGAGGACATCATGATCGTGGTGGGCGCCGTCATCCCGCCCCAGGACAGGGACGCCCTGAACGCGGCGGGGGCCAGCGCCATCTTCGGGCCGGGCACGGTGCTGCCGGTGGCCGCCCGGGAGGTGCTGGAGGCGCTGCTGGCCCAGGCCGCGTGAGGCCGCCCGCCGCCCGACGCCGCCTGCCCGGCGTCGACGCGCTGGTGGCCGGCGTCGAGGCCGGCGACCGCGCCGCCCTCGCCCAGGCCATCACCCGCGTCGAGTCCAGCCGCCCCGAGCACCGCCGCGACGCCGCCGCGCTGTTGACGCGCCTGCTGCCCCGCACCGGCGGCGCCCTGCGCGTGGGCCTGACCGGGGTGCCCGGCGTCGGCAAGAGCACCTTCATCGAAGCCCTGGGCACGCGGCTCACGGCCCGCGGCCACCGCGTCGCCGTGCTGGCCATCGATCCGACGAGCGCCCTCACCGGCGGGAGCATCCTGGGCGACAAGACCCGAATGACGGCCCTCTCGGCCGATCCCGCGGCCTTCATCCGCCCTTCCCCCACCAGCGGCACCCTGGGCGGCGTCGCCGGCCACACCCGCGAAGCCCTGCTGCTCTGCGAGGCCGCGGGCTACGACGTCGTGATCGTCGAGACCGTGGGCGTCGGCCAGTCCGAGACGCAAGTGGCTGAAATGACGGATACTTTCGTCGCGCTCATGCTCGCCGGCGCCGGGGATGCCCTCCAGGGCATCAAGCGGGGCCTCATGGAGCTCTGCGACGTGGTGGTCATCCACAAGGCCGACGGCGACAACCGCCCCGCCGCCGAGCGGGCCGCCCACGAGCACCGCCAGGCCCTGCACCACCTGCGCCCGACGCTCCCGGGCTGGACGCCACGGGTGCGGCTGGCCAGCGCGCTCATGGGCGAGGGGGTGGACGCGGTCTGGCAGGACATCCTGGACCACCGGGCCGCGCTGGAGGCCTCGGGCGCGCTGGCGACGCGCCGCGCCCGGCAGCAGGTCGGCGCGCTCTGGGCCCAGATCGACGAGCACCTGCGGCGCCGGCTGCGCGCCGACGCGCGGGTGCTGGCGGCCCTGCCGGCGGTGGAGGCCGACGTCGCGGCGGGGCGGGTGGCGCCGACGACGGCGGCGGAGGGGCTGGTGGAGACGTTCCTGGGGGGGTGAGGCGGGCGGTGGCTCAGTTCCAGCAGCTGAACTTGAGGGTGTCGTTGCCGGAGCCGCCGTAGCAGTTGTCGAGGCCGCCGTTGCCCCAGAGGGTGTCGCCGCCCTCGTTGCCGTAGATCTGGTCGTCGCCCTCGTTGCCCCAGATGCGGTCGGCGTTGCGGCCGCCGTAGAGCCAGTCGTCGCCCTCGCCGCCCTCGATGTGGTCGTCGCCGTCGCCGCCGTAGATGGTGTCGGACCCGCTTTCGCCGCGCAGATCGTCGTCGCCGCCGTAGCCGTAGATGTTGTCCGGGCCCGATCCGCCGAAGACGACGTCGTCGCCGTCGTCGCCGAAGATGTCGTCGGCGCCGCCCTCGCCGAAGACCACGTGGATGCCAGTGGGCTCGTCGAACCAGAAGTCGGGCTGGTAGGTGTCGTCGCCGCTGCCCAGCCAGGCGAGGCAGCCGTCCTTGGAGGCGCAGAGCACGGAGTCGTCGCCGTCGTCACCGTAGATGGTGGCGTAGTCGGCCCGCACCGCGACCCAGAGGATGTCGTCGCCCGCGAGGCCGTCGATGTAGACGCCGGCATGCGCCGGGCCCGTCCAGTAGTAGTCGTCGCCGTCGATGGTGTTGGAGACGACCCACGAGCCGTCCGGCAGGGCGCGGACGATGATGGCGTCCCGCTCGGCGGTCCCGGTGATCTCCAGGGAGCCGGACGTGCCGTTGCTGGTGACGGTGACGTCCGTCATCGGCACGACGGCGAGGGCGGGGGTGCTGAGGGCGAGGAGGAAGAGAGTCGTCAAGGCGCGCATGGGAAGCTCCTGTGTGCGGGGGTCGCTGCACCCTGCCCAACACCGCCCGTGCGCCCGGCGTGCAAGGCCCGATCGCTTTTTTCGGGGCGGCGGCCCACACGCCCACGCGAGGCTGGCGACGCGGGGGCAGAACGTGGCATCCACTTCGCCGGAGCAGCGGCCCCGCTGCCCTCGCTGACCTCTCACCCGCTGGAGATCCGATGAACTACGCCGCGATGTTCGCCCGCTTCGCCGAGCACCTGACCAACCTGAGCGCCGACCTGGACAAGGCCGTCGCCTACGCCGCCGAGAAGAAGTTCGATCCGGCCGTGCTGCTGAACGCGCGGCTGGCCCCCGACCAGTTCAACCTGATGCGGCAGATCCAGGTGGCCTGCGACAACGCGAAGAACGGGGCCGCGCGGCTGGCGGACCGGTCGGTGCCGGCCCACGCCGACAACGAGGCGACGGTGGCGGAGCTGCAGACGCGGCTGAAGGCGGTGGTGGAGCTGCTGGGCAGCTTCGACGAGGCGGCCTTCGCGGGCGCTGACGAGCGCGTCATCGCCCTGCCCTACTGGGGCGGCCGGTACATGACCGGGGCCGACTACCTGGTGGACTACCTGGTGCCGAACTTCTACTTCCACGTGACGACGGCGTACTCGATCCTGCGCCACAACGGCGTGAACCTGGGCAAGCTCGACTTCCTCGGCCGCCTGCCCCTGCGCCAGCCGGCCACCCAGGGCTGATCCCGGTGGGCTGAGCCGGGTGGGCTGAGCCGGACGCGCCGTCAGCTCCAGAAGGCCAGGCGCGTCCGCGCCTGGTCGATGGTCATGAACCCGCCCATGGTCAGCCGCGGCCGCGATCCCTGGATGGGGGCGACGCGGTGGACATGGCGGCCGGCGTCGAAGACGACCAGGTCTCCCGCCCGCAACTCGATGTTTTCCTTGGCGAAGTTGGCCTCCAGGGCCGCCGTGTCGATGAAGCGCGTGGGCAGCATCGGCAGGTTCGGGTCGCTGCCCCAGAGCCCATAGACCACCAGCTCGCCCCCCGCGTCCGGGGCCTGGAGCGTGATGAACCAGCTCAGGATCGTGGTGCGATCCAGGTCGGCGGGCATCCGCTTGTAGACCTCGAGGCCGAAGTGGTTGTCGTGGTGCGAGTAGATCTGCTGGCCCGGATCGAGGGCGCGCAGGTTGTAGGGCGCCCAGGTGAAGCCGTCGTCGAAGACGGGCGGGGCGGCCGGGCGGCCGCCGAAGAGGGTGCCGAGCAGGTGCTGGACGTAGGGGGTGGGGCCGTCGGCGTCGCCGAAGACGGCCTCGGCGCGCCGGGCGTGCTGGGCCACGTTGTCGCCGTAGCGCTCGATGGACGGCCCGCGCAGGGCCGTGAAGGTGGGCGTCGCGGCGTCACCGATGGTGCGGATCTCGCCGCCGGTCATGCCGGCGTTGGGGGCCGCCCACTGGTCGGCCAGGTCGGCGGCGCCGAGGCGGGCGACGGTGGCGGCGGTGCGCTCGGCCGGGAAGGCCCCCCGCACCACGATGCCAGTGTGCCGGGCGTCGTAGATGGCCTCGATGGTGTCGGCGTGGGCGGCGAGGTCGGCGGCGTCGATCTCGGAGAAGCGGAGCGGGTGGCCCTCGCGGGCCGGGGTCGCGTGCATGGCGGGCTCTCCCCGGGTCGTTGACGGCCGTAGGGTACGCCAGGACGCCCGGGCAGCGCGACGGAGACGCCGACCGGCGGGATTTCTCAGGAAAGTCAGGGACCTATGGGTCAGAACCGGCAGCGATCGGGGCCCGCGATCCAGCTGCAGCCGCTGCGGCAGCGGTAGGCCTGGACCTGATCGTCGGCGCAGCGCACGAGGGTGCGGCCGTCGCGGGCGCAGGTCCACTCGGTGTAGGGCTCCCAGACGCCGCAGCCGTCGCGGTACTGGGGGACGGCGTCCTCGCCGCAGAGGGCGTCCTGGCCGGCGCGGGTGGCCCGGCAGCCCGCGGCGCACTCGACCCAGGTGGGCGCCCCGCCCTGGAGGCACTGGTACTTGTAGCGGCCGTCCGGGGTGCAGACCCAGTTGGGGAAGAGGCGCCACTGGCCCACGCCACAGCGGTCGCTCTGGGGCTGCTCGGGCTGCTCGGGCTCGTCGGGCTCGACGTCCTCGGGGCCGCTGCCCGGATCCTCGGGGTCGTCGCCGATCTCGGGGATGCCGCCGGCGCTCCACTCTTCCATCTGGGCGCGGACCTGGTCGTAGACAGTGGGCAGGTGGCCGAAGATGTCGGTGCCGAAGCGGTCCTGGTAGTAGCCGGAGTTGATGCGGAGGACGGCGCCGTTGGTCTCGTCGAAGACCGGGCCGCCCGAGTCGCCCGGGCAGAGGTGGTTGGTGGCCTCGCCCTCGGTGAAGTCGGCGCGCCGCTTGCGCCAGTCGGTGCTGTAGCCGCGCTCGGTGCAGCCGTAGCCCCAGACCGAGAGGGCGCTGCCGTTGGCCGGGGTGGTCCGGGCGATGGGGCGCGGGCGGGCCACCGACGCGTCCACGGCCTCGGCGAGCTGCAGCAGGGCGACGTCGGAGCTGCCGAGCTGGCGGCTGAAGCCGCGGTAGCGGCGGACCGTGTAGCGGTGCTTGTTGCCGTCGGCCGCCTCGAGGGTGAAGGTGCCGTAGTTGCCCGCCTGCATCGCGCTGCCGTAGCCGACGCAGTGCGACGCGGTGATGGCCAGGTCGGGGGCGATGAGGGTGCCGGTGCACCCGAAGGAGAGGGAGCCCACCTCGGGCCGCTCCTGGGTCAGGGTGCCGTTTCGGACCTTCTCCACGAAGTCCGGGACGGGGGGAGCGTCCGCGGGGACGTCCTCGATCGGCAGGTCGGCGCAGGCCGTGAGCAGCGCTGCGAGGCAAAGGGTTCCGGCGATCCGGCCCATGGTGGTCTCCCCAAGCTGGTGCGAGCCATCCCCTTGTTCACAGGCCGTGCCAGGGCTGGATCGACGCCACTGGGCGCCCCGCGGCAGATCGAGACGCCGCTGCCGCGCTGGCGGCGTCTCAGTGGGACAGAGCAGGTGTGACCTCAGTGCACCACCTGGTGGGCGCGGGCGCGGTTGCGCAGCTCGAAGTCGCGGACGGCCTCGGCGCCTCCCCCGATCCGGCGGCGCTCCTCGTCTTTGATCTGGCGGATGGTCATTGCGTCCTCGGGGGTGAGGTCGCTGGCGCTGAAGGCCGGATCGGGGCGGTACCAGGGGCGCTGGCTGAAGAAGTCCCGCAGGTCGGTGGCGCGGAAGCGGTAGCCGTGCCGGGCATAGGCGGCGTTGCGCAGCACGCGGAGGCGCGCGAGGGACAGGCCCCCGAGGGCGCGCTCGTCGAGGGTCATCCCCTGGCGGACCTGCTCGACGAGGCCCTCGAAGGCGTCGGGCGTGAGGACGCTGCCGCTGCGCACGGTGGCCGCGACGAGGGAGGCGCGCTGCTCCCAGGTCTTGAGGGTGGCGACGTTGCTCACATCCACCGGGCTCAGGCGCGCGGGCGAGAAGCCGCGGTCCTCGACATACCACCGGGTCGACCGGAAATAGTCCTGCAAATCCGAAGACTTGAAGGGGTAGCCATGGCGGGCGTAGGCGGCGTTGCGCAGGAGGCGCAGGCGGTCGGCGGAGAGGCCGGGCAGGGCCTGGGGGTCGACGGGGCGGCCCTGGCGGACGCCGTCGAGGAGCGCGTCGAAGGCGTCGGTGCTGGCGGCCGGGGTCGAGGCGGTGTCGAGGTCGGTGTCGACGAAGGCGTCGGCGAAGAGGCCGAGCAGCGCGTCGACCGCCGCGCGGTCGGCGCCGGCCAGGTCGTCGCGGCGGGCCTGGAGGCGGGCGCGCTCGTCGCGGAGCAGGGCCTGGGCCTCCAGGACGTCGCCGTCGCGCAGCAGGCTGGCGGCGTCGGCGAGGACCTGGGCGCTGCGGGCGCGATCGGCGGCGACGACGTAGGCGGGGACGGCGCTGGATGTGACCTGCTCCGCGGAGGCCGTCACGGTGTAGGCGACGGCGACCTCCCGGGTGATGGCGGCGCCTCCACCGACGGGGGCGTAGGCGAGGCGGACGGCGGCGAGATCCCCACCACTGCCGCCGACGGGCACCTGGACGCGGACGGACAGCGAGCGGGTCTGGCCGGCGCCCAGGTCGCCCACGGCGATGCGCAGGCTGCCGTCGGGCTGGGGGTCGGCGGCGAGGCCGGGGCTGGCCCCCAGGATCTGGACGCCCGGCCGGGGGACGACCGTGATCACCGCCTCGCGCCCGGCCACGGCGCGGGCCTGGTCGAGCTCGGCCTGCACGATGCCGGCGAGCTGGACGGGATCGGTGAGGTGGTAGAAGCCGCCGCGGCCGTGCTCGGCCACGGCCGTCAGGACCTGGGCGTCGTAGTCGGTGCCGACCCCGAGGGTGGAGAGGGTGGCGCCCGCGTCCGGCGGCAGGGCGGCGAGGATGGCCTCGGCGGTCGAGGGGCCGACGTTGGCCTGGCCATCCGAGATGAGGATGAGCCGCCGAACAGCGCCGGGGGCGGCGCCCTCCAGCGCCTTCAAGCCGGCGACGAGCCCCCCGTGCAGGGCGGTGCTGGAGGTGGCCTGGAGGCCGTCGATGAGGGTGAAGAGGGGGGCCGCCACCGGGGCGCGCGGGCTGACCACCCGGACCTCGCTGGCGAAGGCGACCACGGCCACCTCGTCATCGGGGCCCAGGGCCTCGGCGAGGCGCCGGGCCGCGAACCGGGCGTGCTCCAGCTTCTCGCCCTCCATGGAGCCGGAGGTGTCGATGACCAGGGCCAGGGCCACCGGCGGCCGGGCGCGGGGGCCGTCGGCGGGGGTGATGAGGACGCTGAGCCAGGCGGTGCCGTCGCCGCTGCGCAGGACGTAGGGGCTCTCGAGACCGGCCCGCAGGACGTCGTCGGTCACGGGCGCCGCCACCGGGGCGGAGGTGGGCGCGGCGGCGTCGGGCTGGGGCGCGCTTGAGCCGCAACCTGCAAAGATCAAAGACAAAAGAAGGGCGATGGCCCCAGGACGGGCGGGCGTGGCGTGCATGGCGATGCTCCGGGTCGGTGGCCGTCAGGCGGCCTCTGGAGACGAAACGGCCGGCCCGGACCCGATTGAAGGCGACCGAAGACGGGGCCGCTCTTTTCTTGGGCGAGGGGCGCGGGTAGGCTCCCGCCATGGCCACCCACTTCCACGGCATGGTCAGCGTCTCGCCCGAGATGGAGGCGCTGTTCGACCTGCTGCCCCGCGTGGCGCGGGCGGACTCCACCGTGCTGGTGCGGGGCGAGACGGGCACCGGCAAGGAGCTCGTGGCGCGGGCGCTGCACGCGCTGGGGCCCCGGCGGGGCGGGCCCTTCCGCGCCGTCAACTGCGCGACGTTTACGGCCGAGCTGCTGGCCTCGGAGCTCTTCGGCCACGTCCGCGGCGCCTTCACCGGGGCGGTGAAGGACCGCAAGGGGCTGTTCGAGCTGGCCGACGGCGGGACGCTCTTCCTGGACGAGATCGCCGAGATCCCCGTGTCCATCCAGTCACGGCTGCTGCGCGTGCTGCAGGAGCGGACGTTCGTGCCGCTGGGGGACACGGTGCCACGGACGGTGGACGTGCGCCTGGTGTCGGCCACCCACCAGTCTCTGCGCGCGGCGGTGGAGGCGGGCCGGTTCCGCGCCGACTTGATGTACCGGGTGCGCGTGGTGCCGCTCTTCATCCCGCCGCTGCGGGAGCGGGTGGGCGATGTGGCGGTGCTGGTGGATCACTTCGTGGCCAGCTTCAACCAGTCCCACGGCCACCTGCGGCAGGTGACGGCCGTCGATCCCCTCGCCCGCGCGGCGCTGATGGCCTATGGCTGGCCCGGCAACGTGCGCGAGCTGGCCAACGTCATCGAGTACGCCTTCGTGGTGGGCCAGGGCCCGGTCCTGAGGCTCGACGACCTGACCCCCGAGCTGCGCGGCGAGGATCCGCCCGCCGATCCGCGGCCGGCGGCCACGTCGGTGGATGAGCGGGATCGGCAGCGCATCTTGAAGGCCCTGGCCGAGAGCGGTGGCCGCAAGGGGCTGGCGGCGGAGGCCCTCGGCATGAGCCGGTCGACGCTCTGGCGACGCCTGCGGGAGCTGGGCATCAGCGCGTGAGCCGGCGTTCTGCTAGTCTGACGGAACCGCGCCCACCAGGCAGGTGTCCACCGCCCATGCACCGCACCCCGCTCGTCATCGCCCCCTCGCTGCTCGGCCTCTCCCTGCTGGGCCTGTCGTTGCTCGTCGGCTGCGGCAGCCGCCCCCCCGCCGTGACCGCGGCCCCTCCCCCGTCGAGGTGGAGATGGAGCCGGTGATGGTCGAGGCCACCGAGGACGGCCAGGTGGACGCCTTCGACGCCGCCAGCCTCTTCGAGGACGCCCAGGCCGCCTTCGCGCGGCAGGACTGGGTGGCCTGTGACGAGGCCTTCGGCCGGCTGCTGGAGAAGTTCCCCGAGAGCCGGTACGTGCACGCCAGCCTCTACAACCGCGGGCTCTGCCTGGAGTATCTGCGCCAGCACGGCCTGGCGGCCCAGCACTTCCGGCGGCACGCGCAGCTCGCCGACAACGACAAAGATCGGCTCGATGGGCTCTTCCGGCTGGGCTTCAACCTGGTGCGCGGCAAGCAGTACTTCGAGGCGGTGCACCTGTACGACCAGCTCCTGCGTGAGCCCGCGCTGGGCGTCGCCGACAAGGCGGAGTGCCACCTGCGGCGCGGGACGGCGTGGCTCTACCTCGACAAGGCGGGCCAGGCCGAGAAGGACCTGAAGCTGTCGATGGCGCTCACGAAGGAGGCCTACGAGGAGGTGGTGGACGGCAACGAGCTCTTCGCCGAGGCCCACTTCCGCCGGGGCGAGATCTACCAGCGGCTGGCCCATGGAGTGCGGCTGAAGCTGCCGGTCCAGAGCATGAAGGGCGATCTGGCGTCCAAGGTGCGCTTCTTTCGCCAGGCGCAGGCCAGCTACATCGACGCGCTCAACGTGCGGCACAGCTACTGGGCCACGGCCTCCGGCCTGCGCCTGGGCGAGCAGTATGAGGAGTTCTACCGCGACGTGCTCGGTGCCGAGGTCCCCAGCGACTTCGATGCCGACACCCGCCGCTTCTACATCGTCGAGCTGAAGAAGCAGCTCCAGCCGCTGCTCGAGCAGAGCCTGGCGATCTACGAGAAGAACATCACCATGAGCGAGCGCATCGGCGCCCAGAACGAGTGGGTGGCCGAGACGGAGGCCCGGGTGAAGCGGCTGCGGACCCTCATCGAGGAGACCGTTCGCACGCCCGCCCCCGAGGCCGCGCCGCGGGAGCCCTCGCGGGGATGATCGAGGCCACCGGCCGGGTGATGGGGCTCGACGTCGGCGATCGCACCCTCGGCGTCGCCATCTCGGACCCCAGCTGGTTGATCGCCACCGGGGTGACGGTCATCCGCCGGACGAAGCCCGAGGCGGATCTGGCGGCCCTCCGAGATCTGGTGCAAGCCCATGAAATTACTCGCATCGTCGTCGGCTGGCCCCTGCGGCTGGATGGCCAGCCGGGGGAGCAGACGCGCAAGGTCGCCGTGGTGGCGCGGGCCCTCCGCGACGCCCTGGGGCTGCCGGTCCAGCGCATGGACGAGCGGCTGACGACCGTCGCCGCCGAGCGCGCGCTGCGGGAGGGGGGCGTGCACGGGCGCGAGCGCCGGCAGGTGGTGGATCAGGTCGCCGCGACGCTCATCTTGCAGGGCTGGCTCGACCGGCGCCGGGCGGGGGAGCGGTAGCCCGGCTCAGCGGCGGCCGAGGTGCCGCTGCAGCTCCAGCCGGGCGATCTGGTCGCGGTGCACCTCGTCGGGCCCATCGGCGATGCGCAGCGCGCGCGCCCAGGAGTACGCCTGGGCCAGCCCGGGATCGTCGCAGACCCCCGCCCCGCCGAAGGCCTGGATGGCCATGTCGATGACGCCGCAGGCCATGCTCGGGGCGACGACCTTGATCATGCCGATGGCCTGGCGGGCGACCTTGTTGCCGACGGTGTCCATCATCCAGGCGGCGTTGAGCGTCAGCAGGCGGGCCTGATCGATGGCGATGCGGGCGTCGGCGATGCGCTCGCGCCAGACCGAGCGCTCGGCCAGGGGTCGCCCGAAGGCGACGCGCGAGGCCAGGCGGTGGCAGGCCTTCTCCAGGGCCCGCTCGGCCAGGCCGATGAGCCGCATGCAGTGGTGGATGCGCCCCGGGCCCAGGCGCCCCTGGGCGATCTCGAAGCCGCGGCCCTCGCCGAGGATGAGGTTGCGGGCCGGCACACGGACGCCCTCGAAGTGCACCACGCCGTGGCCATGGGGGGCGTCGTCGTAGCCGAAGACCGGCAGCATGCGCTCGACGCGCAGGCCCGGGGTGTCGCGGGGCACCAGGATCATCGACTGCTGGAGGTGGCTCGGCGCGTCGGGGTCGGTGCGGCCCATGACGATGAGGATGCGGCAGCGGGGGTCGCCCACCCCGGACGTCCACCACTTGGTGCCGTCGATGACGTAGTCATCGCCGTCGCGCTGGATGCGGGTGCGGATGTTCGTGGCGTCGCTGGAGGCCACGTCGGGCTCGGTCATGGCGAACGCCGAGCGGATGCGGCCCTCCAGCAGCGGGGCGAGCCACTCGGCCTGCTGCGCCGCCGAGCCGTAGCGGGCGAGCACCTCCATGTTGCCGGTGTCGGGGGCCTGGCAGTTGAAGACCTCGGGCGCCCAGAAGACGCGGCCCATCAGCTCGCACAGGGGCGCGTACTCCTGGTTGGTCAGGCCGGCGCCATGGGTCGAGTCGGGCAGGAAGAGGTTCCAGAGGCCCTCCGCCTTCGCGCGGGCCTGGAGCCGGGGCACCAGCTCCCCGGGCGTCCACCGATCCCCCGCGGCCACCTCGGCCAGCCAGGCGTCCTCGTTGGGCAGGATGTGGGCGTCCATGAAGCGGGCCAGGCGCTCCTTCAGCTCGGCGGCGCGGGGGGTCAACTCCATGGAACTCCTCCGTTTTTCGGCTACGGCCGCTGGGGCAGGCCGGCGCCCGGATCGTCGGGGCCGGGGGGCCGGCGGTAGGGACACGCGTCAGCGAACAGCAGCTCGCACGCCGTGTTGTAGACCAGATCGCCGGCGCCCGGCGAGTCGGCCCGCCACGCGTCCCCCGCGTTGGGGTGCTGCCGCAGCTCCACCGGCACCACCCCGCCAACCGCCAGCCGCGTCGGCAGCTCGCCGGGCGTCTCGACGATCAGCTCGTCGCCCCGGATGACGCCGGCGGCCACCAGGTCGGTGCCCGGCACCCACGCGAGGCGCCCCGGGCCGACCTCCAGGTGGGCCCCCCCGACGCGCACGCTGCCGTCGGGAGCTTCGATGCGCCAGCCGTCGATGGGGCCGAGGGGGGGCGGATCCGCGAGCAGCCAGAGCTCGTGGGCCCCCGGGAGGTCGGCGAGGAGGGGGGTCTGGGCCGCCCATGCCTGCTCGGCCAGCTCGCCCAGCAGGATGCTGCCGCGGCAGGGCCAGCCGGCGACGCAGACGTCCACGCCCGCGAGGCCCGGCGAGCGGACCGACTCGAGCAGCGGCCCGAGCTGCCCCTCGAAGACGTTCTGGTGGGTGACCCGGCTCACCAGGGAGCCGACGCCGCCGTTGGCGCGACCGACGAGCCAGACCCGCTCGGTGGCGAGGCCCACCATGGCCGGGAAGCGCTGGGGGTTGGCCGGCGCGGGCACCACCAGGGGCAGTTCGCGGCCATTGCCGCGCACGACGACGCGGATCTCGGGATCATCGGCGTCGGGGAGGCCGTCCCCGTCCAGATCCGCGAGGTTGCGCTCATCCCCGAAGGGCACGGAGGCCTCGGATGCGCCCAGCGAGAAGGCGAGATCGAGGCTGCCGGGGGTGGTGAGGAGCGTCACCGGGCCGAGGTCGAGGCGGTCGAGGCGGTAGCGGAGGCAGCCGAGGCCGCCACACGCGGGGGCCTGGAGGCCGCTGGCCCAGGCGTCGGTCGCGCTGCGCCCCGTCAGCCACTCGCCCAGCCGGGGGAGGAGCCCCAGCCGGGCGGCCAGGCCGAAGCGCGGGTTGGTCAGGGGGAGCCAGGCGTAGCGGGCGCTGGTGGACAGCGCGGCGTCGGCCGGCTCGGCGTCTTCGAGGGCGGCCAGGGCGAGGCTGCCCAGGTAGCGGCCGAGCGCCGAGGTGGGATCCCCCGCGCGGGCCGCCTGGTCCAGCGCGTCCGTGGCGGCCCCGGCGGCGTCCACCGGCTGGCCATCGGCGTCTGTCTCGGGGACGAAGGCCGGGCCGCCTGCGACGAGGGTGTCGGCCGCGGCGGCAGGCAGCCAGATGGCCACGGCGCCCACGCGGGCCCGCTCGAGGTGCGACCGGACGGCCCCGGGGAAGTCGGCCGAGAGCAGCGGCGCGGGCGGGCGCGTCGCGGGGGCCGCCCCCCAGCTCGCGATGAGGGCGATGGGCCGGCCCGGGGCGACGTCGAGGGCCAGGACGCGCAGCTCCGGGTCCACCGGCCCGGGGATCCGCTCGTCGGCGGCCAGCGGGACGCTTCGGCTCCGCCACGCCGCCCGATCGGTGGCGTCGTTGATCACCCCGTCGGCGTCCTGGTCGGGCAGCGCCACCGGCCCCTCGGGGAGATCGAAGTCGACGGGCAGCGCCGCGCGACCCACCCGCACACGGACGGGGGTGAGGCGGGTCGCGGCCTGGCGGATCGCGGCGGCGCTGCGCTCCGCCACCACGTCCCAGAAGGTGGGCGCCACCCCCGACTGGAGGGGCAGGCTGCCGAGCAGGCCCAGGGCCCCGGCCGTGCGCGCGCGCAGGGCGATGCCCTCGCCGAGGCGCTCCAGGGACGGTCCATCCAGGCCGACGGCGTCGGGGCCGCTGCGGTTGCCCGTCGCCACCAGGATGACGTCCTCGGCGGGCAGGCCCAGGCGCCAGCCGAGCCGCTGGGAGAAGGCCAGCGCCTGGGCGGCATCCACGGCGTGGACGTCCAGGACCACCAGGACGCGGAGGGTGGCGTCCCGGGCGAGCAGCAGCACGCGGCCGCTGGGCGGGTTGTTGTTGTCGATGCCCTGGGCGGGCCGATCCATGCCGCCGCCGCCGAGCCAGACGGCGTCGAAGCGGCCGTTGGCGTTGGCATCGTCGTAGCGATCCTGGCAGGCCGCGTCGACGGGGGGCGCGTCCACCCGGCCGTCGAACCGGCCCGGGCGGTTGTCGGGGCAGTCGGGCCCGGCGGCGTCGGTCCAGGGCTCCAGGTACGTGGGCAGGATGTCGAAGGCGGACGCTGCGGCGCGGGTCACGCCGTCGGCCGGCCAGGTGAAGGTGAGGCTGGCCGGCGCGGGCTGGCAGGCGCCCTCGGCACAGAACGCCCCGGGGCCGCACTCGACGTCGTGGGTACAGGGGGGCCGGACGGCCGCGTCCCCGGGCTGGGCGTCGGGGCCGGCGTCCGCGACCGGTCGGGCGTCGGCGACGGCGGCGTCGGCCTGGGCGCCCCGGTCCGCCATGTCGACAGCGGCGATCCCGGCGCCGGCGTCATCCTCGGAGCATGCGCCGAGGAGCACCCCCAGGGTGGCGATGGCGAGGAGGAGGGGGCGGCTGCCGCCCCCGCGCTGGGTCTGGCGGCTCACGACGGCGAGTGTAGGAGAGCCTGGGTGGGCGGTTCAAACCAGGCGGGCGGGCGCCCGCCCCGGATCACTGCTCGAGGATCTTGAACTCGACGCGGCGGTTGTTGGCACGACCGGCCTTGGTCTTGTTCGTGTCGATGGGCTCGTCCTCGCCGAAGCCCACGGCCGTCAGGCGCTCGCCCTCGACGCCCTTGTCCATGATGTACTTGCGGACGGCGTCGGCGCGGCGCTGCGACAGATCCTTGTTGTAGTCGTCCTTGCCCTGGCTGTCCGTGTGGCCCTGGACCTCCACCTTCTTGATGTAGGTGTAGGCCTTCATGGTCTCGGCGACCTCATCGAGCACCGGGTAGCTCACGGGCTTGATGATGTCCTTGTCCAGCTCGAAGAACACCTTCTGGAGGATGATGATCTTCTCCTTGGTCACCTTGACCAGGGTCAGCTTCTTGTCCGGGCAGCCGTCCTCGTCGTCGATGCCGTTCATGGTCTCGGGCACCAGCGGGCACTTGTCATTCACGTCGAGGATGCCGTCGTTGTCGTTGTCGGGATCGGGGCAGCCGTCCTGATCCTGGAAGTCATCCTTGTCCTCGGGCTCCTTCGGGCACTTGTCGACCTGGTCGTTGAGACCATCGCCGTCGGTGTCGGGGATGCCGTCGGGGCAGCCGTCGGTGTCGTCGTACCCGTTCACCGTCTCCGGGTCGTTGGGGCACTTGTCGTCGACGTCGAGGATCTGATCCTTGTCGTTGTCGGGATCGGGGCAGCCGTCCTCGTCCTCGAAGCCGTCCTTGTCCTCGGGGTCGTTCGGGCAGCGATCGGCGGTGTCGAGGATGCCGTCGTTGTCGTTGTCGAGATCGGGGCAGCCGTCGCTGTCCTCGAAGTCGTCCTTGTCCTCGGGATCCTCGGGGCAGCCGTCGACGCTGTCGAGCAGGCCGTCACCGTCGGTGTCGCGATCCTTCTTGAAGTACGAGATCTGCAGCAGGCCGCGCCACAGCGGGGAGCCGTAGTCGGGGATGAGCCCGGTGCCGGCGCCGATGGTCACGACCGCCCCCGGCTTCGTGAAGAAGCGGAAGCCCAGCAGGCCCTCGAGGGGCTTGGAGCGGCTGTCGACGTTGAGGTCGTCGAGGGGCGCGACGCCGAAGGCCTCGGCGAACAGCAGGGCGTCGGGCGTGCCCAGGTCGATGCCCATCGCGGCGCCATAGGTCAGCTCGTTGCCGAGCTCCAGCGTCTCGAAGGACTTCTTCTCGGGGCGGAACTTGAAGCCGCCGTTCACCGCGAAGCTGAAGCCGATGACCCGGCCTTCCAGGATGAGCTTCGGGTTGACCTCCACCTGATCGGCGCCGAAGAACAGGTCCTTGTCGCCGGTGGGGAAGTCGACCGGGATCGAGATCGACGCCCCGACCCCCGACTCATCGTGCTTCTCGAGCCCGAAGAGGCGCACCTTCGGCACGAGCCGGACGTCACCGAAGGCGGCACCGTCCTGGAACTGGTTGGCATCCCCCGCCACCACGTAGCTGATGGGGATGTCCAGGCCGATGTCCAGCCGGTCGCCGATGCCCGCGTTGAACTGCAGGTCGGCGGTGACCAGGTGCTCGACGATGGTCTGGACGATCTTGTCGTCCGCGTCGCGCTCGGTCAGCGGCTGGTTGCCGTAGTTGATGCTCAGAGTCGGCACGAAGCGACCGTGAGGAGCCACCCGCGCGCTCTCGACGCTGAAGTAGTTCCAAGGGCCCGTGGCCGGGCGGAAGTTCTGGACGTTCTGGGCTTCGGCGGCGCCTGCGAAGGCGACCAGGGCCAGAGCGGCCTTCAGGATGTGACGAGTGTAGCGCACGAATCCCCTCCATCCCGGGTGCGACGGGGGGGACGCTACCTCACCTGCCTGCCGACGTAAAGAATGATGCGATTGGGAGAGTGGCCCCAAAGCCGCTTCCCACGGCCCTTATCAGCGTGTGAAGGCCACAAAGGCCCGTCCGCCCTCCCGCTGGACCAGCAGACGGACCGTGCTGCCGGGCGGGACCTTCTCGATCGCCGCCTGGAGCTGCTCGGGGTTGCCGACCGCCTGGCCGTTGCAGCGGACGATGACATCGCCGCGCTCCATGCCCGCGCGCTCGGCCGGGCTGCCGGCGTCGACGCCCACGACCATGGCGCCGCCCTCGACATCCAGGCGGGTGCGCACGGCGCGATCCACGGGCACGACCCGCATGCCCAGGACGGTCTCCTTGCCCGCCATGCCGCCGGAGCTCTGCCGATCCAGCCGCGCCGGCTGCTCGTCCTCGCCGGGCATCCGACCCAGCTTCACCTCGAGCTGCTGCCGCCGGCCGTCGCGGAGCAGATCCACGGCCACGGTGCGCCCGATGCCCGCGGTGCTGGCCAGCCAGGGCAGGTCGTCGTGCCGCTCGATGGGCTTGCCGTCGAAGGACAGGATGACGTCCTCCTCGCGCAGCCCGCCGGCCTGGGCGGGCCCGCCCGGCACCACCTGCACCACCGCCGCGCCGCCGGCCTTCTTCATGCCCAGCGACCGGGCCAGCTCGGGGGTGACGGGGGCGATCTGCACGCCCAGCCAGCTGCGCGCCACCCGCCCGTCGTCGGCGAGCTGGGGCAGGACGGTCTTGATCATGTTGACGGGGATGGCGAACCCGATGCCCTGGCCGCGCGCGCTGATGGCGGTGTTGATGCCCACCACCTCGCCCCGCAGGTTGAACAGCGGCCCGCCGCTGTTGCCGGGGTTGATGCTGGCGTCGGTCTGGATGAAGTCGGGGTAGCGCAGGCGCCCGTCGGGCCGCACCTCGCGGCGCCCCTTGGCGCTGACGATGCCGGCGGTGACCGTGTGGGAGAGCCCCATGGGGTTGCCGATGGCCACGACCCAGGCCCCGATCTTCAGCGCGTCGGAGTCGCCGAGGGGCACCACCGGGAGCTGCTTGCCGCCCGCGTCCACCTTGATGAGGGCCAGATCCGTCGCCGGATCCCGGCCCACGAGCTGGGCCGGCAGGTCGCGGCCGTCCAGCATGTGCACCTTGATGGCGCGAGCGCCCTCGACGACGTGGTTGTTGGTAAGGACGTGGCCGTCGGCCCGGATGATCACCCCCGAGCCGGCCCCCTTCTGGAGCCCCTCGCCGCCCATGTCGCCGAAGAACGGGTGCATGAAGGCCTCGCCGCGGGCGGACTCCGTCTCGATGGAGACCACCGCGGGCGCGCAGCGCTCGGCGAGCTTGCTGAAGGCGCCGAAGGTGACCGGGGTGTCATCGGTGATGGCGTCGACGCCCCCCCCCTCCGTCCAGAGGGGCTCGGCGGCGCTCGCGGCGCCGGCCGCCAGCATGGCGAGGAACAGAGGGACCACGGCCCGGACGAGCGGCCGCGCAGCGGAGCGAGTCATGTGCATCGTGACCTCCGAAGAGAGCGGGTCGGTGGGGGCGGACGCCCCGTCGTCGGACCAGACCCGCGGAGGGGGGCTCCCTATTTCGCCGACGGCAGATCGAGCGAGGGCGGGCCGCTCAGGGCTCCGCGCGGCGCGCGTCCTCTCGGATGGCCTCCACCAGGCGCCGGGCCGCCTCGCCCACCGGCTCCACCTGACGCTCGTCCGGCTGCACCCGGAACTCATGGATCTCGCCCGCCACCTCCAGGCGGACGCGGACGTGATCCTCGAACCAGCCCGGGGGATCGGCGCGCCACGCCAGGGGGGCGTCGGGCCGCTCGCGGCTCAGCCAGGCGTCCACCCGCGAGCGGGTGGTGCCCGCCACACGCCAGGTCTGGACCCGGGTGATGGCCACCTGGGCGTCTTCGCGGGCGAAGTGTCGGTGGGTCACGAAGAGCGCCAGCGCCGCAGCGGCCGCCAGCCCGGCCAGGAGGGCGGCGCGCGTGGCGCGACCGGGGGGGGGCGGGACCACCGCCGCCGATCAGCCCTGGGTCGCCGGGGCCCCCGACGCCGGGGCCGCCGGGGCCGCTGGCGCGCCGCCGCCCAGCGCCGAGATCAGGTGGTTGAAGGGCGTCTTCCCCCCGATGGGGGTGAGGAAGAAGACCACCAGCGCCACGATGATGCCGGCCCCGATCGCCATGCTCTTGATGGGATCCGCCTTGGGCCGCGGGCCGGTGTTCACCCGACCCTCGGTGGTGCGGCGGACGACCCGTCGGACATTCGGCGCCGGCTCGCTGAGGCGAGGCGGTCGCCCGGAGCGCCTGTTCTTCGCCATGTCATCCCCCTCTTACTGGTCGAAAGGCCCGGGCTCGGTGGCCTTCTCTTCCAGGATCACGAACTCCACGCGCCGGTTCTGGGCCCACGCGTCGGCGTTCTCTTCGTTGATGATGGGCTCGGTCTCGCCATAGCCCTTGCTCACGAGCCGCTCGCCCTTGATGCCCCCGCGCTCGATCAGGAAGTCGCGCACCGCGGCCGCCCGCCGGTCGGAGAGCTCGAGGTTGTAGTCATCGCGACCGCGGCTGTCAGTGTGGCCCTGGATCTCCACCTTGGTGATGCCGGGGTTCTGCCGCAGCGTCTCCGCCACCTGGAACAGGATGTCGTAGCTCTCGGTCTTGATGACCGCCTTGTTGGTCTCGAAGAACACCTTGTCCAGGATGCGGATCTTGCCGCCGGCGATGACCACCTTCTTCTCGACCTCGGGGCAGCCGTCCCCGTCCTCCACGCCGTTGAAGTTCTCGGGCTGGTTGGGGCACTGGTCCTGGTCGTCGGGGATGCCGTCCTGGTCGTTGTCGGGATCGGGGCAGCCGTCCTCGTCCTTGAAGCCGTCGATGTCCTCGGGCTCCATGGGGCACTGGTCCTCGCTGTCGGGCACGCCGTCGCGGTCGTTGTCCAGCTCGGGGCAGCCGTCCTCGTCCTCGAAGCCGTCCTTGTCCTCGGGATCGTCGGGGCAGCGGTCCACCGAGTCGAGGATGCCATCCCGGTCGCGGTCGCGATCGGCCTCGGGGCAGCCGTCCTCATCCTCGTAACCATTGAAATCTTCAGCGATATCGGGGCACTGGTCCACCAGGTCGGGGATGCCATCCTGGTCGTTGTCCAGGTCGGGGCAGCCGTCCTCGTCCTCGAAGCCGTCCTTGTCCTCGGCCTGATCGGGGCAGCGATCGATGTCATCCTCGATGCCATCGCCGTCGCGATCGCCGACCGCCGGCTCGAAGACGATGCCCGCGAAGGGCCGCACCACCGGATCGCCGTAGTCCCCCAACAGGCCGCGGGTCACGCCGACGCTGAAGAACGAGTTGCCCACCAGGAAGAGCTTGAGGGCCAGGAGGGCCTCGATGGGCATGGCGCGCTCGGCCCCCGACTCCAGGGGCGCCGCGCCATAGATCTCGGCGATCAGATCGAGGCGGCCCTTGATGGCCGCGAAGCCGACGCCCAGGCCGAAGCTCGCCTCGCTGCCGGCGATGATGGGATCCTCGCGGGCCACGGTGCGCGCCGGGGTGACCCCCGCGGCGGTCTCCGTGGCGGGGATGACCACGTTGCCGCTGATCTCGCGCTTCTCGCGGATGAGGGCCCCGGCGTTGAGGGCCAGGCCGACGCGCTGGCCGATGTCCCAGTCCAGCACCAGCTTGCCGCTGAGGACCGGCGACTGGGCGTGGGTGGCGAAGATGCCCTTCTCGCCGGTGTCGAAGCCGGCCGCGGCCACCACGGCGATGCCCACCGGGTACAGCTCCCGATCGAGGACGCGCACCTTGAGGTGGGCCGACACATCCCCCAGGCCATCACCCGACAGCTCGGGGGCCTCGCCGGGGCCGTCGGGATCGCCACGCACGATCACCATGGGCACCTGGATGCCCACCTCGACGATGCTCGCGAAGCCGATGGCCCCCACGAACCGGCCGGTGCCGTAGCTGGTCACCATCTCGCGCTCCTTGCCGTCGATGGTCTGCACCAGCGGCGCGAAGGCGTAGTCGAGGTAGAGCCCGAAGCTCGGATCCAGCGTGCCCAGCGCCTTGGAGCGCTCGACCGTCACGAACCCCTGGGAGTCCATGGCGGGGCGGAAGTGCTGGATGTCGAAGTCGTTGGGATCAGCCGCCTGCGCGGCCACCGGGAGGGCCGCCACCGAAGCGGCGAGCGCTGCGCGCTGCCAGAAGCCAGACATGACACCACCCCCTCGGGCCGGACTCTGGGCGGCATCCTAGCGGCGTTGTGGCGGTGCGGCAATGTCCGCCGATGGCGGGCGAGGTCGGTGCAGCGGAGAGCCGGCGCGGCCCCCCCCGCTCAGGGGTTGATCTCGGCCTCGAGCTGCTGGATGCGCGACTCGATGCGCGGCCGGTAGGCCGGGTTGGGCTCCTTGGCGCGCCACAGCTTGCAGTGCGTCAGCGCGTCCACCGTCCGCCCCAGGGCGGGCAGGACCGCACACAGGCGCTGGTGGGGCACATGGGACTGCGGATCGAGCCGGTGCGCCTTGAGCAGCAGCCCCACGGCCTCCTCACGCCGCCCCTGCGCGATCAGCTCCAGGGACTTCTTCATGAGGTCCTGGTAGGTCGGCTGGTTGTCGGCCGTCGCCGGGGCCGCCACCGGATCGGGCCGCCGGGGGGGCGGCTCCGGCCGCGTCGCGGGCGCGCGGTGGGGGGCCTCGGTGGCGGGGACCTCCGGCCGGCGCGGCGGCGGCGCGGTGTTGAGAGCCACCGGGGGCGGCTCGGTGGCGGGCCGCACATCCGGCGGCCGCATGGCCAGGCGCTCGGCGGCGCGGATGAGATCCGCCAGCTTCTCCGCCTGCCCGGCCGCGAAGGGCTTCTGAACCAGGGCGGCCTGGACCTTGCGCGCCCCGTCGAGGGCCCCGTCCTCCACCAGCCGCGCGCCCCGATCCAGCTCCGCGTCCGCGAAGCCGCGCTCGATGCGCTCGCGCATGGGCCCCAGGCGCACGCCGTACACGCTGTCGAGGGGGAACTCCTCCAGCGCGAACCACGCGTCCGCCCACTGGGCGTCCTCGACGTCCTTCAAGATCCGGTTGTACCGCCGCTGGTTGGCCGCTTCGGACGCCGACTTCTTGCGCAGGCGCTGGGCCTCTTCGTGCTCGGGCTGGACCTGCAGGACGCGGCCGAAGGCCTTGCCAGCCTCCTCCCACTCCTCCCGATCGATGAGCTGCCGGCCCTCGTCCATGCCCGCCGAGACGTCGACGGGGGTCGACTCCACGACGGCGGGATCGGTGCCACCCGTCCCCTGGCCCGACCGGTAGCGATCCACCAGGACGAACGTCCCGACCGCCACCGCCGCCAGCATCAGCCCGATGAAGACCAGGCGCCCGATGCCGGGGCCGGCCACGACCTCGGCGTCCTCGACGTCCGCCGGGGTGAAGACGTAGTTGTCGCCGGGGGCGACGTACCGCATCTTCACCTGGCCCAGCTCGACGATGTCGCCCTTGACCAGGGAGGCGGTGCCGTAGACCTCGCCGTTGACCTTCACCCCGTTGGAGGAGGCCAGGTCGATGATCGTGAAGGCGTCGTCCCGGAAGATGATCTTGGCGTGGTTGCGCGAGATGGACCGGTGGTTGACGACGATGTCGTTCTCGTCGGTCCGCCCCACGATCAGCTCGCGGCGATCGAGGCCATAGGTCTCGCCCGCCAGGTTGCTGGAGACGACGACCAGGCGGCCCTTCTGCTCGTCGGTGAGGGCCTCGACCTGGTGGACGGCCGTGGCCGCCCGCTCGATGGCCACCGCCCGATCGGGCTGGTCCTCGGGGGCGTCGTCCTTCAGCGCCAGGGCGTAGTCGCCGATCTGGATCAGATCGCCGACCTTCAGCGAGGCCTTGTCGGCGATGCGCTCCCCGTTGAGCCGCACGCCGTTGTAGCTGTCGAGATCCTCGACGAACACCGTGGCCGGCGTGGCGCCGACCCGCACGAGGCGCGCGTGGTGGCGCGACACGTTCCGCTCTGTGAGGCGGATCGTGTTGCCCTCCTTGCGACCGATGGTGATCTCGTCCCGGATGAGGGGGACCACCGTGGTCTTGCCGTCATCATCCTCGATGACGAGCCGCAGCATCCGCACCCTCCTCCGAAAGCCCGATCCGCGGGCGTACCAGCCGACAGGAGTAGCACAGTCCAGGTCGACCGGCAAAAGAGTGCGGTGCCCTCATGGTCCGATCGCACGCCATGGCGCGCCCTGCCCGGCGGCCCGCCTCAGTTCCAGTCAAACCAGACCTTGACCCGCGCGCCCGCCGGCGCCTCCGGCCCGGGGGGCGTGAGGCGAAACGAGAAGCCCGCGTCGGGCACGGCCACCCCGCCGAACCGCAGGCCCGGGTTGAGCCAGCGCGCCGGCGTGGCGTCCGTGAAGGCCGCCACGGCCGGGTAGGCCCGGGTCTCGGCCCGCACCAGCTTGCCCCCCACCACGTCGAAGATCTCGATGGCGTCGGGGTAGGGCGCGAGCGCGAACGGCGCGTCCAGCGTGTGCAGGTAGCGCAGGCTCCGGTCGCGCATCCGCCAGCTCGGCGCCTTGTCCTTCATCCGGTAATCGAGCAGCTCGCCCGCCGCGGCGTAGCGCGCGCGATCGGGCCCCGGCAGAAAATCGTTAATGATTTTGTAGCTGTAGAGCAGCGGCTTGCCGAACGCCTGCACCGCGTTGGCGGGGGCGTCGGCCGTCGGGCAGCGCGCCGCGTCCAGATCCTTCGGCCGCCAGCCGGCGTCACGGACGAAGCACATCATCGCGTAGTAGCCCGCCTCCAGCCACGCCTGGGTCCCGTCGAGGGCGTAGCGCGTGTCGAACGCCCCCGGCGTGCCCGCGAGGGGGTAGCCGGGCAGCGCGATCTCGTCGGGCAGCGCGTCGAGGGCCAGCAGGAAGCCCTTGCCGGGGCCATTGGTGGCCGGGTCGTTCTCGCTCCACGCGTAGGCCCCGTCGTAGTACCAGGCCACCACCCCCGGCCGCGCCCGCGCCCGCAGCGCCCGCACCGCCTTCTTCTCGGGGTCGTAGAAGAACCGGAACGCCGTGTCTTGCACGATGCCGCCGTCGTAGCTGCCGGCCAGATCGGGATCCCGGTACTCCAGCAGGTAGTAGTGGGGCACCAGCAGGGTGTGCTGGCCCGGCGACGGCGTGAAGCCGTCCAGGCGCCAGGCCCGCCCCGGCTTGCCCTCGAAGTCCTCGGTCAGGACCGGCGCGCCCGCCGCGGTGACCCGCACGTCATCCACCAGCAGCCCGCGCATCACCGCGGCCATGTCGGTGAAGTAGCGCAACCGCACGCGCACGGCCTTGCCGGCGTAGGCGCTCAGATCGAAGGCCGGCCGCACCCACGTGGGCACCTGGCAGGGATCCTTCTGGGCGGCATCCACCTCGTCGCCGTGGGCGGTCTGCTTCTTCGGGTCGCACCCCGGGGCGCTCTCGTTCTTGCCGTCCCCGTCCAGATCCCCCGACAGGCCCGTGAAGCCGGGCAGCGTCTGCTTGCCGTCATGACCGTGCTTCGCCGGCATGTGCTGCCGATCCGCGGGCAGCAGCCGCGTCCAGCTCGCCCCCTCGTCGACGCTGGCCTCCACGTAGGCGAAGTCCCAGCCCGCCTCGATCTCCCACCACGCCTCGAAGGACAGCTCGACGGGTCCGGCCTTGCCCGCCAGATCGAGCCGCAGCTCGGCGCTGCGGTTGAGGGCGTTGCCCTGGCCGCTGTAGAGGGCCTGGCCCCCCTTCGGCAGCGCCGTGAGCTGCACGTCGATCGTCTTGGGGGGCAGCACCACCATCGCCGCGCGGTACATGCCCTGGCGCTGGGCCTCCCGGGCCACGGCGGGGGGATCCAGGGGCGCGTCGAGCGTGCGCAGGTAGCCCGACTGGACCGCCTTGCCCCCGAACTCGGGGGGCAGCACCACCCGCGGCCGCAGCCACCCCAGCATCAGCCGCGACCACGCCGACAGGTTCTGGGGGCTCGGCGCGGCGGTGCTGCTCATCAGCTCCCAGCAGCCCGTGCTGTTGCTCGTCTCGCGCGCATACACATCGGGCAGCCCGATGGAGTGGCCGAACTCGTGGATGAAGGTGGAGGCCTCCGTGTACTCGGACTGCATGTTGTAGTCGAGGGCCCACAGGCCCGGCCGCAGCGGCGCCCCGCCCCGGCCGTGGACGCGCCCCTCCACCACCGGCCCCTGCCCCTCGCGCTTCTGGATCATGAAGCGGTGCGGCCAGATGCGATCGGCGCACTCGCGCTCGTCAGCGGACAGCTTCGCCACCGCCTCGGGGCCGACGTTCGGGTTGAGGGCCTCGTCCAGCTTGTAGAGCCCCTGGCACGACGACTGGCCGCCGCCCGCGAAGACGATGACCAGGTGGTCGAGGTAGCCATCGGCCTCGTCGAGCACCCCGTCGCCGTCGTGGTCGAGCGGATCCCACCGGTCAAAGGAGGCCCAGTCCAGCTCGGGGTGCGCCTTCGCCGCCAGCACCAGCACCTCCTCGGCCATGCCCTCCGTGTCGGCGTCGTTGCGCCAGTCGCCCCCCTCGGGCCGATAGGGCGCGCCGTAGGCGGCCCTCGGCTTCGAGAGCGTCACCGGCGCCAGCACCTGGCCTTGCAGGTGGTAGGTGTCGAGGCTCTGCACCGCGTAGAAGTGGCTGAGTGTGTCGCGCTTCTCGTACTTCGGATCGAAGAGCTGGTCTTGATACCAGGCCGCCAGCCTCGCCCCCTGCGTCGCATCCCCTTGAAATCGAACGAACTTTCGGTCGGCGAACTCGGCCAGCACCACCAGCAGCCGGTGGGGCCGCCCGGCCGGGGCGTACACGGGTGGGATGGCATCCCAGCGCAGGACGGGGTTGCCGAGCTGATCGAACCGCAGGGCCGCCAGGTCGCTGACCATGCGGGCGCGCTCGCCCTGCAGGCCGGCCGGCGGCGCGGCGACCGCCGTCGAGGCGAGGAGGGCGAGGGCAAGGGACGACAGGCTGCGCATGGGGGCCTCCGGACACGCGACGAGGCCGCATCATGCCGGGGTGGCTTGCGTTTGCCCACCTCGCCAGTACACTGCCGCCGCCATCCCGGCCTCACCCTCGCCCCTGGAGCCGCCATGAAGTTCTTCATCGACACCGCCGACGTGAACGAGATCCGCGAGGCCGCCGCCCTCGGCCTCGTGGACGGCGTGACCACCAACCCCTCGCTGGTGGCCCGCACCGGGCGGAAGTTCGCCGATGTGATCGCCGAGATCTGCAGCGTCATCGACGGCCCCATCTCGGCCGAGGTGGTCAGCACCGACTTCGACGGCATGGTCGCCGAGGCCAAGCAGCTCTCGAAGATCCACGAGAACATCGTGGTGAAGATCCCCCTCATCGCCGAGGGGCTCAAGGCGGTGAGCTGGTGCGCCGATCACGGCATCGCCACCAACGTCACCCTCTGCTTCTCGCCCCTCCAGGCCCTGCTGGCCGCCAAGGCGGGCGCCGACTACATCAGCCCCTTCGTGGGCCGCCTCGACGACATCGCCCATGACGGCATGGAGGTCGTCAGCCAGATCGTCGAGATCTACGAGAACTACAACTTCGACACCGAGGTCCTCGTGGCCTCCATCCGCCACCCGGGTCACATCCTGGAGGCGGCGCGCATGGGCGCGGATGTGTGCACCGTGCCCTACAGCGTCCTGATGCAGCTCATCCGCCACCCGCTGACCGACGCGGGCCTCGCGAAGTTCCTCGCCGACTGGAAGAAGGTCCCGCAGTAAGAACGGCGGGCCGCCCTGACCCGATAACTCTTCCCTTGGGTGGCCGAAACACCCAGTATGCTTCCGCCGCGGCCACCAGAGTTCGGGCCGCACCAGCCCGGGAGGTTGCCTGTGCGCACCCTGTTCTTCGCGCTCGTCGCGCTCTTCGCCGTCCCCGTGTTTGCCCAGCCCGACAACGGGGAGGTCCCCTCCGACGCTGCCGAGGCCGCCGAGGCCGCTGGCGAGGCCGCCGAGGCCGCCGGTGAAGCCGCTGCTGCTGCCGGCGAGGCCGCGGGCGAGGCCGCCGAGGCCGCCGCCGAAGCTGCCGCCGAAGCTGCCGAGGCCGCCGGCGCCGCGGGCGTCGAAGGCGCCGCTGCCGGCGCCGCTGCCGCTGCCCAGGGTCTCGAGGCCGCCGGCGACGCCGTGAAGGCCGCCGAGGCCGCCGGTGCGGCCGGCATCGAGGCCGCCGGCAAGGCGCTCGACCAGCTCGAGGGCCGCGCCAACATCCCCGCCGGCACCCTCGACGAGGCCCGCAAGGCCATCGAGGCCGCCAAGGGTCAGCTCGGTGATGGCACCGCCGCCGGCGCTGCCGCCGTCGAGGCCGCCAAGGCCACCGTCGCCACCGTGCCCGCCGTCGCCGCCGAGGCCGTCGCCGCGCCCGCGGGCGTCGCGGGCGGCTGCCCCGACGGGGGTGCCTGCAACCTCGCCTGCACCACCGGCAGCTGCGCCCAGGCCTGCCCCAGCGGCCGCGTCTGCACCTTCGCCTGCCCGGGCGGCAAGTGCGCCCAGGCCTGCAGCGCCGGCTCCACCTGCGTCTTCACCTGCAACGGCGGCGGCTGCAACCAGGCCGTCGAGGCCGGCGCCACCAAGGCCACCCTGAGCTGCAACGGCGGCCGCTGCAACCGCGCCCTGCCCGAGGGCGTGTCGGTGCTCAAGAGCTGCCTCGGCGGCGGCTGCAACTGATCCCCCTGGCCCGCGTCCGCGGGCGACCCTTCCCAAGACCGCGTGGCCGGTGGTAGACCGAACTCCGTCTGATCGGAGGGCACCATGGGCCTGAAGCGATGGGTGCTGGCCGCCGCCCTGATGGCAGGCTGCCTCCCCCTCGACGCTGAGAAACCTGAATGTTTCCCGGATGATCCGTGCCCTGGTGGGGGCGCGTGCGTCGAGGGGAAGTGCGGGGCCGCGACGGGCCGGACCGTCCGTGTCCAGGCCCGCGGCTGCCTGGGCCCCGACGACGGCACCTGCGCCGCGGCGTGGCAAGGCGCCGGCCTCTGCCTCGTGGTGGAGGATGACACCCGCACGCTGGCTGCGGCCCTCCCCGACCCCGACGCGACCCTCGAGCTGGCCCTGGAGGCCGGCACCTCCCGCATCCAGGCGACGCTCTACGCCCTCGACTCCATGGTGGCCTGCGACCCCGGCCTCGGCGCCGCCGGGGCGTGCGTGGCTGAGGCTGGCTGCCAGATCGCGTGGCATGTCGCCGCCTTCACGGCCGAGGCCGGCCCCCTCACCCTCGACTTCGCCGCCCCTGCCTGCGACGCCGCCTGGCCAATCGCCCCGCCGACCGAGCGCTGCGACGGAGGCGACGACGACTGCGATGGCGCCGTCGACGAGGACTTCGCGCTGTCCATGGCCTGCACCGTCGGCGAGGGAGCCTGCGCCCGGCCCGGCGAGCGGCGCTGCGGGCCCGACGGCCAGGCCGCCTGTGCGGGCACCCCCGGCGAGCCGGTGGACGAGATCCCCGGCGACGGCCTCGACAACGACTGCGACGGCGAGACGGACGAGGTGGCGGCCGAGTGCCAGCCGGGCGATCGCATCGCCTGTGGCGCCGACGCGGGGGTCTGCCAGGCCGGCTCCCGCACCTGCGACGCCGAGGGGCGCTTCGGCCCCTGCGTGGACGCGGGCGGCCACCTGGTCGTGCTCCCGGGCGACCGCGAGGAGGCCTGCAACGGCGAGGACGACGACTGCGATGGCAGCGTTGACGAGGCCTTCCGCCTGCCCGACGGGCCCGCCGTCGGCGAGCCCTGCGAGGGCGGCCTCGGCGTCTGCGCCGGCATCGGCCGGGTGATCTGCGCCCCGGACGGCGCCGCCTGCGACCTGCCCATGCCGGTGGGCGGCCCCGAGCAGTGCAACGCCCTCGACGACGACTGCGACGGCCGCGTCGACGAGGATCTCGGGGTGGGCGACGCCTGCGCCGAGGGCGTCGGCGCCTGCCGGATCGAGGGCCGCATCGTGTGCCGCGACGAGGCCGCCGTCTGCGACGCGGTGGCCGCCGAGCCGGGCACCGAGCGCTGCGACGCCCCCGCCGACGAGGACTGCGATGGCAGCGCCGACGAGGGCTTCGACGGCCTCGGCGACGGGTGCGCGGTCGGCCAGGGCGCCTGCGAGCGCAACGGGACCGTGATCTGCGCCGCCGATGGGGTCACGGTCGCCTGCAACATCGCCCCCGGCGACCCCGAGGTGGAGGCCTGCAACCTGCTCGACGACGACTGCGATGGCGCGACCGACGAGGACTTCGACACCGCCTCCGATCCGGCCAACTGCGGCGAGTGCGGGCGGCTGTGCGCGCTGCCGGATGCCACCGCGGGCTGCGAGGCCGGCGAGTGCGTCGTCGACGCCTGCGCCCCCGGCTTCGCCGACGTCGACCAGGTCCCGGCCAATGGCTGCGAGTGCCGGCCCGGCGCCGTGGACGCGCCCGATCCGGCCTTCGAGGACGTCAACTGCGACGGCGTCGACGGCCCGGCCGATCGGGCCGTGTTCGTCGCCGGTCCCGACGGGGACGACGGGGCCGCTGGCACCCTCGCCGCCCCGGTCTCGACCGTGGCCCGCGGCGTCGCTCTGGCCGCCGAGCGTGGGGGCGGGCCGGTGCTCATCGTGGCCGGTCGCCACGTCCTCGACGCGACGCTCGAGGTCCCTGGCGGGGTCGACCTCCACGGGGGCTACCTCTTCGATCCCGCCGGCCCGGCCTGGAGCCGGGTATCGGCGGCCCAGGCCGCCACCGAGCTGGTCGGCCCGTCTCCGGTGCTCGTGTACCGGGATCTGGCGGCGCTCACCCGCCTGGATCTCGTCCAGGTGCGATCCCAGCCGGCCCCCGCCGGCGAGAACGCCATCGCCATCCTGGCCGAAAACGTTCAAGATTTCCTGTGGTTGCAGGATTGTCTGGTGGTCGCCGGGGCCGCCGGAGCCGGCCGCCCGGGTCAGGACGGAGACGCCGCCCCGGACGTGGCGGCCATCGGGCGCTCGGGGGCCGACGGCGATGACGCCGGCTGCCCGGGCTGCGGCGGACCGCCGGGGATGAACCCCGCCTGTCCCCTGTCCACCTCCGGGGGGGCGGGCGGCCGCAGCATCGACGATCCGGCCCAGGCCGACGGCGCGCCCGGCGTCGGGGATCTGCCCGGCGCGCCCGGCCTCGCCGTCGCCGACGCCCCGGGTCAGCCGGGCGGCAACGGCGGCGCGGGGGCCATCGGGCCGCCGGGCCTCGGCATCCGCATCTGTGGGCGGCTCGATCCCGGCACCGGCGCGTGGCGACCCGACGTGGGCGAGGCGGGCGGCATCGGCACCCCCGGCAGCGGCGGTGGGGGCGGCGGCGGCGGCGCGACGGTCGGCGGCCTGCCCGGCGGCGGTGGCGCCGGCGGCGGGGCCGGGGGCTGCGCCGGCTCCGGCGGCTTCGGTGGCACGGGCGGCGGCGCCAGCTTCGCTCTCGTCGTGCGGGGGGGTCGGGTCGGCCTCACCCGCGCCCGCCTCCGCGGCGGACCGGGCGGCGCGGGTGGCCCCGGTGGCGCCGGCGGCGCGGGCGCTACGGGCTCCAACGGCGGCCAGGGCGGGCGGCCGGCGCTGGCCTGCCCGGGTTGCCAGCCCGGCGGCGACGGCGGCCCGGGCGGCCGTGGCGGCTGTGGCGGTGGGGGCGGCGCGGGGGCCGGCGGTCCGAGCGCCGCGGTCTTCGCGCCGGGCACCGATCTGCCCGTCCGCCTGCTCGACGCCGAGGGCGCGCCGGTGGTCGATCCCGCGGCCCTGGCCATGGCGCTCCAGGCCGGCGAGCCCGGCGACGGCGGCCTCGGCGGCCGCCAGGACGTCTGCCCGGTGCCCGGCAACGACGGGCCCCTCGGCCAGACCGGCCCCGCCCTCTGCTGCGCCCCGGGCGCCGACGGCTTCTGCCGCCTGCGCGCCTGCCTGGAGGTGCCATGATCCGCGCCCTCGCCCTGGCCGCCGCGCTCCTGATCGCGCTGCCGGCCCACGCCTACGATCCCGTGGCCGCCGACGCCCTCAAGGCCGAAGCCGACAAGCTCTTCATGGCGCGCGACTACCCCGCCGCCCTCGAGAAGCTCAAGGCGGCCTACGCCCTCGATCCCCAGCCCGGCTACATCGCCAACCAGGGCCTGGTGCTCCAGCGCATGGGCAAGGCGGCGGAAGCCGTGGAGGCCTTCGACCGCTTCCTGGCGACGGATCCCGAGCCCGACAAGGCCGCCATGGCCCGCGATGTGGTGGAGCGGCTGCGGCCGGAGGTGGAGATCCTCTCCGATCCCCCCGGCGCCACCGTCAGCACCCTCGACGACAAGGAGCTGGGCACCACCCCTCTGAAGTCGCGGCTCGTGGTGGGCGAGTACACCCTGGTGTTCAGCCTGCGCCGCTACGACCCCGTCGAGGCCCGGCTGGTGGTGCGCGAGGGGCGCAAGGCCACCATCAGCCAGACGCTGGTGGCCCAGAAGAACGCCCCCCAGCTCACCGAGGTCATCGTCCAGCAGAAGCCCGGCGCCGGCGACCGCCTCTGGACGTGGGTCGCTCTCGGCGGCGCGGCCGCCGCCGGGGCCGCCGCGGGCGTGCTCTACGGCCTCGCCTCCAGCGAGATCGACGACCGCGACGCCGCCCGCACGAGCGCCGCGTGGGACGACCATCAGGCCAGCGCCGAGACCTTCAGCCTGGGCTTCTGGACGGCGGCCGGCGTGGGCGCCGCCGCCCTCGTGGCGGGGGGCATCTTGTTCTTCCGCGAGGGCCGGGCGGTCTCGGTCCAGGCCGGCCCCGGGGGCATCGGCCTGGGCGGGACGTTCTGAAGCCGCGCCCGCAAGCCCGCACAACCCTCTGAATTTCAAGCGAAACCCGCCCGCGCCGGCGCCCGGCCGGGGGCGGGAAGTTTCCTTTCCCGGGGGCCGACGGCATGATGCGCCCTCGCCGCGGGGAGGGACCTTGGACGAAGCCCGACTGATCGAGAAGCTGCGCAAGATCGAGGCGCTCTTCGCTGGCGCGACCACCGATGGTGAGCGCCAGGCCGCCGCCGAGGCCCGCGACCGCATCCAGGAGCGGCTGACGGCCATCGCCGCGGTGGATCCCCCCATCGAGTACCGCTTCACGGTCACCGACCTCTGGTCGCGCCGCCTCCTGGTCGCCCTGCTCCGGCGCTACGGCATCCGGCCCTACCGCTACCCCCGCCAGCGCCGCACCACCGTCATGGCGCGCGTCCCGGCCCGGTTCGTCGACGAGACCCTCTGGCCCGAGTTCGAGTCGCTGTGGTCGGAGCTGCGCACCTGGCTCAACGACGCCACGGAGCGCGTCGTGCGCCTCGTCACCGATCAGGACTCCACGGAGGCCGAGGTGGTCGAGGCCCCGGCCCTCGACTACGACGATGACGACGAAGAAGACTGAGTACGGCCTCCATCGCGGTTGATCCCGACCCCCGGCTCCGGGACGATGCCGCCGATGAGACGCCTCACCCCGCTGCTGTGGATCGGCCTGCTCGCCGCGTGCACCGAGGCCCCCGGGGTCGACGTCCCCGCCCGGGCCTTCCTCCCCGACGCCGCGCGCCCCGGCGACGCCCGCGCCACCGACGCCGACGCCGGCCCCCCGCGTGACGCCGGCCCGCCCGGCAGCGACGCCGCCGCCGTGGCCCCGGAGGCCGCCGAGCTCTACGCCCGCCTGTGCGCCGCCTGCCACGGCCCCCTCGGCGAGGGCGGCGCGGGCCCGGCCCTCACCCGTCTGGGCGACCGAGACCGCGCCGCGCTGGCGGACCGCATCGATCGCACGATGCCCACCACGGACCCGACGGCCTGCCAGGGCGCCTGCGCGGATCTCCTGGCCGGGCTCATCCTCGACACCTTCTCCCAGGATCCCGCCGACTGCGTAGCCACGGGCGTGCCCCGCCGGGTGCGCCTGCTCACCCGGCGTGAGTACGCCAACTCCCTGAAAGATCTGTTCTTCTTCGATCAGGTCGAGTGCGCGCCCGCCACCTTCCGGCTCGATCTGGGCGACCGCCAGCCGCGCACCGTGCACGTCGCGGGCAGCTTCAACGGCTGGCCCGGCACCGTCGCCGCCGGCGGGCTCGCCATGGCCCGGATCGGCGGCGTCTACCAGGCCTCGGCCGATCTGCCGGCCGGGCGCCACGCCTACAAGTTCGTCCTGGACGAGGCCGAGTGGATCCCCGACCCGGGCAACCCCCTGGCCGAGCCGGACGGCTTCGGGGGCCAGAACTCCATCATCGAGGTGCCCCCGTGCGAGGCGCCGCCCGATCCGACCGCGTTCACGGCGGGCATCCCTCCCGAGACCCGGCCCGAGGGCTTCGCCTTCGAGACCCATGTGACCTCCGGGCGCGTCACGGCCGTCCACCTGGAGGCCTACCTCGAGAACGCCGAGCGCGCCGCCCGCGCGGCCCTCGCCCGCGGGGGGGCGTGGCTGCCCTGCGCCGCCGCCGAGGCCGGCTGCCCCGAGCGGTTCGCCGCCGAGGTCGGCGCCCGCATCTTCCGCCGGCCCCTCACCGACGCCGAGCGCGCCCGCTACGCCGCCCTCGCCCGCGACGAGGGCTTCGAGCCGGCCCTCACGGCCCTGCTCGCCTCCCCCGGCTTCCTCTACCGCACCGAGCGCGGCGCCCCCGCCGGCGACGGCCACTACCGCCTCACCGGCCATGAGCTGGCGGCGGCTCTCTCGTACTTCCTCTGGGGCACGACGCCCGACGCCGAGCTGCTGGCCGCGGCCGACCGCGGCGATCTGGACCAGGACGCCGGCCTGGAGCGCGAGGCGCGCCGCCTCATCGCCAGCCCCCGCGCGGCCGAGGCCCTCGGCACCTTCGCAGTGCAGTGGCTCGGCATCGAGTCCCTGCCCACCGCAGCCAAGAGCGCGGAGCTCTCGCCGCTCTTCGGCGACGACGTGCGCCAGGCGCTCCTCGACCAGACCCGCGACTTCGTGCGCGCCGCCTTCTTCGCCCCCGATCAGGGCCGCTTCGCGACGCTCCTCACGGCCGCCTGGGCCGTCCCCGATCCCCGGCTGGCCGCGCTCTACGGGGCGGCCGCCGGCAGCCCGGCCCCCGATGGCCGCGCCGGCGTCCTCGGCCAGGCCAGCGTGCTGGCCACCTACGCCCACTCCGACCAGTCCTCGCCCATCCGGCGGGGCCTCTTCGTGCGCCAGAAGCTGCTCTGCCAGGACCTGCCACCCCCGCCCCCCAACGCGGGCGGCGTCCCCGACGTGGATCCGTCGGCGACGACCCGCGAGCGGTTTCGGCAGCACACCGATGACGACTTCTGCCGGTCGTGCCACCAGTACATCGACGCGGTGGGCTTCGGCTTCGAGGCCTTCGACGCCATCGGCCGCCACCGCACGACGGAGAACGGCCAGCCCATCGAGGGGGGCGGCGACATGAACGACGTCGAGGGCCTGGGCACCGGCACCCGCGCCCCCTACCTCGACCTGGCCACCCTGGGTGCCGTGCTGGCCGAGAGCGAGGCCGCCCCGGCGTGCTTCGCCGTGCGCCTGCGCCGCTTCGCCCTCGGGGCGCGGGAAGGCGTCGCCGACCGCTGCGCCGTCCACGCCCTCCAGGCCCGCTTCGCCGACTCCGGCGGCGACCTGCGCGATCTGCTGCTGGCCCTCGTCACCTCCCCTGAGTTCACCACCCGCGTCGCGGAGGCCCCCTGATGTCCAACGGCCTGAATCGACGACGCTTTCTGGGAATCGCGGGGGCCTCGGTCCTCGGCCTGCCGGCCCTCTTCCGGCCCGCCCGGGCCCAGATCGAGCCGGCCCGCCGCCTGATCGTCTTCTATTTCCCGGACGGGGTGGCCGGCCCGAGCGCCGACGGCGAGCCGAGCCTCTGGGCCACCCGCGCCGGCGCGCCCCTGCCCGACCAGCTCGCCGCCCTCACGCCCCACCGGGACGCTTGCCTCTTCCTCAACGGGCTGAGCATGGGGGGCACCGACGAGGGCAGCCACCCGGGAGGCGCCCGCAAGCTGCTGACCGGCGCTGACGGCGGTGGCGGCCGCTCCCTCGACCGGGTGCTGGCCCAGACCGTCGGCGCCGACCGGCCGCACCGGCACGTCTACCTGGGCGCGATGGCCAACTGGAACGGCGCCTCGGGGGACAAGCACATCTCCTACCCCGAGGCGGGCTTCACCACGCCCCCCTGGGACGACCCCGTCGAGGCCTTCGAGCGCCTGTTCGCCGGCCAGGTCGGCCCCGCCGGCCCCGATCCTGCCGCCGAGCGCCGCCGGCGCCTGCGCCTGAGCCTGCTCGACGGCATCCGGGGCGAGCTGGCCGACCTCAAGGCCGGCCTCGGCCCGGGCGAGCGCGCCCGCATCGACCTGCACGTCGAGGCCGTCCGGGAGGTCGAGCAGCGCATCCAGGGCATGGCCGTCGAGCGCGATCCCGAGGCCTGCGGCCAGGGACCCGAGGGCATCGACCGCGGCCAGCTCTATGCGCCCGAGCAGTTCCCCGCCGTGCTCGCGGCCCAGACCGAGCTGCTCGTCCAGGCCATGGCCTGCGGCCTCACCCGCGTGGGCGTCATCCAGGCCTCCCACCACACGAGCGAGCTCATCATGAGCCGCTTCGCGGGCACCGAGATGTACGACCCCGGCTTCGACATGCGCAGCCACCAGGCCAGCCACTACGGCCCCCGCCACGACTTCAACCGTCGGGAATTCCACGACTATTTTGCTCAGCGCCGCTGGTTCGTCCAGCAGTACGCCCGCGTCCTCGACGCCCTCGCCGCCCGCCCCGAGGGGGACGGCACCATGCTCGACTACAGCCTGGTCCTGCTCTGCAGCGAGGTGAGCGACGGCAACACCCACGCCCACCGGGACATGCCCTTCATCCTGGGCGGGCGGGGGGCGGGCCGCGTCCGCGCCGGCCAGGTCCTCCAGGCCGACGGCGCCCGCCACGCCGGCCTGCTGGCCGCCATCGGCCAGGCCATGGGCGCTGACCTCCCGCGCTTTGGCGACACGGGCTCCGAGGCGCTCCCCGGGGTGCTGACCTGACCGCACCTCCGGGCGCGCTGGCATCGATCGACGCCACTTGAGTAGAAATGACCATGAAGACCCCGACACCGTGGCGCTCGCCGCGGCGGCTGGTCTGAGCGACCGCGGGTCGACGACCCGCCCCGACCCCGGAGATCGCGTGGCCTGGCTTCCCACCCCTGACAAGGCGCCATGATGGACCATGTGCTGGTCGTGGAAGACGAGCAGCTCCTGCGCTCTTCGATGGTTCGCTGCCTGCGTCGGCTCCCGGGCGTCGAGGTCAGCGAGGCGTCCACCCTGGCCGAAGCGCGCGCCCGCGTGGCGGAGCGCGTGCCCACGCTCGTGCTGTCCGACGTGTCGCTCCCCGATGGCGAGGGCATCGAGCTGCTCCAGACCCTCGACCAGGGTGGCCTCCGGGTCCCGGTCCTCTTCGTGACGGCGATCCTCGGCCGTCTCCGGGACCGCCTCCCCGACCGTCCCTGCATCGAGGTACTCGAGAAGCCGCTGCCGCTGAGCGTGCTCCGCGAGCGCGTCACCCACGCCCTGGCCCGGGCGAAGCACGCGGGCGGGCAGGCCTGCGACGACGCCCCGCCCTGGGACGACCGCCTCGAGCTCGACTGCTGCCTCTGAGCCCGCCCCCTGCCATCTCCGGTCCGCCCTGCCATCTCCGGTCCGCCCTGCCATCTCCGGTCCGCCCTGCCATCTCCCGTTCCCATCGGTGGGATCCAATGACTCCGGCTGGCATTTCGGTACCCGTTCCCGGGCCGGCCGAGACCTGCCCGACCCCGCGGACTCGCCGGTCATCTGGCTGACAACCCCCGGATCTGGCACAGATTGTTGCCGAGAGTAGCCGACCGTGCCGATATTTGCGCAAATTTGACCAAATAGCGTCGATGTGACGTGACCTGGACGCCCGCGGCCAGTTAGATGAATGCGAGTTCGCTGCTCGTCTCCGTCACCCGCTCCCCAAAGGAACCCGCATGAGTGATCGCCAGGCTGCCGACGAGGGGACCACCCACGAGGTCCCGCTGGCTGCGGTCCACCGGAAGTTCGGTGGCAGGATTGCCACCGATCCGCGGTTTTCGATGGGTCTACGGACCAGCGCCGCTCCGCCGATGGCCGTCGTCGCGAGCCGCGAGCTCGCCCGGCAGGCGTTCTCCCTCAGCACGCCCCCCGTGGTCATGCCACCAGCCACGACCCCGGACGACGATGCCACCCGCGAAGCCATCGACCATGCCACCAGGGCCGAGGCCTCACCCCTGACATCCCCCCGAGTCCAGGCAGCGCAGGACGTCGAGGGGCGGACGCCTGCCCGGCGGGTGAACGCCGAGGATGAGCTCGTCGGTCCCCGATCACCTCGCGTGCGGTGGGTCGGTCTGGCCGGCCTGCTCGCCGTGGGCGGGGTCGTCGGCGCGCTGCTCTGGGAGCCGTCCCACCCGGCGCCTGCCGCGGTGGCGCCGACCGCAGCGGTGGCTCGCCCGACGAGGACCGCGGCCGCTCCGACATTGGACGACGTCGAAGCGGTGCGGGCCATCGAGGCGCCCCCCGCGCGACCCGTCGAGGCGGCCCCCGAGCGGCCCGTCCAGGCGACCCCCGCGCGACCCGTCGAGGCGACCCCCGAGCCCCTGATCGTCGCCGAGCCTGCGACCGAAGAGGCCGAGCCGGTGATCGAGGCCGCGGCGCCCTCCGCGGCGGACGACGCGGCCCAGGTGGCCCAGACTGCCCGCGCCGAGCGCCTGGCCCAGGCCAGGGCGGCCCGCGCCCGCGCCGCCGAAGAGGCCCGCGCCGCCGAAGAGGCCCGCGCCGCCGAAGAGGCCCGCGCCCGCGCCGAGGCCGCCCGCGCCGCCGAGGCCGCCCGCGCCGTCGAGGCCGCCCGCGCGCGCCGAGGCCGCCGCCGAGGCCGCCCGCGTCGCCGAGGCCGCCCGCGCCGCCGAGGTCGCCGTCGCGGCGCAGCCCAGGGAGACCGGGTTCCTCAGCGTCGCGGCGCCGACCCACGCCTCGGTCTTCCTGAATGATCGCCCGATCGGTCGGACGCCGATCTGGATGCTGAAGGTCCCGACCGGCCGGCACCAGGTCCGCGTCCAGGGGCACGATGCCGCTGCCCCGGCGGTCGTCCGCCAGGTCGAGGTGCGCCCCCGGGAGGTCGCGTCGGTGACCGTGGGCCTCGGCCAGTAGTGCGCCAACCGCAGCCCGTCCCTCTCCACTGATGGCCCCGCCGGGGCCCATGGCCTCCCCCTGGGAGCGAGCCTGAGAGCTGCCGTGAAGTACCTGACCCTGTTGTTCCTGGCGCTCGCCGCGAGCGCGGCCCAGGCGAAGTCGATCCTGCTGATCAAGAACGCCGACGCACCGCTCTATGACGACGTGGCGCGAGAGCTGACCGCGACCCTGGAGCGCGACCACATCGTCCGCCTTGTCAGCCTCGAGGGGACCCGCACCGTAGACGAGGCGCGCGAGCGGCTGCGGCGGGCGGCCCCCGGGCCGGCTGATCTGATCATCGCCCTGGGCGACCGGGCTGCCTGGATGGCCAACTCCGACTTCGGCAACATCCCGTATCTCTTCGCGATGGTGGCCAACTGGGAGGGCCTCAAGCTCGACCGCACCCGGGCCGTGGGCGTCGCGATGCAGCTCGCGCCGGAGACCATGGCGTCGCACATCAAGATGTTCCTGCCGGGCCGCCGGCGGGCGGGCGTCGTGTACACGGCCGCGACCCGCGGCTTCGTGGAGCGGGCCATGACCCGCGCGGCGGAGCTGGAGATCACGCTGATCCCCGTCTTCATCAAGGGCGCGGAGGAGTTCCTCCCGGCCATGAAGGCCATCTCCAGCACCGTCGACCTCCTCTGGCTGGTGGAGGATCCGAGCCTGGTGACCCCCGAGAACCTGATCGGGATCCGGGACCTGTCATCGGAGGCCCGGGTACCCGTCCTGGCGTACTCCCGTGGCCTCGTCGATGGGGGCCTGACGATGGCCATCACCCCCGACCGCAGCGCGGTCGCCGGTCAGCTCCTCCAGCTCGTCCAACGCACCCTGGCGGGCGAGGTGCCCGCCTCGATCAACGTGGAAGCCCCTGATCGCACATCGGTTTTCTTGAATCGGCAGGCAGTCGACCAGCTCAGCATCCAGCTCGATCCCGGGGTAGCGAGCTTCGCCACCCTGGTGGACACCCAGACCTCGAAGAAGTCCGGCGGGCGCTGACGACCCGCCCGCCCCTCTGCTCAGTACGCCCTCTTGCTCAAGGAGACTTCGCGCATGCGCGACCGCACGAACCACCACGGGCGGCGAACGGCCTCCCCGGGACCGCTGGTGCTCGCCGCCACCGGGCTGTCCCTGCTGGCCAGTCCCGCCGCCGGCCAGACCGTCGATCCCTTCGCCGGCGGCCAGGACGAGATGTTCGCCGCCGAGTCCGCCCTGGTGATCGAGTCCGATGAGGGCTCGGCCATGCAGTTCCAGCTCTTCGGCGATGTGGGCGCCCGCGCCAGCTCGGCCGAGGGTGATCACCCCGCCTTCTCCATCGGCACCGTCGACTTCTTTGCGACCACCGAGCTCAGCAGCCGCGCTCGCGTCCTGACCGAGAGCGTGCTGGAGATCCTCGATGAGGGGGCGGTCTTCGACCTGGAGCGTCTGTACGCCGAGTTCTACTTCGCGCCGGAGTTCTCGATCCGCCTGGGTCGCGACCACATGCCGCTGGGGTACTACGGGCAGCGCTTCCACCACGCCCAGCTCTTCCAGCTCGCCGCGGAGCGGCCCCTCGTCCTCGGCTTCGAGGATGAAGGTGGCCTGCTGCCCGCCCATGTCGTGGGGTTGACGCTGATGGGCACGCTCTCCACGGGCGAGTCGCTGGAGATCGCGTATGACCTGGCCGTCGCCAATGGCCGCGGCTTCAACGCCGACGACATCCTCAACCACGGCGACCGCAACCTCGGCAAGGCGGTGCTCGGCCGGATCACCGTCCGCCCCCTGGCGGTCGACGGGCTCGAGATCGGGGTGAGCGGCAGCTTCGATCGCATCGCCGCCGGCGCCGACGAGGGCGGCGTCTCCTCTGCCCTGGGCGAGGCGATCTTCAACGCGTTCTTCGCGTGGCGGAACAGCGACATCGACCTGATCGCCGAGTACTTCATGGTGAACCACGCCTACGACGACTCGTTCGCCGCCACCGCGGGCGAGCAGGTCTCGTCCACGCGCCTCCACGCCGCCTTCCTGCAGGTGGGGGTGCCGCTGGGCGATTGGACGCCCTACGCGCGCTTCGAGGAGATCCAGCGCGACGAGGCCGACTTGTACTTCAACGCATCCGGTTCGCTGGTCGAGGCCCGCGAGGTCACGGCCGGCGTCCGCCGGAGCTTCGGCTCGCGGCTGGTGACCAAGCTCCAGGTCGCTCGGGGCCTCCTGGACGATGGCGAGACGCAGGTGGCCTTCCAGGCCGCCTTCGGGCTCTAGGGAGTGATCATGATCCGCACGACCGCCCGCCCGACCGCCTGGTCGGCGCTGCTCCTGCCGCTGCTGCTGGCGACCTCGGCGTCCGCCCAGGATGGCCCGCCGCCGGCGCCAGCCGCCGCGCCGGCCAGCGCCACCGCCCCGATGTCCGCCCCCGTCGCGGCCCCGGCTTCCGCCCCCATCGCGGCCCCGATGTCCGCCCCCGTCGCGGCCCCGGCCTCCGCCCCCGTCGCGGCCCCGGCCACGGCGGCTGCGCCCGTGACCACCGCCGAGGCGGCCTCGGGCCCCGTCTACGTCGCCAACCTCCGCGAAGCCGTCAGCACCGCCACGATGCGTCGCGCGCTGGGCGGGCGGATGAACCGCTGGCCCAATGGCCAGCCGGTGCGGCTCGTCCTGCCCGCGGCCGGGAGCCCGGAGATGGAGGCGCTCGCCCAGGATCTCGATCTCCCGCCGGCCGCGATCGTCTCGAAGATCCGCGAGCTGACGTTCGCGGGCGGCCTGGCCAGGGTGCACTACGCGGCGACGAGCGCTGCCGCCCTCGCCCTGGTGCACCGCCTGCCCGGTGCGGTGGCCTTCGTGCTCAGCGCGCCGCCGCCGACGCCCGGCCTGCAGATCGGCCGTCCCCAGGAAGACTGACGGCGCTCAGCCCAGCGCCGGGCGCGGCACGGGGCGCGAGCCGACCCGCCCGACGAGCAGCCAGGCGAGGGCCAGCAGCGCCCCCGAGACGAGGCCGGCCGCGTGGCCCGCGAAGCTGACCTCGGCCATCACCCCGTCGAAGACCGCCTGGATGAGCACGATGCCCAGGGCGAAGCGCCGGCCGGCCTCGCCGGTGGCCGTCCCCCGCAGGGCGGGGTGGCGCCAGAGGATGACGAGCACGGCCCCCAGCAGCCCCATCGCCCCACCTGAGGCCCCGACGGTGAGGCCGTCCGACCCCACCAGCGCGATGCCGACGCCCCCCCCGACCACCGCGCCGCCATAGACGATCGCCAGGCCGATGGTCCCCAGCGCCGAGGCCACCATGGGGGCGAGCACGGCGATCACCAGCGCGTTGACGGCCAGGTGCATCACGCCGAAGTGCAGGAAACCATACGCGAAAAGGCGAACCGGATCGGTCGGCCAGGTGCCGCCGCGCAGGGCGCCGAGCGACCAGGCCGCGAAGGGGTTCAGCGACCCGCCCCGCTCGATCTGCAGGGCGAAGCCCACCGCCACGCCGGCCAGGATGAGCAGAGTGGCGGGCTCGCGCCACCACGGCCGACCCCGCAGGCTCAGGCCCGCCTGCACCTCCAGCTCGGCCGAGGCCAGGATGTCCCGGGCCGAGACCCCCAGCGGCCGCGGCCCCGGCAACGCCGCCCGCCGCTGCCAGGCCGCCGCCCGCAAGGGGGCCGGCAGATCCGTGCGGGCCAGCAGCCCGTCGAGGGCCCGGGTGGCGGCCGCGCTCTCTCCCGCCGCCGCCAGGCCGGTCGCATGCCAGAGGGTCGTCGAGTCGCGATCCAGCCGCAGCAGACGGCACAGCGCCAGCAGCCCCGGCACGCGGCCCGCGAACGCCAGGGGAGCCAGCCACAGGTAGCGCGCCGTCTTGAGGCTGTTCCACGACAGGCGGCGCCCCAGGCTGCGGCCGGCCAGCTCGATGCCCCGATCCACCTCACCCAGCTCGCACAGGGCCCGGGACTGGGCGTCGATGGCGGGGCTGTGCAGCAGGTCGGGCCAGGCCCGGGTGGCCATCGCCAGCCAGGCGACCAGCAGCTCCGCGGACGGATCGCCCTCGGCCCGCAGGTGGTCGCGCAGGCGCTCCACCGGGCCGGCGTCGCCGGCGTAGAAGGCATCCACCGCGCTCCAGGCCGCGTGCCACCGGCGCATCTGGGGCGATCGGCGCAGTGCCGCCAGCATCCCGGCGATGCGCGCCGCGCGCCCGTACCGGCCCCGGCCGGCGGCCCGTCGCGCCAGCGCGAAGCCGATCCCCGGCGCCAGCAGGCCCAGGCCCGCCACGGCCACGGCTGCCGCCTGGGCGGCATCGGACGGCACCGCCACGCCGACGATCCCCAGGGCCAGCGTCGCCCAGGCCGCCTGGGACCAGCCGATCGTCGGCTGCCGCCGCGACGACCGCGCGACGCCCGCGGCCATGAACATGGCCAGGATGGCGAGGGTGAAGAGCGGGCTCAAGTCAGCCGGGCGGCCAGGCCAGCGAGCGACCCCCGATCACATGGACATGCAGGTGAAACACCGTCTGCCCCGCGGCGGCGCCGTTGTTGATCACCAGGCGAAAGCCGGCCAGGCCCTCGGCCTTCGCCACCTGGCCGGCCACCCGCAGCAGGTGGCCGAGGAGCGCCTCGTCCTCCGCCTCGGCGGCGTCCACCCGGGCGATCTCCTTGCGGGGGATGACCAGGATGTGGGTCGGGGCCGCGGGGTGGATGTCGCGAAACGCGAGGCACCGATCGTCCTCGTACACGACGTCCGCCGGGATCTCACCGTCGAGAATGCGCTTGAAAATCGTGGCCATGCCTACCTCCAGCGGCCCGGATGCTACGGGACGGGCGACCGCGGGTAAAGCCCGCGACGCCCGGCGCGGCCGGGTCGGGCCCCCCCAAAAAGCGAGGTTCGCACCTCGCCCCCCGTGTATACTCCGCGGCCATGAGCAAGACCGACCTTGAGAGCCTGCGCAAGCGGGCCGACGCCCTGCACCGTCGCTACCTGGCCCACTACGCGGGCCAGCCGCGAATCTCCCGTGATCCCAAGGCCTTGCAGCTCATGGTCCGCGAGGCCGACGAGCTGACGGGGGCCCTGCGCCGCCTGCCCGCCGCCCAGCAGATGCAGCTCGCCCGCGTCCTGCGGGAGAACCGCGACCTCTACGCCCAGGAGGTCAAGGCCATCCAGCAAGCCCAGGCCGGCGGCGACGAGGCGCTCTACGCCCACCACCTGGCCAACCAGGCGGCCATGACCAGCGGGCGCTACCGGCGCAGCTTCGCCGGCCACAACCGCGCCACCCGCGACGTGGGCCTGCTGACCGAGATGATCAGCGACCTGGAGCGCCTGGTGCCCCTCATGGAGGAGCAGGGCACCCGCATCGACAGCGGCGAGCTGAAGCAGGCGCTCTCGGCGGCCCAGGAGAACCTGGGCCTCTACCGCGCCGAGCTGGCCGAGATCCGCAGCGCCCAGACCAGCGGCGAGCCCGACCAGCGCGGTGACATCCTCGCGAGCCTGGCCAACGCCCAGTTCGGCCTGTACCGCGACCACTTCGCCGGCCGCTCCCGGCTGTCGCGGCGCCCCGGCCTGCTCGTCCGCATGATCGAGAACCTCGAGGCCATCCAGGCCGGCATGCAGGCGATCCAGGGCATCGAGACCAACGATCGCAACCTCGAGATCGTGACGGGCCGCCTCCAGGCCTGGAACGACGAGCTGGCCGAGATCCGCAAGACGAAGGCCGGCTCGAAGCTCGACGAGCTGGTCTCCGCCCTGGGCGAGGCCGCCAACGCGGTCTTCGAGGAGTACCGCAAGGGCTTCGCGGGGCAGGATCGCGCCACCCGTGACCTGGATCTGCTCAACCGGCTGCTGGAAGCCCTCATGGACATCGCGCGCCAGATGGAAGACATCGACCGCGTGCGCGACGACGCCACCAACCGCAGCAACCTGGGCATCGTCCTCGATCACATCCGGCTCTACGACCGCGAGTTCGAGCTCATCCGCGAGGCCCGCCAGGCCACGGCCTGATCACCGTGGATCTCTTCGACTGGCGCCGCCAGCAGGCGACGGACCAGGAGGCTCCCCTGGCCGCGCGCATGCGGCCGCGCACCCTCGACGAGTATGTGGGCCAGGACGCCATCCTCGGCCCGGGGCGCCTGCTGCGCCGCGCCATCCAGGCCGATCAGCTCGGCTCGCTCATCTTCTACGGCCCCCCCGGCACCGGGAAGACGACGCTGGCCCGCGTCATCGCCAACTCCACCCGCGCGGAGTTCATCGCCATCAACGCCGTCCTCGGCGGCGTGAAGGACATCCGGGAGGCCGTGGATCGCGCCCAGCGCGTCCGGGGCGAGCAGGGCCGGCGCACCATCCTCTTCGTCGACGAGGTGCACCGCTTCAACAAAGCCCAGCAGGACGCGCTGCTGCCCTGGGTCGAGAACGGCACCGTGATCCTGGTGGGGGCCACCACCGAGAACCCCTACTTCGAGGTGAACAAGGCGCTGGTCTCGCGCTCGCGCATCTTCCGGCTGGAGCCCCTGGGCGAGCCGGAGCTGCGCCGCATCGCCGAGCAGGCCCTGGCCGATCCCCACCGCGGCTTTGGCGGGCGGCTCGTGACGGTGGCGCCCGCAGCCCTCGACCACCTGGTGAACGTGGCCAACGGCGACGCCCGCGCCCTGCTCAACGCGCTGGAGCTGGCCGTCGAGACGACGCCCCCCTCCGCCGACGGGCAGGTGCTCGTCGATCTGGCGGTGGCCGAGGAGTCCATCCAGACGCGGGCGGTCTTCTACGACAAAGAGGGCGACGCCCACTTCGACGCCATCAGCGCCTTCATCAAGAGCTGCCGCGGCGGGGATCCCGACGCGGCGCTGTACTGGCTGGCCCGCATGGTCCACGCGGGCGAGGATCCCCGCTTCCTGCTGCGCCGCCTCATCATCCTGGCCAGCGAGGACGTCGGCCTGGCCGATCCCGACTGCCTGGTGCGGGTGGAGGCCTGCGCCGCGGCCTTCGATCGGGTGGGCATGCCCGAGGGCCGCTACCACCTGGCCCAGGCCACGCTGGTGGTGGCGACCGCGGCCAAGTCCAACAGCATCATGGGTTTTTTCTCGGCGCTGGCCACCGTCGAGCGCGAGCGGACGGAGGACGTGCCCGACCACCTGAAGGACGGCAACCGCGACAAGGAGGGCTTCGGGCACGGCGTGGGCTACCTGTACCCCCACGCCTACCGCGACCACTGGGTGGCCCAGCAGTACCTGCCGGCCGGCCTCCAGGGGCAGGTCTTCTACGCGCCGTCCTCCCAGGGGTACGAGGCCACCATCCGCGAGCAGGTCATCCAGCGCCGCGAGGCCCAGCTCGCCAGCGTCGAGGTCTCGGCCGCCGAGCCCCTGGGCCTGACCACCGGCCCCGACGACCCGCTCCTGCACCGGTTCACGCAGCGCGCCCTGGCCGGGGCGGCGGACCACATGACCGCGGTGCGGACGGGGCTCTTCGCCCGGGCCGAGGTGCACCGCCACCACGTCGTGCTGGAGCTGGGGGCCCGCACCGGCTTCTTGACCTGGGAGGCGCTGCGGCAGACCCCCGAGGGCGGCGTGGCCACCTGGATCACCGAGGCCGATCCCCTGGAGGCCGCCCGCCTGGCCGGCACCCTGCGCGAGCAGGTGGCGGCCCTGCCCGAGCTGCTGCGCCCCCGCGTCTTCCTGGGCACCCTGGCCGAGGCCGCGCCCAGCCTCGACGCCGAGGTGCCCGAGCTGCGCTTCGACCGCGTGCTCGCCCATGACCTGCTGGGTGGCCACCTGGAGCGCCTGGGCGACCTGCCGGCCGTGCTGGCCGCCCGCCTCGCGCCCCAGGGCCGGGTGGTGCTCGCCGAGCCCGTCCCGCGCCTGGCCCAGCGCCTGTCCCAGCTCGTCCCGCCCGACGGCCTGCCCGCCGCCCTGCACACCCGCTGGCGGGACGCCGAGGAGGCCCTGCACGAGACCGTGGACGCGCGGCTCTCCTGGGAAGGTCCTGATCTGGCTGAGCTTTTCGAGATCGCCGGGTTCACCGTCCAGGTGGATCACGGCGCGGTGGAGCGCCGCCTGCGCGTCACGGCCCGCCTGCTGGAGCGCTGGTGGGACGGCCCGTGGGGCCAGCGCCTGGCGGCGGCGCTCCCGCCGGAGGACGTGGACGATCTACGCCGCTGGACGCGGGCGCGCTGGGTGGATCACGACGTGCTGTGGCACACCGGTCTGGCGTGGCTCGTGGCCCGCGCGTCGGGCTGAGGCTCAGGGGCCCAGAGGCAGACGCACGACCTGGGCCGCCCCCGTGGCCGGCAGACGCCAGGTGCCCGCTTCCTCGATGAGGCAGGCCGCGGCCGGATCTGCGGCCCCGGCCAGCGTGGCGCGCGCCACCTGCCCGTCCGCCGCCACCTCCAGCACCAACGTCGTCCCCGGAGTGGGCGCACCACAGCGGCCGAGGCGGGGACGCAGGGCCCGGGCGGCGGCCAGCAGATCCACCTCGCCTCCCCGCTCGGTCGGGCCCGCCCTCTCGATCGGGCGCCGCTCGTCCCGCGCGCGGTCACCGCCCCGCGGCGTATCGCCCGGCTCGTCCCACCCGTCCTTGCGGATCGACGGCTTGGGGGTGGGCACCGGCCGCGCCGGCGCGGTGGAGGCCTTCTTCGCCTTGTCCCCGGGCTGACGGGCCGGCACGAGGCTGACGGCCGGGAGGCCGATGGCGTCCTCCTTCCGCTCCTCGGAGGGTGGGGGCGGCGGCGGCGGCGGGATCAGCGGCCCCGGATCCTCATCGGCCGAGGCCGCGATGGCGACCGGCTCGGGCTGCTCGGCCCCCACCGCCTGGATGATCCCCTGGGGCGGCAGGGCAGCGGGCGGCGGCGCGCCCCCACCGGGCGCGGGCACGTCTGCCGGATCCTCCCGCTTCTCGATCCGTGGCGCCGGGGCTGCCTGGGTCTCGGGCGCCTGGCTCTCGGGCGCCTGGCGCTCGGGCGCCGGGACCTCGGGCACCGGGGTCTCGGGCGCCGGGCTCTCGGGCACCTGGGCCGCGAGCCGCGCGGCCGGGCCGTCCTCGGCGGGCACGCCCGGCGCGGGCGCATCCGAGTCTCGCCACGAGGGCAGGACGACCAGCGCCAGCGCCCCGACGGCCACCGCGAGCTGCACCGAGCAGCCCAGGGCCCGCATGTTGATGCCCAGGCGCCGTGTCCGCGGCCGGGCCGCCTCCACGGTGGCGGCCAGCGCCAGCGCCGCCGCCGGCGCCTCCCCCGTCCGCAGCCGCTCCAGATCACCCCGCAGCGCGCCCGCGTCGGGGTAGCGCTCCGCCGGCCGCTTGGCCAGGCCGCGCTGGAGCACCACGTCGAGCGCGTCTACACCCTTGAGATCCGGGCACTTTTCCTTCAGGCGGGGCGGCGGCGTCTGGGCGTGCTGGAGCATCACCGCCACGGCGCTGTTGCCCGTGAAGGGCCGCTCGCCGGTCAGCATCTCGTAGAGCATCACCGCCACGGCGTACACATCAGCGGGGGGGCCGACGGGCTCGCTGCGGGCCTGCTCCGGGGCCATGTAGGCCGGCGTGCCGGGGTTGCTGTTCTCGGCGGTGAGGGCGGTGGCGTCGTCGTCCATGATCTTCGCCACGCCGAAGTCGAGGACCCGGGCGAAGTCGCCGCCGTCGGCCATCCGCGTGATCATCACGTTGCTGGGCTTCAGATCGCGGTGCACCAGGCCCTGGCCATGGGCCTCCTCCAGGGCCAGGCTGATCTGGCGGACGATCTCGATGGCCCGCGCCGGCGGGAAGGCGCCCTCGTCGCGCAGGCGCTGGTCGAGCGTCTCGCCGTCCACCAGCTCCATCGCCAGGTACGGCGTCTGGTCGGCGAGCTGGCCGAAATCGAAGACCCGGACGGTGTGGGGGCAGCTCAGCCCCGCCGTCACCCGGGCCTCACGCAGGAAGCGCTCCAGCGCGACGGGGATCTCGGCCACGGGGTCCGCGAGCAGCTTCAGGGCCACCTCACGGCCGGTGGAGGCCTGCCACGCCCGGTAGACCGAGCCCATGCCCCCGCGCCCGATGCGGGCGAGCAGCAGGTAGCGTCCGTCGATGAGCCGGCCGCAGCGAGCATCGTCGGGCCGCATGGTCAGCAGCGCGGCCCGGTCGTGGGGGCAGTACACGCCGTCTTCCTGAAAAGTCGTCTGGCACTGGGGGCAGATGCGCACCGGATCCTCCATTCGGCCCAGTCTCGCAGGGCCGCCTCCCCGGGGGAAGGCGCCGGCACTTCTACGTCCGGCCGCCGCCGTCGATCCCATCGGGGGCGCTGTGGTGGCAGGCCACCGCCCGGCCGTCCGTCGCTGTCCGCAGCGCCGGGGCCTCCTGCCGGCAGCGCGCGTCGGCCAGCGGGCAGCGCGGGTGGAAGGCGCACCCGGGGGGCGGCCGCAGCGGGCTGGGCGGCTCGCCGGGCAGGATGACCGGGACCGTCCGATGGCGTGGATCGGGTACCGGCGCCGCCGCCAGCAGCGACCGGGTGTAGGGGTGGCGGGGATCGCCGAAGAGCGCGGCCGCCGGCGCCAGCTCGACCACCCGGCCCAGGTACATCACCGCCACCCGGTGGCTGACCAGGCGCACCACGTCCAGGTCGTGGGCGATGAACACCCACGTCAGCCCCCGCTCCGCCTGCAAGTCCAGCATCAGGTTGATGATCCCGGCCTGCACGCTGACGTCGAGCGCCGAGACCGCCTCGTCGGCGACCACCACCGCTGGATCCAGGGCCAGGGCCCGCGCGATGCCCACGCGCTGGAGCTGGCCACCGCTGAAGGCGTGGGGCCGCCGCGTGGCCACCGCCGGATCCAGCCCCACCCGCGCCAGCAGCGCGGCCACCCGGTCGCGGCGCGAGGCCGCGTCGCCCTGCCGGTGCACCACCAGGGGCTCGGCGACCGCCGCCGCGATGCGCAGCCGCGGGTTCAGGCTCTGGTGCGGATCCTGGAAGATCATCGCGGCGCGCCGCCGCAGCCCGGCCCGAAGGCGCCGCTCGGGCAGCTCGGTGACGTCCTCGCCAAACGCCCGGACCCGGCCGGCCGTGGCCCGCTCCAGGCGCAGCAGCGCCCGCCCCAGCGTCGACTTGCCCGAGCCGCTCTCCCCCACGATGCCGAGGGTCTCGCCCGGCTGGACGGCCAGGCTGACGCCGTCCACCGCCCGGACGATCTGCCCCCGCCCCACGGGGAAATGAACTTTGAGATCAACGGCTTCCAGCAAGGCACTCATGCGGGCGCCTCGCTGGGGAAGTGGCAGCGGACCCGCCCGCTCCCGCCCGGCGTCAGGGGCACCGGGCCGGCCTCGCAGGCCGCCTGGGCCTGGTCGCAGCGGGCCCGGAAGCGGCAGCTCGCCGGGAAGTCCCGCGGGGATGGCACGGTCCCCGGGATGGCGAAGAGGCGGGCCCCCGCCTGCTGGCGGCCCGGCACGCTGCGCAGCAGGCCCCGGGTGTAGGGGTGGCGCGGCTGCTCGAAGAGCGGCACCACGGGGGCCTCCTCCACGATCTGGCCGGCGTACATCACCAGCACGCGGTCCACCGTCTGCGCGACCACGCCCAGATCGTGAGAGATGAGCAGCAACCCCATCTGGCGGGCCTGCTGGCGCTCGCGGATGAGGGCCAGGATCTGGGCCTGGATGGTGACGTCGAGGGCGGTGGTGGGCTCGTCGGCGATGAGCAGCACCGGATCGCAGGCGAGGGCGATGGCCACGACGACGCGCTGGCGCATGCCGCCGGAGAGCTGGTGGGGCCAGGCGCGCGCGCGGGCCTCGGGATCGGGGATGCCCACCTCGCCCAGCAAGGCGACGGCCCGGCGCGCGGCGGCGTGCCGGTCGAGGCCCCCGTGGCGCCGCAGCCGCTCGGCGATCTGCTCGCCCACCGTGACCACCGGGTTGAGGGCCTGGCCGGGATCCTGGAAGACGAAGCCGGCCTGCTGCCCCCGCAGCCGGCGCAGCTCCGCCGGGCGGGCGTCGAGGACGGAGGTGCCCGCGAGCCGGACGCGCCCGGTGACCCGCGCGGTGGCCAGCAGCCCCAGGAGGGCCCGGGCGGTGACGCTCTTGCCGCAGCCGCTCTCGCCCACGAGGGCCACCGACTCCCCGCGCTCGACGTGGAAGTCGACGTGCTCCACCACCTGGACGACACCGCCCCGGGCATCCTCGAAGGCGACGCCCAGGGCCTCGACGACCAGCAAGGTCACTTGCGCTGCAGCTCGGCCAGCAGATCCGCCGGATCGATGAGGCCGCTCTGCCCCAGCCGCCGGATGAGCAGCAGGAGCAGACGGCTGGTCGGCGAGCCGGCGCGGCCCAGGGCGCGCTCGAGGGCGCCGAGGAACTCGTCGGCGGGGGGCGGCTGCGGGGTCTGGCCGTAGCGATCGAGGTAGCGCGAGATGACCGCGTCGCCGGCCGCGAGATCTTCGTCGCGGGCCTCGATGCGATCGAAGAGGCGGCGCATGTCGATGCCATCGGCCGGCGTGGGCGTGCCGAAGGCCCGGCTCGCCTCCAGCCCGCCCGCCGGCGTCCGCCCTTCGAGGCGGGTGTCACGCCGCGGGGGCTCGGGCCGCTGGGGCGGCAGGGACGGGCGCGACGGGAGGGGCGGGAGCTCCGGCTCGTCGGCCGCATCTGCGCGTCGTCGCTTGCGAATCATCATCCCGCCCGGCTCGGGACCCGCCGCAGCGGGGGCCTCGGAGGCCGGCCGGGGGGGCGATCGCAGGGGGCCACCCGGCGCGCTGACCGCCTGGCTGCGCGGGGGCGGAGCGCTCGGGATGGCGCGGGGGGGGACGACGGGGCCGGGGCCCGGGCTGACCGGCGGGCCGGGCCGCGGGGGCCGGCTGGTCGGCGGCGACCGCCGGGCCATGCCCAGGTCGAGCTCGGAGTTGAACGTGCGCGCCGGCGCCGACCGGGGCGCCTCCAGCTCGGCGCTGACGCTGCGGCTGCCCGACGGCGGGCTGGCCCCCTCCAGATCCAGCTCGGCGGCGAAGCTGCGCCCCCCGGACGACGGGCGCGCGGCCTCCAGATCCAGCTCGCCGGCGAAGGAGGGCCGGCTGGGCGGGGCCGACGCGGCCGGGCGCGGGCGCGCGCCGCCCGCCGGCAGCCGCCCCGAGTGCTCGAACATGGACAGATCCGCGGCCTGCGGGGAGGACCGGCGCGTGCCCAGCTCGGCCGAGTGCTCGAAGAGATCCCCCGCGGCCGGCCCGGCCGCCGGGGGAGGCGGCGTGGAGTACAGCGCCACGCCGCGAGCCGGGGTGTTGGGCGCGGGGGGCGCCCGCGGCAGCTCGGGGCGGGGGCCGGGCCGCTCCCGCACCGACCGCTCCACCTCGAAGGCGTCCGAGCCGATGGCCGGCAGGTGATCGAGGGTCATGGCCTCGCCCACGTCGAGGCCGCCGCCCACGTCGAGGCCGCCGCCCAGGTCGCTGCCCAGCTCGCCGCCGCCCTGATCCACCGCCGAGAGGTCGGTGATGCTGAAGTCGAACATGTCCACGGGCGAGCCGCCGCCCCCCGAGGGCAGGGCCGGCACCCCTCGCCCGCCCGCCGCCGGCGCGGCCGGCCCGCCGACGACCTCACGGCCGCCCACCTGGCCGCCGTAGTGGCGGGCGATGGCCTGGCGGATCTCCCGGGCGGGCGCGACCAGCGGCCGGATGCGACGCCGCGCCTTGCGGGTCACCTGCTTGATGGCGCGGACGTCGGAGGGGTTGGCCATGGCGACGTGCAGGTGATCGCCCGCACGGGTGCTCTCCAGCTCGATGGGGAAGAGCGTGAACTCGACGCAGAACTCCCGCGGCACCAGCCCCAGCGCGCGCTCGTCGGGGTGGACCTCGGCGAGGGAGACCGTCGGCAGGTTCAGCGCGCGGCTGATGGCCTGCATCATCGCGCCCTCGTCCACGAGGCCCTTGCTGACGAGGTACTCGCCCAGATCGCCCTCGTCGGGGACCTTGGTCAAGGCATCGTCGAGCCGCTCGCGCGCCAGCACGCCGGCCCGGACCAGAATCTCGCCAAATCGAAGCTTGTCGCTCACCCGCGCCCCGCTCGCCGTCCGGGCCAGTCTAGCCGAGCCCCCGCCCGCTGGGGAGTCCGTTGACACATCGGCGTCACCGCCTGCGAGGGACTACTCGAAGGGCTCGACCTCGATGCCCCGCGGGGCCTCCAGCTCGAAGGCGGCGTCGGGCAGCGTCGGGTTGACGCGGTGGTCCACCACCTCGACGTCGATGCGGATGTCATCGGCCGGGGCCTCCAGCAGCATCCGGCGCGGCACCGCCGTGTCGCCGTCGTTGCTGTAGTCGCCCAGGCGGGCCTTGTACTGGAGGGCGTCGCCGACCCACTCCCGCGCGGCGGTCACCCGCAGGGCCTCCGGCTCGAAGGAGATGCGCTGGCGTCGGCCATTTTCTCCTTCCAGATCAAGCTGATACCAGCCGTTCTCCCCGTCCCACGCGACCACCGCGGCCCGGTGCCGGATGACTGGCATCGTCCCCCGCAGCAGGGACGCCAGCGACTCGGGGGCCATGGCGATGGGCACCAGGCGGCTCAGGTTGCGCGGGCTCGCGGCCCCCCGCCAGAAGCGCTTCTCTTCCAGCGAATACAGCGCCAGCACCGTGCCATCGCTGACCAGCGTCGACAGGGGCTGATCGAAGGGCGACAGGGAGTCGATGCGCAGGCGGTCGGGCTGGCGCACGGCCACGAGCTGGCGCAGCCGCACGCGCTCGCCGCGCTGCCAGACCTCCAGGTGAAGCTGCCCCGTCAGGCTGGCCACCGCCGCCTGGCGCCGGGCGATGCCGGCCAGCAGGGGCGCGGGATCGGCCGAGAAGTCATCAGGGCGGCGGAACTTGTCGGGGCAGCCGGCCAGGACCAGCGCCAGGAGGGCCAGGGGGAGAAGGCGGACCAGCGGGGCAGCACTCAACGGCGGACGTCCTCCCGCTCCAGTCGTCGCCAGCGGCGCCGCAGCGCCTCCCGCTGCTCACCGCCGACGCGCTCGAGCGCCTCGGCCAGGGCCGCCTTCGCGGCCGCCTCTTCGCCCAGCTTCCGCAGCACGCACGCCAGGTGGTAGCGGATCTCGGCGCGGCTCGGATCGAGGGCCGCCGCGCGCTCCAGCACGCGCCGGGCCTCGCCGTGCTCGCCGCGACGGTAGAGCACCCAGCCCAGAGAGTCCACGATGGCGGCGTCCTCGGGGCTGTTCTTGAGGGCCCGGCGGATCATGCGCTCGGCCTCGTCGAGCTTCTCGCCGGCGTCCGCCCAGGAGAAGCCGATGTAGTTCAGCGCCCCCGGGTGGTTCTCGTCGAAGTCGAGGATCTCGTGCATCGCCCAGAGCGCCCCGTCGGGATCGCCGATCTCGTGCATCGTCAGGGCCCGCACGAAGCGCATGTCGGCGTGGCGGGGCCAGCGGTTGATGCCCTGGGTCAGCAGCGTCAGCGCCTCCTCCAGGCGGCCGGCCGCGCGCAGGGCCGACGCGTGGTCCACCACGAACGCGGGTCGCTCGGGGCGGCGCAGGCGGGCCTGCTCCAGCAGCTCCACCGCCTGGCCCACGTCGCCCTGGGCCAGGGCGATGTTGCCCAGCAAGCGCAGGGCGTCCGGGCCGTGGGGACTGGCGATGGGCACCTGGGCGAGGTGGCCCTTCGCTTCGTCGTAGCGCTCCACCCGCGAGAGCACCAGGCCCAGCATGAGGCGGCCCTCCGCGTGATCGGGCAGCCGCTCCAGCAGGTCTTCCAGCTCGTTGGCCGCGCCGAGCAGGTCGTTGCGCTTGAGCAGCAGCCCCGCGACCATCAGGGCGTCAGCCCCCGCCCGCGCATAGGCCCCGCCCATCCGCCGCGCCGCAGCCCGCGCCAGATCCCGCTCGCCGCTGTCCAGCGCCAGGGCCAGGATCTGCGGATCCAGCTCACGCCGCGCCGGATCGAGGCGCACGGCCTCGGCCAGGGCGGCCGCGGCCGCCGCCGGGCGGTTGACGCGGCGCCGCAGGCTGCCCAGGCGCAGCCAGCCCTCGGGCTCCGTGGGCGCGCGCCGGGTCGCCTCCAGGTAGGCCCGCTCGGCGGCGTCGAGCTGACCCTGCAGCTCGGCCACGTTGCCCAGCTCGCGCCAGGCTTCCCCGCGCTCGGGCGCCAGCTCGGCGCGCCGCTGGAACGCCTCGCGCGCCTGGCTCAGCTCGCCCCGGGCCAGGCGCGCTCGGCCGATGAGCTTGAGGGGGCGCGGATCGTCGGGGGCCAGCGCCCGGGCCCGATCGGCCCGCTCGATGACCGCCGTCCACTGGCCGAGCTGCTCGCGGGCCTGGGCCGCCGCCAGCCAGACCTCGACCGACTCGGGATCGAGCGTCGCGGCGGCGTCGTAGGCGTCGGCCGCCTCGGCGAGCTGGCCCGCCTGGGCCAGCAGCCCGGCGTCGACGAAGGCGCGCACGGCCTCGGGCGGGGGCCCGGCCTGCTGGACGGACCCGCAGCCGGCCAGCGTGACCGGCAGCACCAGGCCGAGGAGGGTGCGCTTCATCCACGACAGACTAGCGCGGAGCGCTCGCCCGCGCACAGCGACCCGCGCGATCAGCCCGCCGGCTGCGCCACCACGAGATCGCCCGCCCGCGGCAGGACCGCCACCTCCCGGCCCGCCACGCCGTCCAGGGCCGCCTCCACCGAGGGGGCCCACGCCGCGAAGGTCGGCGCCACCGCCGCCGGGGCCTGGTCCGACACCAGCACCACGCGGTGCCCCGGGGACAGCCGGGGGGCGAGGCCCAGCCCGTAGATGGCCTCGTTGATGGTGCGGACGGGCCCGATGCCCTCGAAGCAGGCCGCCGCCAGGACCACCGTCCCCCCCGGCGCCAGCAGAGCAGCGGCGGGCGCGAGCAGCTTGCACGCCTGGTACAGGTTGGCGGCCACGGGCGCCCCGTCCGAGACGACCACATGGGAGAACCGTCGGCCCGGCCCCGGCACCTCGAACACCGGCCGGGCCCGGGCCACGCCGGCGCGGTGGGCCGCCACCGGATCCCCCGCGACCAGGGCCACGGGCGCGCCGTGGCTGCCTCGGATGACGTTGATCAGGAAGGCCGGCCCCGCCAGCGCCCCCGCCTCCTCCAGATCCGCGCGGCACGGGTTGGCGTCCACCTCGCCCAGCCAGGCCCCCGGCGCCGCCTTCAGCGCGTGGTTGTGCCAGATGCCCGCCGCCCCCGCCGCACCCGGAAAAACCCCTTTGTATCCGCCCGCATAGCCAGCGAAGTAGTGGGGCCGGATCTCCCCGACGACGATGCGCAGATCGGCGTCGAGCACGGCGCGGGGGTAGGCCACGCGGGTCCCCGCCGCCGTCATGCCCACCTCCACCAGCCCCGGATCGTGGGCGTCGTGGCGCCAGCAGCCGGGCGGGGGCGGACGGACGGGGTGCTTGCCCGCGGCGACCCCCACCGACACGGCGCGATCCCCCAGGTGCGGGCGCAGCAGCGGCACCAGCCGGGCGGCGACGTCCTTGCGCGTCTCGTCGGGGACCAGGACGCACACGCTGCGGACACCGGCGAGGCGGGTCGCCAGGGACGCCGACCCCACGGGCACCGCCAGCGCCGCAGCCAGCAGGTCCTCCCAGGCCGCCGCCGGCGGGCTCGGCGGCGGCGGCAGGACGAGGGCTCCCTCGGGCACCTCCACACGCCGGGGGGCCTCCCCGTAGCCCAGCCAGACCTCCATCGATCCCCCTCCGCGCACGCCAGAAGCCGCTCAGAGCATAGGGCACGCGCCTGGATCTTGCGCCCCGGCGAGGGCGCCAGTTAGATCGGAAGGTCATGGTCGCCCGCTCACCCCTCCCCGAACGCCGCCGCCGGGCTCTTCGGACGCCACTCCTGGCGCTCGCGCTCACGCTGCCTGCGTGCAGCGACGCCGTGGTGGACGTGGAGGTCGCCGACGAGGCCCCGGTGCAGGCCGGCCGCTACGGCCTGGTGGTCATCTCGGCCGAGCTGGGGCAGCCGGGGGTCGCCATCAGCGGCCAGTGGATGGAGTACGACGGCATGGGCCGGGCCGAGGCGCTCATGACGCTCGCCGCGCCCGAGCACGCCCTGCTGGCCGAGGCCCCGCCCTCCATGGGGACGTGTCGCCTGCTGGACGCCGAAGCCGGGCGCCCGGGCCCGGGCGGTCAAATCGACCGGCTGGACGCCGGCCCCCTGCGCGTCGCCGCCCCCGCCCCCCTCCTGGACGCGGTGCTCGTGGCCCCGCGGGAGCTGCCGCCCCTGGTGGCGGCCCTCGCCGGCGTGGTCTACGACGCGGACGCCGAGCTCCCGTACCTCGCGGGCGGCCGGTACACCGTCCAGGCCGAGGGGGCCGACGTCGCGCCGGTCAGCGCCGAGGTCGAGTCGCCGCTGCCCACCTGGATCGCGGGCCACCAGCTCGACGACGCGGGCCTGGAGGTCCGCCTCGGCGGCGCCGCCGATCCCGTGGTCCTGCTCTCGCGGCAGGCCGGCAGCCGCGCGCTCTTCGCCGCCTGCCGTCCCATCGAGGGTGCCGACACCCTGCGAATTCCGCCGGAAGCCCTGCGCCACCTGGGTGCGGGCCCCGCTTCCCTGGCTGCGCTGCGCATCGCGCGCACCCCGCTCGTCGCGGAGGGCCTCGACGGAGCCCTCCTCTTCGTGACCCGGGACGCCACCGAGCTCACCCTGCCCGAGCCGGGCATCCCCGAGGAGCCTTTCCGATGAAGCTGACCTCTGCCGGCCGCACTCACGTGGGCATGAAGCGCGCCCACAACGAGGACAGCCTCCGCCTCTTCCGGGAGGAGAACCTGTTCGTCGTGGCCGATGGCATGGGGGGCCACGCCTCGGGCGAGGTCGCCAGCCAGATGTCCGTGGAGACGCTGGCCGAGTTCTTCCGCGCCACCGCGGAGGATGACGAGATCACCTGGCCCTTCAAGATGGAGAAGGGCCGCAAGTACGAGGAGAGCCGCGTCGTCACGGGCATCCGCCTGTCGAACCGCCGCATCTTCGAGTCCGCCTCACGCGACTCCAAGCTCAAGGGGATGGGCACCACCATCGTCGTGACGTTCTTCGTCAACGACACCTGCTACGTGGGCCACGTCGGCGACAGCCGCGTCTACCGGTTCCGCGCGGGCGAGCTCACCCAGCTCACCGAGGACCACTCGCTCCTCAACGACTACATCAAGATGCGCCAGCTCACGCCGGAGGAGATCGAGGCGTTCCCCCACAAGAACGTCATCGTGCGGGCGCTGGGCATGAAAGAGACCGTCCAGGTGGACGTGATGCAGGAGCGCCCCCTCGCCGGCGACCTCTACCTGCTCTGCTCCGACGGCCTCTCCGGCATGATCACCGACCCCGACATGGCCCGCATCCTGGCCAAGGGCGGCGACCTCGACACCCTCTGCGACGAGCTCATCGACCGGGCCAACGAGAACGGTGGCACCGACAACATCACGGTGATCCTGATCCGCTGCGAGCCCGACTGAGCGCCTGGGCGGGCTCGCCCAGGGGGCGGGTCCGGCGGGCACCCGTGACGGGCACCCGCCCAAAAAAAACCAGTCAGCGCGAGAACTTGCGGTACTTGATGCGCTTGGGCATGTCGGCATCGGGGCCGAGGCGAGCCTTCTTGTCCTTGATGTAGCTCTCGAAGTTCCCCTCGAACCACACCACGTTGGAGTCGCCCTCGAAGGCGAGGATGTGGGTGGCGATGCGGTCGAGGAAGAACCGGTCGTGGCTGATGACCATGACGCAGCCGGCGAACTCCAGGAGGGCCTCCTCCAGCGCCCGCAGGGTGTTGACGTCCAGGTCGTTGGTGGGCTCGTCCAGCAGGATGAGGTTGCCGCCCGCCTTCAGCAGCTTGGCCAGGTGCACGCGGTTGCGCTCACCGCCCGAGAGCTGGCCGGTGATCTTCTGCTGGTCGGCGCCCTTGAAGCCGAAGGCGCCGCAGTAGGCCCGCGAGTTGAGCAGGTTGCCCTTGCCCATCTCGATGACCTCGGCCCCGCCCGAGATCTCCTGCCAGACGGTGTTCTGGCTGTTGAGATCGTCGCGGCCCTGGCTGATGTAGGACAGGTCGACCGTCGGGCCGACCCGCAGGGTGCCGGCGTCGGGCTGCTCCTGGCCGATGATCATGCGGAACAGCGTGGTCTTGCCGGCGCCGTTGGCGCCGATGATGCCCACGATGGCCCCCGGCGGGATCTTGAAGTCGAGATCGTCGATGAGCAGGCGGTCGCCGTAGGCCTTGCGCAGATCGGTGGCCTCGACGACCAGATCGCCGAGCCGCTTCTCCGGCAGGGGGATGCGCAGCTCCAGGTGCTGCTGGCGCTCCTCGTTCTGCTGGTTCTGGAGCTGCTCGAAGGCGTTGATGCGCGCCTTGCTCTTGGCCTGGCGGCCCTTCTGCCCCTGCCGGATCCACTCGAGCTCCTCCGTCAGCGCGCGCTGGCGGTTGGACTCAGCCTTCTCCTTCATGCGCAGCCGGTCGCTCTTCTGCTCCAGCCAGCTCGAGTAGTTGCCCTTCCAGGGCAGGCCATGGCCCCCCTCGAGCTCCAGGATCCACTCGGTCACGTTGTCGAGGAAGTACCGGTCGTGGGTCACCAGCACGATGGTGCCGTGGTAGCTCTGGAGGTGGCCCTCCAGCCAGTTGACCGACTCGGCGTCCAGGTGGTTGGTGGGCTCGTCCAGCAGCAGCAGGTCGGGCTTCTCCAGCAGCAGCCGGCACAGGGCCACGCGGCGCTTCTCGCCGCCCGACAGGTGGGTCACGGCCTGGTCGCCCGGGGGGCAGCGCAGCGCGTCCATGGCCACCTCGAGGTGGCTGTCGAGATCCCAGGCGTCGAGGGCGTCGATCTGATCCTGCAGCTTCGCCTGCTTCTCCAGCAGGACGTCGAAGTCGGCGTCGGGATCACCCATCTGGTTGGAGATGTCGTTGAAGTCGTCGAGCAGCTTCTGGATGTGGGCCAGGCCCAGGCGGACGTTGCCGATGACGTCCAGGGTCGGATCGAGCTCGGGCTCCTGGGGCAGGTAGCCGACCTTGTAGCCCTTGGCCAGCCAGGCCTCGCCCACGAAGTCGATGTCGAGGCCCGCCATGATGCGCAGGACCGTCGACTTCCCGGCGCCGTTGCCGCCGATGACGCCGATCTTGGCGCCCGGGTAGAAGGAGAGGTTGACGCCCTTCAGGACCTCGCGTCCCCCGGGGTAGACCTTCTTCAGATCCCGCATGTGATAGATGAACTGCTCGGCCATCGACGCCTCCGACGGTGGGTCTCAACGGGAGCGGGAGCATAGAGGCCCGCCTGAAGGGCGACAAGCCCCGCCCACGTTGAAGTCGACGCCCGCCTCTGCGATGTTGCGCCCGCAACGCCGACCCGGAGAGCGTCGTGACCGAACCCCTCTTCCTGCGTGCCTGCCGCAGCCAGCCCACCGAGCGCACCCCCATCTGGCTGATGCGCCAGGCCGGCCGCTACATGGCCGAGTACCGCGCCGTGCGCGCCAAGGTCGACTTCTGGACGCTGTGCCAGACCCCGGAGCTGGCCTGCGAGGTCACGCTGCAGCCCATCGACGCCTATGGCCTCGACGCGGCCATCATCTTCTCGGATCTACTCACGATTCTGCCGCCCATGGGGGCCCCGGTGGAGTTCTCGAAGGGCCACGGACCGGTGGTCTCCAACGGGGTGCAGCAGGCCGCCGACGTGGGGCGCCTCAAGCGCTTCGACGTGGCCGACGACCTGGGCTACGTGGCGGCCGCCGTCCGCGCGACCGTGGCGGCCCTGCCCGCCGACGTGCCCCTCATCGGCTTCGCCGGCGCCCCGTTCACCCTCGCCAGCTATCTGATCGAGGGTGGCTCGAGCCGCCAGTTCATGAAGACCAAGGCCTTCCTGCACCAGGAGCCCGCCGCCGCCGACCAGCTCTTCGCGCTGCTGGCCGATCTGTCGGCCGACCTGCTCTGCCTCCAGGCCGACGCCGGCTGCCGCGCCCTGCAGATCTTCGACTCCTGGGCCGGCTGCCTCGATCCGGCCGACTACGCCGACTGGGGCCTGCGCTACACCCGGCGCATGGTGGAGCGCATCCGCGGTCGCCACCCCGGGGTGCCCATCATCGCGTTCGCCAAGGGCACGGGCACCTACCTCGACCTCGTGGCCGGCTGCGGCGCCGACGTCCTGGGCGTGGACTGGACGCTCTCCCTCGACCGGGCGCGGGCGCTGGTCGGCCCCGGCGTCGCCCTCCAGGGCAACCTGGATCCCGGCCGCCTCTTCGGGCCCTGGGAGGCCCTGAGGCCCGCCATCGACCGCATCCTGGACGACGCCGGGGACGGCACCGGGCACATCTTCAACCTGGGGCATGGCATCCACCAGCACACCTCGCCCGAGCGGGTCGGCGAGCTGGTGCGCTACGTCCGCCAGGCCTCCGCCGCGCGGCGCAGCGCGCAGGGCTGACGCGATGAAGATCGTCGTCATCGGGGCCGGGATCAGCGGGCTGTCGGCGGCCTTCCGGCTGCGCCAGGCGGGCCACGACGTGGTGGTCCTGGAGGCCGAGGCGCGCGCGGGCGGCAAGATCCACAGCGAGCGGGCCGACGGCTTCCTCGTCGAGCACGCGGCCAACGGCGTCCTGGACAAGCGCGCCGGCGTCTTCACCCTCGCCCGCGACGCCGGCATCTCCGAGGACCACTTCTGCCCGGCGTCCGACGCCGCGAAGCGCCGCTACCTCTTCCTGGACGGGGCCCTCAAGCCCCTGCCCGCCAGCCCGCCCGCCTTCCTCAAGAGCGATCTCATGAGCCTGCGCGGGCGCCTGCGCGCCCTCGGCGAGCCGTTCGTCCGGGCCCGCCGGGAGGGCCCCGAGGAGTCGGTGCATGCCTTCTTCGCCCGCCGCCTCGGCGTCGAAGCGGCCGACACCCTCGCCGATCCGTTCGTGACGGGCATCTACGCGGGCGATGCCGAAAAACTGAGCATTAACGCAGCCTTGCCGGCCCTGCCCGACCTGGAGCGTCGCTACGGCAGCCTGTTCAAGGGGCTGATGAAGAGCCGCAAGGAGGGGGGTGGACCCGGCGGCAAGCTCACCTCCTTCACCGGCGGCATGGGGGAGCTGGTGGAGACGCTGGCCGCCCGCCTGGGCGACGCGGTGCACCTGGGCCGGCCCGTCGGCGGGTTGTCCCGCCAGGGACGGGGCTGGCGCGTGGCCGCCGCTGGCGGGGACGCGCTCGACGCCGACGCCGTGGTCTTCGCGACCCCCGCCTTCACCTCCGGGCAGCCCTCGCCCCCCGCCCGGCGGCCACCGAGGCCCTGGCCGGCATCCCCTACGCCCCCGTCGCCGTGGTCGGCCTCGGCTACCGCCAGGATCAGCTCCCGCAGCCTCGACGGCTTCGGCTACCTGGTCCCGGAAGAAGGCCGGCCGGCAGGTCCTGGGCGCTGCGGGCCGTCCACGGCCTCCTGGGGCGCGCCCCGGCCGGCCACGCGCTGCTGGTCATCATCGGCGGCGCCCGGGATCCCGCCCTCGTGGGCCTCGACGACGCCGCCCTGCTGGCCTCGCCTCGCCGAGGTCGGCATCACCCTCGGCGCCCCGGTGCCGTTCCGGTCTTCCACCGCATCATTGGCTGGGACGCCGGGATCCCGCAGTACACCCTCGGCCACCTGGATCGCGTCCAGGCCGCCGAGGCCGCTCTGCCGGCGGGCCTGTACCTGGCCGGCAACGGCATCCACGGCGTAAGCGTCGCCGACTGCGTGGCCCGCGCCGACGCCCTGCCTGCCCTGCTCGCCGCCCCGCGATGATCGTCTCGCCGGCCCCGCTGGCGGAGGTGGCCGAGGTGCTGGGGGCGGTGGCACCCTGCCACCTGCTGGCCCAGGCCGCCGAGCACCTCGCCGCCGCCGGCCTCCCCGGTCACCGCCTCCTGGCGACGAACGCCCCTCGGCCTCGCCCCCGCGGCCGGCGCGGCCCCCGTCGCCGAGCGCCGCGCCGCCGAGACCTGCCTCGACGGCGCCCGCCCCGCCGACGCCGTGGCCGCCCGCCAGGCCGGCAGCGTGGTGGGCATCGTCACCGGCGCGAGCGTCCCGCGCCCCGCCCTCGAGATCCTGGCCGCCCTCTTCGCGCCGGCCCTGGCCCGCCTCGCCGAGGCCCCCGGCAGCCGCCCGACCCTCATCGGCAAGTCCAAGGCCATGCAGGCGGTCTGGGACCAGGTGATCCGGGTCGCCGCCAGCGACGCCACCGTCCTGCTGCGCGGCGAGAGCGGCGTCGGCAAGGAGCTCGTCGCCCAGGCCATCCACACCCACAGCGCCCGGCGGGCCGGCCCGTTCATCACGGTCAACTGCGCCGCCCTCCCGCGGGATCTGCTCGAGAGCGAGCTCTTCGGCCACGAGCGCGGGGCCTTCACCGGCGCCGTCCAGCGCCACACCGGCCGCTTCGAGCAGGCCCGCGGCGGCACCCTCTTCCTCGACGAGCTGGGCGACCTGCCGCCGTCGGTGCAGATCACGCTGCTGCGGGTGCTGCAAGAGCGCGAGTTTCGCCGGGTGGGCGGCACCGAGACCGTGCGGGTGGACGCCCGCGTCATCGCCGCCACCCACCGCGACCTCGAGAGCCTGATCGAGACGGGGGAGTTCCGCGCCGACCTCTACTACCGGCTCAACGTCTTCCCCATCCGGGTCCCGCCCCTCCGGGAGCGCCGCGACGACATCACCCTGCTCGTCGACTACTTCATCGAGCACTACGCCCGGGTCAACGCGCGCTCCGTCCAGCGCATCTCGACCCCGGCCATCGACATGCTCATGGCCTACCACTGGCCCGGCAACGTCCGCGAGCTGGCCAACTGCATCGAGCGCGCGGTGCTCATCAGCGACGACGAGGTCATCCACGGCAACCACCTGCCGCCGACCCTCCAGACCGCGGAAGCCACCGGAACCATTGGAGAAGGTCGGCTGGAAGACACCCTCGACACCGTCGAGCGGGAGCTGCTCATCGAGGCGCTGAAGACCGCCCGTGGCAACCGGGCCCGGGCGGCCCGGGCGCTCGGCATCACCGAGCGCATCATGGGCCTGCGGGTGAAGAAGCACGGCATCGACGCCACCCGCTTCAAGCCTCGCCGCCGCCCCCGCGGCCCGGCCGGCTGAGCCTCGGCGCGCCAGCCGTGTAAGGATGCGCCCCGTCGTGGGCCACCAGGGGGAGGTGGCCCAGGCTGGCCACCGCTGATCCCCCGGGGTAGAGTCGACGAGGACCACCCCTGTACCGGGCTTCAAGGTCGAGCCATGCGCGTCGCCATCATCCTGCTCTGCGCCCTCCTCGCCGGCCCCGCCCTGGGCCAGGGGCGCTATCAACCCCAGGGCGCCGCCCAGCGCGCCTACCTCGAGGGAGAGCGCCTCCGCGAGGCCGGCGACGCCCTGCGGGCCCGCGGGAAGGCCGACGACGCCCGCGAGAAGTACAGCGAAGCCCTCGACGCCCTGCTGGACGCCCACAAGGCCGACCCCGCCTACATCGATGTCTACGTGAAGCTCGGCGTCCTCCACTACAGCCTGGCGCGCCACGCCGCGGCGCTCCCCCTGCTGGAGCAGGGCCTCAAGCGCGCCGGGGGCAACCTGGACCTGCGCTTCTGGTATGGCCAGAACCTGCTGGCCGCCGGCAAGGCCGAGCAGGCCGTCCCGGTGCTGGAGCAGGTGGCCGCCCAGGGGGCCGAGCGCTTCCCCGAGGTGTTGGTGGTCCTGGGCGAGCACTACTACGGCGCACGGGACTTTGCCCGCGCACGCCCGGCCCTCGAGCGCTTCTTGAAGCTCGATCCCGAGGCCACGGCCGTGCGCGCGAAGCTCGGCAACACCTACTTCAAGCTCGGCCTCTTCGCCGAGGCCCTCGCCGCCTTCGAGGAGGTCCAGAAGCGCTGGCCCGACAACATCCAGGCCCAGGTCAACATCGGCAACGCCCTCTTCCAGCTCGGCCGCTACGAGCAGGCCGTGGCCGTCCTCGAGGCCGCCCTGAAGCGCGAGCCCGATCGCGAGAGCGTCCTGTTCAACCTGGCCCAGAGCTACTTCAAGCTGGGCCGGCACGCGGAGGCCGTCCCCTACTACGAGCGCTTCGTGAAGGGCCGCCCCGACAGCTTCAACGGGCGCTACTTCTACGGCTCCGCGCTCATGGAGCTGGGCCGCGACGCCCCGGCCCTCGAGCAGCTCGGCCAGGCGCTCCGGATCAAGGCCGACATCCCCCAGGTGGCCTACAAGATGGGCGTCATCCACCTGCGCGGCGGCCGGCCCGACGCCGCCCAGGCCTCCCTGGAGCAGGCCCGCAAGGGGGCCCCCGACGACGCCTGGATCCTCAGCGCGCTGGGCACCGTCGCGCGGCAACGCGGCCAGCTCGACGTCGCCCTCGACCTGCACCGCCAGGCCGCCGCCCGGGCCCCCGCAGAGGCGCGCCTGCAAGCGAATCTGGCCCTCACGGCCCTGCGCGCCGACGCCCTGGAGGTCGCGGCGCCCGCGCTGGACGAGGCCCTGAAGCTCGATCTCCGCGACGCCTTCGTGCGGGCGGCCGGCGCCACCGTGCTCGCCGCCCGGGCGAAGGCCGCCGCCGCCCAGGACGCGGCCGCGGCCGACAAGCTGCTCGAGCGCGCCCTGGCGCTGCAGCCCACCGACGCCACCTTGCTGGCCGACCGCGCGCTCCTGCGGCTGGCCCTCGACGACGCCCCGGGCGCGCGCGCGGCCGCCGAGGCCTCCTTGAAGGCCAGCCCCGACCTGCCCGCCGCCCGCCACGCGCTGGGCCGGGCGAAGCTGCTGGCCGGCGACGCCGCGGGGGCCCGCGGCGACCTCGAGGCCGCCATGCAGGCCCAGCCCACGGTCGGCACCGCCCTCGCCCTCGCCCAGGCCCTCGTCGACGGCGGCCAGGTGGACGCCGCGGTCGACCTGCTCACCGAGTCCGCCCGCAGCTGGCCCGCCGACGCCGCCCTGCGCCAGGGCCAGGCGCTGGTGCACTACGCCCGCGCCGCCGCCCAGCTCGCCGGCGACGCCACCGGCCGGCGGACGGCCGGCGATCTGCGCGTCGCCCTCGAGGCCGAAGCGAGCCTGCCCCGCGAGGCCGGCGCCCGCCTCCAGTACGCCGCCGCCATCGGCGCCCTGCGCCGCGGCGAGGGCCGCGAGGCCCGCACCCACCTGGGACTGGCCATCCAGAAGGGCCGCCAGGCCGGCCCGGGCCTCACCGCGCTCCTGAAGGCCGGCACCGCCGCGAGCCACCTGGAGTACCTCCAGGCCCACGCCGACACCCTCGTCCGCCGCTACGACCTGGCCCTCGAACACCTGGGCCGCTGCCAGGCCCCCCTCGAGAGGCGCCTGTGCAAGTACGCCCTCGACCGGCAGGCCCAGGCCCTCTTCCAGGCCGGCGACCTGGCCGGTGCCCGCAAGGCGCTCGAGGACGCCCGGGAGCTGGGCGCCGACGCGGGCGTCGAGCACAACCTGCTGGTGATCGCGTGGCAGCAGAAGAAGGGGCGTGACCGCGCCCTGGCGGCCTGGCGGAAGCTCGAAGACCAGGTCCCCGAGGCCAGCTTCAACGTGGGCGTGGCCGCCGAGGCCCGAGGCGACCAGCGCGCCGCCTGGGAGGCCTTCCGCCGCCAGGTCGCCGCGGGCGGACCCCTCGCGGCGCGCGCGGGCGAGATCGCGGACGTGAAGAACCGCATCTACCGGTTCGAGGAGGCGACGCCATGAGGGCGCTCCAGATCGCCGCCTGGCTGCTCGCGGCGGGGTTGCTCACCGCCGCCCCTGTCGCGGCCCAGCCCGAAGAGGCCGCCGCCCCCGCCGGCTACGTGGTGGGCGTCTACGCCCCCCGGGTGTACTTCCCCAACTCCCTCGCTCGCACCAGCTACGCCAACGACGTGGCCGCCCGGCTCACGGCGTCCACCGGCATTTCCTTTTCAGGTCGAGGGTTTGCGACGCGGGGCGACTTCGACCGCCAGATCCAGGAGGGCCAGGTGCACTTCGCGGTGGTCGAGGCCCAGCTCCAGGCCGAGCGCGGCTTCACCGCCCTGGCCCAGGGCACCACGGGCGGCGCGACCAGCCGGGCGATGGTCCTGGTCACGAGCGAGGGCACCGGCCCCGGCATCGGCGCCCTGAAGGGCCGCACCCTGGCGCTGGTGGCCGTGGGCGGCCGCGACAAGTCCTTCGTCATGAACCACCTGCTCCAGGGTCAGGTGCCCGGCGACTGGTTCAAGACGACGACGGCGCGAGACGTCCAGAGCGCCCTCGGGCTGGTCAAGCTGGGCAAGGCCGACGCCGCCTTCACCTTCACGGGCAACACCGACGGCCTGGCCGTGTCGTTCCAGAGCCGGCCCGCGCCGCTCCCGGTCTTCGTCCAGACGGCGAAGGAGCTCGACGCGGACGTCGTGAGCAAGGTTCGCCAGGCCATCACCGGGGTATCGGCCCGAAACAGCGTCTTCGACGGCTTCGGCGCCCTCGACGGTGCCGCCCTCGGACGCCTCAAGCGCGACCTCGATGGTGGCCCGCGGGCGCCGGGCAACGAGCCGGTCTTCGCGGCCGCGCGCTCGGCCCTGCCCCCCGTCCCCGACCAGATGGAGCGGGGCCCGGTGGTCCTCCCGACCCCCGATCCCGCCCCGCTCATGGGCATCCCTGCCCCGCCGGCCGACGCGTTCTGACGCCGTGCAGCCCCGCATCCTGTGCATCGGCGACGCCGTGGCCCTCCGGCCGGCCCTGCGCGTGGCCACCTGTGCGGGCGGCCTGGTCACCACCGCCCCCAGCCTGGACGCCGCCTCCCTGGCGGGCACCCACGTCCTCATCGTCCACCACGTCCCGGGCCAGACGCCCGCCGCCGTGGACGCGGCCATCGCCACCCACCCCGGCCTGCGGGTCATCCTGATCGCCGACCCCTCCCCGCCGCCCGACCTGCTGGAGCTGCTCGCCCGCCCCTGGTTCTGCCACCTCGCGGGACGCGAGGCCCCGTGGTTCATGGACGAGCTCACGGCCACCCTCGCCCGGGTCCTCGGCCGTCCCGGCGCCGGCGTGGCGGGCCTCCTGCCCTGGGGATGCGCCGTCACCCGCGTCCAGGTCACCGGCTCGGCCGACAAGCAGCTCGCCTTCGACCGGATCGAGGGCCTGCTCAACGGCCTGGGCATCCGGGGCCGCCTGGTCGACCGCCTCATGGACGTCGCCGACGAGATGCTCATGAACGCCATCTACGACGCGCCCATCGACCGCACCACCGGCGCGCCCCTCCACGCCAGCCGGCGTCGGGCCAGCGTCCAGCTCACCCCCGAGGACCAGCCCGCCTTCAGCTTCGGGAGCGACGGCCAGAAGCTGGTCTTCGGCATCGCCGACCCATTCGGCGGCCTCGAGGCCGAGACCGTCCGTCGCTACATCGCCAAGGGCCTGCGCCGCGGGGACGACCAGATCGACCGCAAGGAGGGCGGGGCCGGCCTGGGGCTCTTCCTCATGTTCGACGCCCTCAACGGCCTGCACGTCAGCGTGGAGCCGGGCCGCAGCACCGAGGTCATCGGGGTCATGAACATCCGGGGCAGCATGCGCGACGCCGCCATGACCCCGAAATCACTGAATCTTTTCTCACGGAGGCGCTGAGATGTGGGTGGTGGATCGCATCGAGGGCAGCTTCGCCGTCATCGTGGCCGAGGGCCTCGAGGACACCTTCGACGTCCCCCTGGCGGCCCTGCCGGCCGGCGTCCGCGAGGGCGATGTGCTGGTGCTGGGCGCTGATCCGGGCGCCACCGCCGAGCGCCGGGCCGGTGTGCAGGCCCGCATCGACGCCCTGGCCGCCGGCGACGACGGCGGCGACATCGTCCTCTGACCGGGGGGTGACGCCGGCGCGCGCGCGCGGCAGGATCAGCGCGGCCCTCGACCGGGAGACTCCATGGCCCCCACCCTGATCCGCGCCGCGTCGGGCGCACCCGACGACGCGGCCCTCGCCGAGGCGGCCGCCCTGCTCCGGGCCGGCCGCCTGGTGGCCTTTCCCACCGAGACGGTCTACGGCCTGGGCGGCGACGCGCGCTCCCAGACCGCCGTCGCCGCCATCTTCGCCGCCAAGGAGCGCCCCGCCGACAACCCGCTCATCGTCCACGTGGCCGCGCTCGCTGACGTGGAGCCCTTCGCGCTGCCGGATGACCGCGCCCGCCGCCTCGCCGCGGCGTGCTGGCCCGGCCCTCTCTCCCTCGTGCTCCCCCGCCGCGACGGGGTCGCGCTGCCGGCCGCCGCGGGCCTCCCCACCGCTGCCGTCCGCGTCCCCGCGCACCCCGTGGCGCTCGGCCTCGTCCGCGCCGCTGGCGTGCCCGTCGCCGCCCCCAGCGCCAACCGCTCCGGCCGCCCCAGCCCCACGACGGCGGCCCATGTTCGCGCCGACCTCGACGGCCGCATCCCCCTGATCCTCGACGGCGGACCCTGCCAGGTGGGCATCGAGTCCACCGTCCTGGCCCTCTTCGACGACCAGCCGCGCATCCTGCGCCCCGGCGGCACCTCCGCCGCGCGCATCGCCGAGATCCTGGGCCAGCCCGTCACCACCGCCCAGGGATCCATCCACTCCCCTGGCACGCGCCATCCCCACTACCGCCCCCGAACGCCCGTCCTGCTCATCGGCCCGGCCGTCTCCGACGCGGCCCTCGACCGGCTGCACGCCCGCCTCCCCGCCCGCGCCGGCCGCATCTGCACCCGCGCCCCCCGCCAGGGCGCCCGCTACCGCGCCGACGCCGCCGCCCTCACCCACCACCTCTACGCCGACCTGCGCGCCCTCGACGCGCCGCCCCTGCTGCTCATCGAGGGCATCACCGACAGCCAGCCCGTCATGGAGCGCCTGCGCCGCGCCGCCACCTGGATCCTCGACGCAGACGCCGACGTCGACGCCTTCAGCCTCTGAGAGCCTCGGACAAGCCTTCCCACAGGCACGGCAACAGGCGCACAAGGGGATCCCTGTCGTCGAGGAGCCGATCGGCACCGGTCATCTGCTCGACGAAGGCCCGCACCCGGTCGACCGCGAGCGTGCTCATGCCAGCCGCCATGTCCCGCCCCAGCAGCCAGGCCCCTGCCTCATCGAGGCCAAGGTCGAGCTCGACCCTGGCCTGCCAGAAGTCGACGACCCGATCGGTGTCTCGGGCGTAGCGCTCGACAATCCAGCGGACGTCGCCGCGGTCCTTCTCCCGCGCCTGCGGCCGGTCGAGAAATGCGACCATTTTCATCAATACAATCGAAGGGATCGGTGCCAGGCGAATGTCCCGGGGTGCACCGACGAGGGGCACGGCCATTGAGATGACGGACCCCATCCCCACCCGTGAGAGCGACCAGCCGTCGACCATGAGGGGTGACTCATCGCCCGCCTCGACAGGCACCACATCTACGTTCGGTGCACCGTCAAACACCCAACGCACGCCAACCTTGTGTGCCCAGCGCGGTGACGCAGCCAGCCGTGCCACGACAACGTCGGCGGGCATGGCGACACAGAGATCAACACAGCCGGCCCGCCGAGCGCCGTCGAGAGCTCGACGAGGGCGGTGCTCATGGCCGGATCGAGGATCATCGAGCGCGGCGGGTGCGCTGGGCGATGGCGTCGGCCTCCGCCAGCACGCGCGGATCGGTCGTCTGGCGAAGCTCGCTCTCGATGAGCACGGGACTCACGATCCCTCCGGGTGGATCGGACGCCTCGGCCGGGCAAAGCCGTTGCAAGAACTCCACCTCCACCTCACGCTCTCCGTCCCCCTCCACGTCGACGTCGTCATTGGCGTCGACGTGGACGATCACTCGTCCCGGATGGAGGTCGCGGTTCATCTGCCAGGCGCCGGCCTCGCCGCCCCACCACCAGCCGGTCCTGGACCGATCGAGCCGCCGGGCCAGCTCGGCCAGCGCCGCGTCCGTCCCGGCCGGCAGCCGAACTCGCCGGGTCCGGAGCGACGCCGCCGGGCGGACCTGATCCGTGTAGCCGACCAGCCACCAGGCCCAGACCGCGTCGGGATCCGTGAGGCGGTGCCGTCCATCGACCCGAGCCAGCCAGCCGCGCACTCGAAGGCGGGTCAAGACCTCCCGGGCGACCCGCGGACTCGCGCCAGCCTCCGCCGCCAGCTCCTCCACGGATCGGTCCAGGCAATCGGGTTTCGCCAGAATCACGAACAAGATCAGGTAGCTCGCGGCCTGCATCCCCGGCCCCGGGGCGGGCTCGATGGGCGCCAGCAGATCCTCGCCGAGACGGTTTCGGACATGCCACATCGCCGTGGTCTGTCCGACACCAAAGGCTTCCATCAGCTCTCGGTAGCCTGCCCCCTCGTCCCTCATGCGACGGATACCGGCCACGGGCAGCAAGAGCTCGGCTGCGAACGCGTTGGCGCGGCGCTCGGGCCCGGGCGGTGCCCAGACCGTGCTCGTGTGGGCGAGCGCGCGCTGAGGGGGCCGATCCAGCAACAGGTGGCAGAGCTCATGGGCCAGCGTCATGCGGCGGCCCCAACTCGACCTGGCCATGCGTGCGCGGGTGTTCACGAAGACGAGCGGTCCGGCAGCCTCGCCTTCGACGCAGCCTCCATCGAGGCCATCGCTCCCGAGCTCGACGGCTTCGACAGGCACCGCCAGTGTGCCGGTCAAGACAGCCTCGACGTCCAGGTAGCCGTCAGGCCTGCCGAGCCAGCGCCGCACCGTCGCGGCATAGGCATAGCCCTGGTCATGATCCAGGAGGCGCTCGTCCGGGCGGGGCAGCCGCGCCCGGATGGCCGCCAGGATGTCGCGGGCCCTTGGCGCGGGAGCGCTCGCGACCACCAGCGCTCGCAGGCGCAGCCGGTCCTCGACGCTGAGGTCGGGAGACGCCGACCGGAACATCATGGCGACGGGCGAGGCGTTGGCGGAGATGGCACTCCCCAGGGCCAGGTCGTCGGGCCGCACGGCGAAGAAGCGCGCGAAGTCGACGCCAGCCTCACCGAGCAGCTGGTCGACCTCGGCCTCATCGAGGCCAGCCTGCCCCATCACCACACGCTCGGCGCCCGGGGCAGAGTCGGCGGCCTCCAGCCACGCCCGGTGGGACCCATCGGCCAGCCCCCGCACCAGCGACTTGACCGCTCCCAGGAAGACCGGGGCGGAGATGCGCGCGTTGCCGGAACCGGCGAGGAACAGGCTGCCCGGATCGGCGCGCCAGGCCAGCGCCACCTCGTCCTCGTCCCGAGCGATGAACAGCTGCAGCCCCGCCAGCGCGGCAACATCGACGCGGTGTGCCCGCTCGAAGCGAGTGATGGTCTCGGCGAGGGCGGTCGCCTCAGCTGCGTCCTCGGCCTGCCGCCTTCGTGCCTGCAGCTCGTCCCAGACGGCGAGCCCGTCGGCCGCTCGGGTGGGGATCGGCCAGCGTCCACCCTCGAAGATCGTCGGCCAGGCAGTGACCAGCCCCTTTCCAAGCTCGGCGATGTCGCCAGGAACCGAGCCGACGATCTCGTCCGACGGCGTCATGCGGGCCGTCAGGTTCCGGCCCCCGAGCCAGAGGCTCCAGCCCCCGTCCTCCGCCTCAAACGCGAGCGTCGCTCGCTGGCCAGACCTTCGCTTCATGGGGCCGAAGATAGCACCCGCCTCGGGCGGGTTGTAGTTCGCGAGGTCGAGACGCCTTCCCCCTTGACCCGGCGGCCTCCACCGATCCATAACCTTCTGGCTATATAAACAGGAGGTCCAAGTGGCCGATGCCCTCAGCGCCACCTTCGCGGCGCTGGCCGATCCGACCCGGCGCGCCATCCTGGAGCGCCTCGCCCTCGGCGAGGCGACGGTGATGGACCTGGCCGCCCCCTTCGATCTGAGCCAGCCCGCCATCTCCAAGCACCTCAAGGTCCTCGAGCGCGCAGGCCTCGTGGCGCGCAGCCGCGACGCCCAGCGCCGCCCCTGCCACCTGGTGGCCGCCCCCATGCAGGACGTCGCCACCTGGGTGGAGCGCTACCGCCAGCACTGGGAGGCCCGCCTGGACCGCCTGGAGGTGTACCTGCGTGACCTTCAAGCCACCGAAGATGCCGAAGAAAGTGAGTGATTCCATGCGCTTTCAGCCGCAGGCCGACGCCTGCGTGATCATCGAGCGGGTCATCCCCGCCCCGCGCGCGCTGGTGTTCGCCGCCTGGACGGACGCCCGCCACCTCGTCCGGTGGTTCGCGCCCGAGGGCTTCAGCGTGGCGGAGTGCGTCGCCGACGCCCGCCCCGGCGGCCGGCTGCGCATCGTGATGCGAGCGCCGGATGGCACCGAGTTTCCCATGGTCGGGACGTTCACCGAGGTGTCCGCTCCCGCCCGCCTGGTGTTCATCGACGACGTCAGCGAGCACCCGCCCCAGTGGTTTGAGTGGTTCAACCCGCTGCTGGAGAAGCACCGTGCGGTGGGAGACACCTGCCGATCCGAGCTGACCGTCGACCTGACCGAGGTGGAGGGCGGCACGCAGCTGACCCTGACCACCCGCTACGCCTCCACCGCCATCCGCGACGCCTACAGCGAGCTGGGCCACGAGCAGGGCATGGGCAAGGTGCTCGACCGCCTCGTCGGCCTGGCGTCGGGCTTCGCGCCGAGCCCCGAGGCCGATCGCGAGCTGGTGCTCACGCGGCTGGTCCGCGCACCCCGGGCCGTGGTCTGGAAGAGCCTCACCGATCCCGTCCACCTGGACCGCTGGTGGGGCCCGGCGGGCTTCAAGAACACCACCCACGCCTTCGACCTGAGGGTCGGCGGCCAGTGGCGCTACACCATGCACGGCCCCGACGGCACCGACTACCCGAACCTGGTGACGTGGAAGATCATCGAGCCCGAGGCGCGGCTGGTGTACGACCACGGCGACAGCGTCGAGCGCCCCCGCTGGTTCGTCACGACGCTCACCCTCGCCACCGAGGGCGACGCCACCCGCGTCACCCTGCGCTCGCTCTTCGACACGCCCGAGGCCTGCGCCGCGACCCTCGAGTACCACGCCGTCGAGGGCGGCTTCGGCACCCTGCGCAAGCTGGACGCCTTCGCCCAGCACCTCACCGATCGGGTCTTGCAGGTCACCCTGCCCACCGACACCACCATCCACTTCACGCGGCTCTTCGACGCCCCCCGGACGCTGGTCTGGGCGGCCATCACCGAAACCGCCCACCTGGCGCGCTGGTGGGGCCAGGACGCCGCCCCCCTCATCGAGTGCGAGGTCGACTTCCGCCCGGGGGGCGCCTGGCGCTTCGTCCAGCGGGACGACGATGGCACCCGGTACGCCTTCCACGGCGTCTACCGCGAGGTCGTCCCCGGGGAGCGCATGGTCCACACCTTCATCTTCGAGCCCATGCCCGAGCACGAGGTCGTCGTCACCACCGAGCTGGTCGACGTCGAGGGCGGCGCCACCCGGCTCATCGCCACCATGGCCCACGCCTCCCAGGCGGCCCGCGACGGCCACGTCCAGTCGGGGATGGAGGCAGGCGCCGCCGAGAGCTACGACCGCCTCGCCCGCCTGCTGGCCACCCTCCAGGCCTGAGGCACACCACCCCGCGGATTTTCCTCGCATCCGGGCCACACAACAGGTAGCACGAGGCATCCTGCCTGGCTGGAGTCCTGTGCTCGACGACGCCCGAAAGATCTACCGCGAGAGCCAGAAACCCGCGGATTCACTGTTCAATCGCTACATCGCCCGGCCGCCTGCGGCCGTGGTCGTGGCGAAGCTCGCGCCCACGCGCGTCACCCCCAACCAGGTGACGTTCGCGTCCATCGCGGTCATGAAGCTGGCCGTGCTGGCCTTCGCCCTCGTCCCGACCTGGGCCGGCCTCTGGCTCGGCATCCTGCTCGTCGAGGCGTCCTATGTGCTGGACTGCGCCGACGGCCAGCTCGCCCGCTACACCGGTCGCTCCTCGCCGGTGGGGGGCCTGCTCGACTTCCTCATGGACGAGGTCAAGGCCTTCCTGCTGGTCGGCGGTCTCTCCATCCGCTGGCACCTCTGGGAGGGCGGCGGCACGCTCGCCCTCTTCACCGGCATCCTGACGCTGGCCGTCGTGGGCTCCGCCATCGCCCTCACCAAGTTCGTCCGCACCCCCGAGTACGCTCAGGCCACGGGCACCGCCCAGCTCAAGCACGGCGAGGCCGCGGGCCAGAAGGCCGCCGGCCCCCTCGGCCTGGTGATGGCGGGGGCCCGGCTCATCAGCCAGTACCCCACCACCCTGCCTCTGTTCGCCCTGTTCGGGCGCATGGATCTCTTCCTCTATGCCTATGGCGGCGTGCACGTCCTCTACCTGGGTCGCACGTCCCTGAGCATCTTCCGGGCGCTGGGGCGCCCGGCGCCGCGGCCGGGAGGGTCGTCGACATGAAGGCCATCATCATCGCGGCGGGCATGGGCCGCCGCCTGCGACCCCACACCGACGATCGCCCCAAGTGCATGGTCGAGATCGCCGGCAAGCCCATCCTGCACCACCAGCTCGACGCCCTGCGCGCCCACGGGATCGACGACGTGGTGATCATCCGCGGCTACATGGGCCGGGGCATCCAGGCGAAGGGCGTGCGGTTCGTCGACAACCACCGCCACCGCGAGAACAACATCCTCGAGAGCCTGTTCTGCGCGGGCCCCGAGCTGGTCGGGGACGTCATCGTCAGCTACGGCGACATCCTCTATCGCCCGTCGGTGGTCGGCCGCCTCCTCGGCCACGCCCAGCCCGGCGTCCTCGTCGTCGACACCGCCTGGCGCCAGATCTACCAGGGCCGCACCGACCACCCCGAGAGCGAGGCCGAGCTGCTGCGCCTCTCGCCCTACGAGCTGGTCACCGAGGTGGGCAAGCAGGTCTCCAGCGAGGGCGCCGTCGGCGAGTTCATCGGGCTCGCGCGCCTCACCAGCGGCCTCGTCGGTCGCCTCTGGGCCTTGTACCAGGAGGCCCGCCTGGGCGGCCGCGAGCGCCCCTACGGCAACGCCCCCACCCTGCGCCAGGCCTACATGACCGACCTGTTCAACGACGCCATCCGCCACGGCGAGCAGTTCGGCGTCTGCCCCATCGCGGGCGACTGGCGCGAGATCGACACCGTGCAGGACTACCAGCGCGCCCAGAAGGAGTGGAAGTGATGCAGGCCCTGACGAGCTACCTGAGCGACCGCTGGCAGGCGGGTGATCCCGCCGGCGCGGCCACCCTGGTGGATCCCACCACCGAGGCCGCCGTCGCCACCGCATCCACCCGGGGCCTCGACCTGGCCCAGGCCCTCGCCCACGCCCGCACCGTCGGCGGCCCGGCCCTGCGCGCCCTCACCTTCGCCGAGCGCGGCGCCCTCCTCGCCGCCATGAGCAAGGCCATCCACGCCGAGCGCGAGGCCCTCATCGAGATCGGCCGCATCAACGCCGGCAACACCCGGAGCGACGCCAAGTTCGACGTCGACGGCGCCACCGGCACCCTGATGTACTACGCCAGCCTCGCCCGGGAGCTGGGCGATCGCCGCACCCTCCTCGACGGCGACGCCCTGACCCTCGGCCGCCCGGGCACGCGCCTCCAGGGCCAGCACATCCTGCTGCCCCGCGAGGGCGTGGCGCTCCACATCAACGCCTTCAACTTCCCGGCCTGGGGCCTGGCCGAGAAGGCCGCCTGTGCGCTCCTCGCCGGCATGCCGGTGCTGGCCAAGCCCGCCACCGCCACCGCCTGGATGACCTGGCACATGGTCAAGGTGGTCGTCGACGCGGGCATCCTGCCCCCGGCGCCCTGTCCCTGCTCACCGGCTCGGTGGGCGACCTGCTCGACCATGTGGGGCCGGGCGACGCCATCGCCTTCACCGGCGGCGCCGACACCGGCCTCGCCATCCGCGGCCACCGCCAGGTCCTGCGCGCCGGCATCCCCGTCAACATCGAGGCCGACAGCCTCAACGCCACCGTCCTCGCCCCCGACGCCGAGGACGCCACCGTCGACGCCTTCCTGGTGCACCTGCACAAAGAGATGACCCAGAAGGCCGGCCAGAAGTGCACCGGCACCCGGCGCATCCTGGTGCCCCACGACCTGCTGGGCGAGGTCAAGGAGGACCTGTGCCGCCGCCTGGCCGGCACCCTCGTCGGCGACCCGGCCGACGAGTCGGTCCACATGGGCCCCCTGGCCACCGCCGGCCAGCAGAAGAGCGCCCGCGAAGGCCTGGCCCAGCTCCAGACCCAGGCCGACGTCGTCTACCAGGGCGACGCCCCCCTCGTCGGCGTCGAGGCCGGCCGCGGCTACTTCCAGCGCCCCGTCCTCCTCCAGGCCCGCGACCCCCACGCCCCCGGCCCCGTCCACGACGTCGAGGTCTTCGGCCCGGTCGCCACCCTGCTGCCCTACGACGGCACCGTCGCCGAGGCCGCGGCCCTCGTCCGCCTCGGCCAGGGCAGCCTGGTCGGCTCCGTCTACGGCGACGACCGCGCCTTCCTCCGCGACGCCATCCTCACCCTCGGCGCCCACCATGGCCGGCTCGTCGTCACCGACGCCAAGGTCGCCGACCAGGCCCTCCACCCCGGCCTCGTCATGCCGCACCTCACCCACGGCGGCCCCGGCCGCGCCGGCGGCGGCACCGAGCTCGGCGGCCCCCGCGGCCTCGCCCTCTACCAGCAGCGCTGCGCCATCCAGGGCAACGGCCCCCTCATCGCGAAGCTCGTCGAGGGCTGAGCGACGGGCCGCAAGCCCTCGGAACACTTGAGAGTTTTCGGCCCGGACCTTCCAGGCGCAGTTGCCCCTCGGAGTCGCCAGGGCTATGCTCCCACCATGCGACTGACCCACCTGATCGCCTACAACATTCGGGCCCTGGAACAGCTGCGACTGGCACTGCACCCCCGCTGCACGGTCCTCGCAGGCGTCAACGGCTCTGGCAAAACGACGATTCTCGACAGCGCTGCGGTCGTCCTTGGCGGCTTCCTCCTCTCCGACGCCCCTGATGGCTGGCGGCGCGAGATCGGTGACCGGGACGTCCGCGCGGTACGGACCGATGTGGGCAATCAGGCTGGTCTCGAGCCGCAGTGGCCTGCAACCATCCACGCGGTCGCCATGCGGGAAACCTCACAGCTCACATGGAGTTGCGGGCGGCGGAGCCTTGCCTCCAAGACCGTCTTCGAGTCGTCTTCAGAGGACGTGCGACGGTACGCGTCCCCTCGGACTCTACAACCCTTCAAGAGCAAGCTCCCCCTCCTCGCCCACTACCCCAGCCAGCGCCTCTGGCGGTCGGCCCCCGTCACCGACCAGGGCGTCGGTGATCGCCTCGACGGGTACACGGGCTGGCACGACGCCGCAGCCCAGCTCACCCCCCTCCGCGACTGGATCCGCGGCCAGGAGCAGACCCGCATCCAGCAGCTCGCCCTCGCGTTCGAGCGGGGCCAGTCCCCCGACACCGTCCACCTCCCGGCCCTCGAAGCCGTCCAGCGCACCGCCGCGCGGCTCATCCCCGACGCCACGCGCCTGCGCTACGACGTCGGCCACCAGGAGCTCCGGGTCGAGTTCAAGGACGGCCGCGAGCTGCCCCTCGACTTCCTGTCAGCGGGCTACCGCGATCTCGTCGCCCTCGCCGGCGACATCGCCTGGCGGGCCGCCCGCCTGAACCCGCAGCTCGGCGCCGACGCCCCCCAGCAGGTGGAGGGCGTCGTCCTCATCGACGAGATCGAGCTGCACCTGCACCCCGCCTGGCAGCGCACCGTCCTGCCTGACCTGATGGCGGCCTTCCCGGGCCTGCAGTTCATCGTCACCACCCACTCGCCGCAGATCCTCGCGAGTGTACCCGCGGAGATGGTCCGCTTCCTCGACGCCGACGGGCACGTCCACCTGGTCAACACCGCAGAAGGCCTTGATTCCAATACGGTTCTACGGGACCTCATGGGCGTCCCCGAGCGACCTGCGGCCTTCACCCAGCGCCTCGCCGAGGTGGCCGGGGCCATCGAGGCGGGCCAGCTCCAAGCCGCCCGCGCGCAGCTCGACGCCCTCGCCGCGCAGCTCGGCCCCGACGATCCCGCCATCACCGCCCTGGAGTGGGAGCTGCACGACGCCCAGAGCGCCGCCGCCGCGCCGTGAGGTTCATCCGCAAGGGCGCAGCCCCGCGTTGTCTGGGGGTCGCCCAACGCACCGCGAAGGCCGAGGGTGGCCGCCCAGCGCCTGACGACTGGAAGCTCCTCCCGGGGGACTGCGCGGCGAAGGTGCGGCGGGCACTCTGGCGCGACCAGAGCGGCCTGTGCGCCTACTGCGGCGTTGTGATCCATCGCGACGGCAGGGACGTCCCCGCCGCCTCCGAACGGGCTCCGGCTGCTGGCGGCATGAAGATCGAGCATCGGCTGGCTCGCTCCACGCACCCCGAAGCCACCCTCAGCTGGTCCAACCTCCTTGGCGTATGTGTCGGCAGCACGGTCCCCAAGGCGCAGCGCCACTGCGACGCCGCCCGCGGCGCTGAGCCATTGCACCTGAACCCGACGCGCTTGCCCGATCTCGTGGATCGCTTCCGGTACGACGCCCTCGGCCGCGTGCGGCCCGCCGACCCGGACGATGCCGCTGCCGCCGCTGACATCGAGACCCTGGCCCTGAACGCGGGTCGCCTGATGGCCAACCGCGCCACGGTCATCCGCGCGCTGCAAGCACAACTCCGACAGGACGACTCGGTCGCGTCCCTGCGCCGCCTGCTTTCTGAAGCGACGACCCCCGACGAGGACGGCCGCCTGCCGACGTTCGCCCCCGTGGCCGAGTCCTACCTGCGCCAGAAGCTCCGGTCGCGTGGCCAGGCCCCCTGACCACCACCCCGGGCCGCTCGGCAGTCAGACGCCTGCGCCGACCCTACCGGCACTCCGCCTCGCGCCAGTCGATGGACGCGCAGCGCGATCCCGGGCGGAACTGGCCCTCGCACGAGAAGAGCGACACGGCGATGCACTGTCGGGCCTCGTCGAAGTAGCAGTTGACGATGTCCTCGTTGACCTCGCAGCGGACGCGCACGTCGCTGCACTGGTTGGCGGCCTCCGGGCAGATGGCGCGGGGCTCGGAGCACCGGACCCGGGCCGGGTCGTCGTCCAGGCACCCGGCGCCCGGCCCCACCTCGTCGGTGCACTGGACGGCGACCCGGTCGACGCAGCCCCGGGCCTCGTCGACGCGACAGACGTCCAGGGTGCCCGTCCGGCCGCACACCGCCTCGCCTTCGGCCACGCAGTCCGAGCCGGGGCAGATGGGCGCCGGCGGGGGCACCTCGCAGGTGGCCAGCGTCTCGCTCTGGGCGACGCAGGTGGCCCCCGGGCCGGCCGCGTCCTCGCAGAGCAGCGCGCTGCGCGCGATGCAGCCGCGCATCGGATCGAGCGCGCACGTCTCGAGGGTGCCGCCAGGACCACAGGTGCTGGCCTCCCCCGGCACCCCCATGGCCTCGGGGCAGATGGCCGGGGGCGGGGCGGCCACGCAGCTCGCCGCCGTGGGGCTCTCGGCCTCGCACCCCGCGCCCGCGCCGAGCTCGGCGGCGCAGTCCACGACGCGGTACGCGATGCAGCCGAGCGCGTCATCGAGAGCGCAGATCTCCAGCGCGCCGTCTGCCCCGCAGCGGGACCCGACCTCGGCGCACTGGTCGGTCGACCCAGGGCACACGGCGTCGGGCGTGGCCGCCGAGCACACCGCGGACAGCGGGCCGTCCGCCTGGCACGTCGATCCCGGCCCCACCTCGGCCGCGCAGTCGGTCAAGCGCGCCGCGATGCAGCCGAGCTCGGGGGCGAAGGCGCACGCCTCGACCTGCCCGTCGGCCGTGCAGTGAGACTCCTCTTCGGTGCAGGTGCCGACAGCGCTGGCGCAGATGCTCGGCCCCTCCCCTCCATCCAGGCGGGCGTCCTCGCCCACATCCGGCAGACCGGCGTCTGCCACCACCGCGTCCCCCGACACCACGGCCCCGTCGGCGGCGCGGTCGTCGCCGTCATCACACGCGGACGCTCCCAGGGCCAGCACGGCCAGGATCAGCTCACGGACTCGCATTGCACTCCTCGACTCCACCCCTGCAACGAGGTGCCAGAATAGTGCACGCCTGCGCTGGGCATCAACGGCCGGGACAGGCAGGGCAACGCGCCGTAAGCCACTGAAACAATTGACGATTACCCGCGCTTCTGGAAGTGGGATGGGGTGGTCGCGGTCAGCGCCCGCACCACCCGGGCGAGCGCCCCCTCGCGCACGGCGAGCGGCGCTACTGTGGCGTGACCTCGAAGGCCACGACGCTCTGCCCGCAGTCGACCCGGATCAGGCCGCCACGCTGAAGCTGGTCAGCGCTCACTGCGAAGCTGCACCGGCCGATCAGATCATCGAACTGGATGTCGTCGTCCGTCACCACGAAGGTCACCTGGTTCATCAGATCCCGGGCCTTCACGCCGTTGAGGATGGTGCTGTTCCAGCTTGGGCTCCAGGTGTCGCGGGCGAGGGTGGTCCGTCCGCTCCGGCCACCCGAGGTCGCCTCCAGGTAGGGATCCGGCGGATCGTCACACCCACCGAAGATGTCATCCCAGCAGTCGCCGTTCGCCTTCGTGAAGGCCACCTCCGCGTACAGCACCGTGAGCGAGAAGGTCGCGTTGTCGTCGAAGCGACACGCGCCACCCCCACACGTCTCGCCCGAGCCGCAGCTCTCGCATGCACCACCGCCCCGGCCACACGTCTGCTCGTCGCCCCCGGCCATGCACCGCCCTCCGCTACAGCAGCCATCGCAGCTCGCCGGCCCGCATGCCACACCGGCGGGGGGCCTCGGCGCCTCGGCGACCCCCAGCGCGCAGCCGGTCGCCGTGAAGTGCAGCTTCCACGACCAGTCGCTGCCGCTGTGGGTCCCGCCGGCCGAGATCGTGCGGTCCCGCTCGTTGATCCAGGTCCAGAGGGCCTGCCGGCCCAGCCGCTCATCCGCCGAATACAGGTGGTCATCGCCGTCCAGCGCCGCGGCCAGCTCGATCAAGATGCGGCCCGCCTTGGCTGCCGAGATGATGGTTGTGCTTCCGATGGCCTTGCCGAGCTGATCCAGCGCCCGGACGGCCTCGCGGAAGTCGTCGTAGTCCTCGGTGCTGTCGTGCTCCCAGCAGTCGTAGCGCAGCGCCAGCTCCCGACCCGGATCCTTCGGCGCGTCGCGACCATACATCACGCTGTCGCTGAACGACGCCCGCTCCCCGGGGCCCAGCGCCGGCGTGATGCCGGTGTGCAGCACCTCGACCTCCCGCTCGTCGCGGGCCTGCACCAGGCAGTACACGCGGTCATCCGCGAAGTTGTCGTCCCGCTCGACGACGGTGACGCCGGTCAGCTCGAGCCGCAGCGACATGTCCCCGCAGCCCGTGGTGTCGAGCGCATACTCCCCGGTCGCGATGCCCACATCGTCCTGCGACGCCGCCACCTGCACGCCCCGCCAGCCGGGCACCGTGGCGTCCAGGCCCGCGACCAGCCAGGCCTGGGTCTCGGGCGTGAAGACCCCCTCCGCCACGGCCCGGGCGAGCAGCGCCGCCCCCTCGTCGCCGGCGGCGAAGGCCGCGCGCACCCGCTGAGCCGCCTCCCCCGGGGGCAGCAAGGCCAGGTGAAGATCGGGCAGTGGCTCCGCCTCCTCCAGCCCAAACCGCGCCGACCCGCAGAGGGGCACGTCACAGACCGCCTGCTGCGCGCTGCCCCCGAGCGGCCTCCCGCCGCCCGAAGACGTGTTGCATGCCGACAGAGCGAGGGCGAGCAGGGTACACGCGAAGCCACGCATGGCGCCTCCAGAGTCGATGGATGCCCGAGACCACACCCATCAATGGCGCCAGCCGCACGAAGTGAGACGAAAAGAGCGTCGCCTACCCGAGCATTGTCGAGGACTTCTGACGACGCAGCAGATGGCCTGCGCGCGCCGACGATGCGACGGGCGCTTCTCTCAACATCCTGTCAGGCCTCCAGCTCCCCGATGCTGTCCCCCACCAGCCCCGGCCCATCGCCGAAGGTCGGCGCCGGCACCCCCCCGGCGCGCAGCGCCGTCAGCACCGCGTGGCTGGTGTTGGGCCGCCCGCGGCCCCGGTAGTGCCAGTCCCCCTTCAGCCGACCGCCGCCCTTGCCCGCGATGAGGATGGGGAACTCGTCGTTGGAGTGCACGTTGCCCTCGCTGAGCTCGGTCGTGCAGAGGATGGAGCAGTGGTCCAGCAGGTTGCCGTCCCCCTCCGGGATCTGCTTGAGACGATTGAGGAAATCGCCCAGGCGCTCCATCGTGTAGACCACCGTCGCGTGCACCGTGGGCTGGGGCGCGGCCTCGTCGTGGCACATCTGGTGGAGGCTGTTGCGCGCCCCGGCGGGCCAGACGATGACGCCGGATCCGGCCGTGCTGAACATGACCGAGAAGGCCCGGGTGAGGTCGCAGGCGAGGGCCAGGGCCACCAGCTCCGACATGGCGGCGTTCTTCTCGGCGATCTGCTCGCGGCCGTCCAGGTCGGGGTAGTCGGCCGCCGGGGGCTCGCCCAGCGCGCAGGCGGCCTGGGGAGCGCCCAGCCGCTGCTCGATGGCGCGGATGCTCTCGAAGTGCTGGTCCAGCCGGATGCGATCGCGCGCCCCGACGCGCCCCTTGAGCCGCGTGATCTGGCCCATCACCGCGTCCAGCACGCTGCGCCGCGCCAGGTCGAGCTGGGGGGCCGCCGGTCCCATCCCGAACAGACGGTCATACACCCGCCGGGGCGAGTACTCCGACGGGTTCACGTTGTTGGGGCCGTTGTGGCTGAGGTGCTGGAACGTGGTGCCCTCGTCGGTGCCCCAGAACCGGCAGACCGCCACCTCCAGCGACCGGAACGGCGTCTGGCCCTCGTAGTGCGCCGCGGCGATCTGGTCGACGGACGGCCGCGCGAAGGTGGTGACGATGGTGTCGCGGGTGGTGCCGTTCTGGTGGTAGCGCGCCCCGGTCATGATGCCCGTCATCCCCGAGTGGTGCGGGTGGGTGGCGGTCTTGATCTCATGGCCGGTGATGACGCTCAGGTGGCTGCGGTGCGGCGCCAGCGGGGCCAGCTCGGCCCGGGGCTGCCAGCCGCGGCCCTCCCCGTCGGGCGTCCAGTGCTCCCGGCGGATGCCATTGCCCCAGAACCACACGCCGAACCGCGTCGGCAGGGGCGTCCCATCGGCCCACGCCGTGCCATGCAGGTTCAGCATCGCCTCCAGCGGCGGCAGGGCGACGGTGGCGGCGGCGCCGCCGAGGAGACCCTTGAGCAGGGTGCGTCGGTGCATCGGGCGCATCACTCGTCCTCCCCGACCAGGCGGAAGGCGTCGCTGGTGACCAGGGCCACGACCAGGGCCTGGAAGCGGTGGTCGCTGGCCCGGAAGGCGTCGATCAGCCCCCGCACCGCGCGCTCCTCGGCCTCGCTCTCCAGGTGGCCCATCCCATGCCGGAAGAAGCGCCGGGCGAAGCAGGCGCCGATCTCCTCGCGCTGCCGCAGCACCTCGCCGAGCTGGCGCGCGCCGGCCACCACCTCGCCCTCCACCCGCGCCCGCGCGTCGATGGGCAGGCCGCGCTCCGTCGTGCGGAAGGCCCCGATGGCGTCGAAGTTCTCCAGCGTCACCCCCAGCGGATCCATGAACTGGTGGCAGCCATTGCACGACGGATCGGACCGGTGCCGCTCCAGCTTCTCCCGCGTCGTCTCGGGCTCGCCGTCCCCCTCCGTGAGCTGCGGGATGCCGGGGGGCGGCGGCGGCACATCGAAGCACAACAGCGTGTTCTGAATGAACTTTCCGCGCAGCGTCGGCGACGTGACCGTGTTGTGGGCGTTGAGCGCGAGGATGCCCGCCGTCCCCAGCAGGCCCCCCCGGGGGCTGTCCGGGGGCAGGTGCACCGCCTGGAACCCGGGCCCCTCCACCGGCGGCAGCCCGTACAGCGCCGCCAGCTCCGCGTCGATGAAGGTGTCGCGCGTGGTCAGCAGGCTGCGCAGATCGGCGTCGCGGCCGAAGACCACGTCATCGATCATCGCCTCCACCTCGCGCCGCATGGCAGCGCCGAGCGTCGGGCTCATCTGGGGGAAGACGTCGCGATCCTTGGTCAGCCCGTCCAGCCGATCGAGCAGGAAGAACTCGCCGAAGAAGTGCCGCATCGCCTCCCGGGCGCGCTCATCGGCCAGCAGCCGCCGCGCCTGGAGCTCGATGCCGGCGGGCGTGGCCAGCTCGCCCCGCTCCGCCGCCGCCAGCAGCGCATCATCGGGCCCGCTGTTCCAGATGAGGAACGACAGCCGGCTCGCCAGCTCGACGTCGGAGTAGCGGCGTGCGCCCTCGGCCCCCTCGCCCCGCTCGACGCGGAACACGAACCAGGGCGACTGCAACATCGTCGCGACCGTGAACTCCATCGCCCGCCAGGGATCCCGCAGCGTCCGCAGCAGCTCGGCGAACAGCGCCGACAGCTCCCCACCTCCTCGCCCGAGAGCGGCCGCCGCCACGTATCAACCGCCCGAAACGCCTCAGAAATCGTCCACACGCGCCATCGGCCACGTCACAGCGGCCCACCAGGGCCAGCCGGCGCTCGCCGTCGCCGAACACACGGCCCGCGACTGCAGGCGCCGCCGCCTCGAGCTGCTCCGCCGCCCGGGGCGACACCGTCAGCTCGCTCGCCCCGATGCTCGCGAAGCCATGCGGCGGCGTATCCGCCTCCAGATCCACCGGCACCTCCACCGCCCCAGCAGATCCCGCAGGCAGTTCTGGAACTGCGCCCGCGTCAGCCAGTACATCGTGAGCGCCGGCTCGCTCTCGGCGGCTCCTCCATCGGCGGCGGCGGCATCATGGGCGGCACCTCAGGCGGATCCGCCGGCCTCACCGGCGGCTCCCCCGGCGGCCCCACCCGCGTCCGGTGCGCCCACGCTCGCGTGCCGGCTCGGGATCATCGGATCCCCGCTCAGCGCCCCCGGCGCGCACCCCGCCAGGGCGGCAGACAAGAACCACAGCAAAGTCGGCGCATCGGCACTCCCCCTGGCCCCGCCACTGTAGCGAAGCCGTGGGGGCTTTCGACCTGACCCGACCGGGCCAGGTTCACTGCAACCTGCCGCCACGGCGCCACTCGCTTACATGTGGCCCCGTGTAATCCATACACTTTTCACCCCATCCGCCTTGCCCCGGCCAGCCCCCGCCGTGCAAAAGCAGGGCGGGTCAAAAGAAAGTCTGCGCGACACGCGGCGACTCTGACCGATAGATCCTCGTTCTGGGCGCCCACGGGGCCGGGACGCGTGACGACACAAGCCGGAGAAGGGCTCTCCGGCGCCGACTCGAAGGAGCCTCTCATGCATCGCCCGTCGCCGTTCTTCGCCGCTCTCCCGCTCGCTTCCTCGTGGTTCTGGGCCTGCTGGGCGCTGGTCGCCTGCAACGCCGACGACTCGCCGCGGCCGCTGCGCAGCCGCATCGACGGGCAGGTGTGGTTCATGGGGCCGGTGGCCAACGCCACGGTTTCACTACATTTCTCCCGACGCGGCCGGCACGCTGCTGGCCCGTGTGTCGACGGCCACGACCGACGAGCTGGGCGAATTTCATTTTTTCGGCCTGGACGAGGAGTCGCACTACCTGCTGCGCGCGGAGGTGGGCGAACTGTCGTGGAGTCGAGCAGCGAGGCGGCGGGGACCGTTCCCGACGGGCTGGTGCTCAGGCGCGAGCGGGGCTCCTGAGCCGTTCTCGCGGGAGGTGGCGCAGCGCGATCGCGAGGTGGTGGTGTCGCCGCCTGACGACGCTCATCGTGGCGGCGGGCGAGGCGCGGCGCAGCGTGAACCGCGAGACGCCGCTGCTGAGGCCGAGCAAGCCGGCCGAAGCTGGCTGGGCTTCGACGCGGTGCACACGCGGGTGGGCGGCCGGGACGGCGCGGTGGACACGGCGGTGCTGCACACGCTCTTGCTGGACGCCTGGCAGCCTGGCCGACCGGGTGGCGGCGGGTCGGCATCCAGCCAGGGACCACGTTCAACCCACCGGATTTTGCTGGCTTTGCTGGTAGACGACGTTCGGGCCGACGCCCGCGGGGGTGTTCGACGAGCTCGGTATCGACGGCCCCGTCGAGCTGGACGCCGCGCACCTACGGGTTCTCGACCGCCACCCTGCAGAGCGAGCTGCGCGACGCCCTCGACCTGCTCGTCGTCCCGACGAGCCCCTGGAGCCGCCTCGAACCCCGCGACGTCAGCGGGCTGCGCACACGGCTGGGCTGCTCCGGCATCAAGCTCTTCCCGACGAGGCCTCCGTCGACGAGACGCCCCAGCTCGTGACCATCGAGCCCGACCCCGAGGCCGACCCCCGAGCTGGCCGGCGAGCGCGTCTTCCACTCCTGGTACGACGGCGAGAGCGCGGTCGCAGACGCCGAGCGCTGGGCCTCCGGCTCGACGGCCCGGACGGCGCCGTCCTCCAGCGCTACCCCGTCGAGAGACCAGGGGCGCGAGACGTTCACGTTCCGCGTCGACACCCGCCAGGTCCTCGGCACCGAAAGCACTCCTCTACCTGCGCGCCCGCGCAACGCCGCCGGCCTGCCTCGCGCCCCGCCCTGCGCTACCGCGTCCTGGCGTCGGCCCCGGCGTCCTCGACGGCGTCGTCCTGCGCGTCATCCCCGGCGTCGCCTCCGAGTCCGCCAGCAACATCGAGGTCACCGTCGAGGGCCTCGTCGAGGCCTCTGGCACCCTCACACCACGAACACCAGTGAAAACGGCCGCTTCCAGGCCGCCCTCACCGAGTACCAGGGCCCCTGCGCCTCACCGCCCGCGGCCTCGAGACCGGCGACGGCGGCTTCTACTTCGACGAAGCCCGCGGCGAGCCCGTCCGCTGGTCCGGCGCCCAGACCCTCACCACCGTCATCCCCTTCTACGACCCCGAGCTCGGCCTCCCCGCCACCATCAGCCTCGGCGACCTCGCCGTCGCCCTCGCCGACGCCTGGAGCCCGCACCACCGGCGACGACTTCTTCACCGCCTACGACGACGCCCTGCGCCGCCTCGGCCTCCACTTCGGCTTCGACGACCCCGGCGCCACCATCCTGCGCGCCCTCCCCGCCGACCCCTACGAGGACGCCGGCGGCATCGGCGACGCAGTCGCACACACCATCGCCCTCGCCTGCCTGCCGAGGCGGGCGCGGCCTCGGCTGCGCCGGCGACCGCTGCCTCGATGCCGACCTCTCCGACACCTTCACCGCCCTGCATCTCGTTGAAATGTATCGGGAAGACGCCCGCGACGGCCGCATCGACGGCCGCCTCGGCGGCGGTATCGCCGCGACGTCGCCGACCTCGGCCCCGTCACCCTGCCCGCCGACCCCCTGCGCCACCCCCTCCGCCAGCGCCTGCGCCCGCTGGCTCGGCGACTGCTTGGCCGGCGGCGGCTGTCTGCAACGGCACCGGCCAGTTCCTCGCCCACCAGGCCGGCCCTCCAGACCATGGCCGTCAACGACGACGAGCGCCTGTTCGGGCCCCTCGGCGAGCAGATCCAGCCCCGGCCCTTCGACCAGGAAGGGCCCACGGTGCGGCTGTTCGTGGAGCGCCTGGCCGACGAGCCCGAGAGCCTCGTCTTCGGCCGGGAGGCGCCGGCGGAAGGCAGCGAGGGGGCGCCGGTCGTCGCCAGCGGGCGCGTCCGACTCATCGTCGAGGCGACCGACGGCTCGGGCGTGGCGGTGGACGACGCCGGAACGCCCGCCGTGGGCCTCACGATGCTCGGCGGGCTGCCCCCGGACGCCTTCTCGCCGACGCTCACCGGCTCGACGCCCGGCGTGCAGCAGACTCGCCGCATCGAGGGCGTGCTCGACCTCGGCCGGCTGCCCGAAGAGCTCGAGGGCGAGCGGATCACCCTCGCCCTCACCGCCCGGGACCTCCTCGACCAGGAGACCCGCCGGCTGGTGCAGGTCACCGTGGATCGACAGGCCCCCCAGGTCGCGATCCAGGCCCCGGAGGGCGTGGGCGTGAGTGGCCAGGCCTGGCACACCCGCGCCTTGGATGACCTGGTGTTCCTCCTGCAGGTGACCGACGCCTCGCCGACCCGCGTGACCGCCCGCTTCGCGGAAGATGCCGGCCTCTTTGAAGCCGAAGGCGAGCGCGAGGTGCTCGCCGAGCTGCCCCTTCGCGTGCGCCAGCGAGCCGAGGGGGTCGAGGAGCTGCGCATCAGCGCGACGGATGCCCTGGGCCGCACGACCGAGCACATCGTGCAGGTGCACGTCGACCGCACCGCTCCCATGCTCGCCCGCCTCCCCAGCGACTTCATCGACGAGCGGGGGGCGGAGGTGGACTGTCTGCCTGGTGAGGCGTGGCCCGTCTGCGAGCTGCGGCGGGGGGAGGCTCGGATCGATCTGGGGCCTGAAGCACCCGATGTCATTGATCTTTTCAAGCTGCAGACCCACCTTGGCCCTGACGACGACAACCTGCCGGTGCTCCGCTTCCAGGTGGCCGACGGTGTGACGGGTACCCCAGGCGGGCAGGTGGAAGTGTCCTTCGCCGATCCGCCCCACCGACGGCTGGCGGTGCCCGCCGACGCACCCAACGAGCGACGCCTGACTCTCACCGCCGAGGCCCTGGGCATCGTCGACCCGCTGGTAGAGATCCCCGACGACGGCGCGCTGTGGCCGCCCGACGAGCAGCGCATGCTCGTGGTGCGGGACCTGGCCGGCAACGAAGCGCAGGTGGCTCTCCCGACGCTGCGCCTGCACATCCTTGCCCCGCCGCTCTTCGTGGTGGAGCAGCCCATCGAGCCCGCCCCAGGCGTCAGCGACGTCGCCGCCCTTGATGCCCAGGGACTCTCCGCCGCCGCCCAGGACAGCGACGCCCTCGCCGTCGGCGGGTGGGCCCTCTACAACCCGTGGCCCGTGCCAGTCAGCTACCAGCTCGGTCGCCCGGCATCAGGGGGTCTCACTCTGACCGGCGAGATCCTGCCCGAGGTCACCAACGACGTCCTCAGCCCCCTCGGCGAAGACCCGGAACGGTTCGCAGCCGACATCTGGTCATCAACGCAGCTACACGCCGGATGCCTGGCGCGGACCAGAACCGACCAAGAGAATGGCGCCGTCTCCGGCACCGCCTCGACGGCGGGTCGTCCGCGTGATTGATCGAAGCCCTCGGCGAGTGCCGGGCCCGCCAGCACATGGCGTGGGATCGGGTCGACTCTACGCCGGTCACGTGGTGGTAGGATTTCGGCAAGGAAGGCGATGTGGCCAGCGCGGCTAGGAAAGCGGAACCCGAGTCCCAGCGCAACACGCCATTCATCGAGGCTGATGCGGTCCTCCGGCGGCTTGCGCTTCTGGGAGGCCAATCCAGCGGCCTGCCGATGCGTCCCACCCTCGACGCCTCGCCGGTCCTGTTCTGGAATCTGCCGCCGCGTGGATGGTGCAAAGCTCGGACCGGTGCGATGCCGAATGCCGGGTGGTGGTTGGCAAGCGGGTGTTCGAGGTGTCACAAGCAGTTCCCGCGGCGCCCGGAGACGTTGCCATCCGTACTGCCCTTCTGCGACGAGCAGGACGCATTCGTGACACGTCACGCATAGAGGCCGAAACAGAAGACTACTGGCCCCGGCGGCGGCGCTGGTTGTGGCCCGATAGGAGGAGAGGATGAAGTGCATTGCCCTGATTCTACTGCCGTTCGCGATGGGTGGCCTCGGATGTTCTGGGTCATCCGGAGCGGACGGCGAGCCGGGGACGCCTGGTCCCGCGGGTGCGGTCGGTCAGCGGGACCGGAAGGGCCGCGAAGTGGAAGGTCCGCTCGGACCAGCTGGACCCCAGGGCGAGCCGGGGCGAAAGCGAAGGCCGCGGCTGGGACGCCGGGAGACCCTTTGGCGAGTCACCGTCCGCGGTGCCCCGAAGGGGCCGCAGCTCTCCTCACGGACGTGTGTCGAGGTCGAGAAGCCGGCTCGGCAGATGGACGAGACGCTCCCTGAGCCGTCCTCGCAACGGCGACCGAGTTTCGAAGTTCAACCGCGATGGTCTGGCTGCCGAGGCCCACTGCCGCTACCGGGGGCGAAGGCTTGTGCACCACCTCCGAGCTCCAGCACTGGAACCAGTGCTGGGCCGCGTACTTCCCCACACCAGACCTGCAGATCACGCTCGGCTGCTACGCTCAGTTCAGCCGCGACGACCACCGGAGGACACTCCCGGTGGTCTGTAGTTCGTGGATGAAATGACCGAAGTGCCCGGCGAGCGAGTTCGCCTGGTGCATGCCCTCGTGGGGGCCGAGATCCGCAACGCAGGCCTGGCGGTTGACGAGCGCGGCTATCCGCAGCTCTACCGGGTCCCGAACGACGCCATCTGGTGCGGAAACCCTGGCACCCGCTGCTGCCTGGACCTGTAGCGCAGCCCTCACGGCTCTGGACCAGCAGGCGCGTCTCTGGCCAAAGTTCCATGAAATCAATCGGTTGGCGCCAGCCCCGCGGGCAGGTAGCCGGACGCCACCTGCAACCGCAGGCCCCGGTCCCGCGCCCGGGCGCACCAGCCCAGCGTCCGAAGCGGCAGGACGCCGGCCGGGTCGCGCTGGTCGGGGCCCCGCCTGTGCACCGTCCGCCAGGCCTGCAAGCTGTCGGCGAGGTGCTGGTTGAAGCCCGCCTCGTCACCCGTCTCGACGGCGCGCGCCAGCGCCATCAGGGGCACCCCGAGCAGGCGGCCGCGCTCGGGAAACCGCCGGGCATGGGCCGCAGCGTGAGCGGCCTGATCCAGCCGATCCAGGGCGTCGGCGCGTGCCTCGGCGACCGCCATCACCGCCTCGGCGTAGGTGTTGTGCCAGGCGTCGTACTCGCCGCCCCACCAGGCCACGTCGAAGGCGCAGAGCCGGCCGAGGGCGGCGTCGTCGCAGAGCGCCATCGCTACGCCCGCGGTGACGCCCCACCGCGGCGCGCTGTTGAAGTACGAGTTGCCGCCGGGCACGACGATGGTTTCGCCGTCGATGGCCAGCGTCGTGGGCTGGTCGCGGTCGACGCCGGCGCGCTGGAAGAGAGCGACGCCCCAGTCCACGACGCTGCGCATCCCCGCGACCAGCGCGTCGGCGGGGTGGCCGAGGGCGACGCGCAGGCCCAGGCGCGCGACGGCGCTGTCGAAGCCGACGCCCAGGTTGTCGCGCACCCTGGGCAGATTCGCCCGCAGCCGGGGCAGGTGGTCGTCGAGGAAGTCGAGCTCGTCCTCGGGATCCGGGAAGTCGAGGCGGTGGGCGGCGATGGGTGTCATCGGGGCATCCAGCGCTGGAGGTGCTCCAGAGCGCGGTCGACCTGCTGGCACATCTCTTCGCACGCCTCCGGGTCGCCGGGTTGCAGGGCCTGCCAGGCGTTGAGGACCAGCGTGCCGGTCTCGCTGCTCACCCGCCAGTGCACGCCGCCGCGGGTGTAGCGGTGGACCAGGCCATGATCGGCCATCATCCTGATCTCACGACGAAATCTCTGAACCGCCGCTGGCCGGAGCGCCGTGGCGCCCGCTTGGACCGGCCGGAGCTGTTCGCCGGGGCAGGCGGCGTAGCGGGTGACGAACACCCCGGTGCCCGGACCCGCGGGCAGCTCGCCGACGACCTCGGGGGCCAGGGCCAGCCGGAGCGGGGCGACCCGCGCGAGGGCCCCGAGCCGCACCTGGGCGACGGCGCGCCCGATGACCCAGGTCTCATACTCGTGGTGGCGGTGTGTCCCCCAGCCGGCGTCCTCGGCGTCGGGCAGGGCGCCCAGCGCGGCGAGGACGTCGATGAACCCCTCCTCGGCCGGCCGGCGGCTGCCGGCGACGGCGCCCTCGACGGCCGCGCGGATGGGGGCGGGGATGGTCACCTCAGTACCGGTAGAAGCCCTCGCCGGACTTCCGGCCCAGCTTGCCGGCCCGCACCATGCGCTTGAGGATGCGGGGGGGCCGGAAGGTGTCGGTGCCGAGCTCGCGGTACAGGTGCTCGGTGATCGCCAAGCGCACGTCCAGGCCCACCAGGTCGGTGAGCGCCAGCGGCCCGATGGGGTGGCGGTAGCCGAGCGTCATCGCGGTGTCGATGTCGGCGGCGCTGGCCACGCCCTCCTCGAACATGCGCATGGCCTCGTTGCCGAGGGCGATGCCCAGGCGGCTGGTGGCGAAGCCCGGCGAGTCGATGACCAGGATGGTCTCTTTGCCGAGGGCGACGCCCAGGGCCCGCGCGGCCTCGACGGTGGCGTCGCTCGTGTGCTCGCCGCGCACCAGCTCCAGCAGCTTCATCACCGCGACGGGGTTGAAGAAGTGCATGCCGATGACCTGCGCCGGGCGCCTGGTGGCGGCGGCGATCTCGGTGACGGGCAGGCTGCTGGTGTTGGTGGCGAGCAGGGCACCGGCCGGCGCGACGGCGTCCACCCGGGCGAAGATGGCGCGCTTGAGCTCCAGGCTCTCGGGCACCGCCTCGATGATGAGATCGGCGTCGGCGACGGCGGCCTCCAGGTCGGTGGAGGTCTTCAGCCGGCCGGCGGCCTCGGCTGCCTGCGCCTCCGTGACCTTGCCCTTCTCGACGCCCGTTCCCCAGCTCCGGTGGATGGCCGCTTGCCCCGCCCCCGTGCGGCCGGGATCGAGGTCGTTGAGGGTGACCTCGAACCCCGACAGGGCCGCCTGGCCGGCGATGCCATGCCCCATCGTGCCCGCCCCGATGACCGTGATGCGTCGGATCTCCATCGCCATCCCTCCTCCGTCCTGGCGCCGGGGATGATATGACGCCCCCCGGGAACCGACAAGCGAGGCACCCATGAAGGCCTACCTCGACCTCCTCCGCCACGTCCTCGAGCACGGCGAGGAGCGCGACGATCGCACCGGCACCGGCACCCTCGGCGTCTTCGGTGCCCAGCTCCGCTTCGACCTGCGGGCCGGCTTCCCCGCCGTCACGACCAAGAAGCTGTTCTTCAAGAGCCTGGTGCACGAGCTGGTCTGGTTCCTGCGCGGTGAGACCAACATCGCGTATCTCAAGGAGAATCGGGTGCCCATCTGGGACGCGTGGGCCGACGAGGCCGGCGACCTGGGCCCCGTCTACGGCAAGCAGTGGCGCGCCTGGGAGGCCGCCGACGGGCGCGTCATCGACCAGATCGCCGAGGCCGTCCGCCAGATCCGCGAGACGCCGGAGTCGCGCCGCATCGTCGTGAGCGCCTGGAACGTGGGGGACCTGCCGCGCATGGCGCTGCCCCCCTGCCACCTGCTGTTTCAGTTCCATGTGGCCCGCGGGCGCCTGTCCTGCCAGCTCTACCAGCGCAGCGGCGACCTCTTCCTGGGCGTGCCGTTCAACATCGCCAGCTACGCCCTGCTGACGCATGTGATCGCCCGCGTGACCGGCCTGGAGGTGGGTGACTTCGTGCACACCCTGGGCGACGCCCACATCTACAAGAACCACCTCGACCAGGTGCGCACCCAGCTCGAGCGCGAGCCGCTGCCGCCGCCGACCCTCTGGCTCGACCCGGCCCTGACGCGGCTGGACGACTTCCAGGCCGAGCACGTGAAGCTGCTCGACTACCAGCACCACCCCGCGCTGCGGGCGCCGGTGGCGGTATGACGCTGGCCCTGATCGTCGCGATGACGCGGACGCGGGTCATCGGGCGCGACGGCGGCCTGCCCTGGCACCTGCCCGCAGATCTCAAGCGATTTCGTAGCCTTACGCTGGACCATCCCCTCATCGTCGGGCGCCGCACCTACGACTCCATCGGCCGCCCGCTGCCCCGCCGTCGCATGGTCGTCCTGACGCGCCAGGCCGACTACCAGCCCGCCGGCGTCGAGGTGGTGCCTTCCCTGGAGGCGGCCCTGGCCCTCCTCGCCGACGCAGAGACGGTCTTCGTCGGCGGAGGCGCGGCCGTGTACGCCGCGGCGCTGCCTCGGGCGGACGCCTTGTACCTGAGCCGCGTCGACGCCGAGGTGGCGGGCGACGTCCACTTCCCCCGCTTCGATCCGTCTGCCTGGACCGTCGCGGCCCGCCAGGATTGCCCCGCCGAGGAATCAAACCCGGTGGGCCACACGTTCTTCCACCTCGTCCGCCCCGGCCCGAACGACCCCCCCGCCGCCCTGGAGATCGAGTGACGGAAGAGACGCTGACCGTGACCGCCGACGATGGCACCGCCCTGGCCGCCCGCCTGTTCCGCCCGGCGGGCACGCCGCGCGTGGCGGTGCTGGTCAACGGCGCCGTCGGCACGGCTCAGCGCTTCTACACCCGCTTCGCCGCCTGGCTGGCCGAGCGCGGCGCCCTCGCCCTCACCTACGACTACCGCGGCATCGGCGCCTCCCGCGCGGGCTCCCTGCGCGGCGCCCCCATCGATCTGCTGGACTGGGGCCAGCGCGACTACCCCGCCGCCCTCGACGCCCTCGCCGCCGCGGGCCCGGGCCTGCCCCTGGTCGTCGTCGGCCACAGCTTCGGGGGCCAGGCCCTCGGCATGACGCCCGCCTCGGCGCGCCTCGCCGCCGCCGTGCTGGTGGCCGCCCAGAGCGGCTACCACGGCCACTGGTCGGGCCGCGGGCGCCTGCGCATGCTCACCCTCTGGTACGCCCTCATCCCCGGCGCCACCGCCGTGGCCGGCTACTTCCCCCGCCAGCTCGGCCTGGGCGCCGATCTGCCCCGCGGCATGGCCCGCCAGTGGGCGCGCTGGGGCCGCCACCCCGACTACGTGCTCAGCGAGCTGGGCGACGCGGCCACCTACCGCCAGCTCACCATGCCGCGCCTCGCCATCCGCTTCACCGACGACGACTTCGCCCCCGCCCGGGCGGCGGAGGCGCTCCTCGGCTGGATGCCCCAGGCCGATCTGGAGCGCGTCGTCGTCGATCCCGCCGACGTCGGCCAGCCGGTCGGCCACTTCGGCTTCTTCCGCCCGGCCGTCGGCGAGGGCCTCTGGCCCCAGCTCTGGGCCTTCCTGGACCGCGTGGCCCTCGCCTGACGCTGGACTTCCCGGCGCGCGTCCCCAACACTGCCGGCAAGAGTCCGGCATGAGCGCTGACGGCATGAACGAAGCACGCGTGGTCCTGGTGACGGGGGCGTCCCGGGGGATCGGGGCGGCGGTGGCGCAGGGCCTCGCCGAGGACGGCCACCGGGTCGCCTTCGCGGCCCGCAACCCCGCGGATGTCCAAGACAAAGCACGGTGGCTGCGGGGCCTGGCCGTGGGCATGGACGTCACCGACCCGGCCTCGGTGGCGGCGGCGGTGGCCCAGGTCGAGGCCGAGCTGGGGCCCATCGACGTGCTGGTGAACAACGCCGGCGTCGCCCTGAGCGCCCCGTTCGCGCGGACCGCCCCCGAGGACTGGGCGAACACCCTGGCCGTGAACCTGACGGGCTGCTTCCACACGACCCAGGCCGTCGTCCCCGGCATGCAGGCCCGCGGCTTCGGCCGGCTGGTCTTCATCGCCAGCAACGCCGGCCTCACCGGCTACGCCTACACCGCCGCCTACTGCGCGTCGAAGCATGGCGTCGTCGGCCTGATGCGCGCCCTGGCCGTCGAGCTGGCGAAGCACGGCATCACCAGCAACGCCATCTGCCCCGGCTTCGTCGAGACGGACATGGCCCGCGCCTCCATCGACCGCATCATGGAGACCACCG
>JAWKQS010000008.1:0-205077 GCA_041389985.1 bacterium
GAGTGGCCACGGCGCCTGGCGACGCTGCCGCCATGGCTGACCAACCTGCTGCCCGAGCAGGGCTCGCCCTTCCGACGGCGGGCGGCCCGAGCGGCCGGGCTGGCGGAGGACGACGCCTTCGGGCTGCTGGCGGCGGTCGGCGGCGACATGCTGGGGGCCATCACCGCCGTGCCGACCGAGGCCGGAGCGATCGTCCCGGTGGTCAGCGAGGGCGCGTCGGCCTCGGGGCCTCTGCGGCTGCGCCACTCCCTCCCGGGGATGCAGCTGAAGTTCTCGGTCGATCGGACCGATCGGCTGGTCCTCCCCGCTGATGGCCGGGGGGGGAAGTGGATCCTGAAGGTCCCGAGTCGAGCGCACTCCTCCCTGGCCCGGGCGGAGCTGGCGGCCATGCTGTGGGCGCGCGCGGTGGGCTTCACCGTGCCCGACGTGGAGGTGGTCGACCCAGCCACCGTCGAGGGGCTGGCGGCAGACGCCCGCGAGGGGGTGCCCGAGGCGCTCATCGTCCGACGGTTCGACCGGCAGGATGACGGCTCGCCGGTGCACATGGAGGAGGTGGCGGCCGCCCTCGGGGTGCATCCGGAGGACAAGTACTGCGATGATCTGAGCGGACCGCACCACTCGCTGGTGACGATCGGGCGGCTGCTCCACGCCCTCGCGCCCCAGGATGGCGGGGTGTTCTTCCGGCGGGTGATCTTCGATGTGCTGGTGGGCAACGGAGACGCCCACCTGAAGAACTGGGCGCTGCTCTACCCGGATGGTCACAAGCCCCGCCTGGCGCCGGCCTACGATATCGTGCCGACCATCCTGTATGGCGACCACGACCTCGCGCTGGGGTTCGCGGGGGGCAAGAGCTTCCACGCCGTCGATCGGGGGCGCATCCGGCAGTATGCGGCCAAGATCAAGGCCGATCCCGATGGGCTGGAGGCGACGGCCCGGGAGCTGGTGGAGGCGGCGCTCGACACCTTCTCGGCGTCGATGCGTGAGGCGGGGTTGGGGGGTGAGCTGGTGGGCCAGCTGGTGTCGCACCACCGCCAGCTGCCGGTGGTGCGGGATCTGCTCGGCTGAGCCAGGCGGCCCGCCGGGCGGGCCCGGTCAGTTCAGGAAGGTGCTGCCCCAGTACATGACCTCCGTGGGGAACGGGGTCAGGCTGCCGCCGGTGGCGCCGACGGCGACGGTGCCGTCGGGCTTGCAGTCGAGGCAGAGGTCGAACTCGACGCCCTGGCCACGGGCGAAGACGCGGCCGCGGAGGGGGAGCTCGCGGACGGCGTCGTTCTCGACGACCTCGAGCTTGGAGCTGTTGGCGGCGGCCTCGCCCTGGATGCCGGCCTGGCCGCCGGCGCTCTCGTCGGCGAGGTTCAAGATGAGGTCGGTGCTGGCGGCCTGGCCGTCGACGCACGAGGGGGTGCGGGTGATGGCGAGGCCATAGGCCACGCGGCCCTCGGGCAGGATGATGGAGAGGCCCTTCTGGCCGAGGGGCTCGCCGTTGGCGCCGAACTGGGTGAGGGCCGGCACGACGTCGAGGTCGCGGCCGTCCGAGGCCTGGAAGGTGTCCGGGGCGCCGTCGGCGTCGGTGTAGCGGAAGTAGCTGTGGATGCCGTAGAGGCGACCCACGGCCTCGGCGCAGCCGTCGCCCTCCACCGCCTGGCGGGTGGTGAAGTAGGCGGTCTCCGAGCGCACGATGGTGGCGCCCGTGGCGCGCTCGTTGTTGCCGAGGGGCATGACCCAGTTGGGGGTGACCTCGAAGGCGACGTCGCCGTCGGCGTCCACCCGGGGCCGATCGGTGAAGCTGACCATGAAGCTGCGGCCCGTGCCGCCCGCCACCGAGCGCTCGCCGGTGCCGAACACGACCACCAGGCCGCCATCGGCCCGGAGGGAGAGGCTGGGGCGGTCGACGACCTCGCGGCCCAGCTCGTAGCCGATGGCCTGGTCGGGGTCCACCTGGCCCTGGACGATGAGGGGGAAGGCGATCTCGATGGTCCAGTCGGCCGGGTCGGCGGCGCGCAGGTCCATGCGCCAGAGGCGGCCCTGGCGGTCGCCGATGTAGGCGCGGTCGGCCGGGGCGACGCCGTCGGCGGGGTAGGCCACCGGGCTGCCCGTGAAGGGGTAGGTCATGGCGAAGTTGTCGAGGAAGCCGAACTTGCGGATGAGGGCGCCCGTGGTGGCGTCGAGCACCATCACGCAGCGGCCCGCGCCGTCCGACATGGCGAGGCCGGCGGTGCCCTCGAAGGTGTCGTCGCCGCAGCCGGCGATGACGGCGGCCTTGATCTGGTCGCGGACGCGGACGTGGGTCAGCACGGGGCGCGAGACGGCCAGGCCCATGGGCGGCGGGGGGATGTTCGCGTTGGCGATGTCGTCGGAGAGGGTGTCCCAGATGGCACCGCGGCCGAAGTCCTGGTCGGCGTCGAGGGGGCGGTCGAGGTCGCGGGCGAGGCCCATCGCCTTCGTCATGTTGACGCCGAAGTAGTTCGCGCCGCCGGTGCCCACGCCGCCCACGAGCCAGGCCTGGAACTTCCAGTTGTCGGGCTCGGAGGGGCAGTCGGCCGGGCCGCCCTCGCCGATGGTGCGGCAGGGGACGATGTCGGCGACGTCCAGGGGCCGTCGACCGGGGTCTCGCTCTCGCCCATGCGGCCCCAGGCCGCCCGGGGCACGACGTTGAAGACCTCGCGGCCGTCGTGGGCCCGGAAGACGTGGATCATGCCGTCGCGGGCGCCGGCGGCGACCATGCTCATGCGGCTGCGCTGGGTGAGCTCGTAGGCCTGGTAGGACGGCAGCTCGAGGCCGAGGTCGGGGGTGCGCAGCGAGACGACGTCGCCCTCGAGCAGGGCGCCGAGCTGGCGGCGGGCCTCGCCGCGGTCGTCGGGCAGGCCGCGGTCGCCGAAGTAGCCGTTGAGCTTGAGGCCCATGGCGAGCTGGCCGACGGGGTCGTGGTCGGGGAGGGCGGCGACGCCGTCCGCGCCGTTCTGCAGCGCGTCGGCGCCCTGGCCGGTGAGGGCCTCCACCTTGGCGACGTTGTACAGCCCGCCCAGGCCGCCCCAGCCGTTGAACATGGGCATCGCCGAGCCGGTGACGACGAAGAGGCTGTCGGCCTCCAGCGGGTCCGTGGAGAGGGTGCGGCGGGTGGCGTTGGCCGCGGCGAGGACCTCCTCGTAGAGCTTGGGCGTCTGGGTCGGGTGGGGCGCGCCGTCGCGGCCGTTGTCCTCGCCCTCGGCGGCGCAGGTCATCTCGGTGGCCTGGACGCGGCCGTAGATGCCGCCGCCGTCGATCTCGCTGAAGGTGTTGATGCGCCACTGCACCACGGCGTCGGCCGGGCGGGCGCAGGGGATCTGGTTCTCGGGGCAGTAGTCGGCCACCGTCGACGCGATGGCGATGGGCTTCGTGCGCGAGCGCAGGCCGCGCAGCGCCGAGCGCACCACCCGGTCGAGGGACTTGTTGAGCGTCTCGAAGGAGTCCGCCCGGAAGTAGCCGGGGCCGCCGCCGGGGCCGTCGTGGGGCGAGCCGATGCGGGCGATCTCGCGCGCCCGCAGGTCGCCGGGGGTGCCGGCGGGGCCCACGCTGATCACGAAGAGGGGCACGCCCGCGTCGCGGAGCTGGGCGGCGTAGGTCTCGGCCGTCTCGTAGGGGAAGCCGGCCGGGTAGACGCACTGGCCGTTGACGCACTGGGCGTCCGCGGCGCAGGGGCAGGCCTGGCCGCCGTAGACCACCATCTCGTCGCCCTGGGTGACGAGCACGGCCACCTTGCGGCGGCACTCGAAGGCCGCGTCGTCGCGGCCCTCGTCCTGCAGGTACTCGATGGTGTCGGCGAGCATGGCCGAGAGCGGGGCGTCGCCGATGGGGACGGTGCGCCGGGCCTGCCACATGACCAGCTCGTTGTGGCGCCGCACGCTGTCGGCGCTCTCGTCGACCGCGGCGGCCCAGTCGGCGCCGCCGGCCACCCACTCGCCCCGGCTGCCCTTGATGAGGGCGCCGTTGCCCAGGCCGGGCCGCCGGATGCCCAGGTTGAGGAGCGAGCCGTCGGGGGCCCGCAGCACCTCGTCGCCGTAGGAGTACAGGCCGCGGGCGTCGTCGCCGGTGTCCCAGCGGCTGTCCGCCGTCATGAGAGAGAACTTCACATCGCTGCCGTAGCGGGGGATGGTGCCGTTGGGCTGCATGAAGTTGGCCCACGGGCTGCGCACGCGGTCGCTGAAGGCGAGGCCGCGGCCGTGGTCGTCGCCGCACGGGCCCCAGCTCGTGCAGAGGTCGCCGACGGCGCTGTCGCAGCACATGGGGCGGTAGTACGAGAAGTCCTCGTCGCGGCCGAGCAGCTGCTGGGCGCCGCGGATGGCCTCGTCCTGGACCGTGCACCAGGGCACCGGGGCGTTGGTGAAGCTGCGGCGCTGCCCGATGAGGGCGTCGCGCACCAGGTTGAGCCGGGACTCCCGGTAGGGGATGCCCAGCACCGGGTCGTTCGCCCCGTTGGGCGCGCAGACGGGCTGCTGGCCGTTGGGGGCGAGGCTCATGGCCCGCGAGGTGTCCAGCAGGAGCATGACCTCCGGCTTGACGACCTCCTGCGCGCCGGCCACCGCCGGCAGCGCTGCCAGCATCGCCGTGGTCCACCATCGTCCGCTCATGTTCACCCCCCCAGTCGGCTGCGAGTCTCTCCGCAGGACCTGCTACGCAAGAGGCACGCCAACCGCCAGGCCGCGCCGCGCGGTGCCGGCCGGCGCGGCCGCTGTGCAAACTTTGCGGAGGTGGGGAATGATTGCGGAGCGGGCGCTCAGAACTGCCGGCAGAGGCTGCGGTCGTTGACGCGCAGGGGCACGGCGGCCTTGACGCGGTGCTCGGCGAAGCGGGTCTCGGCGTCGGCGCCGAGCAGGTCGGCGGCGCTGGGGATGGGCCGGTCGGCCACGTAGCCGGTGGAGGTGAAGTGGACCATGCAGAAGCCCTCGCCGTCGCCGCCGCCCCCGCCGATCTCTTCGCCCGCCACCTGCGCGGCCTGCACGAGGGTGAAGCCCTCGATGACCACCCGGTAGCTGGCCACCAGGCCCGAGGCCGACAGCTCGCCCAGGGCGTCGGGGCCCGCGCTCAGCAGGGGCGGCGGGGGCCGGTTCTGGCCCGGGCCCACGTTGCCATCGGCCAGCCGCACGCGCAGCGGCCCCGTGCTGTCGATCTCGAGCATCGAGTCGGGGAACGGGCGCCGCAGCAGCAGCAGGTTCTCGGCCTCGCCCCGCATCATGGTCATGGCGTGGTAGAGGCCCACCTCGGCCACGAACTGGGCTGTCTTGTTCATGCGCAGCGCGCCGGAGCCGGCGATGTTCTGGGTGGTGCTGCGCATGGCCAGCAGCCCCAGGCCGAGCATGGCGATCATGATGAGGACCGACAGGACGAGGGCGCTGCCTCGCGGACGGCGCCGGGCGTGGCGGGCGGGCATCACTGCACCCCTCGGTAGATGTTGGGCGTCTCGACCTCGCTGACGAGGGTGGCCACGCGCGCCAGCCCCGTGCTGAGGAGCGGGCTGGTCATGAACCACATGCGATCGGCGGGCGCCCGCATGGGGACCTGGGCCACGAAGGACGGATCGGGCCGTGGCGTGCGCGTCGCCAGCAGCACGTTGAGCGAGCGGACGCGCTCGGGCCGCACGTTGAGGGCGAGGCTCTCGGTGGCGACGCCCGGCCAGTTGCCCACGTCGTCGGTGGGATCCGGATCGGCGGCGATGACCGGCGGCGCGGCGGGGCCCTGGCGGGTGTCGTAGGTGCCCCAGAACTGGAGGTCGACGGCGTGGTCGGCCAGCACGAGCTGGGTGCCGGCGAGGGGCTGGCCGTTGATGGCCGAGATGATGCGCCGCTCCAGCGTGCTCTCGATCGGGTCCGCCGCCGTGCCCACCAGCGCGTACTCCACGAGCTGGACGGGGTTGGCGGTGCAGCGGCCATCGCAGGTGCCCGGCGGCAGGCACGGGTTGCGCGAGAGCGTGACCGAGGAGCCCTCGGCGGCGAAGCGGACGTCCGAGATGGGGACCAGGTCGGAGGCCCGAGAGTCCATGGCCGAGATGTAGAGGTAGTAGCCCGGCCGGAACATGCCGGTGAACCGGGCCTCGGCGCCAGCGGCCACCACGGCGCGGGCGTCGCGGGTCGGCTGGCGGGCTTCGGGCTGGAACGCCACCACCCGGCCGGCCATCTGGCGCGTCACCAGGGAGTGGCGCCGGATCCGTCCACCAGCAGGCGCAGCCGGTCGGGCCGGATCCGGTTGCCGATGTCGGCGACGATGGCGGGGAAGTCGGGGCGGTCACCCGTCAGCTCGTTGTCGAACAGGCGGATGGCGGTCAGGCCCTCCTGGGGGCGGCAGAAGCCCGCGTCGGTGCCCCGGGGGGTGCCGTTGACCACCGTCAGGCGGCCCGCGTTGCGCAGATCGGTCTTCAGGTGCTCGAGCGCGAACCGCATGCTCTCCTGCATCTGCACGATCTGCTCCTGGCGGTAGTACTGCTCCGTGTTCGAGATGAAGACGAAGTAGATCGCCAGCAGGACGATGGATGACAGCAGCAGGGCCATCATCAGCTCGACCATGGTGAAGCCCGCCGGCCGCCTGCGCGGCCGCGTCGCCTGGTTCATCGCGCCGCTCCTCATGACTCGTGCCGCCGGATGGCTGCGGGGAGCACCAGCGTGCGGAAGCGCCCGACGTCGGGCTGGAAGGCGTTGGCCGTGGCCGGGGCGCAGGCCGCGTCGAGGATGGTCGTGTCGAGGGTGCCCACCGGCCAGATGACCCGCACGCGGACGTTGAGGACGCCGTCGAGGACCTGGTCCCGGTCGCTCATCCAGTACTGCACGCAGAAGCGCTGGCGGGCGAGGGGGCTGCCGAACCGGGCGTCGTCGGCGACGTGGGGGCGCCCGTTGTGATCGACGGGGCGCGGCGTGAGGCTGTGCCACGTCGCGGGGCCCTGGCCCAGGAGGGCCGACTGGGCCGCCTGCGGCCGGGGGCCGGCGACCCACTGGAAGGCTTCGCGCCGCAGGGTGGCGACGTAGCGCTCCGCCAGGTTGGTAGCCGCCGCCATCTCGCGGGCCTCGATATTGCCCTGCATGCTGCCGATCTGCAGCGAGAAGATGGCCGCGAAGCCGATGGCGGTGATGACCACCGCCACCAGCACCTCGATGATGGTGAAGCCCCGTCGCCGGGCGCGGGTCGTCGGGCGGGTCGTCATCGGACAAGCTCCAGGCGGGCGCCGCCGCCGTAGGTCAGCTCGACGCGGCGCGGGGGGCCCTCGATGGCCCACCCGCCGCCGGCCACGGCGTAGCGCTGCACGAGCAGGTCGAGGCGGCCCGAGATGGGCGCGGCGTCGTCGCCGATGCCCACGGCCAGGCCGCCGTTGGGGGCGATGCACAGGGTCAGGGGCTGCTGGGAGACGTTGGCGCCGTCGTCGATCGTCCAGCCGAAGAGGCCGACCTCCTTGCGCTGGTCGCCGGTGTAGTCGGGGACGGCCACCTGGCCGTAGGGCACCTCGGTCAGCATGCGGCTCTCGGCCAGGGCCGTGAGCATGCAGCTCGGCCGGCTGGACTCCCAGATGCGGGCGAGGCCCTGGGGGCGGTTGACGGCCAGCTCGCTGAGCTCGACGACGTAGGCGCGGTTGCGGCGGCGGGCCTGGTCCTTGACCCGGTTGATCAGCCGGGCGACCGAGGTGGCGGCGTTGGCGTCGTCATCGCGGCCCGAGAACGTCTTGAGGGCGGGGTAGGCGAGGGCCGCGATGATGCTCATCAGCACGGTGACGAGCAGCACCTCCACCATGCTGAAGCCCCGGACCCGTCGGCGCCGATTCATCAAGCGTCTCCCCCCAGCCTGCGTTCCCCGGGATGGTGGACGCAAGAAGCGCGCCGCCGCAAGCCCGCTGGACGTCTCGCGGCGCTACGCAAAGTTTGCGGGGTTCTGCCGCTTCTTGCGCAGCCGGGCAGCCGCGAGCAGGGCGACCAGCAGCCCGGGCGCCCACGGGCCGGGGGCCTGGCGGCAGCCTCCGTCGTCGGTGCTGCCGCTGGCGGGGGTGGCGTCGGTGGCGAAGCGGGCGTCCCGGCGAGGCCGGGCGTCGGCGGCGGCCGCGTCGGGGGCGCTTGCATCCACGGGGGTGGCGTCGGTGGGGGTGGCGTCGGTGGGGGTGGCGTCGCGTGGGGCCGCGTCGACGGCGGCGTCCCCCGTGGCGGCGTCGACGGTGGCGGCATCGACGGGGGCGGCGTCGACGGGGACGCCGGCGTCCGGCGGCTCGGGGCCGCCGCAGGTGGGGCCGGGCTCGGGCGCCTGATCGGGGCACATGCCGCCCACGGGCTGCCCGGGGCACAGGTGCTGGCAGCAGTCGCGCCCGGGGCGGCGGGCGGGGCAGCGCCACCGCGCGGCGTCTTCGTAGCCCGCCAGCGCCGGCTGGAAGCGCTCGCCGAAGTCGTCGCTGAAGCCCGCGACCCACGGCCCGCCGAAGAACACCTGCGTGCACCCCAGAGGCGGGCGCTGCCCGGATCGCGGCGCAGGCAGCCGAGGCGCTCCACCGGTCGGGGGTGGCCTGGAAGTGCGCGCCGCCGTCCTCGCTGCGCAGGAACCCGACGAAGAGACCGTTGAGGAGGGCCCGCCGTCCGGTGCGGTCGAAGGTGAGTTGTAGAGGAAAATCAGGGACTTCTGCGACGGTCTCCCAGGTCTCGCCGCCGTCGGGCGACCGCAGCACGATGGAGTCGAACCGCTCCACCACCGCCATCACCACGTCGGCGTCCACGGGCGACGTGGCCAGCAGGCTGAACTCCAGCGGCGTGGCCTCGAGGTCGGCGGGGCCGGGCTTGAACGGGCGCCAGGTGCGGCCGCCGTCGTCGCTGCGCTCGGTGCCGCGCTCATGCACCACGTACAGCCGCCGGGGATCGGCGGGGGCGCGCACCAGGCTCGTGAACTGGCCCGGCACGGCCAGCCCGGCGGCATGCCAGGTGCGGCCGGCGTCCTCCGTCCAGAAGACGTCGTTGTCGCGGCCCAGGGTGTCGGTGGCGATGACGAGGGTACCAGGCTGGTCGGGGTCGGGGCTGATGAAGCGGGCCCGGTGGCCGGCCAGGGGCAGGGGCAGGCTGCGGAAGCTGCAGCCGCCGTCATCCGTGCGCCAGAGCTGGGTGTCGGTGGACAGGATCCACCGGGCCGCGTCCAGGGTGGCCACCGCCCGCACCCCGCCGCCCGGCTCGATGGCGTCCTCGCACAGCCAGCGGGCGCCCGCTTCGCCCACGGCGAAGATGCCCTGGTTGTCCGAGAGGGCCCACGCCTCGCCGGGGAACGCCGCCGGGAAGGCGATGTCGGTGACCTGGGGCTGGTCGCCGTGACCCCACGCGGTGAGGGGCCCGAGGGCGAGGGCGAGGGCGAGGGCGCGCACGGTCAGGGCTGGACGACCTGGAGCTGATCGCCGTTGATGCGCACGCGGACCGTGGCCGAGTTGTTCTCGTAGCTGACCTCGGGGATCTGCTGCTCGGGGTTCGTCGTCACGATCATGTCGTAGGTGCCGTCGGCGACGTCGGTGATGTCGATCCACTGGCACTGCAGGTTGCGCGAGTAGGTGTCCTGGCAGCCCGAGGTGATGCCCTGGTTGTTGCCGTTGTAGCCGCGGCAGCCGTTGGGGGCGAGCTGGGGATCCCAGACGCCGATGTCGATGACCGAGAAGCCGCTCTTGGCCCCGATGGGCAGCACCTCGCCGGTGTCGATGTTCGCCAGGTCGTAGGAGGCGTAGGCCTCGTAGTGGAAGTGGTTGTGGCACTGGCTCCAGATCCAGTGATCCACCCCCTCCTGGGGCCGGCCGAGCTGCAGGTCGGCGGGGCCGATGTTGGCGATGCGGGTGCCGAACCGCAGCAGCTTGCGGCGGCCGAGGCCGTGCACGCAGCGCTCCTCGATCAGGCACTGATCGTCGACGTCGAGGTAGTCGATGATGGCGGTGCTGGCCAGGTAGGCCTGGTCGACGATGAGGTCGGGACGGCAGTCGCCGGCGGCCGCGGGCTGGTGGCCGGTGTTGCCGCCGACGCACTGGCCGCAGTCGTCGATGAAGGCTTCGCCGTCGCAGTCGCCGTTGCAGTCGACGTTCTGGGAGGGGGCGCGGCCGGTGTCGCCGCCGACGCAGAGGCCGCAGGCGTCCTGGAACGCGAAGCCGCCCAGGATGCCGTTGCAGTCCTCCTCGCAGGCGGGGGTGGCGACGTACCAGAGGATCTCGCCGCCGGCGGCCGGGTTGAGGTCATCCCAGAAGGGGGCCAGCATCCCGCGGGTGCCGCCGGTGGGCAGGGCCCCGTTGCGGAAGTCGGGCACGTTGCCGTCGATGACGATCATGCCGTTGGAGCTGACGGTCACCTGGTTGTAGTTCGCGCCGTTGAAGGGGAAGGGGAAGCCGAGCTGGATGGCCTGGGCCGCGTCGTCGCCCAGGTCGAGGCGCTGGCCGACGTCCTGGATGTCGAACCACTCCAGCGGCTGGGCGTAGTCGGCCTCGTAGCGGCCGTCGTCGCGCGGGTGGACGTGCACGACCGGGTGATCGAGCACGAAGTCGTTGTCGCGGGCGATCAGGTTCGCGGTGTCCGCGTCGAGCTGGTAGCCCACGGTGGCGGAGGCGTTGAAGGGCTCCATCTCCCGGTACTGAAAGCGGAAATCGCCGTTCTGGTAGAGGATCGCCTGGAAGGTGTAGGGGCCGTTGGAGGCGCGGTCGTAGTGGGGGACGGCCTGCCACTGCACGATCAGCATGCTCTGCAGGGCGATGGGGCAGTCGTCGCAGGCGTCGGGGATGCCGTCGCCGTCCTCGTCGGCCACGGCCGGCTCGATGCCGGTGCCGCCGCCGCTGCAGATGCCGCAGCCGTCCAGGCTCGCCTCGCCGTTGCACAGGCCGCCGCAGTCCATGGAGGCGTTGCCCCCGGCGCAGACGCCGCAGTCGTCGGTGTCGTTGGTGGCGCAGGCGGGCTCGGGATCGTCGGCGTTGTCCACAAGGCCGTCGATGAGGAAGCAGACCTCGATGACCTGGGCGGGATCACCCAGGCCGTCGCCGTCGGCGTCGGCCCAGGCCATCAGCCGGCCGGGCCCGCCGCAGACCTCGCACTCGTCGGTGTCGTTGGTGGCGCAGTCGGGCTCCAGGTCGACGGCGTTGGCGACGTGGCCGTCCCCCTCTTCGCAGCCCTCGACCGGGCTGGCCGGGTCGCCGAGGCCGTCGCCGTCGGCGTCGGTGTACAGCGTGCGCGAGCCGTCGCCGCCGCAGGTGCCGCAGGCGTCGGTGTCGTTGGTGGCGCAGGCGGGCTCGGATCGCCGCCGACGTCGGCGTAGCCCACCGGCCCGTCGCAGGCCTCCAGGCTGATCAGATCGTCGCCGAGGCCGTCGCCGTCGGCGTCGAGGTACCAGGTCTGCCGCCCGGGGCCGCCGCACACGCCGCAGTCGTCGGTGTCGTTGGTGGCGCACTCGGGCTCGTCGTCGGCGTCGTTGTCCACGTACCGGGCGGGCGCGACGCAGGCCTCCACCGGCAGGCGGCCGTCGCCCAGGCCGTCGCCGTCCGCGTCGGGGTAGAAGGTGCGGGGGCCGGGGCCGCCGCAGACGCCGCAGGCATCGCGCTCACGCCCGCCGGGGCAGTCCGGGGCGCCACCGGCGCCGCCCTGGCCGGCCGCGCCGTCCACCCCCTGGCCACCGGCGCCGCCGCCACCGTCCGTCTCGACGGTGGCGTCGTCGGTGCCTCCGTCGGAGTCGGTGACGCAGCCGGCGAGCGCGAACGCCGCGGCGAGAAACAGCGTGAACCTGATCATCGAGCCTTCCCCCAATTCCGTCGACCGACCGGCTGGCCGGAATAAGAATGACCAGCAGGGCGAAACCGGAGACAGTGCGGTTTTCTGCACCCGGCCGCCCACGGCCACCCGGGAGGAGCCCATGACCCACGCCGTCACCCACCCCGATCCGCCCTTCCTGGCCGCTGGGGGGGCCCTCCGCGTCCACGTCTTCCCGGCGTGGCAGGACAACCTCGTCTGGGTGATCGAGTGCGTCGAGACGGGCGCGTGTGCCGTGGTCGACGCCCCCGACGCCGACGTCCTGGAGGCCTGCGCGGCCCGCGGCCTCCACCCGACGACCATCCTCAACACCCACACCCACCCCGATCACATCGGCATCAACCGCGCGCTGGAGCGGACCGGTCGGCTGGGGGCCTTCAGCGTCGTGGGGTTCGGGGGCGTGGGCGTGCCCGGGCTGACCACCCCCGTGGACGAGGGCGACGTGGTGTCGGTCGGGGCCCTGCGCGTCCTGGTCCTGCGCACCGAGGGGCACCAGAACGGGCACCTCTCCTACCTGATCGACGACGTGGTCTTCTGTGGGGACGTGATGTTCGGGGCCGGCTGCGGCTACCTCTTCGACGGTCCCCCCGCGAAGATGCACGCCAGCCTGGAGCGCCTGGCGGCGCTGCCGCCCGAGACCCGCGTCTGCTGCGCGCACGAGTACACCGAGGACAACCTGCGCTTCGCCTGGACGGTCGAGCCCGAGAACGCCGCCCTGGCCGACCGCATCCGGCGGGTGTGGGCCCTGCGCGCCGCGGGGCGGGCGACGGTGCCCTTCACCATCGCGGAGGAGCGGGCCACCAATCCGTTCCTGCGCCACCACGCGCCGGGCCTGCGCGCCCGCGTCGCGGCCGCGCTGCCCGACCGGCCCCTCACCACCCCGGCCGAGATCTTCGCCGCCACGCGGGCGCTGAAGGACACCCGCGCGTACAAGACCGCGGGCGAGCCCGCCGTGTCGGGGCTGTCGTGATCGCGGCGGCTGGCCTCGTGGCCGCCCTGCTGGCCCGGCCCGCGCCCCTCGACGATCGCTGGCTGTTGATGGGGGCGACGGCGGGCGTGCGCCTGCTGGAGGCGGACAGCCCCGCCGTGCAGGTCGGGGGCGAGGTCAGCCTCGTCTTCACCGACACGGGGGGCGAGTGGCAGGGGCTCTACGTCGACGCCGTGCTCGTGCCCGAGACCGGTCTCTTGCAAGGGTCCATCGGCGCCGAGCTGGGTCGCTCGTTTCTGGGCCTCGACGCGGGCCTTCTGGGGGTGCTCGACGAGGATCAGCACCCCCACATCGGCGCGCGGGCCCGGGTGGTGGCGACGCTGGCCTTCGTCGGGGTGTATGCCGGCTTCGGTGGCGTCGGCGGCCGGGGCGCGTTCGCCGAGGTGGGCACCCTGGTCAAGGTCCCGCTGCCCCTCTGACCGCCAGCAGGCTCGGCCGCGTGACGCGCCCCGCCGCCGCCGCCCGCACCACGACCGCGTCCACCACCCGCCCCGCGAAGCCGTCGAGGGGCAGGCGCACCTCGCCCTCCGCCTCGCTCGGTGGCAGCCGGTCGGCCAGCGACGTGCCGTCGTCGAACCGCAGGTCGACCTGCACATCGGTGCTCGCGCGGCGATACGCGAGCTGCACGCCCGCCGGCAGGACGGTGGGGCGCCCCTCCAGCAGCCAGAGCCCGGCGCCGCTGGCCACGAGCCCTTCGCCGTCGTCCACGAGGGTCGCCGCCCCGGCTCGACCGAGGAGCACCGGGGCCCCTGCGCCCAGTCCGCCGGGGGCGGGGCAGGGAGGGCCCAGCAGCCGGGCCACCGCGTCCAGCCGCGCCGCCCCGTAGGCCGCCAGGCGCTGGCCCCCCGTCAGCTCCGCGGGCGCGTCCGTCGCCTCCCCGGAGACGGGGTCGACCTGGCGATCGTCGCGCCAGGCGCCGAGACCGTCCACCACGACGATGGGCAGGGCCGGCACCCGGGCCTCGCGGGCGAGCACGAGCGATCGCGTGAGGGCCCCCGCCTCGTCGGGCACGGGTGCGTCGGGGTCGGCCAGGCGCCGGTTGCCCCCCGGGCTGGCGCGAGGCAGCCACGCCCAGCCGGCCGCGAGGGCCGCGGCTCGGGCAGCCGCTCGGGCGATCTCGTCCCGCTCGTCGCCAAAATCCCCTTGAGGATCAAGGGGTTCTCCATACGAAGTGCGGGGGAGGATGGCGTCGGCGGCCGGCCATGGGCGGGCCTCGACGCCCACCTCAAGCACCAGGTACGGCTGCACGGGCAGCGCCTCGAGCCGGGCGTTGAGCGCCGTGAGGCCCGCCCGGTCGGGGGCCGGCGCGATGGCCAGCACGGGCCGCTCCCCCACCCGCAGGGCGCGGGGGTGCTGGAGGTGGTGGGCGGCGAGCCAGCTTGCGTCGGCGGCGGCGGCGTCGGCTCGCCCCTCCAGCTCGTACAGGGGGGCGGCGGGGCGCCCCTCGGCCTGGAGCGCGACCAGCGCCGCCTCGCCCGGCGAGCCCGGTCCCGCCCAGCGGACGAGCACGGGGGCGGGCGCCGAGGTGGCCAGCCCCTCGCCGGCCGGGCGCTGCGGAGGCTGCAGCGCCGCCCGCAGGCCGGTCGCCGGGTCGTCGTGGCGCAGCACATACCAGACGGCGGGGGCGCCGGGGGGCGGGGCGGCGTCGGGATCGCTCGCGTCGGAGCCCTCGGCGTCCGGCGGCGGGGGCGCGGCGTCGACGAGGCCGCGATCGCGTCCGAAGTCGCCCTCGCCGCCGGGGCGGATGAGCTTGCGGCCGCCCTCGTCGGGCCCGGCGCAGGCCACGAGGCCCGCGAGCAGCAGCAGGGTGGGGGCGCGCATGCCCCATGCTCGCCGGTCCGGGGGGCGTAGCTCAAGCCTGACAACCGGGACGGCTCGACAACCTGACACCGGTGACAGGCAGGTGTCAGGCGCGCTGGACACCCCGTGCGCAAACCCGCAGTCTCACGCGCGGCACGACCATTGCTGAGGCCAGCACCGAGCCCGTGCCCCTGGAGGATGTGGATGTCGCGCCTGATCGCTCTGATCTGCCTGCTGACCCTCGCCGCGGCGTGTGACGACGGCGGCAGCGCGTCCTCCGCCGACGCTGGCCCGGCCGACGCCGGCCCCGCGGACGCTGGCCCCGCGGACGCCCGCGCCGATCGCGGCCCGAGCGACGCCGCGCCCGCCGACGCCACCCCGCATGAGGACGCGGCGCTCCCGGACGCGGCCCCCGCCGACGACGCCGCCCTCGCCGACGCCGGCGGCCCCGACGCCGCCCTGCCCGACCAGGGCCCGGTGGCCTTCGAGTGCCAGCGGGGGGCCGACGAGGATCCCGACTTCCTCAGCCGCCTCGGCTGCCTCACCGACTTCACCTTCCTGGCCTCCGAGCCCCTCGACGCGGCCATCCCGGGGGCCCGGTCGGTGAAGACGGTCATCGATCGCGTCGACGCCGACGCGCTCTACTTCACCAACACGCACCGCTTCCCCATCCACTGGGAGTTCGCCTCGGCGCACCTCTCGGGGCGGGGCCTGCCGGTGGTGCCCATGCTGCCCGGCTTCAACGCCACGGAGTACAGCTCGCCGGCGCGCCGCTTCCTGCTGGGCGCGGTCACGTACTACGAGGGCCCGGGGGTGTTCGTCTACGAGATCGCCCCCTACGACACCGCCGATGGCGCCATGATCCAGGCCGCCTACACCCGCATCGCGCGGGACGCCTGGTTCGGCGCCGAGCTCTTCTTCCACCCGGCCTCCGAGGCGCAGGAGCGCATCGCGGCCACCCTGCCGGCCGCCGTTCGGGTGATCACCACCGACGCGCTCTACGCCGGCATCGACTACCAGCCCCTGAACGTGGCCGAGAGCCTGGGCCGGCTGCGGTTCGTGCGGGCCGCCAGCCTGGGCGAGGAGTACCTGTCGTTCCGCGACATCGCCGTGCTGGACGAGGTGCCCAACGACATCTCGGTCTGCCTCGGCATCATCACCGAGGCGTTCCAGACGCCGCTCTCCCACGTCAACGTCCTGTCGCGCAACCGCGGCACCCCCAACATGGGCCTGCGGGGGGCCTTCAACGACCCGGCGCTGCGCGCGCTGGAGGGCCAGTGGGTGCGCCTGCGGGTCGGCCCGCTCGACTACACGGTGGAGGCGGTGACGCAGGCCGAGGCGGACGCCTGGTGGGACGCGCACCGCCCCGAGGCCGTCCGCATCCCCGGCGCCAACCGGGATGAGCGCCGCCTGCTCGACCTCGGCCAGGCCGTGGACCTGCAGGACCCGTCCCTCAACGATGCCATCAAGGCGGCCACGCGCGCCTTCGGCGGCAAGGCCGCCCACTACGGCGCCCTGCTCAACGTCCCCGAGCTGCCCGTCCAGCCGGCGTTCGGGGTGCCGGTGGCCTACTACTTCGACTTCCTCGAGGCCAACGGCTTCGGGGATCGCGTGCGCGGCCTGCTGGCCGATCCGGCTTTCCAGGGTGATCCCGCCGTCCGCGACGCCGCGCTGGCCACCCTGCGGGCCGACATGGAGGCCGCGCCCCTGGACCCGGCCTTCCAGGCGGCCCTCATCGATCGCTGCCGCACCGGCTTCCCCGGCACGCGCATGCGCTTTCGGTCGAGCACCAACGCCGAGGACCTCGACGGCTTCACCGGCGCGGGGCTCTACACCTCCAAGAGCGGCGATCCCGACGATCCCGTCGACACCGTCGAGAAGGCCGTGCGGCGGGTCTGGGCCAGCGTCTGGAGCTTCCGCGCCTTCGAGGAGCGCAGCTACCGGTCCATCGATCACCTCGGCGTGGGCATGGCCCTGCTGGTCACGCCCTCCTTCCCCGACGAGGAGGCCAACGGGGTCGCCATCACGGCAAACCCCTTTGATCCTGAAGGGTTGGAGCCGGCGTTCTACATCAACGTCCAGGTGGGCGAGATCTCGGTGGTGCAGCCGCCCGCGGGCGTGACCACCGAGACGTTCCTGTACTTCTTCGATCGGGCCGACCAGCCCGCGGTCTACATCTCGCGGTCCAACCAGGTCCCCGAGGGGGAGCGCGTCCTCAACGCCGCCCAGACGTTCGCGCTGGGCCAGGCGCTGGATCGCATCCGCACGTTCTTCCTGCCGGCGTACGGCCAGGGCCGCGCGTGGTGGGCCATGGACGTGGAGTTCAAGTTCGACGGCGCGCCCGGCGAGGAGCCGGCGCTCTTCATCAAGCAAGCGAGGCCCTACCAGTGAAGCGGCATGTGGTGATGGGGGTGGCGTGGCTCGGACTTCGGGCTGCGACGATGGCGGGGGCGGGGCGATCCCGCCGCAGACGCGGCCCGGGCGGATGGTCAGGTCGCGGCCGACGCCGGCCCCGACGCTGCGCCGGCGGACCGGGGCGTGGATCAGGGACCGTCCGCCGACATGGCGGTCGACATGGCCGTCGCCGTGGACGCGGCGGCCCCGGACGCCGCGGGGCCCGATGCGGAGCCGGACGCGGCGCTCCCCGACGCGGAGCCGCCGCCGGCGATCCTCGATCACCCCTGCGCGCCCGCCGCGCGGGTGGGCGGCTTCTCGGCGAGCCTGGAGGACGGCTACACGGCCGTGCAGGGCAGGTGACCGACGCGGTCATCCCGGGCAACGTGGCGCGGGCGACCCTGGCCGAGGGCCCGTGCGAGCTCTTGCAACCCCCGGATTCTTTTGTGATCCGCCGTGTGCCGTGGGCACGTCCTGCGGCGAGGGCGGCGCCTGCGTGCCCCAGCCGCAGGCCGTGAGCGTGGGCGATGTGTCGGTGGCGGGCCTGCTGGGGCCGGTGGCCATGACCGCCAGCGCCGGTCTGGTTCTACACCTTCCGGGGCAACCTGCCGCACCCGGGCTTCGTGGGCGGCGCCGCCATCGAGCTGGCCGCCACCGGCACCGAGGCCGTCGCCGCCTTCACCCTGCGGGGCCAGGGCGTCGATCCCCTGGTCGCGGACGGTGCCGAGGTGGCGCTGGTGGCGGGGAGCCCTTCGCCCTGCGCTGGCAGGCCGCGGCCGATGGGCGCGCCGGCCGTGTCCACGTCGATCTGAACATCGCCAACCACGGCGGCACCCCGGCGCGCATCGAGTGCACCGTGGACGACACCGGCGCCTTCACGGTGCCCCAGGCCCTCACCGACGCCCTCCTGGCGCTGGGGGCCTCCGGTTTTCCCCGGTGATTCTCACCCGGCGCACGGTGGACGCCGTGGACACCGCCGTCGGGTGCGTCGACTTCGAGGTTCGCTCCGCGGCCGTCCTCGACGTGGCCATCCCTGGCTTGATCTCATGCAGCTTCGACGAGGACTGCCCGCCGGGCAGATCTGTCGGCCCGACCTGACCTGTGGAGGAGAGTGATGACGACCTGGAAGACCTGGCTGGCGACGGCCCTGCTGGCGGCGGGCGCGGCCGCCTGTGATGACGGCGGGGGCGGCTCGGCCACGCCCGAGACCCAGACCGATGGATCCGCGGGCGCGGGCGGTGCTGGCGGTGCGGGTGGTGCGGGTGGTGCGGGCGGCGGCGCGGCCGACGCGGCCCCAGGTCGACGCGGCCCCGGACGCCGCCCCGCCGGTGGTGGACGCCGCCCCGCCGGTGATCGACGCCATGCCACCGGTAGTGGACGCGGCGGTCCCCGACGCCGAGTCGCCCGGCCCATCCTTCACCTTCTTCGTGACCAGCCTCGAAGGCATGCGGCGCCTCTCGGGCAGCCAGGATGGCTTCGGCGGGAACTTCGGCGGGCTCGACGGGGCCGACGGCATCTGCCAGGCCCTCGCCGAGAGCGTCGGCCAGGGCGGCAAGACGTGGCGCGCCTTCCTCAGCGCCACCCAGGGCCCCGACGGCCAGCCCGTGCACGCCATCGAGCGCATCGGCAACGGCCCCTGGCATGACGCCAATGGCCGCCTGGTGGCCGAGAACATCGAGGGCCTGCTCAGCGGCGATCGCCCCGCCGGCGACGCGGCCTCGGTGGCCGACCTGCCCGACGAGCATGGGGTGCCCCTCAGCACCCTCGGCGACGCCCACGACGTGGTGACGGGCTCCAACGCCCAGGGCCGCCTGTTCGCCAACAACCCCGGCTCCACCTGCATGGACTGGACGAGCGCCGACGGCGCCGTGGGCCGCAACGGCCTGATGTGCGGCCACTCCTTCCCCCGCATGGGGGCGGGCGGGCGGCCCGGCCGCGGCGGCGCGAACTGGCTGTCGGACCACCCGCTGCGCGGCTGCTCTCCCGGCGTCAACCTGATCCAGAACGGCCCCGGCACGGGCGACTGCATCGGCTGCTCGGGAGGCTACGGCGCCCTGTACTGCTTCGCCGTCTCGCCCTGAGGTGCCGGCGCCTCCAGCACCAGCCGCACCCGGACCCGGGCCGGTCCCTCGATAAACCTCAGTGATCGCGCCTGCTTGCGCAGGCAGTCGGCCAGCTCGCCGGCGTGGGGGCGGCTCGTCACCGCGGCCTGCGTCACCTCGCCGGCGGGGCCCAGCCGCAGGGCCAGCACCACCTCCGTCACCCCCGCCAGCGGGGGTCGGGCGGCCAGGGCGCACAGCTCGAAGGCCGGCTCGGCGGCCCCGACGACCCCCTCGACGGGGCCCGGATCGGCGCCGGCCACCTCGACGACGAGATCGGTGAGCGCCACGAGGGCGAGCAGGGCGAGGATCAGGCGACGGCGCGCGCCTGGGCGCGGAACTTCAAGGGCGTGACCCCGCGCGACCGCTTGAACGAGCGATGGAAGGCGCTGGGCTCCGAGTAGCCGAGGACGAAGGCGATCTCGCCCAGGGGCATCTGGCCCTCGGCGAGGTAGCTGGCGGCCAGGTCGGCGCGGACCTCCTGGACGAAGGCCTGGTAGGTCGTCCCCTCGTCCTGCATGCGCCGCTGGAGGCTGCGGGCGCTCATGCCGATGGACCGCGCCACGTCCTCGAGCCGGGCCCCCGCGGTGACCTGGGCCGCCACCTCACGGCGGACCTCCTCGAGAAACCCCGCCACCGACGGCAGCCGGGCGAGCTGCTCCTCCGCGTACTTGCGCATGATGGAGCGCAGCTGGGGATCGGCGGTCTGCACCGGGGCGTCCAGGACGGCGCGATCCAGCACGATGGCGTTGACCGGGGACGAGAACTTGACCGCGCAGCCCAGGACCTCGTGGTAGGGCTGCACGTTCTGGGGCGGACCATGCTGGAAGCACACCCGCCGGGGCCGGACGTTCTCCCCCGCCAGGCGCGAGATGGTGCGGGCCAGGTAGGCGACGATCCAGTCGAGGTAGGCCCGCGGCCAGGTGTCGGGCCGGTCGGTCCAGGTGGGTGAAGGCCACCTCGGCGCCATCCAGCTCCAGGGTGCACTGCACGCCGTCGTTGACGAGGCGGCTGTAGCGGACGGAGTGCTCGAGCACGTCGCGGAGCGTGGCGCAGTTGCGGGCCACGTACTCGGCCAGGCCCATCGTCCCGGGCGGGCTGGCCCGCGCCATCTCGATGCCCAGGGCCTCGTTCCCGCTGTGGGCCATCAGGTCGTACCAGAGCGCGAAGAGGGCCTGCTGGGGCAGCCGGCCGTCGGGATCGTCGCAGAGCGCGGGCTCGAGCCCGGCGCGGGCGAGCATGGGCGACCAGGCGAGGCCGATCCAGTCGGCGGCCAGGCGCGCGGCGCGGAGAGTGGCGGTGGAGACCTTGGCGTCGGCAGAGCTCATTCCCCCATTCTGGGGGCAGGCGACCGCGCCCGTCAACGGGTTCGCGGCCGGGGGCCCCAACCTCCCTGAATCCTTGGGATCTGGCAGGACATTCACCCACACGGCCGGGTCACTGAGAGTTTCTCTCCCCCGGGGAACCCACCGCGCCCACCGCTGTCGAAGCCCCATCGACGGTCGACAACCGGCCGCGACCCGCATGGGAGACAAGACGATGACGCGACTGTCAGGCCTGCTGGTCCTGCTGGCACTCTGCACGTCCGCGGTGGCCCACCCCGTGGACGTAAGCCCGGAAGTCCTCAAGATCGCACGGGAAGTGAAGACCGCCCCCGGTGATCTTCCCCGCCTCAAGGTCACGGTGGATGGCGAGACGAAGGCGCTGCCGCTCCAGCGCACGGATGTGTTCGCCGAGCTGTCCACCCAGGTGGCGACGGTCGATGTCATCCAGACCTACAAGAACGAGTTCAAGCAGCCCATCGACGCCACCTATGTCTTCCTGCCCGAGAACGCGGCCGTCGACGATCTGAAGATCGAGGTCGCCGGCCGGGTGATCGTGGCCGAGATCCAGAAGCGCGCCGACGCCCGCAAGACCTACGAGGCCCGGCGGGCCGGCAACACGGCGGCCCTGCTCGAGCAGGAGCGGCCCAACATCTTCACCCAGTCGGTGGCCAACATCCCCGCCGGCGAGGAGGTGAAGATCATGGTGCGCTTCGTCCAGCAGCTCACCTACGACGGCGGCGAGGTGGAGTGGGCCTTCCCATGGTGGTCGGCCCCGCTTCATCCCCGGCGCGGCCATCGGCGCCGACGGCACCGGGTGGGCGGCGGACACCGACCAGGTCCCCGACGCCTCGCGCATCACGCCGCCCATCGTCGGCGAGGCCTGCGCTCCGGGGCCGACATCAGCCTGGAGGTGCTCATCGACTCGGCGCTGCCCATCGCCGATCTGCGCACGCCCACCCACGAGGTCGACTCCTGGGCGGAGGAGAACGGCGTGCTGCACCTGAGCCTGGCCGATCACGAGACGCTCCCCAACCGCGACTTCGTGCTGCGCTACCGCGTGGACGCCGACGTGCCCCAGGTGGCGGTGGAGACCCACAAGAAGGGCGATGACGGCTTCGTGACCCTGGTCATCCAGCCCCCGCAGGCGGACACCGCCACCACCGTCGGCCGCCGCGAGGTGGTCTTCGTGGTGGACGTCTCCGGGAGCATGGGCGGCCGCCCCATCAGCCTCGCCAAGGAGACCGCTCGCCTCGCCATCGGCCAGCTTGGCCCCGACGACACCTTCAACGTCTTCACCTTCGCCGGCACCACCGCCCGCGCCTTCCCGGCGGCGCGCCCGGCCAACGACGAGAACATCGCGGCCGCGCTGAGCTTCGTCGCGAGCGCCCAGGCCGGCGGCGGGACGTACCTGGCGGACGCCGTGCGCGAGGCCCTCGCCCCGGCCGTCGGCCTCGGCCGCCACCGCTACGTGCTCTTCCTCACCGACGGGTTTGTGGGCAACGAGGACGAGATCTTCAGCCAGGCCCGGGCCCTGGTGGAGCAGACCGAGGACGCCGGCCAGCGCGCCCGGGTCTTCGCCATCGGCACCGGCAGCAGCGTCAATCGCCACCTGCTGACCAGCCTCGCGGAGGCCGGCAAGGGCCAGAGCGAGGTCATCACGCTGAGCGAGGATCCCGACCGCGCGGTGGAGATGGTGTTCCGGGCCATCGACGCCCCCGTCCTGCGGGACGTGGAGGTGGACTGGGGCGGCCTCGCCATCGAGGACGTCGTGCCCGCCCACATCGGCGACCTGCTGGCGACCCGGCCCCTCGTCCTGCACGCCCGCTACACCGAGGCCGGGGCCGGCACCATCCGTGTGAAGGGCATGAGCGACGAGGGCCCCGTGGAGCTCACCGCCGAGGTGACGCTGCCCGAGACCAGCGTCCGCCACAGCGCGACGCCGACGCTCTGGGCCCGGGCACGCATCGCGGCCCTCTCCCGCGTCCTCTGGGACGGCCCCGACAAGAAGACGGTGGCCGCCATCACGAAGCTGGGCCTCGCCCACCGCATCGTGACGGCCTACACCAGCTTCGTGGCGGTGGATCGCAGCCGCAAGGTGGGCAAGGGCAACGCGCCGGTCGTGGTGCAGCCCACCGACGCGCCCGAGGGGGTCGATCTGGCGGGGGCGGCGCCGGCCGGGGCGGTCGTGGGCGGCACGCTGGGCGGCAAGGGCGGCTCGGCCGGCGGGGCGAAGGTGCGCACGCGCGCCTACATCTTCCCGGCCAACGGGGCGCTGGACAGCGTCAGCGGCATCGGCGACGTGGACACGGGCGGCGGCCTGGGCACCGTGGGCTACGGGCAGGGCGGCGGCGGCCTCGGCGTCGGCTACGGCCGCGTCGGCACCCGCGGCGCCGCGCGGCTGAGCGAGCGCTCCGGCCGGGCGCCCGCGGTCCGGGCCGGCAGCCCCGTGGTGACGGGCAGCCTCGACCGCAGCATCATCCAGCGGGTCTTCCGCCAGCACGCCAACCAGATGCGGTACTGCTACGAGAAAGAGCTCGTGAAGATCCCCACGCTGGCCGGCAAGGTCACGCTCAAGCTCACCATCGGCGCCGACGGCAAGGTCAAGGCGGCCGTGGTCAACGAGACCTCGCTCAAGAACGCGGCCGTGGAGGGCTGCATGGTCGAGAAGGCGAAGACCTGGCTGTTCCCGGCCCCCCAGGGGGGCGGTCTCGTGCTGGTCTCCTACCCGTACGTCTTCCGCCCTCGCTGAGGCAACCTCCCGTTCTGAAAAGGGAAATCTCTGCTTTCCCTGCGGCGTCGGGGCGCGTAGCCTGGGGCCTCCCCGGCCCCAGGCTCGCCATGTCGCCCACCGGCCTCGCCATCTTCGCCACCACCTACGTCCTGATCTCGGCCCGGCGCCTCGACCTGCTGGGCCTCGACCGTCCCGCGGCCGCTCTGCTCGGGGCGGTCGCCTGCGTGGCCTTCGGCGTCCTGCGCCCCGCCGAGGCCATGGCGGCCGTGGATGGCGGCACGCTGCTGCTGCTGCTGGGGGTGATGGGCATGGGGGCGTTCCTCGCCGCCGACGGCTTCTTCGCCGACCTGGAGGGCGCTGGCGCGGCGGGCGCGCACCCCGGCCGCCTGCTGGGCCTGGTGGTCTGGGGCGCCGGCCTGCTGGCCGCCCTCATCACCAACGACGCCGTCTGCGTGCTCGGGGCGCCGGTCGTGGTGGCCCTCGTGCGGCGCCACGGCCTGCCGCCCCTGCCGTTCCTGCTCGCCCTCGCCACCGGCGCCAACACGGGCAGCGCCGCCACCCTGGTGGGCAACCCGCAGAACATGCTCTGCGCGCGCCTCGGCGGCCTCGCACTACCTCGATCACCTGCTGCTGGTGGGCCCCGTGGCCGTCGTGGGGCTGGCCCTCAACCACGCCATCCTGGCCGGCCTGTACCGGCGCGCCCTGGCGGCCGCCGCCCTCGCGCCCACGCCCCCGGCCCCGCTGCTGCGGCCCCGCACCGCCGTCACCCTGGTCGTGGTGGCCGGCTCCGCGGTGGCCTACGCCGCCGGCGCCGACCTCGCCTGGGCGGCCCTGGCCGGCTTCGTCCTGCTGATGCTCCTGCACCGCCGCGACGCCCGCCTCATCTGGCCCCACGTCGATGGCGGCCTGCTGCTCTTCTTCGTGGGCCTCTTCATCGTCGTGCGCGGCCTGGGCGAGTGGCCGGGCTGGTTCTTCGAGCGCGTCCCGCTCAGCCCGGACGGCGATCCCGACCTCGCTGCGGCTCGCCGGCCTCTTCCTGCTGGGCTCCAACGTGGTCTCCAACGTGCCGTTCATCCTGGTCGTGCAGGATCAGGTGGCCACCCTGGCCGACCCCCGCCTCGGCTGGGAGCTCTGGCCATGGCCTCCACCTTCGCCGGCAACCTCACCCTGCTGGGCTCGGTCGCCAACATCATCGTGGCTGAAAGTGCGCGGGATCTGGGGGGAATCGGCTTCATGGCCCACCTGCGGGTGGGCCTGCCGGTGGCTGTCGCGACCACCGCCGTGGGCGTGGCCTGGCTCTGGGCGGTGGGGTAGGGGGCTCGACCGGACTACTGCTTCGCCAGAAACTGGATGGAGCGCGTCAGCACCCCCTGCATCGCGGTGAGCGCCCAGTCGGTGTCATCACTCAGGCTGTTGCCGTTGGCGTCGTTGGGATCTTCGAAGTTCCAGTCCTCGGTGAAGAGCGCGAAGGCGTAGCGGGGCACCACGGTAGTGTAGTCGCCCGCGGCGCCGCCCCAGTCCCACATGATGCCCACCTGGGAGGCCACCCGGCGCTTGCCGCCGTTCTTGGTGCCCATCTGGTCGTAGCTGATCCCCTGCGCGGCGTTGAAGCCCAGGTTCAGCGAGGGATCCAGGGTGGCCAGGAAGGCCGCCCGATCGGCGTTGTCCAGGAGGTCACCGTCGGCGAAGCGCTGCCAGAAGCGGCCGAACTCCGCCGGGGTCACGGTGTTGGCGAGCGTGGTGTACCAGGTCTCGTGGTTCTCGACGCTGCGGTCGTTGACGAGGCTGTCGAGGCAGTCGCGCTCGGCCTGGGTGGCGTTGAAGTAGGGCCCGCCGGCGCCCCGGGACCAGGCCTCGAAGGTGTCGCACGAGACGGCGTTGACGCAGGTGTTCTCCTCGGCCGAGATGCGCTTGTCGAGGGTGCAGATGTCGGTGATCTCGCCCACGTTCTGCATGCCCACCACGTCGCGCAGCCAGTCGTCCAGGCCGCGGGGGCCGTCCAGGTTCACCAGCATGCCGTGCAGCACGTCGGTGGAGGCCGAGTCGCTGCCGATGAGCATGTTGGTCAGGTAGGTCTGGATGGTCTGGGGCTGCCCGATGTTCGCCTGCGTGAAGCCGCGGGTGTTCTCGCCGCGCCAGTCGGCGCTCGCGAACACGCGGCTCGCCCCCAGGTTGATGCTCGGGTGCGAGACCACCCGCGCCCCGATGAGGACCTTGGAGGTCGACGCCAGGTAGAAGGGCTCGTCGGCGTTCATGGTCACGTAGTTGCCCGTCTGCAGGTCCTGCACGAAGAAGCCGATGGTGCCCTGGCGCTGATCCACGCCGGGCGTGCTGAACTCCGCCACCGTCGCGCCGACGGCCAGCAAGTCGGGATCGCCCGCCACCGGCAGGTTCGACTGGATGGTCTGGCGCACCACGCTGCGCTGCCAGATGGCCGCGTGGCGGGTCAGGCCGAGGTTGGCGTAGGTGTTCACGTCCACCATCACCAGGCCCTGCTTCGTGTAGGTCTCGTCCAGCTCCTCCAGGCCGCTGTCGGTCAGATCCCGGCGATACACCGACTGCTGCACCCGGGCATCACGCACCCAGGACGCCGCCAGGTGCTGGGTCGGGCCCTCGGCGAAGGGGCCCACGTCGGCGAGCACGTAGCCCGCCCCGCCGAGCTGGGCGTTGAGGGCGTTGAACGCCGGCACCGTGAGATCCGCCCGCGCCTCGCCGGCCAGGCCGTCGCGCACCCACACCGCCGCGAAGCGCGTCTCGCCGCCGTACTCGTAGGCGTTGAGCCGCAGGGTGCGATAGCCCAGAGCCGCGTAATCACTGATCTTCTGGGTGAGCGCGGCCGCCGTGAGGCGCCGGTGGGCCAGCCAGGCGTGGGGGGTCTCCTCGCGGATCCAGACCGAGTGGTAGCGGGTCACACCGAACGCCGTGTGGGCGTCCAGATCGATGAGGCGGTAGCCCTGGGCCTGGCGGTCGGCGAACACATCCAGGTAGTCGGCCTCCAGCAGATCGCGGTGGCTCACCCAGTCCGTGACGCCATCGTCGCGGTACCACAGGCCGGTGTAGCGGGTCTGCACCCCGACGCGGCTCGCGTCGAGCAGCGCCGGGTGGTAGCCCAGGTCTCGCCACTGCTGCCACGCCTGGCTGTAGGCCCCGCTCGCCGCTCCGGCGATGTACTGGCGGTAGACCACCGGCTCCGCCGCCCAGCGATCCACCTGGATCGGCTGGTACACGCCGCCGCCGCCGACCGGCACCAGGGGGATCGGCTCCGCCACGCGGACCTCCAGCGGCGCGGCCACGGCCTCCGCGCCGGCGGGCGCCTCGTCGGCGGGCAGGTCGCCGCAGCCAGCGATCAGGGCACAGGACAACAGCATCGACAGGGATCGAGTCATGCGAGCCTCGCTCTCTTGGAGTGGGATCCGGGTGTCTCCGGCTTCCCCCACTCCTTCGCGCCGGCTGCGGCGGACCTTTCGGAGAAATCGGCGGGCTAGCGAGAAAAGTGAAAACGGTGCGCGAGGCGGCGGGCGGGGGCCGGATCGGGCGCGGCGAGCAGGGCGTCGTCGGTGGCCTCGAGGCCCGCCGGGCGGATGAGGACGACGAGCTCCCCATCGCCCTCGGGCAGCGCGATGGACTCGCCGGCCACGGCGTCGAGCCGAACGGCCCCGGTCGCGCTGATCTGCACCGGGGCCTCCAGCCGCGTGAAGGCGCCGGCCTGGCGGATGAAGACCCGCGCCTCGACGGCCCCCGTCACGTCGGCCGCGGGGCGCGCGATGAGGTGGACCCGTGAGCCCGGCTGGTAGCGGGCCCGGTCCGTCGTCGGTGCCGGATCGGCCCGCATGGTCTGGTCACCCGCCCCGCTCGTGAGGGCGTAGTCGGGCAGGCCCGCCTGGCCCCCCAGGCGCAGGGCCAGGACGCCGACCACCGCCACCAGCAGCGTCGCCGCCAGCGCGAAGGCCCAGCGTCGGTAGCCCGGTGGGGCCGAGAGCGCCGCCGGGGATGGCAGCACCTCCACGGGCGGGCCGTGCCCCGCCTGGCCGAGCACGGCGTCGAAGAGGGCGCCCGCCTCCTCGCCCTCGATGGGTGCCAGGGCCTCGTCATCGGGCCAGTCCATGTCCGCCTCCTGCTCGCGGGCCAGGGCGCCCAGCGCGAACAGCAGGTCCAGATCAGGGTCCTGCGGTGGCCGTGGACCGGGCGGACCGCCCGTCGGATCTCGGGTCTCGTCGCTCATGGGTGCTCCTCTACCCGTCCATTCGCGCCGGGGCGCCCGAGTCTTTCTCGGCCTGCAAGATTTCTTGAGCAGCCTTGCGCAGGCGGGTGCGCCACACGTAGACCGCGTTTGGCGACATGGAGCGGGCGGCACAGATCTCGTCCACGTCGCGCTCTTCCACGAAGAGGTCGACGAAGAGCTCGTAGCCCAGGGGGCTGACGGCCGCGCGCAGCGTGTCGAGCAGGCGCGTGAGCTGCTGGCGCCCCGAGACGCGGCCGTGTGCGGACGAGGTCTGGTCGCTGGTCAGCTCCAGCGTGGTCGACTCCACGGGGGTCTCGGTGAACGGGCTGCGCTTGCCGCTGCGGAGGATGGACGCCACCTGGTGGTCGGCCACGCGGCCCACCCAGGTGGTCAGCGAGGCGCCGCCCGCCGGATCCCACCGGCGCAGCGCCCGGCCGTCGTTCTCGAAGAGCGCGACGAAGACTTCCTGAGTCAGATCAAGGACTTCCTGGCGGAGGGGCCGGCCCTGCCGAGCGGCGGATCGCCGCAGCAGCGCGGCGTTCACCCGCCGCTGGATGGCGGGCAGCAGCGCCCCCATCAGGGCGTGGGCGGCGGCTCGATCTCCCGAGAGCGCCCGCTCGACGCCCGCGGGAGAGAGGATGTCATGGGCTGGGTACGACACCGGGCATTAGTGGACGTAGAGCTCGCTGCTGGTCAACACGTTCTTGTTGTTCTGGATCGCCGGGATCTCCAGCCAGGCGCTCTTGAGGGTCATGCCCTGCAGCTTGTAGGCGAGGTCGATCTTGAAGGTCTGACCCACGGCGATGGGATCGAGGTAGACCTGGGACGGGTTGCCGAAGCTGTCGACGATCTGCACGACGGGCTGGCCCAGCGTCGCGCCGAAGAGCGCGTCGGAGAGCTTGCCGTTGAGCGTGTAGCCGGTGAAGCCGCAGATGGGGCAGTTGGGCTCGCCTGGCTGGGGGACGACGTAGGGGCTGTAGTAGGCCGAGGGAGCCGGCGGGGGGATGGCGCCCTGGTCCTCGAAGATGTCGACCGGGTTCTGCAGCCAGATGGCCTCGATGGCGGCGAAGTCGGGCAGGGAGGGCACGAAGGCGGCGCGCGGGGCGCTCATCGCCGGCCGGCTGGCCGGGGCGGGGCAGGCCTCGATCGCGACGCCCTCCGGGCAGGCCGCCTCGAAGGCGCGGGCGATGGAGAGGCGCCGGCGGTCGGCCGGGGCGGCACCCAGGCCAAAGTCCGCCAGCTCGCCGAGGGACTCCGCGGTGCCGTAGAGCAGCGCCATCACCTGGTCGGGCGACAGGCTGGGCCGCAGGCTCCAGATGAGGCCGGCGGCCCCCGAGGCGGCGGCTGCGGCGATGGACGTCCCGCTCAGCACGCTGGTGGGCACGTCGAGGCCGGCGCCGGTGTCGCGCGGCACGACGACGACGGAGCCGGCGGCGCTCAGCCGCGGGTTGGCGCCGGGCCGGCTGATGCCGAGGGGGAAGTCGCGGCCGTCCACGGCGCCGACGGCGTGGACGAGGGGCGAGTACACCCCGGGCTGCGCGCCGCACGCCCGCGGGAAGGCCTCCCAGGCCGCCGGGAAGAGCGGCCCGGCGTCGCTGGGGCCGGCCTGGTTGCCCGCCGCCGCCACGACCAGTGCGCCCGCGCACGTCGCCGCCTGGGTGGCCCAGAGGGCGGCCGCGCCGGGGACGCGCTCCACCTGCGTGATGTCGAAGTCGGCATCCCACCCGAGGCTCAGGTTCAAGATCAGGTGGGCCGGCCGGGTGATGGGGGACTCGGTGAGCCAGCTGTCCACGGCGTCGGCCATGGCAGCCGCGAAGGAGCCCTGGCTGCCGAAGTAGCCCCCGAGCTCGCCGATGGTGCCTTCGAGGACGTACGGCATGGCGTTGTAGCTGGGCGTCGCCACCGGGCAGAGGGCGCTCGTCCCCCGGTCGGGGCAGCCGATGGACCGGATGACCGACGACACCATCGCGGGGTGGGCCACCGTGTCAGCGCCCGCGCCCAGGGGACCCTCGCCGGGCACACCGCCGTCGATGACCGCCACGCGGATGCGGGGCGCGCCGAAGGGCACGGCGGCCGACCAGTCGGGCAGCTCCACCTGGGCGCCCCAGGCGTCGAAGAGCTCGTCGGCGACGGCCTGAGGCACGGCGTGGCCGCCCACCACCTCGCAGTCGCGCTCCAGCCGCAGGCCGCGCACATCCGGCAGCGCCGCGACGTCCGGCGCCGGGCGGGCGGTGCTGGCCGGCTCCCAGGTGTAGGTGCACAGCCGCTGCAACCGCGCATCCTGGCTGCGCCCGAACGGCGCGGCCACCGTCCAGGTGCCCAGCGGGCTCGGCGCCGACGGGCACTGGCTGGCGGGATCCAGTCGGTAGCCGACCCAGGCCCGATCGGGACAGGCGTCGGCCAGCGGAGGCGCCAGGGGCCCCTCCTTGCGGCCACAGAACCAGGGCGCGACGCCGCCGCGCCGCTCCAGGCGCGTGCACTGGTCGGCCAGCTTGCGGGTCATGGTCACAGGGGCCTCGTCGAGCAGGCTCGGATCGGCAGCCTTGGCGGCCACCGGGGTGGCGACGAGCATCAGCACCGGGATCATGGACTTCATGTGTTCTCCATCTTGTGTCCAGAGCGGGTCTGCCGACCCCGCGACCGCTCTCGGGCGGCGTCAGGGTACGAAGAGCCGATAGTCTTGTGCGCTTGAATCCGTCGCGACCGCGTCGTAGGCCGCCTCCAGACGCCCGGACTGGCGCAGCGCGCTGTACAGGGCGACCGCGAAGCGTGCCGCGATGCCATCGTCGACGGGTCCCACCGGTGCCACGACCGCGTCCGTACCGCGGACCAGGAAGGCATGAGCGAGACCCAGGCCGACGGCCGCCTCGCCCCGCGCCCGACCGGTCTCGCAGCCCGAGAGCACCACCGCCGCCGGCACCCGGGAAAGCAGAAGCAGATCACCGACTTCCAGCGCACCGTCGTGCACGGGCAGGGCGCTGTCCCAGCCCTCGAAGCCCGCGTACCGGCCGTGCCCGGCGTAGTGCAGGTGGTCGGCGACGGCCAGGGCATCCACCAGGCTGGCCCGGGTGACCGCGCCCCCGGTGATGCGCCGGGGGGGTCGACCGGCGGCCGCCAGCAGCGGCGCGACCTGGTCGGCCTCCGAGCGCGCGCCCGGCAGATCGCCCGTGGGATCGGCGATCAGGATGGTCGCGGGGCCGACGGGCCGCGCCTCTCGGGGCGGCAGATCCAGCGCGTGCACGGCCGGCCGACCCGCCAGATCCAGGCGCACCTCCGCGAGGGGCCGGCCGCCAGGATCCGCACGCGGTCGGCGGCCCGGATCCGGTCGAGCACCGGCGCCGTCCAGGCGGGTGGGTGCACCAGGGCCGCCTCGGTCCCCCGGGCATCGCGGGCGAAGACGAGCCAGCGACCATCGGCGAGGGCCGACCAGAGCAGGATGACCTCGCCCTCCGCAGGCGGCCGGAGGCCCCTGCGGCGGCTTCGGGACGCCCCAGCCGGGCCACCGCCGCGTCCAGCAGCCCGCGCAGGGCCCTGACGCGGTCGGCGCGGGCGGCCTGGGCGGCGGCCAGCGCGGCTCCCGAGCGCTCCCAGTCGGCCGCGGCGTCCCGGGTGAGGGCGTCACGCGCCTCCCGGTAGCGGAGGAGAGCCGCCTCCCAGGCCGCCCGGTCGGCAGGCGACAGACCTTCGATGAGACGATCGGTGGGCAGGGTCGTCATCACGCGCCGGCGAGCGTGCCGGGCGGCGTCCATGGCCGCCTCCACCTGGCCCTGCCGCCAGAGCGCTCCCACCAGCCGCGCCGCGCTCTCCTGCCGATCAGCGGCGAAGGCACCACGGCCCGCGTCCACGGGGATGTCGAAGGAGCGCGCCGCGACCACCGCCTCGGCGGCCTGGAAGCGCTCGACCGCCTCGCCCGGCCGATCGGCGGCCTCCAGCGCCTCCCCGGCGTCCACGAGCGCACGCCAGCGCAGGTGATCCAGACCGGCCCCCTCTGCGACGCTGGCCACGGCGTCCAGGGCGGCAGCCCGCTCCGCGGGCTCCTGGCGCAGCGCGGCCTCCACGTACCGGGTCCAGGCGCGGACATCGGGCCGGACGCCCTCGCCCAGGGGCACCTGGACGAGCGAGAGCGCCAGATCCGGCTCACCCGCCCGCACGGCCCAGAGCGCGCGGTTGAGGCGGGCGTTGGCCCGCATGTCGGGCGTGGTGGCGTCGCAGGCCGCGAAGGCCTCCTCGGCACGCGCCAGCACCGCACCCGTCTCCGGCGCGCCTGCGGCGTCGGATCCCAGCAGGGCCCATCCCAGATTCGTCAAGAGAAACGCGCGCTTGCACACCGGTACCGCGTCCTGGACGAGGCCGCGCAGTGTGTCGACCGCCTCTGAGACCCGACCCACGACCAGGTAGGTCATCGCGCGCTCCTCGACGATGACCGGCGTCAGCGGCAGGGCCAGCCGCTCCGCCAGCTCGGCGGCGGCGTCGAAGCTGCGCAGGGCGGTGCGGGCGTCCCCGCCCGCCCGGGCCACGAGGGCCGAGAAGTAGGCGTGCATCGCCCGCCCGGCGCCGTCGGCGGCCGGCGGCGGGTAGGCAGCCAGGCGCGCGCGGGCGCCGGCCAGCAAGCCCTGCTTGTGCTCGACGAAGGCCTCTAGCTGGGCGCTCAGGGCGGCCCCCGAGGCATCTCCGCTGGCCGCCTGGGCCTCGGCGGCCCGGGCCAGCAGGGCGGCCGCCCGGGCGGGATCACCAGCGCGGTTGGCCTGGCGACCCTCGGCGTGCAGCGCGCGGCCCAGCGAAGGCATCCCCGGCACCACGGCGACGTGGACGCTCGCGCGGCCGGACACCCGGATCTCGAGGGGGCCGACGGCCGGGAGGCGGACGCGTGCCCCGCCTGGGACGGCGTCGATCCCGGTCGGTGCCTCCAGCGTCTCGCCGGCCGCCAGGGGCACGAAGGCCACGGCGTCCTCGGCGTCGACGCAGACCGGACCGGGCCGCACCGACCCGCAGCCTGCCAGCAGCACCTCGGGCGCGGCCGCGGGCGGCGGTGCCGTCGAGCACCCCAGCAGACACACCGTGAGCGTGACTCCGCGCACCGATCCCTCATCGAACCCGGCGCCTACCGTAGTGGCAGGGCGGTCTGGCGGGCAAGGCGGGGCGGGGCAGGGGATCACGGCGACCTCAGGCGATGGCACACCCCTCCCTTCGTCGCAGGGTGCCCGAACCTTTCACACGCCGTGATCCGGCGTGCGCGCGTGTGCGGCGTGACGGGCCGCCGCCGGCCGTGTGATCACGTCGACCCAAGGCGGGAGGCCGCCTGGCGGCGCCGCGGGCCGGGAGCCCGGTGCTGGCACGGCCATCGCACAAGGGGAGGTCGACTTTGAACCGGAGCCTCCCATGAAGACCACCCTCCTCTGCCTCGCCGCCGTCGTCGCCACCACCGCCCTCACCGCCTGCGGCGGCGATCTCGACGCCCACAGCGATCCCTTCGCTCGCCTCCAGGCGATCGAGGTCGACGACGCGGAGGCGGCCGGCATCGTCCGCGTCGCCAACGAGGTCAGCCAGACCGTGCTCGACGTCGACATCGGCCTCGACGCCCGGGCGGCCTACAACATCGTCCATCGCCGCGAAGTCTTTGGGGAATTCAAGACGCTGGCCGAGGTGGATGCGGTGGCCTACGTGGGCGAGAGCGCCCTGGAGAAGCTGCGCGCGTGGGCCCTCTCGGAGGGCTACGTGACCCCGGCCGGCGTGCCCGGCACGGTGGTCAACGGCGTCATCGAGGGCAGCTACGTGGGGCTCGGCATCCTGGCGGTCGCCAACCAGGCCGACCTGGCCACCCTGGACGATGCCGTGGGCCTGGACGCCCGGGCCGCCGCCGCCATCGACGCCGATCGGGCCGCCCGCGGCCCCTTCCGCGACCTCGGCCGCCTCGACGCGCTGCCCTACGTCGGCGTGAGCGCCTTCAGCAAGCTGGCCGCCCACGCCGAAGCCGTCGGCCTGCTGCCCGGCTGCGGTGACGGCATCGTCCAGGCCTTCGAAGAGGCCTGCGACGGCACCCCCGACTGCGACGAGACCTGCGAGCTGGCCCCCTTCTGCGGGGATGGCACCCTCGACGACGGCGAGGCGTGCGACGACGGCAACGCCATCGGCGGCGACGGCTGCGACGCGAGCTGCGCCATCGAGTGGGTCCGGGAGCGCGACAACTGGGCCAACGCGTCCGCCTTCAGCCCGGAAGAGGCCGGCACCGCCAGCTACTTCCAGGGCTCGACCACCGACAACGACGTGGACTACTGGGCCATCACGGTCGAAGAGGACAGCCACGTGGCCATCGACCTCTGGCTCTTCGAGGGCGAGGGCTGCGTGCGCATCGACGGCGCCCTGTTCGCCCCGGACATCAGGCTGCTCGACGCCAACCGCCGGACCATCACCACGATCAACGCCGTCTGTGGCCGCCACGACGGCCCCGACCTCGAGATCGGCCTGGCGGCTGGGCGGTACTTCCTGAGGATCGAGGGCCAGGACGTCGGCAACGGCTGGGACTACGACTTCCCCTTCTACACCGCCGACTACAAGGTGGACTTCATCCGCACCCCGACGGCGGCCCAGTAGCCCCGGCTTGAGCTTTTTTTCCTTTGAAATCAATCAACTCGAAAAAAGTCTGCGACACGCGCCGCGACTGACCGAAGGAGAGAGAGGCCCCCACCACGCGGAGGACTCTCCCATGGCCGACACGCTCATCATCCAGGTGCCCGACCGGCTGCTCTACAGCCCCCGGCTCCAAGCGCTGGGTGCTCGTCTCCGAAGTCACCTCGAAGACCTCCAACGACCTCTTCCTCTTCGTCCCGCTGGAAGTCGTCGTCGCCATCCTCAATGGCATCATCGGCCGCGCCCAGGCGCGCTGCCACGAGGAGGGCGGCTTCGGCTTCGACTTCGACCTCTACGGCTACTTCTTCATGTCCAACCACCTCCACTGGCTCATCGGCGTGGACACGCTGGTCCACAAGAGCATCGTGCTGGAGTGGGTCAACCGCGAGATCGCCAGGCGAATCAACAAGTTCCACGACCGGAGCGGCCAGGCGCTGGTGCCCAGCACGGCGATCCAGATCACGACGCTGGAGAAGGCCCTGGACCGGCTGCGGTACGTCATGGGCCAGGGCACGGCGGCGATGAAGTCGCGCCACCCGGCGGACGACGTCTTCGCCTGCTCCAACCCGGCCTTGTTGCGGGGCGAGAAGCTGCACGGCGTCTTCGTCCACGCCGACGGCCGGAGGGAGGAAACCACCGTCCCGCATCGACCGCCTGCCGGGCCTGGGCGACCTGACGGAGAAGGAGCACCGGGCGCTGATGTGGCAGCTGGCCGACGGCATCGCCGCCGAAGCCCGCCCGCGGCGCAAGAAGGCGGGCCTGCCGGTGCCCGACCCCGAGGCGGTGCGGAAGGTGGACCCGATGACGCGGCCGAAGGAGCGCGACCGCAGCCCCGCGCCGGTGGTGCATGGGCCGCCCGAGCACCAGGAGGAGTGGCGCAAGCTCCACGCCGAGCTCAAAGACGCCTACACGACGGCGCACATCGCCTACTGGAAGTGGCTGGCGGACCCGACGCTGCCGCTGATCCCGTTCCCGGCGAACACGATTCCGCCGTCGCATGCGCGGAAGAAGCTCAGGGAGCTGGCCGAGAGCGGCTGACCAGCCCAGGCCGCTGAAAACAAGGCGACTCCAGCCCGCCCGGACGGTGTGCATGAGGCGAGCTGCGCCCGCACCCCCAGACCCCGTGTACGCGCCGCCACGCCCGTGCCCTCCCGACCTCGCCCAGAGCCCCTCGACCAGCCCCGAAGCCTCCCCGGCGGGCCAGAGACCAGGCCCGCACCCGACCGCCCGCGTCCAGCACCGGCGTACCGCTACACCCTCCGGTCGACGAACTCGGTCGCTCGCGCGCCGGCTGTTCCAGCCAGCCTCTACCTTTGCACGCCCTCGTCGATGAACCCGGTTGGGGTCTGGTGGGCGGGCGAGCGGAGGCGGGCGGTTTCGTGCTAGACCCTGCCGCCCACGGTCGGAGCCACTCCCTTGGCGCCTGTTTCCTGGTCTGCGGTCGTCGCCATGCTGCTGGCGTCGGCGTCGTTCTCAGTGATGGGCGTGCTGCTCAAGCGCGCGGCGGGCGATCTCTCGACGGTCCAGCTCGTCTTCTGGCGGTCCGTGGTCATCCTGGCGATTGCCCACCCGCTGCTGCGGCGGTCGGGGGCTGGCTGGCGGCCGGGGAACGCCCGGACGATGGCGCTGCGCTGCGGGTCCGGGCTGGCCGCCATGCTGTGCTTCTTCTGGAGCATCCACGGGTTGCCGCTGGGGACGGCGACGGCGGTGCAGTATCTGTCGCCGGTGTTCACGCTCCTGCTGGCGGTGCCCATCCTGGGCGAGCGGTCGGGCCCGGTGGGGTTCGGCCTGGTGGGGGTGGCGTTCGGCGGTGTGCTGCTGGTGCTGCGGCCCGAGGTGGAGGGCGGGCTGCTGGCGGGGCTGGCGGGGCTGGCGGGGGCGGCGCTGGCCGGGGTGGCGTATGTGTCGGTGCGGCTGCTGAGGACGACGGATCCGCCATCGCGCATCGTGTGGTGGTTTGCCGTCGCGAGCGTGCTGGCGACCGCGCCCTTCGCCCTGGCTCAGGGGCTGCCGACCGGCGGGCAGTGGTGGCTGGTCCTGGGCATCGGCCTGGGGGCGACCGGGGGGCAGTTCGGCATGACGATGGCCTACCGCCTGGGGGAGGCGACCCGGGTGGGGCCTTTGTCCTACGCCACGGTCGTGTTCTCGGCGGCCGCAGGCGTGCTGGTGTTCGGGGAGTCTTTGTCGGCCTGGACGGTGGGCGGGGTCGCTCTGATCATCGCCGCGGGCGCCGCGCTGTCGGCCGGTGTCGGGCGTCGCTCACCAGGGGTTCCTCGAAATTCGTAGTTGTTTCATGGGGTTGTGGCCTGCACTCGCGCGAGTCGGGGGGGCGCGCCAACGAGGTTTACTTTTCGGTCCCGCCCTCCGACCATGGCGGCATGGCGACCGATCACAGCGCGCGTGTCTGCCCGGAGTGCGGGCTGGCTGACCCGTCCGGCACCTGCCCCGAGCACTTCCGCGTGCTGCTGCCCGCCAACCGCCGGGCGCGCCTGGCCGCGGCGCCGCTGCTGGGCTATGTGCTCGACGATCGCTTCGTGCTGGTGGATCGCATCGGGGGCGGTGGCATGAGCGTGGTGTACGCCGCGCTGCAGCGACCCCTGGGGCGGCTGGTGGCCGTGAAGGTGCTGCACGCCCAGCTCACCGCGACCAAGAGCGCGCGGGAGCGCTTCGAGCGGGAGGCTCGCACCGTCTCGCTGCTGAAGAGTCGCCACACCGTGACGCTCTTCGACTTCGGCGTCAGCAAGTCGGCGGTGATGCCGAGCGTCGCCTACATGGTGATGGAGTACGTGGCCGGTGAGAGCCTGGCCGCTCGCCTGAAGCGGGACGGAGCGCTGCCGCCGGCCGACGTGGCCCGCATCGTCCGCGACGTCGGGCGGTCGCTGCACGAGGCCCACCAGAAGGGCATCGTCCACCGGGACATGAAGCCGGCCAACGTCATCCTCACCACTTCCGGGGAGGATGAGGAGGAGATCGCGAAGGTCATCGACTTCGGCATCGCCCGCCTCGAGGACGGGGCCGCGACGCAGACGGGCATGCTGCTGGGCACCCCCAACTACATGGCGCCCGAGCTGTTCGAGGGCGGCCGCGAGGTGGATGGCCGCGCCGATATCTATGCGCTGGGGGTGATGACCTTCCAGATGCTGAGCGGCGACAAGCCGTTCAAGGGGGACGGCGGTCCCCTGGGGGTCCTCTGGCACCACGCCAACACGCCCGTGCCGCCCCTGCCGGGGGCGGCGGGCGATCCCCGGCTGCGCGCCGTCGAGCCGGTGATCCGCCGCGCCATGGCCAAGGCGCCCGAGGAGCGCTACCCCACCGTGCGGGCGATGGTCGAGGCGTTCCTGCGGGCCCTGGGGGAGGGGGAGGCGGCGCTCGGCGAGGAGGACGTCATCGAGCTCAGCCTCGACGACATCGAGGAGAGCCCCGAGGTGCGGTCGCTGACCAGCCAGTACCGGCTGGATCTGCTGGATCCCGACGGCATCGTCGGCCGCGACACCACCAGCCCGCCCGGGCCGGTGCGCCGTGAGCCCCCGACCTCTCGGCGTCCGGGGGCGGCCCTCGAGGAGCGACCGACCACGCCTCGTCGAGGGCTGCTGGATCCCCCGCGGGTGAGCCGTGTTCCCGAGTCCGAGCCGCCGGTCCGGCCGGTGGTGATGCCGATGTCCGAGCCGCCTCCGCGGGTGCTGCCGCCCCGGGTCTCGGAGCCCAGCCGGCCCGTCGAGCCGCCCCGCGGTGGCCTGATCCCGGCGCCGCCGCCGCCCCGGCGGGTCGACGTGCCGCGCCAGGGTGAGCCCGAGGTGGTGCTGGGGGCCCCGGTCGCCGATCGCCGCGCCGAGCCGGTGCCGGCCGCGGCGCGCGCCGCGAACCTGCAGCTTCCGCCTGAGCCGGCGCCTTCCCGGGCGGGGGGCGAAGGCTGGTCCCTCGCGGCGGTCGAGCGCGCCGAGACCGCGGCCGGGACGTTCGCGGATCAGGCGCCGCCCGCCCGGCGCGGTGGCCACGGCGGGCTCGTGAGCCTGATCATCCTGGTCCTGGCAGCGGCCGCGGGGGCCTTCTACCTGCTGACCCGCACGCCGGCCGCCGATGTGCCGGACGCCGCCGCTCCCGTGAGTCTGGCGGCTCCCCTGGGCGCCGAGGTGGCCCCGGAGGTGGTGGCGGCCCGACCGGATGCGCCCATCGCTCCGCCCTCGGATACACCGGCCACCGAGGCCGCGCCTGCCACCGCCCCCGCCACCGCGGCCGCCCCCGCCACCGCGGCCGCACCTGTCACCGCAGCCGCGCCTGCCACCGCGGTCGCGCCTCGCACCGACGCGGCGCCTGCCACCGAGGCGGCCACGCCACGCCCGGCGGCGCCGCGCTCCGCGGGTCCGGCCCGACCTGCTGGCCGGGTCGAGGCGGCGGCAGCGGCCGTCCGCGCGGCCCTCGATCAGGGGGACTGCGCGCAGGCGCGCCGCCTCTTCCGCGAGCTGGACGAGCTGCCCCAGAGCACCGCGGCCGCGGCCGCCCTGAGCCCCGGCCTGGCCTCCTGTCGGGCCGCGGCTGCGGGCGTGGCGGCCGATCCTCCTCCCGCGGCGCCCGCCTCGGTGACGGCGGTCGTGGTCCGCCCGGGGGCCGATGAAGATCGCCCACCGCCTCCAGCCACCGGCCGCCCCGCGCGCATGGTCGCAGGCCGCGCGAACGTGCAGGGGGGCCTCGCCGCGGGCGACGTTGCGACGGCCCTCCGGCGCATGATGGCTACCGCCCCGCTGGGGTGCGTCGGGCGGCACAAGCTGTCGGTGGATCGCCCCGCCGAGCTGGCGGTGGCCCTGCGGGTCACGGCCGCCGGGCAGCTCATCGACTCGCGCATCGCCCGCTCCAGCGTGGGGAACCCGGCGTTCGAGCGCTGCGTCGTCGACAGCCTGCGGGCGCTGGAGTTTCCCGCCGCCGCCGATGCCTCCCGCATCGAGCTCCCGCTCCGGATCGAGCCCCAGTAGCGTCCCCCGCAGCGGCCCCCCGGGGCTTCGCGGGCCGGCCCCACCGGCCAGGGCCACCGCCGTCAACGCCGCTGCGCGGGGCCTTCGGGCGACCATTGTTGCCGTTGTCGACCACAACCCCCTACACTGCCTCGTCCCGAGGCAGTGAGAACCGAGTGATTTCGACGACTTGCAGTCCCCGGCGGTGGCCCTGGGCGGTGTGGCTCCTGGCCACCCTGCTCCCTGCCGCGGCCCACGCCCTCGTGGATGGCGAGCCGCACGCCCTCTACGCCAGCCACCGCGTCTTCGGCCGGGCGGTCGTCACGGGCAACAGCCTGATGAGCGCCTCCATCGCCGCGCCCGAGGTCAACAGCGGGCTGCTGCCCCGATCGGCGGGGGACGTGCGCGGCATCCCCTTCGACGCCGAGCTCGCCGGGGCCTACCTCTTCTGGACGGGCTCCATCGCCGGGCGGGTCGATCGCACGGCCGACCTCACGGCGCCGGGGGGCGAGGTCTTCAACGACGTCGCGGCCGATCGCTGCGTGACCGTGCCCTCCCTCGGGGGCTTCTTCTACTGCCGCGCCGACGTGACCGCCCGCGTCCGCAACGCCCCCGGCGCCCAGCGCTGGAACGGCCGCTGGGAGGTGGGCGATGTGCAGGCGGAGCCGGGCTTCCTCGACGCCCAGGGCGAGTGCCGCGATCCCCAGACGTGCCAGGCCAAGTACGCGGCGTGGAGCCTGATCCTCGTCTACGAGGCGCCGTCTGAGCGGACGCTGCGGGACGTCTTCATCCACGACGGCTTCCGGCAGCTCGACGAGACGCCGCGGTCGGCCGGCATCGACCAGTTCGACATCGCGGGCTTCGACTTCCCGGCCAACGGCTCGGCTTCATTGACGTTCTTCGCCCTGGAGGGGGACGCCTTCCTCGGCGTGCCGCCCCAGGACACCGATCCGGTGTTTCCGTGCGCGACCTGCTTCGACTTCATGGAGTTTCGCGGGGTCAAGCTCAGCGACGCCAACAACCCGCCCAACAACCTGTTCAACTCAAGCGCGCCCGGCGGGTTCACCCTCGGCATGGACCTCGACACCTTCGACGTCTCGGGCCTCCTCCGTCCCGGCGATCGCTCCGTCCGCCTGCGCCCGGGATCCGGCGACGGCATCCTGGGTGGCGGAGGCCAGCAGGATCCGTCCGGGGGCGGCGAGTCGTTCTTCCTGGGCTATGTGCTGCTGAACGTCGATCGCAACGCACCGAACTTCCGGCGGGCTGGCACGCAGCTCTCCGTGGTGCCCGACGAGGCGGCGCCGCGGGAGCGGGTGGTCATCACCCTGCGCATCGCGAACGAGGGCTCGCTGGACGCGCCCGACGTCATCGCCCGCCTCGCGCTGCCCGCGGGCCTGACGTACCTGGCCGGCAGCCTGCGGGTCGACGGCGCGGATCCGGTGCCCGGCGAGGAGGCGCAGAACCCCCTCCAGAACGGGCTGCGCCTGGGGAACATCCCGTTCCGCGGCGACAACGACCGCGTCATCACCTTCCGCGCCACCATCGACCCCAACGCCCGCCCGGGCCAGCGCATCACGCTCCAGGGCCAGATCACCTCGTCGGCCCTGGAAGAGCCGACCCTCACCAACCAGGCCGTGGTGGTGGTCCTCGGCGGCGTGGGCCTGGGCCGGATCAGCAAGTCGGTCACCGACAGCGACGGCGACGATCGCTTCTCGCCCGGCGAGGCCATCCAGTACCGCATCACCATCGAAAACCCCAATGATCGCGATGTGTTCGACGTGACGCTGGACGACCGGCTCCCGCCGTACATGGATCTGCTGGAGGTGGTCTCGGTGACCGGGGTGGACGCCTCGGAGCCCGAGATCGGGCGGGCGCTGCTGACCGGCATGACCATCCCGGCCAGCTCGACGGCGCGGGTGACCATCCTCGCCCGCCTCCACGACACCGCGACGCTGCTGGCGGACGGCATCGAGCGCGGCGCCCTCAACGGCTTCGCCGTCTCCAACCAGGCGGTGGTCACGGTGGCGGGAGAGCGACGCGTCTCGGACGATCCCGACACGGGCGCCGCCAACGATCCCACGGTCTTCCGCCTGACCGCCGGCGTGGACATCACCGGCCCCGGCACCCGCAAGGCGGGGGTCGACGTGAACGGGGGCTTCCTGGAGCCGGGCGATCGCATCCGCTACACCCTGGCCGTCGAGAACACCGGCGCCAGCGCCACCGACGTGTTCGTCAACGATCCCTGGCCGGCTGGCACCGGCGACTGCGCGCTCGAGGCGGGGGGAGCCGAGCTCGTCTGCGCGGGCGGCCGGCTGCAGGGCCTCGTCCGCGTGGGCGCCGGCGCGACGGTGCGGGTGACGTACACCCTGGCCGTGGCCGCCGACGCCGCCAACGGCCTGCGCATCACCAACGTGGCCACCGTCCGGGCCGCGGACGATCCGGCCCAGCAGGTGGAGGTCCGCAGCGAGACCCTTCGCGTGACGGCGGCGCCCATCCTGGGGACGACGACGAAGGATGTGCCGGCCCTCCCGGGCCGGGTGGTGCTGCCCGGCGAGCGCGTCCGGTACGTCATCACCGTCCCCAACACCGGCAACCGCCCGGCGACCAACGTGGTGGTCACCGATCGGCTGGGCTTCGCCTTCGCGGAGGTCACCCCCCAGGACGGGGGCGTGCTGGCCAACGGCGCGATCTCATGGAGGATTCCCCGCATCGAGCCGGGGGCGCGGGCCGCCGTGGCCTTCGAGGCGCTCCTGCCTGCGGTGCTGGACGACGGCGTGCTGATCGCGAACCAGGCCAGCCTGGCGTCGGCCGAGATCGCCGGCCCGATCCTGACGGACGATCCCACCACCGACGCCCCCGACGATCCCACGGTGCTGCGGGTGCGGTCCCAGGCCCGCATCGAGGTGGCGAAGACCGTCGCCCCCCGCACCGCGCGCCCGGGTGACGCGGTGACCTACACCCTGCGCGTCCGCAACACCGGCACCGCCGCGGGGCGCGACGTCCGCATCAACGACCGCCTGCCGCCTGGCGTCTTCGCGGGCCTGGTGGCCGAGGGCGGGCGCGTCGCGGGAGGCGGTGGCCTTCGACGCCGCCTCGCGGCCCGAGCTGGCCCTGCTGGAGGTGGGGGACGAGGTCGAGCTGATCCTGCGCGGGACGCTCCTGCCCGTCCTCTCCAACGGGCTGCGGGTCGAGAACCAGGCGACGTCCGTGGCCCAGGGCATCGAGGCGCGGCGCTCCGACGATCCGGCCACCCCCGAGCTGGGCGATCCGACCGTCTTCGTCGTCGAGTCCACCCCGGCGCTGGCCGTCGACAAGCGCGTCATCGACCTGAACGGCGGCGATGTGCAGGCGGGGGACCGGCTGCGCTACCTCCTCACGGCCCGCAACCCGGGCGACGCGCCGGCCGAGGGCGTCGAGATCAGCGACGCCGTGCCGGCGGGGCTGGTGGACGTGGTGCCCGCGGTGGGTGGCCGGCTCAAGGGCGGGGCGGTGATCTGGTCCCTCGCCCAGCCGCTTCTCCCCGGCGCGCCGGTCGAGGTGAGCTTCGAGGCGACGGTGGCGCCCCAGACGCCCGCCGGGACGAGAATCTCCAACCAGGCCGAGGGGTTGGCGCAGCAGGTGCCGGTGGTGCCCTCCGACGACCCCGCCCTGCCGGGGGCCGCCGATCCGACGGTGGTGGTGGTGGTGAGCCGGCCGGACCTGTCGACGTCGACCAAGGACGCCGCGCCCCGGGAGGTGGAGCCCGGCCAGGTGGTGACGTGGCGCATCACGGTGACCAACAGCGGCACCGAGCCCGCCCGCCAGGTGGTGGTCACCGACGCGGTGCCGGCTGAGCTGGAGGCCGTCGAGGCCCGCGGCGGGGCCGTGGCCGGCGGCGTCGCGACGTGGCAGATCGCGGCCCTCGGCGCGGGGGAGCAGCGCGTGCTCGAGCTGGTGGGGCGGGTGCGCCGCCCGCTGGCCAACGCGACCCTCATCACCAACCAGGCCGAGCTGGTGGCCGAGGGCCTGGCGCGGGTGGGCACCGATGATCCCACCACGGCGAAGCCCGCCGATCCCACGGTGGTGCGGGTCGTCTCGGCCCCGCGGCTGGCCGTGGCCAAGACGGTGGAGGACGTCAACGGCGCCCCCGTCCGCCCGGGCGACGAGCTGATCTACCGCCTGCGCGTCGAGAACATCGGCGGCGATCAGGCCGTGGGGGCGGCGCTGCGCGATCCCCTGGCCGCCGAGCTGGCCTTCGTGGACGCGCCCGGCGCGCGGCGCGAGGGCGCCGATGTGGTCTGGGATCTGGGCGACCTGCCCGTCGACACCCCGCGCGAGCTGACGCTCCGCGTCCGCGTCCAGCCGGCCCTGGCCAACGGCCTGCGCATCCCCAACCAGGCGACGCTGGGGGCCGCGGGGGCCGAGGCCGTCCTGTCCGACGATCCGACCACCGAGGCGGCGCTCGACCCCACGGTGGTGCAGATCGTCTCGGCCGCCGACTTCTCCGATGCCCGCAAGACGCTGGAAAACCTGAGTGATGACGGTGTGTTCCGGCCGGGTGGCCGGGTGCGCTACACCCTCGCCTTCACCAACGCGGGGGACGCCCCGGCGCGGGCGGCCGTGCTCGCCGACGTGCTGCCCCCCGAGCTGGTGCTGGAGTCGGCGCCGGGCGCCCAGGTGGCCGGCCAGCGCCTGACGTGGGCCCTCGGCGCGGTGCCGCCCGGCGACGCCCGCCAGTTCACCGTCACCGCCCGCATCGTCCTGCCCCTCGCCGACGGGACGATCGTGGCGAACCAGGCCGAGATCAGCGCGCCGGGCTTCGCGGCGCCGTTCCTCACCGACGATCCGGCCACGCCGGCGGCCGATGATCCGACGAGCTTCCGTGTGACCGCGGCCCCCGTGCTGGCCCTCACCAAGGCCCTCACGACGCCGGCCCCCATCCAGCCCGGCGCCCGCGTGGAGTACCGCCTGCGCGTCGCCAACACCGGCGACGCCGTGGCCGACGCGGTGGTCGTGACCGATCCGCTGCCCGCGGCCCTCCAGGCGCCCGTCGCCCCGGCGCCGGCCGTGATCAGGGGCGGCGCGGTGGTCTGGTCGGTGCCCCCGGTCGGGCCGGGCGAGGTGGCGGAGCTGGTCGTGACGGCGACGGTCGCGCCCGGGACGCCGGATGGCACCGTGGTGGCCAACCAGGCGGTGGCCGATGGCCTCGTCTCCGACGATCCGGCGACGCCGGAGGCGGGGATCCCACGCGCTTCACCGTCGAGGATCGGCCGGACCTGGCGGGATCCACCAAGACGGTGGCCGGCGACTTCGTCCCGGGGGCCAGGTGACCTGGACGCTCGAGGTCACCAACCGGGGCTCGCAGCTCGCCCGCGGGGTGATCGTGACCGACGCCGTGCCCGCCGAGGTGGCCGTCGTCGACACTCAGCCCATCGCCCAGGTGGCGCGGCAGAACGTGCGCTGGCAGGTGGGTGATCTGGCGCCGGGGCGACCGTCCGGCTCAGCATCCGCGGGCGGCTGCGCGATGATCTGGCCGACGGGGTGGTGGTCGCCAACCAGGGGCGGCTGCTCACCGAGGGGCGGCCGGCCGAGCTGACCGACGATCCCACCACCGGCGAGCCCGCCGATCCCACCACCTTCACCGTCCGTAACCGGCCGGAATTGCAGGTAGAAAAGCAGGCGCGCGACGACAACGGGGGCGACCTGGCCCCCGGCGATGCCGTCACCTACACGCTGATCGTCCGCAACATCGGCCAGCAGCCCGCCCCCGCCGTGGATCTGATCGATCCCCTCGATCCCGGCCTCGCGGATGCGGTGGCGGTGGAGGGCAGCGTCGACGCGGGCATCGCCCGGTGGCAGGTGGGCGACCTGGCGCCCGGCGGCGAGGTGCGGCGCGAGCTGCGGGCCCGGGTGGCCCCGGGCGCGACCGACGGGCAGGTGATCGCCAACCAGCTCGGCGCGCGCTTCGGCGGGGCGGGGGACTACCTGCTCAGCGCCGTGGTCGAGCTGGTGGTGCGGGTGCCGGTGGTCGAGGTCACCAAGCGTGTGCTGGCGCTGGAGCCCGTGGGCTTCGCCCCGGGGGCGCGGGTCGAGTACCTGATCGATGCCTTCAACCCGGGCGGCACCCCCGTCCGCGACGTGTCGTTGGTGGATCCGGTGGACACCGCCCGGCTGGAGGCCATCGCGCCGTCGGAGGGCGGCCTGTTCGACCCGCGCACCAGCCGCATCGAGTGGATCCCGGCCCGTACGCCCGCCCTGGCGGCCATCGCCCCCGGCGGCCGCGTGACGCTGCGCTTCGAGGCGCGGATTCGGCCCGCCCTCGGGGCCGGCGAGGCGGTGAGCAACCAGGCCGAGCTGACCGTGCGCGGCCAGCCGGGCGCGACGCTCTCGGACGATCCCGCCACCCCCGCCGAGGCGGATCCGACGGTCTTCGTAGTGGAGGGGGCGCCCGCCTACGCCGTGCAGAAGGTGGTGGCGAGCCCCCTCGGGGGCGTGCGCCCGGGCGACGTGGTGGAGTACGCCATCCGCATCACCCAGACGGGCTCGGCGCCCGGCCCGGCGCCCCTCATCGTCGACGCCATCCCGGCCGGGACGGTGTACGTGGCCGGCAGCACCCGCATCGACGGGCGCCCGGTGCCCGACCGCGGTGGCCGCGCCCCCCACCAACGAGCCGGGGCTGGGGCTGCGCGGCCGCGATGGCAGCCTGCAGCCGGGCGAGACGGTGGAGGTGCGCTTCCAGGTCCAGGTGCCGCCCGCGACGCCCGCCGGGACGCGAGTCGACAACCAGGCCCTGGTGGAGGATGGCCTGGGCATCACGGCCCGCAGCGACGATCCCGACACGGCAGAACCCCTTGATCCCACGAGCTTCATCGTCGGCGGGGGGTGGATCTGACCCGCTTCTTGAAGACGGCCCGGGTGCTCGGCCGGCCCGAGCTGCGCGCCCAGGTGGGCGACGTGATCGAGTGGACGCTGGCCGTGCAGAACGCTGGGGACGCGCCGGCGCGGGCCGTCGAGGTCACCGATCCGCTGCCCGCCCGCACCGCGTATGTCGCGGGCAGCCTGAGCCTGGATGGCGTCGCGCTGACCGATCAGGCCGATCGCGACGCGGGCGAGCTGGACCGGGCGCGCCTGCGCGTGCGCCTGGACGAGGTGCCACCGCGGGGCAGCCGCCTCATCCGCTTCCAGACACGGGTGGAGGCGGGACCCCAGGTGCAGAACCAGGCCAGCCTGGCGGCCGGGGATGGCGTGACCATCCGCTCCGACGACGACGGGACGGGCCGCGATCCCACCATCGTGCCCGTGGGCGACACGCCGGTCCGCCGGCTGACCGTGCGCAAGACCGTGGAGGATCCCTCGGGCGCGCCGGCCCTGGCGGGCGAGGTGCTGACCTACCGCATCCAGCTCGCGAACAGCGGCACCGTCGACCTGGCGGGCCTGACGGTGGTGGACGATCTGCCGCCCGGCCTGCTCTTCGAGCGCGCCCTCGGCCTGCCCCCCGGCGCCCAGCTCGAGGTGGAGCCGCCGCCCGCCGGCGCCTCCCAGAACGGTCGGGTGAGCATCACCGAAGTCGGCGTGGTTGCTGGAGAATCCGCCACCGTCGTCCTGGAGCTGCGCGTCGACCCGCTGCTGGGGGAGGACCGCGAGATCTGCAACATCGCCCAGGCCGAGGGGCCGGGCGTGCCGCCGGTGGCCGGGGAGCCGGCCTGCGTCGACGCCCAGGTCCGCTTCGGCGGGCTGACGGGGCGGGTGTTCGAGGATGTGGACGGCGATGGCGCCTTCACCGAGGACGCGGACGCCGTGTTCGAGGGCATGCGCGTGGCGCTGTCCCCCGAGCGGGATCCCGACGCGGCCCCCGTGGCGGAGGCCGAGAGCGACGAGACCGGCCGCTTCGACCTGGCCGATCTGCTGCCCGGGCGCTACCGCGTCCGCGTCTTCTCGGCCACGGACGTCCTGCTGCGCACCCTCGACGGCGTGGAGGTGGTGGCCACCGAGCAGCGCCAGCAGGACCTGGTGATCGACCCGTCGGGCCGCATCTACGACGGCACCGAGGGCAGCCTGATCGACGGCGCCCAGGTCTTCATCTACCGCGACAACGACGCCGCCAACGACGATCCCTACGACGCGGCCTCGCGCGACCAGCGCAGCCTGGTGCCCCCGGAGGATCTGGAGGCCGAGAGCATGCAGGGCCAGCGGACGGCTCACGGTGGGATGTACCGCTTCGCCGTGCGCCGGCCGGGGCGCTACCTGATGGAGGTGGTGCCGCCCGGGCTGTCCTATGTCAGCCCGTCGCTGCTGGTGCCCCCGACCCCGGGCTACGCCTTCACCGACGATCCCGAGGGCAAGGTGGTGCCCGACGCGCTGCCGGGCGTACGGCCCGACAGCGATCGCACGTACTTCCTGGCCTTCGATCTGGCCGGGCCCGATGACCAGTTCTTCCACAACCACGTGCCCATCGATCCGCTGAGCGCCCTGATCGACGTGCAGAAGCGGTCGCTGCGGGCCGAGGTGACCCGGGGTCAGGTGGTCACCTACGAGATCGACATCGTGAACCGCAGCCCCCGCGACCTGGTGGAGGGGTCCGAGAGCGGGCCGGCCGTGCTGCAGGACGTGCTGCCCAGGGGCTTCAAGTACGTGGCGGGCAGCGGCACCTTCGTCCGGGTCCAGGGCGGCCGGGAGGTCCCGCTGGCGTCCTTCGATCCGAAGGAGGCCCGCATTCTGCGCTTCCCGGTGCAGATCCACGCCGGCGAGGCGCTGCGGCTGCGCTACCAGGCGGCCCTGGGCGCCAACGTCGTCCCGAAGGCCACCTACACCAACCGGGCGACGCTGCTGCTGGCGGGGGGCAACGTGCCCATCAGCCGCACGGCCCGCGCGGACGTGCGCGTGGTGCCCGACGCCGACTTCGATCAGGGCCTGCTGATCGGCAAGGTCTTCTGCGACGCCGACGGTGACGGCTTCCAGGGCGATGGCGAGCGGGGGCTGGGCGGGGTGCGTGTCTATCTGGACAACGGGTGGTACGCCGAGACCGACAGCGCTGGCCTCTACCACTTCAAGGACATCGATCCGGGCAGCCACGCGGTGAAGGTGGACGCCGGCACCCTGCTGCCAGGGGCCGTGTTCACGACGGATGAGGTGCGCGTCGTGCACTTCACCCGGGGCCTGCCGGCCAAGGTGGGCTTCGGGGTCACGTGCCCCGCCGAGACCGTCTCGGGCGCCCGCATCGAGGTGGCGGCCGAGGGCATGGACGCCGCCCTCGACGCGCTGCGCGATCGCTTCGCCGTCGTCAGCGGCGACGTCGACACCCTCCGCGTCCGTGTGCGGGATCAGGAGCGCAAGGCTCCGAAACTGCTGGCGATTCTCCAGGTGGACGGTGAGGACGCCGAGCAGCCCGATCTGCCCCCGGGGGCGGGCGGGGCGGCCGCCGGCCTGGGCTTCCGCCTGCGCATCTTCAAGGGCGCGCCGCGGGATCGCTGGGCCGTCTGGGTGGGTGAGGTCGGGGGCGCCGAGCGCCAGGTGGCGGGGGGACCGGGCCGCCCGCCCAAGGTGCTGCCCTGGAACCAGCTCGATCAGGAGGGCCAGCCGGTGCTGGAGGCCGGGAAGGCCTACACCTTCCGCGTCGAGCTGGCCGGCCGCGATGGCAGCCTCGTGGGCAGCCCCGTCGGGATCTTCGGGGTGGGGCTCAACCAGGGCGCGCTGCCGCCGCTGCTGGAGGCCATCCCGGCCGACTTCGACGCCCAGGGCGCGCCGCGGACGGCGCTGCAGCGCGGGCTGCGCAAGGTGGCGCTGCCGGCGGCGCCGGCCCGCATCCGGGTGGAGGTCCACGCGGATGGCTCGACCGACGACGCTGCGGCCCGCGCCCAGACCCAGAAGGAGGCCGCCGCCCTGGTGGCCTGGATGGCGTCGAGCCTGAAGGTGCCCGCTGATCGCCTGGAGGCGGTGGGCGTGGGCAACGACCGGCCGCGGGCGCCGACGGCGTTTGCCCGGTCGCGCAAGCGCAACCGCCGAGTCGAGCTGCGCGCGCTCTCGGCCGACGCCCGGCCGGCGGGGCCGGCGAAGGTGGAGGCCGAGGCCACGTTCGAGCCCTGGGTCCGGGTGGACGCCGACGAGGTGACCCCCGAGGCGGATGGCAGCTTCGCGCTGGTCGCGGCCATCCCCCCCGACGGGGTGGTGGAGGTGGCGGTGCAGGGGGCCGACGGCCGCCGGGCCGTCTTCCCCGTCCGCCTCAAAGAGGGCAGCCGCCCCGAGCGCCAGCCGGCCCGCGAGGTGGTGGTGGAGGGCGAGGCCCCCAACCGCCTGACCATCGGGGGCGTGCGCCTGGCGCCCAGCGGCCTGAAGGTCATGGCGAGCGGCCCCGAGAAGGTGGCCCTGCGGGATGGCAAGGTGGCGGCGCCGCTGGTCTTCACCCTGCAGAGCGGCCTCAAGAAGGCCGATCGCTGGCGCTTCGCGGTGGTGGATGCCGAGGGCACGGTGCGCTTCACCCAGGGCGGGGCCGGGCAGCCGCCCGAGACCCTCACCTGGGATCCGGTCGGGGCCGTCGCGGGCCTCTACACCTACCGCCTCACCGTGCTCTCCACCCGGCAGGTCATCGGCCAGAGCCCCGAGGAGGCGCTGGCCCTGGGTGACGTGCAACTGCCTGAAAAGTCGAAGAAATCCGGCTGGCAGCTCTGGGTGGATGCCCAGCGCGTCTCGACCGAGGGCGATCGGTTCGTGGGTCGCCTGGACGTCCGCGGCGATGAGGCGCTGCTGGTGGAGCTGGTCCGCCCCGATGGGGGCCGCGCGGTGTTCTTCGTGGCGCCGCCCCAGGGCGACGAGACCCCGATCGGCTGCGGCCGGTGGCGCCCCGGGACGGCGGCGGCGAGGTGGTCGGGGGCGGGGCCATCCCCCGGGCGGGCCGCGTCAAGCGCGACGCGGCCCCCGAGCCGGTCGCCCTCAAGCCCGCCCTCTCCGGGACGGAGCGCCAGGTGCTGGCGGCCTTCGGCCGCGACGAGATCCAGCACATCCTGGGCCCCGCCCTGGGCGACAGCGGCGCCGACGTGCCCGCCCGCGTGCTCGAGGTGGAGGTGCCGCCCGCCGGCGCCGAGCTGCCGGGCCGGTCGGTGCCGGTGCGCGGCAAGACGGCCCCGGGCAACCGGGTCTTCCTCCAGGGCAACGAGGTGGGGGTGGACGCGGAGGGCCGCTTCGCCGGGAGCGCGTGGCTCGGGGTCAACGACACGGAAGTGCGCGTCACCACGGAGGATCCGGCCGGCAACAAGGGCATCCTGACCCACCCGGTGAAGGTGAAGGACGCCGCCTGGTTCTTGCTGGCCATGGGAGTCACAGCTCGGCAAGCGGGGCGCGGAGCTGGATGGCGTGGACGCCCACACCAGCACGACGGTCGGCGACGGCCTGTACCTGCACGGGCGGGCGGCGGTGTACTTCCGCGGCTACGCCAAGGGCAGCGAGATCCTGGGCGGGGCCTTCGAGCAGTACAAGGTGACGGCCCATGTCGACACGACGCGCCGTCGCGAGTTCGAGGCCTTCTACCGCCAGGTCATCGATCCCGAGCAGTTCTACCCGGTGTACGGCGACAGCGCCGCCGAGGTGAAGGAGGCCAACTCCCGGGGGCCGGTCTACGTCCTCGTGGAGGCCGACCGCTCCACCCTGACCGTCGGCAACTTCAAGTCGGGCATCCGGGGCGTCGAGCTCTTGAACTACGATCGCACCCTCTACGGGGCCCAGGCCGCGCTGGACGTGCAGACCGGGCCCGCGCGCCACGAGCTCAAGGCGTTCGCCGCCGATCAGGACGTCCCCGAGCGGCACGCCTACGTCGAGCTGCTCGGCACGGGCGGCAGCCTGTACTACCTGCCCCACCGCGAGGTGGTGGAGGGCTCGGAGCGGCTCTCGCTGGTGGAGCGCGACCGCGACTCGGGCATCGAGCGGCGCCGCGTCTCGCTGGCCCGGGACGTGGACTACACCATCCGCTACGACGACGGCCGCGTGCTGCTGAAGTCGCCGGCCTCGACGCGCTCCCTCGACACCGCGGGGGCGCTGACGCAGCCCAACGACCACAGCGTCCTCGACGGCCACCCGCTCTTCATCGCGGTGGAGTACGACCACCAGGATCCGGGTCGCTTCGGCGACACCGGCTTCGGCGTGCACGCCCGCGAGACGCTCTTCGACAAGGTGACGGTGGGTGGTGGCTACGTGAAGGAAGGGCGCTCGACCCTGGGCACGCCGGACTACGAGCTGTGGGGCGGCGAGCTGCGCCTGCGCCACGGCCGCAAGTCGCGCCTGGAGGCCGAGGTGGCCCGCAGCGCCGGCCAGAACGGCGAGAACCTCGTCAGCGCTGACGGCGGCCTGACGTTCCGCCCCTTCCACGGCCGGGACGCGAGCCACAGCGATGGCACGTCCTTCCTGCTGCGGGGCGGGCTGGAGATCGCGGATTTCATGGAGGAATCCGACAAGGACCGCTGGTACACCGAGGCGTGGTGGCAGTACATCGCCCCGGGCTTCTCCAGCGGCGGCACCATCCAGCAGCAGGGCCAGGAGGTCTTCGGGGTCCAGAGCCGGTTCTGGCTGACGCCCGAGCACAGCCTGTTCGTGCGGCACGACACCACGGTCACCGAGGAGCCCGCCACCCAGGGCGAGGGGCTCTTCGGCGGCTTCGGCGCATTCCGGCGCGACGTCACCCGGGGCGGCTACGGCTACGCCCGCGAGGGCCTCAAGCTGGACGTGGAGTTCGTCCACACCGAGACGGACGAGGGCCCCGATCGGGCCGGGTTCGTCATCGACTCGGCGAGCGTCGGCGGCGAGTACCCGCTGACGCCGCGGTGGACGCTGCTGGCCGAGCAGGAGGTGGTCATCCGGGGCGACGAGCGCCTGCACGACTCCACCGGCGACCTGCTGGTGACCACGGCGGGGGCCCGCTACAAGCTGGCCGAGACGCTGAGCATCGAGCTGCTGGAGTCGCTGCGCTGGTCGGGCGACAACGCGACCCAGCTCGGCATGCGCACCCAGCTCGACGACCGCCACACAATCTATGCCCAGCAGCGCTACGCCCAGGAGGACGACCGCACGGTCGCGACGACGGTGGTGGGCGGCGAGGAGCGCTTCGGCGCGAAGAACTCGGGGCGGGCCTTCGGCGAGTACCAGCTCGAGACGGGCACCCACGGCGGCAGCAACCGCGCCGTCCTGGGCATCGGCAAGCGCACGAAGGTGGTCTCGGGGCTGCACGTCGACACGGCCTACCAGCGCAGCCAGGTGCTCGCTGGCGGGGCGGGCGCGTTCAGCCAGGACGCCATCTCCCTCGGCGTCGAGTGGCTCGACAGCGACAAGGTGAAGGTGAGCGGGCGCTACGAGCTGCGCTACGACGACAACGACGAGAGCGTCGGCCGCCGCGATCTGATGCAGCTCGTCGCCCTGAACGCCGCCAGCGTGAAGCTGCACCCCGATCTGACGCTGCTGCTGCGCTTCAACTACAGCCACAGCCTGGACCTGGTGTTCGAGGCCACCGCGGCCGAGATGCTGGAGTCCAGCGCGGGCCTGGCCTTCCGGCCGGTCAGCTACGACTGGATCGCGGTGCTGCTCAAGTACGGCAAGCGCTACGCCCAGAACCCCATCGACGTGGCCCTGGAGCTGCCGGAGCGCGAAGAGATCGACGTGGTGTCGCTGACGCCGATCCTGGACCTGCCCCCGGGCATCCAGCTCGTCACCAAGCTGGCCTGGAAGCGGACGGCGCTGCGCACGGCCCAGCTCCCCACCGTCGAGGACACCAACCTGCTGCTGCTGCTGCGGGTCAACTACCACCTGACCAACAGCTGGGACGCGGGGGCCGAGTACCGCTGGCTCACCACCGAGCTGGCCCGCACGACCCTGCACGGCGCCCTGTTCGAGGTGAACTACATCATCGAGAAGGCCGTGCGCCTGGGGGTGGGCTACAACTTCACCCAGTTCAGCGACGAGGAGTTCTCGACGCTGAACGAGGACCACGGCGGCGCCTTCTTCCGGGTCATCGCCAACTACTGACCCAGGTGGCAACCAGTTGAAAACACAGGAGGTTTCGGCGGTGGATCTGCCGGGGGACGCCCTGGGGGACGGGCCCCTCGGCCTGACGCTGGACGGGGCGGCCCTGGCGCCGCTGGCCGCCCGGCTGGGGACGCCGCTCTACGTCTACGGCGGCCACACCCTGCGGCGGCGCTTCGCGGCGCTGCGCCAGGCCCTCGGCCACGCGGGCCGGCCGGCCCAGATCCGCTACGCCATGAAGGCCAACCGCTACGGCCCCGTGCTCGACCGCGTCCGCGCCGAGGGCGACCTGCGCATCGACGCCTGCTCGCCGCGCGAGGTGGAGCGCGCCCTCCAGCACGGCTTCGAGCCCCATGAGATCTCGCTGACCGCGGGCATGCTCTCCAACCGCGATCTGGCCACCGTGGCGCGGTACGGCGTGCGCCCCAACCTGGACACCTTCTCGGCGCTGCGGCGCTGGGCGGCGACGCCGGAGCGGGGCGCGGCCATCGGGCTGCGCGTCAACCCGGAGGTCTCGGTGGGCTGGGGCCAGGAGCCCAAGCTGGCCTACGGCAACTCCAAGTTCGGCTTCGACCAGGCCGCCCTGCCGGCGGCCATCGCCGAGGCCCGGTCCCTGGGCCTGGTGGTGGAGGAGGTGCACATGCACCTGGGCTGGGGCCTGCAGCGCGGCCAGGCCGACCTGCTGCGGCAGGCCTTCTCCCGGCTCGCGGCGCTGGCGGGCACCATCGACACGCTGCGGACGGTGAACGTGGGCGGCGGCCTGGGCTGGCCGCACCGCCGCCAGGACGACCCGCTGCCCCTCGACGCCTGGGGCGCCCTGGTCGGCGAGGCCCTCGCGCCCCTCGATCCGGCCATCGCCGTGGCGTGCGAGCCCGGCACCTACGTCGCCGCGGCCGCGGGGGTGCTGGTGGTCGAGGTGAACACCGTCGAGACGCGCCAGAGCGGGCGCTGGGTCGGGGTCGACGCCGGCCACGGCATCAACGTCTTCGCCGCCCACTACGGCATCCCGCTCATCACCGTGCCCGTCCGGGGGCCGCGCCGCGTCCCCACCGAGGTCGTCCACCTGGCCGGCAACATCAACGAGGCCAACGACATCTTCGCCCGCGACCTGCCGCTGCCCGCCGTGGCTGAGGGGGACCTGCTGGCCTTCTGGCCCGCCGGGGCCTACGGGGCGTCCATGGCCAGCGACCACTGCCTGCGGGGGCGCCCGGCCGAGGTGCTGGTGGAGCCGCCGCGCCCCATGGCGGGCTGAGCGTGCAGGAAAAATCCAGTGAGAACAGTGGGTTGCCGGCACCGCTGCCGCGCTGCCCGGCGTGCGCGCTGCACCTGCCGCTCTGCCTGTGCGACGACCTGGAGGCGTGGCCGACGCGGACGACGGTCCGCCTGGTGGTCCACGACCGCGAGCTGGCCAAGAGCAGCAACTCGGCGCGGCTGCTGCCGCGGCTGCTGACCAGCGCGCGCATCGAGCTGCGGGGGGGGCTGGGCATGGCGCCGCAGCCGCTGGCGGTGGAGGGGCCGGCGTACGTGCTCTTCCCGTCGCCGGGCGCGCGGCCCGTGGCCGATCTGGCGGGCGGCCCGCCGGTGACGCTCATCGTGCCCGATGGGAACTGGCGCCAGGCGACGCGGGCCATCCGCCGGGCGCCCGGCCTGGCGGCGCTGCCCCGCGTCTGCCTTCCCCCGGGCGAGCCCTCGCGCTACCGGCTGCGGACCCACCCGGATCCCGAGCGGATCTCGACGTTCGAGGCCGTGGCGCGGGCGCTGGCGGTCCTGGAGCCCGACGGCGACGCGCTGCTGGCCCACCTGGAGGCCGCCTTCGTGCGGTTCGTCGAGCGCACGCTCTTCAGCCGGGGTGAGCTGCCGGCCGAGGCGGTGACGGGTGGGGTGCCGGCGCGCTGGAACGCCTGGCCAGCGGGGTAGCTACGGGGCCCAGGTGCCCTCATCCCAGCGGGCCTCGTCCCAGCGGGACTCGCCGGGCTCGCCGCCCCCCGCGCCAGCCTCGCCACCGGCGCCAGCCTCGCCACCAGCGCCGGCCTGGCCCCCCGCGCCCGCCTGGCCACCGGCGCCAGCCTCGCCACCGGCGCCAGCCTGGCCACCCGCGCCAGCCTGGCCACCGGCGCCGGCCTGGCCACCGGCGCCGGCCTCACCGCCTGCGCCGGCCTGGCCCCCCGCGCCGCCTTCACCCGCCGCGCCCGCCTCACCGCCTGCGCCTGCCGCGCCGACGTCGGCCGCGTCGCCCCCGCCGTCGGGATCCCCGCTCCCCGGCGTACACCCCACCAGCGCGACGGCCAGCCAGAGGGGCCTCACCGGCCGCCCCCGGCGCAGCAGCGCCCGCCGAGGAACCAGCCCTCGTTCTCGAAGTAGTAGCGCTCACCGGCCGATGCCTGGAGGCGCCCGTCCCGCGCGTTGCCGCCCATGCTGTGCATGAAGAGGCGGTGCCCGTGCTCGTAGGCCCGAAAGTCCTCGCTGGTGGCGTCGGAGACCCACTCGCCGACGTTGCCGAACAGGTCCACCGCGCCGAACCGGCTGACGCAGGCGTTCACCTGGCGCTGGGGCGGCACCCCGGGGTCCAGGACGATGGCGCCGACGGGGCGCAGGCCGTCGCCCGCCGTGTGGCACGTCGCCACGCCGCGGCCGCGCCCGTCTGCGTTGGGCGTGAAGGGCACCCCCACCGCCGCCGCGCTCCACTCCGCCGCCCGGCAGAGCCGCTTGCCCGCCGCCGCGCAGACCTGGGCCGCCTGGGCGAAGCGCAGCGCCGACGGGGGCACGGGGAAGTCGGCCGAGCAGGCCACCAGCCCCAGGTACCCCTCCGCGTCCGGCGACCACTCGCCCAGGTGATCGATCTCGGCGTCGTCCACGGTGGCCAGCGCCGTGGCGCCCAGATCGGCGCGCACATCGCAGCGCCCGCCATGCCAGACGTCCGGCGCCCCGGCGGCCGGGGTGCGCCGGACCACCACCGTCTCGAAGCGGTCGATCCAGAAGTCCCCGACGCGCACCATCTCGTCGCCGATGTCGCGGTCGGTCTCGACGCGGCAGATCTGCTGGCCCGCGGGGGAGCGCAGCGGCACATAGCGGCGCACGCTGCCGTCGGCGGCCCGCAGCGTGGGACACACGGCGGGCGCGCTCAGCGCGTCGATGGCATCGGCCAGGCGCTCCAGGCGGGCCCGCATCTCGGCGGCGCTGATGGGCCGACCGGCCTCGATGCCATCGAGCAGGGCGGCGCGGTCGACGGGGACCTGGGCCAGCGCGGCCCCCGGGAGCAGGAAGAGCAGGCGAGACAAGCGCATCGGTGACCTCCAGGCGAGGCGTCAACGTAGCGCCCTGCGGCGAGAACTTCCAATCAGATCATGGGGTTGCAGCTCAGTCGCGGGCGTGGGGCCCGCTGCAGCGGTAGCAGAAGTCCGGCTTGTCGAGCTTCGACAGGCCGTAGATCAGCGCGACCACGAGGCCGACGCCTGCCACGACGGACACCGGCCCCTCGCCCAGCTCCAGGCCCGCGACGGCGTAGCGCTCGTCCATCTCGAGGTCGTAGCCGAGCCGGCCGAAGACGCCGCCGAGCGTCTCGGTCATGACGCTCGCGCTCAGCTCCACCGCCGTCCCCCCCAGCAGCCGCACGCCGGGCTCCAGCGTCACCGTCCACGGGGTGCCGTCGACGTACACGTCCTGCCCCAGACGGGCCGCGCGCTGCGTCCGCCACGCGAGGGCGGCGCTCAGGTGCAGCGCGAAGCGCGTCTCATCCTGCTGCTGCACCTCCGTGCTGAGCTGCAGCGCCGGGATGAGCAGGTGCTGGCGAAACGGGCCGTCTTCCCGGCCACCCAGGCGCAGCGCCGGCAGGCTCACGCGGCTGATGACCTCGGCGCCGGGGTCGCCGGAGTCGACGTCGACCCCGGCGCGGATGATGGCGGCGAAGGTGACCGGACGGATGCGCTGGGGCGCCACCACACCCGCCGTCAGCGTCGGCACCCGCGGATCGCTGGCGGGGTCGAGGCCGAGCACCCAGGTCTCGCCCGCCCGCCCGGGCAGCGCCACCGCCTCCACCGGACGCCGGGCCACCTCGGCCCGCAGGTTCATGCGCCCGTCGATCCGCACCCACAGGCCGTCGCCCCGCAGCAGCGCCACCCGCTCCCCCGCGGCGTCGGCGGCCACCGCCCGCACGGCCGGATCGGGGCCGGCCTCGTCGCTCGCGAGGCCGCTGTCGGCGTCCACGCGCCACACGCCGTGTCGCGTGAGGGCCGCCTGGAGCACCGGCCCGGCCATGGCGGGCAGCGGATCGGCGACAACCGGCCCGTCGGGCAGCTTCCAGGTGTAGCACCACGGCTCGGCCAGCACCGTCGCCTGGTCGCCGTGGACGGCGAGGGCCTGGGCCGGCTGCCTGGGCTCGACCCGGGAGCCCGGCGCCTTCGGCCACGGCAGCCCGGGGCGCGGGTCAAACGTCTCGGCGTCCCGGATAGAGAGCCGACCGGCTCCCGCGACGTAGAGCGCGTCGCCGGCGAACACCACCGGCCCCGGCTGCGGCCACTCGCCCAGCGAACGCCCCCGCCAGCCCTGCGCCGTGGGCGTGAAGGCCACGAGCAGCAGCCCCCGCCAGACCAGCACGCGCTGCCCATCCGGTCGGATGGCCGCCAGCCGACCCCCGTTGATGGCCGCGGGCTCCAGCCCCGCCGCCCCGGCCGTCCAGACCAGCAGCCGACCGTCCCCCGCATCCAGCCAGAGCCCGCCGTCGGCCAGCCAGTGCACCGTGGGCACCGCCTTCGCCGGCGGCTCGATGGCCACCTCGACGGCCGGCCCCTCCAGCGCCGGCACCAGCACCAGCGCCTCCTTCGACGCCATGGCCACCGTCGCGCCGTCCAGGCTCCAGGCCAGCCCCACGTCCACGGGGACGGCCAGCGAGATCGCCGTCCCCCGCGCCTTCCGCCGCAGCCGGACGGGCAGCGCCCGCGCCTGCGCCTCGTCCGCCACGCGGCGCGCCACCGCCGACGGCGCCAGCGCCACCCGCGGCCCCGCCACGCCACAGCCCGCGAGCACGCCCGCGGTGACCATCCCGATGAGAGAGAGGTGCGTCTTCATGGTGCAGGAGACCGGTACAAGGCCCATGCCGGCGAGAAAATGCCCGAAATCCGGGCACTTCGCCGCGCAGGTGTGCCGTGGCAGCACACCCGCCTGGCCAGGGTGGAGGAGCGCTACGCCAGGTGCCCGCCGGATCCGTGGGCTGCCGCCCGTCACCGGCTGCGGCTGTCGCGCCGACGCCGGGCCACCCAGGACCGGCCCGCCAGCACGGCTCGTTGCGAGTTGAGAAGCCGGCCGCGAGACTCAGCGCGGGCATCTGGTGATGGCACCTGACTGGTCATCGAAGCATGGGAGGTGGGCATGAGCCCGTGGAACATTCTGCTGCATGCGCTGAAGGAGAAGGCCCCCTTCGGACCGTGGATTCTGGCGGTCACTGCCCTCGCGGCGGCGGCGGCCGTCATCAAGGGGTTCTGGACCCGCCTCGAATGGGGCCTTTTCGGGGCTGTCGGCGTCCTGGCTGTCATCCTGTTGCTGCTCGCAGCGGCTTCGCTGCTCCGACCGGAAACCGGTCCGGCCCGCCGCTTTGCCGGCTACCTCCTTCTGTTCTTCACCGTGCTTGCCTTCATGGTCGGCTCCGGCCTGGCGCTGACGAGCTTCTTCTTCGGCTGGCCCCTGGAACTTCGTCCCGCCATCCCCCCGAAGCCTGCACCCATTGGGAAGCCGTGCGCGCCCAGCAAGGAGCTTTGCAACGGGACCGACGATGACTGTGACGGCCAGGTCGACGAAGGCACGATGCGGCGCTTCTACCGCGACCAGGACGGGGATTCCTTCGGCGATCCGAAGAGTTCGCTGCTGGCCTGTGGGCGGCCGCGTGGCTACGTCGAGAACGACAATGACTGCTGCGACCAGGACAAGGAGGCGAAGCCCGGCCAGACGAGCTTCTCGGCCCGAACGAACCGTTGCGGTTCGTCGGACTGGGACTGCGATGGGAGCGCTACGAAGCGGTGGGTCGATCGCCAAGGAGGGTGCTACCGCAACGGCAACGACTGCCGGGCCCATGAGGGATGGGTCGGAGACGTGCCGAAGTGCGGGATCGAGCAGAAGTGGCTCGATGACTGTGACACGGTGGCAGTCAAGCTCAGCTTTCCGCCCAGGATCGGTGAGTGTAACGACAAGGTCGCAAAGAGGGAGGAGTCCTGGCGGGTCCAGGAGTGCCGCTGATCACGACCACCCGCGCGGCCGTCGGTCAGTCGTTCTTGAGGGCCCAGGTGAGGGTCTGGCCGTCGTAGATGTCGATGTCGTTCTTGTTGGTGTTCGAGTAGATGACGTTGTTGCCCTTGTCCTCGAACTTGATGCGGAAGTCGCGCTTGGCGGTGCCGCCGCAGGACATGTTGGTGGTCCAGCTCGAGGTGCCGGTGGCGCCGGGGGCGACGGTGACGTTGTTGAAGTTCATCTTCGACCAGGTGCCGCCGTTGACGCGGACCTGGCTCTCGGAGCCGAGGACCACGAGCGTGTGGCTGTCGTTGTTCTTGAACTTCACGGTCAGGGTGCACTTGGCGAGGGCCGCGCCGGCGAAGAGCAGGGTGAGGGCGGCGGCGGCGAGGGTGGCGGTGCGCTTCATGGGGACTCTCCTTGCGTCCGGGGTGGTGGTGCGGACAGGGGGTCTTCGCGGCGGCCCGCCCGGGGCTGACATCGGCGCTGGCGATTTCTACAAGTCGTTGATCCGCATGGGGTTCCCCGTTGACGAGGGCCGCCGGGCTTGCGAGGGTAGGGCGCCCTTCTGGAGGGGGTCTTGATGCCGAAGAACACGTTCAAGCTGAGCGCCCATGATCCCCGGCCGGTCGTGCTGGAGTGGAAGGGCATGTGGAAGAACATGCAGGTCAGCTTCGATGGCCGGCCGCTGGGGGTCATCCCCGACAGCAAGGCGCTCAAGGCGGGGAGCGACTTCGCCCTGCCCGATGGCTCGACGCTGACGGTGAAGCTGAAGACGGGCTTTCAGACCGAGCTGCAGGTGATGCGGGATGGCAAGCCGCTGCCCGGGTCGGGGGCGATCCGGCTTCCCGGCTGAAGGTGGCCCAGGTCGTGGTCTACGTCGTGGGCGGGCTGACGGCGCTCTTGGGGATCATCGCCGAGCTGGCCCATGTGGAGCTGCTCATCAACATGGGGCTGGGCTGGATCACGGTGGGGGTCGGCGCGGTCTTCGGGGTGCTGGGGTTCTTCGTCGGCAAGCGCTCGATGATCGCCCTGGGCCTCGCGACGGGGCTGCTGCTGGTGGACACGGTGCTGACGCTCATGGCGACGATCGGCTCCGGGCGCATCGCGAGCGGAGGATCTTCGTGCGCGTCTTCCTGCTCATCGCGCTGTTCAGGGGTTCAGCGCCATCAAGGCGCTGAAGGCGGCCGACTCCCGCAAGGGTCAGGTGGACGCGTTCTAGCAGGCTGTTGAAAATAGCTCCCGTCGCATCGCCGGCGCGCGCGGGCCATCTGCTGCGTCGTCAGAAGTCCTCGACAATGCTCAGCATTGCCTGCGGTCTTCCTCCTTGCATCTGGCCCCCTCGCACTCGCCGAGTGCTCGGTCCGCTCATTTCAACAGCCTTCTAGCCTCTGGGGCCTCAGATGCCGATGGTGCAGTTCTCCCCGGCTGACGGGGCCTCGGTCGTGACGGTCGCGTGGCGGCCGCTGGGGGCCGATGTGCGCATCCGGGTGGGGGCGCGGGAGGTGGGGGCCGTCGGCCACGCCCGCGAGCTGCGGGCCGGCCGGGCGTTCTCACTCTGGGATGGCTCGACGCTGCTGGTGCGCATGCCCCGCGGTCGGCTGCCCGTGGTGGTCCTCGACGGGGTGGCCCTGGCGCCGGCCGGCGAGGCCGAGGAGGCCGTGCGGACGGCCGGGGGGCTGCTGCTGGCGGCGGGCATCCTGGGCCTGGTGGGGCGCGCCGACTACCTGCGGGCGCTGGATCTGGGCTGGCCGCAGGTGGTGGGCGGGGGGCTGCTGCTGGCGCTGGGCCTGTTGCCCGTGTCGCGGGGGCGCCTCTGGGCGGCGCTGGGGCTGACGCTGGCCAGCGCGCTGGTGGCGGCGTGGCAGATCCCGTCGGGCTGGGCGGCGGCGGGGGCCGTGGTGCTGCTGGGGTCGCTGGCGGCGCGGATGCTGGCCGCCGTACGGCGCGCGCCGGTCAGGGCGCCCGACAGACGTCGCCCACGCAGCTGAGGCCGGCGGCGCAGCGGTTGTCGAACTCGAGGGCGTCGCAGGGCTCGCCGATGCCGACGACCGGGCGCGGGCCCATGGCGACGAAGTCCATGGTTTCACTGGACATTTGCTGCGAGTCGATGAAGCGGACGCGGACGCCGACGGGGTCGCCCTCGGCGAAGAAGCCGAACTCCAGGAACACGCGGATGCTGAACTCGGGCCGGCGGGCGAAGTCGCGCTCGAGGGCCAGGACGTCCTCGAAGCTGCCGGGCTCCAGCGCCACGGGCTCGCCCGCGGCGTCGATGTAGGTCACCCCCATGTACTCGGTGTCGAGGTTGGGATCGGTGGCGGTGACCCGCAGGTAGCCGAGATCGTCTTCGCGGTAGGCGACGCCGCTGAGGATGCGCGGGGGGGCCGGCGCCTGGCAGGTGCCCTGGGCCGCGGGGTCGGCGGGCCGGGAGCAGACGAGGCCAGCCGCGCAGCGGTCGCGGAAGCCATCGGGGTCGCAGGGGGCGCCGGCGCCCACCTCGGGGATCTGGGCCAGCTCGATGTCCTTGGGCTCGCTGGTCACGTCGAGGGCGTCGCGCAGCCAGAGCCGCACCGCGGCGGTCTGGGGGAAGGCGTCGAGGCCCTCGATGAGGGCGACGGCCTCGAAGCTCTCCTGGCCGAAGACCGGCTCGGCGAACTCCAGGCCCTCGAGCCGGTCGCCGGCCGCGCCCGCCAGGGGGATGATGGCGCCGTCGCCGTCCAGGAGCTGCAAGTCGAAGCCGAGGACGTCGGCGTCGGCGTCGCGGCCGGCGATGCTGAGGCGGAGCTGGCTGCCGTTGAAGAGCGCGTCGGCGGCCTGCAGGACGGGGGCGTTGATGGGCTGCGCCAGCAGGGCGTAGTTGCCCGCCGGGTTCATGAAGGCGTCGACGAAGATGTAGACCCGCTGGCCGGCCTCGAGCTGGGCGCCCGTCGCCGAGAGGACGCCGTTGTCGCCGCCGTCGTCGTTGCAGCTCAGCTCCGTCGCGGGATCGTCGCAGGTGGTCCGCAGGTAGAGCACGGTGTCGAAGACGGAGCGGGGATCGGCCGTGCTGAACGACCAGGCGCCGGCGGTCGGGGCCTCGAAGAGCCAGACGTCCTCGGCGCCGTCGCCGCCGCAGCTCCCGGTGTGGGTCGCGGCGCTCGCGGCGTTGCCCTCGGCCCGAAAGCCGTTGCCCATGGGCGCCGCCCACGCTCGGAAGAGGTACGGATCGGCGCAGGTGCCCTCCCCGAGGCCGCCGCCCATCCCGCCGATGCCGCCCATGCCGCCCATGCCGCCGACCCCGCCGGCGCCGGCAGCGCCCTGATCGAGGTCCTGGCCGCCGGCGCCGCCGACGCCACCGTCGATGGCCATCCCGGCGTCGGGCGCCGGGCCCTCGCCGCCACCGTCCCCGTCGTCGCAGGCCCAGGCTCCCACCACCACCGCCAGCCAGAGGGCGGCGCGCGATCTCTCCAGCATGGACTCCCCCGTCATGCAGTGTGCCTTCGCACGCTACGCTGCCCCCGGCAGGGGTTCAAGCCGGCCGGCCCCCGCGGTGCGGGGCGTCTGGCTTCAAGTGGATGAAATCAAAGGAGAAAGACCTATCGGGTGGTGGGGTAGACCCGATCGATGTCGCGGATGCGCGGGAAGTAGAGCTCGCCTCGGCGGCTCGAGACCAGCCGCTGCTGGAAGCCCGTCACGCCGCCCCCGATGAGGACGACGCCGCTGGGGAGGCGGACGGCGCGCTGCCCGTAGCGGGCCTCGGAGAGCTCGCAGTCGGCCGAGAGCTCGCCGACGTCGTACTGCGTGACCCGGTCGCCCTCGCGGCGGGGGCGCAGGCGCTCGCTGATGGCCACCGGCGAGTCGCCCCGGCGGCCGCCCAGCAGGAGCACGCTCTGGTCGGGCAGGACGGTGGCGGACAGGTCGCCGCGGCCGGTGGGCAGCGCGCCGGCGGTGCGGCGCTGGAGCTGGTCGTCGATGAGCTCCAGGCTGGTGGCGAAGCCGGCCCGGTCCTCGGCGGTGTAGCCGCCGGCGAACAGGATCTGGGCACCGTCCTCGATCTCGACGGCGGCGTGGCCGAAGCGGGCCTGCTCCAGCCAGAAGCTCTGGGGCAGCCGCAGGAAGCAGCCCTTGTCGGCGGTGGGCCGCTGGTCGGGATCGGCGCAGCCGTCCTGGGTGGGGAGCACGCTGAAGACCTCGACGGAGGCCTGGGCGCCCGACTCCGACAGGCCGCCGGCGGCCAGGGCCAGCTCGGTCTGGCGCAGCAGGCGGTTCTGGCTGTGCCAGGCCCGGGCCACCCACAGGTCGCCCTGGCGCTCGAAGCGCTCGCCGGCACCCGCGGCGTCGCCGGGGAAGAAGCGCCAGGCGCTCGCGAGCAGGGCCCCGTCGGGGCCGACACCGCCCGAGATGAGCACCGACCCGCGGCCATCGTTCAGGCGGCTGACCGCGTGGTGGGCGCGGCCCTGGTCGGCCGGCAGGCCCGACACGACGGGGCGGACGGAGGGGTTGGGGCCCGAGAGATCGATGATGGACGTCGCCGCGGTGACGGCGCCGTCCGCCTCGGGGCCGGTGTAGCCGCCCACGACGAGCACGCGGCCATCGGCCAGGAGGGTGGCGGTGTGGTAGGCCCGCGGGGTGAGCAGGCGCGCCGTCAGGGGTACGAACTGGCTGCTCTTCGGGTCGTAGATCTCCATGGAATCATGGACTTCCACGAGGCGGCCGTCGTTGTTCACCGAGCCGCCGCCCGCGATGAGGACGCGGCCGTCGGCCAGCACGGTGAAGCTGGCGCCGGTGCGCAGGCCGCCCGCGTCGTCGGTGCCCTGGGGATCGCGGCCGAAGCGGCTGGTGCGGTTGAGCGCGATGCAGTCGGCCTGGCCTGCCTGCACGGCCACGATCAGCGGGGCATCTCCCCGGACGGCCACGTTGGCGGCGGCGCCGTAGAACAGCGGGACGTTGTCGGGGTCGTCGCGGCGAAACCCGCGCACGAAGAACCAGTAGTCATCCCCGAACGGCAGGGCCGGTAGCTTGCCGGTCTTGCGGGCGATGTCGAGGTCGACCGTGATCTGGGTGCCGTACGGATCGGAGGCCTGGAGGGCAACCAGCTCGATGAGATCGGCCCCGCTGCCCCCCTGGAGGATGGGCTGGACCTCGCCGGTGCGGCCGTCGTACGGGGCGTAGAGCTCCAGCCGCACGTCGGTGGTGGGGCCGGTAGACTCGCAGGCGGCCAGGGCGGCCAGCAGCAGGATCGGGGCGGCGGACCGCATGCTCACCACCTCACCGTGGCCTGGAAGTCGTTCTGGCTCTGGTCGTCGTCGAGCAGCAGGATGCCCGCGGTGGCCGTGCCGGCCACCACCACGGCGCCCACGCCCGTCCAGAACCACCACGTGGTGTAGAAGGCCCCGTCGTCGTCGTCCTTGTCGATCGGGCGGCGCGTGCCCACCAGGTCGAGGGGCTCGTCGGGGGGCAGCTCGTCGCGGACCGCCAGCTCGGCCGGGCGGGGCGGCGGCTCGCTGGCCGGCGCCGGCGCCGCCGTGGCAGGCGCCACCGGGGGAGGGGCCACCGGCTCGGGCGGGCGCACGGGCGCGACGGTGACCAGGCCGCCGGCCACGACCTTCTCGAGGGGGAACCGCGCGACGGCGGCCTCGACGGCCGTGGCGAAGGCCGACGCCTGCACGAACACCGAGGACAGGTCCGCGCGGAACCGGAACTCGTCGAAGGCGGCGATCTGCTTCTCCTGCACGCCGTACAGGAACGCCGTCAGGACGAAGCCGTTGCCCTGGGGCACGATGGACCCCACGACGGCGTAGTCGGCGCGGGTCTGGGTGGCGATGGCCTCGGCCTGCTCGCGGAACTCCTTGTCCAGCCGGCCCTCGCGGGCCAGGGCGACCAGACGCGCCGTCACCGCGGGATCGGCGGCCTGCGCGGGCTCGGGGCCGAGCTGCTGGGAGAGGGAGACCGTGATCTCCTTGGCCTTTCCGCCGCCGACGCGGGTCCGCACGGCGCCCAGGCCGGCCTCGGGGTGGCTGATCTGGATGTAGTGCTCGCCGCGCACCAGGCCGTCCACCGTGATGGGCGCGACGCCCCGGGCGACGCCGTCCACGCGGACCTCGCCGCCCGGCGGGTTGGAGGCCACCGTCAGGCTGCCGCGCTTCTTGGGCAGCAGCTTGGTCTTGACCTTGTCGTAGAGCGCACGGGCGTCGCCGTCGAGGCCCTCGGGCAGCTCGCCGTCGGGGCTCATGGCCACCAGGCGGTTGAAGTAGTCCTTGGCGTCGGCATCGAACTGCTGGCGGATGGCGGCCGCGCCCAGGTACGCCAGCGTCTCGGCGACCGCCTCCAGCTTGTTGATGGAGGCCAGGCCCTCCTCGTACAGCTTCAGGGCGGCCTGGAGCTTCTGCTGGGCGCCCGGGGCGTCGCCGTCGGCGTAGGCCTGCTTGCCCGCCACCCGCAGGTTCTCGGCCTGCTCCACGCGGGGGTCGCTCTCGCCCGCCGTCACGGTGGTGACGCGGGCCTTGTCGGTCAGATCCAGCTTCGGCGAGCGCTCGAGCTGCCGGCGGACGGCCTCGTCGAACTTCTCGGAGAGCAGCCGCGCCCCCGGGACATCGTCGGCCTTCATGGGGGCCAGCCACAGGCGGGGCTCGGGCAGCTGGGCCAGAGCGGGCGAGCCGACCAGCAGCAGCTGGGCGGCCACCACCAGGGCCACCCTCCACCCGTGGGTCAGAGGGCCCCGAAACCGGTCGCGGCGCGCGTGTCGCATGGTGCGCTCCTGCCGGGCGATCCCGGCGCTGGCAGCCCCGGAGAACACACGCCGGGGCCGACGGGGGGTAGCATGGCGCCCGGTTTGTCGTCAACGTCCGCTCGCGTTGCCGGGGCCGTCGTGGTAAGCGCCTCGGCGTGCGCCTCACGCTGCCCGGAAAGGTCTTCGCCGCCTTCGCGGTGCTGCTGTTCACGTTCGGCGGCGTGACCGCCTACTCCGTGCTCCAGGTGCGCCAGATCGGCCATGATGTCGGGCAGTTGCACGCGACGCTCCTGCCGCTGCCCGCGGTGGTGGCCGGGCTCAACCGCGACCTGCAGGGCCTCGAGCTGCTGCTTGAACAGACGGACCCCGCGGCCCTGCGGCGGGCGGTGCACCTGGCGCGGCGCGTCCGCCCGTACCTCGAGCAGCTCGAGGCGGGGTTCGAGCGGCTCGATCAGGGCCTGGCCCAGAGCCCGGCGGCCGGCCCGACCTCGCGGGAGCTGCGGGCGCTGGGCCCGGCCCGGACCGACCTGGGCACCGAGGTGACCCGGTTCTTCGACGCGGTGGACGCCGGCGCCCAGCCCGAGGACGCGCGGCGGGCGGCGCGCCAGCACCTGCGGGCGCTGCGCCGGGGGCTGGGCCGCATCGAGGGCGACCTGGGGGCCCTCATCGATCGGCAGATCGCCGCCTTCGCGGAGGAAGAGGCCCAGGTGGTCTGGGGGGCCATCCTGCTGGGGGCCGTCTCCATGATCATCGGCATCGGCGTCACCTGGCTCACGGGGCGCCTGCTGCGGCCCCTGCAGATCCTGCGGGCGGGCGTGGAGCGGGTGGCCCGGGGCGAGTACGACCAGCCGGTGCATGTGAGCGGGCGCGGCGAGCTGGCGGCCCTCGCGGCCGACTTCAACCGGATGGCCGACGCCATCCGCCGGCGCGACGCCCAGCTCCTGGCCCAGCAGACCGAGCTGCTGCACCAGGAGCGGCTGGCCACGGTGGGCCGGATGTCGGCGCAGATCACCCACGAGCTGCGCAACCCGCTGTCCAGCATCGGCCTGAACTCCGAGCTGCTCCTCGACGATCTGGAGGAGGAGCACCCGGGGCGCGCGCTGCTCTTGAGCATCATCCGCGAGGTGGAGCGGCTGCGGGAGATTACCGAGGAATATCTGAGGTTTGCGCGTCTGCCGCGGCCCGAGCTGCGCGACGTGGACCTCAACCACGCCTGCGACGAGCTGGCCGAGTTCGTCCGCGGCGAGATGGAGCAGGCGGGGGTGCGGCTGCGGGTGGATCCCGATCGGGCGGGCCGCGCGGCCCGGGTGGATCCCAACCAGCTGCGGGCGGCGCTGCTCAACCTCGTGCGCAACGCGCGCGAGGCCATCGGCGAGGCGGGCGGCCATGTGGTCCTGCGGGTGCGGACGCTGGGGGATCACGCCACGGTGGCCGTGGTGGACGACGGCCCCGGCCTCAGCCCGGCGGCCCGGGAGCACCTCTTCGAGCCGTTCTTCAGCACCCGACCCCAGGGCACGGGCCTGGGGCTGCCCATGGTGCGCCTCATCCTCCAGGCCCAGCAGGGCCACGTGGAGATCGACGACACCCCGGGGGGCGGCACGACCGTGACGCTGGTGCTCCCCGTTGCCCAGGGAGAGGACGCCGCATGAGGAGCACCGCCCCGTGGACGGCCGATGTGTGGACCTACAACATCCGGGTGGGCGTCGAGTCCAGCGTGGCCGCGCTGGCGGCCGCCGTCCGGGCCCATGGCGCGCCGGATCTGCTGGCGCTCCAGGAGGTGGGCGTGCGGTGGAACATGGGCGAGCGCGTCGATCAGCCGGCGGTCCTCGCGGAGGCGCTGGGCCTCGGCTTCCATGCCTTCGCGGGCGCGCTGCTGGACGAGCAGGGCGGGCGGTTCGGCGTGGCGCTGCTGTCGCGGTGGCCCCTCGACGGCGTCCAGACCACCAACCTGCCCCGGGAGGTGGATGAGCAGCGCGTCATCCTGCGGGCCCGGGTGCTCGCAACGGTGCCGTTCGTCGCGCTCGTCACCCACCTGAGCATCAAGGGCCCCGAGCGGCTGCGGCAGGCGGTCCAGGTCGGGCGGGCGGTGGCGGCCGAGACGCTGCCGGTGGTGCTGCTGGGGGACCTGAACGATGTGCCGGGATCGCCGACGGTCGAGGCGGCCGAGGCGGGGCTGGCCGACTGCTTCGACGCCCGGGGGGAAGGGGATCCCCTGACCTTCTCGGTGCGGACGCCCCAGGCCCGCATCGACTACATCGCGTGCGGCGGGGGCCTCGCGCCCGCCGGGCCCTGCGTCGTGGTCCGGGGGGCCACGGCCAGCGACCACTTCCCCCTGGCCGCGCGGGTGGGCGAGGCCGGCGCCTGCTGACAGGGATTCGGCCGCGGCGCGCCGTGATCGTGGCCTGCCGTGGCGCTCCATGGTAATCGTTGCCGCATGCGTGCATGGGCGCTATCGCTGGCGAGCCTCGCGTGCCTGGCCGGGTGCCGGGATCGAGGCCAGGACGTCCCCGGCGGGGGCTGGGTGGGATCGCCCATGGCCGATCGCGCGCGCTTCCAGCGGGAGCGCCCGGCGGTCGCGCCGCCCGCGGTGGTGGCGGGGGCGCCGGTGACGGGCGAGGGGGAGGCCGACGCAGGCGCGCCGGCCGGGCCGGCCGTGCCCGCCGAGGCCGCCTTCGACGCCCCCGGCTTCGACCCCCGCGCCTCCCTCGCGCTGCTGGATCGCGCGCCCCCCGACCGACGTGGCCACCGACGCGCTCCTGGCCGAGGCCGGGCGCTTCGCGGCCCAGGGGCGCTTGCAGGACGCGCTGACCACCATCCAGCGGGCGAAGCTGCGGGGCCCCGAGGATCCCGCGGTGCTGCTGGCCGAGGGCCAGGTCCTGGCCCGGCTGGGCGACGCGACGGCCGCCGTCTCGGCGTTCGAGCAGGTGCTCCGGCAGCGCCCCGAGGATCTGGAGGCGGCGTACGGCAAGGCGCTCGCCCACCTGACGCTGGGCCAGAACTCCCAGGCCGTGCCCCTGGCGCAGCTCCTGGCCAGCAAGCGCCCCGGCGACGCCCGGGTGCAGCGCCTGCTGGCGCGCCTCGCCCCCGAGCCCGACCGGCTGCGGGCCTCGGCCCAGGCGGCGGCCACCGGGGATCCGGCGGCCCTGCGCGAGCACGGCGACGCCCTGCTCGGCGCCGGTCGTGCCGGCGAAGCCGTTGATTTCTATGCACTTGCGGCCGCCCGTCGCACGGACGACGCCGAGCTGCACCTGCGCTGGGGCACGGCCCTGGCGACGCTCAACCGCCTGGACGAGGCCGAGAAGGCCCTGGTGCGGGCGACGGAGCTGTCGCCCGAGCGGCCGGCGGCGTGGCAGAACCTGGCCACCGTGCGCGAGCGACGGCACGACGACCAGGGGGCCATCGCGGCCTGGCAGGGGCTGCTGGAGCACACGCCGGAGGCCGCACGGGTCGATGTTCGCGAGCGCATCAGGCGCCTGCGGGAAGGGCGCTAGCGGGATGGGACGCCTCATCGTCGTGACCCCGGATGGGCAGCGGTTCGAGCACACGCTCCGGGCCATCAACACCATCGGGCGGCACCCCGACCAGACGATCCAGATCCTGGATCGGGTGGTGAGCAAGGAGCACGCGCTCATCACGGGGTCGGACAAGGGCTACTTCCTGCAGGACATGGGCAGCCGCAACGGCACCTACGTCAACGGGATCCAGATCACCGGCCGCACCCCCCTGCATGACGGGGACACCGTCACGATGGGCTCCAGCCGGCTCATCTTCGAGGATCGGGTGCGGCCCGCCACCCCGGCCCTCGACCGGGTGACCATCCACCCTGGCACCCTCACCGAGTCGGCCATCCGCTCCATGATGCCGGCGCGGACGGACGCCCAGCGCGACTTCCTGCCCGAGGACCGGGTGCAGGACGAGGCGCACCTGCGCCGCGACTACGAGAAGCTGCGCATCGCCTTCGAGCTCAACCAGGCGGTGGGCGACGCCCTCGAGATCGACGAGCTGCTGGACCGCATCCTGGACAAGGCCTTCGAGACCACCCACGCCGATCGCGGGGTGATCCTCCTCATGAGCCCCCAGGGCCAGCCGGAGCCCCGCGCCACCAAGACCCGCGACGGCTCCGAGACCCATGTGGACATCTCGCAGACCATCCTCAACGAGGTGATCGACAACCACCACGCGGTGCTCTCCAGCGACGCCACCATGGACTCCCGGTTCGGGGGCAGCCACAGCATCATCCTGCAGGGCATCCGCAGCACCGTCTGCGTCCCCCTCCTCTTCCGGGGGGAGCTGGTGGGCATGATGCACCTCGACTCGCGCATCGCGACCGGCATCTTCACCGAGAAAGACCTTCAGATCCTTACGGTTTTCGCCCAGCAGGCCGCCCAGAAGATCGGCGTCGCCCGCCTGGCGAAGCGCGCCGAGGACGAGGCCGTGGCGCGCAACAACCTGTCGCGCCTGCTGTCGCCGAACCTCGTCGAGGAGGTCGTCAAGGGCGCCATCGCCATGGAGAAGGGCGGCGAGCTGCGCGAGGCGACGGTGCTCTTCTCGGACATCCGCGGCTTCACCGCCATGAGCGAGCGGATGGTGGCGCAGGACATGGTCTCGATGCTCAACGAGTACTTCGAGATCATGGTCGACATCGTGTTCCAGTACGAGGGCACCCTCGACAAGTTCGTGGGCGACGAGATCATGGCGGTCTGGGGGGCGCCGGTCGGGCAGGCGGACCACGCCGAGCGCGCCCTGCGCGCGGCCCTCGACATGATGCAGGCCCTGGCCCGGTTCAACCGCTTCCGGGTCGCCAACGGGGTGGATCCCATCAATGTCGGCGTCGGCATCAACTCCGGCGATCTGGTGGCCGGGTACATGGGCTCCACCCGCACCCTGTCCTACACGGTGATCGGCGACACCGTGAACACGGCCGCCCGGCTGTGCAGCCACGCGGCGGCCGGCGAGGTGCTCGTGAGCGATCCGATCGTGAAGCTGCTGGGCCCGCGCCTGGTGGTGGAGCAGCGCCCCGCGGCCACCATGAAGGGCAAGGCGCGGCCGGTGCCCATCTACCTGGTCAAGGACATCCGCGACTGACCGCCGTCCGGCGACCCCGGGCGCGGTGACAAGCCGCGTGGACACGGGGCCGACGCCCCGGCCCCGATCCCCCCATCTCGCCGATTCCGGACCGTCGGTCAGCACGCGGATCGGTTCTTGCCTTGACCCCCGACCGTCGAGCGCGGCACCCCCGGCCCCGGCCGCAAGCCCGCTCAAAACGTCGCCAGTCGTCGCAAGAACGTGGAGCCCAGATGAACCGAAACGCCGTTAGCATCCTGACGCTCACCCTGATCGCCGCCTGCAGCCCACCCCCGAGGAGGGGGTCCAGCTCGCCAGCCGCCTCGACCCCATCATGAGCGCGGGCGTCGTGGACGAGGAGCACACCAACGTCGTCGGCATCATCACCCAGGTCGGGGGTGGCATCGGCACGTGCACCGGCTCGCTCATCGCGCCCAACATGGTCCTGACGGCCCACCACTGCGTGGCCTCGGTGCCGGCCGGGCCCATCTTCTGTGGCCGCACCGCCTTCGGCAACGTGGCCTCCCCAACAACGTCTTCATCACCACCGCCACCAACATCCCGTTCAACGGGCGCGGCCTCATCGGCGTGCGCGAGATCCACGTCCCGCAGTCCAACTCCGACGTCTGCGGCTTCGACATCGCGGTGCTCATCCTGCGCAGCAGCATCCCCGAGGGCACCGCCACGCCGCTCATCCCGCGGCTGGACGACTTCCCGGCCCGGGGCGAGCGCTTCACGGCGGTGGGCTACGGCACCGACGAGCGCGGCGGCAACTCCGGCACGCGGCACATGCTGGCCAACCGCGAGATCCTGTGCGCGGGCGGCGCCTGCGGCCGGTTCGGTGCCACGTCGCGCGAGCTCGTGGCGGCGGATGGCACCTGCCAGGGTGACTCCGGCGGGCCCCCGCTCGACGCGGAGGGCCGCGTCATGGGCGCCCTGTCCCGCGGCGGCGACGGCTGCGTCTACCCCACCTACTCGGCCGTGGCCGGGTGGGCCGACTGGCTCAAGGAGATGGCCGTCCTCGCCGCGGACGTCGGCCGCTACGACGTGCCCGGCTGGGTGACGGGTGATGTGGGGCCGCCCCCGCCCGACACCGACGGCGACGGCCGCCGCGACCCCTACGACAACTGCCCCGACATCGCCAACGCCAGCCAGGCCGACCTGGATCGCGACGGCATCGGCGACGCCTGTGACGACGTGGACGACCGCGATCGCGGCGGCGCCTGCCGCGTCTGCAACGGCTGCGACAACGACTCCCAGTGTGACGCCGGCGGCTTCTGCGCCGACACCGGCGACGGCGGCGTCTGCACCATCCAGTGCAACAGCCAGGAGGACTGCCCCGCGTCGACGGCCTGCTTCCAGGTGGGGCGCGGCTTCAACGTCTGCCTGAACGCCAACGCCGAGCAGGCCGGGCTCTGCCCGCCGGACTACCAGTGCGGCGGCCCCCGCATCGCCGTGCCGGATCCGGATCCCGAGCCCGACATGAGCGTCGAGCCCGAGCCCGAGCCCGACATGGCCGTGGAGCCCGAGCCCGAGCCCGCGGCGGACGTGGGTGTGGCGCCGGAGCCGGAGCCCGACGTGGACGCCGGCATCCAGGGCCCGGAGCTGGAGCGCGCGGTCAGCGGCAGCGATGGCTGCCAGGCGGCGCCCGGCGCCGACTCCAGCCCCCTGTGGCTGGGCCTCGTCCTCGTCGGCGGCCTGCTGCGCCGCCGCCGCCTCGCCTGAAGCCTGGCCCGCCGCCGTGGACGCGCCCCTGCGCCCCGGCGGCCGGTCGCCTCGGGCGACGTCGCTGAAAGCCTCTGATCTTTCTGGAGATTTCCCGCGGGAGGCGCTCTCGGCCTCAGCGCGTTGCGTCCAGGCTGAGGCCGATCACCAGCGCCGTCATCCACGCGAAGTGCTCCGACGACGGCAGCAGCCCCGCCGACAGCTCCAGCTCCCACCGGAGGGCCTGACCCCAGAGCGGGGTGAGGGTAGGCGCCACCAGCCCCACGGCCCCCTCGAACCCCGATCGGTGGCGCACGCCCCCGCTGGAGTCGCCCGCGGCATTGGCGTAGGGGGTGTCCCCCCAGCTCTCCAGGGTCGCGTGGTGGATGTGGGTCAGCCGCAGGGCGGCGCGGGGCGACCAGGCCTCCAGGTCGTCGCCCAGCTCGAAGCCGACGCCGACGCCCAGCGCAGCATAGAGCTCGTCCTCGCCCCCCGCCCGACCCCAGGACAGGGTGCTTCGGCCGACGGAGTCCAGGCTGAAGGTGGGGGTGAAGCGATAGCGGAACGACGCCTGGGTGCCGAGGCCCGCGCCCTCGGCCGCCAGCTCGGGGCGCAGCGCCAGCCCCACCGTCCACGGCCCCCGCGTCGGGGCGGCGAGGGCCGCCTGCGCCCCGGCGACCGCCAGCAACAAGATCGCGACCCGCATCTGCACCTCCCCGCCGCGCCCCGAGGGCGGCCGCGAGACCATAGCGGGCGCGCCCGGTTCGAGACACACTGGCCGCGATGCTGAGCCTGCTGATCGCCCTCTTCGCCGTCGTGCCACCGAGCCTGGTCGTGCACGAGCCGCCGATCTATCCCGACGCGCTGCGGGCGGCGGGCCGCTTCGAGGGGGCGGCGACGGTGGTGCTCCATGTGGACGCCGCGGGCCTCATCACCCAGATCGACCTGATCGAGGCCGACGATCCGGCCTACTTCGCGGCCCTGTGCGGGGTGGTCCATGCGTGGCAGTTCAAGCCCGCCCAGGTCGACGGCGTGGACGCCGAGGCCGAGGTGCGGCTGACCTGGAACTTCAAGACCGAGCCGCCGCCGCCGCCCCCACCAGCGGCCGGACGCCTGGAGGGCCGGCTGGTCCGGCGGGGCATCCGCGGGCCGCTGCCGGGGCTGGTGGTCCGGCTGCAACCCGGCGAAACGGAAGCGATTTCCGACCGGGATGGGCGGTTCGCCGTCGAGCTCTCGCCGGGCACGTACCAGGTCGAAATCGACGACGCCCGGGTCCAGCCGTTCCGGGGGGAGGTGCAGGTCGAGGCGGGCAAGCTGGTGGCGGTGCGCTGGGACCTGACCCCCATCGTGGGCGTCGGGGCCGACCTCGTGGTGGTGGGCAAGCGCGTCGAGGAGTCGGTCCAGCGCACCACCCTGGACACCTTCGAGCTGACGCATGTGGCGGGCACCATGGGCGATCCCCTGCGGGTGCTGCAGTCCCTGCCGGGCGTCGGCACGGTGGCCTCGCTGCTGCCGTACCCGGTGGTGCGGGGGGCGCCGCCGGGCGACGCCCTGTACCAGCTCGACGGGGCGCCCGTCCCGCTGCTCTTCCATGTGGGGGTGGGCACCAGCGTCGTGCACCCGCGGCTCATCGACCGGGTGGACTTCTACCCCGGCGTCGCGCCGCTCCGGTATGGCCGGGCGGTCGGGGGCGTCGTCGACGCCGTGACGAGGCGGCCGCTGCAGGAGGGCTGGCTGGCCGATCTGGACGTCAACCTCTTCCAGAGCGGGGCGCTCGTCAGCGCGCCCCTCGCCGACGACACCCGGCTCACCATCGGTGGCCGCTACAGCTACACCGCGTTGCTGCTCTCCATCTTCGCCCCCGACGTCGACGTCGGCTTCTGGGACTACCAGGCCCGCCTCGACCACGACCTGCCCGACGACGCGCGCCTGCAGCTCGTGCTCTTCGGGGCCCGCGACACCGTGGAGGCCCGCAGCGAGGACGTGACGGAGGACGGCCGGGGCCGCACCCGGGTCGTCCACAGCGTCAGCCGGACCGAGACGGGCTTTCACCGCGTCGCGGCCCGCCTGACGCTGCCGACGGGGGACGCCGATCGACTCGATCTGGGGGTGGATCTGGGCCTCGACGGCTCCCTGGTGGAGGACGTCGACGACGATCCGACCTCAGACGACAGCAAGAACCGCCTCGACGAGCTGCTCGTCCGGCCCAAGGCCACCTGGCACCACCCCATCGAGGCCGGCCTCGACCTGCGGCTGGGCGCCGATCTGGAGGTGCGCCGCTCCACCGACAGCCTCAGCGACGACGCCGACGACGAGACCATCCGCTCCTTCCTCGGCTCGGGCACCCGGGTCGCCGGCGGCGTCTTCGGCGCCCTCGACTGGCAGGCCAGCTCCGACCTGCTCCTCAGCCCCGGCGTGCGCGCGGACGGCTTCTGGCGCGACGCCGCCCGGTACGGCATCGATCCGCGCATCAACGCTCGCTACGCCCTGGGCCCCGACACCACGCTCAAGGGTCAGGCCGGCCTCTCCCACGCCCCCCAGCGCTTCTTCGTCCCCGTCCCGGGGCTGGGCGAGATCGAGATCGACACCGACCTCATCGAGGCCTGGCAGGTGGCGGTGGGCATCGAGCACCGCTTCGCGGAGCACTGGTCCCTCGACGCGACGGTCTACGGGGTCTGGCTCGAGAACCTCCTGAGCCTGAAGGAGCAGGACGAGGAAGACGAGACCACGGTCGACGCCACCGCCACGGCGGACGACTTCACCTTCGCCACCGAGGGCCGCGGCGGTGGCCTCGAGGTCATGCTGCGGCGCCACCGCGCTGGCACCTGGTTTGGCTGGCTGGCGGTCACTCTCCAGCGCCACGAGCGGCGCGACGAGGGGGGCGACTGGCTCGCCTCCGCCATCGATCAGGCCCTGCTCTTGAACCTGGTGCTGACCTGGCAGATGGCCGACCTCTGGACGGTCGGCGCGCGCGCCCACTACCACACCGGCCGCCCGGAGCGGGAAGGCGTCGAGGATCGCCTGCCTGGCTTCTTCCAGCTCGACCTGCGGGTGGATCGCACCTGGATCCACGACGCCTGGCAGATCGACTTCTACCTGGACGTGATCAACGCCACCTACAGCCGCGAGGTGCTCTCGGTGGACGAGGACGGCTCGTCGGACGGCCTGCAGTACATCCTGCCCACCCTGGGGGTGCACGCGGTGTTCTGACCCGGGGGACGCGGCGAAGGGGGAAAAGAGGAGGGAAATCAGGCGGTTGTATGAGGCGGGGGCCGTGAGGCCTCCCGGCTACCAGTCGTCGCCGCTGCCGTCGTCGCCCCAGTCATCGCCGCTGTCATCGCCGCTGCCGTCGTCGCTGCTGCCGTCGTCGCCGCTGCCATCGTCGGCGCTGCCGTCGTCGCCCCAGTCGTCCCCGGCGCCATCGTCGCCAGCGCTGCCGTCATCGCCCCAGTCGTCCCCGGCGCCGTCGTTGCCGGCGCCGTCGTTGCCGGCGCCGTCGTTGCCGGCCCCGTCATCGCCCCAGTCGTCCCCGGCGCCGTCGGTGCCGGCGCCGTCGTTGCCGGCCCCGTCGTTGCCCGCGTTGCCGGCGCCGCCGTCCTCGCCGTTGTCGCCGCCGTTGTTGCCGGCCTGGTCGTCGCCCTGGGGCTGGCCGTCCTGGGGGTTGCTCTCCTGGCGCTCGGCGCCGGGGGGCAGGTTGTCGTTGTTCTGGGGTGCGTTGGGATCCTGCTGGGCGCCGCCGCAGGCGGGGTTCCATGCGCCGCCATCCTCGCCGTTGCAGGCGTTGTCGGGCTGGCCGGTCAGGCCGCAGGCCTCGCCGATGCCGTAGGCGCTCTCGGCACAGCCCCAGGCGCCGCCGAGGCAGACCACGGCGCCGATGCCGCTCTCGGCCATGGCACACCCGATGGCGGTGGGCACGCAGTCGCGGACGACGCGGCCGCCCTGGAGCGCGCAGTCCCAGCCGCCGCTCTTGAGGATCATGCCGTCGCCCTGCTCGATCTTCTGCAGCTCCTCGAGCCAGCTCAGGCCGAGGGGGTGGTACTGGAGGCTGTTCTCGAGCACCTCGCCCTGATCGGTCATCACCAGGCGCGACGCGCGGGCGAGCTGGACGTCGATGGTGACCGTGGTGCGCTTGCTGGCGCCGGGGCTGCGGGCCACGACCACGCTGCCCAGCCGGTGGCCGGTGCGGTCGATGCCGTGGACGCGGGTCAGAGAGGGGGCCTGGACCATCTCCCAGGCCACGACCCCGATGCGGGCCTCGCTGCCGGGATCCGCCGGGAGCCGCGCCGTCGCGCCCAGCTCCACCGTCGTCTCGGCCTGCTCGCTCGTCGCGCAGCCGCCGAGGGCCACCGCCACCACCACCGCACCCCATCGCAACATATGGATTCTCCAAGGGAAGATTGGAGAGGCGGCGCACCTTCGCCGTCTTCGCGGGGGGCTCTACGCAAGGGCGATGCCACGCCCTTCGAGGGGCGCAAGGCGAGGTGGGGTGCGGGGACGCGGTGGGGGCTGGGGCAGGTTCGCCCCGGGGGGGAGGGGAGGGTGAGACACGGGGGCCACGGTCGGCTGACCCCGGGGCGATCAGCCCTCGTCGCCCGGCTCTCCGTCGCCGGCGTCGCCGGCATCGGCCACTTCGCTGGCGTCGGCCACGTCGCTGGCTTCGGCGATCTGCGAGGCGGTGGCGCTGGCCTCGGCGGCGTCGTCCTCGTCTTCGTCCTCATCGCTCTCGGCATAGCGGGCGATGCTGACGACCTCCTCGCCCTCGGAGACGTTGATCAGGCGCACGCCCTGGGTGTTGCGCTTGTAGATGGAGACGTCACCGGCGCTGGCGCGGATGATGGTGCCGCCGTCGGTCACCATCAGGTAGTCATCGCCGTCGGCCTCGATCTTCACGATGCCGACCACCTTGCCGTTCCGCTCGGTGGTCTTGATGTCGTACATGCCCTTGCCGCCGCGGCTCTGGGTCTCCAGCTCGACGCTGCCGTCGTCCTGGGTGCGCTGGCGCAGGTACTCGGCGAGGGGCGTGCGCTTGCCGTAGCCGTTGGCGGTGGCCGTCAGCACCCAGCAATCCTCGATGCCCTCCTCGGTGCGATCGATGGAGATGCAGCCGACGACGGCGTCGTCATCCTCGAGGTTGATCCCGCGCACGCCGGTGGTGTCGCGGCCCATGGCCCGCACATCCTCTTCCTTGAAGCGGATGGCCATGCCGTTGGCGGTGGCCAGCAGGATGTCGCTGTGGCCGGTGGTCTGCCGCACGGCGATGAGGCGATCGCCCTCGTTGAGGTTGATGGCGATGATGCCCGACGAGCGGATGTTGCTGTAGGCCATCAGGTCGGTCTTCTTGACCTGGCCCTGGGCCGTGGCGAAGAGCAGGTAGTCGCCCTCGGTGAACTCGTCCACCGACAGCACCATGGCCAGCTTCTCGCCGTCCTCCAGCGGGAAGAGCGTCCAGATGGGCTTGCCGCGGGCGATGCGGCTGCCCGCCGGCAGGCTGAAGACGCGCTCGCTGAACACGCGGCCGGCCGATGTGAAGAACAGCATGTGGGCGTGGGTGCTGGCCACGAAGAGGTGCTCGACGAAGTCCTCTTCCTTGGTGCCCATGCCCGTCTTGCCGCGGCCGCCGCGCTTCTGGGTGCGGTACTCGCTCAGGGGGACGCGCTTGATGTAGCCGCCGTGGGAGACGGTGACGACCATGTCCTCGACCGGGATGAGGTCTTCGAGGTTCAGGTCGGCGTCGTCGATGGTGATCTGCGTGCGGCGCTCGTCGGCGAAGGCGTCGCGCACGGCGACCATCTCCGACTCGATCACGTCGAGCAGCCGGCCCTCGTCCTGGAGGATGAGGCGGTACTCGGCGATCTTCTCGCGCAGGGCCTCCAGCTCGCGGATGATCTCCTCGCGCTCCAGGCCGGTCAGGCGACGCAGGCGCATCTCGAGGATGGCCCGGGCCTGCACCTCGGACAGCCCGAACTCGCTCATCAGCGACTCGCGGGCGATGTCCGCGGTGGGGCTCTGGCGGATGACGCGGATGACCTCGTCGATGAAATCCAGAGCGATCTTGAGGCCTTCGAGGATGTGAGCCCGCTCCTCGGCCTTGCGCAGATCGTAGCGCGTGCGCCGCAGCGTGACGTCGCGGCGGTGGTCGATGAAGTGCTCCAGGACCTCCTTGAGGCCCAGCACCCGCGGCTCGCCGTGCACGATGGCGAGCATGTTGATGCCGAAGCTCGACTGCAGGGCGGTCAGCTTGTAGAGCTGGTTCAAGACCACCTGGGACTGGGCATCGCGCTTGAGCTCGATGACCATCCGCATGCCCTGGCGATCGGACTCGTCGCGCAGGTCGCTGATGCCCTCGATGCGCTTCTCGCGCACGAGCTCGGCGATCTTCTCCAGCAGCCGCGCCTTGTTGACCTGGTAGGGCAGCTCCGTGACCACGATGCGCTCGCGGTCGCGGGACATCTCCTCCACCTCGGTCACGGCGCGCACGCGGATGATGCCGCGGCCGGTCTCGTAGGCCTCGCGGATGCCGCGGGTGCCGTAGATGGTGCCCCCGGTGGGGAAGTCGGGCCCCGGCACGATCTGCATGAGCTCCCCGAGGGTGATGTCGGGGTTGCGCATCACGGCGAGGGCGGCGTTGACCGTCTCGCGCAGGTTGTGCGGCGGGATGTTGGTGGCCATGCCCACCGCGATGCCCGTGCTGCCGTTGATGAGCAGGTTGGGGATCTTGGTGGGCAGGACGAGGGGCTCGCGCAGGGAGTCGTCGTAGTTCGTCCCGTGCTCGACCGTCTCCTTCTCGATGTCGGCGAGGAGCTCATGGGCGATCTTCGCCATGCGCACCTCGGTGTACCGCATGGCCGCTGGGGGATCGCCATCCACCGACCCGAAGTTCCCCTGGCCGTCCACCAGGGGGCAGCGCATGGAGAAGTCCTGCGCCATGCGCACGATGGTGTCGTAGACCGCCTGGTCGCCGTGGGGGTGGTACTTGCCGATGCAGTCGCCCACGATGCGCGCCGACTTCTTGTACGGCCCGTTCCAGTTGTTCTTGAGCTCGTACATGGTGAAGAGGGCGCGGCGGTGCACGGGCTTGAGCCCATCGCGCACATCCGGCAGGGCGCGTCCGATGATGACGGACATCGCGTAGTCGAGATACGAGACCCGCATCTCGTCTTCGATGGCCACCGGGAGCTGGTTGCCCCGACCGGTCGGCTCCATTGAACCCTCCACCGCCGTGCCCTCGCCGGCCCCGAGCGCGGTCCGAAACGAGGAGCGTGGCGCCGACCGTCACCCCTCCACCGAGAGGGGCCGCGATCCGCGCGATTTCCTTTTGAAAACGGCGCGTTCTACATGATCCGGGGCCGAAAGTCAACCCGCACGGACCGGCGGGGGTGGGGCTAGCGCGGGTACTCCCGGCCGGCTTCGCGGCGGGCGTCGCGCCACTTCTCGACGCCGATGACGAAGGCCTCGACCACGTCGGGATCGAACTGGGTGCCGGCGCAGCGGCGGATCTCGCGGATGGCGATGTCGTGCTTGAGAGCCGAACGGTAGGCGCGGTGGCTGGTCATGGCGTCGTAGGTGTCGGCGATGGCGACGATGCGGGCCATGAGGGGGATGGATTCGCCTTTCAGACCGCGGGGATAGCCGGTGCCATCCCACTTCTCGTGGTGGCCGCCGATGGCCGGCAGCAGCTTCTCGAAGGTGGGGATGGGGGTCATGAGCTCTTCGCCGTAGCCGGGATGGGCCTGGAAGCGGCGGTACTCGTCGTCGGTGAGGGCGGCGGGCTTGTTGAGCTCTTCCGGGCGGATGGTGAGCTTGCCGATGTCGTGCAGGCGGCCGCCCTGGTAGATGGTCTCGACCGTCTCGGCGGGCAGGCCCAGCTCGGAGGCGGTGGCCCGGGCGTACTCCGCGACGCGCTCGCTGTGGCCGGCGGTGTAGCGGTCCTTCTCTTCGAGGGCGGTGACGAAGGCCTCGATGGTGGTGATGAAGGTGCGCTCGAGGGTCTGGAACAGCTCGGCGTTCTGGATGGCCACCGTGGCGCGATCGGCCAGGATGGTCAGGAGCTTGCGGTCTCCCTCCGTAAAGGCCCGGCGGCCGCCGTCGCGCACGGCGAGCAGGACGCCCTGGCGGCGGTCCCCCCGGGCGAGGGGGGTGATGAGGAGGGTCGAGACCGCCTCGGTGCGTGGGCTGTCGGTCAGGTAGCGAAACACCCGGCCGTCGCTGATGACCTCGGCGCCCCGGACGGCCAGGCCCGCCTCGGTCAGGTCGTCGCGGCTGATGGGCTCGCCGACGCTGGCCGACTGGACGGTCCACTCGTCGTCCGTCAGCACGATGCTGGCCCGGTCGGCCGCCACCTGCTCCTGGACCGTCTCGACCACCAGCCGCAGGGTGGTGCCCAGATCCACCTCGTCGCCCAGGCGCGCGGCGAGCTGGTACAGGGAGAGGGCCGCCTTGAGCTCGATGTTCTCGGCCTTGAGGCGCTGCTGCGCCAGCGCCCGGTGGACCGTCCGCACGAGCTGGTCGACGTTGAACGGCTTCATCACGTAGTCGAAGGCGCCGCGCTTCATGGCCTCGATGGCCGTCTCGACCGTGCTGTAGGCCGTCATCATGAGGGGCACGACGTCGGGGTGGCGGCGGCTCACCTCCGCCAGCAGCTCCAGGCCGCCCATGAGGGGCATCTTGAGGTCGCTGATGAGCAGGTTGACGCTGTGGCGGTCGAGCTGCTCCAGGGCCTGGAGGCCGTTCTCGGCGGTGAGGACGCGCAGCCCCTCGTGGACGAGCAGGTCGCTGAGGATGGCGCGGATGGCCGGCTCGTCGTCCACGATCAGGACCTGCGGCCGCCCCGCACGAGAGGCGTCGAGGGGGGGCGGTTCCACCGGGGGCTGCACCACGCGTCACTCCTTCTCACCGCGCCCCCGCGCCGGAGTGTTGAAACCCAAGCAGGCTGGGGGCATGATCCGGGCCCATGGCCGGTCGCGCGTCGATGATAGCGGATGGTTGGCTCGCCGTGCTGGTCGCCGGCGCGGTCGCCTTGCTGATTTTTCCGGTGCCTGCCCCGGTGCTCGACGGGCTGCTGGCGGCCCAGCTCGGCGTTGCCGTGGTGGTGCTGCTGGCGGCGGTGTTCGCGCGCAGCCCCCTGGCCCTGTCCCAGTTGCCGGCCGTGTTGCTGGTCACGACGCTGCTGCGGCTGACGCTCAACGTGTCGACCACCCGCCTCATCCTCGCCGACGCCGACGCGGGTCGAGTGGTGGCGGCCTTCGGGGACGCGGTGGTGCGGGGCAACCTCATCGTCGGGGCCGTGGTGTTCGTGGTGCTGGTGCTGGTGCAGTACCTGGTCATCGCCAAGGGGGCCGAGCGGGTGGCCCAGGTGGCGGCGCGGTTCGCCCTCGACGGCCTGCCCGGGCGCCAGCTCGCCATCGACGCGGATGTGCGGGCCGGGCTGCTCGATCCCGAGGGGGCCCGCGGCCAGCGCGCCGCCCTGGCCCGGGAGTCGAGCCTGTTCGGCGCCCTCGATGGGGCCATGAAGTTCGTGCGCGGGGACGCCATCGCGGGCCTCTGCATCGTGGGCATCAACATCGTCGGCGGGCTGGCGGTGGGGATCGGCCAGCAGGGGCGCACCCCCGGGGAGGCGGTGGATCTGTACACCACCCTGACCATCGGCGACGGCCTCGTGACCCAGCTCCCGGCGATGCTGACGGCGGCGGCGGCGGCCCTGGTCGTGACGCGGGTGGCCCAGGGGGGCGAGGGCGCCCCGGGGGCGGCCCTGCTGCGGGAGCTGGCGGGGGATGGCCGGGCCCCGGCGCTGGCGGCCGGCCTGCTGGCGGTGCTGGCCTGCCTGCCCGGCCTGCCGGCGGTGCCCCTGGCGCTGGCGGCGGTGCTGCTGGGGCTGGGGGCACGGGCCGTCTGGGCGGCGCCCGGGGTGGACGCCCGCCGCGCCCGGGTGGATCCGGTGGCGCCGGTCGCGCCCTTCGGGCTGCGGGTGCACCCCGACGCCGCCGTGGCCGCGGGTCCGCCGGAGGCGCTGGTGGAAGAGGCGCGCCGGCGCCTGCGGGTGACCCATGGCGCGGTGCTGGGTGGGGTGGTGGTGGCCGTCGATCCGGGCCTGCCGCCGGGCGGGTTCCGGGTGGAGGTGGGGGAGGCCCCCGTCAGCGAGGGGCGGCTGCCCGCGGCCGGCGCGTTCGCGACGCCGCCGCTGGAAGGTGCCGAGATCACAGCGGATCCGGCGACCGGGGTGCCCGGGAGCTGGCGCGGAGCGGGGCCCGGCCTCAGCCCGGCCGAGTACCTGGTGGCCCACCTGGTGGCCGTCTGGCGGCGGTCGGGGCCGGCGCTTCTGGGCATGCAGCAGGTGGCCGACGCCCTCGCGGCGCTGGAGCAGCGGGAGCCCGCCCTGGTGCGCGCCGCGGTGCCCCGGTCGGTGGCGCTGCCCCGCCTGACGGCCCTCCTGCGCCGGCTGCTGGCCGAGGACGTCCCCATCCGGGATCTGCGGGCGGTGCTGGAGGCGCTGGCGCATCGCCCGGCGGACTGCACCGACGAGGACGCCCAGCTCCGGCTCGTCCGCCGCGCGCTGGGGGCGGCCATCACCCGCCAGCACGGCGCCGGCGGGCAGCTCAAGGCCATCTTCCCCGAGGGGAGCCTGGAGGCGCGCCTGCGCGGCGGCGGCGTCGGGCCCGGGGCGATGGCCGATCTCTTCGCGGAGCTGGACGCCATCTTGCGGGTGGAGCCCGCGGCCGTCATCGTGGCGCCGCCCGACCTGCGGTCGCCCCTGCAGGCGCTGGTGGCCACCCGCTACCCGGGGCTGCCGGTGGTGGCGGCGGAGGAGCTGCTGCCGGGGATCCGCACGGTGGTGGTGGGCCTGCTGGCCGTGTGACCATGGCAATGCGAGGTGAGCTGATGACCCCTGCCCAGGATCTTCAAGGCCGCACGGCCCTCGTCACCGGGGCCAACACCGGCATCGGGCGCGTCACCGCCGAGACGCTGGCGGCCTGGGGCGCGCACGTCTTCCTGGCCTGTCGCTCGGAGGAGAAGGCGGTCCCGGTCGTTGAGGCCATCGAGGCGGCGGGGGGGCGGGCGACGTTCCTGCCCCTGGATCTGGGCGACTTCGCGAGCGTGCGGGCTTGCGCCGAGGGGTTCCTTGCCCGGGGCGAGGGCCTGGATCTCTGCATCGCCAACGCGGGCCTGGCGGGCTGGCGGGGGCGCACCCGGAGCGGGTTCGAGCAGTGCTTCGGGGTCAACCACCTGGGCCACTACCTGCTGGTGCGGCTGCTGGAGCCGGCCCTGCGCCAGGCGGCGCGGCCGTCGGCGCCGGCGCGGGTGGTGGTGGTCAGCAGCCAGAGCCATTACGACGCCCCCGGCATCGACTTCGAGGCGGTCACCCGCGCCACGAAGACGCGGACGACCATGGCCGAGTACGCGGTGTCGAAGCTGGCCAACGTCTTGTTTGCCAAGGAGATCTCCCGGCGGTGGGCCGACGCCCCGGTGCTCGCGGCGAGCCTGCACCCCGGCGTCATCGCCTCCGACATCTGGCGGGAGGTGCCGGCGCCCATCCGCTGGATCATGAAGCGCTTCATGATCTCGGTGGAGGAGGGGGCCCAGACGACCCTGCACTGCGCCACGGCCGCCGGCATCGAGCCGGGGGGCTACTACACGAAGAGCCGCCTGAAGACGCCCTCGAAGCCGGCCCAGGACGCCGGGCTGGCCGTCGAGCTCTGGGATCGCAGCGCCGCCTTCGTAGGCCTGCCCGCTGCGGGCGAGGAATCGGCGCCAGCATCTTCGCCCCTGGGCTGAGCGCGGCTATACTGCGACGATTCCTGCCGAGGAGCCCGGATGGACGAGGTCGTGATCTGCCGCGTATGCGGCCAGGGCTGGACGGGCGCAGCGCCCGGCGACCGCTGCCCGACGGGCGATGGCGGCGTCCTGGTCGCCCAGAAGGTCCACGAGAAGTTCTTCTCGGACACCTTCATCGGCCGCGCCGTGGCGGGCAAGTACGTCATCATCGGCAAGCTGGGGGAGGGGGGCTTCGGCTCGGTCTACCGGGCCATCCAGGAGCCGGTGGGGCGGACGGTGGCCGTGAAGGTCATCGCGTCGGGCGAGGCCAACGACGAGGAGCTCCGCGGCCGGTTCTTCCGGGAGGCGCGGGTCGTCTCCAAGCTGTCCAACCGCGCCACCGTCACCCTGCATGACTACGGCGAGGACGACGATGGCACCCTGTTCATGGTCTTCGAGTTCATCGCCGGGAAGCTGCTCGCCGATCTCATCGCCCACGGCCCCATGGCGCCGGCCCGGGTGGTCGGCCTGGTCCAGCAGGTGCTCGGGGCCTGCGCCGAGGCCCACGAGCTGGGGCTGGTGCACCGCGATCTGAAGCCCGGCAACATCATGGTGAGCGAGGGGGCGCTGGGGACGGAGGAGGTCAAGGTCCTCGACTTCGGCATCGCCAAGGTCCAGAACCCCGACGGCATGGACGATGTGCGGACCCGCGAGGGCGTCGTGCTGGGCACGCCGCGCTACATGTCCCCCGAGCAGAGCCAGGACGCCCGCCTGGACGGCCGCAGCGATCTCTACGCGATGGGCGTCATCCTCTACGAGATGCTGGTGGGCCAGCCGCCGTTTGGCGGCGATGTACCCTTCGACATCCTGATCGCGCACATCCAGAGCCCGGTGCCGCCCATGCCGGCGGCCCTCCAGGTCCCGCCGGCCCTCGAGGCGGTGGCCATGAGGGCCCTGGCCAAGAAGCCGGCCGATCGCTACGCCACCGCCGAGGAGATGAGCCGCGCGCTGAGCGAGGCCATCGGCCAGGGCAGCACCTCCGGCGCCGTGCGGCCGGTGGTGGTGGAGCGCCCGCCCTCGGGGCGGGTCGAGGCGGTCATCCCCACGGGCGAGATGCTGGTGCCCCGGTCGAAGGCCCCCCTGATCATCGCGGTGGTCGTGGCCCTGGCGGTCGTCGGCGCGGCGGTCTGGTTCTTCGCCCGCAAGCCGTCCACGCCCGGGGCCGCCGACGCCGGCGCGAAGGTGATCGCGGTCGAGATCGGGGGCGAGGAGCCCGCCACCGCGCTGGCGCCCGTCGTCCGCCTGGTCCAGGCCGGTCGGCTCGACGACGCCGCCCTGAGCCTGCGGCGCACCCTCGAGATCGCCGGGGATCGCAAGGCCCTCATCGCCTACGCCCGGACGCTGCCCGAGCTGGAGAAAGTCCTGGCGGATCCGGGACTTGCGGACCTGCTGAAGTAGTGGGCCCGGCCCTCGGCGCCACCCTCCTGGCCGCCCTGGGCGGCTTCCTCTGCCTGTGGCTGGTCAGCGTCGCGCGGCGTGACGCGAGCATCGTGGATCCGTTCTGGGGCCTCGGCTTCGTGATCGTGGCCGGGGTGGCGGCGAGCCAGGGGCCGGGCGGCAGCCGGGCGGGCCTCGCGCTGCTCCTCGTCGCGACGTGGGGCCTGCGGCTCTCGGCCTACCTGACGTGGCGGGCCTGGGGGCAGCCGGAGGACTTCCGCTACCGGGCCATGCGCGACAAGCACGGGCCGCGGTTCTGGTGGATCAGCGGCTTGACGGTCTTCACGCTGCAGGCCGCGCTCTGCTGGATCATCGCGCTGCCGGTCCAGGCGGCCATCCTGGTGGGCGGTGACGCGGGCTGGCTGGATGGGCTGGGGGCGCTCGTGTTCGCGGCGGGCTTCGCCATCGAGGCGGTCGCCGACGCGCAGCTCGCCCGCTTCAAGGCGCGCCGCACCGATCCCGAGGCCATCCTCGACACGGGGGTGTGGGCCTGGAGCCGCCACCCCAACTACTTCGGCGAGCTGGTCGTGTGGTGGGGGCTGGGCCTCGTCGGGCTGGCGGCGGGGGCGTGGTGGGCGCTGGTGGGCCCGGCGGTGATCAGCGGCTTGCTGCTGCGGGTGTCGGGGGTGCCGCTGCTGGAGGCGAAGCTGCGCCAGCGGCCGGCGTTTCGGGCCTATGTGGAGCGGACGCCGGCGTTCTTCCCGCGGCCGCCCCGATCCACCAGATCGGCCAGGTAGCGCGCCGCGGTGTCCAGGGTGCGGCCGGGCTCTCCCGCGACCTCATGGGCGAGCGGGGGGGCCACCTCGACCAGGTCGCCCGCCACCAGCGGGAACCGGTCGGCCAGCAAGTGCACGAGTTCACTGACGAAATCCGGGTGGAGGCCCCCGGGTTCGGGGGTGCCGGTGGCCGCGGCGAAGGCGGGATCGGTGCCGTCGATGTCGTTGCTGACGTACAGGGCGTCGACGCCCCGGGCGGCCAGGTGCGCGCCGATCTCGTCGGCGACGTCGGCGGCGGAGCGGCCCTCGAGCTCGGCCATCCAGAGCTGGCGCACGCCGGCGGCGGGCTCCCAGTGGCCCCGGGTGCGGCCGCTGGCCCGGATGCCGACCTGCACCAGCCGGCCGTCGGCGCCCATGAGGCGGGCGGCGTGGCGCGCCCAGGTGGCGAAGCAGTACTTCACCCCCAGCCGCTCGGGCAGCAGGTCGGTGTGGGCGTCGAAGTGCAGCAGGCCGAGGGTCCGGCCGCGACGCTCCTCGAAGTGGCGAAACGCCTCTTTGAACGCCGGCCAGGCCACGCTGTGATCCCCGCCCAGGACCACCACCGCGGCGTCGGGCGCGTGGCGGTAGACGATGCGCAGGGCCCTGGCGCAGAGGTCGAGGGGGCTGACGGGGAGCGCGGCGCCCAGGGCGTCGTCGCCGTAGAGCGCCTCGCGGGTCGCCGCGATCTGGGCCGGGCTGAGCATGTCGTCGCTGAGGAGCTGGGGCACCACGCGGACGTCGCCCAGATCCAGGACGTCGGGCGTCCACATGGGGTGGCCGAGGGTGTGGGCGCGCAGGTCGGCCGGGGCCCGGTTGGCGCCGCGGGTGAAGCCGGCGCCCACATCGGACGGGACGCCCAGGACCACCACCCGGGCGTCGGCGAGCCGGTCGAGGGCGGCGGCCCAGCCCGCCTGGACGTCCTCGGCGCCGTAGATGGCCCGCATGAGGGCCTGCTGCTCGGCCAGCCCGGTGCTGACCACGTACACGCCGCCCCCGGCCGGCCGCAGGATGCGCTCCAGGATCGCCCGGTCTCGCTGGGGATCGCGCTCAGCCATCGGCCAGATCGAACTCCACCACCACCCGGTCCTGGATCTTGAGGGCGCCGAGCATGGCGCTGAAGGGCGCGATGCCCCAGCGCATGGGCTGCAGCTCGACGCGGCCGCGGAAGCGCCCGCCGGCGTGGGTCACCGTGAGCTCGATGGGGTTGCTGCGGCCGACCATGGCCAGGTCGCCCGTCACCTTCATGCCCACCCGGCGGCCCCGCAGCACGATCTCGGGGTGCTTGCGGGTCAGCAGGACCTTGCTGCTGATGTTGTCGAGGATCTCGCGCTTCTGCTTGGGGCTGAGGCCCCCGTCGTCGAAGCGGCCGTCCCGCATCACGCCATCGACGCGGATGCTGTCGACCCGGAAGGTGCCCTGGACGCGCTCCTCGTCCAGCTCGACGCGAAACTCCCGCACGGCCAGGCGCAGGTCGTGGCCGAGGGCGCTCAGCAGCCCTTCCTTGAACACATACAGGTGGATGTTGCCGGAGTTGATGCTCTGCATGGGCGCAGGGTATGACAGGATGGTGCGGTTCGCTACCGGGGTCAGCGACCGATGAGGCAAACCATGCGTGTCTGGCCGTTCGTCACCGCTGCCGCCCTCGCTGCTTGTGTCGACGCCTTCCCGCCGCTGCCCCAGGGCGAGCTCGGGAGCTGCCGCCCGACGCCGGTCTGCCGGGGCGCGACCTCGGGGATCGGTCAACCCGAACAAGATCAGGGGTTTACGGGGCCTCCCATCGACGCGTTCGTGGCGGATCGGGATCAGGGCCGCCCCCGGCCCGATGCCGGGCGGCCGCCGCCGCGCGACCGGGGGCGCCGCCGCCGCCCCCCCGGGATGGCGCCCCGCCGCCGCCGCCGCCCGAGGACGCCAGCGTGCCCACGGCCCCCGAGCCGCCGCCGGACTCCGACGGGCCGAGCGTGGGCGAGCTGGTCATCAACGAGGTGGACTACAACCAGCCCGGTGAGGATCACGGCGAGTTCATCGAGCTGCTGGTGACGGCCGATCGGGTCATCTCGCTGGAGGGCATCCGGGTGGAGCTCTTCAGCGCCTCGGACAGCGCCCGGGTCCGCTGCGCGGGCTTCGCGCCGGCCCCCGACGGGCCATCGCGCTACGGCTGCGCGGAGCTGCCCCCGAGATGGTGCAGCCCGGGGACTACATCGTGCTCACCGCCCAGGGGGAGGGGCCGGCGGTGCCCCCAGGCACCCTGCGGCTGGAGTTGCTGGGCCGCAACCCGGGCAGCGGGGTCATCGAGAACTCCACCGAGGGGGTCTTGCTGATCAACCGGTATGGGCGCGTGCTGGATGGCTTCGCCTACGAGGGCGAGGTGCCCGGGGTGGGGAGGGGCTCCCACCCAACGACGATGACAGCGACAGCAACGCAGAGGAGGGCGTTCGTCGGCCCGAGCATGCCTTCGGGCGGTGCCCGGACGGCCGCGACACCAACGACAACGCCACCGACTTCGCCTTGGACGCCACCCACGGCCGGGTTCGACAACGCGTGCCCGTGAGCCGCGGGCGGCGCCTGTGGCGCTGGCTGCGGTGGCCCGTCGCGGTCGTCGTCGCCGCCACCCTCGCGCTGTACACCGCCGTCGTCCTCGTGCCGTTCCCGGCTGAGGCCCTGGCCCCCAGCCGTGGGAGAGCCGGCGGTTCCAGGATCGCTTCGGCCGGCCGCTGCGGGAAGCGCTGAGCGATTCCAGGGCGCGCGGGGTGTGGCTGCCCCTGGCGGACCTCGGCCGCTTCGCCGGGCCCGCCTTCATCGCCATCGAGGATCGCCGGTTCTACGCCCACGGCGGGGTAGACGTCCGGGGGTGCTCCGGCGGCCCGCGACAACCTGCGGGCGGGTCGCGTGGTCGCCGGTGGGAGCACCATCACCCAGCAGGTCGTGCAGCTCGCGCCGCCGCAGGCCGCGCAGCGTCTGGGGCAAGGCGAAGGAGGCGCTCTGGGCCCTGCGCCTGGAGCGGGCCCTGAGCAAGGACGCCATCCTGGAGCAGTACATCAACCGCGCGCCCTTCGGCCATGGCACGGTGGGGCTGGAGGCGGCCGCGCGCCTGTACCTCGGGCGGCCGGCGCGCTGCCTCACCCTGGCCCAGACCGCCCTGCTGGTGGGCATCCCCCGGGCGCCGAGCCGGAACAACCCCTTCACCGACCTGCCCCGGGCGCGGACGCGCCAGCGCGAGGTGCTCACCCAGCTCCACGAGACCGGGGTCATCGACGCGGCGACCCTGGCCGAGGCCCTGGCCGAGCCCATCCAGATCCAGCGGCGCGAGGTGGTCTTCGCCGCGCCCCACTTCACCGCCTGGGCGCTGGCCCGGGATCCGGCCCCCGGCGATGTGCAGACCACGCTCGATCTGGACCTGCAGCACGCGGTCGAGGACGCCATCGCCTCGACGCTGCCCGCCCTGCGCGATCGGGCCGTGCAGCACGCGGCGGTGGTGGTGCTCGACAACCCCACGGGGGACATCCTGGCCTGGGCGGGCAGCCCCGACTTCTTCGCGGCGGACGAGGGCCAGGTCGACATGGTGGTGGGGCTGCGGCAGCCGGGCTCGACGCTCAAGCCGTTCGTGTACGGCCTCGGCCTGGAGGCCGGCTTCAACGCGGCCTCCCATCTGCCTGATCTGCCTCTGTATTTTCCGACCGGCCTCGGAGACTACCGGCCGCGCAACTACGACCGGACGTTCCACGGCTGGGTGCGGCTGCGCGAGGCGCTGGCCAACAGCTACAACGTGCCCGCGGTGTGGATGGCGCACCAGCTCGGGCCGGCCGTGGTGCTCGATCGCCTGCGCGCCGTGGGGTTTGAGAGCCTGGATCGATCGGCCACCTACTACGGCCTGGGCCTGGCGCTGGGGAACGGCGAGGTGCGCCTGCTGGAGCTGGCGTCGGCGTACCGGGCCCTCGCCAACGGTGGCCTCGCCTCCCCGCCGCGGTGGCAGCCCGGCGCTCCCGCGGGCGAGCCGGTCCGGGTCATGCCCGCCGGGGTGGCCCACCTGCTGGCGGACATCCTGGCCGATCCGGTGGCGCGGGCGCCGGCGTTCGGGCGCCACAGCCCCCTGGAGCTGCCGTTCCCCGCGGCCGCCAAGACGGGCACCAGCACCGACTTCACCGACAACTGGACGGTGGGGTTCACGACGGCGGTGACGGTCGCGGTCTGGGTGGGCAACTTCGACGGCCGGCCCATGGAGGGGGTGTCGGGCATCACCGGCGCGGGGCGCCTCTGGAACCGGGTCATGCGGGCCGCCAGCCGGCGCCGCCCGGCGGGCGAGCTCAGCCACCAGGGCCTGCGGCGGGCGACGCTCTGCCTCGATGATGTGCCCGCCGAGGCCTGCGCCCGGCCCTTCGAGGAGTGGTTCCGGCCGCCGCCCCCGCGGTGGCGGTGCCCCCGCCGCCGCGCCTGCGGGTGACGTTCCCGGGCGACGGCGATCGCTTCGGGCGCGACGCCGATACTCCCAGTGAGTTCGCGCAGTTACGGCTGCGGGCCGAGGCGCCTCAGGGGGTGGAGCGGCTCGTGTGGGAGATCGACGGGGTGGCGGACGAGGCCCGCGCGGCGCCCTTCGTGCGGTGGTGGCCGCTGGCGCCGGGGGTGCATCGGGTGCGGGTCTGGGAGGCGGGGCGCCCGGAGAGCCCGAGCGCGGAGGTGCGGTTCGTGGTGGACGGGGCCGCTAGCGGCGCCGACGCCGGACCATGACGAGGGCCACCAGGCCGAAGGCGAGCAGGGCGGCCGGGGCCGCGGGGCGAGCGCTCTGAGCGCAGCCGTCGCTGCCGCCCCCGTCACCGCCGCCACCGGGGCCGGCGTCTGCGCCGCCCCCGATGCCGCCGCCGGCCCCACCGGCGCCGCCCGCGCCGTCCACGGGGGGGCGCACGCCCTGGCACTCCCAGCCCCGGTCGTCGCTGGTGTCGGCGCGGCACTGGCCGAAGACGGGCGTCAGCTCCTTGCAGCCCCAGCCATCGGGGCAGCAGTCGTCGGGGCTGCAGTTCTTGGTGCAGCTCCCCTTCACCGTCACCACCTGCTCGACGATCTCGTAGCCGACGCAGATGAGGCCGTTGCCGCAGATGGGCGCCTCGTAGGGGGCCTCGGGGTTGACCCAGCACTCATCGCCGAGGCTGCGCTGGCCGGGGCTGGGGATGAGCTGGCAGGCGGTGCCGTCCGGGGGCACGTCCACGCAGCGGAAGCCGTCCAGGCAGCTCCCGTCGTCGCAGGCGTTCGTGCAGTAGGGCACGACCTCGCCGGTGGCCTCGTCGCGGTTGACCGGGTCGTTCAGGCAGAAGAAGCCGCGGTCGCAGAGGCCGCGATCGGTGCAGGGCTCGCCCGCCCCGGGCAGGGGCCCGCCGCCGGCGCCGCGGGCGCAGATGTCCCCGCCGTTGGCCAGCTCGGCGCAGAAGTAGTCGCCGGGGCACATGCCGTTGGCGCAGGGGCCGGTGCAGTAGAACTGGCCGTCATCATCGATGCAGACGAGGCCCGGCCGGCAGCGGGCGTCGGCGCCGCAGGGCTCGCCGAACTCCGCCTGGTTGGTGTTGGGATCCTCGCCGCGGGCGCAGGCGCCGTCGCCCTGGGCGAGCTGCGCGCAGTAGTAGCCCGGGCCGCACTCCTGGCTGCCGGGCAGGCAGGCCCGCGAGCAGTAGGAGTCGCGGCCATCGCTGATGCAGAACAGATCCTCGGCGCAGCGCGCCATGGAGCAGTCCTCGCCGAAGGGCGTGTCGCCGGGGACGACCGGGGGATCCACGTCGGGCGGGGGGACCTCGCCACCTGACGGGTAGATCTCGCAGGCGCCGTCGATGTCGTCGGCGCCGAGGGAGCGGCCGCTGATGTCGCCGGGGCCGGTGCTGGGCCACATGGTGCTGCCGGGGATGTCGCTGTGGCCCAGGCCGATGCAGTGGCCCGACTCGTGGGCGCCGACGCTGGCGATGTCGGTGCGGCCGTCGAAGCCGCCGGGCGCGTCGCCGAAGGCGGCCCACGAGTGGTGGAAGCCGTTGAACTTGATGTCGGCGTCGGTCATCGCGCCGCCGCCGCCGAACGACGTCGCGGCGATGGCCAGGGCGGCCGGCGAGTCGTCCCAGTTCTCCTCGCGCCAGCTCGCCACGTTCTGCCCGTCGGCCGCGCCCCACGCCCGGTTCTCGGTGCGGCCCTCGTAGCGCCAGGCCATGTACGAGCAGGGCAGGGCGGTCCAGACGTCGTAGCCCTTCTGCACCGCCGCGAGGGCGTCGGGATCGGGGACGTCGGCCGAGAGCGTCGAGTTGACGACGTAGGGCACCGACCCGCCGGGGGCCAGGTTCCACTTCGCGCCCGTCCACTCATAGGCGGCCGCGGGCAGGGCGATGGCCGAAAGGCCCAGTGAAATCAGCAGGTTGCGACGCATCAGCGGCCCCCTTCCGGCGCGGCGGGCAGGGTGACCTGACGGGTGCGAAGCACCTTCGGCGCCGCGGCCGGCGGGCGCTTCGCGCTGGCCAGGCCGGTGAGCTGATCCAGGGTCATGCGCTGGGCGTCGGGCACGCCGGCGAAGACCTTCTCGGGGGCGCGCCCCACCAGGTGCAGGCCGTCGAGATCCCGCTCGGCCCAGACCACGCCCGTCTTGGGGTCGGTCTTGAGGGTGTACTTGCCCTGGGCGAGGCCGGTGACCACCAGCCGCCCCGTGTCGGTCCGCTCCAGGAAGAGCGCGACGCGCTCCCCCACCTGAAAGCGGGCGTAGCCGGGGACCGCCGTCCCGAAGAGGGTGGCGCCGCTGCCGACGGTGCCGCCGAGCTGGCGCAGGGTGAACGTCGCCTGCTTCTCGCCCTTGACCACCTGCTCCACCTGGAAGGTGGTCTCGGTGAAGACCTGCCGCGGGCTCTCCTGCAGCACGCTCTTCTGATCGGTGACCGTGCCGATGAAGATCAGCTCGGAGCGCTCGGCGAGCGCCACGGGCTCCAGGCGCAGGACGGTGGCGGCCACGGCCGCGCCCCCGATCCCCAGGACCACCAGCGCCAGCGCTGGCAGGACGAGCAGACGATGCATCCCTGACCTCCGAGCAGAATGTCCCAGCGCAGGCTAGCGAGAGGGTCGGGATCCGCGACAGTGCAAGGATTTGCCCAGGCTGGTCAGTCGCCGCCGAGGCTGAGGCTGAGCTGGCCGAGGGCCTCGCCCGCGCGCTCCAGGCACAGCTCGTAGTCGCCGGCGGGCAGGGCGTCGAGCACGGCGCCGTCGGCCGTCAGGCTGCTCATGGCGCACGTCTCGCCGCCTGCGGTCAGGCGCAGCAGGAGCCCCGCGGGCGGGGGGCTGCTGGGCCGGACGCCCAGGGCGACGTGGGCCGGCCCGTCCACGCCCAGCTCGATCTCCAGGTCCAGATCGCCGACCCGGACCTGGTAGTGCAGCTCGTCCTGCGGACCGCTCGCGGCGCCGCGCATGGCGCCCGCCGCGACGGGCAGGGGCGCGAGGGCGTCGGCGAGGGGGCTGAGGCGATCCTGGATCCAGCGGACGGCGAGCCGCAGGGCCCGGGCCGCGGGGGCGGGCTCCGCGGGCCAGAGGTCGAGGGCGCGGCGGGTGACGGCCGCCGGCACGGCGGGGGCGGCGGCGAAGGCGGCCGGGGTGTCGGCCTCGATCACCAGCCCGAGCGCCGCGGCCAGGCGCGCGCAGCTCGGGCACCCGAGCAGCTCGGCGCACAGGGCGTCCTGGGCGGCGGGGGAGAGCAGGCCGTCGAACCAGGCCGCGAGCGTCTCCTCATCCGGGCAGCGGTGGGCGTGCATGGGATCCTCCAGGTGGTCCGCCGGCACCAGACGGCGGGGGTCGGCCCCTCTTACGGGGCCGCGTCCAGGGCCGCGGCCAGATCACGCAACTTCTTGATGATCCTGGTTTTTCGAGTGTAGAGCGCGCCCCGGTTGATGCGCAGGGCGGCCGACGCCTCCTCCACCGAGAGCTGCTGGCCGTAGAGCAGGTCGAGCAGCAGCTGGTCCTGGGGACCCAGCTGCGCGACCAGCTCCTGGAGCCGGTCGCGCCGGCGCTCGTCCTCCACCGCCATGAGCGCGTCGAGGGGGTCGGCGTCCTCGGCCACCGGCTCGCTGGCGGGGCGCTCGTCCGCGTCGAGGGACAGGTGGACGCGGCGCCGCCGGAGCGCGTCGACCGTCTTGCGGATGGTGATCAGGCGGATCCACGAGCGCACGGAGCAGCCGTTGCGCCCCTCGAAGGCCCGCAGGCGGCGCCGGTCGTCCTCCAGGAGCGCGACGAAGACGTCGTTGTGCAGATCGCCGATCTCCTCTTCGGTCAGCGGGACGGCGTAGCGCCGGCCGGTGAGCTGGACGAGGTAGTAGACGTAGCGGGTGAAGCGCTCGACGAAGCCGGTCCAAGCGCGGCGATCGCCGGCCACGCACCCGGCCAGCAGGGCGCGGTCGGCGACGTCGGGATCGGGCCGCGGGGAGAGATCGGGCTGCATGGGGGGAGCCTACACGGAGGTCGGGGGCGGGGCCAACGCCTCGGGCGTGGCCTCCAGGCGGCGGAGGACGCCCCGGTGAAGGAGCGCGCGGGCGCCGATCCAGCCGGCGAGCGTCAGGGCCGAGGTGAGCGCGAACAGGCCCGCGAAGCCGAGCCGGGCGGCGACGAAGCCGCCGGCGGCGGCGGAGGCCCCGGTGGCGACGACCACCAGGCTCGCCTGCACCGTGTAGTCCGTCGCCGCCCAGCCCGGACGGCAGGCGTCCATCATGGTGGCGAAGAGGGCGACGGTGGCGATGGTGCCGAAGAGCTCGTCGGCGGCCACGGCGACGTAGAGCGCTTCGAGGCCGCCCACGTCGGCGGCGGGCAGCAGGTACAGGCTCACGGCGACGAGCTGGAGGGCGCCGAAGAGGACGAGGGCGCGGACCCGGTCGAGGTGCCTCATCCACACGGCGGCCAGGACCGCGCCCACGAGGGCGGCGACGGAGCCGAGCGTCCCGAGGACCGTGCCGATGGCCTCGATGTCGTAGCCGCGGGCGATGAGCATGGGGCCCACCATCCGCCCCGGCAGGGCGTCGAAGGTCTTGTAGAGCAGCAGGACGACGAGCCAGGCGCCGGCCCCCGGCCGGGCCAGGTAGCCGCGAAACGCCGCGAGGAAGGGCACGGCCTCCGGGGCGGTCGCCTCCCGAGGGGGCTCGCGGTACAGCAGGATGGGCAGCGTAGCCAGGGCCAGGCCCCCCGCCATCACCAGGAAGGCCCCCTCCCAGGCCAGGCGGCCATAGAGCATGAGCAGCACGCCCCCGCTCACGACCATGCCGATCCGGTAGGCGCCCACCTGCACGGCGTTGCCCGCCCCGCGCTCCTCCGGCCGCAGGACCTCGACGGCGAGGGCATCCGTCGCCACGTCCTGGCTGGCGCTGATGACCGAGATGCCGGCGACGAGGGCCATGACCAGGGCGAAGTCGAGCCGCAGGGAGAGCTGGGCCAGGACCAGCAGCGCCCCCACGCCAGCGAGCTGCAGTGGCACGATCCAGGCCTTGCGCCGCCCGCGCCCGTCCAATCCGACCACCGGGCCCAGGGCGAACTTCAGGGCCCAGGGCAGAAACAGCAATGAACTCAGGCCGATACCTCCGAGGACACACCCTCCTTGTGGGCCATCAGGGCGGGGAGGCCCTGGCGAAGAAGCCGTAGGGGAGGCCCTGGGAGAAGTAGAGGCTTCATCGAGGCGGGTGGCTGCGTGCATGGGACGCCTCCCCGGTGGCGAGCGAGGTGAGTAGCGAATCCCCGCGGTCCACAAGCCGGCGTTTCCGGGACCCGGCGGGGTCTGGGTATATCTGTAAAAGTTCGTGGCGAACGGGGGATGACATGGCGGGAGAAGCTGGCCGGCGCGTGGGCGCCTCGCCCTGGTGGCACTGGTCGCGGCTGGCTGCGATGACGAGCGGCGGCGCAGCGGCACGCTGGCCGACATGGTGCTGGCGGGGCCGGCGGCATGGCCGGCATGGGGTGGCCAGGGCGGCATGGGCGGCGGTCCTCAGCCCTTCGGTGGTGAAGGTGGCGTCGGCGGCGAAGGCGGCATGGGCGGCGGCGCCGCAGCGTGCATGGGCGGCGCCGGTGGCATGGGCGGCGGCGCCGGTGGCATGGGCGGCGCGGGCGGCATGCCGGCGCCGGCGGTGGCGAGGGCGGCATGGGCGGTGCCGGTGGCATGGGCGGCGCCGGTGGCATGGGCGGTGCCGTGGCAGCGGCGGCGCCGGTGGCATGGGCGGCGCCGGCGGTGTCGGCGGTGCCGCGGCATGGGCGGCGCGGGCGGCATGGTCGGCGAGCCCGGCATTCAGGGACCGTCCGCCTCGCCGAAGGCTGCGCGCCGGCGACGATCCGCTGTTCGCCACCGTGGAGGGCGTGGCCTTCTTCGGCCGCTACGATCGCTTGCCCGCCCCGGCGCTGATCGACGCCGTCGCCGGCGACCGCGCGCGTTGACCCAGGCGGACAACCCCGGCGATCCGGCGAGGGCGTCCGCATCGGTGGCGACCTGGGGCATCACCGGCGGCGCCATGGATCTCGCGCTGGAGTACGACGACATCGCGGAGGGCTACCGCTCAACGCGGACCTGGTCTTCGACCTGTAAACCCCGGCGACACGCTCGGTGGCGCGCTCGGCAGCGCCGACATGGGCGGCTTCGGCGGATGTGGCCGCCCCCGATGACCTGGCGGGGTCACCCCCGACGCCGTCGCGGGCTTCGACCGCGGGCACGACGGTGGCTGCCGGCAACGGCGATCGGATCGAGGTCGTCCTATGCAGCGCGTGGGGCAACGAGGTGATCACGTGCCTGTCCGATGACGACGGCGAGCTCGACATCCCCGCCGCCGTGCTGGCCTGGCTGCCTGCCGGGTCGACGCGAACCTCGAGGTCCGCCGGGTCAAGCAGGCCCGGCTCGAGTCCGCCGCACCGGCCGGCCAGGTGGAAGTCATCCTGGAGCGCATCCACCTCGATCGCGGCGTCCCCGTCCGCTGACAGCGGCATGGAAAAGCCGGAGCGGATCTGCCACGCTCCGTGCGATGCGATACTCCTCCGTCACTCTGCAGGCCTTCGTGGCGCTCGGGGCCGGCGTGGCCGCCGCGAGCGGCTTCGACGCGTCGAACATCGGCTCGGCCTTCTCGGGGCCGGTCTGCCACGACCCCGCCGCCGTGCACCACAACCCCGGCCTGCTCGTGCACCTGGAGCGCCCGGCGCTGCTGGCCAGCCTGGGCATCGTCGCGGGCAGCATCGGCTACACCCGCGACTATCGCGGCACCTACCAGCTCGCCGATGGCTTCGAGCTGCGCGGGCCCGTGCCCGAGGCGCTCGTCGATCCGAGCAAGTCCGGGCCGGCCCAGGCCGTGTCGGCCACGGTCTTCTCGCCCGCGGGCGATGTGTTCGTGGGGGGGCGCATCCACGACCGCCTGGGCCTGGGCCTGGGGGTCTACGTGCCCTACGCGGCGCCTGTGGGCTTCGACGCCGACGGCCCCCAGCGGTTCCAGCTCCAGGAGGTCTTCATCGCCGTGACCCGGGTGACGGCGAGCGTCGGCGTCGGCCTCAGCGACAAGATCTCCATCGGGGCCGGGGTCAGCTACCTGTTCGGGTTGGCAAACCTGAAGAAAATCCAGGACTTCGGCGCCGTTCAGGACTTCTCCGACGCGCTGGCCGGGCCACCGGTGAGCCAGGCGAACGACTTCGGCCCGGACGCGCCGCCGGCCGTGCGCGAGCTCGACGTCCTGGCCCGGCCCTTCTCGCTGACGGAGGCCACGGCCCACGCCCTCTCCTTCGTGGGCGGGGTCTTCGTCCAGGCCAACGAGAACGTCGAGATCGGGCTCTCCTACGATCATGGCGGCGAGCTGGAGTTCGAGGGCGACTTCGCCCTCGACATGAGCGACGACTTCTTCACGCAGGACCTGGCCAGCGAGGGGCTGGTGTACGCGCCGCTGGTCCAGGGCGACGCCTTCCTGACGTTCCGGGTGCCCAAGCGGGTGGCGGTGGCGGTGGCGGTCGACGTCAGCGACGCGCTCCGGCTGGAGCCGGGGCTGACGTGGGTGAAGTGGTCCGACGTGGACGCCTTCCGCATCCGCCTGGAGTCGCCGGACCTGGCCCAGCCGAAGTTCGGGCTGCCCCCGCGCTCCAAGGCCGTGCTGCCGCGCAACTGGCAGGACAGCCTGCACGCGGTCCTGCCGGGGCGCTACCGGCTGACCGGCGGCCCGGAGTTGCTGTGGCTGGTCGGGTATGAGTCGCCGGCGAGCCCCGACGAGACGGTGGACGCCGCCTCGCCGGACGGCCACCGCCTGCTCGGGGGCTTCGGGGCGCGCTTCGCGTTCAGCAATGGCATGTCGCTCCTGGCCGACGCCAAGCTGCAGGCCACGCTCCCGCGGGAGGTCACGACCTCCCAGAACGACCTGGCCAATGGCCGCTACACTCTCTTCATCGCGGCCGTGGGGGCCCACCTGACGGTGCCGCTGGGGGGAGGGGACGCTCGATGAGACTGCGCGCGCTCTGGCTGCTTGGCCTGTGCACCTGGGCCTGCTCGGAGGAGGTGCCGCCGGCCGATGCCGATGGCGGCATCGCGCTGGTGGATGGCGGTGGTGGCGGCCGAGCCGACGCGCGCCCCTCGACCGACGGCCCGGTGGGTCCGCCGCCGAAGGGCGAGCGCAGCTATACCCTGCGCATCGACGACACCCCCACGCCCCCGCTGGTCCTCGACATGGATCGCGACGAGGTGGCCCAGCTGCTGGGGCCCGTCGCCGACGACATCGTGCTGCTGGAGCTGGATCCCACGCCGCTGCTGCAGAACATCCTGGACGCGGTGAAGACGGCCTGCGGCACGGACTGGCAGCGCGACACCCAGGATCCCGTCTTCGACTGTGCCAGCACCGAGCTGGGCCGGACCTTCGGCAACCGCTGGCAGTTCTCGCCCGAGTTCTCCCTGGTGCGCGTCCTGACCATGACGCCGGCCAACGTGATCGTGGAGGGGACGTCCATCGAGTTCCTGCAGCTCGTGGCGGATCGCTTCGACATCGGCGGGGGCTTCGGCCAGATCCTCTCCGACAGCCTGCAGATCGACCGCACCGAGGAGGTGGTGACGACCCGCGAGGTGGTGCGCTCCCTGCGCGAGAACCTGCTGGAGACGCACCCCAACACGGCGGCGGGCGGGCGGATGCGGGTGACGCTGCGCGACGCGCTGGCGGATCTCGCCACCCTGGAGGAGAAGCTGGGGCCGGTGGGCGCCCACCCGGGCGTCCTCGCGCCGGGCTTCACGCCCCACGGCGCGGTGCTGGGGCCCGACTTCCGCATGCGGGTCGAGGCGCGCTCCAACATCCGGGTGACCCAGGGCCTCAAGGCCGCCGCGGGCCGCGACGACATCAACGTGCTGGTGGATCAGACCGGGCCCACGTTCAACGACCCGCTGGAGTTCGATTTCCAGGATCCGTCGAAGTTCACCATCACCGGGCTGACCCCCCAGCCGACGGTGGACATGCGCTTCGCCATCCAGGAGCACGACCGCTACGTGCCGGCCTGCACCTCGGACGGCTGCCAGCAGAACCTGCCCGACAACCCGGTCGGCCCCAACACCGTCTGGCGGGTCTCGCCCTGGACGCTGGAGTACATCACCGCCTACGCGGCGCTCATCAAGTACCGCCAGCTGCGCAGCGACAACTGCTACATCGCCTGCGCCGCCACGCGGGTCTCCATCGGGCAGGACGGTGAGCCGGCCGGCTGGGTGCACTTCGGCGTGCCCCTGGAGCTGGGCCCCAAGGACCAGTACGTCTGGGAATTCATCAATGAAGTCGCTGAAGTCGCGATGCATGGTCCCGACCATGTGCGCTTCGAGGAGGGCGAGGCGAACGTCGAGTTCACCCTCTCCGGGGTCGTGGCGGGGATCACCGGCGTGGAGGCCGCGGAGGCGACGCGGCCCTTCCTCCAGGCCCAGGCCTCTGACCTGGCCGACTTCATCCTCGGCGACTTCCGGCGGCGCAGCGGCGCGGTGGACTTCTACTTCCGCCGGACGAGCAGCGGCGCGCCCGCCCTCTTCTTCGTGGCGCCCGGGGATCTGGCCGCCGACCTGCCCTACAGCTGGCGCCGCCCCGGCTTCTACAGCACGCCGGATCTGGCGCCGGCCGGCAAGATCTCGAGCCTGCTGGTGGATGGCGCCGATGACACCGACCACGAGAAGCTGGTGATCACGGGCGGCGAGCAGCTGGCCTACATCGAGGACGACACGGGGCGCCGCTACAAGCTGCGCATCGTCTCCGACTCCCCCAACGGGACGGACATCCAGGTCCACGTCTCCGAGCCCTGAGCGATGATTCGACGACACACCCTCGCCGCCGCCCTCCTCCCGCTCTGCCTCGCCGGCTGCTTCGAGGCCGTGGAGCTGGTCCAGGAGACCGAGAAGGGCGAGGTGCAGACCGGTGAGACCCGTGAGGTCGAGCTGCGGATGCTGCGCCTCGACGTGAAGGACTACCGCCAGACGCTCTCCCTGGCGGATCTCAAGCGGCTGCCCAGGGCGACGCTGGAGGAGCTCTGGCTGCTGGATCTGGAGATGCTGCCGCTGGTCACCAACACGCTGCTGTACCTGCGCGACGCCAACCCGGCCGAGCTCGGCAGCCAGGCGGCCATCAACATGCAGACGCTCCTGCGCATGACCCCCGACGAGATCGACTTCAGCGCCACCCAGCTCGAGGAGCTGCTGGCCCTGTCGGGGGCCATCGGCGCCCCGCCCGCGCGGGCCATCGCCGACCTGATGCAGATCCACCGCTCGGAGGTGGTGATCCCCCTCGACGTCGCGGCGCAGGTGCTCACGGCGGGCCTCATCGGCAGCCACCCGTCGGGCCAGGTGCGCCGCGGCGCGGTGACCCCCGACCACCCCGATGGCCTGTACGACGTGACGCCGGGCACCATCCCCGTGACGCTGGCCGACGTGGTGGAGGAGTTCTCGAACCTGACGGAGAAGTTCGGACCGGTGGACCTGCCCGATGGCACCCGGCACCCGGGCTTCATCGAGGAGGCCAGCGGCTTCGCGGTCATCGAGGACGAGTTCGCGATGACGGTGAAGGTCGACGCCAACGCGCTGCCGTACAAGGGCATCGACCTCACCGACGGGACCACGGCCAACGTGAACAGCATCGGGGTGCAGATCGAGCAGATCTTCGACACCAGCGACCCCGAGTGGATGGAGGTTCGCGGCCTGGTGCCCGAGCCGGGCATCGCGCGGCTGACGGTGCGGGTGGATGAGAACCCGGCCTTCATCGCCAACGGGACCCGGCGCGACCCGGTGCCCCATGGCGACAGCCCCGTCTGGGATCTGCCGCCGTGGCAGTTCGAGCGCCTGGTGGCGCGCATGGCCGAGATCGCCACGTTCCAGAAGGCGCTGCCCAACTGCGTGGAGTACACGGTGGGGGCGGGGACCGTGGTGTTCCGCGGCTGCGTCGATGACACGGGCTGGGCGTCCTTCGAGACGTTCAACAACGCAGGCAACCCGCCGCCGCCCGCCTACATGGCCGACGTGATGCTGAACATGGCCCAGGTGCGGCTGCACGACGGGGGCCTCTCGGAGGGCGAGGCGGGCGTCGCCTTCACCGTGCGCGACGCGGTGGTGGGCCTCGGCTCGGCGGACATGGTGGAGCGCATCAAGCTGAACATGGCGCGCAACCCCAAGGCCCTGCGAGAGCTGGCGGCGCTGACCAAGGAGACCACCCGGGGCGCGGCCGACTTCTTCTATGTGCGCGGGCGCGAGACGGCCCCCGAGGCCGAGCGCGGCGACTGGCTCTTCTTCATCGCGCCCACGGACATCCCGCGGCAGCCCGACGGCAGCTACGCCCGGGACTACACCTACCCCGCGCCGGGCTTCTTCGCCGACGAGGGCCTCACCCAGCCGGTCTCGGTGACCACCACGGTGGACGGCGACGACGAGCACCTGAAGGTGCGCATCGAGCCGGGCGACGCCGTCTTCGTCGCCGACGACGCCGGCCGGGTGTACCGGATCGAGGCGACCAGCAAGCCCAGCCGCGCTCGCCTGAAGCTCGCCATCCGCCGCGTGCGGTGATGTGTCGCCGCTGCGACATTCGTTGCGACGTTTGAGACGGGCGGCGGTGGTTCTCCGGCGGTCGGGTGCCGCGAGGCCGCGGCTGGCGGCCTCGGCCGGGGCTGGCACAGCCCGTGCTCAAGGGGTCGACGTCGCCACCGAAGGCTCCCCGCCGCGGTGGAGACGGTGCCCACTACCGGGAGTCCTGCCATGATCCTCGTCGCTCTCCTCTCCGCCCTGATTGGAATCTCCCTCGGCCTCCTTGGTGGTGGTGGCTCCATTCTCGCCGTCCCCGTCCTCGCCTATGGCGCGGGCATGCCGGCCAAGGAAGCCATCGCCACCTCGCTCCTGGTGGTGGGCACCACCTCTCTCTTCGCGATGCTGCAGCACGCCCGGGCCGGCAAGGTCGAGTGGCGCACCGGCTTCGTCTTCTCGGGCGCGGCCATGGCGGGCGCGTACCTCGGCGGCTTCGCCGCCCAGTGGTTCAGCGGCACGACGCTGCTGCTGCTCTTCGCCGCCATGATGGTGGTGACGGCGGGTGCCATGTTCCGGGGCCGCAAGGACCGCGGGCCCGCGACCGAGCGGGCCTCTCTGCCCATCGCGATGGTCATCCTGGAGGGCCTGGTGGTGGGCGGCGCGACGGGCCTCGTGGGGGCGGGCGGCGGCTTCCTGGTGGTGCCGGCCCTGGTGCTCCTGGGCGGCATGGACATGCACCGCGCCATCGGCACCTCCCTGCTGGTCATCGGGCTGAAGTCCTTCGCGGCCTTCGCCGGCCACGTCGCCCACGTCCAGATCGACATCCCCCTGGCCCTCCTCGTGACGGGCGCCGCCGTGGCGGGGACGTTCGTCGGCGCCCGCCTGGCCCGCAGCATTCCGGCCGACCGGCTGCGCAAGGGCTTCGCGGTCTTCGTGCTGGTCATGGCCGCCTACGTCATCTGGCGCGAGGCCGGCCAGACGCTCGTCACCCTGATGCCCGCCTGGGCCTGGGCCAGCGTCGCCTTCGCCGCCATCGCCGGCGCCATCATCGCCAGCGTGGCCCGCGGCCGCGTCGCCGGCCACGGCGGGCCGGCGCACTGAGCTTCCACCTTCCTGAATTCACTGCACTTTCCCTCAGTTCCCGCCCTCGGCCCCTCCACGGGGCCGTTGGCCGTGCTGCCCCCCGCCAAACCGGCTACCCTGGTGACGAGACGGTGACGGGGAAGCCGATGCGGACGTGGGCGGTGGCGCTGGTTCTCCTGGGGTGTGACGCGGGCGATGGGGGAGGTGCCGAGGAGTTCGACGCCCAGGTGGCGGATGCTGGCGTCGACGCCGCCCTGGATGCGGCCCCCCCGCTCGACGAGGGCCCCGATGGGCAGGCGGCCGACGCCGCCGCTCCGGATGCCGCCCCCATCCCCCCCGACGTCGGTCCCGACGCCGAGCCGCCCGCGCCGGCCTGCGCCGCCTTCAGCCCCCCCGAGACGACGGGCACCCTCGCCGATCCGCGCCTGGGCGAGGTCTCCGGCATCGCCGCGTCGCGGCAGTCGCCCGGCGTCCTCTGGCTGCACAACGACTCCGGCGATGACGCGGTGCTCTATGCCACGGGCGAGGACGGCGCCGCCCTGGGCCGCCTGACGCTGCCGGGCGCTGGCGTCCTGGATCTGGAGGACGTGGCCACCGCCCGCTGCCCCGGCCTCGACGACTGGTGCCTCTGGGTCGCGGACGTGGGGGACAACGCCCGAAACCGCCCCGCCGTCGCCATCTACGCCGTCCGCGAGCCCGCCGTGGCGGGGCCCTTCGCGCCGCGGGACGCCGAGCTCGTCCAGCGCTTCGTGGTGCGCTACCCCGACGGCGCGCCCCATGACGCGGAGGCCCTGGCCGTGGCCCCGGCCGGGGATCGCTTCTGGCTGTTCACCAAGGTCGAGGGCACCGATCCGCAGGTCTACGCCTGGGACACCGCCTCGCCGGGGCCCGGCCCCCTCACCGATCTGGGCAGCTTCCCCGCGCCGGGGGTGCCCGTCCCCATGGGCAAGATGGTGACGGGCGCGGATCTGGACGCCACCGGCACCCGGCTGGCCCTGCGGGTCTACACCGGCAGCTACGAGTACACCCTGCCGACGCCCGCCGATCTGAGCGGCCTCGCCGATCTGGCGCCCCGGACCATCGCCGTGGGCCCGCTCTCCGAGCCCCAGGGCGAGGCCATCGCCTACAGCGCCGATGGCCGGGCCGTCTGGACGGTCTCGGAGGATCCCGCCGGCGGCCAGCCGCTACACCGCTACACCTGCCGCGAGTGACGCTCAGGCCGCCAGCGGCCCCAGCCGGATGGCGGTGCCGGTGAAGTCGGCCTCCCAGGTGGGGGGGCCGGCGAAGACGCGCACGCACTTGATGTCGCGCAGGGGCGTCATCCGAAACCAGTGCTCGAGCCCGGCGGGGACGCGGATGTACTCCCCCGCCTCCACCGTCAGCTCCACCTGCGCCCCGCCGGGGGTGACGACGCCGAAGACGCCCTCGCCGGCCAGGACGTAGCGCACCTCGTCGTCGGCGTGGCGGTGGGGCTGCGCGAACATGGCGAGCTTCGCGTCCAGGTCCTCCGTCCGGGGGTGCAGCACCACCAGATCCCAGGCCGTCGCGCCATGATCGCGCTGCTCGGCGGCCAGGAACGGACCGCACGCGGCCAGCACCTCTGCCCCCTCCTCGGCGGTCAGGGGCGCGCGCGCCAGCAGGCCGACGAGGCCGGGAGCGTCGCCGGGCGGGCGCTGGTCGAGGGTGATCCCCACCCGCGCCACGGCGGCCGCGATCTCGTCGAAGTCCCTGATCTCACTTCCATCTTCCAGGTTCAGTCGTGCCATCGGTGCCTCCGTCGACCCGGCCGGCAGTATGCCCGGCGAGGAGGCCGACGCCCACCCCCCATGATCGCCCACCGGCGGCCTTGAGCTTCGCGGGCAGCCGAAGTAACGTCGGCCCCACTTCGAGCGGGGGCCTCCGATGATCGATCTGCGTACGTTCACCTACATCGACATCCTCCAGCCGCAGCTCACCGGCTTCCTCCAGACGGTGTCGCCCGGCTTCCTGCCCCTGGAGGGCCAGGCGGCGCTCTTCGTGGAGGTGGCCCCCGGCCTCTCGGTCAACATCGTCACCGACATCGCGCTCAAGCGGACGTCGGTGGAGCCGGGCTTGATGATCGTGGAGCGCGCCTACGGGGTGCTGGAGCTCCACAGCTTCGACCAGGGCCAGATCCGGGCGGCCGGCGACGCCATCCTCGAGCACTACGGGATGACCGAGAAGGACCGCTACGCCCCCCGGCTCCTGACCAGCGAGCGCATCACCGGCGTCGATGGGCACCAGTCCATGCTCATCAACCGCATGCGCCACGGCGACATGATCGTCGAGGGGCAGACGCTCTATGTCATGGAGTGCGAGCCGGCCGGCTATGCGTGCATCGCCGCCAACGAGGCCGAGAAGGCGGCCGACGTGAACCTCCTCGAGGTGGTGACGTTCGGCTCCTACGGTCGCCTGTACCTGGGTGGCTACGAGGCCGAGATCGAAGAAGCCGAGAAGGCCATCAAGGCCGTCCTCGCCGACCTCCCCGGTCGCCCCCTCAAGTAGATCCAGGTAGATCCAGGAACCAGCCCAGCAAAGGCAGGAGCAAGCCGCAGGATGATCTCCACCAGCGACTTCAAGAAGGGCCAGCGCGTCGAGATCGACGGCCAGCCGTGGACGGTCGAGCGCAGCACGACCCAGAGCCCCAGCGCCCGCGGCGGCGCCACCCTCGTCAAGGCGCGCCTGCGCAACGTCCTCACCGGGCAGATCTCCGACCGCACCTTCAAGGCCGGCGAGAAGTTCAACGAGCCCGATCTGCAGCTCCGCAACGCCCAGTTCCTCTACAAGACCCCAGGCGAGGCGGGCGACGACTACGTCTTCATGGATCAGGCCTCCTACGAGCAGTTCGAGCTGACGGCGGAGGCCCTGGGCGACCAGGCCCAGTGGCTGGTGGACAACCTTGAGGTCCGGTCCGTGGTCTACAACGACAAGACCGTCGGCATCGACCTGCCCCAGTTCGTCGAGATGGAGCTCGTCGAGGTCGCCCCGGGCAGCCGCGGTGACACAGCGAGCGGCGGCGCGACCACCACCGCCACCACCGCCACCGGCGTGTCCATCCAGGTGCCCCTCTACATCAAGACCGGCGACGTGGTGCGCATCGACACCACCACGTGCTCCTTCAAGGATCGGGTGACCCGCTGATCGATCTCGACGCCCTGCGCCGCCGGCTCGGCATCGAGCAGGAGGGCGGCAAGCCGTTTGGCCCCTTCGAGGCCGGCCTGCTGGTGGTCGCCGCGCTGGGCATGGTGATCATGCACTTCGGCGGCTCGGAGCAGGTCTTCCTCGACCTCTGGGGCAAGCGGCTGCAGGGGGACTACGGCCGCTACGGGGACCTGCACCCCTACTTCGCGCTCTTCGGCCTGGCCCACTGGGTGGGGGCGTGCTTCCTGGGCTACGCCATCGTCCCGATGATCTACCTGAAGCTCACGGGCCGGAAGATCCGCGACTTCTACCTGGGCTTCGGGGGCTTCATCCGGCACATCTGGATCTACCTCGCCCTCGTCACCCCCATCATGCTCGTGGTGTGGGGGGTGAGCTATCTGCCCGACTTTCAAAGGATTTACCCCTTCTATGTCTTCGCCGGGCGCAGCGTCTTCGACCTGATCGCGTGGGAGCTGCTCTATGGCCTGCAGTTCTTCGCGCTGGAGTTCTTCTTCCGCGGCTTCTTCCTGCAGGGCCTGCGGCCGGTCATGGGCTACGGCGCCATCTTCGTCATGCTGGTGCCGTACTGCATGGTCCACTTCCTCAAGACCGCCGCCGAGAGCGTCGGCAGCCTCATCGCCGGCGTCGTCCTGGGCACCCTCTCCATGAAGTACCGCTCCATCTGGGGCGGGGTGCTGGCCCACTGGCTCGTGGCCATCGCCATGGACGTGGCGAGCATGCTGCAGAAGGACATGTGGCCGACCCGGTTCTGGATGCCCTGAGCCGGGCGCCGCGCTCAGCCGCCCGTGACGATGCCCTTCACCGCCGCGTAGTCCTGGCCCCCGATGGCCCCCACCCGCACACACCGCAGGTTGCCGCCGGGATCCACCAGCGCGTGGATGGGGATGGCGTCCTTGGCGTTGACGCCCAGGCTCTCCAGGAAGGGTCCAAGCTCCGCCTCGTCGCGCAGCCAACGGACGTTGCCCGGCAGGCCCTTGGCCAGGCGGGCCTGCAGCGCCTCGCCGTCCGAGGGCGCGTCGATGCTGAGCAGCTCCAGGGCGACGGGGGTGCCGTCCTTGCCCAGCGCCGTGGTCCAGCGACCCAGCAGGTCCATTTCGGCGACGCAGGGCACGCACCAGGTCGCCCACAGGTTGACCCACCGCCAGGTGCCGGTGGTGCTGGGCGCCTCCACCACCTCCCGGCCTGGCAGCGGGCGCAGGGACGGCCAGGCGAAGGCCCGGGCCTCAGCCCCCTCGGCCGGCCACGCCTTCGCGCAGAAGCCGCTGGGATCGTTGACCGGCCCGCGCGGCTTCGGCCTTCACCGCCGCCGTCCGCCGCCCCGTGGGCGTGGCGTCGAGGCGCTCTCCCACAGCCGGCCAGCGCGAGGGCGGCCAGCGTGAGGGCGGCCAGCGTGAGGGCGGCCAGGCCGGGCGTCAGATGGCGCAGTCGATCCAGGCGATGAAGGCGCTGCGGTTGATCTCCTTGGCGGTGCACGGCTCTCCCTTGCGTGAACGGTCCCACTCGCAGAACTCCTCGCCGAGCTGGGCGAAGTCTTCCCCCAGCCACAAGAGCCCCACCTGCTTCTCGATGCCCGGATCCTTGAAGCGCGCGATGAGGTGATCGAGCACGCTGCGTGCCCGGCCGGCGCTCAGCTCCCCGTTGTGATCCGTCTTGCCGTCCGGGCTGGCCCGGGCGACGACGAAGAAGAAGCTGGCCCCGCGCTGGTCGGCCCAGGCGGCCTCCACGGCGCCGCGGGCGGCCGGGTCCAGCTCGGTGGCGTCGGCGTCGAACTGGACGATGTGGGCACGCTTCGTCAGGGGCCGAAAGAGCGAGTTGAACTCGTCATCGGTGAGCTGGGCCACCTGCTTCGCCTGCATGGGCTGGCAGCCGCGCCCCGAGTCGCCCAGCAGGCCGCAGGCACCCGCCACGCGCCGCACGATGCCCTTGAGCCGGGGCGTGCAGTAGGCGTCCTCGGCGACGCTCGCGATGGCCACCTCCTCCTCCGCCGCCGTCGGATCGCTGGCCTGGAGCCGTCGCTCGGCGCCCCGCAGCCACGTGCTCACCAGGATGGTGGCGTCAGCAGGCCGGCAGCGCCAGCGCCGCCTTCAGGACGAGCGGGTTCACTTGCGCGCCTCCAGCATGCGGGCCAGCGTGTACTCCAGGCCCAGATCCGTGTCCTCGTCGCACATCCGCTTGCCGTTCACGAAGAGCTGGGGCGTCAGCACGGGCAGGGCGTTGGCCACGGCCCACCGCAGGCTCTGCACGATCTTGTTCTTGACCTGCGGTGACCCCAGGCAGCTCGCAACCCCAGGAAACTCTTGAGCAATCTTCTTGCGAAGCGCGGCCTCGTCGGCCCGGGCCATGGCGGTGAGATCTTCCTGGTGGGCGAAGGCCCACTCGAGCACCTTCGCCCCCTCTGCCGGCGCGCAGAGCATGGCCTCGGTGACCGCGCAGGCGCCGGGGTGCAGGGAGCTCTTCACCATCCAGTTGCACGAGGAGTCGAGGGGGAAGAGGACGGCGCGCTGGCTGAGCTTGTCCCCCAGGCCGCTGGCAGCCAGGCGGCCGTCGAACGCCCGGCACGCGGGGCAGAGGGGATCGAGCAGCTCGATGGAGGGCGTCGCCCCCGGGCGGACGGCGAGATCGATGAACACCCCGCCCGGATCGGCGGCCTCGACGAGGGTGCCGCAGCCCGCCGGTCCGCGGCCCTTCTCGGCCTTCACCTCGGGCATGAACGCCAGGTACGCCAGGAAGACCACCGCCACGAAGCCGCAGCCCTCCAGGAAGCCCAGCGCGAAGCCCCGCACCGCCCGCGGATCCGGGGTGGGGGCCTTGCGGGTGAGCAGGAAGGCCACCAGCGCCCCCGCGAAGGCGAAGCCGCTGGCGAAGTACATGCCCACGCACACGGTGCACGTCGCGCCCACCTTCGTCGCCGCCAGGTAGCCGAAGAGGGCGCTCATCAGGCAGGGCAGCCCCGTGCCCGCCAGCAGGAAGAACACCTCGCTGCGCCGCGGCTGGCCCTTCACCGCCAGGTGGAAGGCCCGGTAGGCCAGGAAGGCGAAGACGGCCAGGGCGAAGACCGCCACCGGGATGCCGCCCCAGTAGCTGGAGCGAAACCACGAGCTGTAGGGGCTGAGCATCACCGTGCGGCAGCCGCTCTCGCCCATCTGGGCGTCGGCCCCTGGCATCACCGAGCAGTGGATCGCGTGGACCTGTCGGTCCAGGTGCGCGGTGAAGTCGGCGGTGCTCGTCGCCGCGAAGATGGCCCCCGCCAGGGCCGCGATGCCCGCGACGATCAGCGGCAGCCGCACCGGGCGCGCCAGCGCACCCAGGCCCACGGTGTCGTGGTCGACCTCCGGGGGATCGTCGTCGAACGCTTCAAACTCATCGAATCGGCCCATGCCGGCAGGGTGGCAAGGCCGCGCGGCGATGGCAAGTACCCGCCCGGACGGGCCCCCGGCCTGCGGGCGGCGCTGGTTCGGCCGGCCGGGGTCGGGTACAAGGCCCGCAGGAGGTCTCATGAGCACCACGTACATCGCCCTTGTCATCCTGCACATCGTCGCCGGCGCCACCTGGTTCGGCGGCCCGCTCTCCCTGGCCGGCGGCCTCAAGCGCGCCCTGGCCGGTGACGGCGCCGGCTTCCGCATCGCCACCACCGGCGCCGTGCGCCAGGCCACCGTGGCGGCCATCGGCGCCCTCCTCACCCTGGCCACCGGGCTGGGCCTCGTGTTCGCCGTCTACGGCGGCTTCAAGGGGCTGCCCGTCCGCTTTCACATGGCGCTCGGCCTGGTGATCGTGGGCGCCGCCCTCGCCTGGGGCGCCGTCCGGCCGACCTGCACGCGCCTCGCCGCGGCCGCCGCCGGCCCGGGCTTCGCGCCCGAGAGCGTCCGCCCGGCCGTGAAGCGCCTGTCCATGTTCATCGGCATCGGCCACACCCTGTGGCTCGCCGCCCTCGTGCTCATGTACGCCCGCGTCTGACGCTCACGGCCCCCGTAGCGACGCGGGCCAGCGCGATCGCACCTCGGCCGACTGCGCGAGGAGGGCCGCCAGATCCGGCTGCCAGACCAGGTCGAGGGCGGGGTGGTGCAGCGCGCGGATGCGCCTCGTCTCGGCCTCGACCGCCGCGATGCGCGCGGGGCCCGTGCGGCCCTGGAGGGCGGCCGCAGCCTCCAGGGCGGTCTGGTAGGCCAGCGCGTGGGCGCCGGTCGGGCTGACCCGGTCGGCGCTCTCGACCATGCAGACCAGCGCCAGGGCCACGAGGCGATCGTCGTCGTCGGCCGAGGGCCGGAACGCCTCCGCCACCTGATCGGCGCGGCCCGCCTCGATGAGCAGGCGGCCGATGCCCAGCCCCAGGGCCAGATCCAGGGGATCGCGGGCGCCGGCGCGCAGGCGCTCGGCGAGGCCCGCGACCGCCCGCACCGTCTCGACGGTGGCCCCCTCCCGCAGCGCCGCCTTCGCCAGATCGAACCAGGCGAGGCCGTGGCGCTGCCGGCGGCAGTGGCCCGGCGCCTCTCGGGGCGGCGGGAGACCGCCCCCCGCCGCCCACCAGGCCCGCAGGCGGCGCCCGCATCGCGGTGGGGGTCGGATCCGCCAAGCTGCCGACGGGGATCGACGGCCGCCTCCACCCGCGCGACCAGGGCCGCCCACGCGGGGTCGTCTGCGCGGCCGGGGCTCGGCACCCAGGAAGAAGCCGACCGACACGCTGGACGCCCAGACCAGGCAGGGCACGACAAGACAAGCCACGTCACTCCCATCAGAAACCTCCCAGGCGCGCCTGCACGCCTTCCCAGTAGCGCAGCTCCTGGGCGGAGATCTGGCCTGACGCGATCACCCCGCCCACGATGCGCTCAACCGATGCTCGCACGATCGCGGGGATGGCGCCCAGGGCCTCGGCCTCGCTGCCCCACGGCACCTGGCCGTGGGCGACCCCCAGGCCGAGCTGCAGGGCGAGCTCCTCGGGGGAGCTGAGGCCGGCGAGCGCCACGGCGGCCCAGATGATGGACGAGCCCAGCAGGCGCCCGCCCTCCAGGGCCGTGCGGACCGCCTCGAACGCCCGCAGGGACTCCCGGCCGAGGTAGGGGGGCGCCACGAACTGGACGGTGCCAGCGTCGAGGGTGGGGGGGCGATCGCCGAAGGTGCTGCGGCCGGTCTGGGTGCTGCCGGCGAGCAGCTCGCTGCCTGGCCGCGGGCGGACGCGCCGTCATCGCGGGGGAGGAGGTCGACCACGGGTGGGTGGGTCGAGGGGGTGGTGGTGCGGTCGGCATAGCGGGGGTCGGCCATGGGCCTGCTCCTGGGTGGTGGACATCTCATCGGTCACGCCGCGCCGGTGTCGCAGAGAAAGTTCATATCTCTATGAAATCAAACGTGAAAAAAGTTTATAGATCCCATACCTCACGGGCGGGCGTGCGGGGGGCGCACGCGCCGGTTGTCCGCCGTCGTCGGCTCTGCGACCCTGCCTGCCTGGTCAGCTTCGGAGGCCGCCGTGCGCCTGCTCCCGCTCGCTCTCCTCGCCCTGGTCGGCCCGGCCCGGGCCCAGGATCCGGCCGCCGCTGGCGGGGGCGATCGCTTCGAGTTCACCCTACGGCCGCATGGGTGCGGCCATGGACGGCGAGGCGGTCGCGGGAGCGCCGCCAGATCGTCGCCTTCGGTCCCCGGCTCATCGAGGACAACTACCTGGAGCTGGACTTCGGCTATCGGGCCTACGACGGGCCCGAGGGCCGCGCCCGCGTCCGCACCACGGTGGCGTTCTTCGACGAGCTCTTCCACTACACCGGCCAGGTGGACGCGACCCTCGCGCTGCGGCAGGCCTACGTCGAGGGCGAGGGGCTGTTCGGGTCCGGGGCCTCCGCCTGGATCGGCAGCCGCTGGCTGCGCGGGGACGACATCTTCCTGTTCGACTTCTGGCCGATGGACGACCTGAACCTGGTCGGCGCGGGCGGCGGCTGGCGTGGCGAGCACCTGCGCCTGGGCGTGGCGCTGGGCCTCAACCGGCTCGAGAACGGCCGCGAGGTGGATCGGGTGCCGGTGCCCGCCCCCAGCACCTTCGGCGCGCAGACGGTCACGCTGCATGACCGGCAGCGCATCGTGGCAGCCGCCCACGGCACCTGGGAGGAGGCCGCGGGCTTCAAGCTGAAGCTCTACAGCGAGCTGCACTTCCTCCCCAAGGGGCGCCGCACGCTGTCGGGCTCCTTCACCGAGACGGAGAGCCTGCCCGACGACCTGGGCTTCGTGGCGGGGGTGCAGCTCGGGCTGTGGAACTTCGCCCGCAACGGCTACCTCAACGTCTGGGCCCGCTACGCCCTGGGCCTCGCCGCCTACGACGAGCTGGGGACGCCGTTCGGCCTCAACGACGATCGCCGCAGCGTCGACGCCCAGGAGTTTCGGGGGGCGCTGGCGGGCAACGTGGAGCTGAAGCTGGCGGACGGGCTGGACTTCGGGGTGCAGTACGGCGCCTGGGCCCGCTACTTCCTGGACGCGGACGACGAGGAAGAGGACTTCGACGATCGCTTCGAGGCGGCCGTGGCGGTGCGCCCGCAGCTCATGGTGGGGATGTTCACGCCGGCGGTGGAGGGCTCCGTCCAGATCTCGCGGCCCAACGGCCTCAACCCCCAGACGAACGAGCAGGCCGTCGCCCGGGTGGTGCAGCTCGCCCTCATGCCGGCGCTCACGTTCGCGCGGGAGCCGGGGGTGTACGACCGGCCCCAGCTCCGCCTCATCTACGCGATCTCGCTGTTGAATCAAGCCGCCCTCGACCTGTACGCCAGGGACGATCCCCGCAGCGACCACGACGTCGTGCACTACCTGGGGGCCCGGGCGGAGTGGTGGTTCGGGCGTGGAGGGGGGTACTGATGCGAGGACTGCGACGCGCGCTGGCGACGCTGCTCTCGGCGGCGCTGCTGCTGACGGCCGGCTCGTGCGTGACGGTGGACACCGATCTGGCCCACCAGACCCAGGTGGTCGACTGGCGCGACGAGATCATCTACCAGATCGTGGTGGACCGCTTCGAAGACGGCGATCCCAACAACAACTACAACGTCGACTACCGCCGGGCCGCCGCCTACCACGGTGGTGACTGGCAGGGGATCATCGACCGCCTCGACTACATCGAGACGCTCGGGGTCACGGCGCTGTGGATCTCGCCGGTGGTGCGCAACGTCGAGGAGGACGCGGGCTTCGCCAGCTACCACGGCTACTGGACGCAGGATTTCCTCAACGTGAACCTGCACTTCGGTGATCTGGCCAAGCTCCAGCAGCTCGTGAAGGCCTGCCACGCCCGCGGCATCAAGGTCATCTTGGATGTGGTCACCAACCACATCGGCCAGCTCTTCTTCTACGACATCAACCGCAACGGCCAGCCCGACATCGTCTTCTTCGGGGGCGGGGGCCCGGGGTCCGGCAGCCGCAACGGCGATCAGCCCAGCGAGCTGCGCCGGTCGTCGGAGTGGGATCCCGAGTACGACAGCCGCGGGGTGCAGGCGTTTACCTCGCTGGGCGAGAACGGCCCGGCGCCCATCGTCTGGGTCGAGCAGCCCGAGATCAACCGCACGCCGCCCATGCCGCCCGAGTTCCAGAACCCGGCCTGGTACAACCGCAAGGGCCGCGTCACGGTGTGGGAGAACGAGGCGGCCGCCAGCTTCGAGTACCGGCGCGAGCAGGAGATCCTGGGCGACTTCCCCGGGGGCCTGAAGGACCTGGCCACCGACCGCCGCGACGTGCAGGAGGCCCTGGTGCGGGTCTTCCAGTACTGGATCCAGGCGGCCGACTTCGATGGCTTCCGCATCGACACCCTCAAGCACCAGGAGCCCGCGTTCTTCGAGGTCTTCGCGCCGGCCATGCGGGCCTTCGCCAAGAGCCTCGGCAAGGACGACTTCTTCATGTTCGGGGAGGCGTTCGACGGCGACGACCGGCTGCTGGGGTCGTACACCCAGGGCGAGGGCGTCGACTCGGTCTTCTACTTCTCGGCCAAGTACCGGATCTTCAACGGGGTCTTCGGCAACGGCGACCCGACGGCCAACGTGCAGCGGCTCTACGAGGAGCGCGACGCCGAGGACGTGCCGGGTCGGCCGCGCTACAGCCAGACGCCGAAGCAGAACGGGCCCACGGCGGAGGATGGCACCCCGCTGGTGCCCCGGCAGCTGCTGGTGCACTTCCTGGACAACCACGACGTGCCCCGCTTCCTCTACGAGTTCCCCGATCTGCGCAAGCTGCACGGCGCGCTCGTGTACCTGCTGACCATCGACGGGCTGCCGTGCCTGTACTACGGCACCGAGCAGGCCTTCAGGGGCGGCCCCGATCCCTCCAACCGCGAGGACATGTGGCTGTCGGGCTTCCGGACGGACGGCGAGACGTTCACCCACACCCGGCGGCTCATCGCGCTGCGGCGCGAGCTGGCGCCGCTGCGGCGCGGGGACGTGACGTTTCGCTGGTCGACGGAGCACACGGGCGACGAGAGCGATGCGGGCCTGCTGGCCTTCGAGCGCGCCTGGCGCGATGAGCGCGTGCTCGTGATGATCAACGTCTCCGACGATCAGGCGGCCCGCAGCCGCTTCGAGGACCGCGTCATGCCGACGGGCTTCGCGCCGGGGACGACGATCGCCGATCGCCTCAGCGGCGAGACGTTCCAGGTCCAGGCGGATGGGACGCTCGACATCACCGTGCCGGCTCGGGGGGCGCGCATCCTCGTGGTCCGGTGAGGCCCGCCGGCCTGCTCGCCCTCGTCGCCCTCGCGACGGGCTGCAGCCCGGCCGACGAGGCCCCCGCGGTGCAGGTGCGCGACTGCCGGCTGCGGGTGAGCTTCCCGACGACCACCCGGCCCGCGTTCATCGGAATCTCCGGTGATTTCAACGGCTTCGACGCGCGCCGGGCCCCGCTGTCCCCGGCGCCGGGGGGCTTCGCCGCCGAGCTCACGCTCCCCCCGGGGCGCCACCTGTACCGGCTGGAGGTGGACGGCCGGCCGGCCCTCGACCCCCACAACCCCGTGAGCCTGCGGGAGGCGGGCGCTGACTGGTCGGTCTTCGACGCGCCAGACTGCGACGTCCCCGCCTTCGCCCTGACCGCCCTCGATCACGCAGAGGGCGCGCCCGCGGTGACGCTGACGCTCCAGCGGTCGGCGCCCGCCGATGGCCTGGCGACGGTGCAGGCCTTCGTCGACGATCGGCCCGTGGCGGTCGAGGTGCAGGGCGACACCGTGCGGCCCGAGCTGCGCGCGGCGCCGGGCAAGCACCACCTGCGGCTGGAGGGCACCGACGCGGCCGGCCGCCCCGGCGAGACTTCACCGCCCCGTACTGGGCGGAGGCGGAGCGGTTTCGCTGGGAGGACGCCATCGTCTACCAGGTGGTGCTCGACCGGTTCGCCCGCGAGACGCCCTTCACGCCCGCCGATCGGCTGCGGCCGCCGGGGGAGCGCCAGGGAGGCGACCTGCGGGGGCTGCTCGCCGTGGTCGAGAGCGGCTACTTCGAGACGCTTGGGGTCAACGCGCTGTGGATCTCGCCCCTGAACCGCGGCCCCGAAGGGCTCTGGACGGGGGTCGAGGGGGGCAGCCCCCGGTACTCCAGCTACCATGGCTACTGGCCCATCGCGCCGCGGGAGGTGGATCCTCGCCTGGGCACGAGCGCCGACGTGGATGCCCTGGTGGCCGCCGCCCACGCCCGCGGCATCCGCGTCATCCTCGACGTCGTGCTCAACCACGTCCACGCCGAGCACCCCTACGCGCGAGAGCGGCCCGACTGGCTCAACCCCCTCTGCGCCTGCGGGAGCGCCGCCTGCCCCTGGCAGACCCACATCCGCACGTGCTGGTTCACGCGCTATCTGCCTGATATCTCATGGGAAACCTCCGAGGCCCTGGAGACCCAGGTGGAGGACGCCGTGTGGTGGCTGGAGCGCTTCGACCTGGACGGCCTGCGCGTCGACGCGGTGCCGATGATGCCGCGCTTCGTGACGCGGCACCTGACCCATGAGGTGCACCGCCGCCTGGAGGGCCTGCGGACGCGGCAGTACCTGGTGGGCGAGACGTACACCGGCACCAACGGCATCGGCGACATCCGCTGGTCGTTGGGACCCGACGGCCTGGACGGGCAGTTCGACTTCCCCGTGATGTGGACGCTGCGGCAGGTGTTCGCCTGGGAGGATGCGCCGCTGTGGGTGCTGGCGGATGTCTGGCAGCGCACGGCGGCGGCGTGGGCGGGCAGCACCGCGGTGATGGGGGTCTTCGCCGGCAACCACGACGTGACGCGCTTCCTGAGCGAGGCCGCGGGTCAGGTGGACGGCGCGGTGTACGACCAGGCGTGGCGCGCGCCGCCGCCCATCCCCGATGATGCCGACGCGTATGCGCGGCTGCGGCTGGCCCAGGCGTTCGTGCTCACGGTGCCGGGGGCGCCGGTGCTGTACTACGGGGACGAGTTCGGGCTGCCCGGGGTCGGCGATCCCGACAACCGGCGCCCGATGCGGTTCGGGGGGGAGCGGACCCCCCTCGAGCAGGAGACGGCGCAAACCATCGGTCGGCTGGGGCGGCTGCGCCGCTGCCTGCCCGCCCTGCGCCGGGGGACGTGGACGCTGCTGCGGGCCGAGGCCGAGCGCCTCAGCTATCTGCGCGACGCCGGCGACGGGGCGCCCGCCCTGGTGGTGCTCAACCGGCAGCCCGCCTCGGCCGAGGTGGTCCTGCCCGTCGGCGCGGCTGGCGGGCCATGGCGTGAGGTCCTGTCGGGTCGCGAGGTCACGGCGCGCGAGGGCCAGATCGCGCTGACGCTCGCGCCGAGGACGCCGGCCGTGCTGGTGCCGGCGGCCCATCGCTGCGCTTGGGAGGGAGGGGAGTGATGACACGGATCGGCTGGGTGGTGGTGCTGGCCCTGGGGGGCCTGGCCGGGTGCCTCGGTGACACGGATGACCCCCGGCGGGCGCCGGATCCCGAGCTGGACGGCGGACGCTTCGATCCCGACGCGGTGGCGCCCCAGAGCGGGGGAGGTTACGGCAGCGGGGCGGGGAGCGGGGCGGGGAGCGGGGCCGGCAGCGGGGCCGGCAGCGGGAGCGGCGGCATGCGGCCGCTGGAGAGCGACGCCGCGGCCGCCGACGCGGGGGTGGGGGCCGACGGCCAGGTGGACGCCGGCTGAAGCGTCGCCTTCTCAGTTCTTGAGGGTGACCTTGACCTCGTTGGTCTGGCACTTGCCGGGCTGGGACCAGCTGACCTTCGCCTCGCCCATGCCGGGGGCCTTGATGGTGGCGGAGCCGGCGGCATCGAAGACGAAGCCGCACATCTTCTTGCCATCCACCTCGCCCAGGTTGCGGGCCGACTGCGAGCCCTCCTGGCCGTTCTGCAGGGACATGGCCGCCTCGGCGCGGCAGATGGCAGCGCCGGCGTCGTTGGTCAGGATCACGTGGACCTTGCCGGGGGCGTCGGTGCAGGTCTCGGCGACCGGCTCGGGCTTCTTGACCTCGTCCTGGACGCTGCCGCAGCCGAAGCCGAGGAGGGCAACCGCCGCCAACATGCTGAGCTTCTTCATGAATTCTACCTTTCCTGGTGCAGCCGGCCCGGCCTCTGGACGGTCCGTGCCGTGATGATTCCCGACCCTCGCGTCGGGTGCAACGATCGTGGTCGTGGGCCCGAGACTGTGGCGCACGCGGCCCCAGACTGCAAACGCCGCGGAACAGTCACATCGACGTGCGGCGCGCTCAGGGCGCCGGGGGCGGCGGGGCCACGTCGCCGAAGATGCCGATGAACGTCCCGTCGGGCCCGACGGTGTCGACGCGCAGGTCGGTGAACGTCACGAAGTCGAGCGCCGGGATGGGCACGTCGCGCAGCAGACCGGGCAGGATGACCCCGAGGCGACCGAGCAGGTTGTTCAGCGGCACCTCGACGCTGTTCTCGTCGGGGCCCCGCAGCGCGGGGGTGGTCACGTCGAAGGCCGCCACCGTGTCGATGACCTCGAGATCGAGGGCCAGGGTGCCCGCGTCCCCGGCGGTGACCCCCACGGACGCCGTCAGCTCCAGGGAGGCCGCCCCGTCGAGCAGGTTGAGGGCGGCCGGGTCGTCCGTGTCCACGTCCACCACCATGTCGCCCACCCCGAGCACCACGCCCACGGCGCCGGCCTCCTTCTGCACCCGCACCACCGGCGGCAGGGGGAGCGACGTCCCGATGGCGATGGGCGTCTCGGGATCCAGGTCGGGGTTCGTGCGGCGCACCAGGCTGCCGAGCAGGCTGCTGACCAGGCCGGCCTGCATGCCCAGATCCGAGTCGCGATCCAGCCGCGGGAAGAGCACCCCCGCGCGCCAGACCTGGTAGAGCAGCAGGTTGATCAGGTCGTCATCCACGGCGATGCCCACCGCGTCCGTGTCCGGCACGCCGTCCCACTGCGCGCGCGTCGCGATGTAGCCGTCGAGGGCGGGGGCGCCGGGGGCCGGGTTCTCCAGCGCGACGCCCATGCTCACCCGGGCCGACAGCCCCCGCTCGCTCACCACCACCACGTCGGGGACCAGCGTGAGCTGGAGGCGGGCGCCCAGCAGGTCCAGGTTGATGGGATCGTCCAGGCGGCCCAGCAGGTTGCCGACCAGGTTCGGGAGCAGCCGCTCGGCCACCAGCGTCACCACCTGCCCCGCGATCTCCTCGATGAGCGCCTGACCCTCTTCGGGGTTGTTCTCGAAGCGCGGCACGCCGCCGGCCTGGACCTGGAGGTCGGTGAAGACCAGCGCCAGATCCTCCAGCCGCACGATGAGCTGGCCGTCCTCGACCCGGGGCACGATGGCGCCGGTCACCTCGATGGCGGCGGCCCCGGCGCCGACCTGGTAGACCTCGTCGTCCAGGACGGTGAGGCCCAGCGTCAAGACCAGCTCCTCGAGCCGGGCCCGCACCAGCAGGCGGCCGGCCGTGGGCGTGAACTCCAGGATCGGCGGATCGCGGTAGGTGATGTCGGTCAGCGCGGCGCTGAACGGGCCGCCCTCGAAGACGGGGTTGGGGACGAACGACGCGAGGTCCTGGCGCGCGAGGAAGTCGAGCGCCACCGCCTCCAGGCTGTCGATGCCCGCCGGTCCGATGTGCAGCCGGAGGGCCGCCGGCACCGCGACGGCGGGATCGGCGGTGGCGCCATGCAGCACCGAGACGTGCTCGTTGGCCTGGTTGCCGGCGGTGTCGAAGGCCTCCAGCCGCAGCAGGTTCCAGCCCACCTGGAGGGGCAGCCCCGCCAGCAGGAAGTCCGGCCCGAGGCCCGGATCCACCGACAGGTCGCCGTCGAAGAGCACCTCGGCCAGCCCGGCGTCGTCGGTGATGGTGAACTCGAGATCCGTCTGCCCCTCGGCCAGGTAGGTGGCCCGGCCGGGGGAGGTGATGTCGATGCGGGGCGGCGTCGCGTCCACCGTGATGCGGACGCGGTGCTCGGCCGTGCCCGCCCGGGCCACCAGCTCGTGGCTGCCCGACTCGAGCTGCAGGCGGACGGTGAACTGGCCGCCGTTGACCGCGGCCTCGCGGTCGTTGACCGTCACGGCCCGCACCGGCCCGGCCACGGTGCCCTCCACGTTCACGAAGCCGGCCGGGATCACGGCGCCATCGGCCGGGGTGGTGATCTGGACGCTCTGCTCCACCACCGCCGCGTCGGGCTCGGGTGCGCGGGCGTCCGGGCCGGCGTCCTCCACGCCATCCCGCGGGCCCGTGCCGCTCGACGTGCCGTCATCGCAGGCCCACAGGCCCGCGAGGCTGAGCACCAGACCCGCAGAAAGTATCGACTTCATTGATCTTCCCCCGAACGACACGCCGCTGTGACGCGCCCATGTTGACCGCAAGGGGGCTTCATTTCCAGGCCGACGGCGTGGGCCGCCTCAGCGCCGGGTCTGGCAGGACAGCTGGGCGCCGCAGGCGGTGAACGTCTCGCAGGGCACCTCATCGGTGCAGGCGGGCACCTCGACGGTGCCGGCGGGGCAGCCGGGGCCCTCGCCATCGGCGCAGTCGGGATCGAGGCAGGCGAGGATCTCGCCGCAGGCGGCCTCGTAGTGGCAGCGTGCGTCGCCGGGCAGGCAGTCCATGACCGGCAGGCCGGCGCCGCGGCAGGTGGGCAGGCCATCGCAGTCCAGGTCCTCGATGCAGGCGATGGCCTCGCCGCAGGACTCGCCGACGAAGCAGCCTGGCTCGCCGGCCGGACACCGCGGCTCCGGCCGCATCCCGGTCGGGCAGCCGCAGGCCTGGCAGGCGAGCACCTCGTCGCAGATCACGCGCTCCTCACGCGAAGCGCGGATCGTCACACGCCGCCACGGGCGCGGTGCCGGCCGGGCAGTCGGCGTCGACGCCGCAGGGGTAGAGGCAGGCGATGGTGTGCTCGCAGAGCGTCACGTAGTCGCAGCGCTGGCCGTTGTCCGGGCAGTCCGCCACCTGCTCGCTCCCCGCCGGGCAGGCCGGCTCGGCGTCGCAGACCACGTGATCCGGCGCACACAGCAGGGTGATGCCGCAGGCGGTGACCTCCTCGCAGATCTCGCCTTCGGGGCAGGTCTCGGTCGGCAGCCAGCCGTCGGGGCAGTACGGCACGCCCTGGCAGGCCGCCGGGTCAGGCTGGCAGAAGATGGTCAGGCCGCAGACGGTCACGGGGGTGCACATCCCGCCGGCCGGCGCGCAATCGGCCACCTCGACCATCCCCCCTGGACACGCCGGCTCCGCCTCGCAGACCGGCGCGCAGATCACCGTGAAGCCGCACGACGTCACCTCTTCGCAGGCTGCGCTGCCGGCCGGGCAGCCCGCGACGCGCTCCAGGCCGGGCGGACACTCCGGGGCCACGTCCCCGCAGGCGGTGCAGCGCAGATCGCACGGCGTCGAGCCCGCACCCGGGCGCTGACCGTCGGGGCAGGGGGTCGGCTGGCACGTCCCGCCGTCCTCGCCCGGATCATCCTCGGGCTGGGACTCGATGCAGCCGGTCAAGGCCAGGAACAGGGCGAGCGGGACGAGGGGCAGGCGTGTACGCATCGGGAGACCTCCGGATCGGGTTCGCGGACGGGCAGCAGCACGACCCGTGCCGCGGATGGATCAGCGGCCCGGCTGGCAGAGGCGCGTCTGGCCGCACTCGACCAGGGACACGCAGGGGCGGTCGTCGACGCAGCCGTCGACCTCGACGAGACCAGCCGGGCAGGCGCCCGGACCGTGCCCGTCCTGGCAGGCGTCGTCCTGGCAGGCGAGGATGAGGCCGCAGTCGGCCTCGTACCGGCAGGCCGGATCCCCCGCCAGGCAGATCTCCACCGGCGAGGTGCCGGCCGGGCAGGCGGGCAGGCCGTCGCAGTCGAGGTCCACGATGCAGGCGATGGTCTCCCCGCAGGCCTCGCCCACCCAGCACTCGGGATCGCTGGCGGGACAGCGCGGCTCGGGGTGGAAGCCGACGGGGCAGCCGCAGGCCTGGCAGGCGAGGAGCTCGCCGCACACGAGGCGCTCGTCGCAGGCCAGGCCGTTGTCCGCGCAGGCTGGCACCGCCTCGGTACCCTCGGGGCACGCCAGATCGGCGTCGCAGTCTTCGGGGAACAGGCAGGCGAGGGCGGTGCCATCGCAGGCCTCGATGTACACACAGGGCTGGCCGTTGTCGGGGCAGTCCGCGACCTGCCGGGACCCCTCCGGGCAGAGAGTCTCCTGGTCGCAAGCCCATGTATCTTCACAGAAAATCAGCAAGCCGCAGACGTCGTACGGCTCACAGGCCGCGTCACCCGAGCAGCTCTCCACCTGGGTGGTCCCGGGCGGACAGGCCGGCTCGGCCTCGCAGGCCGGCGTCTGGAGGCAGGCGATGGTGGAGCCGCAGAGGGTCACGTACTCGCAGGGCAGGTTGTCGGGGCAGTCGTCAATCTCGCGGGTGCCCTCGGGGCAAGAGGGGAAGGCCTCGCAGACGGCCTCTTCGCGGCACGCGAGGATGCTGCCGCAGCCGGCCACCACCTGGCAGCTCGCGTCACCGGGCAGGCAGGCGTCCACCTGGACGGTGCCGGGCGGGCAGACCAGCGCCTGGGCGCAGAGCTGCTCGTCGGCCATGCAGGCCACGGCGCCGCAGTCGTTGGCCACGTCGACGCACGGCCGCTCATCGGTGCAGGCCGGCACCTCATGGCTGTTCGGCGGGCAGGTCGGTGGGCCGGCGCACTCCGGTGGCAGGCACTCGCGCAGGCAGCCGCGATCGTCGAGGACGGGGCGCCAGCCGTCGGCGCAGGCGATGGCCGGGCATCCCAGGGCCGCGTCCGCGCCAGCGTCGAGGGCCCCGTCGGCGGCCCCGCCGTCGGCGGGATCCTCGGCGGCGGCGTGCTCTTCGATGCAGGCGGTGAGGGTCAGGGCGAGGCAGGCGGCGAGGGAGAAGCGCATGGTCAGCTCCGGGTCAGGGTCGCCCACCCCCCAGAGCACGGCCCGTGCCGCGCCGGTTCTGGCGGCCTGGCGGCTGCCGGGCCTCAGAGATCTGGGGGCACCCCCCAGGAATCCCTCAGCGGGGGACGCTGAAGACCAGGCGCGCCCCGGTCTCGCGGACGCCGTCGTCGAGGGAGAGCTCCACCAGCTCGCTGCCCATCATCGCAAAGGCCCGATCTCGCAGGAAGATCGGCCGGGTGTTGCCATACCAGTCGAAGCAGGAGGTCTCGCAGACCCCCTCGCCCTCAGGGCTGGAGCTGATGGTGCCGGCGTGGGTGATCGCGCCGTCGAGGGCGGCGCTGAAGAAGGCCAGGTTGCCGACGCCGCTGCCCCACCAGCCCGCCTCCTGGGCCTGGCCCAGGACGGCGAGGCCCATGAGCCCACCCGCGGCGTCTGGCCGGAAGAAGAACCCGTGGGTGCGGCTCTCGGCCTCGGCGGCGCCGGGCAGCCGGGTGGGGGCCAGGAACCGCGGCTCGTCGCCCAGACGCAGGGTGGTGAGATCCAGGCCATCCCCCTCGCTCGAGACCACCAGCGCGCCGAGCCCCGGCATCGCCTCGATGCGGCTGGCCGCGCCGGCCGTGGGCAGACGCCGGATGGCCCCGTCGGCGAGGCGGATGGCCACGATCTCGCTCGCGTCGACGTCGGCCCGGAAGTCCCAGGTCTCCAGGCTCCCCAGGTACCAGCCGTCCACATAGCGGCCCACCCGGAGCGACACCCAGTCCTGGCCGCGGTAGATCGGGACGCGGCGGATGTCCGCGAGCGGCTGACCGCCGCGCCCATCGAAGTCGGCGAGCGGCAGGACCAGGTGCTCGATCACCGTCTCCCCGTCGCTCAAGATGTTGTCCTCCTCCACCGGATCCCAGCGCTCGACGGTGGCGTGCAGGGCCCCGTCGGCGAACTTCAGGTTGAGCTGGGTGGCCACGTCGCCCTCGGCGCTGTGCACCTGCGCCTCGCCGTTGTCGAGGCGCACCGCGAAGACCGCGTTGGACGTCCAGATGAAGACCCGATCGGCGGTCACATAGAACTGCCGCGCCCACTCGCCCAGCAGGCTGCGCGCGCGGCAGTCGAGGGCGGCCCCCGCCCGCTCGCCGCCGGTGCCCACCTCGCAGGTGACGACCGTGTGGAAGACCGGCGAGGTCGGCGGCTGGTCGCCGTGGGCGACATCCCGGCCCGCGAACAGGGGACGTGCGGCGGTGAACCGCCCGTCGGCCTGGTGGGTGAGGACCTGGGGGATGCGCAGCACCTCGGCGTCGCCCTCCCAGTCGTAGGTGAAGGCGTCGAACGGCATGTAGAAGACGAGCTGTCCCCCGATCATACGGCTCGCATAGTTGCTGGCCGAGAAGTAGTCGTTGGACTCGATGAAGGTAGTGCCGCGCCGCTGGAACCGCCCGTCCTCGTCGAGCCCGAAGGCGGCGATCTCGGTGGCGCCGAAGATCCAGGGCGCCCCTTCGACCTCGGTCACGTACCGAAAGCCGACGACGAAGACGACGCGCCCGCGCACCAGCAGCTCGTCGTACCAGACCCCATCGTTCAGCGCCGCCTCGGGCGCCACCGCGATGGTATCGGTCTGTCGAGGCATGCCAGGCGTCGACACATCGGCCGCGTACAGCCGACCCTTGCGCAGGAACACCAGGTGGTCCCCGATGTTCTTGACGATGCCCCCCTCGTCGACCCCGGCCTCCTGGTTGTTGGTGATCTCCTCGTTCTCGGGCGGGCCAGCGCCGTCGGCCTCGCCACCTCCGCCGGCGCCGCCGGCGCCGCCGGCGCCCCCCGCGCCCCCGCCGCCCCCACCGCCACCGCCTGCGCCTCCGCCGCCTGCGTCGGCGTTGCCGTAGCCGCTGGAGTCATCGTCGCTGCGGGCGCGATCCATGAAGTCTCGGAAGGCAGCCTCGCTGGCGAAGCGGGGCATCACTTCGGGATCGCCGCCATCCTCGCAGGCCGGCAGGGACAGAAGGGAACAGAGCAGCAGAAGACAGGCGCGCATGAGAGACCTCCTGGAGCGGAATCGCCCCCACGGGACGCACGCAGTGGCTCCACCTTACCTGCAACCGAGGGAGCCTGTCTCGGCCGCCGTCACCGCGATCCCCGGCGGGCCCAGCCCGCGAACGCCCGCGCCATGATGCCGGCGGCGGGCTTGCCTCGGGGGCTGTAGCCGACGTCGCCCGCGCCGCCCCGGCCGAACCAGTTCCAGACGAAGACGCTGGTGGCGCCGGAGGCGTCCGCCGCTGCCAGGCCCTCCGCCAGCAGCCGCGCCTGAAGGCGTTGGTCGGGGGCGGCGCCGGTGTGCTGGTCCCAGGGCTGCTCAGCGGCGCTGGCCAGGGCGGGGTAGCCCAGCTCCGTGAGCACGAGGGGCTGTCCCCGGTCGGCGGCGAAGCGGCGGGCGGCGGCGAGAGGCGCGTCGATGGGGGGTGGGAACCACGCGCTCACGGCCACCTCGTCCAGGGCGTCCCAGAAGGGCACCTCGGCGTAGCGATCCCAGTTGGCGGAGTAGGTGAGGCGTCCCGAAAAGCGTTGGCGAATCGCGGTGATGAGCGCTCGCCAGTCGGCGTCGCCTTCGAGGCTGGCCAGCTCGCTGCCCACGACCAGGCGGTGCACCCCGGCGGCGCGGGCGACGTCGGCGAGGGCGAGCAGCTCGGCGCGGTAGGCGGTCCACCAGCGGCCTCGGTCCGGGGGGGCGAGCACCCCGCGCCAGCGCCCGGGGCCGCGCCGCGCGACGTCGATGATGGGCATCACGGTCACGACCAGGCCGGCCCGCCGGGCGTGGGCGAGGGCGCGGGCGAGGGTGGCGGGCGGCACGACCGGCCGCGGTTCCGGGTCCGTCACGTCGTCCTGGGCGAGGGGCACCACCACCAGCAGGGCCCGCGCCTCGTGGTGGGCGATCTCGTCGATGAGCGGGGCGTAGTCCCACGCCGGATCGCTGGCGAACAGGCCCAGGGCCACCCCGGGCGCGGGGGCCGGGAGCTCGGCCGCGCAGCCCAGCGCCAGCAGGCCCCAGAGCGCGGCCCTCACGTCCCGGCCGGCTCCACCGGCAGGTGCGCCAGCCGGCTGTACTCGGCCCAGGACCCGTCGTAGTTCCAGATGGCCGTCGAGCCGAGCTGCAGCAGCGCGTAGTACACGCCGGCCGAGCGCGTGCCGCTCTGGCAGTAGGTCATCACCGGGCGGGCCGGATCGATGTGCTTCCCGGCGAAGAGCGTGCGCAGATCGGCGAGGGGCTTCATGGTCCCGTCGGCGGCCAGAATCTCCAGCCATTCCAGGTGGATGGCGCCCGGGATGTGCCCCCCGCGGGCCGCCTTCTTGTGGGTCTGCTCGCCGGTGAACTCGGCGGGCGAGCGGGTGTCGACCCACTGCAGCTGCGGGCGCTCCGGCAGGCGCTCCACATCGGCCCACAGCAGAGCGCCGCCGGTGCCCGCGCCCAGCTCGACGTCGCCCGGCTCGACGGCGAGGGCCGGCCCCCCGGCGAGGCGCTCGCCTAGACCCTTCCAGGCTGCCACGCCGCCATCGAGGACGCGCGTGCGGTAGCCACCCACCTGGGCCAGCGTCCACCACAGCCGGTATGGCTCCGGCCCGCCGTCACCGACCAGCACCACCTCGGAGTCGCGCTTCACGCCGCGGGCGCGCAGCATGGCCTGGAGCGTCGGGGCGTCGAGGGAGACCCCGGGGATGGGACCGCCCGAGTAGTCGGAGCGCTCCACCTGGCGCGCCGAGGGGATGCGGCCGGCCTCGAAGCGCTCGACGGGGCGGATGTCGAGGATGACGAGGCGGGGGCTGCCCAGGGCCTCGGCCAGCTCCAGGGCGCTGACGGCTACCTCGGGGTGGGCCCAGCCGGCGTGGCGGGCCGCCATGCCGAAGCGGGCGATGGCCGCGTCGGCCTCGCCGGGGGAGGTCGCGTAGTGGACGGGCTTCGCCTGGCGTGTCACGGCGGGCTGGGACGCGGCGGCCGTCTCGCCGAGCATGGGCGTCTCGGCCCGGGGGGGCTGGGCGGCCATCCAGCCGGCCGAGACGAGCCCGATGCCCAGCACCGAGCCGACGACGGCGTGGCGCCGGAGGGCCGGCACCGCCTTCTGCAGCGGCCACACCACCTGCCCGAAGAAGTCCTGCGGGACGGCCTCCACCCCGGGGTAGCCCAGCTTGCGGGGCGGGTGATCGGGCATGTAGGCGGTGCCGAAGATCCAGTCCCAGGTGCTGAAGATGATGCCGAAGTTCCGGCCGTGGGGGGGGCCGTCGTAGTCGTGATGCCAGATGTGCATCCGGGGGCTGTTGAAGACGTAGCGCAGCGGGCCGTAGCCCCAGGCCAGGTTGGCGTGGTTCAGGTGGCCGATGAGCGTGCCGAAGACGGCGTGGAAGAGGAGCGCCTCGGGGGCGAAGCCGAACCAGGCCAGCGGCACGAACTGCACGGTCTTGTAGAGGACCACCTCCGACCACTGGAAGCGGAAGGCGACGATCCAGTCCATCTCGCCATCCTTCACGCTGTGGTGGACCTCGTGCAGCGGCCAGAGGAACGGCACGCGGTGCAGCAGGTTGTGGACGGACCACTGCACGAAGTCGAGGGCCACCAGCGCCACCGGGATCTGGATCCAGAGGGGCCAGGCGCTCGCGGCGTCGTGGTAGAGGGCGCCCAGCCAGCCCCGGTCGGCGAGCCACGCGTCGACGTGCGGCAGCAGGTGGTAGAAGGCGAGGCCATAGAGGATGGCGCCCAGGAAGTGGGCGTTGAAGACGAGGTGCAGGCCGTCCGACCAGATCCAGCGGCGAAGCTGCGGCTGGGCGGGGCGCCACGGGCGCCACCACTCGAGGGCCGCCACCAGTGCGGAGATGGCGGCCAGGGCGTAGAGATAGGGCGACATCGCGGGCTCCTCGGTGGTGGCTCGGCGGCGAGCGCGGTGGGCGCACCCGGCCCCCATTCGCAATCGGCATGCCGTGCGCCGCGCGGCCCGTCCGGCCGTGGCTGTGTGGGGGTCCGTATCGCGATGGAGCGACGCAATGTCGCAGACATGAGACACTTCTGGCCCCTGACCCTCTGCATCTGGGGACACGGCGCTGGCACCCCGCTTGCGTCGAGGGCGGGCCGGCCCGCACGACCCCCGGAGCAGCCATGGACGCGCACTCCCCCCACGATCCCGACCGCCGCCGCTTCCTCGGCCGCGTCGGCCTCGGCACCCTCTCCGCCCTCCTCGGGACCGCCGTCCCCTTCGGCCGCGGCTTCCCCGACGGTCTGCTCCCCGCCGCCTTCGCGGCGCCCGCCTCCGGCCTCCTGGGCAAGGATCCCGGCCTGGTCGTCCTCAACGACCGCCCCCTCAACGCCGAGGTCCCCGCCCACCTGCTGGCCGACGCGGTGACCCCGGCCGCCCGGATGTTCGTGCGCAACAACGGCGTGCCCCCTCCGAACGTCGACCCGGCCACCTGGACGCTGACCATCGGCGGCGAGGCCGTGAAGACCGAGCGGACGTTCACGCTGGCCGAGCTGAAGCGCGACTTTGCGCACCACACCTACGAGCTCGTCCTGGAGTGCGGCGGCAACGGCCGCGCCGAGTTCGTGCCCGGGGCGAAGGGCAACCAGTGGACGACCGGCGCCGTGAGCTGCGCCCGCTGGACGGGCGTGCGCCTGGCCGATGTGCTCGAGGCCGTGGGCGCGACCCCCGAGGCGGTCTACGTGGGCTACTACGGGCGCGACACGCACCTCTCGGGCGATCCGAAAAAGGTCGTGATCTCGCGGGGCATCCCCATCGCCAAGGCCAGGCAGCCGGAGACGCTGCTGGCCTTCCAGATGAACGGGGAGGACATCCCGCTGGCCCACGGGGCGCCCCCTGCGGCTGGTGGCGGGAGGCTGGCCGGCCTCGACGTCTGGGAAGTGGATCGATCGGCTGGTCGTCCGCACCGCGTCCACGACGGCGCGAAGATGGAGGGGCAGTCCTACCGCATGCCGTGCAAGCCGGTGGCGCCGGGCGCCGAGGTCCCCGACGCCGAGATGTGCATCATCGAGTCGATGCCGGTGAAGTCGCTCATCACCCTGCCACGCTCCGGCATCGTGCACCCCGATCCCCAGGCGCGCCCTCGCCGTCGCCGGCCACGCCCGGGCGGGGAGCGCGCGGCGGCCGCGCTGCACCTGTCCATCGACTTCGGCCAGACGGCAGGCCGTGCCGGTGCAGGCCCCCAGCAATCGCCTGGCCTGGCAGCATTTCGCCGGCGAGGTGCGCTTCCCCACGGCCGGCTACTACGAGATCTGGGCCCGGGCCACTGACGACGCCGGCGTGGCCCAGCCCATGGTCGTCCCGGCTGGAACCTCAAGGGCTACCTCAACAACGCCTGCCACCGCGTCGCCGTGCGGGCAGGCGCCTGATGCGCCGGCCACTCTGCTGCTGCTGCTGCTCGCGGGCTGCAGGACGCCCCGCCGGCGCCCCCGGCCGCCGACCGCCCCCGGCGGCGGCCCCGCCCGTCGAGGATGGCAGCATCGACCCTGCCACCGGCCCTCATCCGCGCCCCTGGCTGGGCGCTCGTCGCCGGGAACCGCAGCGGCTGCCACAGCCTCAAGCCTTCGTCACTCCAGAACCGCGGCGACCGCGACCACTGGATCCACCTCATCCGCTGGATGCAGGCCACCCAGAACCTCTGGCCCATCGCCCCGAGGTCGAGGAGCCTCTGGTCGCCTACCTGGCCACCCACTACGGCCCTCGGGAGACCGGCCGCCGCCCCCCGCTCGACGTGCGCGCGCTGCCCCCACCGGCGCCCTCGCCCCGGACGCCGCCCCCTGCGGCGGTAGCCCTGCAGGCGGCGCTGCCCCGTCAAGCAGGGCCTCAAGGCCGCGTTGGTCGGCGCGCTCCAGGCCCAGCCCGGTGGGCGCCATCGACACCTGCCGCACCCAGGCGCCCGCCCTGAGCAAGGGCCCCGACGGCGCGCAGGTCGGCCGCGTCAGCCACCGCCTGCGCAACCCTGACAACGCCCTCGCGCCGGTGGTGGCGATGCTCATGCCGAGCTGCAGCGCGCCCCGGGACGCCCTACCCTCACCCGGCAGCTCCCCGGCGACCGCGTCGGATACCCGAGCCCATCCGCACGGCGGGCATGTGCCTGATCTGCCACGGCGAGCACCTCGCCGATCTCTGTCCGCGCCGCCCTGCGCCGCCTACCCAGACGACCGCGCCACCGGCTTCCACGAAGGCGACCCTCCGCGGCGCCTTCTGGGCCATCGTGCCGGCGCGGCGACGGCCCACTCGCCCACATGTAGCCCCGTGTAATCCTTATACACTTTTCACCCCTTTCGTCTTGCTCCCGTCCGGCCCCGCCGTGCAAAAAAGCAGGGTGTCAAAAAGTCTGCGACACGCGGCGACTCTGACCGATAGATCCCCGTTCTGCTGCCCACAGCCTTGACGCGTGACGACGCAAAGCCGGAGAAGGGCTCTCCGGCGCCGACTCGAAGGAGCCTTCATGCATCGCCCGTCGCCGGCTCTTCGCCGCTCTCCGCTCGCCTCCTCGCGGCTCTGGGCCTGCTGGGCCTGGTCGCCTGCAACGCCGACGACTGCCGCGGCCGCCGCGCAGCCGCATCGACGGGCAGGTGTGGTTCATGGGGCCGGTGGCCAACGCCACGGTTTCACTACATTCGACGCGGCCGGCACGCTGCTGGCCCGTGTGTCGACGGCCATGACCGACGAGGCGGGCGAATTTGTTGTGGCGGTCGGCCAGCTTGACACGCATCTCGCTGACGCGGGCTTATCCCGGCGTTGCCAGTACTCGGCGTACCTTCGGGTACGCCTGCGCCTGGCGCCTTGGCCTCGGCCCCACCGCCGTCGCGATCTGCGGTCCACCTGGCCGGCCTCCGCTCCATTTCTTCGGCCTGGACGAGGAGTCGCACTAACGGGTTGCGCGCGGAGGTGGGCGGGCTGCTGTCGTGGAGCCGGGGGCGAGGCGGCGGGGACGCCCCCTGACGGCTGGTGCTCCAGGCGCCGACGGGGCTCCTGGAGCCGTTCCCTGCGGGAGGTGGCGCAGCGCGATCGCGAGGTGCGGTGTCGCCGCTGACGACGCTCATCGTGGCGGCGGCGAGGCGCGGCGCAGCGTGAACCGCGAGACGCCGCTGCTGGAGGCCGGAACAGGCGGGTAGAGCTGGCTGGGCTTCGACGCGGTGCACACGCGGGTGGGCGGTCGCGAGGGCGCGGTGGACACGCGGTGCTGCACACGCTGCTGCTGGACGCCTCGACGGCCTGGCCGACCGGGTGGCGGCGGAGGTCGGCATCCAGCCCGGAACCACCTTCAACCCCGGATTTGCTGGCCTTGCTGGTCGACGACGCCCAGGGCCCCACCCCCGCTGGGGTCTTCGGACGGGCTGGGGATTGATGGTCTGCCGAGCTGGACGCCGCCCGCACCTACGGGTTCTCGGTTGCCACCTCCAGGCCGAGCTGCGCGACGCTCTCGACCTTACTCGTCGTTCCGACGGGCCCCTGGAGCCGCCTCGAACCCCCGCGACGTCAAAGCGGGCTGCGCACACGGCTGGGCTGCTCCGGCAGCAAGCTCTTCCCCTGCGACGAGGCCTCCGTCGACGAGACGCCGCCCCAGCTCGTGACCATCGAGCCCGACCCCGAGGCCGACCCCGAGCTGGCCGGCGAGCGCGTCTTCCGCCTCACCTGGTACGGCGAGAGCGCCGTGACGAGCTGCGAGCTCGAGCGGCTCGACGGCCCGACGGCGCCGTCCTCCAAGCGCTACCCCGTCGAAGACCAGGAGCGCGAGACGTTCACGTTCCGCGTCGACACCCGCCAGGTCCTCGGCACCAGCACCCTGTACCTGCGCGCCCGCGCCACCAACGCCGCCGGCCTCACCTCGCTGCCCATCGCCCTGCGCTACCGCGTCCGCAACGTCGGCCCCGGCGTCCTCGGACGGCGTCGTCCTGCGCGTCATCCCGACCGCCGCCTCCGGCGAGTCCGTCAGCAACATCGAGGTCACCGTCGAGGGCCTCGTCGAGGGCCTCTGGCACCCCCTACCACCACGAACACCAGTGAAAACGGCCGCTTCCAGGCCGCCTCACCGAGTACCAGGCCCTGCGCCTCACCGCCCGCGGCCTCGAGACCGGCGCGACGGCAGCTTCTACTTCTGACGAAGCCCGCGGCGAGTTCGTCCGCCGGGCCGGCGCCCAGACCCTCACCACCGTCATCCCTTCTACGACCCCGGCTTCGGCCTCCCGCCACCATCAGCCCTCGGCGACCTCGCCGTCGCCCTCGCCGACGCCTGAGCCGCACCACGCCACCGACGACGACTTTCTTCACCGCCTACGACGATGCCCTGCGCCGCCTCGGCCTCCACTTCGGCTTCGACGACCCCCGGCGCCACCATCCTGCGCGCCCTCCCCGCCGACCCCTACGAGGACGCCGGCGGCATCAGCGACGCCGTCCGCTACACCATCGCCCTCGCCTGCCTCGCCGAGCAGGCCCGCGGCCTCGGCTGCGCCGGCGACCGCTGCCTCGATGCCGACCTCTCCGACACCTTCACCGCCCTGCATCTCGTTGAAATGTATCGGGAAGACGCCCGCGACGGCCGCATCGACGGCCGCCCGGCGGCGAAGCCGTCAGCCGCGACGTCGCCGACCTCGGCCCCGTCACCCGCCCGCCGACCCTCCGCCACCCTCGCCAGCGCCTGCGCCCGCTGGCTCGGCGACTACCTGCAACGGCACCGGCCAGACCCTCGCCCACCAGGCCGGCCGGCTGCAGACCATGGCCGTCAACGACGACGAGCGCCTGTTCGGGCCTCGGCGAGCAGATCCAGCCCCGGCCTGACCAGGAGCCCACGGTCAGGCTGTTCGTGGAGCCCTCGTGAGGAGGCGGACAAACAAGATGGTGGCACGCCTTTGGCCAGGCGCTGCCCAGAGTGGCGCCGAAGGCGAGCGCGACGCCGTGGCTGCCGGCCGTGTTCGCCTGCTGGTCGAGGCCGTCGACCTGTCCGGCGTCGCCCCCGCGGAGGGGGCGGCCTCGGCGATCGCGCCTGAGGCGGTGGGCGACTCTCCCGCCGGCCTGATCGAGGACGAGACCGAGTCCACCCCGCCCGGCGTCCAGCTGGAGCGTCGTCGTCGCTATCTCCTTGATCTCAATCGGCTCCCAGCCGAGGCCGACGGCAGCCAGTTGCGCCTCCAGGCGACCGCGGTCGATCTCCTTGGGTCGCGAGTCGGCGGCGGTCTTCCTGCTCACCGTCGACCAGACAGCCCGTGGTCCGCCTCTCCTCGCCTGCGGGGTTCGCCTCCATGGCGACGCGTGGTGGACCAATCTGCGCAGCGACGAGGAGCGCTACCAGGTCGACATCCAGGACGTCGACCTGATCAGACTGAGCGTCCGCTTCACGGGGAGCGCGACCAGGCGGGGGCCCGAGGTCTTCGGGCGCCGGGACTTCCTCCTCCCCGTAGAACCGCGGCGAGGGCACCCTGACGCTGGAGGTCTCCGCCACGGACCGTGTTGGCCGCACGACGACGGTCAGCCGCCTCATCCACATCGACCGGACGCCGCCCGTCGCCGGCTTCGCAGGCCACGGCCTACGTGGACGAACGCGACGCCACCGCCACCCCCTTCGGCCCCGATGGCCAGCCCATCATCCAGCTCGGTCAGCAGATCGTCAGCATCGGACCCGAATCCGAATTCTCCTGCGGATCAGCAAGATCCAGCTCCGGTTGGGCCCAGATGACCAGAATCTGCCGGCACTCGCCTACCGGGTCTCTGGATGGGAGCGACGCCTGCGCGGCCTCGCCCCCACACACCCACCGGGAGGGCCTCCGCCTGGTCATCCCGGGCGATCCGGAGATTCTGCTCCCCGACGCAATAGCGACGTGCTCACGCCGTTGCCGCACGGAGAGGTGCTGGGCCTTGAGCCAGGCGTCGTCCCCAACGCCGGCCGGCCCTGGCGGCGTCAGTTCGTCCTTGAGGATCTCGCTGGAACACCACCACGATCGACTCAGCAGCCGGAGCCGCTGCTCGACATCCTCCCGCCGCCGCTGGTCATCGAGCCGATCGCGGTGGACGACGCCCGGCTCCCGACGCCCTGACCTTCGAGAACATCGGCCCGGCCATCACGGCGGGCACCACCCTCGTCCTCCGCCGCGTCCGCATCACCAATCCCTGGCCTGTCCCGGTGAGCTATCGCTTCGAATGCATGCCGCCGCCAGCCGAGATCAGCTACGTGACGGCGATCCGCCGCAACTCGCCAGCCATGTGCTGGGCAGACTCAGACGGGTACCGGATCGACCCCGGCCGCCTTGCTGGCCCAGACGGGAGCCCTGGCCCGGCTTGGAGACGCAGCCGCGCGTCGAGCGGCGGTCGAAGGCGGCCGCAACTTGACCGTGTTGACACCGGCAAGGTTTGCGTCCCCAGGCGCCAGTTCGGTGCAGGCCAGAAAGCAGGCGAGTGCGCCAACCCGAGTCCAGTTGACCACGGGACAAGCCATCGGGTCGTGGCAGGTCGTGCCGGCCCACTCGGTCCAGGCCCTTGAGCTGGTGACGGCCCTGGGCCAGCTGGGGGGGCTGGACGCGCCGGCCCTGGGCGAGGTTCTTCTCGGGTCGGCTGGCGACTCACGCTACGCTCGCCGGGTCGACGGTGTCCGCATGGCTTCTGTGGAACCAGGTGCTTGGATGCTCCTCAGCTTGGCCTCAGTTCTGCAGCCTGGAGGGCTGGTGGTTCACCTGGCGGGTGGAGGCGCTCAAGCACATTTCGGTCGGAGTTGCACCCCAGCTGCTCGGCTTCGCAGCGGATTGCAGAGACCAGGCCTGCGACCGACGCGCCGGAGTCGACGAGTGCCCTGACGCGGTCAACACGGCTCGACTGGAGGAGTGACCAGCCATGAAGCTCACGATGTTCTTCACGATTCTCTTTCTCGGGCTGTTCTGGCTCCGCCGGCTCTGATGGGGAACCCGGACCCGCTGGCCGGCTGGTCCGGCGGGTGAGCCCGGGTTGCAGGGCCCCAAAGGGGATCCTGGGCTTCCGGAGAACCTGGCCCACAGGAGTCCGGGGGAGCAGGGACCACGAGGGGCCCAGGGCGAGTTCGGCCCGCCCGGCGATGGTGTGAACTGCACCTGCCCCGACGATGTGGCCGCTCTCGGCATCCGTCTGCGTCGAGCGGCAGTTCGAGGTGAGCATTGATCGGGGCAGCGACTGCCGAACTTATGGCCTCATCTCCCCAAACCCGGCACCGATGGCCTTCGATCACGACGGCCTCATGGCCGAGGCGCACCGTCGGCTCCGAGGACGTCGGCTCTGCACCATGCCAGCCCAGCACCGGAGCCAGTGCTACCTGGGCCGCTTCCCAACCGGGCCCCGCCCATCAACCTGGCTGCTACCGACCCCTTCCCTTCTCGGAGGAAGAGCCGAAACAGGGCCCTACGTCCTCTGTGAGTTCGTCGCCGAGATGGTGCCTACCAGCCTGGTCGAGCCCAGCGATCTGCGCCACGCCATTGTAGGCTCGCGGATGGACTTCGAGACCGGCTTCCTTATCCCCGATGAACGCGTGCTTACTTCGCCCTCCGGCTGAACCCGTACGACAACCGGGAGTGTGGTGCAGGTACGGTCCAGACTTCGTTGCTGCCTGATCTGTAGCGCCCCTCTCCGAGACTCCAGCCCGCCGCCGCATGCCCAACGACGAGCCCCAGATCCAGGCCCTGGCGTGCCTCTCATGAGCGCCTCGGCTCCCAGAGGCCAACGCGTCTCGGCCTGCGGCGCCCAACACGCCGTTCCCAAGTTCGTGACCATGACGTCAACGACGACGAGCCTGGTTTGGGGCTCCCTGGGCGAGCAGATCCAGCCCCGACCTTCGACCAGGAGGGGCCCACGGTGCGGCTGTTCGTGGAGCCCATCGTGGAGGAGGCGGACAGCCTCGCCTCGGCCGGGAGGCGCTGGGAAGGCAGCGAGGGGCGCTGGTCCCGCCACTGCCGGCGGGGCGGGTCCGCCCGATCATCGAAGCGACGGACGGCGCGGTGTCGCCGGTGGACGAGGCCGGCAGGCCAGCCAGACGAGGTCGCGCTGCTCGCGGACGGCCCGGACGTCATCGCCCTGGACCCGGACGACTCGCCCCAGGGCGTCCAGCAGACCCGTCAGTCGGGCAGGGCGCACCCTCGATTCAAGGCTGGTCCTCGGCGGCGCTCGACGGCTCGCGCCTGCGGCTGCGCATCCGGGCGACCGATCTGCTCGACCGTGCCCACCGAGCGCGTCGTCCTGATCGACCTCGACCAGACTGCCCCGATCATCGAGCTGGAGGCCCCTGCAGGTCGACGCCGTCGGCGGTGACTGGTGGACGCACCACGATGTCGACGATCAGCGATTCCCCGTCCGTATTCGGGACGTCGATGAGGTGACGTGGAGGATCCGGCCTGGGAGACGAAGACCTCAGTACCCGGACGTCTCCAGCCCGGCCCCCGATCTGATCTGGCTTTCCCGGTCGAGGCCCCGCGCCGAGGGCGTGCGCGTGCTCTCCGTCGAAGCCACCGACCGCCTTGCCGACGACTGAGCGCCGCGTCATCATCGACCGCACGCCCCCGACGGCTCAGCTGGTCGCGACCAGCTATCTCGATGAGCGCCGCGCCGAGACGACGCTCGACGCTGATGGCCATCCTCAGATCCGCGTCCTGGGTGATCGGGTCACCATCGGCCCCGATGTCGAGGGGCCCATTCCCCCTACAAGATCCAGCCCTGCCCTCGGGCTCGCGGCCCCCAACGCCCCTTTCTGCACTACCAGGCCGAGGATCCGGTGCCTGTGGACTGCCTGCGGGAGTGCCTGACGACGCGGCCGGACGACGTGAGGATGTTGTTCCCGGGCGATCCGGAGGTGCCCTTCACCGCCGTCCAGCCGGGGTCAGCAGCTCCAGTTGACCGACCGTGTCCTCGAGCATTTCGATCCTGGCCCGGCCGCCTCCTGCCGGGACGCTCTGGCAGCCGCGACCCATCGTCGTCGATTCTGGCTGGCAACATCGCCGAGGCCTGCCGCCGGTCTTCGCCCTGCACATCTCGCCGCCGCCGCTCCTGGTCGAGGATCTCAGCGGTGACCTCGACGCCCTCACGCTCGAAGACCTGGCCGCCCGTGTCCGCGCCGACGCCCTGCTGGTCATCGGCCGGCTTCAGATCACCAACCCGTGGCCCATGCCGGTCTCCTATTTCATCCAAGATCCCGAGGTCTTGCGCGGCGGGCCACGCCAGCGTCCGGCCCACGGATCCCGCCGACGTCCTCAACCTGACGGCGCCGCTGATCCTGATCCCAACCCCGAACCCGCCCCGGCCCGCGTGGCGCATCGACGGGGACCGGCTCTATGACGGGGGCATGCCGGATCCAGAGAAGCGAAGCGCGCCCGCCGTCGCGGAGGGCCAACCGGACGGGACGGTCGTGATCCGCGCCGGGGCCTGTGTGCCGCGACGCGTCCTGCCGACGACGCTGCCAGTCGACGCCGGTCGTGTGGAGAGGCCGGAGAGCAGGTGTTTCAGCCACGAACGGGCAACTGGCGGACCGCTGATCCTGGCGGTGAGGTGTTCATGGAGATGCGCGCAACTCGGCTTGCCGGCGGCGAGCAAGGTGATGCGCTCACCGAAGTGCTCGCGGCCTGCCTGGGCGACACGGACGCTGCACTCCGCCCGACGGCGCCCCGTCGTCTTCTGGAACCGCGTCGACGACGCGATCGCAACTCGCAGCAGGTCGTCTGCCGCAGCCATGGCTGGTGGACGACCGAGCGACTACGCCGTGGCGGCAGTTGACCTTGCCGCAGGCAGGCTGGAGTTTCGGTCGGCTCCGTCGTGTGCGCCCGACTCCTGCGCAGCTTCTGCCCAAGCAACCCAGCTTCTGTCGGAAGCTGACCACTGGACCGTTCGGAGGACAAATTGAAGACGAGCACCTTGCCCTTGTTGCCGGTCCTTCTGGCCGCTCTCGCCCTGCCTGCGTGCAGCGGCGCATCTGGTAGCGACGGTGAGCCCGGTACGCCGGGCCCGGCGGGACCCGCTGGCCCACAGGGAGAGCCTGGGGTGAAGGGCGAGAAGGGGGATCCAGGTGAGCCGGGCGCGCCCGGCGAGCCCGGAGAAGCGGGCCCCGCTGGCCCACAAGGGCCGGAGGGTCCTCGCGGGCCTGCTGGACCAGCCGGCGAGGGCGTCAACCGCGCCTGCGCGCCGGGCATGTGGCCACTGTCGCCAGGCACTTGCATCGACACCATCTATGAGGAGCGCGCTGACGAGGCCACGCCGATGAGCGCGCTCGCGGCTTCGCCGGCCCCTGAGAGCGGTCGCCTCGATGCTGACGGTCTCGTGGCCGAGGCGAGCTGTACGGCGAGGGGCCTTCGGCTCTGCACCATTGATGAGTTGCAGCGGTTCAATCAGTGCATGCAGGAGCGCTACGCAGATCGGTATCCGCCAGTTCGTCTTGGCTGCTATCACCAGCTTCCGAGCCTGGAGGATGAGCCAGACGGTCGCTATACCTCCGTCCGGTGCGAGTTTGCGGCGGACATGTTTCCGTCGGCCGACGGGCCGACTCCAAAGCTGCGGCATACACTCGTCGGCATGTTGGTGGGGGGACCGATGAGCGCGCCGGTGGCGGACGAGCGGGGCTACGCACCGCTTCGCCGCTTCGTTCCCGAGAGCGACAACTGTGGCGGCGGGGTCTTCGGGGTCCGCTGCTGCGCGGACCTGTAGCGGGTCGCCTGTGCCCGCGGTGGTGGATTTCTTGCTTTCTCCTTTGATTTCAGATGATTACAGTCGGCTTGGGCCCTGGCGAACTTAGAACCAGTTGCCGAGGAAGAAGTACCACTGGCCCTCACCCCCCTCGTCGAGGCCCCAGCCGTAGCCGATGCGGGCGTTGAGGGCGAGGCGCCAGCCGATGGTGGCTTCGGAGACCACCTCGACGCCGACGGACTTCTTCCAGGCGTCGGGGGTGGCGCGGAGGGTCTCGGTGTCGGCCTGGCCCCAGTCGGTGAAGAGGGCGAGCTTGAGGCGCCGGGCGAAGGCGGGGACGACGGAGGGGCCGGCGAAGATGTCGGCGATGGGCAGGCGGTACTCGGCGGTGAGCAGGGCGTAGCGGTCGCCGCGGACGGTGCCGCCGGGGTAGCCGCGCAGGAAGGTGCTGCCCAGGATGATCTCGTCGAGGGCGTCGAGCAGGATGTTGCGCTCCTGGGGGGCGCCGAGGGCGTAGAAGATGCGCTGGTCGGCCTGGCCTCGGCCGAAGGCGGCGACCATCCGCAGGGCGAGGGCGTGGCGCCACCAGAGGTCGAGGTACTCGGCGTAGTCGAGGAAGACCTCGGCGGTCTCGAGGTCGCCGCCGAGGTGGGGGTGGCGGAAGCGCAGGGTGGCGCCCAGGGTGCGGCCCGCCTCGGTGCTGATGGAGAAGGGGGTGGCGTCGACGTCGCCGAAGCGCAGCGTCACCGAGAGGCTGCCTCGATCCTCGTCGCCCGGGAGGACGGGGGCGCGATCGAGGGGGTCGTTGGCGGGATCGATGTTCTCGATGGGCCGCAGCAGGCTGTAGCCGTACCGCATGCTGGCCGAGGCCCCCCGGGCGGCGCGGCCGAAGCCGATGGAGGCCGCGAGGCCGAGGCTGGTGCTGGACTCCCGCCAGTCCTGGGGCAGGCTGCCGTGCAACGCGCCGTTGGCCCGCGTCTGGGTGGCGTGGGTGGCGCTGATCGAGAGGGTGGGCCGAAAGACGTGCAGGCTGTAGCTGAGGCTGGCGGCGAGGCCCTGCTCGGCGGGGGTGGTGGTGACGTTGGCGACCAGGAAGTGGTGGCCCGCGGCGTCGGCGGCATCGAGCTCGACGCCGAGCTGGCTGGCGGTGTCGGTGGCGTTGGTGACCGAGAAGCCGGGGCTCCAGGCGACGGGCCACAGGGTCTCGGTGGCGGCGTACGGCCGGGTGGGGAGCGGGGCGTCCCCGACGTCGGGGCGCGGGGGAGACGGCCGCGCGTCGTTGAGGCTCCAGGACGCCTCGTCCGGGTCGAAGGGCGTCTCGTAGAGGTCGGTGCCCTCGGCCGTGATGAGGCGGTAGACCAGGCGGCGTCCATCGGGCGAGATGGCGGGATCCAGCGCGCCCGTCACGACGTTGGTGAGCCGGCGCGCGGCCCCGAGCGCGTCGATTCGCTGGGCGTACAGGTTGAAAATCCCTGTGATGTCGCTGGCATAGACGATCCAGCGGCCGTCGGGGCTGAAGCGGGGCATCAGCTCGAGGGCGTCGTCGTCGGTGAGGCGCTCCAGCCGGTCGGCGTCATCGAGGTGGATGGCCACCAGGTCGCGGCCATGGCGCTGGCTGACGCGGGTGGCGACGACCAGGCGGCCGTCGGGCGAGATGGCCGGGTGGGTGATCTGGTCGAGGGCGCCGGGGTCGTGCAGGACGGTCAGGCGGCCGTCCTCGGTGTCGATGCGGACGAGGCGGGTGCGCCCCGCGACGATCTGGCTGGCCACGACGAAGGTGCCGTCGGCGCTGCACGCGGCCTCCCGCAGGCGGCCGCCCCGGGTGAGGCGCGTCCGCTCGCCGGTGCGCAGGTCGAGCAGGTAGAGGTCGTGGAAGCTGTAGGCCTCGCGGTAGGGCTGGGGCAGCTCGTAGACGATGAAGCGGCCCTGGGCGCAGAGGTCGTAGCTGCTGGCGCCGTCGATCTCGGAGCAGCCGGCTGGGGGGGCTGCCGTCGGCGGGGTGCTGCCAGACGCCGTAGCGCTCCTGGGGGGCGGAGTGCAGGGCGAGCAGGGTGCCGTCGGGCAGGAAGCGGGCAGCTCGTGGCGCTGGCCGGTCGTGGTGATGGCCGTCTGGGGCGTGAGCCTGCCGAGGGCGTCGCGCTCGACGAGGGAGCGCGCCGGAGGGGGTCGGCCGCCCAGGCGGCGTGGAGCGCGGTGAGGCCCTGGCCGGTGGAGGCCCGGGTGGCCTCGTTGAGGGCGAAGGGGATGAGCTGGCCGCTCACTGGCGTCATGGGTCAGGCCGGCCGCCTGGAGGCCGCGGTGCGGGCCACCCAGTCGAAGAAGTGGCCGCCGTGCATGTACCAGACGTTCGGGCCGGGCCAGTCCTGGGGAAGTGGACCAGGGCGTCGATGGTGGGCAGGCGGCCGGCGAGGGCCTGGGCGCGCAGGGTGCCGCGGAAGACGGCCGGAGCGGATGCGCCCTCGCCCCGACGTCAGCGACTCGACCCAGACGGCCTCGCCCTCGAGCTGGAAGGACGGCACGTTGTGGTTGGGCGCGAACTTCCTGCCGAACAGGTAGTTGAACAGCGCGGGCACCCCGCTGACGTTGTCGAGCTGGAGGATGTGGGCGTACTCGTGGAACACGAGCAGGCGCAGCCAGTCGTCGTAGTCGTTGAGGTTGCCGTCGAGGGCCGGCGGCGCGGCGAGCAGCGTGATGCGGGGGTAGGGGAGGGCGGTGGCGCTGCCGTTGGCGAAGTCGCCATAGTCGGTCAGGGCGACGTGGGTGCGGCGGTCGGGCACATGGTCGAGCAGCGGCGTGAGGGCGGCGTGGGCCTCCTCGCAGAGGCGCGCCGCCCGGAAGGCCACGCGCTCCAGGCCCTCGGGGAAGTGCAGGGCGAAGTGGGGCGTGTCGATGGTGCGCCAGACCAGATCGCCGTCGCCCGCGATCGCGCGACCCACCAGCAGCAGGAGGAGAGGGCGACCCGGGCCATGGGCGGCACCCTACCACACGGGGCCCGGCGCGAGGTGCGCCTTCCTGCGCGCCGCTTCCCAGCGGCCGGGGCCGGCTACCATCCGCCGAACCCTCCGGAGCGCTGATGTCCGAGCCCGCCGATCGCATCCTCATCGCCGACGACGAGAGCAACCTGCGCAAGCTCCTCGGGGCGCTCCTGCGGCGCGAGGGGTACGCCGTCCAGCTCGCTGCGGACGGGGAAGAGGCCCTGGAGGCCTTCGAGCAGGCGCGGTTCTCGGTGGTCATCACCGATCTGCGCATGCCGCACATGGATGGGATGACGCTGCTCAAGCGCCTGCTGGAGCGGGACGCCGATCTGCCGGTCATCGTGATCACGGCCCACGGCACCGTCGACACGGCGGTGGAGGCCCTGAAGCTCGGGGCCTTCGACTTCATTACGAAGCCCTACGACAAGGACGAGCTGACCCGCGTGGTGGCGAAGGCGGTGCACACCCGCCGCCTGAACCTCCAGGCCAGCCGTCCCCTCCAGGTGCCGCCCGCCGAGGGCCGCTTCGGCCTCATCGGCACGTCGGCCGCCATGCAGCGCGTCTTCAACATCGTCGAGAAGGTGGCGGCCACGCCCTCGACGGTGCTGATCACCGGCGAGAGCGGCACGGGCAAGGAGCTGATCGCCAAGGCGCTGCACGCCCACTCCGCCCGGGCGGATCGGCCGTTCATCCGGGTGAACTGCGCCGCCATCCCCGACACCCTCATCGAGTCGGAGCTCTTCGGCTACGAGAAGGGGGCCTTCACGGGGGCGGTCACCAGCAAGCCGGGGCGGTTCGAGCTGGCCCATGAGGGCACTCTGTTCCTCGACGAGATCGGCGAGGTCTCCACCGAGATGCAGGTGAAGCTGCTGCGGGCCATCCAGGAGAGCGAGTTCGAACGGGTGGGCGGCATCACGACGCGCCGGGTGGACGTCCGCCTGGTCACCGCCACCAACCGCGATCTGGCCCAGCAGGTCCGCGAGGGACGCTTCCGCGACGATCTCTACTACCGCCTCAACGTCGTGCCGCTGCACCTGCCGCCGCTGCGGGCTCGGATCGATGACATCCCGCTGCTCGTGGATCACATCCTGGCGCGCTACGCCGTCCGACTTGGGCGGACCATCGAGGGGCTGGATCAGGGCGCGATGGCGGTCCTGTTGCAGTATGCCTGGCCCGGGAACATCCGCGAGCTGGAGAACGTACTGGAGCGCACGCTCCTCTTCTGCGACGGGCCCGTCATCCGGCGCGACGATCTGCCGGCGGAGCTGCGCCAGGATGCCGGGCAGGCGGCCCCGTCTCCGGCGCCGCCCGTGGGGGTGACGGGCCTCAAGGACGCGGTGAAGCTGACCACCCAGCGCCTCGAGCGCGAGATGATCGAGCGGGCCCTCGACGAGACGGGGGGCAACGTCACGCGGGCGGCCCGGAAGCTGGAGATCTCGCGCAAGTCTCTGCAAACCAAGATGAAAGAGCTGGGCCTGCGCGAAGAGGGCTGAGCCTGGGCCTACCAGCAGACGTCGTCCACCAGGAACTCCTGGCCCCCCACGGCGAAGTCGGTGATCGTCCCGGCCCCGAGGGCGGTCAGGGTGACCGTGCCCATGTGGTAGCTGAAGAAGTTGATGCGGGTGACGGTGACGGCGGCCCCGCCCATGATCGGGGGCAGCGCCGACAGGTCGCCGGTCGAGATGAAGCCGCCGTTGACCCGCATGTTGATGTTCCCGCCGAAGTCGGCGTAGGCGAACGTCGCCGAGGTCACGCCCACCGTCGGGTGAACATGCAGGTTGATGTTGTTGAGCCCGCGCTCCTGCACGGGGCTGCCGCCCGCGTAGCCGCTGACGTAGATGGTGCTGCTGCCCAGGGACGTCCAGCCGGCGCCATTGAGGAAGGGGCGCAGGAACACATTGCCGTCGGGGAAGGTGGCCAGGGGCCCCACACCGGCCGTGGCCCCGGGGGGCGGGCCCTCCATCGACAGGCAGGTGGCGGCGGCGGGGGTGGCGGCGAGGGCCAGCACGGTGGCGGCGGCGAGGGCGGTCTTCATGGCGACTCCGGGTCGTCTGGGCGCCCTCCAGTGGGCGCGGGGGGGTGTTCGCCGCGTCGGGGTCCGGTCTGACCGGGGCCGTGCGGCAATTTTGCTCGGGGCCACGGCCCTGGGCAGCGTTTACTCGCGGCCCCGCCACGGCTATCGTGGCGTCCGGTTCGCTCGGGAGGTTTTCGATGATCCGCCGGGGCCTCGTCGCCGCGCTCCTTCTCTGTGCCGCCCCGCCGGTCCCGGCCGCGGAGGTGGCCGACGTCATCGACGCGGCCGACGGCGTGGATCTCTTCGATTTCGTGGGGGAAATCCGGTACCGCCGGACGCTGCGCCGGGCGAAGATCACCCGGGAGTACGGGTGCGATCCCAACCAGGCCACCAACCCCAGCCGGTTCATGGGCGACCAGGAGACCTGCGGCGACGCCGGCCCGGCCGGCCGCCTGCTCCAGGTCAAGGAGGTCCGCTACGAGCGGATCACCCATGAGATCGAGCCGCGCTTCCGCTTCGGCCTCTGGCACGACCTCGAGCTCTCCATCAGCGCGCCGGTGGTCCTGGAAGACAGCCAGCACATCCGGTTCGCCGGCAACGGCGGCGATCCCGACAAGGAGCCCATCACCCCGGAGAACTCCACCATCGCGCCGGCTGACGGGGTGCAGCTCTTCCCGGTGCCGACGGACGGGCTGCCCACCCGCGCCGGCTTCGGCGACATGACGTTCATGGTGCGCTACGCGCCCGTGAGCCGCGACCGCGACGAGACGCGGGGTGAGTGGGCCCTCGAGCTCGGCTGGCAGGTGCCCACCGGCGAGGTCATGAAGCTGGGCAACGAGGGCGTCGGCCGCGGGCTGCACACCCTCATCATCGGGCAGGCCTTCTCCTACCGCACCCCATACGCCGACCCGTACGCCCGCATCGGGGCGCGCTTCCCGTTCGCCGCCAAGGGCTCGCTGTTTCGCGACTACGGCGACGCGCAGGAGTTCGTGGGTCCGGGCTCCCGGGTCGACTTCGACCTGGGCGCCGAGATCATCCCGTGGACGGATCCCGCCCGCGGCATGAAGTTCTTCATCGATCTGGGCCTCGGCGCCGCCTACCAGGCCGAGGGGCGCGACTACTCCGAGCTCTTCGACGCGCTGGCCCTGGGGGCAGAGCTCTGCACGCCCGATCCGGCCGAGGCCGGCGGCGGCAACTGCGGGCGCTACAACCCCGGCAGCCGCAGCGGCGTGCGCGGCGAGGCCCACGACGGCATCACCACGGTCGAGCAGTTCGCCCAGGTGCGCGGGAAGTTGGACATCGGGGCGTACTTCTCCGAGCACGCCCGCGTCACGGCACACCTGAGCCTGGCCCACGACACCGAGCACTTCATCAGCAAGGCGAACATCGGGAAGGACACCGATGGCTCGGGCCGGGTCGAGGATCCCACGAGCCCCCGCTACAACCCCGCCGAGCACAACCCGACGTTCGTGCCTGCCATCGACACGGTGGGCCAGCGCCTGCGGGTCGATGAGACCACGGTCTTCTCGGCCGGCGTCAGCGTGGGCGCGCTCTTCTAGGCAGCTGAATTCACAGCAGATTCGGGGTGGTGGCGCGCGTCCCAGGCGGCGGCGGCCGGCAGCCCCAGGGCCTCCAGGCGGGGGACGATGACCGTCTCGACGGTGGCGTAGAAGAGCGCCCGGGCGGCTCCTCCGTCACAGATCCCGAGGGCCGGATCGACCCGACCGCCGGGCTTGAGCTGGGCCAGCTCATGGGCCTCGAGGTGCCCGAACGCGACGGCCAGGTAGCGGCCCAGGCGCTCGCGGCGCTCGGCGTCCAGGCGCTGCTGGTGGTCCGCCAGCCAGCGCCAGCCCAGCCGCGCGTGGCCCACTTCGTCGGCCAGGATGCGGGTGAGGATGTCGCGCAGGGGACCCTCGGGCATCTCCAGCCGCTCGGCGCCGATGAGGGCCACCGCGACCGTCTCGCTGAGGCAGCACACCGACAGCAGGTTGCGGGTCACCGCCTCGAAGCGGTCGACGTCGGCGTGGGTCGGCAGCGGCTGCTCCACCAGCGCCGGGGCCCGCGCCTCGCCGCCGAGGGCCTCGACCACCGCGCCGCAGAGGACGCCATGGCGGTGCTCCTCCTCGGCCATGGCCCGCACGGCCTCCACCTGCGTCGCCGGGGCGCCCGCGTCGGCCAGCTGGTCGGCCAGCGCCGCGAAGACCGGCGCGGAGCCATGCTCGTTGACCATCCGGCCGCGCCAGGTGGCGAGGGCCGCCCGCCGCGCCTCGGGGGTGGCGTCGAGGATCGGCGCGAGCGCGCGAGCTTCCGTTCGAAGATCAAGGAGTTGCATCGTCGCCCCCCTCAAGCCAGCAGAGCGGGGGGCACCGGGGGACCCCACGCCATGCAGCCCGCCGCGAAGTCCCAGCCCACCGCGTCGCAGCAGGCCGGGTAGTCGGGGGCGTTCAGATCGCAGTGCGGGCCGGCGTCGCCGCCGGCGGCGTCGACGAGGGCGCCGTCGGCCTCCGGGCCGGCGTCGGCGGGCACCGGGGCGCCCGCGTCGAGGCTCGGATCCGTGGCGGCGTCCACGAAGAGCTCATGCTGGGCGTCGGCCTCGTCGATGGGGGCCGCGTCCACCTGGGCGTCGGCCTCCTCGGCGGCCTCCACCGGATCCGGCGCAGGCGCGGTCGGCGCATCCTCGGCGCAGCCGAAGATGCCGAGGGTGAAGGTCACGCGGCTGGCGGCCCGCAGGGCTCGAAGCTGGGCTGGGTTCATCATTCACCTCCTGCCGACAGCATGGCGAACCCGGTCGGTCCGGTGAATCGGAATGATTCGAATGTAATTGTTCGGGAATGCCTGACGAACTCAGCGGAGCGGAAAGCCGCGCAGCTCCTCGGCCAGCGCCCGCAGCTCGTCGGCCAGGGGGTGGCCGCGGCGCCAGATCAGGCGAAACCAGTCCTGCTGGAGGGGGTGGTCGGGCAGGACCGCGCGCAGCCGCCCGGCGGCGAGATCGGCGGCAACGAAGTAGGCCGGCAGCACCGCCACCCCCTTGCCGGCGAGGGCGCGGGCCCGGATCGCCGCGATGGTGCCCAGCAGCTCCGTGCCCCGAAAGCCCCAGGCGTCGGCGGCGGGGCGGGCGTCGAGCAGGTAGCGAAACAGCGGCAGATCGGCGAAGGCGTCGAGGAGCGTGTGGCGGCGGGCGTCGTCGGGGCGATCGAGGGGCAGGACGTCGAGCAGCGCGGGCGCACCGCAGAAGACGTACTGCTCCTCGTGCAGCAGCGCGTAGTCGAGCTCGCCGAGGGTGAGGCGGGTGCTGGTGACGGCGGCGTCCACTTCGCCGCGCGCCACCCGCGTCAGCAGATCCGGTCCGACGCCGAAGCTCAGGTTGAGGCGGCGGTCGGGGCGGCGCGCCTGGAGGGGGTCGAGCGCGGTCAGCAGCCAGCTCAGGCCCAGCTCGAAGCGGGTGCCAAGCGTCAGCTCGAAGGGCAGGGGGGTGTCGGCGGCGTGGACCACGGCCCGGCCGGCCTCGGCCTCGGCCCGGGCGCGCGCGGCCTGGGGCCGCAGGCGGCGACCTGCCGCGGTCAGCTCCACCCGGCGGGTCGTGCGGTCGAAGAGCCGGACGTCCAGGTCTTCTTCGAGCCGGCGGATGCGGTCGCTGAAGGCGGCGGCCGACAGGTGCACGCGCTCGGCGGCGGCCCGGAAGTTGAGCAGCTCGGCGGCCGCGAGGAAGCAGCGCAGGGAGTCGGGATCGGCCATGGCTCATCATGCCTGGAGCCAGGCCGTGGGCCCAGGGTCGTGCACGCGGCGAGGCCTTCGGGTAGGGTGCCCCGTCTTGCCGGCGGGCCATGGCCCCGAGGATCAGGCCCGTGGCCCACGACCGACGCGCCGAGCGGCGTGCCACCTTGACGCTCGCGGCGCCCCTGGTGGTGGCGTTCGCGGGCAACCAGCTCCTGAGCCTGGTGGACACCCTGGTGGCGGGCCGCCTCGGGGCGGTCGAGATCGCCGCGGTCGGCCTGGGCGGAGCCCTCTTCTTCCTGGCGACGGTCTTCCCGTTCGGGGTGCTCATGGGGCTGGATCCCGTGGCCTCCCAGGCCCTCGGGGCGGGCCGGCCGGCGGAGGCCCGGGCGGCCTACCACGAGGCCGTCGTGCTGGCGGTGCTGCTGGCGCCCCTGGCGGTGCTGCTGGCGCTGGGCATGGCGCCGGCGGCCCTCGGCAGCGTGGGCGTCGCGCCGGAGGTGCAGGCCGAGGTGCACCGCTACCTCTGGGGCCGCCTGCCGTCGGCGCTGCCGATGCTGCTGGTGGCTGCCCAGCGGGGGTTCCTGCAGGCGAGCGAGCAGCCGCGGGCCGTCCTCGTCACCACCCTGGTCGCCAACGCGGTCAACCTGCCGGCGAGCTGGCTTTTTGCCAAGGGTGACGCGGGGTTGCAGGCGTTCGGGCTGCCGGCGGCGGGCCTGGGGGCCGGCCTCGGCGTCCTGGGCATCGGGGTGGCATCGAGCCTCGTGGGGGCCTTGCAGGCACTGCTGCTGGGGTTCGCTGCGCGACGGGTGCCCGGGCCCGCCGGGCGGATCTCCCTGGCCGGCCTGCGGCGCCTGCTGCACTTCGGCTGGCCAGTGGGCGGGGCCTTCTTCCTGGAGGCGGGGCTCTTCTCGACGGTGACGGTGCTGGCCGGCGGCTTCGGCACCACGGCGACGGGGGCGCACCAGGTGGCGCTCCAGGTCGCCTCGTTCACGTTCACCGTCTGCCTGGGCCTGTCCGCGGCGGCGGCGGTGCGCACGGGCCACGCCATCGGGCGGGGCGATCGGCCGGGCGCCCGCCGGGCCAGCGTCGCGGCGCTGGAGCTGGCCCTCGCCTTCATGGGAACGACCGCGCTGGCCTTCGTCTTGATCCCGGGCCCCATCGCGCGGGCCATGAGCCCCGATCCCGCGGTGGTCGAGGCGGCCATCCCGCTGCTGCGCATCGCGGGGTTCTTCCAGCTCTTCGACGGTCTCCAGGCGACGGCGGCGGGGGCGCTGCGCGGTCGCGGCGACACTCGCATCACCCTCGTCTGGGCGGTGGTGGGGCACTGGGGCATCGGCCTGCCGGTGGGCCTCGCGCTGGCGTGGCCGCTGGGGCTGGGGGTGGCCGGCCTCTGGTGGGGCCTGCTGGCTGCCTTGTTCGTCGCGGCCGTCAGCCTGGTCGGGCGGCTGCTCCGCGCGGCGTAGGGGCCCGCCGGCGCACGCGGCCCGGAAAGCCCCCCTGGAAAGCCCCTTGCCCTGGCGCGCGCGCGGACTACACTGCGCCCCTGAACGGCCCCCTGGGCCCGACCGAGGAGATCTCCATGAGCAAGTCCCCCATCCGCGTGGCCGTCACCGGCGCTGCGGGCCAGATCGGCTACAGCCTGCTCTTCCCCATCGCGGCCGGCGAGGTGTTCGGCCCCGATCAGCCCGTCATCCTGCAGCTGCTCGAGCTGCCGGTGGCCCTCGATGCCCTGCGGGGCGTCGCCATGGAGCTGGAGGACTGCGCCTTCCCGCTGCTGCACGGGGTGGTCGTGACCTCGGAGCTGGAGACGGCCTTCGCCGACGCCAACGCCGTCTTCCTGGTGGGCAGCAAGCCCCGTGGCCCCGGCCAGGAGCGCGCCGATCTCATCCGCGAGAACGGCCCCATCTTCACCGGCCAGGGCCGCGCCATCGACGCCGTGGCCGACAAGGACGTGAAGGTGCTGGTGGTGGGCAACCCCTGCAACACCAACTGCCTCATCGCCCAGGCCCAGGCGAAGCGGACGAACCGCGCCAACTACACCGCCATGACCCGCCTGGATCAGAACCGCGCGGTGGGCCAGCTCGCGGCCCGCGCCGGGGTGCCGGTGGCCAGCATCAGCGGCCTGGCCATCTGGGGCAACCACTCGCCCACCATGTACCCCGACTACGAGAACGCTTCCATCGACGGCAAGCCGGTGACCGACGTGATCACGGACGAGGCGTGGCTGGACGGGGAGTTCCTCAAGACGGTCCAGCAGCGCGGCGCCGCCATCATCAAGGCCCGCGGCAAGAGCTCCGCGGCCTCGGCGGCCTTCGCGGCCATGAACCACATGCGCGACTGGTTTCGGCCCACCCCCGAGGGCGAGGTGGTGAGCATGGGCGTGAGCAGCGACGGCAGCTATGGCATCCCCGCCGGCCTGATCTACTCGTTCCCCTGCCGGGTCGATGCCAAGGGCGGCTGGTCCATCGTCCAGGGCGTCGAGCTCTCCGACAAGGCCCGCGCCAAGGCCATGGCCAGCGCCGAGGAGCTGCTCGAGGAGCGCGAGGCCATCAAGGACCTGCTCGGCTGAGGCCCCGGCGCCGCCCGGGCTCCACCCCCGCCTACTCGGTGGGCAGCTTGATGTACATGCCCTGCCCGCCGCCGCTGAAGTTGTTCTGCTGATCGATGTGCGCGACGCGCTCGAACGTGGACAGCACGTTGTTGCAGTCCATGTCGCCGTGGGCCCCGGCCGTGAAGCCGGCGCCCACGCCCGTCCCCGCCGACTCGAAGTCGTACTGGAACAAGAACGGATCATCGATCCCGAAGCTCAGGGCCACCCAGCTCGGCTGGCGCCAGAGCGCGTTGTCGGGCGCGTGCTTCTTGCTCTCGCCCGCGACGCAGGCGGCGGCCGGCGGGGTGCTGGCCACCGTGGCCGGGAACTGCCGTGACAAGATGTCACCGGCGCGGTTGGAGTGCTCGTCGCTGTAGTAGGCCGCCGCGCCGTCGAAGATCTTGCGGAGGTTGATGGTGGCCTCCGACGTCTTCGAGTTGCGGATGTAGCGCATGAAGGCCGGGATGGCCACGGCGGCCGGGATGCCGATGATCGCCACGACGATCATCAGCTCGATGAGTGTGAAGCCTCGCTTCCGCATGGGTGCTCTCCTCCCCCGAGTGACAGCGACGGCCCCAGCTTTCCCGGATCAGCGGGCCGGATCAATCCCGGTAGGTGCCTTGAGCACAGCGCCCTCCACCGACGCCAGCTCGGCCTCCAGGCCAGCGCGCTCCCGAGCCAGGTACTCGCGCACGGCGCGATCCAGCGGGGGCAGGTAGATCTCATGGGCCGAGTAGATGCGGCGGGGGAGGAAGCCGCGCCCGAACTTGTGGCCGCCGCCCCCCGCCCCCGCCTCGAAGCGGTGCAGCCCGCGGGCGATGGCTGCCTCGATGCCCGCGTAGCTGCACACCTCGAAGTGCAGGTAGCGGATGTCTTCGAGGCAGCCCCAGTAGCGCCCGTAGAGATCGGCGCCCTTCTGGATGTTGAAGGCCGATGCCACGCCCCGCCCGCCCAGATCGGCCCGGACGAAGAAGATGCGATGGCGAAAGTGCTTGAAAAGATGGGAAAAGAAGGCTCGGTTCAGGTAGCGGCGGCCCCAGGCGAACTTGTCGACGGTGGAGCTGTAGCAGGCCCAGGCCAGGGCCTCGTCGTCGGCCGTGAGGGCGTCGCCCTCGACCACGCGCAGCTCGACCCCGGCCTCGATGACCCCGCGACGCTCCCGGCGGATCTGGTTGCGGCGGTCGCTGCGGAACCGGGCGAGGAAGGCCTCGAAGTCGGCGTAGCCTTCGTTGTGCCAGTGGAACTGGTGGGTGGCGGATGGCGAACCCCTCGTCCGCGAGCAGGTCGGCCTCGTCGGGCGTCACGAAGAGCCAGTGGATGCCGGTGTGCCCAGGCGCCGGGCGAGCCCGCGGCTGCCCTGGACGAGGGCCCGGCGGACGTCGTCGCCCTCGCCGGGCGCCCGCAGCAGGCGGGGCCCGCCACGGGCGAGAACGGGGCGGCCGCCACCAGCTTGGGGTAGTAGGGCAGGCCGGCCCGCTGCGCCGCCTCGGCCCAGCCCCAGTCGAAGATGAACTCGCCGTGGCTGTCGTGCTTCTCGTACAGCGCCGCCGCCCCGACGAGCTGCGCCCCGCGCCGGCACAGGACGTAGCGAGGCAGCCAGCCGGTGCCGGGGCCCACGGCCCCCGTCCGCTCCAGCCCCAGCAGAAAGGCGTGCTCCAGGAAGGGGCATCCGTCGCCCACGAGGGCGTCCCAGGCGGCGGCGGGGATGCCACCGAGCCGATCGACGACCTCGATGGTCAGGCCCATCGCGGACCTCCCGCCTCTGCTATGGTGGCGCCTTCGCCGACGACCCCCCGACCGGGAGCACCATGCACACCTTCCGAAGGCTCGCTGTCTACTGCGGCTCGAGCAGCGACGTCGATCCCCTCTACCTGGAGGCCGCCCACGCCATGGGCCAGCACCTGGCCGGCGCTGGCGTCGGCGTCGTCTACGGCGGCGGGCGCGCCGGCCTGATGGGGGCCGTCGCCGACGGCGCCCTCGCCGCCGGCGGCACGGTCTATGGGGTCATCCCCGACAAGCTGCAGGCGCTGGAGGTGGGCCACCACGCCGTCACGGAGCTCTTCGTCGTCGACAGCATGCATGCGCGCAAGGCCATGATGGTGCATCTGGCGGACGGATTCGTGGCGCTGCCCGGGGGTTTCGGCACCTGGGAAGAGATCATGGAGGCGGCCACGCTGGGCATGCTGGGCTACCACAAGAAGCCCCTCGGCCTGCTCAACGTGGCGGGCTACTTCGACCACCTGCTGGCCTTCATCGCCCACGCGAGCGCCGTGGGCTTCGTGCGCCCGCCGTTCCGCGATCTGCTACAAGTGGCCGATTCTCCAGGGGAACTCCTCGCGAAGATGACCACGCAGACGGTGCCGTCGGTCATCGATCTGCTGCGGGTCGACACCGCCCAGAAGGAGGCCCTCCGAGCCGAGGCGCGGCGGGCCGAGGCCGGGGCTCACCACAAGGAGTAGCGCAGCGTCAGCGCCGTGATCGCCACGGTCGCGGCCAGCAGCTGCAAGGGCACGCCCATCTTGAGGAAGTCGGCGAAGCGGTAGCCGCCGGGGCCGTAGACCATCATGTTCGTCTGGTACCCCAGCGGCGTCGCGAGGGAGATGGACGCGGCGATGGACGTCGCCAGCACGAAGGGGCGGGGATCCAGGTGGGCGACGTCGGCGACCTGGAGGGCTACCGGGAAGAGCAGGGCGGCGGCCGCCGTGTTGGTCACCAGCTCCGTCAGCAGCATCCCGGTCAGGTACACGGCGGCGAGGAGAGCGACCGGGCCGAGATCGGCCGCCACCGCCGAGAGGCCCGACGCCAGGGCCGCCGCAGCCCCCGTCTCTTCCAGGGCTCGCGCGATGCCGAGGGCGGCGGCCACCACGGCCAGCACGGACATGTCGATGGAGCGGCGGGCCTGCCCGGGCGACAGGCAGCCGGTGCCGACCATGGCCAGCGAGCCGGCGGCGGCGGCCGTCACCAGCGGCAGCACCTGGGTCGCGGCCAGCGTCACGACGGCAGCCATGATGAGGAGGGCGATGGGCGCCCGGCGGTGGCGCGGCCGCTCCGTGTCGGCCACCTCGGAGATGAGGTAGAACTCGGCCGCGTCCCGGAAGGCCCGCGAGAAGCCGGGCGCCGCCAGCAGCAAGAGCGTGTCGCCGTGGCGCAGCACGATGTCGCCGATGCGCTGCTCGATGCGCTCGCCGTGGCGGTGGACCCCCACGACAGCGGCGTGGTAGCGCGTGCGGAAGCCCATCTCGCGGATGCCCCGGCCCTCCAGGCGCGAGCCGCGGGAGACCACGGCCTGGTGCATCACCCAGCCCGGCTGGACGTGGCGGGCCTGTGGCGGCTCCAGGCCACGGCGCCGCTGCAGGTCGACGAGGGTGTCGAGCACGCCGGCGAACGTGAGCCGGTCCCCGGCGGCCAGGCGATCGTCGGGTCCGACCGGGGTGATCACCTGGTCGCCGCGCTCGATCTGCACCAGGAACAGGCCCGCCAGGTGGCGCAGCCCTGCCGCTTCCACCGTCTGGCCCAGGAAGGGCGCGTCGGCCGTCACCATCAGGTCGGCGGTGTACTCCCGGCGCACCTCCTCGTCCGTCTGGGGCAGGCGCGCGGTGGGATCCAGGAAGCGGCGCGACAGCACCCAGAGGGCGGGCAGGCAGATGACGGCCACCGGCAGGCCGATGGGCGTCAGCTCGAAGAGCTGCATGCCGGCCATGTCATGCTGCAGCAGCAGCCCGTGGACGACGAGGTGCACCGACGTGCCGAGCATCGTGCAGGTACCGCCGAGCACCGCCGCGTAGGACAGGGGCATGAGCAGACCGCGCCCCGAGCGGCCGCGGCGCCGGGCCCACGTCGTCGCCAGCGGCATGAACAGCGCCACGATGGGGGTGTTGTTCAGGAAGGCGCTCAGCCCCGTGGTCACCAGCGTCAGCCGACGGCGGGCAGAGGGGCCGATGGAGCCCGCTCCAGGAGAAGCTGGGCCGGTCGGTCAAGCGCCCCGTCTCGCGCAGCCCCGCCGTCACGACATACAGGGCCGCCAGGAGGCGACGCCCGGATTGGCGAAGCCAGCGAAGGCGGTGATCGGCGTCAGCACGCCCGTCACCAAGAGGACGACCAGACCGCCGACGACGACGACTTCGGACGAGTACCGGTCGGTCGCGAGCAGGGTGAACACCCCCGCGACCACGCCCACCGTCAGCCAGGCCTCGAACCCCACGGACGCTCCTTGATCGGTGCAGGCAGCATCCACGTCGCGCGTGACCCGAGCGCAAGGGCCCTTGCCGTCCGCCGCCACTCCCCCTAACCTGCGCCCGTGCCACCGCGACGACCCCACTGCGCCCGCAGACCACCACCCTCTGGGAGTACCCCTCCCAGCAGTACGGCGTGGGTGGGCAGGGCAGCACCGCCTACCGGGGGGCGACCCCCGCCTATGTCATCTGGAACCTGCTGGAGCGCTACACCCGCCCGGGGGACGTGATCATGGATCCGTTCTGCGGCTCGGGGACGACGCTGGACGTGGCCCGGGATCTCGGGCGTACGGGCATCGGCTTCGACGTCCACCCGACGCGGCCTGACATCCAGCACGCCGACGCGCGCCGCCTGCCCCAGGCCAGCGAGTCGGTCGACTTCGTCTTCGCCGACCCGCCTTATGGCGACAACCTGAACTACGGCGATGACCCGCGCTGCATCGGCCAGCTCCCCGCCACCGACGAGGCCTACTTCGAGGCCCTCGATGGCGCCTTCAAGGAGTGCTTCCGGGTCCTGAAGAACCGGCGCTTCATGGGGCTGTACATCTGCGATTTCTATGACAAAAGGCGGGGGTTCGTGCCCATCGGCACCCGCAGCCTCGCCCTGCTGATGCAGTACTTCAACCCCATCGACCACATCGCCGTCGTGCGCCACAACCGCACGCTGAAGCAGTCCAACCGCCACCGTGCGGCGGAGGAGGGGGGCTTCTACCTCCGCGGCTTCAACCACCTGTTCATCGTCAAGAAGCAGACCGACTGACGCGCCGCCGGGCTCAGGCCCGAAGCAGCGGCAGGATGGTGCGGGCGGTCTGGTGGGTGACCTCCAGGGACAGGCGCTCGCCGCGCGGGCTGCCGCCGATGGTCTCGCGGCCGCCCCAGCCCTTGCCGAGGTGAGGCCAGACGGTCTGGAGGCCGCCGGGGCCGAAGAGCAGCTCGGCGGTGGCGAGATCCGGGCAGCCGACCGTGACCTTGGCCATCCGGGCCGCGTAGCTGACCACCACGGGGGCCAGCCGATACCAGACGTCGAAGCCCCAGACGGTGCTGCGCACCACCCGCACGCGGGCCGCGTCGTCCAGGGCCGCCTCGCCGCGCAGGACGCGCCGGGGGGGGTCGGGGAGGGGGAGCGCCAGGCCGCTGCGGTCGTAGCGGGCCAGGATGCCCTCCCGGGCCTTCTCCCGACGGTGGCGGTCGCGGGCCTCGACGGCGGCGTGCTCGGAGGCGGGCAGGCCCTGGGTCAGCAGGCGGACCATGTGGCCGATGGCCTTGCGAAAGCCCGCCTCGCTCTGCGTCAGGTGCTCCTGCTGGTTGAACCACGCCAGGGGGATGCCGCCGGGCTCGTCCAGCAGGGCCAGGCCGATGGGGTCGAGATCCTGCCGGTTGACCAGCTCATAGAACTCGGGGGTCAGGGCGCGCGCCGGGACGAGGCCGGCCAGGGCCACGATGGCCAGGACGGCGTCGGCGTCGGGGGTGCCCGTGACGACGAAGCGGGGGTCCTGGCGGCGCGCGCCGTACAGGTCGCGGCAGGCCCGCAGCGCCACGCCCTCGCGGTGGCTCTCGGTGCCGTGGTGGTCGAGGGCGTGCTCGCCCAGGACGGAGCCGTGCTGGCCGAAGGCGCACTCGATGGGCTCGAAGCCCGCGTCGCGCAGCGCGCAGGCCTCCTCGTAGCGGTGGGTGAACTGGATCTGCAGCGGGACCATGGGCGACCTCCGGCGCCACCATAGCCGCCCCGGCCCCAATGCCGAAGGATCTTGCGTCGGGGCCCGCCCCGCGGTGGAATTCCCCGGTCCCTGGCCGGGCGGCGCTCAGTTTTCTGAGAGGTGCGCCCCGCCGGCGGCCGGGCGCGCGGGCCTTCGCCGGTGGCCCGTCCCTTGCTACCATGACCCGGCGTGATGAAGACCTTCCTCCCCCTGCTCCTGCTCCTCGCCGTGCTGGCCTCCCCGGCGGGCGCCCAGCCGTTGCCGGAGGCGCGCGCCGCCCACGCCGCGGCGCTCGCGCGCTCGGCGGCCGCGGAGGCCGAGCAGGCGCGCCTGCGGGCGGCCCACGAGAGCCTGGTGGGCCGGATCGGCACCCTGAAGGCGGCGGATCGCCAGGTGCTGCCCGGGGTGGGGGATGGACGGCTCGACGCCCTCCTCAAGGAAGCCCATGAGGTCGCCACCCGGCTCGAAGAGCTGGATCGGCGGGTCGAAGACGCCGAGGCGGCCGCGGCCGCGGCGCGCGGGCGGCTGGTGGCGGCCCTGGACGCGGCGCTGGCGGCCGAGAACGCCGCGCTGGCCGGGGGATCGGCCGATGCCCGCCAGGCCTTCGAGCGGATGAAGTCTCTGGTGACGGAGCGCTCGGCGCTGGCGGCGGCGGGCCAGGCGGGCTCGCGGGCGGTGGTCAAGCTGCCCCCCGTGGGCGAGGTGGCCTCGGCGGACGAGCTGCGCGAGCTGGCCGACGAGGCCTCCGACAACGCCGAGCGGGTCCGCAGCCAGCTCAAGGCCCTGGAAGACCGCCTCCAGGCGCTCCAGACGCGCCGCCGCATGCTGCGCGCCGCCATGGCCTTCGATCGCGACGCGGCGCTCTTCGCCGAGGACGAGCGCAACCGCCGGCTGGTCCGGTCCGACCAGCCCAGCGCCGGGGTGGCCTCCGCGCGGGAGCCCACGCCGCCCACCCGGGACACCGGCACGGCGGGCGGTCGCGGGGCCGAGGGATCGCTGGCGGGGGACGACGAGGCCAACGCGGCGCCGCCGCCGGGCCAGGCGCCCGAGGCCGGCGCGGGGGCGGGGGCCGAGTTCGATGGGGACGCGGACGGCCTGATCGACAACGCGGATCCGTCCCCGGCGCCGCCGCCCGCGCCGGTCGGCGAGGTCGCGGGGGGTCCGCTCGCGGGCGGGGGCACGGGCGCCGGGGCGCTCATCGTCGAGACCGCCCTCGATCCGGCGCTCCTCTCCGATGACGTGGGGGCCCTCACGCCGGCCGCCGTCGCCGAGCAGATCCGCGCCATCGAGCAGCACCGTGCGGCGCTGCGCCAGACGGCCGACGAGCTGGAGCGGCGGCGGCAGACGCTGGAAGGCCGCGCGGACGCGCTGGAGGGCCGTTGAGGCGCCGCCGGCCGAGGGCGCTGGCGGGTCTCGCGCTGATCGCGGGCCTGGGGCCGGCCCGCGCCGATGAGCCTCTGCGCCTCCGCCTGGAGTCCGCCGCCGGCATCGACACCAACATCACCCGCAGCGAGGGGACGACCGCGACGAGCGGCGCGCTCCTGCGCCTCGTCCTGGACGCGGCCGACGAGCTGCGCACCGGGGCGCTGAACCTGGGCCTCGAGTACCAGGCCGGGGCGCGCCACTTCCCGGGCCGGGACGAGGAGGATGGCGTCTTCCAGGTCCTCGGTGGGCGGCTCGCGGTGCGCACGGCCCCGTGGCTGGTGGTGGGCCTGCTCGCGCGCCTCCAGGACCGGACCACCCGGGATCCCGAGGTCCCGCGGGATCATGCCCGGGTCCTGGCGGGGCCGTCGGTGGATGTCGCGCTGGGGGACGTGCGCGTCGGCCTCAGCGCCCACGCCTCACGCCTGGTCTACAAGCCGGACGCCGACTTCAGCGCCGATGGCCTCGGCGCGGGGGTCGCGGTGGACGTCCCCCTCGGGCCGTGGCGGGTGGAGGGCCGGCTGGGCTGGCAGAGCCTCCGCTTCGATGGCGATCGCCTGGCAGCCGTCGGTGCGACGCCCACGGGTGCCCCCTTCCTGGTGCGCGTCGAGGGCGAGCTGCGGACGGACACCCAGCAAAGCGCCACCGTCGGCCTGCGACGGACGGGGGACTGGCTCTTCGGGGCCGAGTACACCCTCGCCGCCAACACCTCCAACAGCTTCCGCGCCGGCTTCACCCGCCACCTGGTGCGGACCTACGCCACCGTCGAGCTGCCCTCGGCGTTCCTCGTCTCGGCCCAGCTCGACGTGCAGCGGGTGGTCTACGACGACCCCCAGTTCATCACCCTCGAGACCTTCATCGAGGACGAGAACCGATCGAGCGCGAAGCTACGGATCGAGCGCCCCGTGGTGGGCCGGTGGTCGGGGGTCCTGCACCTCGGCGCCTGGTTCTCGCCGCTGGGTGGGGGCCCCGACTTCAGCCGCCAGACGGCCCTGCTCGGGGTGGCCTGCCACCTCGACGACTGACGCATCGACGCGGCAGGGAAACACACTGAAATTAAAGGAAAAAGTGCCGGCTACAGGCAGACGCCGTAGGCCCACCCGGTGTTGGTGACGCACCGCTGGCCACCCGGGCAGGCGGCGGCGCCCTCGGCGGGGTCGCAGATGCCGAAGCAGGTCAGACCATCGCCCGCGTTGGCGCAGATGGCGTGATCGCCGCACTGGGCCACGTCGTCGCAGGGCTGCCCGAGGGCCACGTTGCCGGCGGGGCCGCAGTGCCCCTGGTCCGACACGAAGCTGTAGGGCCGGCAGTGGTTGCCGGCGCCGCAGTCATCCTGGCGGATGGAGCAGTCGGTCTCGAGGCAGAAGCCCAGGTAGCGCAGCTCGCTGGCCGGGGTCGCCGGATCATCGCGGCTGCCGAAGTCGACGCAGCGCCGCTGGCCGTTGCAGACCCCGTTGCGGGGATCGCAGAGGCGCACGCACTCGCCGCGGTTGCCCCAGTCCCGCGCGGGATCGAGGGGATCATCGGGATCGTCGAAGCAGATCATGCCCTGGCCGCACTGCAGCGCGCGGTCGGCGGGCGTCCGGCCGTCCACCTGGGCATCGCAGGCGCCGCCCTCGCCGACGTTGCCGGCCTCCAGGCAGATGCCGATCTGGGGCTCGCCGGGCGGCGGCGCGTTGACGGGGAGGCAGGTACCGGGGAACTGCCCCGCCGAGCCGGCCTGGCAGGCGCCGTTGATCTGGCCGTTGTTCTCGGAGGGCCCGCAGATGATGTAGTAGCAGGCGAGCAGCTGGTCGTAGCAGGCCTTGTCGGCGGGGCACTGATCGTCGCTCTGGCACGAGAAGAGACACAGCCCCGTGTCGTTCCCGGTCGGGACGCAGGTCTGGCTGGCGTCGCAGGCGGCCGCGTTGAGGCAGTCCGTGAACTCCGAGACGACGCAGCGGCCCTCATGGCACTGCCGGACATCCTCCTCGCAGTGGTAGTCCGTCTCACAGGTCTGGTTCTGGCGAATGCAGCGCCCGTTCTGGCAGGTCTCGCCGGCCTGGCACGGGTAGCGGCAGGCGGGAGGTGCCGGCTCGCACTGCCCGGAGCCCTCGTTGCAGATCTCGCGGGCCCCGCAACCAGCGACGCGGCAGTCCGGCAGGCAGATCGAGGTCGGCGGATCCTGGACGTCGACGCAGGTCCAGCCCTCCCGGCAGCGGGAGCCATCGTCGCAGCGGTCGAAGCAGATGTTGCCGTCGCCGCTGGGCAGACAGGCGCCGCCGTTGCAGATCTCGTCGTTGTTGCATGCCACCCGACAGAAGCCGCCGGGCACGGTGCCCATGCTGGCCTCCTCGGTCAGGCAGTCGCCGTCCGGGCACTGGGCCGCGTCGGCGCAGGCGGCGGCGGGCCGCACGAGGCAGGCGCCGGTCATGGGATCGCAGCGCTGACCGGGATCACAGGTGACCTCGGCGCAGGGATCCACCGCCCCACCCATGCCACCCTGGCCGCCCGCGCCCATGTCTTCGAGCGGGCCCTGGTCCGGGGCGCCCCCGGCCCCTCCCATGCCCCCGGCCCCACCCGGGCCGACGTCCTCGACCGGGGCGGCGTCCCGGATGCCGCGGTCGCGCATCTGGGGCGGAGGTTCGCCGCAGAGGGCGTTGGGCTGGCGGGTGAGCCCGTCGGTGCACAGCCCGTCGATGCAGGCACCGAGGATGGTCTCGTCGGCGGCGAGCTGCAGGTTGCAGCAGACCCCGACCTCGCCCGACTGGAGCTTGCACTGCTGCTCTTCATCGTCGGCGCCGGCGCAGCCAGCGAGTGCCGCGATGGCCCACAGCGCCGTGGTGCGAGAGAACCTCATGGACACCTCCCCCCGGGCCCCGCCCGGCACGCGATCGAGCCCCGGTCGTCCTCCCTGGACGCTCCCCGGATACCGGTGGCCGAACGACTTGAAAGCATGGATGAAAACATGAAAGGGCCGGCGCCCGGAAGGGCACCGGCCCGACCACGGCAGGGCGCCGTGGTGAGCGGCTCGCGCCGCCCGGCGACTACCGCTCGAGGCACACGCCGATGGCGGGGTTTTCGAACACATCGAGGCAGCTGAAGCCGGGGGGGCAGCCGTGGGCCACGCCCTCGCCGATCTCGCAGACCTTCACGCAGACGGGCGGGGCGTTCTGGGCCACCGCGGCGCACAGGTGGTCGCCGGGGCAGTTGCTGCCGTTGCCCTCGGCCGCCGCCTCGCACTCGTCACCGGTGGTGACCTCGGCGACGCCGGCGTTGCAGATGCCGGTCACGCTGGGATCGCCGGCCTGGTTCTGCACGATGAACGCGAAGTCGCACTTCTCGCCCTCGCCACAGGCGGGGCCGGGCTCACCCTCGGCGGCCCACCCCTCGGGGTAGCACTCGCCCAGGCACAGGCCCAGGTTCACGCCCAGGGCGTCGCGGGCGCAGCCGGAGCCGTTGATGCAGCGGGAGCGATCGACATCATCGCAGAAGCCGAGGCAGGTCTCGGGATCGCCCTCAGAGAGGACGGTGCAGAGGCCGTGATCGCAGGTGCCCCAGTAGGTCTGATCGCTGGGGGTGCACGCCTCGTTCTGCACGCCGGCGCCGTTGGGGGCGTCGACGCAGACACCCATGGCCTGCTCGGCCGGGTTGCCCACGGAGGGGGCGGTGGCCGTCCAGGCGCAGGTCTGACCCTCGCCGCAGCCGTCCTGGCTGAAGATGTTGCAGCTCTCGTCGCAGAAGCTGAAGGCCTGGCCCTCGAGCTGATCCGTCAGATCGACGCAGCGCGCGCCGTCGGCGCAGTCGTCCGCACCGGCACAGGCCGCCGAGCAGGTGCCGGCGAAGCAGGTGAGGCCGGCGCGGCAGGCCATGTCCTCGGTCTCCGGGAAGATCTCGCAGGCATCGCCCTGGGCCGCCATGCCGGCGGGCGCGCAGAGGGTGATGTTCTGGAGCACGACGCAGGTCGCGCCATCACCGCAGACGGCCGCCGCGTCGATGTCGCACTCCTGGCTGGGCACGCAGGCGCCGGGCGAGGGGAGATCGGGATCGTCCACCTGCTCCTCGGGGTTGCACAGCTCGCGGGCGTCGCAGCCGGTCGGCTCGGAGTTGGCATCGCAGACGTGCACGCACTGGGCGCCGCCGCCGAGGCCGAAGTCGACGCAGAGCAGGCCACGGCCGCAGCAGTCGAGCTCGGCGTCGCAGGGATCGCCGAACTGGAGATCCTCGGCGCACTCGCCACCGCCGCCCGCGCCACCGGCGCCGCCGCCCATGCCGCCCATGCCGCCGGCGCCGCCCATGCCGCCCATGCCGCCGGCGCCGCCGCCCATGCCGCCCATGCCGCCGGCGCCGCCGCCCATGCCGCCCTGGCCGCCGGCGCCACCCGCGCCACCGCCCATGCCGCCGGCGCCGCCGCCCATGCCGCCCTGGCCGCCGCCATCCTGGCGGAGGGCCGCGTCGGCGCCACCCCCGCTGCTGTCTTCTTCCTGACACGCGGCCAGGGCCATCGCGGCCAGGCCCATCAGAAGCCAGGGCTTCAACTGCTTCGCCATGCTCGTCCCTCCGAAACCGGCATCTCCCCGAGCGCCGATCCCCGTTTTCTCAATCTGCGCGGGCACCAGGCCGGCCCGCGGGCGGCGGAACCCTAGAGAACGTCGACCGATTCTGTCAACGATGACACGTAGGTCGCCCCGGTCCGCGCCCCCCGTCGCCTCCGGGAAGCCGACTGTTGACGCGCCTGGACGCCGACCCTATCGTTGCGCCCTCGAACCTTCCTGCATCCCCTCGACCGGGTGCGAGGGCAGTTTTTTGCACTCGGGATCACGCAAATGCCCGTTCTTGCGATGAATGTGCTGATCGTCGGCCCCCTCTCGGCGGCCGGCGAGCAGATCCTCGAGGCCCTCGCCGAGTGGCCCACGCCGCCGCGTCTCGCGGGGGCTGACGTCGAGGCGACGGTCGGGCAGATGTTCGAGTGGCGAGGCGACGAGCACCGCATCGGTGCCCTCGATCGGCTGCTGGACGCGCCCTGGGATGCCATCATCGTGGCGGTGCCGGTGGGCGAGGTGGTGCTCCCGCCCGGCCCGTGCGTCATCGCCCTGCCCGGCACCGGCGTGTCGGCCGAGCTGGCGCCTGCGGGGGCGCCCATCCGTCCCGGCGACCGGCTGCGGACGCCCGAGCCCCTCGCGGCCATCGTGGCGCGGGTGGTGGCGGCCCTGGGCCCCGCGGTGCAGGCCCTCGAGGTCCTCGCCCTCGATGCGGCGTCCAGCCTCGGGCGCCCGGCGATGGACGAACTGCGCGATCAGACCATCGACCTGCTCAACTTCCGCGAGCCGCCGGTCAACGTGCTGCCGCGTCGCCTGGCCTTCGAGGTGCTCCCGCGCACGGGCGAACAGACGGATCCCGAGGGGGCCTTCGAGCGCGACTTCTCGCGGCTGTGCCCGACGCTCGCGGGCCGGGTCCTGGTCGAGCGCGTCCTGGTCTCGGCCTTTGTCGGCGTGGTCGCGCGGCTGCGGATCGAGGTCGCGGCCGGGGTCACCGCGGCCCAGGTGTCGGCGGCCCTCGAGGCCGATCCCGAGCTGGCCGTCGGGGAGACGCCGACCCTCGCCGACGCCCTCGGCGAGGACGCCATCCGCGTGGGGCCGCCGGTGCTCCGAGGTCAGGTCTTGCACCTGTGGCTCGCCGCCGACGACACTCGGGTCGGGGCCGCCCTCCTGGCCACCAAGATGCTGGCGCGCCTGGGGGCGGTCGGATGAGGTCCGCGCGGCAGACTGGCCGGCCTGCGCGCGGCCGTGTCATTTTGTCCGCGCTGGCCCGCCGGCGCTGACACCCTGGCAGAAGTCGGCCCGCGAACCCGCTCGGGGGAAGCCCCAGCGGCCTGGTATGGTTCTTGATGCCGGAGCGGCCGCCCCTGGCCCTGCCGAGGAGAGTCTGACGGATGACCACCGCCCTACGCGCCCTGCCGATCCTGCTCGTCCTTGCAGGCGCCGCCCACGCCCAGACCGACGCGGATCTGGCGCTGACCCTGTCCGGGGATGGCTTCGCCCTGTCGGGGGACGAGCGCTACGTCTCCATTGACGAGTGCGCCACCCAGCTCGCCGACGAGTTCACGCTGCAGGGCGACTTCACCGGCTCCGGCGATGCGTACGAGATGCGCCTCACCCTCACCGATGGGGCGACGGCCTGCTCGTGGGACACCTTCGGGGACGCCTGCGACAACACGCTCTACAACGACGGCGAGGTGCGCTGCTACTGCCTGGCCAAGACCACGGCCAGCTCGGTCTCGAAGAGCATCGCGCTGGCGGACATCCTGGCGACGACCTGCGAGGTCCTCCAGCAGACGCCGGCCGAGGAGCGCCTGCGCATCTTCCTGCAGTACCACTCCGACGCGGGCGAGTCGGTCGACCTGACCTCGGACGCCATCGACGTCGTGCTCGACTTCCTGCCGCCGACCGCGCCCGACAGCGCCCCGACGGCCGTCGTGCCGGTCGAGGGTGGCCTGGAGGTCGCCTTCGCCGCCGTCCAGCAGGGCGAGGTGACGCGCTACGAGGTCTGCGCGCGGGCCGAGGGGGCGGATGGTGCCGCCGCGGGCGCCGCCGGCAACGAGGCGCTGCGCGAGGGCTACGGCAACTGCGAGCGGACGAGCGAGGCCTCCACCGTGCGCCTGACGGGGCTGCGCAACGGCGTCTCGTACCAGGTGGTGTATGCCACGTTCGACGCCGCCGGCAACCGCAGCGCCAACAGCCCGCCCGCCAGCGGAACCCCGCAGGAATCCTACGATTTCGCTGAGTGGTACCGGTCGCGCAACGGCCCGGCCGAGGGGGGCTGCCGGGCCGCCCCGGCGGGTGGCTCTCAGGCCTTCGGCCTGGTCCTGCTCGGCCTGATCGCCGTCCGTCGCTCCCGGAGGACTCGATAATGCGCCTGGTGGTGCTCCTTCTCCTGGCCGCTTCCCCGGCCTTCGCGCAGTTCCAGGAAACCGATCGCAGCGTGGACGTGCAGATCCGGGCCGGGGCGTACCTGCCCGATCTCGACAGCACGTTCCCCGCGGAGGCCTGCAAGGCCAGCGGTCAGTGCCCCTACGAGGCGGTCTTCCAGAACGATGACCCCGTGATGATCATGCTGGGGGCCGAGCGGCACCTCGTCGTGGACTACGGCACGCTCTCGTTCGGCGGCGCCGTCGGCTACTGGAACGTGGCCGGCAAGACGCTCATCGGCCCGGGCGTGCGCGGCAACGACTCCACGGAGCTCACGGTCATCCCGATGATGCTCCAGGCCACCTACAAGCTCGACGTCATCCAGGACATCGTGCCCGTGGTGCCCGTCCTGCGGGCTGGCCTCGACTACTACTACTGGCGGGTCTTGGACGGGGAGGGGGAGGTCGCCTCCTTCGCCCCGGGCGAGAAGGCCGAGGGCGGCACCTGGGGCTGGCACTACACCTACGGCGTCCACATCCTGCTCGACTACTTCGCGCCCGAGATGGCGGCCGACTTCGACCGCGACGCGGGCGTGAACAACAGCTACGTCACCATCGAGGTCCAGCAGTCCGACATCACCGACTTCGGCTCCAGCAAGGCCTTCCGGCTGGGCGGCGAGGTGCTGTTCTTCGGCCTGGGCCTCGACATCTGATCCCCCCGTGACGTCCTGGCCCGAGCGCCGCCTGGCCTTCCGGGTGGAGTACGACGGCACCGACTACGCCGGCTTCCAGCGCCAGGCGGGCGGACTGCTGACCATCCAGGGCGCGCTGGAGGAGGCCATCGGTGGCCTCGTGGGCCACGAAGTCACCGTCCAGGGCGCCAGCCGCACGGACGCTGGCGTCCACGCCCGCGACCAGCGCGCCGCCGTCACCATCGCGCACCCCATCCGACCCGAGGGCTTCGAGAAGGCCCTCGAGCGTCGCCTGCCGGCCGCCATCGCCGTGCGGGCCGTCCGCGAGGTCGCCCTGGATCACCAGCCCCGCTTCGCCAGCGCTGGCAAGACCTACTGCTACCGCGTCTATGTGGCCCGCCGGCGCCAGCCCCTCGTGGATCGGTTCGCGTGGCAGGTGCCCTGGGCGCTGGACCGCGAGCGCCTGGCCCGGGCCGCCCTGCACTGCCTCGGGCGCCACGACTTCATCAGCTTCGCGGCGGCGGATCACACCCAGCCGACCTCCGTCCGCACGCTGAGCCGCATCGCCCTGGAGCCGCAGGCCGCGGGGGTGCTCGGCATCTGGGTCCGCGGCGACGCCTTCCTCAAGCAGATGATCCGCAACCTGGTCGGTACCTGGGTCGAGGTCGCGCGCGGGCGCCTCGATCCGGACTCCATGCCGGCCGTCCTGGCGGCCCGGGATCGCAGCGCCGCGGGCCCGACCGCGCCGGGGCGGGGGCTCACGCTGGAGCAGACCCACGACCCTGCCGGCCAGGCAACCGACTGATCTTCTTCAGCAATCCGGTCGTTCAGAAGGACGCGCGGACCCCGATGTTGAGGTCCATGTGCAGGGAGGGGGAGTCGCCGATGAGGTGGATGAAGTCGGGGACCACCTGGAGCCCGAAGGTCGGGTTGAGCTGGTAGATGTAGGCCGCGCCCAGCGTGTAGAAGTACGGCCCCTCCAGGGTGGTGTCGAGCACCTGCTCCAGGTCGACGAGGTGACGGACCCGGCCGACGCCGCCGCCGGCGCGGAGCACGAGCTGGTGCGTGCCGGTCACGGCGACGTACTTGAGGCGGCCACCCTCGGCGTGGGTGAACTCGATGATCTGCACCCGGGCGAAGGCCCCGAGGCTGAAGCGCTCGGCGAGCCAGAAGTCGAGCTCCAGCAGCGAGTGGAACGGGGCGAGGGCGAAGCCGGGACGGATGTTGGCCCCGCGCTGGTTCTGGGGCTGGGCCAGGTCGGTGATGAACCCGCCGCCGGTGCCCAGGCTGATGCTCAGGCTCACGTAGCTGCGACCGCTGCTGTCGCCGGGATCGTTGCCGTCCAGGCCCGAGCCCGAGGGCAGCGCGTCCAGATCGCCCAGCACGTCGCCCTTCACGTTCACCGTGATGGGATCACGGCTGCTGCCGACGGCGCCGATGCCGGCCCCGCTCCGGTCCTCCAGGACGACGTAGTAGGTCAGGCGGCGGCCGGCCACGAAGCGGCCCGGGATGCGGCCGGAGAAGTTGGACCGGCCCGAGGGGGTCAGCTCCATCTTCTGCACCTGGTCGGCGCGGGCGCTCCGGTAGAACAGGTAGACGCGGTACACATCGCGGTTGAGGGCTTCGGAGACCTCGATGGCGACGTCGAGGGGGCGGCCCGCCTCGGCGTCCCGGGCGGGCGTGTGGCGCACGTCCGGCTCCCGGGGCGGCGGCGGATCGTCGCGCGGGGGCGGATCATCGCGCCGGTCATCGCGCCGGTCGTCACGCCGGTCGTCGCGGGGCGGGGCGTCGCGCCGGCCGGGGTTGCGGCGTGCCTCGGCGCGGGCGTCCTCGAAGAGGCGCTCCAGGCTGGGCGTGCTGACGAGGGGATCGAGGGCGGCCCGCGGATCGATGCGCAGGGCCTCCACGAAGTCGTTCACCGCCGCATCGGAGTCCTTGTCGCGGACATACGACAGGATGCCACGCTGGACGTACACCTGGGCGACCGTCGCGTTGGCCACCCCGAAGCGCTCCGACAGACGGACGGCCCGGTCCAGGGCATCCTCGGCCGACTCCAGCTCGAGGTTGTCGTAGAAGGAGCGAGCGTCTTCGAGCATGCGCTCGATCTCGCCCTCCGCCTGGGCGGCGGATCGAGGGGCGGCGGCGGCGGGCAGGGCCCACAGCGCGCTCGCGGCGACCATCGCGGGGAACAGGCGCCTCATCGGAAGATGTGGAACTCCACCCGGCGGTTGGCTTCGCGCCCGTCCGCCGTCCGGTTGTCTTCGATGGGCCGCTCTTCGCCGTAGCCCTCCGACTCCATGCGCTCGGGCTCGATGCCCTGGCCCATCAGGTAGCGGCGCACGGCGGCGGCCCGGTCACGGGACAGCTTCAGGTTGTAGCTGGCTGATCCCTGGCTGTCGGTGTGGCCCTCGATGCGGACCTTGATCTTCGGGTTCTGGCGCAGCGCCTCGGCCACCTCGTTGAGCAGCTCGTTGGAGACCGAGCGGATCGTCGCCTTGTTGGTGGCGAAGAAGATCTTCTGCTTGAGGTCGATGCGGTCGGCGCGGACGACGATGTTCTTGAAGACGTCTGGGCAGCCGTCGGTGTCTGCGTCGCCGTCGTAGTCCTCGGGCTCGTCAGGGCACTGATCGGTGGCGTCAGGGATGCGATCCTGGTCGTTGTCGGGATCGGGGCAGCCGTCCTCGTCCTCGAAGCCGTCCTTGTCTTCGGGGTTGATGGGGCAGCGATCCGTGAGGTCCGGCAGGCCGTCCTGGTCGTTGTCCAGGTCGGGGCAGCCGTCCGCGTCCTCGAAGCCGTCCTTGTCTTCGGCGGCGTCGGGGCAGCGGTCGACGGCGTCGCCGATGCCGTCGCCATCGCGGTCGGCCAGCGTCTCGGGGCAGCCGTCTTCGTCGGCGTCGCCGTCGAGATCCTCGGGCTCCTTTGGGCACTGATCCCGGCTGTCGGGGATGCCGTCGCCGTCGGTGTCCTGGTCCTCGGGGCAGCCGTCGGCGTCCTCGTAACCATCGAGATCTTCAGGGACTTCCGGGCAGGCGTCCGTGGCGTCCGGGATGCCGTCGCCGTCGCCATCGGCCTGGCACTCGGGCCGCCGGGCCACCGTGTCGATGATGGCCATGGCCTCGTCGGCGGCCTTCATGTGGGCGTCGGCGCGGAAGAGGGCGCCCTGCTCCAGCTCAAGGGTCACGAAGTCGAGGTTCGCCTCGGCGAGGGCGAGCTCGCGCTCGGCGCACTTGCGGGCCGGGACGCGGCTCTGCTCGAGCTTGCTGAGGACGGTGGCGCGGCGGGCCTCCAGGGCGTTGCCCGAGGCGCAGCCCGCGACGAGCCCGCCGACCAGCAGGCCGGTCCCGAGCAGCAGGGTGGCGGACCGCCGGCTCACAGGTGGCTCCCGGGCGCGTCGCCCACCGGCGCGTCGGGCTCCTCGCCCATGGGCAGGGCGCGCCCGCCGGCGAGGGCGCGACGGCGCGCCTCATCGGCCAGGAACCGGGCTTTGCGGGCGAGGTCGACGGCCGCCTGGAAGTCGGAGTAGCCCTCCTCCTCCCGGGCCTTGCGCAGATACGTCTCGGCGGACACGAACTCGTACACCGCGAGGGCCTCGGCGTTGGCGCCGCGGGCCCCTTCCAGGGCGACGGTCGCGTCGTTGATGGCCTGGGTCGCGATCACCGGGCCGCAGCCGCCGAGGAGCAGGGCCCCTGCCACCAGGAGGGCACCGGCAACCCGCCGAGGGGCCTGGCCAATGTGCGGGCGCTGCGCGCGCGGCGTACGGGCCATGCGAGCGATCTCCTCGGTGCAGGGGCCTGGATGTTCTCGCCGTCGGTGCGTGGTGTCAAGCCGCGGGGCGAGGGGCGTAACTCCCTTACTTCACAGCCCTTGCTCCACGGGGGCTTCCTCGTCAGCCCAGCAGCTGCTCGACCTGCGTGGTCACCGTCTCTTCATCGTGGCCCTGGGCCACCGCCAGCTCCTGGACGACGAGCTGCATGGCCATCTCGTAGACCCGCCGCTCGCCGTACGATAGCTGCTTGTCGCCGCGGGTGAGGTGCAGATCGCGCAACACCTGGGCGACGTCGTTCAGGCTGCCGGACTGGATCTTCTCGACATAGCGCCGATAGCGCCGGTTCCAGTTGGGTTCCTCGATGACCACCTCGGGCGCCCGCAGCGTCCCGAGGACCTCGGCGATCTCTCCTCCATCCACCAGACAGCGCAGGCCGACCTGATCGACGTTGGCGATGGGCACGCGGATCTTTCTTCGGAGTCGAGGCAGCGCAGGACGTAGAAGCGGTTGGTGTAGCCGGAGATCTCCAGGGTCTCGATGCCCAGGATCTCCGCCACGCCCTGCGCGGGATAGACCGCCATGTCACCGACATTGAACGAGGTCGCCACAGCCACTTGACTCCTTTCGCGCACGCACCCGCCTGGGGGCCGCCGCAGGAGGGCACCTGAGGAGGCCCGCCCGCGGACGCCGGCTCGTCCAGGGACGCGACGTGACGCGGGACTGTCCAGACAGAATAGCGTGAAGGGACTGAACTTGACCAGGGGTCAGGGCAGGAGGGCGCACATGTACCTACCCGCGCGCGGGAGAACGCGCGGATCTGGCTTGTTTTTCGCGCCCTTGCGCGGGCGCGGCGCGGCGTCGCCTAGCGCTTGCCGAGCCCGCCCGCCATGGACAGCAGGCGGCCGGTGGACTGCCGCAGCAGGCTCGCCCGCAGATCGGCGTCCGGCGCGGCCGGCCTTGTGCTGGGTGAGCTGGTCGGCCAGGGCCTCGCGGCTCCCGAACTTCGCGCGGAGGGTCTCCGCGCGATCCAGGAGGCGGAGGAGCTTGGCGTTGCTCACGCGCATGAGGCGCTCGCGGAAGGCGGCATCGGACTCATCAGGGCGGCGGTCGAGGAGGGGAGCGACCTTGTTCACAAGGGCTTCCTTGGACCCGAACCGGGCCTTGACGGCTTGAAGAGGGCTGGCCATAACGGTCTCACTTCATCGGCGTCAAAAACGGGGCGCGTGATAGCACAGCGATCAACCGCGTTCAAGCTCTCCTTCGAGCGGACACGCACTTCCCGTCGTTGGACCGGCCCGGCGCTGCTGGGGGGGCTCTGCGCTGCCCTCCTCGCCGGGTGCGGTCGCGCGCCGCAGGCCAGCGACGCCGCGCCCCGGGCGGCCGACGCGGCCCGCGCGGTCGACGCCGCCGTCACCGACATGGCGATCCCGCCCGGTGCGCTCGGGCGCGCCGGCGAGGTGGTCCTGGGCGAGGCGGAGCTGCTCCAGGCCGTCGAAGAGGCCCGGGCCCTCCAGCACTGGCGAGATGGGCAGGCGCCCCCGATGGAGGCGCTCGCCTCGCCCATGCTGCGGCGCCGGCTCGTCATCCAGGCCCTCGAGACCCGCGTCGTCCGCGGTGAGGTGGCGCGCAGGGGGCTCGCCATCCCGGTGCGCGCCGTCGAAGACGCCTTGCGCAACGCCGCGGATGGGCGCGCCTTCGACGCCCCTCGCCCCGTCGAGGAGGCCCCGCTGGATCCCGACACGCTCCAGGCCCGTCTGGCGGCCCGGTTCGGCGCGGTCGCCCCCCACCTGCGGCGCGTGGCCGAGGACCTGCTGGGCGCCCGGCTGCTGGCCGAGGCGCTGCTCGACGCGGTGGACGACGCCGAGCTCCAGGCCCGCTGGCGGGCGGAAGGCACCCAGGTGGTGGTGGACGTGATCCAGATCCCCCGGGTGCCCACCAACCGCGAGATCGACGCCGCGGTGCGGCTCCGCGCAGACGATCTGAAGACCTGGTTCGAGGGGCACCGCGCCCTGTTCCACCGGCCCGTGCGCCGCCGCGTCGTCCGCGTCGGGCTGCCCGCCACCGAGCGACCCCGGCTGGAGGCCCTGCGCGTCCGCGCGGCGGCGGGGGCCGATCTGGAGGCCCTGGCGCGCGAGGCCGATCCCCGGGCGGCGCCGCTGGCGCCGGTGACGCCGGATCGGCTGCCGGCGGCCTTCGCCGTGGGCGTGGGTGAGCTGACGCCCATCGTCGAGGACGCCAGCGGGCTGGCGTTCTACCGGGTGGTGGCCGAGCTGCCGGGCATGGAGCGGACGCTGGCCGAGGTGAGCGTCCAGCGGGAGGTGGCGGCGGCGCTGCTGCGGGAGGCCGACGCCCTGCCGACGGCCCGCGCGACGGCGCAGGCCGTGGCCGACCTGCTGCGCCAGGCCCCGGACGGCGCCGAGCTGGCGGCGCGGGTGAAGGCGGATCGCCTGCGTCGCTCCACCACCCGGCGGTTCAGCCTGGCGGGGCCGGAGGTGGTGCCCGAGGTCGGCCAGGCCCCCGAGCTCTTCCAGGCCATCTTCGCGCTGGAGCGCCCCGGGGCGGTGACGCCCGTGTTCATCGTGCGACAGGACTACGTGGTGGCCCGGCTCGTGGAGCGTCAGGCACCGGACGCGGCCGCCTGGGCGGCGGAGCGGGCGGCCTTCGTCGCCCGGTGGCGCGCCGCGGAGCTGCCCCGGGCGGTGGACGCCTGGCTCACGGCGCACCTCAAGGACGCGCCCCTCTGGATCGATCAGCCGGCGGTCGAGCGGCTGGCCATCCCGGGCGCACCACCCGTCGGGACCAAACCGGGAAATCCCTAAGAATATCGAGGGGTCAGAGCTTGCCGACCGAGCGCAGGAAGCTGCGCATGTCGTCGGCCTCGTCGCTCTGGGGGGCCTTCTCGACGATGAGCTTCGCCGTGGCGAGGGCCTGGTCGGGGAGCTTCAGGTCCAGGTAGACCTCGACGAGCAGCGCGGCGGCGCCGCTCCACAGGTCGCCCAGGTCGCCGTACTCGGCGACCAGCCCCTCCAGGCGGCCCCGGGCCGAGACCGGTCGCTCCTTGTTGAGATAGAAGCGCGCCACGTACAGCTCGTGGCTGGCGAGCTCCTTGCGGCAGGCGCGGATGCGCTTCTGGGCGTCCTCGACGCGCTCGTCCTTCGGGAACCGCTCGACGTAGTGCTCCAGCGCCCGCAGGGCGTCGCGGGTGGAGGCCTGGTCCTTCTCGTGGGCCGGCGGGAAGAGGAAGAAGTCGCTGGGCATCTGCTCGTAGTAGGCCACCCCGATGCGCCACAGGGCATAGGGCACCTCGCGGTGGTTGGGGCGGCCCTGCACGAACAGGCGGTAGGCGTCCACGGCCTGCAGGTACTTGTCCTGGGCGAACCAGGTGTCCGCGATGCGGACCTCGGCCAGCGCCGCGTACTGGGAGTACGCGAACTTGTTCTTCACCAGCGTGAAGTGGTTGATGGCCCCCACATAGTCGTTGTCGTCGAGGGCCTCGACGCCGAGCTGGTACTCGTAGCGGGCCGTGCCCGCGTAGCCGCGATCGGCGGGGGGGCCGCCGCAGGCGGGGAGCAGGGCCAGGAGCAGGGCGAGGATCGTCGGGGTCAGGAGCGTGCGCATGCCGGCGGGGCTACCAGAGTTGGTGGCGAACGGCAACCGCGCTGGCACCGTGAGGTCTTCCTGGGGGCTGCACACCGATTGCGCGGCGCCGCCGCCTGTGCCAAAAGGCGACCATGCTCGAGGCCCTCTCCATCGTCGACTTCGCCATCATCGATCGGCTGGATCTCGTTCTCGATCGCGGGCTTACCGTGATCACCGGCGAGACCGGGGCCGGGAAGTCGGTGCTGATCCATGCCCTCGGGCTGGTGCTCGGGGAGCGCGCCCGGACGGAGGTGGTGCGCACCGGCGCCGAGGCCGCCGAGGTGCAAGCGCAGTTCGATCTGCGCGAGGCGCCCGACGTGCGGGCCCGCCTGGAGGAGGCGGGGCTGGACGCGGACGACCACCTCATCGTCCGGCGAATCGTGGCGCGCAACGGGCGGCACCGCGTCTACCTCAATGGCTCGCTGGCCTCCCTCTCGACGCTGGCCAGCGTGGCCGAGGGTCTGGTGGACATCTCGGGCCAGCACGCTCACCACAGCCTGCTGCGGGCGGACGTGCACCTGGATCTGCTCGACCGGGTGGGCGGGCTGGACCGCGAGCCGGTGGAGGCGGCCTGGCGCGCGGTGGCGGCCCTGGACGCCCGCATCGACGAGGTGGACGCCCGCCGCCGGCAGCGCGCGGAGCGCGAGGACTTCCTGAAGTTCCAGCTGCGCGAGCTGCTCGACGCGCGCCTCGACGATCCCGACGAGGAGGAGGCCCTGGAGCAGGAGGTGCTGCGCCTGCGCAACGTCGAGAAGCTGCGCCAGGCGGCCGGCAAGGCCGAGGACGAGCTGCAGCAGGCCAACGACTCGGTGGTGGATCGGCTGGGGCGCGCCGTGCGGGCGGTGGAGCGGCTGGTGGACGTCGACGCCGATCTGAAGCCCATGCTGGAGGAGCTGCGGCAGGCCCAGGTGATCGTGGAGGACGCCGCGCACAGCCTGGGCGTCTACCGCCGCGACCTCCACGCCGAGCCCCAGCGGCTCGAGCAGATCGAGGCCCGCCTGGCGGTCTTCACGCGCCTGCGCCGCAAGCACGGGGCGACCCTGGCCGAGGTCATCGCCCGCAAGCAGGCGCTGGAGGCCGAGCTGGCCGACATCGAGGGCGCCGAGGACACCCTGGACCGTCTGCGCCTCGAGCGCCTGGCGGCCGGCAAGGCCCTGGTGGCCGTGGCCGAGGCCCTCTCCGCCGCCCGCAGGCGCGCTGCCCGCGCCTTCACGGCGGCCGTCGAGGGCGAGCTGGCCGATCTGGCCATGGGCGGCGCGCGGCTGGCCATGCGCTTCGGCGACGTGGCTGGCGGGGTCGTCGTCGACGGCCGCAACATCGGGCAGCGCGGCCAGGACCGGGTCGAGCTGCTGTTGTCGGCCAACCCCGGCGAGGAGCCTGCTGCCCTCGGCCGCATCGCGTCGGGCGGGGAGCTCTCGCGGCTGATGCTGGCGGTCAAGCGCGTCATCGCGGCGGCCGATCCGGTGGGCACCTACATCTTCGACGAGGTGGACACGGGGGTCGGCGGCGCGACGGCGGAGGCCATCGGCCGCAAGCTCAAGGCGGTCAGCCAGGCGCGCCAGGCCATCTGCATCACCCACCTGCCGCAGATCGCGGCGCTGGGCGATCACCACCTGCACGTCGAGAAGCACGTCGAGGGCGACCGCACGGTGAGCCGGGTGGTGACCCTCGACGCCACCGGCCGCGTCGAGGAGCTGGCCCGGATGCTCGGCGGCGCCCGCATCACCGAGACAACCCGCGCGAACGCGGCCGAGCTGCTGCGCCTGGGGGCGCTCAGTCCAGGAAGCTGACGGGGTGGCCGACGCGGATGGTGCCGCGCTCGAGCACCCGCGCGTGGATGCCCCCGTGCCAGCGCATGGCGTTCCAGCCGCCCGGGCCGAGGGCCTGCTCCATCTTGTCGCAGGGGTGGCAGGGCCCCGTGTACTCGAGCACGACGTCGCCGATCGTGAACCGCCGATCCTTGAGGGCGAGCAGATTCATCCCTCGGATCAAGAGGTTGCGGCGGAGCAGCGTCGGGTCCACCGGCGGCTGGCCCAGGTGGTCGCCGATGACGGCCAGGTGGGAGGCGTCCAGCAGCGTGACGTGGCGCTTGCCGGAGGTGCTGCTGTAGTGGTCGCCGATGAGGCCCACCGAGGGCTCGGCGTCCACCGACTCCACGACCTTCATCGGCCCGCGCTTGACGGGGCGGAGGCCGATCCAGGTCACCACGCCGTCCTGCCGGAAGCGGCCGGCGAGGGCCTCGAACAGCGGCTCGTGCTCGCTCATCTCTCCTCCAGCAGGGGCCAGCCGGCGAGGCCGACGGGCGCGCGCTCGACGCCCCGGGAGGCCGCCCCCGCGAAGGGCGGCACCGACAGCAGGCTGATGTAGAGCTGGTGGTCGCCGAAGTCGCCCTGCCCGAAGGCGAGGTTCGCGTAGAGCACGCCCTCGGCTACCAGCACCTTGCGCAGGGCGGTCTGCCCCGCCGGGAGCACCCAGACGGCGCTCTCGGCGAGCTGCAGGTTCGCCACCTGATCCAGGATCACGTAGACGTTGCCCTCGACGTCGATGGCCAGGCCGTCGCCGAAGACGCCAAGCCCGGTGGCGACGGTGGCGCGCTCCCCGAAGCCGCTGGCGTCGGTGGGCACCCGGTACAGGCCGGCGACGGGGGCGTCGATCTGGGTGACGCCGGCGTGGCCGCAGGTCAGCACCGTGTTCTCGGTGACGATCCACAAGAGCCCGTTCTGAAAGGCGAATCCGTTCGGGCCGCCCTCGGTGGCCTCGTCGAAGTGCAGCGTCGCGTCCACCTGCCCCGTGGCGGGATCGAAGCGGATGAGCCGGGCGCGGCAGGGATCGCTGAGGTAGACCTTCTCGTCGGGCCCGACCGCCACGTAGTTGGGGCCCTCCAGGGGGCCCTCGCCATCGTCGGTCAGCGCCTCCGTCACCACGCCGTCGGGGGCGACCTTCATGAGGGCGTTGCGGCCACCGTCGGCGATCCAGAGGTTGCCCTGGCGGTCCCGGGCGATGCCGAGCGGCCGATCCAGCGCCTCGCCCGTCAGCGCCATGCGCTCGATGGTGCCCTCGGCGTCCAGGCGAATGAGGCCGCCCTGGATGCCCAGGACGAGGCCCTCGGGCGTGAAGGCGAGGTCCTCGGTGGTGCCCCCGACGCCCTCGGCCATGAGCCAGCCGGGGACGTCGCCGAAGCGGGTGCTCGTCGGCGCGGGGTCGGGGGGCTGGGCCTCGACGGTGACGGTGTCGGCGGCGGGCCCCACGCTCAGGCGGAGGCGCTGGCGGACGGGGGCGACGCCGAGGGTCCAGGCGATCGTGCCGCGGCCATCGGGGCCCGAGTCGGCGCCGATCGCCGTGCCGCCGCCGGCCTCGACGGTGGGCTCGACCCGCAGCCCGGCCGCGGGGCCGTTGGGGGTCGTCACGGTGAACGCGAGCTCGACCAGCGCGCCGGCGGTCGCCTCGGCTGGCACGGGCTCGAGCGCGATGCCCAGCGACGAGCTCGGCGCCCGCGTCCGCGCCTCCGCCGCCGCCGCCGGCGCCCCCGCCTCCTCCTCCGCCGTCATCGCAGGCGGGCAGCAACAGGGCGAGGGCCAGGGCATGGGTGCGGATCAGGGGCACGGCGAGCCTCCGGTGAAGGGCGCAGAAGAGCAGCACGAACGGCCCCCTCGACTCAAGGGGCTCGCCTGTGAAAGAACCGGCGCGCCATGAAGGAGGTGTCCGAATGATCGACGCGTTGCTGGGCCGGCTGGGCCTCTCTGACGGGGTGCCGGGGGTGTGGCGGGGGACGCAGGCGGGCGGCGGCGGGCCGGCGCTGGCGTCCGTCAACCCCAGCACGGGCGCGACCATCGCCCACGTGCAGACGGGCGACGCCGCCGACCTGGAGGAGCTGCTGGACGAGGCGAGCGCGGCCCAGTGGGCCTGGCAGGCGGTCCCCGCCCCACGGCGCGGCGAGGCCGTCCGCCTGGTGGGCGAGGTGCTGCGCCGCCACCGCGAGGATCTGGGCGCCCTGGTGGCCCTGGAGATGGGCAAGATCAAGGCGGAGGGCATCGGCGAGGTCCAGGAGTGATGATCGACATCGCCGACTATGCGGTGGGCCTGTCGCGCATGCTCGGGGGGCGGACGCTGCCGTCCGAGCGGCCCGAGCACCGCATGTTCGAGCAGTGGCACCCCTGGGCCTCGTCGGCGTCATCACCGCCTTCAACTTCCCGGTGGCCGTCTGGGCCTGGAACGCCTGCCTCGCCGCGGTCTGCGGGGATGTGACCGTCTGGCGGCCATCGCCGCACACCCCGCTGTGCGCCATCGCCGTGCAGCGACTGGTGAGCCGCGCGCTGGCCGACGCCGGCTTCCCGCCGGCCTTCTTCCTGTTCTGCGAGGCGGGCACCGCCCTCGTGGGCCCGCTGGTCGACGATCCCCGGCTCGCGCTGGTCTCGTTCACCGGGTCGACGGCAGTGGGGCGGCAGGTGGCAGCGCGGGTCGCCGGCCGGCTGGGGCGCTCGCTGCTGGAGCTGGGCGGCAACAACGCGGTGATCGTCGACGCCACGGCGGATCTGGATCTGGTGGAGCGGGCCGTGCTCTTCGGCGCCGTCGGCACCGCGGGCCAGCGCTGCACGACCACGCGCCGCCTCCTGGTCCACAGCAGCATCGCCGACGCCCTGGCGGAGCGGCTCGCGGCCGCCTACGCCCAGGTGACCATCGGGGACCCCCTCGATGACGCCACGCTGATGGGCCCGCTCATCGACGCGGCCGCCGTCGCCCGGTTCGAGGCGGCCGTCGAGGCGGCCCGCGCCGAGGGCGGCAGGCTGGTCTGCGGCGGGGGAGGCCCCGGCCCGGCTTCTTCGTGCGCCCCACCATCCTGCACATGCCGGCCCAGACGCCCACCGTCCACACCGAGACCTTCGGCCCGATTCTCTATGTGATTCAGTGGGATACGCTGGAGGAGGCCATCGGCCTGCAGAACGAGGTGCCCCAGGGCCTGTCGTCAGCCGTCTTCACCCGGGACCCGAGACGGCGGCAGCTTCCTCGCCGACACGGGCAGCGACTGCGGCATCGCCAACGTGAACCTGGGCACCTCCGGCGCCGAGATCGGCGGGGCCTTCGGCGGCGAGAAGGATACCGGCGGCGGGCGCGAGGCCGGGGCCTTTGGACAGCTGGAAGGCCTACATGCGCCGGCAGACCTGCACCATCAACCACGGCCGCACGCCGCCGCTGGCCCAGGGCATCAATGTTCTGAGGGCCCCGCGCCCCCGGCCTTGCGCGACGTCGAGGGGTAGGCCAGAGTCGAGGCGGAGCAGGCTCCACCGGCGAGGGAGTGTGGCATGCGGCGCCGCGGCTTCACACTCTTCGAGCTGGCCTGTGTGCTGGCCATTCTGGCCTGCTGGCGGCGGTCTCGGTGGTCTCGGTGAGCGGCTTCGTCCAAGGCCGGCCAGGCCGAGGAGGTGCAAACCAGCTCCGCACCCTCGCCGAGCTGGAGCGGGCTCCAGCCCGGGGGCCGGTGGCCTGCGAGGCCAGCCCTCCGCCCGGGTGCCGGGCCCGACGCCCAGGTCGGGCCCCCAGCGCGGGGTTCCAGCGCCTCGGCTTCAGCCCTGGGGCCTGGACCTTGGCCAGTACAGCGTCGAGGTGCCCGGGCCCGATGGGGCCGCCTTCGTGGTGCGGGGCGCGTGGGGACCTGGATGGGGACGGGGGTGACGTCGCTCTACGAGCTGTCGGCGGACGGCGCGGAGCTGCGCGTCGTGGACGGGGCTGGAGTGAGGATGCTGCGCGCCCGGGCTGTGGCCCTGCATGGGCTGGGGTGTTGCTGCGCGCGCCAGGGGTGCTGGCCGCGGCGGCGCTGCGGGCCCTGGCTCAGCGCGGGCCGCTGGCGTCGGAGCCGGTCGGGCCGCCCAGCGGGTCGAGGGCGGGCAGGCCGCGGCCGCGGCCCTGCGACCGGTCTTCCCCGATCTGGCGTCGCTGCTCGGCGCCGATGTGACGCCGGCCTGCCTGATCGGCTGGCCCGCCTGGCGGAGCGCGCCACGCCTGGCCGCTGCGCCGACGTCTGCGGGCCGTGAGCGTGTATCCGGTGCTGGTCGCGCTGGGCCTCGTCCTGGTGACGACGGCGGTGGCGTGGCACAGGCCGTCCGCCCGGAGCTGCACCCTGGCGAGGCCCGGGTCTGGCCGGCCATCGGCCCTGGGCGTGGCGCTGGCGGTGGCGTTCATGGCGACGACGCCTGGGGCCTGCGCCGAGGGCGCCCGACCCGTCTGGGCCCGCCCGGCAGCCAGGTATGGCGCCTGTCGTACCCGCTGATTTCGTTGCGCTTTATGGGCTCCATCGGAGCTGGCTGGGCGGCCCTGGTCGACGCGGCCCGCCTCGCGGGGGCCGGGCCGGTGCCCTGGATGCGGCGGCCTTCGCCCAGGTCGAGGCCGCGGCCGATCCCGGCGAGGCGGCGCGGCGGCTCGTGCGGCGCCTGGATGACGAGGCCGCCCGGGCCGCGTCGCGCTTCGCGGTGGCGACGGGGTACGCGCCTCGCGGTGTCGGCCACCGGGGTGCTGCTCGCGTCCTGGCCCTGTACGGCCAGCTCGGCCTGCTCGCCGGGAGCCTCGCGTGATGTCACCCTGGCCGACGCCTCGCCGCCGCTGGCCGAGGGCCTCGCGGCGGGCCGTGGCCCCGCGGACGTGCTGGACGATCTGGCCCGCCACCCGACCCGTCCGGGCCGGCGCGCTGGCCGGGCGGCTGGCCCGGGACGTGGATCGGGCCGCCTGCTGGCCGACGCGCCAGGTTGCGCGCGCGCCCGCGCCGGTGGTCGAGGCCGTGGGGCGGGGGAGGCGGCGGGTCGGCTGCCCGAGGCGGGGTCGGCGCTACGGGCTTCGCGGCCCAGGGCGCCGCCCTGCGGCACGACGTCCCCGCGACGCTGGCCCTCCCCGCCATCACCCTGCTCTTCGCCGCCCGCGGCGGCCGTGCTGGGGGGGTCCCCATGATCTGGCCGGGCGGCTCGGCGGCGTCGGTCGGGTGACTGGTGCGCTGGGGTGGCCCTCGTCGCTGGTCGCGCCGCCGCTGGCCGCAGCGCTGGCGGTCTTCCGGGCCGATCGGGCGGTGTCGACGGGCCGCTGGGCGGCGCTGGCGGCCCGGGCGCTGGCGGTCCAGCTCCGCGCCGCGGGTGCCGCTGCCGAAGGCCCTGCGCGCGGCGGGGTCTGGCCGGGCGGCTACCGCGGTGGGCGGGGGCGTCGAGCTGGCGGACGCCCTGGCCCGTGACCGGCGGTGCGCGCTGCTGCCCTGGCTGGCGCCGGGGTACCGCCGCGGCCCTGGAGGGCGCGGCGGTCGATCTGGAGGCGGCGGCCGATGGTCGCCCGGGCCTCGCCCTGGCAGCTCCGGGTGGGGATCGCGACGGCGGCGACGGCCTGCCTGCTGCCTGGCTGATGCTGCTGGCCTACGGGGCCTGGGTGCGGTGGTCACCGCGGTGGCGGGGCCATGAGGCTGCCCTGACCGGCTGGCCGGGCGCCTGGCCGAGGCGCTGGAGAGCGGCCTCGCCGCCACCCCGGTGCCGCGCGCCGCGGACCAGAAGGCCGCCGCCGACGACGCCGCCACCGCCGCCTGCCGAGGCCCTCACCCGGCACGGTGCCGCCCGCGCCTCTTCCTGGTCGCGTTCTGGACCGGTCGGCCCGGCGTCGTGCAGGCCATCGTGGCGGCCGCCACGCGGCTCGATGCGCGGCGCGCGCCGCGGTCCGCCGGGCCACTGGCCGCCCTCGGGTCCCTGGGCAGCGCGGTCGGGGCCGTCCTCCTGGGCGCGGCGCTGGCCGGGCCGGCCTTCGCGGCGCGCCTGGCCGTCTGCGGCGCGACGCTGCCAGGCGGGGGCCTGTGGGCTGCGGTGGGGAGCCCCGTCGGCGTCGCCGGGGCGGCGGCCCTGCTGGCGGTGCTGGCGCTGTGCCGCCTCCTCGCGTAAGCCCGGCGTGTCGCTCGCCCGCGGGGGCGCGCGTCGAGCGGGCGCGCCGGCGGCGCTACGGTGGCTGCGCTGGTGGGCGGGGGCGTCGTGAGTTGCCCGAGGCGTTGCGCGCGGGCGCGATGCCGCTCAGCCCTGCGGTGGACGGGTAGCTCGCGGCGGGCGGCCGACCAGATCGAGGGCGGGGCCCCTGGGCGGACGCCCTCGCCACGGCGCGGCTCGCCGACCCGGATCTGCTTGCGATCCGCACCGGTTGCGCCTGCGGGCGAGGGGGCGTGGCCTTCGCGCTGCTGCAGACGTCGGCCGCCCTGCAGGAGGCCGAGGTCGAGGCCGGACGCCCGCTCGCCGGCCGCGGCATCCGCGGGGCTGGCCCTGGCGGCGGGGCCGTCGTGGCGCGACTCTTCGCTGTCAACCTCGCGCAGGCCTGGTGGAGCTGCTGCGATGCATCGGGTAGAGGTCACCCCGAGGCGGTGCACGTCCGAGGCGCTGGCGCCGCCGGACGCTCTCCACTTCGAGGGAGCCTCGCGGGCGTCTCGGTGGCGGCCGACCGGGTGCGCTTCGCCTCCACGGGGGCGCGAGGCGGTGTGCCCGGCTCGGCGCCGGGGAGGCGGATTCGCAGCTCGCTGCGGAGGTGGGCAAAGGTGCTCGCCACGCCGCCGGTCGCCACCGACCTCGCCGGGCTGCGGGCGCAGCTTGAGGCCCGGTGCCGCGCGCCGGGCTTCGCGGCGGCGCCCGTCGTCGAGGGCCTGCTGCGGTCGGCGGCGGCGCTCGGCGCCAGCGACCTGCACATCCAGCCCACGCTCGAGGGCGGCCACGGCCTCTCGGTGCGCATCGACGGGGTCCTGCACGGGCTGGGCGCGCTTGCGCCGGCCTGCGCCCAGCGGCTCCTCGGCCGCCTCAAGATCCTGGCCGGGGTCCAGGTGCACCGCGACGACGTACCTCAGGAGGGCCGCGCCTCCTGCCTCGGCAGCGACGGCAGTTGCGGGTGGTTGGGCTTCGCCCCGGGGTGGGCGGCGAGGCCGTGACCATCCGGCTGTTCGATCGCCTGGAAGGCGAGGCGCGCCTGGACGAGCGCCAGTTCTCGCCCGGCCTCCAGGCGGAGCTGGCCCGGGTGCTGGCCTCGCCCCATGGCGTGCTGCTCTTCGCCGGGCCGTCGGCCAGCGGCAAGACCACCACCCTGTACACAGCCCTGCGGATGCTGCTCGCGAGCGCGGGTGGGACGCGGCGGGCGCTGACGGTCGAGGATCCGGTGGAGTACCGCCTGGCGGGGGTGGTGCAGCTCGAGCCCGATCCCCACCGGGGCGTGACCGGGGCGGAGCTCCTGCGGGCGGCGCTACGGCAGGACGCTGACATCCTGGTGGTGGGCGAGGCCCGCGACGCCGAGTCGGTGGCGCTGATGCTGCGGGCCGGCCTGACCGGGCACCTGGTCCTGGGGACCGTGCACGCTGGCAACGCCGCCGAGGCGTGGGCCCGGCTGGCGGAGCTCGGCGCCGAGCCGGCGGTGCTGGGGCGGGCCGTGCGTGGCATCCTGGCGCAGCGGCTGCTGCGGCGTCGGTGCTGCGCCGCGGGCTGCCCGGCGTGCGGTGGGACGGGCCATCGCGGGCGCACCGCGGTGGCCGAGCTGCGGGTGCCCGACGCGTCCTGGCAGGCGGGGGCGCCCGCCGACGACGGCCTCCGCGCCGACGCCGCGCGGCTGGTGGCGGCCGGGGTGGTGGACGCCGCCGAGGTGGAGCGGGTGCTGGGGCGATGAAGCGCGGACACACCCTCATCGAGCTCATGATCGTGGTGGCGATGCTCGCCATCGTCCTGGCCTCGTGGTCGTCGCGCAGCCTGCTGAGCGCCCCCGGCACACCCGGGCACCGGGCGCTGCACGTGGATCGGGCGGCCGAGCTCCTCGTCCGGGCCCAGCAGGAGGCCCTGCTGACCCCGCTGGCGGCGGAGGCGGGCGCGGGGGATGTCGCCATCCCATCGGAATACAACGGGTTTCGGCTCAGCCGGCGGGTGGAGAGGGCGGCACCCGGGCTCCTCGCGCTGCACCTGACGGCGCGGTGGGTCGAGCCCGCGGGCGAGCGGACGCAGACGCTCCTCGCCTTCAAGGCAGAGCCATGAGGCGGCGCGGCTTCACCCTGGTCGAGCTGCTGGTCGTGATGGCCATCACCGGCATCCTGGCCTCGGCGGTGCTGCACCTGCTGGCCGACACCCGCGCCGCGGCGCGCAGCGCCAGCCGCCACCAGCGGTGGAGCGGCGAGGCCCGGGCCGCCTTCACGGTGCTGGGGCGCGACGTCCGTGCGGCCGACGCGGTGCGGGCGGGTGAGGAGCGGCTGGAGCTCCAGGCGGGCGCGCGGCTGGTCGTCTGGCGGCGGGAGGCCGTGGAGGGGACGCCGACGCTGGTGCGAGAGGCCGACGGCCACCGCCAGGTGATGGCCGGGGACGTCGAGACCCTGCGCGTCGAGCGGACGGGTCGCAGGCTGACCATGGGCCTGGGCTTCCTGGCCGAGGACGGCAGCTACCGGGCCGAGACCAGCCACACCACCACCGTGGCGCTGCCGGAGGAGGCACGATGAGGCGATCCGGCGCCCGGGGCCACGTCCTCGCCCTCTTCGTCCTGGTGCTGCTGGCCCTGTCGGCGGTGGTGATGGCCACGGCGGATGGCTACCTGGGCCGAGAGAACGCCGCCCGGGTGGCGTGGCGGGGGACGCGGGCCGAGGTGCTGGCCGAGGGGGGGCTCCAGGTGGCGGTCGCCGCCCTGCGGACCGGCCGGCCGGTGCCCTCCGCGCCCCTCAGCGACGGGAGCCACCGCCTCACGGTGGTAGTCGAGGACGCGGACCCGGCACGCGCGCGCGTGCTGGCCTGCGCCGAGGTGGACGCCACCCGCCGCTGCCTCCGCGGGACGCTCAGCGCCCAGGGAGGCTGGCACGTCGGGCGGGCGGAGGTCGTCCCCTGAGTCTCGGCCAACCACCCGAAACTCAAGGAAGATCTACTGGTTGATGAAGCGATCCCGTAGCCGCGGACGGGGCCGCGCTGGGTGGCGAGGGCCTCGCGGCAGGTGTAGCGCTCCGGGCAGGGGGCCTCGTAGCCGCCCGTGTCGCAGAGCAGCTTGCAGAAGCGCTGCTGGTCCGGCGGCCCCACGCACAGATAGCCCTGGGCGCAGTTGTCGCCCCCGCCGCCCTCGATCTGGCAGGGCGAGTCCAGCACGTTCTGGCCGTGCTCGGGGAAGCACGAGCCCACCACCACGCCGTCGTTGCGGATGGAGTAGTTGCACTTGTTGCCGGGCATGCAGCCCTGGCCATCGAACCAGTCGCACCCGCGGGGGGCGCACAGGCCCATGGGCACGCCGACCCGGGGCGAGATGTCGGCGCAGCGGCCGTCGTCGGGGCACTGGGCCGGGTCGCCGCCCACCTCGCAGGGCCGCTGGCAGACCGAGAAGTTGCAGACGAGCCCCTCGACGCACGGCCGGGGGCCCCGATCGAAGTCGCCGTCGAAGCAGGTCTCGCCCTCCTCCAGCACCCCCGGGGCGGTGCAGAAGGTGGCGCCGCCCTTCAGGTGGCAGTACCCGCGGCCCGGATCGGGGCAGTCCTCGGCCACCCCCGGCCGGCAGCCGTCGCCGGCCTGGCAGACGCCGAACTGCGGCGGGCGGCCGGGCAGGTGCTGGCAGAAGAAGCCCGTCGGGCAGGCCGGCGCGCGCAGGCGCGGATCACAGGGATCGCCCTCCAGCATGCCGAAGTCGGGCAGGGGGCCCATGTCGGGGGGCGGCGGGCCCATGTCCCGTGGCGGGGCCATGTCCCGTGGGGGCGCCATGTCCCGCGGGGGCGGGGACATCATGTCCACCGGGGGCGGCGAGCCGCCCATGCCGCCAGCGCCCCCGGCCCCGCCCTGGTCGGGGCCGGGGCTCATGTCGGTGCCGCCGCCAGCGCCACCCGCGCCGCCCGCGCCGCCCGCGCCGCCCCCACCACCGCCGTCATCACACGCCACCAGAGCGAACGCGCACGCCGCCCACACCAACCACCGCATCGGCACTCCCCCGATCGTTCGCCGCCATTCTGGCCACCCCGGTCGTGCCGATCAACGGCGGCCATTGCTTCGCGGCCCGGCCTCGTCGTAGATCACCGTCGGACGGCAATGGAGTCGGGCTCATGTCTCTCGCCGCCGACTTTGGCGTGACCCTCACCCAGCACGTGCTGACGCGGCAGCACCTGCACCCGGAGGCCCGGGGGCAGTTCTCGGGCCTGCTGACGCAGATCGGCGTCGCCGGCAAGCTCATCGCCGCGCAGGTCCGCCGCGCCGGCCTCATCGAGGTCTGGGGCAAGACGGGCGAGACCAACGTGCAGGGCGAGACGGTCAAGAAGCTGGACCGCATCGCCAACGACACCCTCAAGGAGGTGCTGCGGCGCTCGGGCTGCGTGGCGGTGATGGCCTCGGAGGAGGAAGAGGGCGCGGTGGTGGTGGAGCCCGAGCTCTCGGGCGAGTACGTCGTCGCCTTCGACCCGCTGGACGGCTCCAGCAACATCGAGGCGAGCGTCAGCATCGGCACCATCTTCGCCATCTACCGCCGGCTGCCCGACGTCCCGCCCGGCCCGGCCCACCTGCTGCGACCCGGCCGCGATCAGGTGGCCGCGGGCTACATCATCTATGGGTCGTCGACGGTGCTGGTCTACACCGATGGCAACACGGTGGACTGCTTCACGCTCGATCCGGGCTCCGGCGAGTTCTTCCTGACCCGCGCCGCCATGGCCTACCGACCGGCCACCCGCATCCTGTCCCTCAACGAGTGCAACGAGCCGTACTGGCCCGCCTGGGTGGCCCCGTACGTCGGCGCCATCAAGGCCCGCAACGACGAGGACGCCCGGCGGGTCACCGATCGCCACATCGGGTCGCTGGTGGCGGACTTTCACCGTAACCTCGTGAAAGGCGGGCTGTTTTTGTATCCGGTCGACGCCCGGACGGGGCGGGGGAAGCTGCGCTTGCTCTATGAGTGCAACCCCCTGGCGTTCATCGCCGAGGTGGCGGGCGGGGCGGCCTCGTACGGAGGCGGCCGCATCCTGGACCTCCAGCCGACGAGCCTCCACGAGCGGACGGGCCTGATCATCGGTGGGGTCGAGGATGTCGCCCTCGCCGAGCGCTACGTCGCCGAGCACGGCGCCTGAGCCATGACCGCCAACGCCCTGCATGCCTTCTTCGTGAAGGTCCCGCTGTTCTCCGGGCTGTCCCGCGAGGAGCTCGACGACATCGTCCGCGCGGTGCGACCGGTCAACATCCCTGCGGGCCAGGTCATCTTCGCCGAGCATGACGCCGGTGACTCGGCCTATGTGATCCAGGCCGGCCACGTCGAGGTCTCGCGCCGCATCGATGGCAAGGACGTGGTCCTCGCCCGCCTCGGCCCCAGCGAGGTCATCGGCGAGCTGGCCCTCATCGACGGGGCCTCGCGCAGCGCCACCTGCCGTACCCTGGAAGACTGCACCCTGCTGCGGCTGGACAAGGGCGAGTTCGACTACCTGCGCCGCAACCTGCGGCCGGCGGCCTACTCGATCATCCGCGTCATCGCCGCCACCATCGCGGGCCGCATCCGCGCCACCAACGAGCAGATGGCCGAGCTGCTCGCCCCCCGGCGGCGGCGCCGAGGCCCGAGGCGAGGAGCGCCCCGGGGGCCTGTTCAAGCGCCTGTTCGGCCGAGGGAAGGGCACGCCATGAGCCAGAGCATCGAGGCCATGGGCCGTCTGCCCCTCTTCAAGGACCTCACGCCCGCCGAGCTGCAGCTGCTCTCCAAGCACCTGCGCATCCGCAAGCTGGCGCCCTTCCAGGATCTCTTCCTCGAGGGCGAGCGGGCCACCGGCTGCTTCGTGGTGCTCGGCGGCGACGTGGAGGTCTTCAAGCGCCTCCCGGACGGCCGGGAGGAGCGCCTGACCCTCCTGGCACCCGGCGCGCTGGTGGGGCACCTGTCGCTGGTGGATCACCGGCCGCGCAGCGCGACCTGCAAGAGCGGCATCGGTGGCGCCCGGCTGCTGGAGCTGGGCCGCGACGAGTTCGATCTGCTGTTCAACGCCCGCAACACCTTTGCTTTCAAGATCCTGGACCATGTGGTCAACGACCTCGCCGGCCGGCTGCGCGAGACGAACGAGCGCTTGTCGGATGCCCGACGCGCCCGCACGGCCGACCAGCGCGTCGCCGCCGCGAAGGCCGCCGGCAGCACCCTCTTCGGCTTCCAGATCCCCGACTCCATCCACGGGGTCGACCTGGACGCCATCGAGGTCGAGGCCACCACCCAGGAGCGCGCCACCAAGGACCGACACCGCTGATGCCGACGCTCATCCCTGCCCCGACCCGCATCGAAGCGGCGGGTGAACCACCCAAAATCATTGAGGAATTCGTTGGTCACGTGAACACCGGCGAGCCTCGGTTGAGCGTCGCTCGCATGCGCTCGCCGGCGGGCTGGGCCGAGCCGGGCCAGCGCCCCGACTTCGACGAGTTCACCCTGGTGCTGGCCGGCGCCCTGCGCGTCGAGTACGCGGGGGGCGCCCTGACGGTGCAGGCCGGCCAGGCCGTGCACACGGCCGCGGGCGAGTGGATCCGCTACAGCAGCCCCGACGGGCCCTGCGAGTACGTGGCCATCTGCCTGCCGGCGTTCTCCCCCGCCACCGTCCATCGCGACTGAAGGAGCGCCCTGTGCAGAGGCTCGCCGCTGCCGCCCTCGCGGCCCTCGCCCTGCCGGGGTGCTGGGTCGGATCCGCCAGCGTCAACTACGCGCGCTACGCCACCTACAGCAACCTGCCGCCGGGCTCCTACGTCGAGGTGGGGCAGATCGAGGAGGAGTCCTGGTCGCACTACCTGGGCTTCTGCGATCGGGCCGCGGGCTTCGCCATCGCCGACGCCTACCAGCAGGCCGTCGAGATGGGCGGCAATGCCCTGACGGACGTGGAGTGGGAGACCGATGACGGCTACCGCTCGCGCCCCGCGTGCATCGGCGGCTTCGCGTTCTACTGGTGGGGCGCCGCGGCCGGGCTGCGGGCCCGCGCCATCCGCATCGAGCCCGAGACCCTGGCTCGCCTCCAGCAGGGGGGCGCCGCCGCGCAGCCTGCGCCGCCGTCCGAAGCGGTGAGCCAGGCCGAGGCCATGAGCCCGGCCCCCTCGGGGGATCCGTGGGCCGCGCCGGCGGCGGCCGAGACGGACGCCTGGGCCGGCCGCCAACCCGCAGCGGCCCCCGGCGATCTCACCCCCCGGCCGGCGGGCACCGACGGCAGCAACGCCTACGCGGTGATCATCGGCATCTCGCGCTACCAGCTCGAGCTGCCGGAGGCGACCCACGGCGAGGACGACGCCCGGGCCTTCGCCGCCTACGCCGAGACGACCCTGGGCGTGCCCCGGGCCCACATCCGCACCCTGGTCGGGGATCGGGCCAGCCGCGCCGCCATCAACTCGATGATCGAGGAGTGGCTGCCCCGCAACGCCCGCCGGCCCGGCGGTCGGGTCTATGTGTTCTTCTCGGGCCACGGGGCGCCGGATCCCGAGACCGGCCTCGCGTACCTGGTGCCCTGGGACGCCGATCCGGCGTTCCTGAAGACCCGCGGCCTGGGCATCGACTGGCTGTACGACCGGCTGGGGGAGCTGCCCGATCAAGAGGCCGTGGTCTTCCTCGACGCCTGCTTCTCGGGGGGCGGCGGGCGCAGCGTCCTGGCCGCCGGCATGCGGCCGCTGGTGCCGGTGCAGGCGCCGAAAGCCCCGCGAGGACGCGTGGTTGCGCTGACCGCTGCCGCCGCGCGCGAAGCCACTGGCGCCGCCCGGGACGCCCCGCACGGCCTCTTCACCCGCCACCTGCTCGGGGGCCTCCAGGGGGCCGCCGACGCCAACCGCGATGGCCGCGTCAGCCTCGCCGAGCTGGCCACCCATGTGACGGCGAAGGTCAGCGACGACGCCCGCCTCGACAACCGGGACCAGACGCCCGGCCTCGTGGTGCCCGCCGGCCTCGACGCCGAACAGCTCGAGCTCGTGCGCGACCTGCGCTGACGGTCAGGCCCGGACCAGCTCCAGGATCGTGATCTCCTGGGTCGCGCCCAGCCGGATGGGCGGTCCCCACCACGTCGTGCCCGGGTTGACGTAGAGCCACATGCGCCCGACGCGGTGCAGCCCCACCACGAAGCGCTGCGCCAGGCGGATGAAGACGGTGATGGGGAAGAACTGCCCGCCGTGGGTATGCCCCGAGAGCTGGAGATCGAAGCCCAGGGCCTCGGCCTCGGGGGCCGGATCGGGGCGATGGGCCAGCAGCACCCGGACGTCGGCGGCGGGCGCCCCGGCCAGGCTCGCCGGCAGGTCCGGCCGGTGGTGATCCAGGAAGCGGCCGCCATGAGCGTCGGGGACGCCCGCCACCAGCAGCCGGGCGCCGTCGTGCTCGACGAGTGTGTGGGCGTTGATCAGGACCCGCCACCCCAGCGCCTCGTCGCAGTGGGCGCACCAGAGCTCGGCCCCCGAGTAGTACTCGTGGTTGCCGGTGATGAAGAAGGTGCCATGCCGCGCTCGCATCGTGCCCAGGGGGGCGACCCAGGGCGCCAGCGTCGGCACCGGGCCGTCCACCAGATCCCCCGTGACAGCGATGAGGTCGGGCGCCTCGGCGTTGACCGCGTCGGCCACCTGCTGCATGCGCTCCGCCCGGATGGTGGGCCCGACGTGCAGGTCGGAAATCTGAGCGATCTTGAAGCCTTGCAGCGCCTCGGGCAGATCCTTGAGGGGGATCTGCACCCGCTTGACCACGGCGGGCTGGCGGGCGTTGGCGTGGCCCACACCGGCGACGCCGGCCGCCCCGAGCACGACCCCGGCGTCCAGGGCGCCGCGCAGGAAGCGGCGGCGGTCCTCGCCCATGCCCGGCCCCGGCCGCAGGCGATCGCCGTGGTGGATGAGCAGCCAGAGCACATCGCGCGCGAGCATGAAGATGGTGAGCAGCGCGATGACCCCCGCCGACATCCACCCGAAGGCCTGGAGGGCGTCCGCCCACGGCCGCCCGGTGTAGCGCATGAGGATGAAGAGGCCCGGAATGGCGAGGGCGTGGCCGAGGGCGACCGCCCAGATCGTCCGCCGCAGCCACCGCGGCAGGGCGCGGCGGCTGACCAGGCGTCGGACCACGTACACATGGGCGACCACCATCAGCGTCCACACGACGCCCACGAACAGGATCATCCGGCCGATGCCCATGGCGACTCCCGCAGGTTCGGGGGGTAGAGTCGCCACCGGGGCCGCGCGTTTCACCCCACGCTGATTCCGTGGTCGGCGCACCACCGGCGGTAGTCGGCGACGTGGCCCGGCAGGACGCGCTCGAAGAGCTGGCGCCCCCTCGACGGCGGCGTCTTCGAGGGCCTGGTGCAGCGCGAACCCGGGGTCACCGACGCGGGTGGAGCGCCCCGCCAGCTCGCCCAGCGCCGCGCGCACCAGCGGATCGGTGTGCGGGTGCACCTCCTCGTGCAGGATCTGGCAGAGCAGGTGGCCGCTGGGCCGGGACAGGTCGGTGGCGACCCGCCGCTCGCCCCGCAGCGTGCAGGCCGGGCGCGGCGGCCGAGCGCGGGGACGTCCAGCAGGCGCAGGGGGGGGAGATCCGCCCCAGAGCGCCTGCCGCGCAGCGGCGAGCGGCCCGCGGACCTCGGTCTCGAAGCGGCGCCACCGCGCGGCGGGATCGTCTCGCGCCCAGGCCGCCTCGACGGCCTCCTGCTCCGCGTCCAGGGCCGTCGCCAGCGCCTGCGCGAGCGGATCCGGGCCCAGCGCGGCCCGCAGGCCAGGCAGCTCGTCGACCTCCAGCGGCGTGAACTGCACCCGCAGGCCAGCGGATCGGCCGCCAGGGCGCGCTGAAGCGGAGGGCGCCAGGGCCGATCCGGCAGCCGGGGGTCGTAGAGGGTGGCCGCGTCGGCGCCCAGGTCCAGGTGGGCCAGCACGTGGTAGTGCAGCCAGGCGTGGGGCGGCCGGGCGAGGGTGATCACCCGACGAGCCAGCCGCCGGGCCCTCGCACCACCGGGACCTGGGTGCGGCCGAGGACGCGCTCGTACAGGGCGCCCGCGCGGCGGGTCAGGCAGACGAGGTCCTGGGGCCGGAACCGCGGGCCGGTGAACGCCACGGCCCGCCCCCCGGGATCGGCAAGCAAGCTCTCGAAACGCTTGGGGAATCGGGGGACGGCGGCGCCGAGCCAGGCGGCGTCGAGGGGCCCCTCGAGGCCCGTCGGATCGAGGGGCCTGGCCAGCCGGACGTGCACCTGGGCGAGGCTGGCCAGGTCGGTCCGCAGGCGCAGCGCCGTCACCTGGCTGCCGGGGTGCAGGGCGATGACCTCACCCGCCTCGCCCACCGCATGGGCCAGCAGCGCCGCCACATAGCCGCGGACGGCGAGCAGATCCGCCACCCGCTCCCCGGCGCCGGGGTTGAGCGCCTCGAGGGCCAGGGCCAGCGCCTGGAAGCCGACCCACCCCGGCGGATCCCCCTCGGGTTGCTCCGAGGAGCGACTCCGGAGCATGGCCTCGGCGGCGGCCTCGCCCAGGAACGGCTCGGGCGCCACCACCAGCAGGGCCTCGACGATGGCCTCCGTGCGCAGGGCGCCGTCCTCGAGCAGGCGCTTGACGGCGGCCTCGCGCGCGCGCACGCGCGGATCTCTAATGTGCAGGCCGACGGGGAAGCCCACGGCCGCCGCCGGCTCTCGCCGGGCGCCCGCCTGGGCCTTCGCGCGCGCGGCGCGCCGGATCAGGTCGTCGCGCGCCTCGGGGCTCATCAGCCGCACCTGCTCCGCCAGGCTGCGCTTGAAGACGCGATCGACGCTCGTGCCCTGGCCGCGGAATCGATCCAGGATGCCCTGCACCAGCGGGGGATAGTGCTGGTACATGAAGCGGACGCGCCCCTCGAAGTCGAGGCTCGCCGACGGATCCACGTGCTCGGCCAGAAAAGAGCCGTCGTACCAGGACTTCCACCACTCGGGGTGGTGGAAGCGGGCGCCATGGGTGCGGCTCCACTCGGCCTGCTGCTCGTGGACGAGGGCGCCGGGATACAGGCGGAAGGGATCGATGGACAGCCAGCCGCACGTCTCGCCGCCCGCGGTGAACAGGCGCGTCACCACGTCCAGCGTCTCGCGCATGGAGGCCTCATCTTCGCCGGGGTGCCCGATGATGATGTTGGCGGCCCAGTTCAGGCCGTGCTGGAGGCTGAGGCGCGCCAGCCGCTCCAGCGCGCCCAGGTAGGCCTCGGGCTTGTTGCCCTTCTGCATGATGTCGAGCATGCGGGGGCTGCCCGACTCCATGCCGATGCCGATGCTGAAGCGGGCCCGGGCGAAGAGCTCCACGTCCTCCGCGCTCAGGTCGTCGGATCGCGTCAGCGTCCAGTACTGCCGCGGGATGAGGCGCCGCTCGATGATGCCGGTGAGCACCTCCCGCCGCCAGGAGCGCTTCAGCCCGAACAGCGGATCGGCCAGGTTGATGACCCAGGCGGACAGATCGGTGAAGCGGGCCAGGTGCGACAGCTCGTCGAGGGCGCGCGTTGGGCTGAAGGCCCGCCAGGTGTAGCCCCCCTTCGCGCGCTCCATGCAGAACGTGCAGCGGTATGGGCAGCCGCGGGACAGCGAGAGCTGGAACTTGCGCCCGATGTCGAGGGCGCGGGGCCAGTAGCGGCGCAGCAGATCCCAGCGGTGCAGCGGCAGCGCGTCCAGATCCTCGATGGTCTCGTGGGGCACGATGGGGGTCTCGACGCGCCCGCCCCCCAGCAGGTGCTCGACGAGCGTGGCCATGGAGCGCTCCGCCTCGCCGGGGAGCGCCGCGTCGAAGGGGCTGCCGTCGAAGACCAGATCCCGGGGCAGCGCGCTGGCGTGATAGCCCCCCGTGACCAGCGGGACGTCGGGGAAGAGGCGGCGGAGGAACCGCCCCAGCGCCATCACCCGCATGTAGTCGAAGCTGGAGTAGCAGGCCACGCCGATACAGAGCAGGGGCGAGAAGCCTCGGATCAGGCGGGCGAGCCCGGCGTGGTCGGTGCCCTCGTAGCCGAGGTCGATGATCTCGACCCGGACTCGATTTTCACCAACTTTTTCAAGGAGATAGCCGCCAATCGAGACCAGGTGCGGCAGCCCGAAGTCCAGGTCCGTCCACTTGATGATCCCCGGCGAGATGAGCAGGACGCACGGCGTCATCGGCGCGTCGGCTCCCCGATCGTCACCAGGGCCGGGGTGGGCGCCTCGCCGTGCAGCCCCTGCCAGAGGAACGGCTCGGGGTGGCGCAGATCGCCGAAGGTGGCGTGGCCGCTCTCCTTGCAGCCGCCCTGGCAGCTCGCCTCGTAGGCGCAGCCGCGGCAGACGGCGGGCACCTGCGCCTTGAAGGTGTGCAGGTAGGGCTGGGCGTGGATGGTCGCCCAGTCCTGCTGGGTGATGTTGCCGAGGATGTTCGCCGAGAGGTTGCAGGAGCGCACATTGCCCAGGGCGTCGACGGTGAGGTTGGGCGAGCTGGACCCGATGCTGCAGAACCCGAACTGGACCCAGGCGTAGCGATCGAGGCGGATGAGGCAGGGCGGGATGGGCATGGCCGTCGCCACCCGGATGCCCCAGGCGCGCCCGAGCCGCTCGGCGGTGTCGAGGTTCTGCTCGACCTGCTCCACGAGGGGCAGCAGCCGGTCGAGCTGGTGGATGGCCCAGCCCGTCGGTGACATCCGGTTGTAGCTGACGCTGCGCACGCCCAGCACGTAGCAGAGCTCGAGGACGCCCTCGAAGTCCTGCCAGTTCTCGGCCATCGCCACGAAGCAGACCTGCACCGGGACGCCCGCGTCGCGCAGGTCCAGGGCCGCCCGCACCGTGTCATCGAAGCAGACCGCCCCCTTCAGCGCGTCGTGGCGGTCGCGCTCGGCCGAGAGCAGCGTGAGCTGCACCGACCGCAGGCCGGCGGCCTTGAAGCGCGCCGCGACGGCCGGGGTGATGTGGCTGCCGTTGGTGATGAGCTGGACCGAGGGCACCAGCGCGCAGGCCAGATCGATGAGGTCAGGGCGTCCTTGCGCAGCAGCGGCTCACCCCCGGTGATGGTGATGTGGGTCGCCCCGCTCTGGCGGACCGCCTTGGTCATCATGGCGCGGTAGGCGTCGGGGGCGAGCTGGCCCTTGGGTAGCCCGCCTGGGCGTCGCCCGGCGAGGCGTTCCAGACGTTGTAGCAGTGCCCGCAGGCGTGATCGCAGGCGGCGCTGAACTCGAAGTCGAGGCGGGGCACCTGGTGGGCCGGATCGCAGGCCCAGTCCGCCTCCGAGGTCGGGTGCAGCACGCTCACGGCGGCTCAGCTCTTCTCGGTCGGGTCGGAGGGGGCGAGGCGGGCGGCGACGTCGGCGGGCAGGCCGGGGAGCACGCGGGCGAGGATGGCGGCCTTGTCCAGCACGCCGGGCCGCGGGCGCAGCGAGCCGAAGCCCGCGTCGCCGGGCGGCGGCGGCGGGCTCAGGCAGGGCCCGATCTCGGCATCCGGGGGCAGGCCTGCGTCCTCGGGGAGGGTGTCGAGGCAGGGCCCCACCCCGAAGTCCTGCTCGGGCGGCGACAGGCAGGGCCCGATCTGGGCGTCCACCGCGGCGTCGACCCCCATGTCGTCCTGGGGGGCACCCAGGCAGGGACCGATGGCCATGTCGGGCTCGGGCGGGCTGAGGCAGGGGCCGATGGACATGTCGACGCCCAGGTCCACCGCCCCATCCGCGACCACGGCGCCATCCTCCGGATCCGGCGAAGGTCCGTCGTCGTCATCACAGCCGGTCTGGCTGCCCCCGGCGACCAGCACGAGCAGGAGCAGCACCGCCGACAGCGCCCCGCCGGCCAGCCCGCCGGCCACCGAGACCGTGCAGGCCGTGAGGACCGACCCCGCCAGGATGGCCACGGCGATGACTCGAACAGTGCGACGAACATCCATGGCTTCACCTCCCCCGAGGACGCCTTGGCGAGCAGCCTACCACGCGGCTGGATTCCAGCGCATGCCCCCGCCAAGATGGGCGGGCCAGCGGGGAGGGGACCAGATGCGAGGCGTGTGGGTGGTGGTGCTCGTCGGGGTGCTGGGCTGCAGCGAGGCCGATCCGCCGCATGATCCGCGGGCTGGCACCGAGGACGCGGCGGCGGGTGGTGCGGGTGGTGGTGCGGGCGCCGGGGGCGACGGGGGCGCGGTGGGTGATGCCGCCCGCGCGGACGCCCGCGTGGCCGACGCCACCCGGGAGGATGCCGGCCCGCGCGACGCGGCCGCGAGCGACGCGGCCCAGGGCGACGGGGGCCCCGTGGAAGACGCGGGGCGACCCGTCGACGCGACGGCGGCGGATGCCGGCGAGCCAGCGGCCTGCCTCGGCGCCGACCTGGCTGGCGGCCTGACCGCCTGGGCCGACGGCCCCCACCGGGCCACCGTCGAGGTCGAGGGCGACGCCTGCGACCGGCGCTTTCGCCTGCGCACGACCCAGCCCCTCCGGGATGGGCAGCCGGAAAATCCCGAATCGCTGAGGAAAACTCGACGCGCGTGCGCACGTCGAGCCCCCTCTTTGACGCCCTGTATGCCCTCGCGCTCGCCGAAGCCGACGAGAACGCCGTCGACGCCATCCGCGACGGCGCCTTCTCGAACGGGCAGCCGCTGCCCTGCCTGCCCGGCGGCTGCTTCGAGACGGGGCGGCTTTGGCACTACGTCTGGACGCGGGACACCGCCTACGCGACGGCCCTCGGCCTCGCCACGCTCGATCCCAGCGGGCCCAGAACTCCCTGGACTTCAAGCTCTCGGCGCCCTCAGCGGGCGGCCCCTGCAGATCATGCAGGACACCGGCACCGGCGGCAGCCACCCCATCTCGACGGACCGGGTCATCTGGGCCCTGGGCGCCCGCAGCCTGCTGGCCCAGCTCACCGGCGAGCGCCGGGGCGCCTTCGCCGGCCGGGCCCTCGAGGCGCTGCGCGCGACCACCGCCCACGATCGCGCGGTGGCCTTCGATGCCGCCGAGGGCCTGTATCGCGGCGAGCAGTCGTTCCTCGACTGGCGGGGCAGAGCTACCCCGCCTGGACGGCCGGCCATGTGGCGCACATCGGCATGTCGCGATCGCTGTCCACCAACATCGCCCACCTGATCGCGCTCTCCCTGCAAGCGGATCTGGCCGATGAGCGGGGCGAGCCCGACGGCGGGGCCCGCCGCGACGCGGAGGCCCTCCGCGTGGCCATCCGCGCCCGCTTCTGGCTGGCTGACCAGGGCCTCTTCTCGGCCTTCATCACCACAGGCCTCGATAGCGCGCCTGCCGGCCAGCTCGATCTGCTGGGCAACGCCCTGGCCATCCTGGAGGGGGTCGCCACGCCGGCCCAGGCCCGGTCCATCCTGGAGCGCTACCCGCACCTGCCGCCCGGCCCGCCCGTCATCTGGCCGCAGCAGCAGTTCACGGCCATCTACCACAACCGCGGCCAGTGGCCCTTCGTGACGGCGTTCTGGCTGCGCGCCGGCCTGGCGGGCCAGCACGGCGCCGTCGTCGCCCGCAGCGTGCGAGCGCTCATGCGCGGCGCGGCCCTGAACCTGTCCAACATGGAGAACTTCGAGGCCGCGTCCGGCCTGCCGGCCGTCGACGACGGCCCCTATAGCGGACCGGTCGTCAACTCCCAGCGCCAGCTCTGGTCGGTGGCCGGCTACCTCACCGTGGTGCACGAGGCCCTGTTCGGCCTGTACCCCGGGGCGGACGGCCTCCGCCTCGCCCCCGCGATCCCCACCGATCTCTGGGACGCCCTCTTCGGCGACGCCGACCGCGCGGTGCTCGAAGGCTACCCTACCGCGGCCGCCGCCTGACGTTCGTCGTCCGCCGCCCCGGCAGCGGGCCGCCCACCGATCGCCTGCTGGCGGCCGCGGAGGGCGACGCGCCCATCACCCTCACCGCGGCGGACCTGCCCCTGGGCACGCTGACCGAGGTCGCCACCGCCGACTACCGCGACCTCTTCGCGCCCCGCGTGCCGTCCATCCCCAGGTGGTCGCCAGCGGCGCCGACCTGCGGATCGGCCTCGACGCGGACGGCGAGGCCGAGGTCCACCTCGCCATCTACCGCGACGGGGAGCGGGTGGCCGAGGGGCTGGCCGCGAACGTCGGCACCTGGACGGACGCCGGCGCGCCGCCGACGGCCGCACTCACTGCTACACGGTCGAGGCCACCTTCCCGACGTCCGGGGACGACCTCCCAGCGTGCCAACCCGGTGTGCTGGTGGGGCCCCGGCGCGCCGCGTGCTTCAGCTTCGACGCCGCCCGCCTCACGCCCCTGGGTGGGCGGCGCGCCGAGGACCACGGCCGGCCCCACTCGAGGTCTGGGCCGACCAGGCCAGGGCCGCCCTCGACGCCTTCACCGTCCCCAGCGATGGCGAGTGGCTCGTGCAGGCGGTCTACGGCAACGGCGCTGCCTCGGTCACGACGGGCATCACCTGCGGCCTCCTCCGCGTGCGCGTCCTGGACGAGGCGGGGGCCGAGGCCGGCCGCAGCGACCTGCCGCTGCCCACACGGGCGACTGGGACATCTGGCGCGACTCGGGCTTCGTGCGCCTCACGCTGCGGGCCGGCGTCAGCTATCGCGCCTCGTGCTCGACGGTGAGGACGAGGCGTACAACATGTCGATCTTCGAGCACTTTCGCCGCTACACCGGCGGCCTGGGCGGGGCAGGGGGGTCTTCAACCGGGCCAACATCAGCGCCCTCAAGCTGCTGGGGCGCTGACGCAAGGGCGCCTACTCGACGCCGTGCCGGTGCACGCCGAACATGCCCATCGGCGCGTACGCGAAGCCCTGATCGACGACGATGCGGCTCAGGTACCCGATGGTCCGGGCCGCGAAGCGCACGGTCGGGCTCGCCGCGTCCCGCACGTCGAGGGCCAGCAGCCCGTAGGGTCCGCCGCTGGCCAGCCAGGCCTGGCCGTCCTCGATGTCCAGCAGATCGAAGTGGTAGCCCGGCAGCACATGGCGGCTGTCGCTGGCCAGGCCGCCGTCCGGGTCCAGGGTCAGGCGGCGCAGGACGGTGTGGGGCTGCCGGCTCGACACAGAGTCGGACCGCACCCCCACCAGGGGTACTTGTGGGCCGTCATCCAGAGCGTCCGGTCATGCCAGCCCGCCGGCCGGCCCCCTCGGAGATCCAGCCCGGCCGCAGGGCCGCCCGCGCGATCTGATCCGCTACCGGGATGACCTCCACCAGCACCGCCGAGGCGTCGTCGTCCGCCACCCGCAGCACGTTGAGGCTGTTGCGACGCCGGCCGAAGTCGTCCCACTGATAGTCGACGGTGTACAGCAGGCGGCCGTCGTCGCTCACATCCACCAGGTAGCCGGGGATGTTCAGGCTCGGCAGCGCCCGCGGCGCGTCCGGTTCGAGACGTCGATCCGGTCGGCGTACGACCGCATAGTAGAGCAGGCTCGCCCTCCGGGTGGTGGCCTGCTCGACGTGGCTGCTGAAGAGCACCTCGCCATGGGTCACCTTGTTGACGAAGGGGTAGTCGTTCATCGGCAGCTCCCCGTCGGCCACCCGCGGCGCGTCCAGATCCCGCAGATCGATGAGCTTGAGCACACTGTCGAAGTCCCGGCGGCCGCGCTCATCCTCGACGATGCGGCGGAAGGTGATGGGCAGGATCCGGTTCTCCAGGGGCAGGCCGGCGGCGGGGCTCCAGTAGCGGGCGTAGAAGCCGCCGCCCTGGTTGAAGATGCGCTCCGCCTCGTCCGCCAGGCGCAGCTCGCCCCGCAGCCGAGGGGCCTGCGGGTTGGTGAGGTCGACGTTGCGGATGAGCTGCGCGCCCGTCGCGGCGTCCCAGCCCAGCAGGTGCAGGGCGTCGCCGTCTCGGAAGATCATCGGCACGCTCTGAAAGGGCAGCTCCAGGCTCGCCTCCGCCGGGGTGTCGTCGTCCCGGCCGAACGGCCTCACCTCCAGCTTCACCGCGCCCGCATAGATGTCGCTCAGGATCTGCACCTGGCGGCCCTGCACCGAGAAGATGTCGTGCACCTGCCGCACGAGGTGCAGCGAGGCCGTCGTGCGCGGAGCGTCCCGGTCCTGGGCGTCCACCGTCGAGATGGCCAGCTCGCCCACGGCGACCAGGCGGTCGCCCACCGGGAACGCCCGCCGGACCCCGCCCACCACCTCCACCTCGCCCCGGGACGAGAGCGTGTCGTCGATCCAGTCCACCAGCCCGAAACCATTGAAGGTTCGCCGCTCGGCGTTCACCCAGTACTGGATGGGCAGCAGGATGAGGCCCAGCTCCGGGAAGGTCTTGAAGGCCTTGTAGTCCTGGTTGGCCGCGCTGCTGCTCCAGCCGCGCCCGATCTCCTCCAGCGCCAGCGGCGCGGGGGCCTCCAGGTTCGCCACATCGTACAGCCCCAGGGCCACCCGCTCGGCCCGGTTCGCCACCCAGTGCCGGCCCAGCGCGAGCAGCCGGTCTCCGTGGATCTCGATGTGCGTCGCCTGGAGGCCGGTGAGGATCCGGGCCGCCTCCCGCGGCGCCAGCGCATCCGCCAGATCCAGGGTGTGCAGCGTCCACTCCATCCGGTTCTGGGCCTGGTTGTACCGGGCCGACCACAGGAAGCCCCGCTCCCCATCGAACCGCGACGCCATCAGCCCACCGTTGGGCACGTCGATCTCCAGGGTCGCGTCCACCTCCAGCGCATCCGGCCGCCCGGTCTGCACCACGCTCAGCGTCATCGTCGACGCGCCGTTCCACCGCTGGCTCAGCGCCCGGAAGGCCCCGTCGCTCCAGTCCATCTTGAACTTGTCGGGGATGTACCCGGGCACGTAGACACGCCCGCGCTGCGCCAGCGCGCCGGTCGGATCGCTGATGTCCACGTACGTCACCAGGGTCTCCGCCTCGAAGCCCGGCCCCGTCAGGTAGAAGTTCGGATCCTGGGCCGCCACGAAGATGGCGTGGTGGGCCACATGGATGAGCGTGCTCGTGCCGCTGAACTCGATGCGATCGATCTCCCGAATGTCTTGAGGATCCGCCACGTTGAGCGACACCACCCAGGTCCGGTCCTCCCAGTCGGCCGTGTTGTAGCGCCAGTAGTCGGGGCGCCGCTTCGAGACGGTGTAGAGCACATCCCCCACCATCCGGCTGTCGGTGATCTCGCCGTCCACGGCGAGGCCGCCGAGCTGGGCCGGCGCGTCGGGGTCGTCCACGTCGATGATCATCACCTGGCTGCCATGGAACCCGTGGGGATCGGCCTCGGGGTCGTACTGCCAGTAGGTGAAGTAGTCGCTGGAGAGCACGTAGGCCCGGCCGTCGCGGACGTACATCTCCACCGGGATGGCCTGGAACGGCAGCCGGCCGCGCACCCGCAGGTGGTCGGGATCAGAGACGTCGATGATCACCAGGCCGCGCCACCGGTTGAGCACGTAGAGCAGGTCGCCCTCCAGCCGGTAGACGTCCGCCTCGACGATCTCGCGGCTCGGATCCGGGGCCGGCTCTGCCCCCCCGGGATCCTCCCGGCCGCCCGCCTCGGCCAGGCCGTCCGCGTCGGAGTCGTCCAGCTCGGCGCGGCCGTTGGCGGTCCCCCGGCCGCCCACGCCCGACGACAGCAGCTCGTTCTCGTTGGCCGACAGGAACTCGGAGCTCCCGACGGCCGGGAAGATGGCGGGATCGAGGCCCGGGGCCTCCACCGACACCGGCGGGAGGGCCGGCACCGCGTCGGGCCGGGTGGGGGAGGCCGGCCCGGGGGGCGGCGAGGTCTCGGCGGCGGGGCTGCCCGGGTCACAGGCCAGAAGGCAGACGGCGGCCATCAGCGCGCACCACGAGGCGCACCGGCGTACCAGCGAAGTCATGATCACTCTCCAGGGTCTCGGGGCGCCGACGGGCGCCGTCTCGGTGCCTCCCCCGCGTAGCCAGGGCCGTGCCAGCCACGGAACGCAGTCGTTTCAGCAGGTTACGGGCACGGCTCTCGAATTTCCGGGTCGGCGCCCGCCCCGCCCCCTCGGGAATCCGAGACCGGGACCGTCAAGTCCCGCCCGCGCACCGAGTCCCCAGTGATGTGTGACACCGACGTCCCGCGCTCTGCCCAAAACCGGGCCTTCGAGGCTGTGCACGCATGTTGCACAAGGGGAGGGCGAGCACGGCGCGAGGCGCCGACGGGGAGACGAGTTGAGCCGAAAGCCATCCATCCAGGCCCTCCTGCTGACCGCGCTGACCGGCTGCTCCTATGGGGTCCTGCCGGCCACCGGCGATGAGGCGGGCGCCCCCGCCCCGCCCGCCAGCAAGCCGCCTCCCACGGGCGAGCCCGCCTCGCCGCCCCAGGCCCCGCCGCCGCCCCCGCGCGTCGCCGAGGACGGCTGCCCGGGCATCGATCCCCAGGGGCAGTGTCGCGGCTCGACGGCCATCTGGTGCGAGGGCGGCGAGATCCGGTCGGTGGACTGCGCGACCATCAACCGCCCCTGCGAGTGGGTCGACGACGACACCGGCTTCTACTGCGGCGAGCCGGAGGGCCAGGCCCCTGGCGACTTCGGGCCCATCGAGGGCGACCCGGGGGATCCGCCCGCCGAGGGCGATCCGGGTGCGCCCCCGCCGCCCGCTCCCGGCCCCGGCGAAGGCGCCCCCCCGCCGGATGAGGGCGCGCCGCCCGCCGCGCCGGCCCCCGACGAGGAGGAGGATCCGGGCGCGCCCCCCCCGCCCCCCGGCGAAGGGGCGCCGCCCCCGCCGGCCCCCCCGCCCGCCGAGGGCGCCCCGACCCCGCCCGACGAGGGGGCGCCGGCGCCCCCCGCCAACCAGGGCGGCCAGCCGGCCGACCCCTGCGCAGGTGTGACCTACCAGGGCTACTGTGACGGCGACGTCGCAGTCTGGTGTGACGGCCAGCAGCTTCGCCGGGACGACTGTGCGCCGCAGGGCCTCACCTGCGGCTTCATCGACGAGCAGACCGGCTACTACTGCCGCGAGCCGGACGCGGGCGCCCCGGCGCCGCCGGTCCCCGAGCCCCCCGCGGGGGCGCCGGCGCCGGATGACGGCGCCCCCGACCCGGACGCCCAGCCCCCGGCCGACGGCGGCTGCGGGCAGATCGACTACGCCGGCGTCTGCGAGGCCGACGTGGTGGTGTACTGCAACAACGGCACCCTCGTGCGCCACGACTGCGGCCCCGCGGGCGCGACCTGTGGCTGGGTCAACGACGACATTGGCAACTGGTGTGTGGAGCGCTGACGTGAAGACGACCATTCGATGGGCGAGTGCCCTCCTCCTCCTGAGCGGCTGTGGTGATCCCGGCGTCCTCAGCAGCCCCGCCGCCCCCCGGGTCCAGCGGGCCGTGGCGCCGGCGTGCGGCGCGGGCGACTGCGTCCTGAAGTCGAGCGGGGTCTTCGCCGGCGAGCCGGGCGCTGGCCTCGCCTTCGCCGACTTCCCGGTCCAGCAGGCCGCGAACCGTGGGGGGGCCGTCCTCCAGGACATCCTGTCCCACCTGCCCGCCCGGTACGGGAACACCTACTACGACGACGATCCCATCACCCACGGCCACGAGACGAGCCACGGGATCCACAGCCACATCCGCAACACCATGAACGACACGGGTGGGCGGGCCAACGGCTTCTACGTCCTGCAGAACCGCGCCGTGATCGTCCCCGAGCCCGGCATCCGCAAGTCGGCGGCGGGGCCGTTCATCCCTCAGAGCCTGCGGGGCTCCCGGTATGCCACCTACATCACCGGCCAGCAGGCATGGGACGACACCCCGCTCTACATCTGGGACGAGTGGAACGCCTACGTGAACGGCGGCGCGGCCGGCGTCGACCTGGTCAACGGCGGGCAGTGGAACCGGGGCTGGCGCGACGGCGTGGCCGGCGTCCTCGAGTTCACCGTCTACGCCATCGCCGTGGCCATGGCCGTCGAGGAAGGGGATCCGCAATACTTCCAGGAAAACAGGCAGTTCCGTGAGTTCCTGGCCTGGAACACCCGCCGCGCGATGGAGGTCTTCCGGGCTGGCAAGGACCTCGAGGCGTTCCGGTGGGACCGCCAGGACGCCTACTACGAGGCCCTGCGCACCGCACCCGACGCCGAGGCTTTCCGCGCCTTCTGCCGGCGCTTCTTCGGCCCAGCCTGGGCCGACGCCGTGCTCTTCGGGGAGGGCGCCGTCCCCCCCGTCGAGCGCCCGGACGTCCCCGAGCAGCCCGACCCGCCCGAGCAGCCCGACGAGCCCGAGCAGCCCCCTGCCGATCCGAACATTCCCCCCCCGCCCGACTCGGGCGATCCGCCCATCAACGACCCGCTGGGTGGTGGCCCGCGCCCCGATGTCGAGATCGACACCGACGGCGACAGCATCTTCGACGCCGACGACCTGTGCAGCGAGACGCCGGCCGACGCCGACGTCTGGCTGGAGGGCGACTGGATGGGCTGCGCGCATGGCCAGATCCGCGACCGCGACCGCCTCGACCTCGACGGCCCGGACGCGGACGTGGACGGCGTCGCCGACGCGGACGACCGCTGCAGCGGCACCGAGCGGGGCCTGCGGGTCTGGCGCAGCGGCGAGTGGGCGGGCTGCGCCGAGGGTCAGTTCCGCGACCCGCCGCCCCTCGTGGGATCCGACGCCGACTTCGATGGTATCGCCGACGACGATGATCGGTGCAGCGGGACGGCCGAGGGTGCGCTCATCTGGCTGGAGGGGAGTGATGGGCTGCGCCGAGGGCCAGCGCCGCGACGGCTGAGCCCTCAGCCGGCGTCCACCACGATCACGGTCACGTTGTCCCCGCCACCGGCCGCGAGCGCGTCGTTCATCAGCGCGTGAGCCGCCTGGGTCGGCGACGGCCACAGCGCCAGACGGCTGGCGATGTCGTCCACCCCCACCATATCGGTCAGCCCGTCGCTGCACAGCAGGAAGCGATCGCCCGGTTGCACCGTGTAGCTGGCCAGCATCGGATCCACATCCGGCCGGATGCCCACCGCCCGCGTCAGCACGTTGGACGGGAAGATGAAGCCGGCGCGCTCCTTCTCGAAGCCCGACCGGATGGCCTCCGCCAGCAGCGTGTGATCCTCCGTCAGCTGCTCCATCTTGCCGTTGCGCAGGCGGTACACCCGGCTGTCGCCGACGTGGGCGATGTGCACCCGATCCCCCTCGAACCAGACGGCGCTCAGCGTGGTGCCCATGCCGGTCTTGCGGGCGTGGACGGCGGTGGCCTCCTGGATGCGCTTGTTGGCCCTGGCCATGACGGCGGCGAGGCGCGCGGGGAGGACCGCCCGGCTGCCGATCGCGTCGGCCAGGCACTCCACGGCGAGGGTGCTGGCCACCTCCCCCGCGTCGTGGCCCCCCATGCCATCGGCGACCGCGAAGAGGCCCGCGTCGGGGCGAACCAGGAACCGATCCTCGTTGTTGGCACGGTGGTAGCCGACGTGAGAGGCCGCGGCGCCACGCAGGCGCATCGTCACCCCGCCGCTGGCGGCGGGCCAGATGCGGGGGTCGTGGTCGAAGCTGCAGAGGGGGGCCTGGGCGGGGGTGCGGGGGCAGGCGTCGACGGCGGTGGTGGCGGCGTTCATGTCGGTTTCTCCGGGAGTTGGCGTATTCGCGGGGTTGGACCCGGGCGGGTTCGACCAGTCACATCGCCGCCGAAAAAAGTGTGGAGAGAAACCCCGAGCCCTCGGGTACCGTCCTGCGTCCACGAACCCCGAGCGACCCAGGAGATCCCCATGAACACCGACGCCGTCCGCGAGAACGTGCAGGACTACTACGGCCGGGTGCTGGCCCACAGCGCCGACCTCAAGACCAACGCCTGCTGCGCGACGGGCGCTCCGCCGGCCCGCATCGCCCGGCTGCTCGAGAACGTCCACCCCGACGTCCTCGACCGCTTCTACGGCTGCGGCTTCCCGATCCCGGAGGCCCTCGACGGCGCGACCGTCGTCGATCTGGGCTGCGGTACTGGCCGCGACGTCTACCTCCTCAGCCAGCTCGTCGGTCCGACCGGCCACGTCCATGGCGTGGACATGACGGCCGAGCAGCTCGACGTCGCCCGCGCCACCCTCGACTGGCACATGCAGCGGTTCGGCTACGCCAGCCCCAACGTCACCTTCCACCAGGGCTACATCGAGGACCTCTCCGCCATCCCCACCGAGAGCGTCGATGTGGTGGTCTCGAACTGCGTCGTGAACCTCAGCCCCTTCAAAGACCGCGTCATGGCCGAGATCGCCCGCATCCTCAAGCCGGGCGGGGAGTTCTACTTCTCCGACGTCTTCGCCGACCGCCGCCTGCCCGACGCCATCGCGTTCGACCCCATCCTCCACGCCGAGTGCCTCGGCGGCGCCATGTACGAAGCCGACTTCCTCGCCCTCGCGCGCCGCAGCGGCTTTCCGGATCCGCGCCAGGTCGACCGTGGAGCCATCACCATCCAGAACGCGGACATCGAGGCGAAGGTGGGCGCCGCCCGCTTCACCTCCGTCACGCTGCGCCTGCTGAAGCTGGCCGGCCTCGACGAGCAGTGCGAGGACTACGGCCAGATCGCCATCTACCGCGGCACGCTCCCGGAGGGCCCCCTCTTCCACCTCGACGACCACCACACCTTCGAGGCCGGCCGGCCGGAGCGCATCTGCGGCAACACGGCCGCCATGCTCAGCCAGACCCGGTTCGCCCCGCACTTCGACGTCATCGGCGACACCCGCACCCACTATGGGATCTTCGACTGCGGCCCCACCATGGCGGCGGCGATCTACGCCCAGAGCCTCGAACCTTCGTCCTGCTGCTGAGCAGCGGCCTTCAATCGGCCCGTGCCCGCTCGTTTCCTGGGGGAGGAGGCCCCCATGAAGCGACTGATCCCGTCCATCCTGGCCCTCGGCCTGGCCCTCGGCTTCGCCGCCGCTGCCCGCCACGCCGTCTGGTCGGCCACCCGGGATGGGCTCCAGCGAGCCCTCCGGCAGCACCACATGACGCTCACCGCCGGGACCCCCCGTCTCGACGGGCTGGCCCTGACCATCGGCGGCCTCCGCGGGACCATCGCCGGCACTTTTCTCTTTGAAATCAGCCATGTC
>JAWKQS010000009.1:0-198559 GCA_041389985.1 bacterium
GCCTGGACCACCGCCAGCAGGTCGGCCGGATCGATGCGGTCGCACGAGGTCGGATCGTCGGGGCTCGCGAAGGTCTTGACCGGCAGGCGCAGGTACAGCCGCTCGTCGGGGGAGGCGCTCTCGGCCGGCTGGCAGATCTGGATGCGCCCCTCCGCCGTCGTCCGCAGCTCGAGCTCGACGACGCGCCGCGCCGCCGGCGCAGTCAGGCGGCCGTCCCCCGTCACGTCCAGGCGCAGCGGATCCTCGGCAGCCAGCGCCACCGACAGCGGCATCCGGCAGCCCGGCACGTAGCCGCTCTCGGTCAGCCGCCGCTGCAGGAACCGCAGCAGGTCCGTCAGGCCGTTCGTGCTCAGCAAGGCGTCGCCGGGCCGGTAGGGCTGGTCGCCATCGCAGACCACGTCCAGGTGGCCGAACTCGGCCCGGTAGGCGTCGCAGCTGCGGTCGCCGGGGAACAGGGCGTCAAAGTCCAGGTCCCCCCAGATGTCGTAGAGTGGGTTGGCATCTACCCGAAAAGACTGAGAGATCGGCTCATCGGGGGTCGGCGGCGGATCGGGGGTGCAGGCGAGCAGCGCCGTGAGCAGGGCGTTGAGCGCCCCCACCGACGCCCCCGAGACGCCCTCGACGGGCCGCCGCGCGCCGGCCTGGTCGCGGTGGGTGGCGAGCACCGCGTAGGCCATCCCCGCCTGGTGCGGCCCTCGGGATGACGTGGCCTGGAAGACGAGGGTGAGGGGCTCGACGGCGGGGACGCTGGCCGCCGCGGCCGACGCCACGGGGGCGGGCGGCGGCGGCTCGAACGGCAACGCCAGGCCGACGATCAGGGCGAGCGCCGCGGTCACTCAGCCCTCCCAGAGCCCGACGAGGAGGGACAGCCAGTCCGCCAGCCCGACCGTGAAGTACAGCGCCGGGGCGTCCAGGGTGTAGCTGCCCACCGCCAGCCGCAGGCGCGTGGCCAGCCGCACGCTCAGCTCGACCCCATGGGCGGCCTCGTCCCAGGCGGGCAGCGGCCGCGTCTGGAGATACAGCAGATCCAGGTCGTCCACGAGGCGACCGGGCGGGTCATAGCCCAGCCCTGCGCCGAGCCGCGCGCTGAAGCGCTCGCCCTCGAAGACCGGCTGCGCGTCTTGCACCGCCACGCCCGCGTCCACCGCCAGGCTCATCCGCTCGAGCACCGTCGTCGGACGGCCCGGCGTCCGAAAGCCCCGCAGCCGCAGGTGCGGCGTCGACCCGGCCATCAGCCCGCCGTACAGCGGATCCGCCGCCAGGTGGTGTGGGACGAGCAGGTCCACCAGCGGCGTCCACCAGCGGTTCCCCAGCAGCCGATGGGTGGTGCCCGCGTCCAGGTCGAGGAAGACATCCTCCCGCTCCACCAGCGACGCGGCGGCCGTCCGGCCGATCTGCAGGGCGTCGATGACGTCCAGGCCCAGCACGCGGGCGTTGAGATCCACCACCTCGCTGCCCAGCGAAGCCAGCGCCGCCTGGTCGGCCCGCTCCACGGCCAGCGCCCGCCGCGCCAGGCGATCCTGCAGATCGGCCTGCCACGCCCGGCGATCCCCCGCCAGCTCCCCCGGCCGCCCGGGTGGGGCCAGGGCCAGGTACGGCTCGAGCGCCTCCAGCACATGGCCCAGATCGGTCTCGAGGCCCGCCTGCTGCCGCCGGGCCTGGAGGTCACTGGTCAGCACCGCGGCGCGCAGCTGGGCGTCCAGATCCGTGAAGACGCAGTGCAGCGCCCACACCAGGCTCTGCCGGGCCAGGGCGTGGTGGCCCTCGCCGCACGCCACCTCGGCGTCCGCCGCGCTCATCCGCGCACAGAGCGCCTCGGCGGCGGCCGGATCGAGCTGCCGGTGCTCGTGGACGAAGAGCCGGTACAGGAAGCGGCGCACGTCCTCCGGCGTCGCCGGGTGGCCGCCCAGCGACGGCCGCCGCGGCAGGGCGCCGTCCTCGGGCTGCGGCCGGTCGAAGTCGGCGAGCTGCCGCTCCACCTGGGCCCGGAAGCTCTCGGCCCGACACCCCGCGGGCGTCGCGTCCGCGGGGCAGGCCAGGTGCTCGCGGCTGGCGATGAGGCTGCCGTCGTAGACGCCCACCAGGTAGTCGTGCACCCGGAAGTCGCGATGGAGGAAGGCCCCGAAGCTGCCGGCCAGCCGGCCCGTGATGCCATGGAAGCGCGACGAGGGGACGAACCGCCGCCCGCCCGGCGGGGCCGTCTCGGGTCCGCAGCGCAGCCGTCGACCGAAGTGTTCGAAAGCACTCGGGTTCTCCTGGAAGAGCTCTGCCCGGCAGTGCCGCTCCAGCCCTTGCAGCTCCATCGACCGCGCCTCGCGGTAGACCCCCTGCACCAGCCGGGTGAAGGCCCCCAGGCCATCGGGGCGGCGGCGATTCTCGGGCAGCCGGGCGGCTCCGCGGCGCTGCTCCGGATCGACGTAGTGGAGCGTCAGACCGGGCACCCGGCCCTGACCCCGCCACCGCAGGTCCTCGTCGTGGGCGATCTCGACGGCGGGGCCCAGGGGCACGTTGTCGAAGAAGCCGCCGTCGATGAACCGCCCGGCGTGGGCCGCGAGGCCGTCGGTGCAGCCCGGGCCGGGGGCCTCTGCGGCCCCCCGGGACGCGCAGGTGGCCAGCGGCACCGGCGAGAAGGCCACCGGGAACGCGCTCGCCGCCTGCACCAGCCCGACCACCGCCCGCCCGGGCACGCCGCCCGCCCCGACCGGCAGCCCCAGCGTCCGCCCGATGGAGGGGTGGCAGGCCTCCCAGGGGTGCCGGCCGTCGGGCGCCGCCGGATCCCAGCAGCTCGCGTCCCCCGCGGCCACGTCGACGCCATCGTTGCGCACGGCCAGCCGGCCCCCGGTCACCTCGGCCGTCAGCGGCACCACGAAGCGCAGCGTGCGGACCGTGGCGTCGCCGGCGGCGAGGGGCAGCTCGACGGCCTCGGCCCCTGTCAGGGTGACGGCCGTGCGCACCCGGCACCCGTCGCGGTACCCGGTGTCGGCGAGCCGCTCGGCCAGGTACCGCCCCACGACGCCGAAGGCGTTGCGCGTCAGCAGCCCCTGGGGGTGCTCCCCCGCCGCCCAGGGATCCGGCGGCTCGGGGGCCGCGGCCAGATCGCGGCCGATCCGCACGACGCGCGCGCTCCCCAGCGTCTCGCCGACGAGCCGGGCGTAGGTGGCGCCGTCATCGGTGAGGGGCAGCAGCGCGTCCAGGCCGACGTTCGTCCAGATGTCGAAGAACGGGTTGGCGAAGAAGGCCATGCGCTCGGGGCGATCGTCACACCAGCCCACCACCGTGAGCCACGCGTTGATGCTGCCCGCCGAGGCCCCGGTGACCAGCTCCAGCCCGGCCTCGGCCCGCCGGGCGCGCAGATCCTTGATGCGCGCGTAGAGCACCCCGGCCTGGTAGGAGCCCAGGCTGATGCCGCCGCTGACGACGAGGCCCACGCGCTCGGGCTCCGCGGCGGCCGTCCGGCCGACGGCGAGGATCAGGAGGAGGGCGAGGGCGGCGCGCATGCAGGCCGACCACTCTACCGCTTCGCTTCACCCGGCCACCACCCCCCGTGACGTCGAAGCGCATTCGGGGTAGGCTCTCGCCCACGGCGAGGCCGGACCGGAGGCGAAGATGAGAAGAGTGCTGTTCTTTCTTGCACTTGCGGGCTGCAGCAGCGGCGGCGGGGGCGGCGGCGAGAGCCCGAAGGCGGGCACCGAGACGAAGATCGGCACCCCCCGGCCCGGCTTCATCGGCGAGCTGCCCAAGGGCGCCATGGTCGTGAGCGACGGCGAGATCGGGCGCTACGGCGGCCAGCTCGTCCTCGCCCAGCCGGGCGATCCGAAGACGCTCAACCCCATCATCGCCAACGATGTCGCCACCAACGACATCCTCCACGGCCCGGTCTTCGAGAGCTGCCTGGGCTTCCACAACGGCAAGCAGGTCGAGAAGGCCGGCCTCTGCGAGAAGTGGGAGAAGTCCGAGGACGGGATGACCTACACCTTCACCCTGCGTGAAGGCCTGACCTGGTCGGACGGCCAGCCCATCACCTCGGACGACTTCGCGTTCTCCTACGCGGTCACCATCGATCCGGCGGTCCAGACGGCGGCCGCCGATCTCTTCCGCCAGGGGGTCGACGAGGCCGGCAAGGCCCGCTTCCCCACCTTCGAGGTGGTCGACGCCCGCACCTTCCGCTTCAAGCTCGCCCAGCGCGATGTGCTCTTCCACTACGCCGTCGGCAGCATCTACGCGGTCCCGAAGGCGAAGTGGGAGGCGGCCTACAAGGCCGGCGACTTCGGCCAGGCCATGCGGATCAACACGCCGCCCGGTGACATCCCCACCTCCGGCCCCTTCGTGATCAAGGAGGTCCGCAGCGACGAGCGCGTGGTGCTGGAGCGCAACCCGCGGTTCTGGAAGGTGGATCGCGACGGCAACCGCCTGCCCTACCTCGATCGCGTCATCGTGCTGGTGGTGCCCGACTTCAACGCCTCGTTCCTCAAGTTCCGCGAGGGCGAGACGGACGTACTGGAGGTGCGCCCCGAGCACTACGATCCGCTGCGCCGCAAGGAGTCCGCGGGTGACTACCTGCTCAGCGACCTGGGGCCGTCCTTCAACACCAACTGGATCATCTTCAACCAGGACCGCCGCCTGTCGTCGGAGGGCAAGCCCTACGTCGATCCGATGAAGCAGAAGTGGTTCCAGAACAAGCAGTTCCGCAAGGCCATCAGCCACGCCATCGACCGCGAGGGCATCGTTCGCACGGTCATGGCGGGCCGCGGCCAGCCGCTGTGGGCCTTCAGCAGCCCGGCCAACAAGACCTGGTGGACGGAGGACGTGGTCAAGTACCCCTACGACCTGGAGAAGGCCCGCGCGCTGCTGACCGAGGCGGGCTTCACCACGAAGGATGGCAAGCTTTTTGACGCCGAGGGCAACCACATCGAGTTCTCCATGACCACCAACGCCGAGAACTCGACCCGCATCGGGATGCTCAACGTCATCAAGGACGACCTCGCCAAGCTCGGCGTGACCGCGCACATCCGGCCCGTCCCCTTCAACGACCTGCTCACCTCGCTGCGCAGCACCCGCGACTTCGACGCCCTGCTGCTGGGCTGGGGCGCGGCCGTCCCGCCCGATCCCACCCAGTCCAAGAACGTGCTGCTGTCGAGCGGCGCGAGCCACGCCTGGGCGCCGCTGCAGGAGGCCCCGGCGACGGAGTGGGAGAAGCGCATGGACGAGCTGGTCTACGAGAACGCCGGCACCGATGACATGGCCGCCCGGCTCAAGACCTGGCACGAGCTCGAGAAGATCTTCAGCGACGAGCAGCCCCAGATCCAGCTCGTGGTCCAGAACTTCTTCGTGGCCGGCCGCAAGGACATCGGCAACTTCAGCCCGGCCCTGCTCCGCCCGACCACCCACTGGAACATCGAGCAGCTCTTCAAGAAGGACGCGAAGGCTCCGTGACGACCGGGGTGCTCCAGCGGGTCCGCGGGTGGTTGCCGGGCAGCGCCCTCGGCGTCTTCGTCGCGCGGCGGCTCCTGGCGGTGCCGCCCCTGCTGCTCGCCGTCAGCTTCATCACCTTCGCCCTGCTCGAGGCGGCCCCCGGCGACTACGTGACCCGCCTGGCCGAGGATCCGCACATCAGCGTCGAGACGCTGGCGCAGCTTCGGCACCGCTATGGCCTCGACGGGGGCCTCATGGAGCGCTACGGGCGCTGGCTGCTCAACGCCGTCCAGGGGGACTTCGGCTACAGTTTCTCCAAGGAAATCGGGGTGTTCACCCTGATCGGCGAGCGGCTGGGCAACACCCTCGTCCTCAGCGGGGCCTCGCTCCTGCTCGCGTGGGCCCTGGCCCTGCCCCTCGGCGTCATGGCCGGCATGCGGCAAGGCAGCGTGGCCGACAAGCTGGTGAGCTTCATCAGCTTCTTCGGCCTGTCCATCCCGCGGGTCTTCTTCGCCCTGCTGATGGTGATGTTCGCGGCGACGACGAAGTGGTTCCCGGTCGGCGGCATGCGCGACCTGGTGGCGTGGGACACCATGACGCCCTGGCAGCAGCTCGTCGACCAGCTCCACCACCTCGTCTTGCCCACCATCGTCCTCGGCACGACCCAGACCGCCGCCTACATGCGCCAGATGCGCGCCGAGATGGTGGAGACGCTGGGCAAGGACTTCGTGCGCACCGCCCGCGCCAAGGGGTTGAGCATGCGGCAGGTGGTCTGGAAGCACGCCTTCCTCAACGCCGTGAACCCCCTGGTCACGCTCTTCGGCTACAGCCTCGCGGCGCTCCTCACCGGGTCATTCCTGGTCGAGATCGTCTTCGCCTGGCCGGGCCTCGCCCGCCTCACGGTGGACGCGGTCTTCGCCCAGGACGAGCCGGTGGTCATGGCCTCCGTCTGCATGGCCACCGTCATGCTGGTGGCCGGCAACCTCATCGCGGATCTGCTGCTCGGCAAGATCGATCCGCGCATCCGGGTGGGCTGAGATGGGGACCTCGACCGCCCCGCTGCAGGGCCCGTGGCGCACGCTCTGGCGGCGCCTGCGCCGAAACCGCTGGGCCATGGCTGGCCTGGTGGTGCTGGGCCTGCTCTACATCGCGGTGATCTTCGCGCCGTTCCTGTCGCCGTACAGCTACACGACGCAGTTCCGCGACCAGAACTGGCACCCGCCCCACATGACGCGGCTGCACCTCTGGGACGACGCCGGCGCGTTCCACGGGCCGTTCGTCTACGCCTCCAACCGCCTCGACGAGTTCACCTCCGAGTACGAGGAGGACCGGGCGAAGCCGGTGGAGATCGACTTCTTCGTCCGCGGCGAGCCCTACACCTTCCTGGGCATCGAGTCGACGCTGCACCTGTTCGGCAGCAGCGATCCGACCCGCCCGATCTTCCTGTTCGGCAGCGACAAGTTCGGCCGCGACGTCTTCACGCGCATCCTCTACGGGGGCCGCATCTCCATGTCGGTGGGGCTGCTCGGCATCGCCATCAGCATGACCATCGGCCTCTTGATCGGGGGCATCGCCGGCTACTTCGGGGGCCGCACCGACTTCCTGCTCATGCGGCTGGTCGAGCTCATCCTGGCGCTGCCGGGGCTCTACCTCATCCTCGTCATCCGGCAGGTCTTCGGGCGCGACGTGCCCAGCACCCAGTCCTACCTGATCGTGGTGCTGGTGCTGGCGTTCATCGGCTGGGCGGGCAACGCGCGGGTGATCCGCGGCATGGTCCTGTCCATCAAGGAGAACGAGTACGTCACGGCCGCCGAGGCCCTCGGCCAGCGACGCATGGCCATCATCGTGCGCCACATCCTACCGAATACATTGAGCTTTGTCATCGTGACGGCGACGCTGGCGGTGCCGTACTACATCCTGGGCGAGGTGGCCCTGAGCTTCTTGAGCGTGGGCATCCAGGAGCCGGAGGCGTCCTGGGGGAACATGCTGCGAGACGCCCAGGACGTGCGCAACCTGACCGACTTCCCCTGGGTGGTGGTGCCCGGCTTCTTCATCTTCCTGGCCGTGATGGCGTTCAACTTCCTCGGGGATGGCCTGCGCGACGCCGCCGATCCCCGCGCCCTGGAGTAGTCGTGAGCGACCCGGTCCTCTCGGTGCGCGACCTGCGCACGTACTTCAACACCCCCCAGGGCGTCGCGCGGGCCGTCGACGGGGTGTCCTTCGAGGTGCGGCCCGGCGAGACGCTGGCCATCGTGGGGGAGAGCGGCTGCGGCAAGTCGGTGACCAGCCTGTCCATCATGGGCCTGCTGCCCCGGCCGGCGGCGTTCCACCCCGGCGGCGAGATCTGGTTCCAGGGCCGCGACCTGTTGACGCTCAAGGACCGGGACCTGCGCCGCCTGCGGGGCGCCGAGATGGCCATGATCTTCCAGGAGCCCATGACCAGCCTCAACCCCATCTACCGGGTCGGCGCCCAGGTCGGGGAGGTGCTGCGCCAGCACAAGCGCATCAGCCGCGCCGAGGCCCGCGCGGCGGCCATCGAGCTGCTGGATCAGGTGGGCATCTCGGATCCGGCCCGGCGGGTGGATGACTACCCCCACCAGCTCTCAGGCGGCATGAAGCAGCGCGTGATGATCGCCATGGCCCTGGCCATGAACCCGCGCCTGCTCATCGCCGACGAGCCCACCACCGCCCTCGACGTGACCGTCCAGGCCCAGATCCTCGACCTGCTCAAGCGCCTCCAGCGCGAGCGCGACATGGGGGTGGTGCTCATCACCCACGACCTGGGCGTGGTGGCCGAGGTGGCCGATCGGGTGGTGGTGATGTACGCGGGGAAGGTGGTCGAGAGCGCCAACGCCGCCGAGCTCTTCGAGCGGCCGCGCCACCCCTACACCCTGGGCCTGTTCCGGTCGCTCCCGCACCTGGACGGCGAGCGTGGCCGGCTGGACACCATCCCCGGCATGGTGCCCCGGGCCACCCAGTACCCGGAAGGCTGCCGGTTTCGGGGGCGGTGTGCGTTCGCGGGGCCGGGCTGCGAGAGCGAGCAGCCCCCCCTCACCGAGGAGGGGCCGGGCCACCAGGTGGCCTGCCTGCGGCTGAGCGCGGTGGGCAGCTAGCGGCACGGCTCGGGGGGAAGACCCAGGCGGGGGCGTCAGTCCTCGTCGACCTCTTCGACGGGCTCGTCGCCCTCTTCCTCGCCTGCTTCGCCGGCGTCGTCGGCGTCGTCGATGTCCAGCTCTTCGTCGGGGAGGTCGTCGTCGTCGAGGTCCTCGAGGTCGGGATCGTCCTCTTCTTCCTCTTCCTCACCGTCGCCGTCGCCGGGGATGTGATCGTCTTCGAGATCGAGCTCTTCGACGTCCTCATCGTCATCGTCGTCGTCGTCGTCGTCGTCGTCCTCCTCCTCTTCCTCCTCGTCGTAGTCGTACTCCTCGCGGACCGCCTTGCGCACCGCCCGGCCCGAGCGCGCCGCCACCGCGAAGGCGGTGTGGCACTTGGGACAGACCGGCTCGGGCTTCTCGAGATCGTAGTACCGCGCCCCACACGCGCCGCAGCTCAGCTTCTTGCCGAGCGAGGGCCCGCCCTTGCGGATGGTTGCGACGACCAAGGGATACCTCCATGCTCCTGCACCCTCTCGGGCGCTTCACGTCCGCATATCGGCTGGAATCGCGAGCGCGTCAAGCCCTTCGGCCAGAAATCCACCCGGCCGGACCACCGTGGCTCCCCAGGCCGTCCAGCGCCCGCCGACCGGGGCCGGTCAGGCGGGCTGGCCGAGGGGGCGCACGAGCAGATCGTGGACCTGGACATGGGGCGGGCGGGTCAGCACGAAGGCCACCAGATCGGCCACCTCGGCGGGCTGGACGCACGGGTACTGGCCGTAGACCGTCTGGCCCGCGTCGGGCTGTCCGGTGAAGACGGCGGCGAAGCCGGTCTCGACGTACCCGGGGCTGATGGCGGTGACCCGCACCCCGCTGCCCGCCGCGTGCAGCTCGCGCCGCAGCCCCTCCGTCAGCGCCCGCACCGCGTGCTTCGTCGCGGCATAGAAGGCCCCGCTCGTACCCGCCGGCATCCGGTGGCCGGCCATGCTGCCGATGTGCACCACATGGCCCACGTCGCCGCGGGCCCGCATGGACGCGATGGCGGCCTGGGTGAAGAGGCAGAGGGCCAGGACGTTGACGTCCACCATCTCGCGCCAGGCGGCCGGATCCCCCGTGAGCAGCGGCTCGTCGCGGCCGAGGCCGGCGTTGTTGACGAGCACGTCCACGCCGCCGAAGCGCTCCACCGTCGCGCCGACCACCCGCCGCACCGCGGCGTCGTCGCGGACATCCGCCGGCAACGCCAGCAGCTCCCCACCCGCCTCGGCGACCTCGGCCCGCAAGGCCTCCAGGCGGTCGGCCCGCCGCGCCACGGCCGCCACCTTCAGCCCCCCCGCCGCCAGGCGCCGCGCCACCGCCTCGCCGATGCCCCCGCTGGCCCCCGTCACGAGGGCGACCTTGCCCCGCAACCCTTCAAGATCATTCATCAACCTGGACCTCCCCGGGCTCGATGTTCCAGTCGCGGAGCGTCCGCCCCCGGCGGTGCAGGATCACATGGCCCACCCGCCCCGGGAGCATCGGCCCCAGGACGCCCGGGCCTTCCCCCGTCGCCGCCAGCGCCGCCCGGGCCGCGGCCTCCACGACGCCCGCCGAGCCCGCCACGCCGAACGCCCGCCCCGCCTCCAGGCGCAGCGCGTCGCTCACCCCCTCCACCCGGGCGCGCCCACCGAGCAGCGCCGCCTCCCGGGCCAGGCGCACCTCGACCGCGTCGGGCTTCGGCGCCACCGGCCCCAGGTGCGTCGCGTCGTTGTAGACCACCAGCCGCGTCGTCGACGGGCCCACCTCCAGCGTGGTCAGGCTGGTGTTCCCCGGCGGCGCCACCGTCCGCGGCAGCCGACGGGTCAGCCCCAGCAGCGCCGTGACCAGCCCCACGATCACGCCGCCATGGCAGACGACCAGCGCCTCCTCGCCGGGCTTCACCCGCGCCACCAGCCGAGAAAACGCAGCCATCACGCGCTCTTCCAGCTCAGGCCAGGCCTCGCCCCCGCCCAGCTTGATGGGCTCGCCGCGGCGGATCGCCGCCACCTGGTCGGCGAAGCGCTCCCCCACCTCGGCGTCGGTCAGCCCCTCCCAGGCCCCCACCGCCAGCTCACGCCAGGCCGGCTCCGCCACGCGCTCTCGGCCGAGGGCCGCCGCCGTGTTCGCCGCCCGCTGCAAGTCGGAGTGCTCCACCCGGGCGATGCGCCGGCCCTCGAGCCGCGCCGCCAGCGCCTCGGCCTGCTTGCGCCCGACCTCCGAGAGCGGCGCGTCCCCCTGGCCCTGCCAGCGACCGGCCGCGTTCCACTCCGACTCCCCGTGGCGGATGAAGGTGATGCGCCGCACCGACGCGCTGACGAGGCGATCGAGCAGCGGCGCGATGCTCGCGAAGTCGGCCTGGCCGCACAGGGCATCCACCCCGGCCTGCTGCATGGCGCGAGCGCCCAGATCATGCCCGGCCAGCCCCACCACCGGCGCGGCCAGGCCCGCCTCCCGCAGCCGCCGCACCAGGTCGCTGCCGTTCACGCCCGGCAGGTCGTAGTCGGCGATCACCACATCGAAGTGGGCGTGGCGCGCCGCGCGCTCCGCCTCCGCCGCCGTCCCCACCAGGATGACGTCGGCGTGGCCGGGCAGCTCCCGGCAGGCGGCGCGGGCGATGCGCGTGCGGCTGTCGACGTAGAGGATGCGCACCGGTCAGATCAGCCGGCCCATCTCGCGGGACTCGGCCACCGCCGCGCGCTCCAGCAGCGCGTGATCGATGATCTTGTCCTCGGCGGCGGCGTAGAAGGCCGCGCGCAGCACGGCGTTCTTGATGTTGCCGCCAGCGATCTTGAACTTCTTGCCCAGCACGTCGAAGCGGATGTCATCCCCCACCTCCAGCGCCGAGGGCAGCATCACCTGCCAGAGCTGGGCGCGCTGCTCGGCGTCGGGCATCGGGAAGTCCACCTTGAACTTCAGGCGCCGCTTGAAGGCGTCGTCGATGGCCTTCTCGAAGTTCGTCGTCAGCAGCGACATGCCGTCGTACTGCTCCATCCGCTGGAGCAGGTAGTTGATCTCCATGTTCGCGAAGCGGTCGTTGGATCCCTTCACCTCGGTGCGCGACGAGAAGAGGCTGTCGGCCTCGTCGAAGAGCAGGATGACCTGGGCGCGCTCGGCCTCGTCGAAGACCCGCGCCAGGTTCTTCTCGGTCTCGCCCACCCACTTCGACACGACGCGCGACAGGTCGACCTTGTAGAGCTCGCGGCCCAGCGTCTTGGCGATGAGCGCCGCCATCATGGTCTTGCCCGTCCCGGGCGGCCCGCAGAACAGGCAGGCCAGACCGCGGCCGTACGACATCTTCCGGCGGAAGCCCCAGCGGTCGTAGACCAGCTCGCGGTACTTCGCCTGGGCGATGATCTCGTTGAGCGTGTCCATCACCTCGTCAGGCAGGATGACGTCGGCCCAGTCCAGCGTCGTGGCGAAGGGCTGGGCCACCTCGCTCAGCGCGTGGTCCAGCCGCCGGCGCACGGCGTCGCCCACCAGCTCCAGCCCCAGCGCCCCCGACTGCCCCAGCATGGCCTGGTGGGCCCGGGCCTCGTGCACCGAGGCATAGACCGTCCCCGGCGAGACGCTGAACCGCTGGGACAGCTCCGTGGCCAGCGCCACGTCCTGGCCCAGGGCCTCCGTCCACAAGCCGCGCTGCTCGGCCGTCGACGGCTGGCGCAGGTACACATCGTAGATGCCGGAAACATAAAGAGAAATCGCGGCGGTCGGCGCCGACGCCGTGAAGGCCACCGGGCCCCCGTGCCGGTCCACGAGGGCCCCGATGGCCGGGCCCACGCGATCCCACTTCTCGCGGTCGTCCACCGCCCGGTCGGCCCGCAGCAGCAGCACCGCGTCGCGCAGCAGGGCCTCGCGCCCCGCCTCGGCCACGCGCTCCACCAGCCGCTCCGGCTCCTCCATGAGCCGCCCCAGATCCACCGTCAGCACGCCCCAGCCGCGCTCCGCCGCCACCGTCGACAGGAGCGTCCGCCGGCCGGCCCCGCTCCCGCCCACCAGCAGTGGCCGCGGCCGCCCGCGGGCGATGGCGCTCGCCAGCATCTTGCGCAGATCGTCGACGATCTCCTGGGGCGCGAAGAGCCGATCCGCCGGCGTCGCCTCGTTGACCGCCGTCAGCCGCCCGGCCGCCACCGCCGACGGCTCCTCGCCGTTGAGGAAGGCCACCACGGGATCGGGCACCACCACGCCGCGGTGCAGTAGCGGGCTGGGCGTCCCCCAGGCCGCCGAGTCGCGCAGCTCCAGCAGTCGGTAGCGCACCAGCGGCGCGTGCGGCCCGAACTCGGCCAGGCCATCGCGGATGCCCAGGGCGTCGTCGGCCACCAGCTCGGCCAGGAACCCCGCCGTCGGCAGCTTCACCGCGAAGTCGGCCCACGCGAAGCTGTAGAGGCGCGAGAGATCCACCGACAGCAGCGGCGCTGCCGCCGCCATCAGCAGCCGGATCTGCCCCGTCGTCAGGCGGAACCGCACCCGCAGCCGCCCCAGCGGCCCGTCGTCTGGTCCCTCCAGCGCCCCCAGGCTGCCCACGATGCGATCGCTCAGGGCCTCGGGATCGGGCAGGCCCAGGGCCGCCGGCGCCGTCGTCGGGTGGGCCACCGCCGTGCCCAGCAGCGCCCGGGCCTCGGTCAGGCTGACGAAGAGCTGGTTGAGCGTGCCCGACGCCTGCACCATCCGGTGCCCGTGCCGGTGGATGTGCCGCTGCACGCAGAGGGTGACGTGATCGAGCCAGCGGCTCACCCGCGCGTCTGCCATTCCCCGGACCTCTCCCACGCCGTCGCCGGGGCATCATGAACCGCAACGCCGCCTGCACGCCACTGCCCCGTGCGCTGCTGCGGGTCGCGGGGCTACACTCCGGCCATGTCCGCGCTGCACCCCCGCCTGGCCGGCCCCCCCCCGGCCGCCCTCGCCGACGCCTTCGCCCGCGAGGGCCATGTGCGCGTCGACGACGCCCTGGCGCCCGGGCTGGCGGCGGAGCTGGCGCTCGTCCTGCGCGGCCTGCCCCTGGGCCCCGAGCGGGCCCCCGGCAGCGTCGCCTGGGCCGGCGCTCTGGGGGTACCAGCGGGCCTCGATCCCCAGAACCCGCCCTGCATCCATGCGGCGATTCGCCTGCTGGATCAAGACCTTCCGGCCTTCGTCGGGGCCCTGGTCGGCCAGCCGGTCGCGCGGCCAGATCCCGGGCGGCTGCCCCTGTGGTTCTTCCGCAAGGGGGGCTACGCCGACGACGAGGGCCCCCTCGTCCCCGGGGGCATCGACGTGCTCATCGGCCTGACGGGCGGCCACTGGCCCGCCGCGTGGGGGGGCCACCTCGCGCTGAGCGACCGCACGCTGCCGCCCGGCTTCGCCACCCTGGACCTGCTGCGCGACCGCCGCTTCGCGGTGCCGCTCCTCACCCACCATGTGGAGGCCCTGTGGCTGCGCACCTGCCTGGTGCCGGCGTGACGCCGACGGCCGCCCAGCGCGCGACGTGGGCCGCCCGCGGGGGCCTGCGCATCGAGGGCTTCCTGCCCGCGGGCCAGGCCGAGGCGCTGCTGGCCGCGCTGCGCGCCCTCCCCCACCCGCTGCGCGCCAGCGAGGGGGCCCTGGGCTTCCTCTACGGCGAGTGCGCGCTCGTGCCCGAGCCCGACTGCGACCACCCGCTCTGCGCCTTCGGCCGCTGGTGGCACGACGCCGGCCGGGCCTTCGTCGCGGATCTGAGCGGCCTGGCCCTCGCCTCCCCCGCCGACCACCGCGTCGTGGGCATGCACTACGGCAAGGGCGGCTACCTGGACTGCCACAACGACTACGACGGCCAGCGCGCGGTGGCCTACGTCCTGGGCCTCACCCCTGCGGCCTGGCCCTGGGAGGAGGGCGGCCACCTCGAGTTCGTGGCCGTCGACGGCGACGCCGAGGTCCTGGTGGAGCGCCGCCCGCCGGGCTTCAACACCCTGGATTTGTTCGATGTTTCGACGGGCGGCCCGCTGCACCGGGTGCCCATCCTCACGGCCCACCACGAGCGGCGGACCATCAGCGGGTGGTTCCTGCGGGCCTGACCGGGGCCATGAGACCTTGAGGGTGGCCCACGGATTGACCTTTGCGAGCATCAGGGTAGGCGATGAAATGAGGAACCCGCAGCAGCGCCCGATCGACGGGTAAATGCGGGCCTATAAGGCCTTCGAATCTGTTGACTCTCGCTCGACCTTGCTCGATGTCGACAGTCATCTTCGGTCGGAATGGCGCAGGCAAGAGTGCCCTGATGCGGCATCCCAACAGTGCTGGAAGCCGCACTTGGACCCTAACCAATCTTCCACCCGGACTGCCAGCTCGGGCACGTGACCTGGAGTTTGGCGAATCTCTGGAGAACTTTTGCCATGGGCGGACCGGCGGCCGCTTCGGCCTAGGCCTGAGACTCGACGACGGTGTAGCGTTGGCAATTGAGGTTGGAAAGTCACCTACCAGTCGGGTAAGCAATCCTGGCCAATGGATTGAGCGATGGGAACTGACCCACAGTGGGACGCCGCTCATCGTTGAGTGGGATCGAGGTTCCGGTAGTTACAGCGGTTCAGCCGGGGCCGGAGTTACATTTAGCCACTTAGTCCCACTGGTGGACGGAATCATTCGAGTCGGCTTCCCCCACTCTGGCCGTTTCCGTCAATGTAGTCACCTTCAAGCCAATCGCTCTTTGGCGGGCGCCGATCTTTGCGCGGGCGGCAAGAGCACATTGTTGCTGATGTTGGGTCCTACGGCCAGAGCACTCGAGGTTTACTGGGCTCTCTGTCTGAATAACGCGCGACGCGATTCTTCCCGAAAGGTCGGTGAACATGTAGCGAAGTGCCTTTCGGTGGAATTGCGTGTTGAGAAATTGCAGGGAATTGCCGCAGGTACTGTTTCATCCGCGAGGCACGTGGGGCGAGAGGCTTGGTCGCCATTTGCCGATCAGGGCCTGGGCTTTGGACATGCGGTTCCGGTCATTGCGCAGTATGGATTTGTTGCTGCAGCTGAACCAGCCGACGTTGTTCCGAGTCTGGTTGCATGCGAGGAACCCGAGGCTCATCTCCACGCGCGGGCACAGGCTGACATGGCCGACGTCATCCAGACAACATTAACTCGACGCACAACGGCCGCACCAGTTGAAACGCACTCGGAGACTTTTGTCCTTCGGGTTCGCGGCGAGTTGCGGAAGGGATGATTGACCCAACCATGGTGGTCTTCTATTGGGTCGATAGCGTTAATTGCGACCACCCTTCGGCGACTCAACTTGACGAAGTCCGGGAATATCGAGGGTTGGCCGGAAGGATGGTTCGATGCAGCCTGGGACGAAGTAACCGCCATTCAAGGGCATCTCTCGGTGGTGGTTGAGTTCGACGTAGGCGTGATGGAATCTCCGGATGCATTTCGCTATCTTACGGAGATTTTTGGCTATTCGTCGATGGGCGTCATCGGTGGCTAGTGAGTTATTAAAGCCATCCCAGCGGCGTCAGCAGCTAAGGGAGGAGGGCGACTGGTCCAAGACGCCATTCTCGACGTTGCGAGATATGCGCGACCGCCGGCCGGCAATCCCATCGTGCACAAGGTAGGCGACCAATGGACCCCCAGGCAAATACCGTTTCGACTGCGGCTATCGCGGTGCTGATGCTCGCTTTGATGGCGAGTTTTCTTCGCCACGTAGTTTCGAAGTTGGGCGAGCTTTATCGCTACTGGCCTGGCGGTATAAGCCGTCGCTGTTGAAGAACTGGAGCGATGGCGTCGGCGACAGCCAGTGGGTCCAGCTTCGGCATGGAAGTGGTCGGGAGGCCATGGCGGCAACTTCGTTTGCTCGCGAGGATCACCACGGCTGAACTATCGTCTGTGACTCGACTGGATCGAGATTCAGCCAACTCCAGCCTCTCCGACCAGCACGGCTGGCTCGGTGCTAGCGCATTCACCGAACTTAGTCTAGACCCCCAGCGCCTCATTGTTCTCGGAAAACGCGAGATTGAGAACTACCACATGAAGCAGTAGCCCACTTCGCGTCAGCGAAGTATGCGGGCTCAGGCGTACGCCAGTCGAACTTCAATTCCGGCTGACCTCAAGGCACATATAGGAAGGAACGCGGGAAGGATCTTGACCGACGATGCGTATTCGCACTATTTGACTGAGCGGAATTGGCGAGGACTTCATTGCTGGTCGCGCCGGTCGCAACTCGACAATATCATCACCCGACTAATCGAACTTTGGTGAATAGGCGATGGCCCGAGTAGAACCCGCGTTGTATGTTTCAGGATCTCATCGACCAGATTAGGCCGGGGAGTGCTCGTGAACCTCGGTTTCAGAGGTCCTTCGTGTGGACGAGGGCGCAAATTCTCGAACTCTTCCAGAGCATTCATGCGCAGGTATCAAAATCGGCACCTTGCTCAACTGGAGCACTGACCTGCGGTACTCAAGCTTCGACAGGCTTGGCCCAATCTCACTCCCCCCGAACCGAAGGCTCCGCAGGGAAGTGAGCTATGTTCTCCGATGGGCATCAGCGAATCTCTGCAATTTTTAACTCCTTGTCGCTGACCGATGAGCTCGCGCAGTCATTGACGGGAAAGGACCGAATCTTTCTTGTCTACTACGACCTCGCGGAGGAGGTTCATCCACAAACATCGAGACAACTCGAACCACACCATCTTCCGGTGTGGTATCTCCTATCAAAGGACGATCGGTTGGTTGTAACAGTCGTGAACATCCGCGACAGACTGAGGCGGATACGCCACAGCGAGATGCGTGGAATCTCTACCGTCGCAGAGCCAATGTCTTGCAGTCGACCTTTGCCAAGTATCTGACTCCCGTACCTCCAAGTTACTGATGCAGACATCGCCGAGGCCAATCCCAGATCTTTAGACTCTAAACAGTCAGGGCACCCGCGTCAAGAAGCTTGACGTATTCGCGGCGACTTGGCGGCCAGGTGGCTTTGACTTCTCTGCTGAGGCCAATCGGCTAATCGGCTACCCCGCGTACTCGAACTTCGGCACGGACCCCGTGCTCCGTTCGTTCTGACCAGTCTGGGCGAGAGCATCTATAAGGGGAAGACTGGAGCCGAATCATCGAGAAGCATCGAACGCGGCTTCCTGACGCCCTCGTGCAGGTCGGTGATGCGTTCAGCGGGGCCACGAGGTTCCTGGCTGCGCCGGAGGTGGCGCCACATCTGGAAGGGGTAGTGCCGTACGCCCTCCAGCATTGCTCCTGACCGAGTTCTTCCGCATTTGTCCATCAGCCTGAACTGGGTGATTGCGAGCGCCTGCGGTCGTGGTTCTGGGCCAGTTCCTTCGGCTCTGCATATTCGCTCGGGGGCAACTTGGCCTTCAATGAAGCCATCAGTCGTACGAGGGATCTAGCACGCGGAGAAGCCGTCGAACTTCTCGACCTGCGCCCTCAGCTTCGCCCGTTGCCGCGGACCTTTCACCCGAAGGCCGCTCGAATCCGAGCTTTTCCACGCCTTTCACCGAAGACCCTGCGCCCCCGCAGCGCATCAACTTCCGGCGAGATCCCTTACCAGCAGTTTGCTCGGAATGGTATGGCTGACGCCCGGCAGATTGACGGCACTGGGGTATTCATGGCCGGTCGCCTGTTGGTCGGAGCAGGCACGCGTCCAATTGGACTTCCGAGACTTCGAGTCCCTCAACCATCTGACCAATGCAGGCGAAGTTCTCGAGAGTCACGCCATTTCTAGTGTCGCCTTCGACGCGATCGCTGGCTCAGGGCGTCGACATTCATCGTCGAGCGCGAAAGGACGCTGGTGGAGTCGGAGCGCGCCTTCGCGCGCTCGTATGTCGGATCCCAGATGCGCATCGGCCGGTCCCACGGAGGACGAGCCAGAGATCCGACATCGAGGACGAGACATCGCCAGACTTCGCGTAGGGGCGACCAAGTCTGCTCCGCTTTCGGCTGCCTCAAACCTCGAACGCCGCCCCCTCGGCCTCCCGTCGCCGCCAGGCCGCCTCATCGAAGCGATACAGCGCCGCGGGCCGCCCGGCGGGCGGCTTGCGCTGCTGGCCCGTGGGCACGAGCACGCCGGCCTCGACCTGGGGGCGGATCTTCTTGCGGAAGTTGCCGCGGTCCATGGGCTGCCCCAGCAACACCGCGTAGACGCGCTCCAGCTCGACCAGGGTGAAGACCACGTCCAGCAGCCACAGGCCCACGGGCTGCCACCGCAGCTTGCTGCGCAGCCGGGCGAGCGCCGTGGCCACGATGTCGGCGTGATCGAAGGCCAGCGGGGGCAGGGCCTCGGCGTCGTGGAAGGCCGCCGCCACGGCGTCGGTGGTCGCGCGCAGGCGCACCTGTTCGGGCCGCACGATGCCCCAGTAGGCCACCGTCACCACCCGCCCGCGGGGATCGCGCTCCACGGCGCCGAAGGTGTAGAGCTGCTCCAGCCAGGCCAGCTCGACCCCCGTCTCCTCGACGAGCTCGCGGCGGACGCAGGCGTCGAGATCCTCGTCTTCCCTCAGGAATCCGCCGGGCAGGGCCCAGGCACCCTCGAACGGTGGTACCCCGCGCTCCACCAGCAGCACCCGCAGGCGTCCCGCTTCCAGATCGAGGCCGAAGACCACCGCGTCGGTGGTCAGATCCGCCTTGGGGAACTCGTAGGTGTAGGCCATGGCGGCATGATCGAGGGGCCCTCGGGCCCGGTCAAGGCGTGCAACCGATGGCGAGGGCGTGGTTCACTCTGCCCATGCGCACGCTCCTGCTCGCCCTCGCCCTCCTCGTCGCTTGCGACGACGCCGATCCGCAGGCGGTGGTCGACGCGGGCCGGCCAGACGCTGCCCCCGTGGACGCCTCGGCGGCCGACGCCGCGAGCCGGGACGCCACGCCGGCAGACGCCGCCCCGCCGGACGCCGCGCCGGCAGACGCCGCACCGCGCGATGCCGCGCCGCCCGACGCCTTCATCCCCGACGCCTTCGTCGGCCCCCAGGACGACACCCTGCGCCTGCACCACGTCCAGGCCCGCGGCACGCACAACAGCTACCACATGCGCCCGCAGATGGTGTTCCACCCCAGCCATGACTACAGCCACGCCCCGCTGGACGTGCAGGTCGGCGACCAGGGCGTCCGCCAGCTCGAGCTGGATTTGCACGCAAGGATCCAGAGCGGCTTCGACGTCTTCCACCTGCCGCTGATCGACCCCGAGACCGTCTGCTACGCCTTCGAGGACTGCCTGCGCACGCTCGACCGCTGGTCGCGCACCCACCCGGGCCACCTGCCGATCGTCGTCTGGATCGAGCCCAAGGACGAAGGCTCTGCGCCGGTGAACGGCCACGTCCCGAGCGTCGACCGGATGAGCGAGCTGGACGCCGCCATCCTGGGGATTCTCTCGCGTGATCAAGTATTTACACCGGACGACCTGCGCGGCGCCCAGGCCTCGGTGCGCGACGCCGTGCTGGCCGACGGCTGGCCGCCGCTCGCCGCGGTGCGAGGACGCTTCATCTTCGCGCTGCTCGACACCGGCGCCCACCGCGCCGCCTACGTGGGCGAGGCCACCGACCTCGCGGGCCGCCTGCTCTTCGTCGACGCCGATGGCCCCGACGATCCCCGCGCCGCCCTCCTCAAGATCAACGACGGCACCAGCGACGCCGCCCGCGCCGCGGTCGCCGCCGGCTTCCTGGTGACCAGCAACGTCGACGCCGCCGACGATCCCCCCGAAGACCGCGCCGCGCGCCGGGCCGCCACGCTGGCGAACGGGGTGCACTTCTTGAGCTCCGACCGCCCCGCCCCGGCGAGCCCCGACGACACCGACTGGCTCGACATCCCGGGCGGCACCCCGGCCCGCTGCAACCCGGTCACTGCCCCGGCGGGCTGCACCGCGGCGGCCCTGGAGGACCTGTGATCGACGCCGCCACCCTGGCCCGCCTGGCCACGACACCGCGGTTCGGGGCGGCCCTGCTCGAGGTCCTGCCTGGCTTGCAGGCCGATGCTGCGGTCTGGGATCACGTCTACGCCGCCCTGTCCGAGGACCGCCAGCGGGTGATGGCCGCCTGGCGGCACCGGCGACTGCTGGAAATCCCAAAGGATCTCGAAGAGTTCTGTAGTCTCGCGCTGCGCGAGGCGCGGGCGATCGAGCCCGACTTTCCCGACCTGGACCTGGCGGGGCTCGTGGTCACCTCAAGCTGGTACGCCGGCTGGGTGCGGGAGGCCGACACCCGCGTCGACGGCGTGGGCTGGACGCTGCGGCTGGTGGAGGAGGACCGCGGCCCGGCCGAGGCCATCCACGAGGAGGCGTGGGTCGCCGTGGCCCACGGCCCCGGCTTGCACCTCCTCGTCGAGCGCACCGCGTCCGCCGGCAGCTACGATCGCTGCTTCGTCGAGCGGGCGCCGCCCACGCGCTGAGGCGGCCTCGCCGGTCAGGCCTCGGGCACGGGCTCGGGTGCGCGGCCAGGGAGCACGCGCGCCTTGAGGCGGCGCCAGAGGCGGGTCAGGTCGTCGAGCCAGGTGTAGATGACCGGCGTCGCCAGGAGGGTCAGGCCCAGGGCAAGCGTCTGGCCGCCCAGCACGATGCCGCCGATGGCGCGGTTGAAGGCGCTGCCGGGGCCGCCGCCGAGCATGAGGGGATCATCCCGGCCACGAGAGGCGAACGTGGTCATGAGGATGGGCCGCAGCCGGTCGCGGTTGGCGAGCATCACGGCGTCGGCCCGGCTGAAGCCCTCGCGCTGGAGGTGGAGCATGTGGTCCACCTGCAAGATGCTGTTTTTCTTCACGATCCCGAAGAGCACCAGGATGCCGAGCGCCGAGAGAAGACGTTGAGGGACTGGTTGAAGATCAGCAGCGACATGAGGGCGAAGGGCACCGTGAGGAGCAGGGACGCCAGGATGGTCACGGGGTGCAGCCAGCTCTCGAACTGGGCGGCGATGACCAGGTACATGAAGACGAGGGAGAGGATGATGGCGGTGAGGAAGGCCTCGGCCGCCTTGCCGAACTCCCGCGCCTGGCCGGTGAGCTGGGCGGAGTACGTGGAGGGCATGTTCAGGGCCTTCGTCTTCGCGTCGAGGGCCTGCAGGATGCCGGCCGTCGAGGCCCCGGGCAGCGTGGTGCCGTAAGATCATCACGCTGCGCTCGCGGCCGAGGTGCTCGATGGCGGCGGGGCCGACGCCGGGCACCAGCCGGGCCACCTGCGAGAGGGGCACGAGGGTGCCGTTGGCGCCGCGGATGCGGTAGCGGTCGAGGTCGGCGCCGCCCGTGCGCTGGTCGGGCCGGGCGCGCAGGCGGACGTCGAAGCGGTCGTTGCCCACGGCCAGGTCGGTGACCTTCAGGCCGCCCACCAGGACGCGCAGGGTGTCGGCGATCTCGGCCACCGAGACGCCGAGCTCGGCGGCGCGGGCCCGGTCCAGGACGACGCGCAGCTCGGGACGGCCCTCCTGCAGGGTGGTGTCGCCCAGGGAGACGCGCGGCTGGGCGCGCAGCTCCGCCGCCAGCGCCTCGGACCACTCGGCCAGGCGGGCCAGGTCCGGGCCGCGCAGCATGTACTGGATGGGCGCGGCCTGGGCGCCGGAGCCGCCGATGGCGGCCACGCGGCTGAGGCTGGTGTCGACATCGTATGCCGTCTTGTAGGGCGGCAGGATGTGCTGGCGGACGGTCTCCATGACCTCCACCTGGCTCGGCCGGCCCTTGTCGTCGGGCGTGAGGGACACGTAGATGAGGGCCTGCTGCACGCCGCGGCCGCTGGCGTCGCCCTCGGGGGCGCCGACCTGGACCACCGTGTGCTCGACGCCGGGCAGGGCGCGCAGCTCGCGGCCGAGGCGCTCGGCCAAGAGCTCGGTGCGGGCCAGGGCCGTGCCCTGGGGGGCCTCCAGGGTGATCTCGAAGCGGCCCTCGTCGTCGTCGGGCAGGAAGCCCGTGGCCAGCCGCTTGCCCACCACCCCGATGGAGCCCAGGGACGCGATGATGGCCAGGCCGACGACCCAGCGGTGGCCCATGCTGAAGGCCAGTACTTTCAAGTACATGGCCTCGTACCAGGCGTTCTTGAGCGTGGCGCCGGCCTCGCCCGTTCGCCAGGCGCGGAAGCGCTGCTTCTCCTCCTTGCGGCGCTGGAGCGGGGCCAGCGTGGCCGGCGGGTGCACCGGCGCGGCGTGGCCCTTGCCCCGCTTGAGCCAGCGCGCCGACAGCATGGGCGTGAGGGTGAACGCCACGAAGAGCGAGATGAGCACGGCCACGGCCATGGTCAGGCCGAACGACCCCAGGAACCGTCCCATGATGCCGCCCATGAACCCGACGGGCAGGAAGACGGCCACCAGGGAGAGCGTCGTCGCCATGACGGCCAGGCCGATCTCGCGGGTGCCCTCGAGCACCGCCTGCATGGGCGGCAGGCCCTTCTCCTCGATGAAGCGGACGATGTTCTCCAGCACCACGATGGCGTCGTCGATCACGATGCCGACGGCGAGGGTGAGCGCCAGCAGCGTGATCATGTTGAGCGTGAGGCCCATGGCGCTGAGGGCGGCGAAGGTGCCCACGATGGAGACGGGGATGGCCAGGGCCGCGATGATGGTGGAGCGCCCGTTGCGCAGGAAGATCAGCACCACGAAGATCGCGCAGAGGGCGCCCAGGAAGAGGTGCTCCTTCACGGCCGCCACGGCGGTGCGCACGAAGACGCTCTCGTCGCGCACGACCTCCAGCGAGTAGCCGCCGGGCAGATCGGCGCGGATCTCCTGGAGGGCCGCGCCGATGGTGTCGGCCACCGCGATGGCGTTGGTGCCCGACTGGCGGGTGACCGTCAGCAGCACCACGGGCTCGCCGTCGAGGCTGGCGGCAGAGCGCGGCTCCTCGGCGTCGTCGACGATGTGGGCCAGCTCCCCCAGGCGGACGACGTGATCGCCGCGCCGGGTCACCGGCACCTCCGCGAAGGCGAGGGCGTCGGCGACGCGCCCCGGCACGCGCACCTGGGTGGTGCGGCTGCCCTGCTCCAGGTCGCCGCCGGGCAGCTCCAGGTTCTCGCGGGCCAGCGCGGCGCGCACCTCGCCCACGCTGACGCCCTGGGCCTGGAGGCGGGCGGGATCCAGCTCGACGTGCACCTCACGGTCGCGCCCGCCGAGCAGCGTCACGGCGCCCACCCCGGCCAGGCCCTCCAGGCGGGTCTTCACCTCGTCCAGGGCGAAGCGCGTCCGCTCCTGGGCCAGGCCCGGCCCGCGCAAGGCGATGAACAGCAGCGGCGCCGCCTGCGGATCGAGCTTCTCGACCCGGGGTGGATCCATGCTCTCGGGCAGCCGGATCCGCACGCGGTCGAGCCGGTCGCGGATCTCCTGGGCGGCCACGTCCACGTCCTTGTCCAGGTCGAAGCGGACGAGCACCACCGACAGGCCCTCGTAGGACGTCGAGCGCAGCTCCGAGAGGCCCGCGACGCTGTTCACGGCTTCTTCAAGGATTTCAGTGACTTCCGTCTCGACCTGGCCGGGGGACGCCCCCGGGTACACGCCGACGACGGTGACCATGGGGATGTCGATGTTGGGGAAGCGGTCGACGGGCAGCTTGCGGATGGCCGCGAGGCCCAGCACCAGCAGCGCGAAGGACAGCACCCAGGTGAAGACCGGGCGGCCGGCGGTGATCTCGACCAGCTTCCTCACGGCGCACCCGCCTTGTCGGCCGGCGCCGACGTCACGCGCACCCCGTCGGCGACGGCGCCCGAGGGCGCCACCACCACGTCGTCGCCGCCCTTCAGCGCCCCCTCGATCACCAGGTCGTCGCCGCGGCGCTCGACGATCTGGACGATCTCGGCCTCGGCCTTGCCGTCGCGCACCCGGTAGACGCGGTGCACGCCGGCCCGCTGGGTGAGGGCGGTGGCGGGCACCTCCAGGGCGTCCTGGGCGCTGCCGAGATCCAGGCGGGCGCGGGCGAAGTGGCCGGGGCGGATGGCGCCGTCGGCGTTCTGCACCACCACCTCGATGGTCAGCGTGCGGCGGCCCGGATCGAGGGCGCCGGCGAGGAACTGGACGGTGCCCTCCCGCACGGCCTCCGAGCCATCCACCGTGATGGTCGCCTTCTGGCCGACGCGCACTTGCCCGGCCGAGCGCTCAGGCACATCGAGGACGAGCCGCAGCTCGGCGGCGTCGACCAGCTCCACCACCGGCGTCTGGGGCCCGACGAACTCGCCCACCTCGGCCTGGCGGGCCACGACGACGCCGTCGAAGGGCGCCGCCACCACGGTCTTCTCGGCGTCGCCCTCTCGCAGATCGGCCTCGGCCGAGAGGGCGGTGAGCTGGGCGAAGCCGGCCTGGGCCCGCTGCCGGGCCGCCGTGTACATGGCCTGGGTCACCGCCTCGCGGCGCTGGGCCTGCTCGAAGGCCAGGTCGTCCATGGCGCCCTTCTGGTGCACCGGCTCGACGCGCTTCAGGTAGTCGCGGGCGCTCTCCCAGTCGAGGCGGGCGGCCACCACCTCGGGCACCTGATCCACGCCGCGCTTGCCGCCGAGCTGCTGGCGCTGGGCCTCGACGCGGGCGCGGGCGGCGCGGGCAGCCAGGGTGAAGTCGTCGGCCCGCAGCACCACCAGGGGGTCGCCGGCCTGCACGACGCTGCCGCGCTCCACCTTCACCTCGGCGACGTGGCCGCTGATGCGGGGAGAGACGCGGGCGTGGCGCCGGGCCTCGAGGGTGCCGTCCAGGTCGAGCCGATCGGCCACCTGGGTGGCGCGCACCGGCGTGGTGGTCACGGCGACGGGCGCGGCGGAGGGGGGCGCGGCGGCCTGCGCCGTGGCCTCGGCCTGGTGGCAGCCGCTGAGGCCGACCAGGGCCGCGACGACGACGAGGGTGCGGAGGGCGAGGCGCGCCGGGCGGACGTCCGACCGGCGCGAGGGGGCCGAGGGGCCGAAGGGGCGGGTGGTCATGTCAGGTCCCGTTCGCGATGAGGTCGGGGTTGCCCAGCGCGCGCTGCAGGCGGGCGTGGGCGAGCCAGGCGTCGACGAGGGCGTCGACGAGGCCCAGGCGAGCAGAGAGGAACGCGGAGTCCGCGTCGAGGCGATCGGTCTCGGTGGCCAGCCCGGCCTCGCGGCGCGTGGTCATCAGGCGGGCGCGCTCGGCCGCGGTCGCGGTGGCCACCTGCTGGGCCTCGACGCCGGCCAGGGCGGCCAGCAGGCCCACGCGCGCCTGGCGGACGCCGCGCTCCAGGGCCTGGCCGAGGTCGCGGGCGGCCAGCGCCTGCTCATCGGCCACCGCGCGCTGCTGATCGGCGCGGGCGCTGGCGATGAGGGCCCCGTCCAGCGACCACGACAGCACCACCGAGGCATCCCACGTGGTCGCGAACTCCTCCCGCTGGGGGAAGATGCGGCTGTTGGGCTGGGCCTCGTCGACGTTCACGCTGACGGTGAGGGCCGGCCAGGCGCGGGTGCCGTCGGCGTCGGCCCGGGCGCGGGTGGCCGTGTGGCGGGCGCGGGCGGCGGCCACGTCGGGGCGGCCGGCCACCGGGCGGCTGGCCAGCAGCGCCTCCACATCCGCCGGCGCCGGGGGCGGGCCGGCCAGATCGCCGGCCAGCAGGATGGCCTCCTCGGGGGGAATCTCCAGCAGATCCCGCAGGTTGGCGTCGGCCACGACGGCGCGGCCGCTGGCCAGGGCGACCAGGCGGGCCACGCCAGCGACCTGGGCCTTCACCGCCAGCGCGTCGGCGTCCGTGGTCAGGCCACCCGCGCGGCGGGCCTCGGCCTCGGCCAGCCGTCGGCCCGCGATGGCCTGGGCGTCCCGGGCCAGGGCGAGCTGGGCGCGGGCCCGGACCACCTCGTAGAACGCCGCGATGCCCGCCAGGGCCGCCTCGTCTCGGGCCACCTGCCCCGAGAGGGTGGCCGCTTGCAGATCCGCCTCGGCGGCGTCGAGCTGCAAGCGCTGGTAGCCGACGAGATCCGTCAGCGTCAGGCCCGCCTGGGCGTGCAGGGCGAGCTGATCGAGGATGGGCGTCTGCAGCACCACGTCGCGGGTGAACGCCCGGGGATCCGCCTGGCAGGCGGCCACATCCTACAGGCAGCCGGGCGTGTCGAACATGGGCAGCGTGCTCGGATCGACGTCGGACAGGCGGGTGTACCGGGCCGACGCCTGGATGCGCGGCGGAAGCCGACCGGTGGCCGGACGCCCTCCTCCGCCGCCCGGCGGCCCGCCCCGGCGCGCTGCACCGACAGGGCGTGCTCGCTCGCCCGGCGGGCCGCCTCGCCCACCGTCAGGCCCGTCTCCTGGAGCACCCCGGGGGGCAGCAACTCGGGCAGATCCAGGGGCACCTTCGCCGACAGGACGAGGGGCGCGGCCTCCAGCGGCGCCGGCGGGGGCGCGGCCTCGGCCGAGCCCGGGGCCGCCACGACCGCGGGCGGCGGCAGCACCTCCGGCTGATCCAGCGGCGACGTCGGCCCCCGCCCCTGAGCGAAGGCCACCGCTGGCCCCAGCAGCCCCGCGATGAGTGAGCGCTTACTCATTAACATGACACAACACCTTGCATCTCTTCAGGAATCCTCTGTGTCAGGCCGGTGTGGTGAGGTCGGCCAGCGTCCGCGCGAGGGTCTTCACGAACCGATCGAAGGCGTCGGTCTCGTCGAGGAGCACGTCAGCGTGCTGGCTGCGCATGGCCCGATCGGTCAGCGTCCCCAGGAACATGTTGGCCATCATCCGGGCGTCCACCCGCTTCATGCGGCCCAGGTCCATCTCGGCGGCGAAGTAGGCGCCCACGCGACGGCGGACCTGGAGCGGCAGCGCCTCGTCCTCGCCCAGCACCGCCCGCAGATCGCGGTCGGTCAGGCCCGAGTGGGCGAAGGTCATCAGCATCACGGGCACGACCTGGAGCATGTGCTCCAGCACCGCCCGGGCCAGGACCTCCAGGTTCTCCTGCACCGTCCCCTTGCCCGCCTGGCCGAGCAGGGTCGTGAACCAGTCCTCCTCGTCGGTCACGGGCAGCTGCATCGCCCGGGCGAAGAGCACCCGCTTGCAGCCGAAGCGCTTGAACAGGGTGCCCTCGCTGACCCCGGCCCGCCGGGCCAGCTCGGCGGTCGACGCCCCCGGGCCCAGCTCGACGAACGTCGCGCGCAGCGACGCGAGCAGCTCTTCGTGGTCGTACTGGATCGGCCTCGCCATGGGGTGAGTGATTACTCACTTACTCTGGGGGCGATCAACGAAAATCGACCAGCCCGTTGGCCCAGGCGGCCTGGCGGCGATCGGGCGGGCCTTGCCGTGGCCCACGGGGTTGGGGCCCCTGGCGGGTGAAGGCGATTTGGTCGAGACTCTGACGAGAGGGCGGTTCGAGGGCCACCGTGGGCGAATTCGTCAGCAACGATGTGTGGCGTGACGCTGCGATCCCCGTGCGCGGTGTGCACGCGGTCGGCGCGGATCCTGGATCGATCAAGGTCGTCCGCCATCTCCGGAGCCTGCCCTGGCTGGACCACCCAGGCCCTCTGGGGGAGGCGGCCCGGCAGGCGCTTGCGGCTGCGGCGAGCGACCCCACCTCCCTGGCCGCCGAGCCCGTCCTGCGACTGGTGGAGGAGCTGGAGCGCCGGAATCTCGGGGAATCCGTGCCTGCGGCGAGGGCTCTCATCACTCAGATCAGGGCGCCCGGCGGGATGGACCGCGCCCTCCGAGCGACCATTGCACGCGCCCTGCTGGGCACCCTGGATGTCCAGCTCGCCGAGGTACGGACATTCTCGCTGGTGCTGTTCACCGAACACTGCCACGGAGGACGGATCGCCGCCTCGTTCCGACAGGATCGTGGGCAGTGGAGCCACGCCATGAGCCCCCCCACGGGGACGCCGGACCACCACCTGGCCTTGATCGTCGATCCGGCGGCCCACCGAACGGTCGACGCGATCGCCCGCCGGCTCGGCGTGGAGGCGGACATGCCCTGCGTGCTCTTTCTGGGGGACGCACCCATCGCAGCGCTGGAGTCTCCCCGCGTCCTGGTGCGGTGGGGCGTGAGGCGCCTCGGCCCCGGTGACATCTTCACCCAGCTGAAGGCCACCTACCGGACGGCCTACGCCCAGCACGGGCGGCTGCCCGGCGAGCCCCTGGCCTCGGCCTTTGATCGCCTCTACCGCAGCCTGGTGGTCCCACTCAACCCCTGGAGCTGGCTCGAATTCGTCGGCGGCGCGCTCGGGGGGAAGCCAATGGCAGAGGCGGTCGCAGCTTCTCGCGAGGCCCTGGAACCGTGAGCGAGTCGGGCCTTCCGAGGTAGGTGAAGGCCCCCCAGACGGCCGGCTCGTCGAGCTCGGCTCGCAGAGCCAACTGCGCCTGCCGCAGCGCCGCCGGGCGGGGCACTCCTGCCAGCAGGGCAGCATACAGGTGCTCCATGAACATCCGGGCGGCCTCGTCGGCGACGCGCCACAGCGTCATGACCAGACCGGACGCGCCGGCGGCCATCACGGCTCGCCGAAGCCCGAAGACGCCCTCGCCCACCAGGACGTCGCCGACCCCCGAGTCGCAAGCTGACAGCACCACCAGCTGCGTGGAGCGCAAGTTCATCGAGATCACGTCCTCGGCCCGGAGGATCCCGTCCTCGACGTCCCCGCTGAGGGGCTGACCGGGTCGCCAGCCGTTGGCGCCGGCCAGCGCAATGCCAGACCGCATCATCGCCCCAGGCTCCGGGGCGGGCGCGGCTGTGTGCCGCCACCTGCCACCGTGCGCGGGCTGCGGCGCGTCGAAGATCCCGTGGGAGGCGATGTGCAGAATCCAGGGCCCCTCCACCCTGCGGACACGCCCCTTGAGCGCGTCGCCCCCCAGCCAGCAAGCCCCCCCGACGAGCGCTGCGACAGACGCCGCCTCCTCGGCCGTCCGGGGAAGTCGCTCGAGGTCTCCGCCCCGACCGAAGTCCGGATCGGCGACGACGAGCGCCTGCGTCGTTGGCCGCTCGGAGACTTCGCTGAATCGGAGCAGATCTCGTGGACCGTTGATGCCCACGAGCAACCAGCGATCCAGAAGGCTGTCGCCCGAGGGCGACCTCAGCACCGCAAAGGGCAGCAGCCCCAGCAGGCCGTCAGCAGAGACGAAGAGCTGCTCGACATCCCCCAGGGCACCCTCCAGCGGCCCGATGAGCTGGTCCCAGAGCGCTCGCGCCATCGAGTCGATGGCCCTCCGCCGGTCCTCGCCGGCCAGACGGGCCTGGAGATCTCGCCGCAGGGCAGTGATCTGGGTCTCGACGTCCGGCATTGGCCCCAGGTCGTGAAAGGTCAACTGCTCGCGAAGACAGAAGGCGAGGAGCCGGCCGTCCTCATCCCCGGTCGACACATACTCGACGAGCGCGGAGCGAGGCGGCAAGGCCGCCTGCACCGCTTCCAGCGTCGCTGCATCCAGGCGGGCCGCCAGGGCCAGGCCAGGGATCTGTCGAGCGAGGTCCATCTCAAGGGCGTCGCGCTCGGCCGCAAGCGCGGCGAGCTCTGCCTCGGGTGCCTGAGCGAGGAACAGCTCGGCGAGCCGTCGACGCACGCCCTCGTAGGCAGCGGCGGCTGGCGCTAGCTCGGTGCGTTCGCCAAGCGCAGCCTGGCGCAACCGCAAGCTCTCAAGTCCAATCGCCTTTCGGCGCATCGTCAGCTCAAACGCCTCTCGCATGACGGACGGATCCACGCGGGGGTAGAGCGCGAGCAGCCGAAGCCAGGTCACCCAGGCCAGCCTCAACTCCGCGATGTGTGCTGCTCTGAGGGCGTCCGACGCGAAGCTGAAGACGTCCAGCCGCACCCGCTCGCTGACGGCGACCGCCTCCCGGAGGTAGCCGAAGGCAGCCTCCGGTGCATCCCGCGCGGCCTCCAGCAGGGCCAGATTGATGAGCGGATCGACGATCTCCGGACACCACCGGCCTCGGGTCTCCTCCAACCCCCGAACGAGCCTCTCCAGGAGGCTGGTGGCCGAGTCGAAGTCGCCGCCGTCCGCCGCCGCAAGTGCCTGCGTCTCCAAGGCCGAGAGGGCGTCACCGTGGCCAGCACCGAGCTGCTGCGCGAGGAGTCGGCAGGCCTCCTGGGCCAGCAAGCCTGCAGCGTCGGCATCGCCAGCCGCCAGGCAGACGACGGCATGTTGGTGGATGGCCTGGGCCGTCCGCGGATCAGTGGGACCGTGGAGCCGCCGACACAGCGCGATGCGGGCTTGGCATGTGGCGTCCGCCGCCTCCAGCTCCCCCGTTTCCAGTTGTAGATCAGCGAGTTGACCGAGGTGGGCGACGCGCTCGGGATCGGTCTGGACGCCCCGGCCCTCCATCTGGCTCAGGAGCCGCCGGCGAATCGCGACGCAGGCATCCAGGTCGCCGAGTTGTTCGTGCAGGCTGGCTTCCAGAGCCAGGACCTCGGTGACCTCCGGATGCCCCTCCCCCAGAACCGCTCGCCGGACCGCCGCCGCCCGAGCGGCCGCCCCCTGGGCAGCACCGAACCGCCCCCGCCGCTGGTGCAGGGCTGCGAGGTAGAGCAGGGCGTCCGCGAGGGCGAGGTGGTCGCCATCGAGGGCAGCTTCAAAGATCTCGCAGGCCTCTTCGAGCAGCCGCTCGGCCTCGTCGAGCTGATCGAGCTCTTGCAGGAGTGCCGCGAGCTGGCACAGATCCCGGCCAAGGTCGGGATGGGCCTCCGCCCCCAGCCGGCGTGAGCGAACGACCTGCCGGTACAGGCGGACGGCCTCGTCGCGGCGGCCGAGATCGGCGAGGATCGCCGCCCGGCTGGACGCCACCGCCAGCCGCGGGCCCGAGCCCACCCGATGTCCACACGCAAACTGGCGGTCAGCCTCGTCAAGTGCGTCCAGCGCGCCCGCCAGCTCGCCTCGGCTGTAGCGCAGGTTGGCAAGCCCCAACCAGATCGGCCCCCGATGAACACTGGGATCGGGCCAGCAGGCATCGGCCGCTTCAAGGCCCCCGAGGTAGCACTCTTCCGCCTCGGTCTGGCGATCGAGATCGGCGAGGACGTTGCCCAGATTGCCGAGTACCTGGCACCGCAAGACCGGCTGTCGCTCGCTCGCCGTCTCGAGGACGGCCAGCGCACGCGTGTTGACTTCCACCGCCTCGTCCGGCCGCCCCAGCTGGTGCAGATGGTGAGCAAGGTTGGCCAGCAAGCGCCCACCAGTCTCGGCCGGCATCTCTCGGCTCGCCTCGACGGATGCGAAGATCTGCCGAGCGAGCTCCTCGACCGCTCGATAGTCACCGGCAGCGACCAGCACGGCGGCGAGTGCGTCCTGGCTGTTGACGACCTCAGGATGCTCTGCCCCCAGGCAGCTTCGCCTCACGGCCAGCGCGCGCTCAAGCCTGGCTCGGGCACCGGCATGGTCGCCCAGAGCTGACTGTGCGAGGGCGAGGTTGTGGAGGTCTCGTGCGACGGTCGGGTGCGCTGGACCAAGCGCTGCCAGATGCAACTCAAGCGCAAGCTCACCGTGGCGGAACGCAGCCTCGTAGTCACCGCGCTCATGCTCCAGGACCGAGAGGTTTCCGACCGTGGTTCCCCGCTCCGCGGCGTCCACACCCGCCGCGGTCTCAAGGGCGAGGGCCTCCTCAAGGAGCGCCTGAGCCCCCGCAAAGTCGTGTCTGGCCTGCTGGATGAGCGCCAGATTGGAGAGGCTCTGGGCCACCAGGGCATCTGCGCGGCCTGGCTGCGCCCGTCGCAGGGTCAGGGCTTCCTGGAAGTGCCGGGCCGCGACGGCCAGCTCGCCCTGGCCGAGGCAACAGCCGCCGAGGTCATCCAGGGCGTGGGACAGTGCGAGCCGATCGGTCCCATCGGCCCGGTGGGCCCTGACGGACTCCCCGAGGTGCTCTCTGGCCTCCCGCCACATCGCGAGCTCGTACTCGATCAGCCCGAGCCGACGGAGGGCCTCCGCTCGCTCCCAGCCGTCGCTGTTGCCCACGAGCGCCAGGTCCTGGCGGGCGAGCACCAGGGCCCGCTCGAAGTCGCCTGCGGCATGCGCGCGTGCGGCGTCGTCGCCAGGCTTGCCTTCCGGGAGACGCTTGCCCACGGGGGTCCCTCCTGCACCGGGAGGGCGAGTGTGCCACGGCGCGAGTCGAATCCAGCGCGCAGGCAACAAAAAACCCGCCAGACGGAGCCTGGCGGGTTTTGAGTGCCCAGGGGCGGAGTCGAACCGCCGACACGCGGATTTTCAGTCCGCTGCTCTACCAACTGAGCTACCTGGGCTCAGAAGCGTTGCGCAAGGTGCCACCGGCGCGACGGTGCGTCAACCGTTTTTTCTGGGGCGCGACCGGGCGGGGGCTGGGGCATCCTGTCCGGGCAACCCAGGAGGTCTCGATGATGCGCGCGATGTCTCGCTTCGGCCTGGTGGCCGCTCTGCTCCTGCCCGCCCTGGCCCTGGCCGGCGGGCCCCGCACCCCCGGGCCCGAGCCGGGGCAGGAGGCGCCGGCGTTCTCGCTCGCCGGCTCCGACGGGAAGGTGCACACCCTGGCCGAGCAGAAGGGCAAGGTGGTGGTGCTGGAGTGGGTCAACCCCGACTGCCCCTTCGTGAAGCGCCACTACCAGGCCAGGACCATGAAGACGCTGGCCGAGAAGTTCGCGGGCAAGGAGGTGGTCTGGCTGGCCATCAACTCCACCCACTACGCCGACCAGGCGGCCAACAAGGCGTTCGTGGCCGCCGAGGGGCTGTCCTACGCGGTGCTCGATGATCACGACGGCGCCGTCGGGCACCTGTACGGGGCGCGGACGACCCCCGACATGTTCGTGGTGGACCCCGACGGCAAGGTGGCCTACCGCGGCGCCATCGACGATGATCCCTTCGGTGACAAGGCCGAGAAGGTCAACTACGTGGACGCGGCGGTGCCGGCGGTGCTGGCCAAGAGCGCCGTGGCCATGGCCCGCACCCAGCCGTATGGGTGCTCGGTCAAGTACAAGGACTGAGGTTTCTTTGTGATCTCAAGCAGTTGCCCATGCACTGGCTGACCGAGATCGGCCTGGGGGTGCTCCTCGGGGCGGTGCTGGTGGGGCTGGCGCTCTTCCGGGGGCGGGGCGGCCGGGCCCAGGTGCCCATGGCCCTGCCCGAGGCCGAGGTGCAGCGCCTCGGCTACCGCTCGCTGGGCGCGTCCACCGCGCGCCGGATGCAGGGCACCACGCCCATCGTCTTCGACTGGTCCGGGCCCGCGCCGGTCTGGCGGACGGCGGCGTCCGGGGATCCGGCGCCGCTGCTGGCGGACGCCGACGTCGAGCTGCTGGTGAGCCGGCTGGGGGGCACGGTGCGGGGCCTGGAGGGCCGGCTGGAGGTGGTCGGGGGCGATGCCGCCGATCCAGGCGCGCACCTGGCGGCGGCGGAGCTGCTGGTCGTGCTGGCGGGCCGGCTCAAGCCCCCAGCGTAAGCGCGAAGCGGGCCCCGGCCTCGCCGGGGTTGAGCAGCCAGAGGGCGCCGCCGTGGTCCTCGGCGATGCGCCGGCAGAGGGCCAGGCCCAGGCCCGTCCCCTTCTCCTTGGTGGTGAAGAAGGCGTCGAAGGCGCGGCTGGCGCACTCGGCCGTCATGCCGGGGCCGTCGTCGCTGATGACCAGGCCCCCCTCCGGGCGGGGCGCGATGGTGACGCGCGTCGCCCCGGCCTGGGCGGCGTTGCGGACCAGGTTCAAGAACAGCCGGCGCAGCCGCGCGCCGTCGCCCTGGAGCACCAGGCCCGCCTCGGGCAGCTCGATGGGGACGTCGACCAGCATGGAGAGCTCGAAGACGAGCTCGTCCAGGGACACCGGCTGGGGGTCCACGGGCTGCCGCCGGGCGTACTCCAGGAACTCCTCGACGACCCGCTTGAGGTTGAACAGCTCCCCCTCCACCCGGGTGAGCAGGCTGAGCTCGGCCTCCGACTCGGCCAGATCTTCCTTGAGCAGGCCGACGAAGAGCTCCATGCCGCCGAGGGGGTTGCGCACCTCGTGGGCGATGCCGCCCAGCATGAGCTGCAGCTCGCGGTCGCGCTGGAGCAGGTGGCGGCGCATCTCGTCCATCGTCCGGGCCAGCACCTCGATCTCGGCGGCGGCGGCGATGGCGGCGACGGGCTCCTCCAGGCGGCCCTCGCCGATGCGATCGGCCACCTCGGCGAGCCGCCGCAGGGGCGCGGTGAGGCGCCGGCTGGCGCCGACGACGGTCAGGCTCAGGGCCATGAGTGCCAGAACTCCAAGAATGATCAAGTAGTTACGCAGCTCTCCCACCGCGACGTAGGTGCGAGCGCTGCCCTCGACGCCGACGATCGCCACCACCTTCCCCTCCGACTCGATGGCCGCGAAGCCGCGCATGTAGGGCTCGCCATCGCGGGCGAAGTACAGCACCGAGGTGCTGGGCTCGCCGCGCACCGCCCGCTCGATCTCGAAGCGGTCGGCGGCCAGATCGCGGTCGGGCTCGCCGGGGGGCGGGGCCTCGGGGCTGGTGTCGACGAGGGAGGTGCCGTCGGCGCTGATCAGGAAGACGCGGCGCGCGCTGAGGGTGTCGGCGATGCGCTGGAGGCGCTGCTGGAGGTTGGCGTGGGTGCGCTGGCTGTCGGGCTGGTAGCGGGCGATGATCCCGTCGGGCAGGGTGGCCGCTGCCACGGCGGCCGAGTCGCGCAGGCGCTGGCCGATCTCGGCCTCGAGGCGGGCGCGGGCGGCGAAGAACGCCAGGGCGATGAGGCCGACGATGAAGATCGCCGCGGGCAGCAGGGTGGCGGTGAGCAGCCGCGCGCGGAGGGTTCGTTGCGTCACGGCGGCATCATAGCCGCGCGGGCGTCACCGCGCTCTGTCTTCGTGGCCACCGGCGAGGGCGGCCTGGGCCGCGGCGAGGCGCGCGACCGGCACGCGGTAGGGCGAGCACGACACGTAGTCCAGGCCGATCGCGTGGCAGAAGCCGATGGAGCGGGGATCGCCCCCGTGCTCGCCGCAGATGCCGCACTTCAGGCCCGGCTTCGTGGCCCGCCCCTCGCTCACCGCCAGGGTCATCAGCCGGCCCACCCCCGCCTGGTCCAGCGTCTCGAAGGGGTCGTCGGGCAGGATCTTCTGCTCGACGTAGGTGTGCAGGAAGCGGCCGGCGTCGTCGCGGCTGAGGCCGAACGTCATCTGGGTCAGGTCGTTGGTGCCGAAGCTGAAGAAGTCGGCGTGGGCGGCGATGGATCCGGCCTGGAGGGCCGCGCGGGGCACCTCGATCATCGTGCCGACGGCCAGCGGGAAGCGCTCGGCCTCGGGGGCGTCGGCGATGAGCTCGGCGGCGATGGCCTCGACGGTGGCGCGGACGCGGGCCAGCTCCTGGGGGTGGCCGACCAGGGGCACCATGATCTCGGGGTGCACGGCGATGCCGCGGTGGCGAACCTTGAGGGCCGCCTTCACCACCGCCCGCGTCTGCATCTCGGCGATGCCGGGCATGACCAGCGACAGGCGCACGCCGCGCAGGCCGAGCATGGGGTTCTGCTCGCGCATGGCCTCCACGGCGGCGAGCTGGGCCTCCTTCTCGGCCAGCACGCCGGCCAGGGCGCGGCCGCTCACCAGGTTCTGGGCCAGCCGCAGCTCGATGACCTGCGCCAGCAGCTCGTCGTGGGCCGGCAGGAACTCGTGCAGCGGGGGATCCAGCAGGCGGATGGTGACGGGGCGGCCCGCCATGGCCTCGAAGATCCCTTCGAAATCAGCCTGTTGCACGGTCTGGAGCTTCTGCAGGGCGGCGCGCCGCTGGTCGTCGCTGTCGGCCAGGATGAGGGCGCGGACGATGGGCAGGCGGTCCGTCTCGAAGAACATGTGCTCGGTGCGGCAGAGGCCGACGCCCTGGGCGCCGAAGGCCACGGCCTGCCGGGCGTCGCGGGGGTTGTCGGCGTTGGCCCGCACCTCGAGGCGCCGAAAGCCGTCGCACCACTCCATCAGCCGGCCGAACCAGCCGCCGATCTCGGGGGCGATGAGGGCGAGCTGGGCGCCGAAGACGCGGCCGTCGCTGCCATCCAGGGTCAGCCAGGCGCCCTCGGCGAGCACCTCGCCGCGCACGGTGAGCGTCCGGGCTTCGTGATCGACGTGCAGGGCCTCGCAGCCCACGACGCAGGGCACCCCGAAGCCGCGCGCCACCACCGCGGCGTGGCTCGTCTTGCCGCCGCGGGCCGTGAGGATGCCCTTCGCCCCCAGCATGCCGTGCACGTCGTCGGGGCTGGTCTCCTCGCGCACCAGGATGACCGGCCGGCCCACCTTCCCGGCGGCCTCGGCGGCGTCGGCGTCGAAGACGATCTGGCCCACGGCCGCGCCCGGCGAGGCCGGGATGCCGGTGGCGAGCGTCCGCAGTCCGCGGGCGTGCAGGTCATGGGGATCGATGCGGGGGTGCAGGAGCTGGTCGAGCTGGTCGCTCGTCACGCGGCGGACGGCCTCGGCGGCGTCGATCAGGCCCTCGTCCACCATCTCGACGGCCATGCGCACGGCGGCGGGGCCCGTCCGCTTGCCCACGCGGCACTGCAGGACGTACAGGCGACCCCGCTCGATGGTGAACTCCAGGTCCATCATGTCGCGGAAGCGGGCCTCCAGGTTGGCCGCAAGATCCTGAAACTCCTGGTGGATCCGGGGGTTCTGGGCGCGCAGGTCGGCGATGGGGTGCGGCGTCCGCACGCCGGCCACCACGTCCTCGCCCTGGGCGTTCATGAGGTACTCGCCGTACAGGGTGCGCTCGCCCGTGGCGGGATCGCGGGTGAACGCCACCCCCGAGCCGGAGTCGGGGCCCAGGTTGCCGAAGACCATCGCCTGGATGTTCACGGCGGTGCCCAGGTCGTCGGGGATGCGCTCGCGGCGCCGATAGACGACGGCGCGCTCGTTGTTCCAGCTCTTGAAGACCGCCTCGATGGCCAGGGTGAGCTGGGTCATGGGATCGCCGGGGAAGCCGGCGCCGGTCTCCTGGAGCACGAGCGCGAGGGAGTCGTTGCAGAGGGCCTTGAGGGGGCCGACGCCGAGCTGGGTGTCCTCCTTGACGCCGGCCTGGCGCTTGTAGCGCGTCAGGATCTGCTCGAAGCGCGACTTGGGCAGCCCCAGCACGACGTCGGAGAACATCATCACGAACCGGCGGTTGGCGTCGTAGGCGAAGCGCTCGTCGCCGGTGGATCGGACGAGGCCGGCCAGGGTGTCGCGGTTGAGGCCCAGGTTGAGCACCGTGTCCATCATGCCGGGCATGGAGAACTTCGCGCCGCTGCGCACCGAGAGGAGCAGGGGGGCCTCGGGATCCCCCAGGCGACGACCGGTGTCGGCCTCGAGCTGCGCCAGGGCGACCTTCACCTGGTCGAGCAGGCCCTCGGGGAGCCGGCCCCCGGCCGCCTGGTAGGCGTTGCAGGCGCGGGTGGTGATGGTGAAGCCCGGCGGCACCGGCAGGCCCATCCGGCTCATCTCGGCGAGGCCCGCGCCCTTGCCGCCCAGGAGCCCCTTCATGGAGGCGTCGCCCTCATCGAACCGATAGACCCACTTCTCGCTCATGACATCCTCTCGCGTGTGCAGCGAGGGCCGCTGAGCATGGGCCATGCCGCCCGCCGGGCGCCGTTCGACGCGGGGCGGCGGCGCAGGGCTGTTACGAGTGAGTAACCAGCCGGTCGATCGCTACGGATCGCGGACGGGGCTCAGGGGGCGGGCTCGAAGGCGGGGTCGGCCGGCGGCTCGGGGGGTACGAGCTGATCGGGGACCAGCGCGATGGCCTTGATGAGGCCCTGGAGGGGCGGCACCTCGCCGTTGGCCTCCTCGGGGGTGGCCCTGGGTCCGAGCTGCACCACGGGGGCGGCCTGGATGCGCTTGACCTCCAGGCGGACGGGCTCGCCCCCGCAGGCTGCCCCGAGGAGCGCGAAGAGCGCGATCGTACAGGCGATTCGGGTGGTCACTTCGGCTTCCTCCCCCCCCGGCCCTTCTTCTCGGGCGGGGGCGGCGGGGGCGCCGTCTTGCCCTCCGGGTCGGCCTTCTCGAGCCAGGCCGCGGCCTCGGTGTGCTTGTCGTTGATCGCCAGGGCCGCCCGGAACGCCCGGGCCGCCGCCAGCTTGTCGCCCAGCCGGTACTCGGCCGCGCCGCGGTTGTAGGCCGCATCCGCCGGGGCGCCGTCCATGCCCGAGGCCACCAGGAAGACCCCCTTGGCCCCCTCGTAGTCGCCCTTCCGGTACAGGACCACGCCCAGGTTGTACTGGGCCTCCACCATGCCGGCCTGCTTCTCCAGGGCCGCCTCGAAGGCCTTCTGGGCGGCGTCGAGATCGCCGCGCGCGAAGGCGGCGACCCCCTGGTTGAAGTGGTACTCGGCGTGGCGCGGGCTGAAGGTGCGGTGCCGCAGCGTGGCCCGCTCCAGCAGGTACTCGATGCCCGGCACGATCTCCCAGGCCAGATCGATGGCGGGCTGCATCTCCAGCTTGCGGTGCAGGCGCAGCCAGTCGACCGTCTGGGTGATGGTGTAGCCATCGGTCACGGCGAGCAGCGCGAAGCGGATGTCATCCCGGGGCAGCCGGCCCTCCAGCTTGCCCACCACGTTGCGGCTCCAGCTCATGCGGCGGGCGAGGCGGACGTCCTGGTTGTCGAGGAAGGTGTCCACCTTGGGGGCCCCTTCCTTCTCGGAGATGTAGCGCGACAGCCGCTGCGTGTCCTCGCCCTCCAGCCGCTGGGCCGCCCGCAGCACGGCGATCACCCCGGGATCATTGGACTTCAGGGCCTTGAGCGCCGTGCCTGGCGCGGGGGCCTCCTGGTCGCCCTTGAGGGGCAGCGCCTCGGCCTCGACCTCGGTGGAGGCCGCCTCCAGCAGGAACTTCTGGTTGGGGCAGAGCACATAGGCCGCCCCATCCGGGGCCCGGAACACCGCCCCGGCGTCGACGAGCAGCAGGCGTGGCCCGCTGCCGGGCATCGTCACCGTGAGCTTGATGCGATCGACCCCCTCGACCGCCGCGCCCATCACCGCCGCCGCCACCGTGGAGCGCTCTCCCTCGGCGCGGGCCGGCTCGATGGTCCGAAACCGGTCGTCGTCGGCCGGGGGCTCGTCCCCGAGGGCGGCGTCGAGCCGCTCCGAGACGCGATCCACGAGGGCGTTGAGGCCCCCGCCCTCCTCGTCCTGGGCGTGGGCCGCACCGAGGAGCAGCACCAGCGCCCCCAGCACCACCCCCGCCGTTCTTCCGAAGCCAGCCATCACGATCTCCTGACGAGGCACGCGGGCCAGCAAACGCCATCGGGGGGGAAAACGCAATCCTGGCACGGCGCTGTGAGGCGCGGCGGGCTGCCATGATTCCATTGCATCGGGGGGGCCTGCCCCGTACGGTGTCGCCATGAGCACCATCCGGTCCGCCACGGGGGAAGTCTTCACCCTGAGCGCCCGCACCGTCGTCGGGCGGGCGGCCGCGTGCGGCTTGCGGCTCGACAGCCCCCGGGTGTCCGGCGAGCACGCCGTGATCATGTGGACGGGGACGACGTGGCAGGTCCGCGACCTCGGCAGCCGCAACGGGACGGTCGTGGACGGGCGGCGGCTGGAGCCGGGCGAGGCGGTCGTGGCCGGCGTCGGCAGCCGCGTCGCGTTCGGCGATCAGGTCTTCGAGTGGCTCCAGGTGGTCGCGCCGGTGGCGGTCGCGGTCAGCGAGGCGGGGCGACGGGCGGTCGCCGCGGGCGGCGTTCTCGCCATCCCGGATCGCGAAGATCCCGAGGTGATCGTGTTCTGGCGGCCCGGTGGCTGGGTCATGGAGGACGAGGCGGGGCTGCGGCCCGCCGGGGCCGATCTGCGTATCCAAGGCGAGCGCTGGCGCCTCGAGCTGCCGGAGGCGTTCGAGGCCACCGTCGAGGACGCCAGCGTCCGGCTGGCGGACGTGCAGGTCCGGCTCGCGGTCAGCCGCGACGAGGAGTACGTCGAGACCCGCTGGGATCTGGGCGGGCGCAGCGTGGCGATCGAGTCGCGAGCCCACCACTACCTGCTGGTCACGCTCGCTCGCCTGCGGCTCGCCGAGCCGGAGGATGGCTGGGTCACCTCGGACGAGCTCTGTCGCATGCTGGCCCTCGATCGCCGCGCCCTGAACGTGCAGGTGTTCCGGGCCCGCCATGAGCTGGCCGATCTGGGGGTCGAGGACGCCGCCAGCCTGATCGAGCGAAGGCCCGGTGCGCACCTCCGCCTGGGGATCCTGGCGGTTGAGCTGGCGAGCCTCTGACGCGCGGAGCGCCGTAATCGCCCGTAATGCAAACCCGGGGCGGCGGCGGCATCCCTCCACACACCACCACGGGAAGGGGAACCCTCATGCTCGCCCAGCAGACCGCCAACGACGCCACCACCACCGACGCCGCCGCCATCCACGTGCTCCTGGTCGGCATCGCCCACTATCCCTGCCTGCCCGCGGCCGAGGTGGCCGGCCCCCTCGGGGACGTCCTGCGCTGGCGGGATGCCATCGACGACCTGGGGGTGCCGGTCGAGAACGTGTGGCTGGCGACGTCCATCTCTCCCCGCGCGCTGGAGGAGGGAGACGCCCAGGCCCTCGCGGTGGCCCGCTTCGGCGCCAGCCTGCCGCCGAGCCAGTGGGCACGCGACGGCAGCCGGGCGGGCATCGAGGCGCTGGTCCAGGCCTTCGCCGCCCGGCTGAGCGCGGACACGGCACCCAACGCCCGCGCGCTGGTGGTCTGGTCCGGCCACGGCTGGACGTCGAGCGCCGGGGCCCTGTACCTGGCGGCCGGGAGCACCCGCGCGGTCGGCGAGGGCTTCGAGGAGCTGGTCGCCTTTGATGGGCTGGCCGCGATGCTGGACGCGCGGCCCGCCGGCCGGGAGCTCACGCTCGTCCTGGACACCTGCTTCGCGGCGGCCGGCCCCGGGCACCGCAGCCTGGCGGTCCAGCATGTCCGCGGGGCGAGGTCGCCGCAGGCGCCCCGACTGGACGATGTGCTGCTGCTGGCCTCCCAGGGGGGCCAGGCGGCCCTCGAGCTCCCCGCCGGGCGCGCGCCGGTCGGCGCGTTCTCCTGGGCGCTGACCACGGTCCTCGGGCGCTGGGGCAAAGCCAGCGAGGGGGCCCAGTGGGATCTCTCGCCGACCGAGCTCATCGCGCGGGCAAGCGCGCTGCTGTTCGCCCTGGACATCCCCCAGACGCCAGCCTTCGTCGGGTCCCCCGATGATCTGCTCTACCCCGTGCTGCACCGGCCGGGCGCCCTCGCCACCCAGCAGGCGCCGGGCATGCACCCCCTGGAGATCGATCCCGGCCACGGGGGCCGGGTCTACGAGTTCACCCTGGGGAACCAGACCGTCCTGGTCGCGGCGACGGCCAGCAAGGCGAAGTGGGGCCTCAACCCCAACGAGATCTGGTGGCAGTCCTTCCCGAGCGGTTCGGACTTCTCGATCAGCACGTCCACCCAGTCGCCCACGGCCTCCGGGGGCGTCACCTACACCGGGCAAGCCTGGGCGCCCGAGACGCCGCCCACCAGCGTCGCGGGTGGCGGCCATGAGATCCAGGCCTCGACGACGGGCGCCGTCGTCGGCTGGATGTACCAGACCACGAGCGGTCTGCAGTTCTACCGGACGGGCACCGGGGACTTTGGTGATGGCGCCATCTTCACCTGGAAGAAGCCGCTGTCGATCCCCACCGGCGGCAGCTACGAGGGCGCGCTCTGCCCGGTCGCCTGACGCACGAGGCGAAACCCCACGGCGCCGCGCCGATCCCCCGGGCGGGCGCCGAACCTCGCCGCTGACCGACAGAAGTCGGGGATGCTCGTGTAGGAGCCGCCGCGCACGGCGACGTAGCCGTCCCGATCGCCGGGCGTGGGTGCGTCGTCGCCCCCCTGCACAGCCGCGTCGTCGTCGGGGGGCACTCGGAGGAAGGCGTTGGCGCACCAGTCGCGGACGTTGCCCGCGAGCCCCCGGATCCCCCAGGGGCTCTCGTCCTCGGGGAAGGCGTGCACCGAAGCGCGGACGGGCGGGCCCGCCGTGGAGTGCAGCGCGCGGGTCCACACCGGCTCGAAGTCGTCACCCCAGGGGAAGAAGCGGCCATCGCCGCCCCGCGCGGCGCGCTCCCACTCCAGCTCGTGGGGCAGCCGCCAGGGCAGGCCCGTCCGGGCCGCCAGCCAGGCAGCGTAGCGGGTCGCCGCCCACCAGGTCACGTCCACCACGGGGCTGTCCAGGCGGGAAGCCTCGGCGGTGAAGCGCCCCGCCGCGTCCAGGGCGACGCCGCTCTCCTCACCCGGCGCATGGAGGCCCGCCTCTCCGAGGCAACCCAAGGTCATGAGATCATTCAAGAAATCCAGATACTCGGCCACGGTGACGGGGAACCGCCGCGCGAAGAACCCCGCCAGCCAGATCCGCCGGCGTGGGAGGCTGTCCGGTGCACGGTCGTCCCCCCCGCAGAGCGTCCAGCCACCCGGCACATACGCCTCGTCGGCGGCCCAGCCGGCCGGGAGCTGCACCGCCCGATCGGGATCCGCCAGCGGCCCGGCGTGCCAGTCGCGGTGGCGCTCGATCCGGATGGGGAGGATCACCGGGGGGCGATCGGCGACGGCGAGGTGCAGGGCGTAGCCGCCGGGCGCCAGCTCCAGCCCCTCGACGGGCGCCGGTCCCAGCGCGCGCGGGTCGTGGGCGACCAGGCGGCGGTCCTCCTCCACCACGTGCCAGATCGTCACCTCCGCCCCGGCGGGCTCGGTGTGCAGCGTGAGCCGGCCGTGGCCCGCGATCCACGCGGTGTGCTGGCCCCGATCGTGGGCGCGGAGCAGGGCCAGAAACTCGGCGGTCGCGTCCGGGTCGCGCCGCTTCTCCGCCTCGGCCAGCCGCTCCCGGTACTGACCGGCGAGCAGGTCATGCGCCTCTCCCAGATCCTCGGACCGCTCGAGGGCCGACCGGGCCTTCTGCACCAGCTCGATCTCGAGCAGCCGGACCGCATGGGCGCGCTCCCGGGCCGCTCTCTGCAGCCGCCAGCCCGGCAGCTTCTCGCTGATGGGAGCATGGGGTGGCAGGGGAGCCAGGATGGTCTCGGCGCGGCGGGCGAGGCTGGCCGCCTGCGCCCGGGCCTCGGCCAGCGGGGCCAGGAGGGCACGCGCCTGCCCGAGGATGGCGTGGGCCTCGGCGCGCCGGCGGGCGCCGTCGAGCCAGGCCAGCAGCGCCTCGGCGAACGACACGGCGTCGGGGTAGCGGTCCTCGGGCTCCACCGCCAGCGCACGACGCTGGATCTCGGCGAGCTCCCGAGGCGCCTCCTCGACCACCAGCACCTCCGCCAGGATGGCGCCGAGGGCATACACATCGGTCGTCGGGCCGACCGAGGCGCCCGCGGCCTGCTCGGGGGACATGTAGGCGGGGGTGCCGATGGCGTGACCGAGGCGCGTCAGCGCGTCGTGTCCCTCTTCGATGACCGGCGGCGCGGCGGGCGGCGGCGAGGTGTCGGGGCTGGCCACCACGCGCGCGAGGCCCCAGTCGAGGACGAGGACCTCCCCGAAGGTCCCCACCATGATGTTGGACGGCTTCAGATCGCGGTGGATGATCGAGGCGCGGTGAGCGAAGCCGACGGCCTGCGCCACCCGGGCCAGCACCTCCACCCGCCGTCGCAGCGGGGTGTCGGGGAGCATGGCCTCCAGCGTCTCGCCCCGGACCTCTTGCATCGTGTACCAGAGCCGGCCATCGGGCAGCTCACCCTGATCATGCACGGCCACGATGCCCGGGTGCTGGAGGCCCGCGGTGACCTGCGCCTCCCGGATGAAGCGCGCCCTCGCCGCCTCGCGCGCCGAGAGCTCCAGCCGCATGACCTTCATGGCGACGCTGCGGGCCAGCACACGGTCGTGGACCCGGCGCACCTCGCCCATGCCCCCGGTGCCGATGAGGCCCCGGTCGCTATAGCGCGCGGGGAGGAGGGTGGCGATGCGCGCGCTCGCCCCCACCGGCGGCAGGCTGCCGGGGGCGAGGGTCAGCGTCGTGTCGCGTCGGTCGTCGGCCACCGGAGACTCCTGGTCCGCGGCAGCGTAGCACGGCCTGTCCGGGCTGGCAGTAATCGCCCGTAAGCCGTCGAAATCCCTCGAAATCCCCGGAAACGCCCCGAAATCGAAATCCACGACCGGGGTGGCTAGCGTGGTCCTCGTCGGCGAGCAGAGCCGACCGCCCATGCCAGGAGGACCCCGTGCCGCTGCTGTCGATCGAGGTGAAGACCCTGGTGGGGGCCGGCTTCAGCAAGCCCGCTCAGGCCAGCTCCTACTACCCCGCGAACGCTCGCGAGACCCACATCCACCTCGGGACGCCGACCCAGGCGGACGGCCAGATCGCGGCGAAGGGGACCGTGCTGGTCACCTTCATCGGCGTCAAGGTGGAGGATCGAAACCTCGGGAACTTCCATCGGCGCGACGACGGCCGCTTCGATCACGCCCTCCCGGCACGCCCGAAGACTTCATCGCCACGCTCACCCACCTCGGCCTCGTGGCGGAGGACTGCGTGGCGGAGGACTGCGTGGCGGAGGACTGCGTGGCGGAGGCGCATGCCTCTGAGGCGCATGCCTCGGCCACGCCCATCGCCCCCCCGACGCCGGCGGGGGACACGCCCACCCAGCAGGCCAGCGCCCGCCTGCACGACCAGGAGGATGCACCCACCGACCCGCTCCCGGCGCCCCCGGCGCCCGCTCCTCGGGGGAACGACCCCACCGGCCGGCCCCCGCTTCGTGCTCTCTGCGTTCAGGAACCGACAGCACTCGCCGCCGAAGTGCGGCCCAGCACCCAGGAGATCCAGCTCATGGCCACCCAGTACTCCATCGAGATCAGCCTCCCCCAGGCGACCGTCGACGCCCTCGTCACCGGCAAGTACCAGCTCTACGCCTTCAAGGGCGTCCAGACCACCGTCGGCGGCGGCGCCCCGGTGGTGTGGTTCAAGTCCAGCGCCTTCTCCCTCACCACCCAGATCGTGTGGGAGGAGCAGTACCAGGCCTACACCTCGATGAGCGCCATCATCCCCAGCGGCCAGATCAACGCCTCGGCGGCCTACGACGCCGACCTGGCCCAGATCCTGACCGTCACCTCGACGGCCGGCACGGGGACCGTCGGCGATGGCGGCACGCCCGGCGCCATCTCCATCCTCAACAACACGACGTCGCCCTTCACCTGCGGGATCTCCCAGGTGGTCGCGGGCCAGGCGTCGCCGCTGTGCGCGTTCCCGCTCTACGGCAACGGCCTCGACGTCATGGCGCCCATCGAGAAGGTGCTGCTGATGTTCGCGACCGACTCCATCAACACCGGGACGGTCATCTACAAGGCCTACAGCCAGGGCATCCTCATCGACCTCACCGGCGTGACCGACCGGGACGTCAGCTTCGACATCAACAAGGGCTGGAGCTGGGGCGGCTACTCGTGGGGCCAGGGCGTGGCGCCCAACGCGGATCTCGTGCCGCTGCTCATCGACGGATCGTCGAGCCTGACCAAGAAGCGGCTTCGCTTCCTGCACGCCTGACCGTGCGGGCACCGGGCCTGGCCGCCGCGCTCCTGCTCACCGCCTGCCGCGGTGGGGGGAGCTCCGAAGCGGTGGTCGAGCCCGGCGTCGACCCGGCTTTGGCCCGGGTGTCCCAGGTGATCCTCCACATGAGCGACGCGACCGCGGATGCCCTCGCCGAGGGCGGCTTCGCCCTCCAGGGCTTCGCGGCGGCCCACACCTCGACGGGCGGCGTCCAGCCCCTGCTCTGGTTCCAGTCCGAGGCGTTCGGACCACAGACCACCATCACATGGGAGCCGGTCTACGCCGCCTGCACCTTCCAGGAGGATGGCTCCGGCGCCGTCACTCTCCGGGCCCGGGCCTGCTACGCCATCGAGCCCGGCCAGCGCCTCCGCGTCACCGGCGAGGCCGGGACCGGCGCCGTCTTCAACGACGGAGAGCCGGGGCTCATCACCCTGGAGAACGACACGGACCGCGTGCAGCAAGGCGGGATCAGCCTCGGGGGCGGGCCCATCGCCTCGGCGCCCGTGTTCGGCAGCGGGGGGATCCTCTCGTTCGACCCGCAACCCGTTGTTCTGCTTTCATTTTCTACGATCCATGGCGAGGTGGGCCAGGCCATGGAGGCCACCTCGGGCCCGGGGATCCTGCTGCCGCTGACCAGCGGGGAGCCCCCCTCGATCACCTTCGACATCAACGACGGCTTCTCCTGGGAGGAGCCCGGCGCCCAGGCCGTGCCCGCCGGCTCGGCACTGGCTCCCCTCTTGAACGGCCCCACCCCGTAGCCTCCAGGCGCTACACTCCCCCCATGCGCCGCCTGCTGCCCGCCCTCGCCCTCGCCGCCTGCGCCGACAACCGCGCGCCGGTGTTCGATCCGGTGCCCGCCAATCCCGTGGTGGTGGTGGGGCAGACGGTCGAGCTGGTGGTGCGGGCGGTGGATCGGGACGGGGATGCGGTGACGTATGGCTTCCGGGGTCTGCCGCCCGGGTCGGTGTTCGATCGGTCGGTCAGCCCGCCGGTCTTTCGGTGGTCGCCGCTGGTCTCGGATGCGGATCCGGCCGGGCGCGAGGTGCCGGTGACGTTCATCGCCCAGGACGAGGCGGGAGCGCGGACGGAGGCGCGGGTGGTGGTGACGGTCTTCTCGGGCAACGCCGAGCCGACGTTCACGTCGCCCGGGGCGGCGGTGCTGGATCTGCGGCTCACCGACACCCTGCTGTTGCCGGTGGCCGTCCGCGATGATGACTCGGAGTCGGTGGAGTTCTCGCTCATCGAGGCCCCGGAGGGGGCCGAGCTGGAGGTGGCGGGGCCGAAGGCGGCGCTCGTGGTGTGGGAGCCTGATCCCGAGCAGCTCGTGCGTCAGCGGGTGTTTCCGGTGACGGTCCAGGCGGTGGATGAGCGCGGCGTGCCCGTCCGGCACGCCATCACGGTGGTGGTGTACGGGGACGCCGAGTAGCTCAGGCCGCGCGACGGCGGCGGCGCACCAGGGCGACGAGGGGGAGCAGGGCCCAGAGGGCGCCGGAGCGGGAGCCGGGGGCGGCCGTGCAGCTCTCGTCATCGGCGCTGGGGGCGGCCATGCCGGGCCCGCCGTTGCCGGGCACGATGGGGTCCACCGGGCGGGCGACGGGGCGGCCGGGGTAGGGCAGGTCGGGCTCGCGCAGCTCGACCGGGGCGGCGACCTCGGCCAGGGCCGGGGCGCAGATGGCCTGCGGCAGCCCGGCGTCGTCCCGGGCGCCCACGGCCACGAAGCCCGCGTCGCAGCGGCACGAGGCGAAGCCGTTGAGGCTGATGCACTCGCCGTTCTCGCCGCAGGGGTTGCCGAGACAGGCGTCGGCGAAGTCGCGCAGCGGATCCGGGCCCGCGGGCGCCAGGTCCGGGTTGAGGAAGTTCATGCGCGCGTCGCCGCAGGCCACCGCCACCCCGCCCGGGATGGAGGGATCGGGCACGGCGCGGGCCAGGGTGCCCTCGGCGCAGGCGCAGCCCGCCTGGGGGCGGTTGCCCGGGCCAGCCACCTCGGCGCAGGCACCGCCGGCCCCGCAGGCCGCGAAGGCGCAGGCGTCGAAGTCCTCCGCCACGCCGCCGCAGGCGTCCTGGCCCGGCCGCTCCGGGATCTCGTGGACGCGGCTGACGTCGCCGCCCTCGCTCTCGGCGAAGACCGGATCGATGTCCATTTCCTCAGGAGAAACGCGGGTGTACAGGCGGGTCAGGTACGGCTTGCTGGCCAGGACGTCCGCCAGGGCGTCCCGCGCGTCGATGGCCTCCTGGCCGGCCCACTCGGGGACGAAGGAGTCGCGGATCTGGGCGGCCAGCTCGGCGGTGGGGGTGGCGTACTCGGTGACGAAGCCATGGCCGCCGGCGGCATCCACGGCGCGGGCGACGAGGCCGACGTAGTTGGTCTGGCCGGTCCAGTCGTCGTACACGAGGTCGGCGTCGTTGATGGCCAGCCCGGGCATGTTCACGACGTCGTAGCGCTTGTCGGCGAGGACCCAGACCTTCACGCCCATCTCGAGCTGGGCGGCGACCGCCGTCAGGCGCAGCGGCACGCCGGGGCCCTGGGCCCGGTAGGTCATCTTGATGGGCTGGATGGCCGCCACGTCCTGGCCGGGCTGCAGCTTCATGGCCACGAACTTCATGCCCTCGGCGGTATAGAGGGCGACGAAGGGCTCCATCTCGGGGAGGATGCGGTAGCCGTTCTCGCGCAGCCAGTCCACCAGGGCGCGGGGGTCGGCCGAGGCGATGGTCACGGTGTCGAACGGACCCACCTGCTCGCGGGCCAGGACGTCGACGGCGGGATCCTCCTCCGGGACGCCGTCCGCGTCGCTGTCGACGCCGCCCGCCGCCGCCTCGAAGCAGCCGAAGTTTCCGGTGAAGCTGGGCCCGGTGGCCAGGTCGAGGGCGTTGAAGGCGCCGCCGTACCACACATCCAGCTCGGGGACCTCGGGCACGGGGACGATCCACGCGAAGCCCTCCGGCTCGCCCTGGTACATGATCTCCACGTAGCTGCTGACCGTCTCGGCGTCCTCCTGGACGAAGAGGATGCGCTCGGCCGACTGATCGACGGGCGTGGAGTTGCAGAAGAAGCCGCCGCAGGCGAGGGCGGCGGCGGGGGCGAGGCCGGCGACGGCGGCCGAGAGGCCGGCGAGGGGGCGAAGCATGGGCATCCTCCAGGGGTGGGCGAACCGCGGGGGAGGGCCTGAGCAATGGCCGTGCCGCGCGGTGCGAGGCGGGCTCGCGGGCGGGGGTGCTTCGGATATCCGTGACCTGCCGCCGGGCGCCCTCAGAAATCCGGGACCATTGACGGCCGGGCGGGGGCCGGCCAAGGTGCCGGCCATGGAGACGACCCCCTACCTGCCCATTCTGTATCGCGACGACGACTGCGTGGCGGTGCACAAGCCCGCGGGGATGATCGTGCACAAGGCGGGGCTGCCGTGGGAGCGGCCGCCCTACGCCCTGCAGACCCTGCGGGCCCAGCTTCGCACCTACGTGCAGCCCATCCACCGGCTCGACGCGGGCACCTCCGGGGTGCTGCTCTTCGGGTTCTCGGCGGAGTCGTCGCGGGCGCTGATGGCTGCCTTCGCGCGGCGCGAGGTGCAGAAGACCTACCTGGCCGTGGTGCGAGGCTACGCGGCCGACGGGATCAGCGAGCGGCCCCTGATCGTCGATGGCATCGAGCGGGAGGCGCGCACGCGGTGGCGCGCGCTGCGGCGGCTGCAGCTCGCCATCCCGGTGCGGACGTTCAAGACGGCCCGCTACAGCCTGGTGGCGGTGTGGCCGGAGACCGGCCGGCGCCACCAGGTCAGGCGGCACCTGCACCACGCCAACCACCCCATCGTCGGGGACCACGACCACGGGGACAACCGCCACAACCACCTGTGGCGGGACCACTTCGGCAACGACCGGCTGATGCTCGTCGCCCACCGGCTGCGCTTCCCGCGACCCTCGGACGGGGCCATGGTCGAGGTGGAGGCGCCGCCGGATCCGGTGCTCGGGCCGCTGCTGGCCCGGCTGGGCTGGGACTGGCCGCGCGGAAGCCTGGAAGCATGAGTGATCTCGAAGACTTGAAGGCCCAGGTCGCCGCGTTCTCCGCGGCCCGCGACTGGCGCCAGTTCCACTCGCCCAAGAACCTGGCGGCCTGCCTGTCGGTCGAGGCGGGCGAGCTGCTGGAGCTCTTCATGTGGACGCGGGAGGGCCCGGGGCCCCACCCGCCGGGCGCGGACGCGCCGCCCGCCGAGGCGGTGGCGGACGAGGTGGCGGATGTGCTGATCTCGTTGCTGAACTTCTGCGCCGTCTCGGGGATCGATCCGGTGGCGGCGGCGCGCTCGAAGCTCGAGCGCCTGGAGCGGAAGTACCCGGTGGACCTGGCCTGGGGCTCGGCGGTCAAGAGCCCGGGCGGCTGAATGCGGCCTGCAGCCCCGGCGTCGCGGCGCCGTCTTTTTCCTGAAGGGGGTGTGCTGATGGGTGCCCGTGATCTCAACCGCCTGGTGCTGGCGTCTTCCCTGGCCGTCCTGGGCCTCCCGCTCGGCGGCTGCCCCCTCGGCAGCAGCGCGGGGGGCATCACCCCCGAGCCCCCCACCGCCGAGCTGAAAGAGGTCAACCTCACGGCCCGGCCCACCAACAACGAGCTGGCGTCCTACTACTGCCATGACCTGGTGGGCGGCAACGCCGTGACCGATGGCGTCTGCCGGGGCTTCTTCGGGCGCGAGCCCGACAAGCTGCAGCTCATCTTCAGCTTCGAGCTGGTGTTCGATCTGGGCAACCCCAACGAGTTCGTGGTGCCGCTGGTCGACCTGCTCCTCGCCCTCGATGTGTTCGAGGGGGAGGACACCGCCCAGCTCGGCGCGGTCTGCGTGTCGTTCTGCGATCCCGAGGCGGAGGACTGCGTGCAGGAAGGCGAGGAGGCCTGCCGCTCGCCCGACAAGGATGTGCAGGGCATCGAGGACTTCGTGCCCACGGTGGAGGATCTCATCCGCATCGCGGTCGAGGCGGCCAACGGCACCCTCGATACCAACCTGAGCTTCCGCTACATCCCCGCGGCCGAGAACGGCGTGGCCGGCCACACCGAGGCGCGCATCCGCTTCGATCTGGGCGTGGACGCGGTCCTCGGCATCCTGGAGAAGGTGGCGATGGACAGCACCGATGACTTCCTCGACGGCCGGGCGCCCTCCTTCGACATCCCGTACAAGGCCCGGGGCTCGGTGTTCTTCGATGTGCCGGTGCTGGGCCGGTACGCCCTCTCCTACGGCCCCCTCGACGGGACGTTCTCCCTGGACTGAGGTCCGCACGGAGGTCTGCCATGTTCGGACGCCGGCCCGATGGCCAGCTCGTGCGCGACGCCGCGCCCATCCGCCGGTTCATCCCCTTCGTCTCGCCCCGGCGGGGGGAGGCGCTGGTCTTCCTGGAGCAGCGGGTCAGCGTCGACGCGGCCCTGGCCGCCCTGGATCGGCTGAACGCCGACCGCCCGCGCGAGGCGCGCATCACGCTGTTTCATCTTGTATTGCGAGCACTTGCACGCACCATCGAGGAGCGCACCCAGCTCAATCGCTTCGTCGCGGGCGACCGGCTCTGGCAGCGCGACGGGGTGTGGCTGTCCTTCAGCGCGAAGCAGCAGTTCAACGAGCGGGCGCCCATCCTGACGCTGAAGCGTCGGTTCGAGCCCTCCGAGTCGGTGGAGGCCATGGCCGATGACGTGCTCGGTCGGCTCGGCCGGGGGCGCTCGGGCGAGCGGTCCACATCGGACAAGGAGATGGGCCTGCTGCTGAAGCTGCCGCCGTTCCTGGTGCGCTGGGTCATGGGGCTGGCCCGGCTGGCCGATCGGGTGGGGCTGCTGCCGCGCAGCATGATCGACAGCGATCCGCTGTATGCCTCGGCCTTCGTGGCCAACCTGGGCTCGCTGGGCATCGAGCGGGCGTTCCACCACCTGTGGGAGTGGGGCAACTGCCCGATCTTCCTGGTGATGGGGCGCATCTCCCCCGGCCCGACGGGCCAGGAGCTGATGCTGTGCTGGTCCTACGATGAGCGCATCGCCGACGGCTTCTACGGCATGACCGGCCTGGCCCTGGTGAAGGGCCTGCTGGAGGAGCCCGAGCGGCTCATCGGGCCGCCTACACCCGGTTGATCAGCACCGTCTTGGCGTGGGTGAAGTGGTCGAGCATGGCCCCCAGGCTCGCCTCCTTGCCGATGCCCGACTGCTTGTACCCGCCGTAGGCCAGGGTCGGCTGCACGACGAGGTTCTGGTTGACCTGCACGAAGCCGGCCTGGAGGCGGTGCACCGCATCCAGGGCACGCTGGAGGTTGTTCGTCCAGATGGTGGCGGCGAGGCCGAAGTCGGTGTCGTTGGCCAGGGCGATGGCCTCTTCGTAGTCGTCGAAGGGCAGCACGCAGGTCACGGGGCCGAAGATCTCTTCCTGCAGAGGCGGTGGTCGTTGTGCAGGCCCGTGAAGATGACGGGCTGGACGTAGAAGCCGTTGGCCAGGCGGGGATCGCGGGGGAGCGCGCTGCACGCGCGTGGCCCGTCGCGCCTTTCGGGCGCGGCCGAGGGCGATGTAGCGCTGGACGCGCCTGAACTGGGCCGGCGAGATGATGGTGCCGATGTCGGTGGCCTCGTCCAGGGGGTCGCCCATGCGCAGGGCGTTGACCGCCTCCACGAGCCCCTCGGACGAAGGCGCGTGCAGGCTGCGGTGGACGAGCATGCGGCTGGCCGCGGTGCAGCTCTGGCCCTGGCGGGTGAAGCGCATGCCGGCCACGGCGCCGGCGATGGCGCGGGGCAGATCGGCGTCGTCCAGGACGATCATGGGACTCTTGCCACCCAGCTCGAGGGTGACGGGCACGAGCTTCTCGGCGGCGACGTGGGCGACGATGCGGCCCGTCTCGACCGACCCGTGAAGGTGAGCTTCGCCACGCCGGGGTGGGCCGCGAGGGGCGCGCCGCAGCCGGGCCGTCGCCCGACAGGATGTTGAGGATGCCGGGGGTGAGGATCTCGCCGAGCAGCTCGGCCACGCGCAGGACGCCGAACGGGGCCTCCTCGGCGGACTTCACGACGACGGCGTTCCCCGCGACGATGGCCGCGCAGATCTTGAGGGCCATCAGCAGGAGGGGTGCGTTCCAGGGCAGGATGGCGCCGACGACGCCCACGGCTCGCGCAGGGTGAAGGCACGTCGGGGCGAAACGGGATGGTCTCGCCCTTCAGCTCGCCCTCGAGGCCGCCGTAGTAGGTGAAGACGTCGGCGAGGACGGACGCTCGCCGCGGCTCTCGGTGCGCAGGGCCTTCCCCGTCTCCAGGGCCGTGAGGCGGGCGAGCTCCTCGACGTGGGCCAGCAGGCGGCGGCCGCACTCGGCGACGATGGCGGCCACGCTCGCGGGCGCCACCTTCCCAGGCGAGCTGGGCCTCGGCGGGCGGCGTCGACGGCGTGGGTGACGTCCGCAGCGTCTCCAGCGGCGGCGAGGCCGATGGTGGCGCGGTGGCGGGGTTCTCGACGGGGAACGTGGCGCTGCTGGCGGCCGGGACCAGCCGACCGTCGATGAAGTGGTGCCAGCCGGGGCGGCCAGGGCCTGCGGATCGAGGATGGGGGCGAGCATGGCGGATCTCCAGCGATGAGACGCGCCATTGTCGGGAGCGGCGGCGGCAAGGGGCGCCGCCCGGGAGGATCAGGGGCAGCTGTTCGCGGCACCCGGGGTCGGATCGATGACCCCCGGGTTGACGACCCGCGCCAGGAAGTCGGTGGCGTTGTTGCCCGTGTCAGCGCCGTTAGCAGCGCACGATGATCTCGGCGCCGTTGTCGGTCGGCGCGAGGCCGTCTCGGCCGCACCGCCCGCGAGACCCTCGTAGCCCACCGGAGTCGAGGACACGATCCGGGTTGGGGGTGGTGTCGATCAGGGTGATGCCCGCCTGGCTGTTGGAGAGCGCGAACGTCCCCTGGGCCACGCCGAGGAACAGATAGCCGGCCTGGGGATCGTCGAAGAAGGCATCGCCCACGATGAGGTAGCCCCGGCCGGCAACAGCGCGTCCGCCTCGCTGAGGTTGAAGGTCGCCGTCACCGCACCCGTGTTGTTCCGCAGCTGCAGGATGATGTTGGCGAGCGGAACGGCCGCGTTGGACTTGTTGAAAATTCAATGAATTCGCGGTCATCGTTGTTCGGCTGGGTGTAGTCGAACTCGTTGATCACGAGCGGCGAGTCGCAGACGTCACCCTCGCCGTCGGTGTCGGTGTCGGCCTGGTTGGCGTTGGCGCCGGTGGGGCAGTTGTCGCAGACGTTCCCGACGCCATCCATGTCGCCGTCCGCCTGGTTGGCGTTGGAGACGGTCCGGCAGTTGTCCTGCCCGTCCGCGATGCCGTCGTCGTCGTCGTCCGTCGCAGGCGTCGCCCAGCGCGTCGTTGTCGGAGTTGACCTGGTCCTGGTTGGCCACCAGCGGGCAGTTGTCGGTCACGTCCAGGACGGTGTCGTTGTCATCGTCCGTGTCGCACGCGTCGCCCTGGCCGTCGCCGTCGGTGTTGGTCTGGTTCTGGCTGGCCACCAGCGGGCAGTTGTCGTTCGCGTCCGGGATGGTGTCGTTGTCATCGTCGGGGTCGCAGGCGTCGCCCTGGCCGTCCCCATCGGTGTTCGTCTGGTTGGCGTTGGCCACCAGCGGGCAGTTGTCCTGCTCGTCGGCGATGCCGTCGTTGTCGTCATCGGGGTCGCAGGCGTCGCCCAGCGCGTCCCCATCGGTGTTGAGCTGGTTGACGTTGTCCACCAGCGGGCAGTTGTCGGCGCCATCCAGATGGTGTCGTTGTCGTCGTCGGTGTCGCAGGCGTCGCCCTGCGCATCGCCGTCGGTGTTGAGCTGGTTCGCGTTCACGATGAGCGGGCAGTTGTCGTTGGCGTCCAGCACCCCGTCGCCGTCGTCGTCGGGATCGCAGGCGTTGCCGAGGGCGTCGTTGTCCGTGTTGGTCTGGTTGGCGTTCGCGACATCGGGGCAGTTGTCGGCCCCATTGGCGATGCCATCCCCATCACGGTCGCTGTCGCAGACGTCGCCGATGCCGTCCATGTCGGCGTCGGCCTGGTTCTGGTTGGCGTTGATCGGGCAGTTGTCGTTGGCGTCCAGGATGGTGTCGTTGTCGTCATCCAGGTCGCAAGCATCGCCCTGGCCGTCGTTGGGTGTTGAGCTGGTTCTCGTTGGCCACCAGCGGGCAGTTGTCGAGCACGTCGATCACGTTGTCGTTGTCGTCGTCGCTGTCGCAGAGGCCGCCCTGGGCGTCGCCGTCGTTGTTGGCCTGGTTCTGGTTTGCGACGTCGGGGGCAGTTGTCCTGAGCGTTGGCGACGGTGTCCTCGTCGCGATCCGGGTCGCACACGTTGCCGATGCCGTCCATGTCCAGGTCGGCCTGGTCCTGGCTGGCGTTGACGGGGCAGTTGTCGATGTTGTCGAGCAGCCTGTCGTTGTCGTCATCGGTGTCGCACGCGTTGCCGTTGGCGTCGTTGTCCGCGTTGGCCCGGTCGGGGTTGGCCAGCAGGGCAGTTGTCGACGTCGTCGGCCACGCTGTCGTTGTCGTCGTCGTCGTCGCAGGCGTTGCCGGAGCCGTCGCCATCGGTGTCGGTCTGGTTCTGGTTGGCGACGTCGGGGCAGTTGTCCTGGCCGTCGTCGATGCCATCCGAGTCGCGGTCGCCCGTGCACGAGCCCGCCAGGGCGCCATCACGGATGCAGACCGAGCCGGCGCCGCAGTCGGGGTTGTTCCGGCACGCGCGGCAGACGTTGGCGTCGCAAACAGGCGTGGTTCCGCGACAATCGCCGTTGCCGCGGCAGCCCACGCAGGTGTTCTCCACGCAGCGCGGCGTCACGCCACCGCAGTCCGCGTCGCGGATGCAGTCCACGCAGGCGCCCGCGATGCAGTAGTCCCCGTTGGCACAAGGCGCGTTCATGCCGCACTGGCAGACCCGGGAGTTGCAGTCGTTGGTGCCGTTGGCGTTGCAGCCGTTGACGTTGCAGGCCGTACAGACCTCGCCGTTGCCCGGCCCGGTCGCCACGCAAGTGGGGCCGTTGCCCGTGTCGCAGCAGAGCTGGTTGGCGCCGCAGCCCTCGTGGGTCGCCAGCGAGCACGTCACGCAGGAGCCGCCCACGCAGACGTTGCCGTTGCGGATGTTCTCGGCGCACTCGGCGCTGTTCTGGCAGGCCGTACAGGCCGGCACGGCGCCGCGGCAGATGGGGGTGGCCCCGCCCGCGTTGCAGCCGTCGTCGGTGGCCGGATCACAGGCCCGGCAGCGGCCCGCCACGCACTGCTGGTTGTTGCTGCACTCCGAGTCGAGCGCACACACCCGGCAGAAGAAGTTGGCGGGATCACAGACCGGCGAGGCGCTGGCGGCATCACAGCCGGTGTCGCCCACCGGATCGCAGCGCTGGCAGGTGCCGACGCTGGCGGCCTGGATGCCCTCCACCGCCTGCTCGATGCAGAAGCGGCCGGCGCCGCACTCGCCGTTGGCCTGGCAGGCCCGGCACTGGCCACCGCCGCAGATGGGCGTCTGACCACCGCAGCCGGCGTTCGTCCCGGGCTCGCAGACGGTGCACCGCCCCGCCACGCAGGTGTCACCGGCGGGGTTGCCGGCGCAGTCGGCCGAGACCTGGCAGGCGACGCAGTTGCCGCCCACGCAGCGGTTGCCCTCCGGGTGGCCCGCACACTGCGCGCTGTTCTGGCAGGCACCACAGGTGGCCGGGGCACCGCCCACGTTGCACAGGTTGCCGGCCGGGTTGCCCTGGCACTCCGCGCTGTTCTGGCACGCCGTACAGCGACCGCTGGCCGCGCAGACGTTGCCGCGGCCGTTGGCGGCGCACTCGGCGTCGTCGCGGCACGCCCGGCAGTCGAACTGGGCATCGTCACAGATCGGCCGCACCCCGTCGAAGGCACAGCCGGCGTCGTTGGCCGGGTCGCAGAACCGGCAGCTCCCGTCGGCCGTGCACTCGCCGCCCTCGAAGCCCGCCGCCGTAGCGTTGGCGCCCCGGCAGTCCGCGTCGGCGTTGCAGCGGCGACAGACCCGCGCCTGGGGATCACAGACCGGGGAGGTGCTGAGCGGGTCGCAGCGGACGTGGCCCGTGGGATCACAGGCCTCGCAGACCGACCCGACACACTCCGGGCGCGCGCCGCCGCAGTCGGCGTCGTTGCGGCAGTTCACACAGGTGCCGTTGGGATCGTCGCAGAAGCCGGTCTGGCCGCCGCACTGATCGTTGGGGCCACACACACACTCGCGGTCGGTGCAGGCGTTGGTGGCCGCGGGGTTGCAGCGCTGGCCGCAGCTCGTGCACTGGGTGTCGGGGTTGGTGGCCACGCACAGGAAGTTGCAGCAGAGCTGGTTCTGGCCACAGCCGGCGTGGTCGCCCGGGTCGCAGATCTGGCAGCGGCCCGCCACGCACTCCGGGGTGGCCGGATCCTTGGCGGCGCACTCGGCGTCGTTGAGGCACTGCCGACACTCGGTGACCCGGTTGTCGCAGATGGGCGTGGCCCCCGAGCAGGGGAAGTTGGTCTGGACGTCACAGCCGGAGCAGCGGCCACCCACGCAGGCGCCACCCAGGCAGTCCTGCTCGTTGGCGCAGGGCCGGCAGACGAGCTGGTTGCGGTCACAGGTGGGGTTGTTGCCGGTGCAGCCCGTGTTGCTCACCGGGTCGCAGAGCTCGCAGCGGCCCGTGTTCTCCAGGCACACATCGCGGTTGCCGGGGCGGATCGTGCACTGCGCGTCCGACACGCAGGGCTGGCAGGACCCGTCCACGCAGATGGGACCCGCGGCGTTCTCCTCGCAGCCCGCGTGGCTGATGGCCTCGCACTCGCGGCAGCTGTTGTTCACGCAGAACGGCCGCCCGGGCACGGCGGCGCAGTCGCCGTTGTCGAGGCACCCGGTGCAGGCACCCGACAGATCGTCACACACGGCGTTCTGACCGCCGCAGGGCGGGTTGGCGCCACAGACGCACTGCTGGTTCGAGCAGCCGCTCGTCGTGACCGGATCACACCGGTTGGCCGGCAGGCAGCCGCCGCAGGTGGCGGGCTGGTTCAGATCGGTCTCGCAGCCGTCCGTGGGATCCTCGTTGCAGTTGGCGAAGCCGGGGTTGCAGCTCGCCAGCCGACACTGGCCGGCCGCGCAGGCGGCGACCCCGTTGCGGAAGTTGCAGCGACCCCGCTGGGTGCCCGACGCGTCGCCCGCCACGCCGCACCGGCCGCAGTTGAGCGGATCGGTCTGGAAGTCGAAGGTCTCGTCGATGCGGTCGTTGCAGTCGTTGTCGATGCCATCGCAGACCTCGCGGCCGGAGGGCTGGCAGGCGTACTCGCAGCCGTTGGCGGGCGAGTGATCGATGTCATAGAAGCCGGCGTTGCAGTCGAGGATCTGGCAAGACCCCTGCACACACTGCGGCCGGGAGTTGGTGGGCGCGCAGCGCTGGTTGCAGGCCCCGCAGTGGTTCACATCCGAGTAGATCGGGTTGCCGTCGTTGTCGAGGACGGGCTGGCCGTTGTTCTTCAGGATGAACGTCTCGTCCACCTGGCCATCGCAGTCGTTGTCGATCACATCGCAGAGCTCGGCCTCGACGCCGATGCGGCTGACCGCGCGGCAGTCCACCGGCGGCACGATGTCGCCTTCGTCCACGTCGTTGACCACGCACTCCACGGCCGGCACGCCACCCAGGCGGATGCACTGGTAGACGCCGCCGCACCGACAGGCCTGGGCCTCGTTGTACATGGGCTTCGAGCACGGCCGGCCGATCAGCTCCACGTCCTGGCCCACGTTGTCGGCCCGGCAGTCGGAGGTCTCACAGCCGTTGTCCTCGCGACCGTCCACGTTGAGGAAGCCCTGGCGGCACTCCACCAGGTGGCAGACGCCGGTGTCGCAGTTGCCGAGGGCGTTGGGCGGCGCACAGGCCGAGCCGCACGTGCCGCAGCTGTCGACCGTGTTGTAGATGAGGCCGACGGACGTGCCGTGCACGACGTTGCCCTGGGCGTCGACGGGCTCGCCGCGGTTGTTCGTGATGACGAAGTCCTCGTCCACGAAGCCATCGCAGTCGTCGTCCTCGCCGTTGCAGACCTCGGGGGCGTTCGGGTTGACCCGGCGGCCGCCCTGCTGGGGGTTGTCGTTGCAGTCCTGGACGCAGAAGTTCACGCCCGGCTGGGGCGCCTCGCCGGCCACGCAGGCCCGGCAGGGGCGGAAGCCGTCGCCGTCGAGGTCGGTGTCCTCGTCCACGCGGCCGTCGCAGTCGTTGTCGATCAGATCGCAGGTCTCCTGGATCTGGTTCTGCGGCGTGTTCGGGATGCAGCGCTGGGCGCCGTCCCGGCAGCGCAGCGTACCCGCCGCGCACACGCCGTCGAGGCCGGTCTGGCAGGGGGAGCCGTCGTCCAGGTTGCCGTCGTCGACGGTGCCGTCGCAGTCCTCGTCCAGCCCGTCGCAGGCGCGCTCCACCGCAGAGAGCGGCGTCTGCTCGCCTTCGCAGATTTCGGGCCGGGGCTCGCCCTGGCGGCAGGCCACCCGGCCATCGCGGCAGATGCCGACGTTGCGGGTGTTGGGCGGGCCGGTGTAGCAGGACGGCAGCTGCATGCCATCGCGCTCGTCGATGCTGCCGTCGCAGTCGTTGTCGTTGCCGTCGCAGCGCTCCGTGCAGTTCACCCCGTTGGGGTCATCGCAGAAGCTCGCCTCGTCCAGCTCGCAGTTGCAGCCGTTGGAGTCCGCGTACCAGTCCTGCTCCTGGGGCAGGATGTCCTGGTCGGCGTCCACGAAGCCCGCCAGGCAGCGCGGGCTGCAGCCGTACTGCGCAACCGGCGCGTCGTTCTCGATGATCTCGCAGCGCAGCAGCGTGTTCTTGTCGCGGCTGATGGCCTCGCAGTCGACCCCGCACCGGCCGCAGTTGTTGCGATCGGTATAGAAGCGGCGACCGTTGTTTTCAAAGGAGAAATCCTCGTCCGGCTCGCCGTTGCAGTTGTTGTCGATGCCGTCGCAGAGCTCCTCGGCGCCCGGGAAGATGTCCTGGGCACGGGGCCCGCCCTCGGGGTTGTCCGAGTTGTCGTCGTCGCAGTCGCGGTTGCAGACCTCGCCCGGCCGGTTGGGGCAGGCCTCCCCGCAGGGCAGGAAGCCATCGCCGTCCTTGTCCTGACCCTCGTCGATCCGCGTGTCGCAGTCGTCGTCTCGACGGTTGCAGGTCTCCTCTTCGCCCGGGTTGATGTTGGCGCCGGTCAGCGGATCGTCGTCGCAGTCGTGGCCCTTGATGCAGACCTCGCCCTGGCGCAGGCAGCGCGGGCAGTTCTGGTAGCCATCCCGGTCGAGGTCGCTGCCTTCGTCTGTTGCCCCGTCGCAGTCGTTGTCCAGGCCGTCATCGCAGATGTCCGAGCCCAGCTTGCTGGTCTGGGTCGAGCAGATCACGCCCGACTGATCGGGGAGGCACACTACCTCGCCGCCGTTGCACACGCCGACGCCGCAGGGGCTGCCGAGGCCCAGATCCATCTCGCCGATGGTCTCGTCCTTCCACAGCCGCGCCGGATCGGCGCCGGGCCCGTTGGTGAAGTCCTCGTCGGCCATGCCATCGCAGTCGTTGTCGAGCCGGTCACAGCGCTCTGCCTGCTGGAACGGATCGATGTCGCAGCGCAGGCCGAGCTTGTCGTCGGAGCAGACCACGACGGCCAGGTTGCAGGGCATGGCCAGCCCGCACTCCTGATCCAGGTAGCGCTCTTCGCCGACGATGGTCACCCCGGTGGGCGTCCCATCGGCGAAGTCCTCCCGGAAGTCCTCATCCACGGAGTTGTCGCAGTCGTTGTCCTTGCCGTCGCACAGCTCCTGGGCCACGGCGGCCCCGCCGCACAGGGTGTTGCGCCGCTCGGTGGTGCAGTCGGTGTCGTCGTCCTGCAGATCGGGGAGGCAGACGCCCGCGTCGGGCCGGCAGCCCCAGCGCACGAAGTCCCACTCGCTGGTACCGGCGCCCTCGGCGCCGAAGCCCACCAGCGGGGCCCGATCGGGGCGCTCGTTGGCCGGCACGTCGGTGAAGTCGCGGGGCGACAGGCGCAGCCGCCGCTCGCCGTCGACGTACAGCTCCACGAAGGTGCTCGAGGTCTGGTTCTCGGGCGTCGCGCCGTCGGCCTCGGCGGTCGCCGGCTTGATCTCGACGCGGAAGGTGTGGGGCTGATCGAAGTCGATGTCATCGATCAGGTTGTTGCTCTGGCCGCGCCCGAGGGCCGTGCCCACGCGCCCGCCGCCCAGGCAGAACTTCGCCCGGGACTTGCGATCCGGCCACAGATACAGCACCGCTGCGCACTCGGCGGAGCCGGGCAGCAGCCGCACGCGGGCCTCCATGAAGAGCCCGATGGGCGTCACCCGCCCGTTGTTCTTGCTGGGGTCGTCGTAGAAGTCGATCTCGAAGAGCTTCGGCTCGCCGCCCGCCACCACCACCAGGTTGTTGTCCTGGGCCGAGATGCCGGCGGTCACCCCCGAGACCTGGCGCACCAGGCTGCCTTCGGGATACTCCCCGGTCTCATCGGGCTGGTCGGGCCGCTGATCGCCGATGTAGATCCCCGCCGCGCAGGGATCATTGGGGACGCAGACCTGCGCCAGGCACTGACGACCCTGTGGACAGTCGTCGTTCGTGATGCAGGCGCCGAGCGGCTCGGGATCGTTGCAGGCGACGGGAACCAGCATGGCCAGCCCCGCAAGAATGAAGGCCGCCTGCAGTGGTCGGCTCACCATGGACTCCCCCCGGCGTTGACGTCCCGATCCTCTTCAGACTGGATCTCGCGGAACGGCGACTCGTTCGACTCAGGCCACAACAGGATCGCCGCGCCGGCCACCAGGAAGGCAGCCCCCACGCCAAAGCTGATGATCGACGCGGTCCTGTAGGTATCGTAATCGTCCGTCAGACGAGCGTGCTTCTCGGCGTCCTTGGGGCGCAGCCCCCGGGTGCCGACGGCGGCGTCGTTGGTGAGCACCGCGAAGAAGGTGCCCAGGCCGATGCCGGCGGTGCCGAGCCCGACGCCGGACCAGCCGACCGGCGGCCTCCAGCCCCGGGACTCGGGATCGACGAGCTTGCCGCGCACCATGCGAAACGCGTCGTACCCGAACTCGACGTACTGGCCGTAGCTGGGGTCGAAGCGGGCGCTGTGCTTCCCACGCGACACGTAGTTGGCGAAGATCAGACCCTGGGAGGGCTCACCCTTCAGGGACCGGTCGACGTCGGGGAACTCCAGCCCCGGCGTCAGCTCCCAGCGCCAGTGCTGGAACTTGGTCTCGCCGGGGTTGCTGCGCAGCCGGGCCTCGCGTTGGCTGAACCACTCGCCCGCCGTGAGTCGATCGAGCTCCTCGACCATCTCGGGGTCGTACGCCACCAGGACGTCGACCTGAATGGGGTTGTCCGCGTTCGCCTTTCGGGTCACGTCGAACTTCATCTTGAGGCGTGTGGCTCCCTGGGACCCACACCCCACGGCGGTCAGGAGGGACGTCGCTCCCAGGAGGAGGACACCCACCCGTCGAAGGCAGCTATTCGTTGCGCGCATCGTTCGCCTGAGCTCTCTCGAACGGCCCCCATCATCGGCGTGCGGGGCGAGCAGGTCAACCGACCCGGAGCGGAACATCACAGAACCCCAGAGGCCGCGCGGGCGGCCGCCGCATAAGAATCCCGGGCCCTCCCTCAACCGCGGAGACGCTCCGATTCCCTTTGACAGCGCGGAGGGGACCCCCTGTAATGGCCCCCTGAACGCTGGATGACGAGCTGATCGGTCCGTGCCAGGGGGGCAGCGGGCCGGTTGCTGAGGGGCCAAACAGGTGTCGAGGATCGCCAGAATCGGTCGACCGCTCCTGCTACTCCTGGCGACGTTTGCCTCCGCGTGCGGCTCGGGTCCGACCCAGCTGCGGGTCACCCTCGAGTCGGAGCGCGGGGCCAACGACGACTCCCCCATCCCCGTGACGATCCTCGTGATCTACGAGGACACGGTCTTCGCCGAGCTCTCCAAGCTGTCGGCCTCCGAGTGGTTCGAGCAGGCCGAGCAGCGCAAGCGAGACAACCCCGAAGGCGCATCCTTCGACGCGATCACCCGGGAGATCCTGCCGGGTCAGCGCATCAAGGAGCAGGTCATCGAGCTGGCCGGACGCCAGGCCGATGGCCTCGTCTTCGCGGGGTATACCTCCGGTGGCCGCCACCGCGCCCGGTTCAACCCGGCGAAGCGCATCCTGGTGGTCCTGGGGGTGGATGACTTGACCGTGGTGGACCTGGCCGAGGAAGAATAACGCCCGGTCCGGGCGAGACGGAGCGAACGCGTTGCGCAGAAACCTCCCCGTCCCCGACGCCCTTCGCTGGCATGAGGGCATGCTGCTGGCTCCCCAGCACTTCCAGGAGCAGTCCGCTCGCTTCGGCGCCCTGCTCGCGCAGTACGCCGGCATGGGCACCCCGTACATGTGGGGCATCTGCGATCTGGAGGTGGACGAGGCCCTGCTCGACCACCGCATCTTCCGGCTCCAGCGCCTCAAGGCCATCATGCCCGACGGCCTCTTCGTGGGAGAGCCGCCCGAGCAGGTCGATCTGGCGCCGTTCAAGGCCGACGCCGAGAAGGGCCCCATCCGCATCTACCTCTGCGTCCCCGAGACCTCGGTCGCCGAGAAGCAGGGCGCCATGGCCCGCTTCGTGGTCGCCGAGGGCTCGCCGGTCACCGACTCGGATCCCGAGGCCCCCGAGGGCCAGGCGTCGGTGATCATCCCGCGCGTGAAGCCGGGCGCCCGCCTCGTGGTGACGGAGGCCGGCACCGGCGGGCTGGTCCGCCTGCCCGTCGCCGAGATCGAGTACGCCGATTCGGCGTTCCGGCTCACCGGCTACGTCGCGCCCCACGTGAAGATCGCGGCCACCGAGGCCTGGTGCCAGCCCCTGGTCGAGCTCTGCGGCCAGGCGGCCTCCAAGGTCCGCGGCAAGGCCAACTACCTGCTCGAGATGATCCGCTCGCCGGTGGGCAGCGCCAACCGGCCGCGCTTCGAGCAGCAGCTCCACAGCCTCATGGCCGGCCTGCCCGCCTTCGAGACGAACCTCTCGTCGGGCGAGGTGCACCCCTACACCCTGTACGTCTCCCTGTGCACGCTCGCGGCCCACGTCGCCGCGGTCGGCTCGGTGGACGAGGTCCCGCGCTTCCCGCGCTACGACCATGAAAACATTCGCGAAATCTTCGAGTCGGTCAGCCGCGGGCTCTTCAACACCCTCGATCTCGGGGTGCAGGAGAAGTTTACCGAGTACCGGTTCGAGGGCTCCGGTCACCACTTCCAGATCCCCTTCCGCGAAGAGTGGGTCGGCCAGAAGGTGGTGCTCGGCTTCCTGGGTCAGCCGACCCAGGAGGTCATCGCGTGGGCCGAGTCCTGCTACATCGGCACGGACAGCCACGTGGAGTCCATGAGCAAGAACCGCGACATCGGCGCCCGGCGCCAGCGCGATGACCAGCAGGAGGGCCTGCGCCGCCGGCCGGGGACCGTGCTGTTCACCCTCGACGAGAACCTCCGGCGCATCGAGCCGGGCGAGGGCCTGCACGTCTTCAACCCGGTGCGCGGCCCCAACGACACCGGCCCGACCCGGGTCGTCCTCTACGTCAAGCACGACAACGATTGATTCAGGTGACCGGGGGATCAGCGCCATGAATGCCGCCCAGCTCAGTCGCTCGCCCCTTCTCGCCAAGCTGCGCGATTTCTATGGGCTGATCGTCCGCCTCAAGGGGGAGATCGAGCGCGACGGGGATGACGTCACCGTCGAGCGCGTCCAGGGAGAGCTGCGCAGCTTCATGGACGAGCAGCTCCGCTCGCTCGGCGAGACGCCCGACGAGGTCGGCTACCACCTCTACGAAGCCATGCGCTACGTGATGGTGGCCCTGGCCGACGACCAGTTCCTGCACATGCAGCTGCAGTGGGGCGGGCGCGCCCGCTGGCTGACCAACCTGCTGGAGAAGCAGGTCTTCGGCACCCAGCGCGCCGGCGCCGCCTTCTTCGACCGCATCGACGAGCTGCTCGCCTCCCGGGACAAGTCCAAGGAGGAGGTCGCCACCGCGTACCTGATCGCGCTGCTCCTGGGCTTCAAGGGCCGGTTCCGCGGCCACGAGGAGGACGAGGTCGTCGCCTACCGCGAGCGCCTCATGTACTTCGTCGGCCTGGGCCAGGCGAGCGGCATGGATCCTGGAAAGCCATTCTTTCCAGATGCTTACGCACACACCATCAACAAGGAGCCCAGCGAGAAGATGCCGGACCACGGCACCTACCTCAAGCTCCTGGTGATCGTGATCATCGGCTATCTGGGTCTCGCCCACGCCGCCTGGTACGTCCAGACCGATGAGATTCGGCGGATCGTGCGCCAGATCGACGCGAGCAAGGTCGCAGAGCAGACGGAGCGGGGGCGCTGATGGCCACGGCGAAGGGCGGCAGCGCCCAGGGCAATGCCCGCAGCAAGAAGAAGGGTGAGCCCCAGAAGGCTTCCAGCAGCGCCATCCGCGCCTCGTACAAGAAGGCGATCAAGGACCTCGAGAAGATGGTCCGCAAGGGGGACGTGCTCTATCGCATCCCCTGGTACGCCATGGTGGGCGAGCCGGACTGCGGCAAGGAGTCGCTCCTGCCCGACGCCGGCCTCTCGCCGCGGCCGGGCAGCCCGCAGACCTACGGCGTCGAGGGGCCCCACGCCAACAAGTGGTGGTTCTTCTCCAACGCGGTCGTGGTCGACTACGGCGGGGTGTACTTCGCCGGCCAGGACGAGAAGCTCGAGGAGGAGGAGCGCACCGGCTTCTTCGCCCGCTTCGGCGGCAAGAAGAACGAGGCCGAGGGGGCCTGGGCGACGAACCTCAAGGGGCTGCGCACGTACCGCAAGCGGCGCCCCCTCGACGGCCTCATCGTCGCCATCGACGTGCGCACGCTGCTGGATCGGGGCCCCGACGCCCTGACCCGCATCGGACGCCGGGCCGAGGTGGTGGCGGAGCGCATCCACCAGGCGCAGGACGAGCTGGGCGTCCACATGCCCACCTACGTCATGCTCACCCACTGCGAGGCGCTACCGGGCTTCGACGTCTTCGCCCGGGCCATGCCCGAGGCCATGCGCGACCAGATGTTCGGCTGGTCGTCGCCCTACGACCCCGAGACGAGCTACCAGCCCGAGTGGGTCGATGAGGCCATGGGCTCGGTGCACGAGGCGATCTGCGTCAACCAGCTCGACCTGCTGCCCCATGTGATGCGGCAGGAGGAGCGCGACGACCTCTACCTCCTGCCGCGCCACATCGCGACGCTCAAGGCCGCCCTGAAGGCCTACCTCGATCCCATCTTCAAGGCCACCAGCTACCGGCAGACGCTCCCGCTGCGCGGCATCTACCTCACCGCCCTGGTCGGCGACGAGGCCCCCGCGAAGAAGGAAGAGGACGACCTGCCCCCGATCCCGGGCCTGATGCCCGTGGCCAAGGCGGCGAAGGGCCCCAAGCGCCCGCCCCGGCCGGCCTTCGTGCAGCAGCTCTTCACCGAGAAGATCTTCCGCGAGCCCGGCATCACCCGCCTGGACGACGAGGCCCGGCGCAAGCAGCGCAAGCGGGTGCGGTGGTACCGCCTGGCGGTGCTCGTGGTGGCCCTCATCGGCCTGAGCGCGATCATCTACCAGCGCGCCGTGACCGCGCGCCGCGTCGACCAGTTCGGCGGTCTGCTGAAGATCATCGAGCGGTACCAGGAGCGCGCGCGCTACGGCGTGCGGGTCGACGAGCACGGCGACGGACGAGGCATCGAGGCCCTGGAGGCCCTGGCGGAGCTCGAGGTGGACCACTTCGAGATGCTCACTGCGCCGACCTCCTTCTTCGACAACCTCACCGAGGACACCAACAAGGCCATCGCCATGGTCCTCGGCTACGGCGTCGCCCGGCCCCTGAAGGAGGCCCTGGAGCAGAAGGCCGACGCCCTGCTGCCGCCGGGCCTCGAGGTGGCCACCGCCAACGGCCTGGGCGAGCCCGAGGTCGCCCGCCGCGCCAGCCCCAGCGTCACCGGCGTGCGCGAGGGCCTGGGCGAGCTGGGCAAGTTCGCCAAGGAAGTCGTCGAGCTGAACCTCAACTTCGGCCGCTACAACAACCACAACACCCGCGACCTGGCCCAGCTCTACCTCTACGTCACGGGCAAGGACATCACCAAGACGCTGGAGAGCACGGACGGCCTGTACCGCAACGCCCTCCAGGCCCGCATCCGGGAGTGGCCCGAGCTGGGCTACGACCCCTACGCCAACCGCGCCCGCATCAAGCAAGAGCAGATGGCGGAGCGCTTCCAGAGCGACCTGTTCCGGGAGAACCCCCTGCGCGACGGCCTGCGCAAGCTCGCCGGCCTGCTGGACACCATCGAGCTGCGCCAGGCCGGCGAGACGTACGCCCAGCGCCTCATGGCCATCGACTCCACGATCACGGAGGTCGAGGCCCAGGTGGATGGCGGCAAGGCCAACTGGCTGCTGCCCGAGGAGTTCAAGCCCGGCCCGCAGTACGCCGACCTGATCGAGACGCTCAACGGCCAGGCCTTCCCCGCCGCCCAGTCGGAGACCGACGGCGAGCTGGTGGCCCTGGGGACGCGCTTCGAGCGCGAAAACCAGAAACTTTTCACCGAGTTGCGTCGCTCGGTCTGGGAGGCGGAGACCCGCACCGGTGGCTTCCGCCTGCTCGGCCAGCAGGAAGGCAAGGTGGTCCTGAGCACCGAGCTGGACGTGGTGAAGCAGAACGTCCGGCGCTTCCTGTCGGAGCCCTACGTCCAGGCCGGCAACGTCGATCAGACCGAGTACCAGCTCGGCGTCGCGCGCCGCGCCGGCCTGCGGGACAGCTGGAACCCCGACCTGCTGCGCGAGGTCCTCGACTGGCACGCCAAGTACGAGGCCTACACCAAGGCCACCCGCACTGGCGTCCCCCAGGCCGTCAACAACGCCCTCGACCAGGCCGCCGCGCGCGAGCTCAAGAACCGCCTCCAGCTCCAGATGGAGTACGCGCGCCCCGCCACGCTCCCCGGCAGCGACGACGCCAGCCTCGGCTGGACGGCGCAGCGCAAGGAGCAGCTCAAGGAGCGCATCCGCAACCTGCGGGCCGAGCACGAGCGCATCATCAAGACCATCGCGGCGCTCAACGACATCAACCGGGCCCTCAACGAGCCCGAAGACTCCGAGCTCTTCAACGCCCTGCGCGACGACGCCCTGGGCCTCCTCGCCCAGGTCGACTCGCTGCTGACCTACGAGAAGCTCTACCAGATCCGGGCGGACGACTTCTCATGGGCCGACAGCGACCAGCCTCCGGGCGTCGTGGCCTTCGGTGCCCGCGACTCCAACGACCTGCACGCTCGCCTCGAGGTGCAGCGCAAGACCATCCAGAACCTGGCCAACGACTTCGCGCGACCGCTGGACGAGGTGATCACCAACATCGGCGAGCCCGTGGTCAGCCACCGCGACGTCAGCCGCTGGAAGGAGATCATCGCGGTCCTGGACGACTTCGAGAAGAAGGTGCCCGGCAACTCCCTGGAGGACCTGGAGCGCTTCATCGAGGACAAGCTCAACAACATCAAGCTTGAGAACTGCCGCAAGCAGCTGGACGAGGCCATCGACAAGTACGGCAGCAAGGACTACTTCAAGGGCCGCAAGTACGTCATCGCCACCGAGATGCAGCGCCGCTGCGACGCCATCCTCAAGCGCGAGACGGTCAACGGCTACGTCCAGCTCCAGCGGTACTTCGCCGAGCGCCTCATGGGCCGGTTCCCCTTCGCGGGTCCCGACACCCTGGCCGAGGCCGAGACCGGCGAGGTGGTGCAGTTCTACAAGATGTTCGACCAGTCGGCGGGGGCCTTCGCGGCCATGATGAACCCCGACAGCGGCTCCGCGCGCGCCCTGTTCGGCGACTCGGCCGACGAGGTGCAGCGCTTCCTGGAGCAGGTCCAGCAGGTCCGCAAGCTGTTCGAGCCGATCCTCAAGTCGGAGGACCAGAACCCCGATCTGGTCCTCGACACCGAGTTCGACTTCCGCGTGAACCGCGACAACGAGCTCGGGGGCAACCAGATCATCGACTGGTACGCCAGCCTCGGCGACCAGCGCGTCGAGCTGCACTCCAACAAGCGCTCGGCGCAGTGGCGCACCAACGATCAGGTGGGTGTCTGCTTCCGCTGGGCCCTCGACGCCGACTACATCCCGGCCCCCAACCAGCGCAACGAGCAGGCCCGCGTCAACGGCCGCGAGGTCTGCTACGTGTACGCGGGGCGGTGGTCGCTGCTGCGCCTCTTGCTGACCCACGCCACGACCGCGGCCGACCGCGGCCGCCGCTCCTTCTTGCGGCCGCACACGCTGCGGTTCGAGACGGAGACGTCGAGCGCCCGCGGCGGCGCCGGCCTGCTGGCGACCGAGACGCGCGTCTACACCCGCATCGGCTTGCAGGTGCCGGGCGAGAAGTCGGCCTTCAAGCTGCCCGACTTCCCTCGCCGCGCCCCCGAGGTCTCCAAGGAGCTGCTCCAGCGGCACGGGATCTTCGCAGGCAACGACTCGAAGGGGGGTCGCTGATGCGACGCCTGGTCCAGGAGGACGCACGATGAGCCGGCTGTCGGTCGACATGGCGGCCCTCACCCGCCCCATCTCCGATCTGCTCCCCGCCGGGGAGTCGCTGCGGCGCAGCGCGGTCTATGACCGCATCAAGGAGGCCCGCCGCCACGAGGATCCGCACCTCTCCCAGGGCGTGTGGGTCACCGACGTCAAGAAGGCGGACTGGATCGAGGTCGAGCGGACCTGCATCGACATTTTGCGCAACAAGTCCAAGGACTTGCGCGTGGCGGCCTGGCTGGCGGAGGCGTGGCTCAAGCGCTTCGGCCTCGAAGGCTGCGTGCAGGGGATCCAGCTCGTCGACTCCCTGGTCAACCGGTTCTGGGACACCGCCTACCCGGCCATCGAGGACGACGGCGACCTCGACGCCCGGATGTCGCCCATCGCGTGGATCAACGAGAAGCTCTCCCTGGAGCTCAAGCGCATCCCCCTCACGGATCCGCAGACCCAGGAGCCGCAGATCCTCGACTGGGTGGACTGGGAGAAGGCCAGCCTCTACGACCGCCAGGGTGGTCGGCCCAAGGAGGGCGAGGTCAGCACCTCGGAGTTCATGAGCTGCGTCCTGCTGACGCCGGCGAAGTTCTACCGGGAGCTCGACACCCAGCTCACCACGCTGATCGAGTCGGTCGCGGCCCTCGAGGCGTCCATCGACAAGCGCTGCGGCCAGCCCATGGCGTCGCTCTGGCAGTTCCGCGAGATCGCCACCTCGCTGCGCGGCTTCGTCTCGCGGGCCCTCGACCAGAAGGCCGAGGAGGACCCCGATGCCGCTGACGCCGCCGAGGCGGCGCCCGGCACCGAGGAAGAGCTCGCCGTGGGCGGCAGCACGCGGCACGGCCCCATCCGCAACCGGGCCGAGGCCTACCAGCGGCTGGCGGAGGCCGCCCAGTACCTGCTCTCGAAGGAGCCCCACAGCCCGGTACCGCACCTGATCATGCGGGCCGTCTCCTGGGGCAACATGACCTTCGCCGAGCTCATCCAGGAGCTGGTCCAGGACCAGCGCGACCTGGGCACGATCTACTCGCTGCTGGGCATGCAACCGCCCCGCTAGCGAGACGCCACGGAAGGCTCCGTGGCATGCTTCCCGGCGCCGGGGTGTCCCAGCGTCCTTCGCGACCGCTCCGAATCGGCTGGGGCGCCGCGACGAAACCGATCGGTCACCTGATGGAGGCCGGTCCCGAAGCCGAGTGGAGAAGGTATGGCTGACCAGACTCAGCACAAGATCGGGCGCAATCGACCCCCGCGCGTCCAGATCACCTACGACGTCGAGATCGGCGACGCCATGGAGGTCAAGGAGCTGCCCTTCATCGTCGGCATCATGGCCGACCTGGCGGGCCACGCCGAGCAGCCGAAGCTCAAGGAGCGGAAGTTCGTCCAGATCGACAAGGACAACTTCGACGAGGTCCTCGGCAGCGTCGGTCCCAGCCTCAGCTTCACCGTGCCCAACAAGCTGGACTCGACCAGCGAGCACATCCCGGTGGACCTGAAGTTCGATCGTCTCGGCGACTTCGAGCCCATGGCCGTCGTTTCCAAGGTGGACAAGCTCCGCGAGACCTACGAGCGCCGCAACGCTCTGAACGCTCTGCTGGCGAAGATCTACGTGAACGACGACCTCGCTTCGGCCCTCAACGACGTGATCCGGTCCACCGGCTCCGACGAGGACCTGAAGAAGAAGCTCGAGGAACTCAAGGGCAAGCTGTAAGCCGCGCGCGGCACCACCTTTTTGGAGAAAGAGGAGAAGCACATGGCAGCTCCGAAGGAAAAGGCGGCGGCAGCGCCGGCGGCTGCGGCGGCCGGAACCGATCTGCTGACGTCGGTCATCGCCGAGACCAACAAGGCCGAGGCCAGCAAGGAGCTCAAGGCTCTGCTGGACCAGGCCCTCACCTCGGGCGTGTCGCCCGAGGATGAGAAGAAGAAGTCGATCAAGAACGCCATCCAGCTGATCGAGAACCAGATCCGCAACCTGGACAAGGCGCTCTCGTCGCAGCTCAACCTGATCCTCCACAACCCCGACTTCCAGGCCCTCGAGGCGACCTGGCGGGGGATGAAGTACCTGGTCAGCAAGACCGAGACGGGCAGCCACCTGAAGCTGCGCGCGCTCCACGCGACCAAGAGCGAGCTCCTCTCGGACATCGAGAACGCCAGCGACTTCGACCAGAGCCGCCTGTTCAAGATGATCTACGAGGAGGAGTACGGCACGTACGGCGGCGAGCCCTACGGCCTGCTCGTGAGCGGCTACGAGTTCGGCAAGAGCAACGCCGACCTCGACCTCCTCATGGGCCTGTCGAACATCGCCGCCGCCGCCCACGCGCCGTTCATCGGCTCGGCGTCGTCGGGCCTGTTCGGCCTCGACAGCTTCGAGAAGCTGGGTGAGCCCCGCGATCTCGCGAAGCTGTTCGAGCAGAACATGGAGAAGTGGAACCAGTTCCGCTCCATGGAGGACTCCCGCTACGTGGGTCTGACCCTCCCGCGGATGCTGACCCGCCTGCCCTACGGCAAGGCCACGACCCCCATCGAAGGCTTCGACTTCGAGGAGGACGTGGACGGCACCGACTCCAGCCGCTACTGCTGGGGCGCGGCGTCGTGGGCCCTGGGCGAGCGGATCACCAGCGCCTTCGCCATGCACCGCTGGTGCGCGGCGATCCGCGGCGCCGAGGGTGGCGGCATGGTGGAGGGTCTGCCCCTCCACAAGTTCAAGACCGCCGAGGGTGACATCGCGACCAAGGTCCCGACCGAGGTCGCCATCACCGATCGTCGCGAGAAGGAGCTGGCGGACCTCGGGTTCATCCCGCTGGTCTTCTGCAAGGGCACCAACTACGCCACGTTCTTCGGGGCCCCCACGGCCAACAAGCCGAAGAGCTACGACACGGACTTCGCCAACGCGAACGCCCGGATCTCGGCGCAGCTGCCCTACATCCTCTCGGCCTCCCGGTTCGCGCACTACCTCAAGGTCATCGCGCGCGACAAGGTGGGCTCCTTCATGACCCGCGAGGAGGTGTCGAACTTCCTCAACCGCTGGATCATGCAGTACGTCATCGGCGCTGATGACGCGGGCCAGAGCCTCAAGGCGAAGTATCCTCTTCGCGAGGCCCGCGTGGATGTGTATGATGTGCCTGGACGCCCCGGCGCGTATCGCGCCGTGGTTTATGTGCGGCCGCACTTCCAGCTCGATGAGCTGACCGCGTCCATTCGGCTGGTTGCCAACCTGCCGCCGCCGGCCGCGTAATCAGGCGGTAGCACGGTGCTGCCGCCGACTTGAACAGGAGGGCGCCTGGCAGACCAGGGCGCCCTCCCCAAGGAAAGAGGAGCCAACCATGGCCGTCAACGTGTTCTGGAAGTTCAACGCCCCCGACGTAGTAGGCAGCTCCTTGATGAAGGGCCAGGAAGGCAAGCAGGAGATCATCTCCTACAGCCACGCCTTCGAGCAGCTGACGAACCCCGTCCGCTCCGCGGCCGGTGGTGGGACCATCGAGCGCGCCCACCACGGCACGTTCAACATGACCCAGGAGCTGGATGAGGCCTTCATCCCCATGCTCAAGCTGCTGTGGTCCGGCAAGCACATCGAGAAGGGCACCCTCATGTGCTACCGCTCGGCCGGTGACACCGGTGGCGAGCAGATGGGCGTCCCCTACCTCAAGATGGAGCTCGAGGCCATCGTCATCACCCACCTGGACATCTCCGGTGGCCCGGGTGAGCTGCCGACCGTGAACTTCGCCCTCAACTACGCGAAGTGCACCTACACGTACACGCCGGTCGACCACAGCAAGGGTACCGCGGCCGCCGCGATCCCGGTGTCCCACGACCTGCGCACCAACGTCGTGGCCTGATAGCATCCCGTGTCGGATCGCCGTCGACGCATTCGTGCTCCTTTGCTGGACCGGCTGCTCGACGACGATCCGGACGGCCCTCCCGAGCGTCCCCCCAAGCGTGTCCTGTCCCGCAACGACTTCGCGAAAGCCGTCGTCCGGGATCTGGAGTGGCTCTTCAACACACGCAGCACGGCTCGCATCAGTGCGGGCGCTACCAGGCGTGCCCACACCGGGACCGTGCTGGACTACGGGCTTGAGGACTTCACCCACCTCATGCCGGCCTCGTATGTTGATCGGGAGACGTTGGCGAAGGCCGTTCGGACCGCCATCACGGCGTTCGAGCCGCGGCTTGAGATCCACCGGGTGCTCGTAAGTCCGGTGGAAGGCAAGCACTTGCTGGCCGAAGTCACATGCGAGGCCTACCTGGTCGCCGACGAGGTCCGGGAGCCGGTGTCCTTCCGGGTGCGCGTCGACGCAAGCCAAGGAACGGTGGAGATCGATGGCCGCTGACATGGAAGAGGCACTCCTCGATCGCTACCGCGAGGAGCTCACCTTCCTGCGCCGGATGGGCATGCGCTTCGCGAAGCAGCATCCCCGCCTCGCTCGCCGCCTGGAGCTGTCCTCCGGCGAGAGCCCCGATCCCCACGTCGAGCGCCTGATCGAGAGCGTCGCCTTCCTGACGGCGCGCCTCCAGCTCGACCTGAAGGCGGAGCTGCCCGAGATCACCAGCAGCTTGCTGTCTCAGGTGTATCCGCACTTCCAGGCGCCGGTGCCCTCCATGGCCATCGCCCAGATCCTGCCCGACGAGGGCGGAGCCGGGCTGACCACGGGGGAGGAGGTGCCGGTCGGCACGCCGCTCTTCGTCGAGACCAGCTACCAGAAGCGGACCTGCCGCTTCCGGACCTGCTTCCCGGTCACGATGTGGCCGCTGACGGTCACGACCACGCGGTTCGAGGCGCCCAACGCCTTCGCCTTCCTCAACACGCCCCGGTTCGCGAAGGTGCGCACCGTCCTGCGGCTGGAGCTGACCACCGCGTCCGAGCCCATCTCGGTGCTGGGACCGAAGAACCTGCGCTTCTACCTCAACGGCGATGAGGCCCTGACCGGCGGCCTCTACGAGCTGATGAGCACGGGGCTGATGGGCGTGGTCTCTCTGCCCAACGGCCAGCCGCCGGCGCGTGGCTCCATCCCCAAGATGTCGCGGGCTCGCCCGGTCGGCTTCGGGGAGGGCGAGGAGGTGCTGCCCACCGCGCCCCACGGGCTGCGAGGCTTCAGCCTGCTGCAAGAGTACTTCGCGCTCCCCGAGAAGTTCCTCTTCTTCGACATCGAGGACATCGACAGCCGCGGCGCGGGCGACAAGCTGGAGCTGCTCTTCCTCTTCGATCGCGCCCCGACCCGGCGGCTCTCGGTCCGCAACGACACCTTCGCGCTGGGCTGCACGCCCGTCGTGAACCTCTTCCGCCAGGTGAGCGAGCCCGTGAACACCACGGGCAAGGCCTCGGAATATCTGGTGATTCCCGACGCGCGCTGGGAGCGGACGACCGAGATCCACTCCATCCTCGGGGTGACGCCGAGCCTGACGCTCGAGGATGACATCCCGCTCTACGAGCCCATCTTCGGGCACCGGCACTCGCTGGAGCGCACGACGGTGTACTGGCAGGCGAGCCGCCGGCCGAGCCGCATCGAGGAGACCCCCGGGACGGACATCTGGATGTCGTTCGTGGACCGACGCCTGGAGCGCCGGCCACCCAGGGAAGAGGTCCTCCGCGTCCACACGCTCTGCACCAACCGCGATCTGGCCACCTTCCTCGATCAGGGCGAGCAGCTCCACGTCGAGGAGGGGCCCCACGCGATGGTGCGGCTGATGACGCGCCCCACGCTGCCCGTCTCGCCGCCGATGCAGGGGGAAGCGCTCTGGCGCCTCGTCTCGCACCTCTCGCTGAGCCACACGGGCCTGCCCGATGTGCCCGAGGCGCTGGCCGAGGCGCTGCGCGAGCAGCTTCGGGTCTACGCGTTCACGACCAACGAGTCCCTCGAGCGCCAGATCCAGTCCATCGTGGAGGCGAAGAAGGAGACCGTGGCCCTGCGGGCGGATGATCAGCGCTGGCAGGGCTTCGTGCGCGTGCAGCGCATCACCGTCACGGTCGACGAAGGTCGCTTCTCGGGGATCAGCCCCATCCTCCTGGGCGCGGTGCTGCGGCAGTACTTCGGGCTGCACGCATCCATCAACGTCTTCACCCAGCTCGCGCTGGTGTCACGGCAACGGGAAGGCATCTGGCACCTATGGCCGCCGACGATCCCCGAGACGAGCTCCGCGAATTTCTAGGGCCCGCCTGGGGGACGGACTTCTACCAGACGGTGAAGCTGGTGGAGTACCTCGCCCGGCGCCTGCGGAGGGACGACCGCCCGGTGGAGACGCCGGCCTCCGGTGAGGATCCGGAGCTGGAGCCCATTCGCTTCCAGAGCCACGCGAGCCTGGGCTTCGCGCCCAGCGACATGTCGCGCATCGAGCTGGCTCCCGAAGACCGCGGCCTGCCGACGCTGCGGGTCGACTTCATGGGGCTGGCCGGGGTGCGCGGCCCCCTGCCGCTGTTCTACACCCAGCTCATCCGCGACCGGGTGCGCCTGGGCGACACGGGCCTGCGCGACTTCATCGACACCCTCAACCACCGGCTCATCTCGCTCCTGTGGCGGGTCAAGCAGAAGCACCGCCCCACGCTGCACACGGGCCCGACCCACGAGCACGACTACTCCCGGTACCTGATGGCGCTCTCGGGTCTCTTCACCCAGAGCGCGCGCACGGCGTTCGACCAGTACCCGGATGACTCGGATCCCGAGGGCGACGACCACCTGCTGCTGTCCCACGACCTCATCCCCTACGCGGGGCTCTTCTGGTCCCACGACCGCTCGATGCAGGGCCTGGAGCGGCTGCTGCACCACCACTTCGGCTTCCCCGTCCGCGGCATCCAGTGCCAGGGCCACTGGATCTACCTCGAGCCCGAGGCCCGCACGGCGCTGACGACGACGCTGGGCCACAACGCCCTGGGCGTGACCGCCATCGCCGGCCGCCGGGTCTGGGACGCCCAGGCCGGCTTCCGCCTGGACATCGGGCCCCTGGACTGGGAGGTCTTCGTCGACTTCCTGCCCATCGGCCGCCGCTGGGACGCCCTGCTGAAGCTGGTGCGCTACTACACGCGCAACGCCTTCTCCTTCAACTTCCGCCTGGCGGTGGATCCGGGCCAGGTACACCGCTGCCGCCCCGGCCTGTCCACCGCGCCCGGTGGCCCCCGGCTGGGCTGGACGTCGTGGCTGACCACCCGCCCCCTGCGCAGCAAGGAGGCCCGGGCTGGCGCCGTGGTGACGGTCAGCGGCCGCAGCCACCCCCTCGGCGAGCTGCTGCCGGACGACGCCTCGGCCGATGGCGCATGATCTCAAGGCGCTGATCGCGGTCCTCAACCCCGCGTGCCGCCAGAGCCTCGAAGATGCCGCCGCGATGGCCGTGGAGTGGGGCCACTACACCATCGAGCTCGAGCACGTCCTGGTGCGGCTGCTGCGCCGCAAGAACTCGGATCTTCAAGCGATTCTGCGCCACTTCGGCGTCGAGCCCGCCAAGATCGAGGAGGAGCTCAAGCAGGCCCTCTCGACCCTGCGGGCCGGGAACAAGCGCGTCCCCACCTTCTCGGACAACATCCCCCAGGCGCTCCAGGAGGCCTGGCTGGTGTCCTCGCTCCAGCTCGGCGGCTGGCGGGTGCGCTCCGGCGCCATCCTGCTGGCCCTGCGCACCGCCGAGGGCGTCCGGGATCTCATCGCGAAGTCGGCGCCGAGCCTGCGGCGCATCGATCCGGACCGCCTGCGCGATGAGCTGGCCGATCTGGTCCGGGCGACGTCGGAGTCGGCGGCCGATCGCGCCGGCCCCGGCGCCCACCCCCCCGCGCTCCCCGACGCCCCCTGACCCGCTACGGCGCCGAGACGCCCAACCTGGACCAGTACACCGTGGATCTGACCGCCCGCGCACGCGAGGGCGGCATCGACCCCATCATCGGCCGCGATGGCGAGATCCGGCAGCTCGTCGACATCCTCACCCGCCGCCGGCAGAACAACCCGATGCTGGTGGGGGAGGCCGGGGTCGGCAAGACGGCCGTGGTCGAGGGGCTGGCGCTCTACATCGCCCAGAGTCTGGTGCCGCCCGCGCTGCGCAGCGTGTCGTTGCGGCAGCTCGATCTGGCGCTGCTCCAGGCGGGGGCCAGCCTCCAGGGAGAGTTCGAGAAGCGGCTCAAGGCGGTCATCCACGAGGTGACGTCCGCCGTCCAGCCCATCATCCTGTTCATCGACGAGGCGCACACGCTGATCGGGGCGGGGGGCGCCGCCGGGCAGTCGGACGCCGCGAACATCCTCAAGCCCGCCCTCGCCCGGGGCGAGCTTCGGACCATCGCCGCCACCACCTGGGACGAGTACAAGCAGCACCTGGAGAGCGATCCGGCGCTGGCCCGCCGCTTCCAGGTGGTGAAGGTGGACGAGCCCGACACGGCCACCGCCATCGAGATGCTGCGGGCCGTGGCGACGAAGCTGGAGCGCCACCACCATGTCCGCATCCGCGAGGACGCCATCCACGACGCGGTGACGCTCTCTCAGCGCTACCTCACCGGACGCCGCCTGCCCGACAAGGCCCTCAGCGTCCTCGACACCGCCGCCGCTCGCGTGGCGGTGGGCCAGCGCAGCACCCCCGGCCTGGTGCAGGACGCCGCCCAGCGGGTCGCGCGCCTGGAGGAAGAGCTGCAGCGCCTGGAGCGCGAGCAGGCCACTCACGCCGACCACCGCCCCCGCCTCGCCGCCCTGATGGAAGCGGTGGACGCCGCCCGGCGCAGCCAGACGGAGCTGGAGAGCCGCTGGGAGGCCGAGCGCGCAAAAGTCGAGCATATTCGAGATCTTGAACATCGCATGGAGACCCGCGCGGCTGATCCCGAGAAGCTGCGAGTGAAGGTGCTGGCCGAGCGCGAGGGCCTTGCCATGCTCCAGGCCGAGGCGCCCATGGTGCCCCTCGACGTGGATGGCCGGGCCGTCGCGGACGTGGTGGCGAGCTGGACGGGGGTGCCGGTCGGGCGGATGCTCACCGATGAGGCGGCGGGGCTGCTGAAGCTGCCCGAGCTGCTGGGCGCCCGCATCATCGGGCAAGCCGAGGCCCTCGACACCATCAGCCGCCGCATGCGCACGTCGCGGGCGGGCCTGGTCGATCCCCACAAGCCCGTGGGCGTGTTCCTGCTCCTGGGGCCCAGCGGCGTCGGCAAGACCGAAACCGGCGCGGCCCTCGCCGACGCCCTGTACGGCGGGGCCCAGAACATGGTGGTGGTCAACCTCTCGGAGTACCAGGAGGCCCACAGCGTCGCCCTGCTCAAGGGCGCGCCCCCGGGGTACGTCGGCTACGCCCGCGGCGGCGTCCTCACCGAGGCCGTGCGCCGCCGGCCGTACTCGGTCGTGCTGCTGGACGAGGTGGAGAAGGCGCACCCCGATGTGCTGGAGCTGTTCTACCAGGTCTTCGACAAGGGGACGCTGGAGGACGGCCAGGGGGTCGTGGTCGACTTCCGCAACACCGTCATCCTGCTGACGAGCAACGCCGGCGCCGAGCTCGTGGAGGCGGCCTGCCACGGGGGCCGCCGCCCCGCCGCCGAGGCGCTGGTGGACCTGCTGCGGCCGGCGCTGCGCGACGTCTTCCCCACGGCGCTGCTGGGGCGGCTGACCCTGGTGCCGTATTTTCCGTTGGAAGAGAAGGAGTTACGGCGCATCGTCGACCTCAAGCTGGACGCGGTGCGGGCCCGCTTCCACACCACCCATGGCGCGACGCTGCGGGTGCAGCCGGCCGCCGCCGACGCGGTGCTCGATCGGTGCCTCGGGGTGGGGCGGGTGCCCGCAGCGTCGATCACATCCTCAGCCAGGACATCCTGCCGGCGGTGTCGTCGGCGGTGCTCGAGCGCCTGCTGACCGGCGCGGCGGTCGACGACCTGGTGCTGACCGTGGACGCCGACGACCGCTTCGTGCTCTTCCCGAGCGCCGAGGCGCCGCCCCCGGCCCCGCGCCCGCCGCCGGCCCCAGCGCGAGGTGCTGCGGCCCCCGACCCCCGCGCCCTGCGCCGGCCGCGCCAGCGCCCTCGCGGCGCCCGCGCCCCCGGCCGAGCCCACGCCCACGCCCACGCCGATCGAGCTCGCGCCGGCCCCGCCCGCGGCGCCGCCGGCCCCGCCCGCGCCCCTTGCGGGAGCTGCGCGACACCGAGCCGACCGCCCTCGCGCCGCCGAGCCTCTTCGCGCGCCTCGGCGCCTTCTTCCGCAGCCTCTTCCAGCCCAGGCCCCGCTGATCCCGGCCCCTTGACGGCGGAGCGGGCCCTTGTCACGGTGCCCGGCATGAGCGAACGCCTGCACGAGAAGCTGGTCTGGGTCTCCGGCGGCAGCCGCGGCATCGGCAAGGCCATCGCCTTCGCCTGCGCCCGCGCCGGGGCCCGTGTGGTGGTCTCTTCACGGCGCCAGGAGAGCTGTGAAGCCGTGGCCGCCGAGATCGAGGCCGAGTGTCCGGGCCGGGCGGTGGCCCGGGCCTGCCACGCCGGCGAGCCCGATGACATCGCCGACTTCGTCGAGTGGATGGAGCAGGCCCACGGCATCCCCGACGTCCTGGTGAACAACGCCGCCACCAACCCCTACTTCGGGCCGCTGCTCAACACGCCGGCGTCGATGTGGGAGAAGACCTTCCAGGTCAACGTGCGCGGCTACTTCGAGGCGACGCGCCAGGTGGCGACGCGGCTCCTCGCCGCCCACCGGCCGGGGGCGATCATCAACGTGGCCAGCATCCAGGGCAACCGGGGTGCCCCGCTCCAGGGGGTCTATGGCATGACCAAGGCGGCGGTCATCTCGATGACGCGCACCCTCGCCGTCGAGCTGGGCCGCGCCGCCATCCGGGTCAACGCCATCGCCCCGGGCCTGGTGGACACCCGGTTCGCCGCCGGCCTGACCAACGACGCCGCCCTGGTGAAGCACTACACCGATCGCGCGGCCCTGGGTCGCTACGCCGAGCCCCACGAGATCGCGGGCCTCGCGGTCTACCTCGCCTCCGACGAGGCCGCCTACGTCACGGGCCAGGTCTTCACCATCGACGGGGGCTATACCGCCACGTGAGGGATCCGCGCCGCGCCCGCCTGCCGGGCCTGCTCTGGCCCCTCTGGCGCAGCATCGCGAACGCCCCGCGGGCGCGCGGCGGGCGCACCCGAAGCCGCATTCTGCTCTTCGGCACCCTGGGCGTCGCCTTCATGCTCGCCAGCTTCTTCGGCGCCCGGTGGCTCTTCGAGGCGTTCCTCCAGGCCGAGTTCCTGGCCGAGCTGCTCATCCGGCGCACCGTCGGCATCGTGCTGCTCTTCTTCACGGGCCTGCTCGTCTTCTCCAGCACCGTGACGGCCTTCTCGACGCTGTTCGCCGCCGACGATCTGCCGCTGCTCGTGGTGGCCCCGGTGTCGACGGGTCGGCTGTACCTGGCGCGGCTGGCCGAGACCTGGCTGCAGTCATCGTGGATGATGCTGGTGTTCGCGCTGCCCATGATGGCCGCCTGCGGGCCCGTGCTGGCCGCGCCGTGGTGGTACTACGCGGCGCTGCCCGTCCTGCTGGTGCCCCTGACGCTCATCTGCGCCGCCGCCGGCACCATCGTCGCGCTGCTGCTCGCCCGCGTCTTTCCCGCGCGGCGGCTGCAGGAGGCGGTCGTCGTCCTGGCGCTCCTGGGCTTCGTCGGGGTCTACGTGGCCTTCCGGCTGGCCGAGCCCGAGCGCTTCCTGGATCCCGACGGCTTCGGCGACCTGATGGCGCTCATCGCCGGCCTGCACAGCGACGGTCCGCCCCTCGGGCCGGCCGACTGGACGGTGGCGGTGATGTTCAGCCTGCTGCGCCGCGCCCCCGAGGAGCTGGTGTGGCCGGCCCTCACCCTGGCCACGGGCGCGCCGGCCGTCTGCGCCGTCGGCACCTGGCTCGCGCGTGGGATCTGGCTGCGCGGCTACCAGCTCGGCCTGGAGGGCCGCCGCCAGGGTGGCCTGCTGCGCAGCCGCCCGCGGGTCTCCCCCTCCCCGCTGCGCGCCCTCGTCCGCCGCGATCTGTTGCTGTTCTTCCGCACCACCAGCCAGTGGACGCAGCTCCTGCTGATCGCCGTCCTCGTCGCCGTTTACGTGTTCAATTTCAAGCACTTCGGCGAGCTTCAGCGCTCGGGGATCCTGGGGCCGACCGGTCTGTTCTTCACCAACCTGGCCCTCGGCGGCCTGGTCATCACCACCGTCGCCGTCCGCTTCCTGTACCCAGCCGTCAGCCTGGAGGGGCTCGCGTTCTGGGCGATCCAGGCCGCCCCCATCACGACCCGCGAGCTGCTGCGGGCCAAGGTCCGCTTCGGCCTCTGGCCCCTGACCGCCCTGGGCCTGGCCCTGGTGGCCGCCAGCAACGCGCTGGTGGAGTTGTCGGCCCCGCTCTTCTACGCCTCGCTCGTCATCACCGTCCTGGTCGCCTACGCCCTCACCGGCATGGGGGTCGGCCTCGGCGCGCTCGCCCCCCGCTTCGACGTGGACAACCCCGCGCGCATCGCCAGCGGCATGGGGGGCGTGGTCTTCATGCTGCTCGGCATCCTGTACCTGGTCGTGATCACCGCCACGCTGGTGTGGCCGGTCCAGATCTTCCGGGCCGGCCTGCTGCACGGCTTCTGGCCCGGCCCCGGCGGGCTGGCCGCGGCCGGTGGCCTGGTCGCCCTCGCCCTCGCCCTGACCGCGCTCTGCCACCACCTGCCCCTGCGCCTGGGGGCGAGGGCCCTGGATCGGGATCACTGAGCGGGATCAATGATCCGTTGTGCCGCGAGGGAACGAGGCGCACACTCCCGCCATGAGTGAAAAATCCCCCAGCAAAGCCGCCGGCATCATCGCCCTCATCCTCGGGATGGGCGCCATCGGTGCCATGTTGTTCGTCATCTTCGAGCCCATCGCGGCCTACATGAGCCTGAAGAGCGGCTCGTACGGCTTCTCGCCCAGCGAGACGGAGTGGATGATGCGGGGCCGGATGCGCGAGGCGGGCATCCCCCTCGTCGCCGGCTCCATCGCCGGGGTGCTCGCCATCCTCGTCGCGCGAGGCAGGGGCAAGCTCGGCAAGACCGCCCTGATCTTCGGGCTCATCGCCCTGGCGGGGGCCGGCTACGTCTGGGCCCTGTACGGCGGCAAGATCATCAGCGCCATGTAGCGCCCGCTCGCCCGGGCGCGGCCGCCCGGGGGCTCAGGCGAAGAAGGCGTAGAGCTGGCGGACGCGCGCGACGGGCAGCCCGCCCTCGGTCCACAGCGTGCCGCGCTCCTCGGCGTAGCCATCGCCGATCTGTTCGCAACGCTTGAGGAACTGGAAGGCGCCGGCCACATCCACGGCCGGATCCGGCAGGGGCCGGAAGAAGTGGCACGTCAGGTCGACGCTGCTGGCGACGGCCGGCCCCTTGAGCAGCGGGAAGACGCCCGGCGGCCAGGCGTCCAGCAGCGCCACGATGCTGGCGGCGTCGTCGGGCGGAGGCCGCTGGAAGCGGACCCGGCCCCCGGTCTCGGCGCGCGCAGCCCCCGAGAACAGCGGCTCCCCGAGGGAGAACCGCAGGTCGAAGTGGTGGCGCACGAAGGTCGGGGTGAACGGCGAGCCGCCGAGATCCACCCCGGCCGGCCAGAGCGGCGCCCCCGGCGGCGGATCGGCGTCCAGGGACGTGGTGCCCGGCCGGCTCACGGCGAAGGTGGCCAGCGCCGTCGCCACGACGGCCCCGTCGGTGCCGGTCATCCGGGCGCTGAGCTGGGCCACCGAGCGGCCCAGCGCCTCCACCTGCACCGCCAGCTCCAGCTCCCCCGTGGCCGGCCCGCAGAAGTGGACCGTCAGCGTCCGGGGCGGACGGTCGACCAGGGTGCTCATGGCCCGCAGGATGACCGCCCCGACCAGCCCCCCGAAGGCCCCACGCCCCTGCATCCACGTGGGATCGATGTGCCCCCGCCAGCGCCCCGGCCCGGCCGGCGCCCAGGCCACCGCCTCCGCGAAGTTCACCGGCGCCTCCGCCGCAGGCCAATCAGCGCCAAGAGCATGAAACTCCACGGAATTTCCCCCGGAACAGCCGCAGCCCGGCACCCGGACTCGGGGGCGCCGGTCACCGGCGGGTCGTCGGGCTGATCGGCCGCGTCCCGCCGGACGAAGGCGTCCGGCACGGGGCCTGGATCCACCACGGCCCCGTCGCGCTCGACGCCCGCGTCGGGATCTCGGGCTCGCCGTCGGGGACGCACAGGCTCGTCTGGGTGTCGCAGGTGGGGAAGCGCGGGTCACCGCAGTCGGCGTCGCGCAGGCAGCGCGGGATGCAGACCGTGCCGGAGCCCCCGCGTCGGCGCAGATGTACTGGGCCCGGCAGTGGCCGTTGCCCTCGCAGGGCTTGAGGCAGTAGCGCACGCCGCCCACCTCGCCGCAGGTGAGGCCGTCGGGGCAGCCATCGGGCGGGCAGCCGATGCCGCCGCAGTAGCCCCCGCGGAAGACCGGGTGGTTGACCGGATCGATGCAGCGCAGATCGCTGCCGCAGTCCCCATCCTGCCGGCACGGGTCGCCGGGCTCGGCGTCGGCGGCACAGGCGGGGTCGTCCCCATCCACCAGGCCGTTGCAGTCGTTGTCGTCACCGTCGCCGCAGCGCTCGGCCTCGGGAACCACCGCCCCCTGGCACGAGGCCCAGACGCCGTTGAGGCAGCGCTGGGCGCCCAGGCGGCAGGTGCCGACGCCCGCGGCGTGCCCGCCGGGCCCTCGTAGCACTCCCGCATCTCGCCGTCGGCGCAGGCGTTGGGCGAGCAGGCGCCGTAGTCGCTCCACACGCAGGCGGCGCCGCAGGTGCGCACCTGGGCGCCGCCGTCACAGGCCCGCGTCTCCTCGGCCCCGGGCTCGCACTCCCCCTCGTTCATGCAGGCGGCCGGGAGCCAGACGCAGGCGTCATCGCACCGCTCGGTGGCGGTGCCGCAGTCGCCGCAGGCCACCTCCCGGGTCGTCCCCGCCTCGCACTCGCCCGCGCCCATGCACTCGCCGGGCGGGCCGAACCGGCCATCGGCCCCGCAGACCGACTCCCGCTGCCCGCACCGCTCGCACGGCTCGCGCTGCACGGCGCCGGGCACGCAGAGCTGGGTCTCCACCCGCAGCTCGACGTCATAGAAGTTGTAGTCGGCCCCGTCCCGCGGCTGGACGCGCACCGTGTACTGCCCCGCCGGCAGGGGCATGCTCTCCAGGCGCGTCGCGTCGGGGCCGTCGACCCCCCGGCCGATGGGCGCCCCGGCACCATCGTAGAGCTCCAGCTCCAGCCGCCCCGCGGTCGGCCGGTGCCGGGCCTGCACCACCACCGACGCCGGATCCGGGAGCTGGAGCGTCAGCCAGTCCTGGTCGCGCGCGATGCGATCGGGGGTCACGCCCAGCGGCAGCATGCGGGCCGCCGCCCGGCCATCGTCCTCCTCGGCGGCGTCGTCCTGCACCTCGAGCACGTCGATGTTGGCGGTGGTCGGCCGATCCCAGCGGCAGCCGAAGCCGCACGAGTCCTTCTCGACCCGGGCGTCGCCGTAGATCTCGAGGTGGCCGCCCACGTCGTCGCCGAAGCCGCTGGAGCAGTCGAGGGTCCGATCGACGCGCTGCGCCGCCAGCTCCGCCGCGGTGATGGCGAAGTCGGTCCGCCACAGCGTCTCGTCGCCCGCCAGGTCATCCTCGTAGACCCACAGGAAGATGCGATCACCGTTGCTGAAGGCGCGCGCCGTGCCGACCACCACGATGCGGATGGAGCAGTGGCTGCGGACGTCGCCGTCGATGGCCTCGTCCAGGACCCCCAGCGTGAGGGTGGCGTCGTCGACGGTGTCGCTGGCGAAGCGCTCCACGGGGCGGGCCTGGGCGGCGGCGGCGACCAGCAGGCAGGCGAGGAGCGCGGAGGCGGTGTGTCGGGGTGTGCTCATGCCTCCAGGGTCCTCCGAGGCGGGCAGCCGTCGCAACTGATCCCGCCGCTTGCCCGCGTGGGCGCTTTGCAGGCACCCTCCCCCATGGACGCGCCCCTCCGCCTCGACCACTTCCACTCCCCGGCGCTGGCCGCCTGGCGCGGGGCCGGCGGGCCCGCCGTCGTCCTGTGGGCGGTCGGCAGCGTCGAGCCCCACGGGCCCCACCTCCCCCTGGGCACCGACACGACGATCGCCTTGAGAAACGCGGAGTTGGCGACCTCGACCCTCCGGGCGGAGGGGGTCGCCGCCGTCGTGGCCCCGCCCCTGCCCTACGGCGTCACCGAGTTCGCCCGCGACTTCCCGGGGGCCATCAGCCTGCCCGCCGAGGCCCTGGTCGCCGTGCTCGAAGGGGGCGCCGGGGCGTTCCTGCGCGACGGCTTCGCCCACGTCTGCCTGATCAACCACCACCTGGAGCCCGGCCAGCTCGCCGCCCTGGAGCAGGCGCGCCAGCGCATCGCCGCCACCCATGGCGAGGCCGCCGTCAGCGTGCCCCAGGTCATCAGCCGCCGGTGGGGCCGCCAGCTCACCGCTGAGTTCAAGTCGGGGGCCTGCCACGCCGGCAGCTACGAGACCTCGCTCGTCCTGGCCGTCCACCCCGAGCAGGTGGCCGTGGACGCCGCGCGCGACCTCCCCGCCGTCCCCGTCAGCCTGAGCGCGGCCATCCACGCGGGGGCCACCAGCTTCCTGGAAGCCGGCGCCGAGGCCGCGTATACCGGCACCCCGGCCGACGCCACCGCGGCCGAGGGCGAGGCCACCTACGCCGTCCTCGCCCGCATGGTCGCCACCGAAGTGCTCGAACACCTGGAGAGGATGTCTCGATGAAGGCCACGCCCCTGCTCGATCTCTTCGCCGTCGAGTCCCGGCTCACCGAGGACCAGCTGCTCGTGCGCGACAGCGTGCGGGCCTTCTCCCGGGACGTCTTCGGCCCCCGCGTCCGCAAGTCCTTCATCGAAGAGACTTTTCCCGACGACCTTGTGCCGCGCATCGGGGCCCTCGGCGTGCTGGGCGCCAACCTGCACGGCTACGGCTGCGCCGGCATGGACGCCGCCGGCTACGGCGTGGCCATGCGCGAGCTGGAGTACGTCGACTCGGGCCTGCGCAGCTTCGCCAGCGTGCAGGGCGCCTTGTGCATGTACCCCATCCACGCCTTCGGCACCGAGGCCCAGCGCGAGAAGTTCCTGCCCGCCATGGCCCAGGGCAAGCTCATCGGCTGCTTCGGCCTGACCGAGCCCGACAGCGGCAGCGACCCGGGCAGCATGCGCACCCGCGCCCGCAAGGTCGACGGCGGCTACGTCCTCGACGGCGCCAAGATGTGGATCACCAACGCCCCCATCGCCGACCTGGCCATCGTCTGGGCCAAGGTGGACGCCGGCGACGCCAGCAGCATCCGCGGGTTCATCGTCGAGCGCGCCTTCCCGGGCTTCCGCACCGAGAAGATGCGCGAGAAGCTCTCTCTGCGCGCCTCGTGGACGGGCGAGATCATCCTGGAGGGCTGCTTCGTCCCCGACGAGAACGTCCTGCCCGGGGTCGAGGGCCTCAAGGGCCCCCTCTCCTGCCTCACCCAGGCCCGCTTCGGCATCGCGTGGGGCGTCCTCGGCGCGGCGATGAGCTGCTTCGACACCGCCCTGGCCTACGCCGGCGAGCGCCGCCAGTTCTCGGGTCCCATCGCGGGCTTCCAGCTCACCCAGCAGAAGCTCGTGGACATGGGCGCGCGCATCGTGACGGGCCACCTGCTGGCCCTGCACCTGTCGGCCCTCAAGGACGCCGGCAAGCTCACGCCCATCCAGGTCAGCCTGGCCAAGCGCGAGAACGTGCAGACCGCCGTGGACGTCGCCCGCACCAGCCGCAGCATCCTCGGGGGCAACGGCATCATGGGCGAGTACCCCATCATGCGGCACATGATGAACCTGGAGAGCGTCTACACCTACGAGGGCACCCACGAGGTCCACACCCTCGCCATCGGCCGCGCCCTGACCGGCCTCTCTGCCTTCGAGTGAGCGCGGCGCGCTACTCCTTCTCGTACACCGCCCAGTAGGGGATGTGGTTGCCGCTGTTCACGCTCTGGCCCGGCAGCCAGAACGCCGGCGCCGACGGATCCCGCCCCGGGGGCGCGTCGGGATCGATGCCCGTCACCCAGATCTGCGGCCGCGGCTCCTCGCGCCCCGCCTGCTGGAGCTGGTGGCCGTAGTCGCGCAGGCTCGAGAAGGCCAGCCACAGCCGCCCCTGGTTGCTGGCCGGCGACCACTTCGGCCATGAATTCCCCAGGAAGTTCGCCTGGTTGGCGGCCGACAGCGGCACCGCCAGCCCCGACTCGTCGATGATCATCAGGCGAGCGCTGCTGTTGCCCATGCCGCCGCCGTTGTTGTCGCCCTTGCGCTCGAACGCCAGGTAGCGGCCATCGGGCGAGAACGCCGGGCGATCATTGGTCTCCTCGCCCTCCTGCTGCACCACGAAGTCGGCCTCGCCCCACGACTCATCCGCCTGCAGCGTCCACACCGCGATGCCGCCGCGGGTGATGCCCACATCCGGGATGGGGTTGAACAACCCCGACTGCCCCACCGCCGCCGCGATGCGCGTCCCCTGCCACGACCAGTCCGGCGACCCGCCCACATACCCGGCCGGCATCGGCAGCCGCTCGAGCTCCATCCCCGTGTCGGTGTCGCGCACCACCAGCGCGCCCCCCGCCCCGCCCACGATGCGGCTCGAGTCGGGCGCGAAGCTCGGGAAGTACCCCACCACGCCCATCGGGTCGTAGAGGAGCTGCCGCGGCGTATCCACCAGCGACACCGACAGATCCCCGAACGGCGGGAACGTCGTGCGCGTGAAGGCGATGCGGTTGCCATCGCGGGAGAGGGCGTGGCAGGCGGGGCAGCCGATCTCGGGCGCCACCGACGGCGCCAGGAACGGCTCGGCCTGCAGATCCCCCGCCGGCAGCCGCATGATCCCCGCGTCCCCGGTGGACCAGTAGTACACCGCCCCCTGCAGCGGCGCCGGATCCACGATCAGATCGATCACGCGCCCGCGGCAGACGCGCCCCTGACCCAGCCCCAGCACCTCCAGCCGCATCCCGCGGCCGATGGCGGCGTTGAGCAGCGCCGTCCAGGCATCGCCATCGGGCACCAGCACATCCTGATCGGTGAACCAGCGCACCTCCAGCCCGCCCGCGTTGAGCCGCACGGCGAAGAGCTCGAAGCCCCCCCGCCGCCACTGCACCGCCAGCCCGCGCATGTTGCGGGGCAGCGCCGTCAGCGGCTCCGGGTACAGCAGATCCGGCCCGCAGCCCTCCGCCTCGGGCGCATCGGCGAACCGCTGCGGCGCATCCGGCGGCGCCCCATCCACCACGATGTCATCGAAGGCCTCCACGGTCAGCGCCGCGACCACCTCCTGCCCCCCCTGGGTGGCGTACACCGACCCCGAGCCCCCACGCCCGCTGCTGGTGAAGAAGCCGGCCCCGTCGATGACCCCCAGCACCTCGGGAGACACCCGCCAGACCGCCTGCTCGGCCGGCACCTCCACCGGCTCCCGATCGGGGAACGACCGCCGCAGCGTGAACTGCTGGGTCGGCGGCGGCCCGTCCTCCACGCGCAGCACCACCCGGACCGGATCGATCTCCAGCACCCCCTCGCCAGCGGGCCCCAGATCCACCGCGCCCGCGTCGGGCGCCGGGGGCGAAGCGTCGTCCCCGGCGCCGGCATCCGCCACGGCCTGATCCACCAGCACCCGGGCGTCCGCCACGCCGCCATCGGCGCCACCGCCCCCGCCCCCGCTGCCCCCGCCGTCATCACAGCCGGCCAGCGCCGCCAGCAACCCCAGGATGGCCAGTCCCCGCATGAGCACTCCCCCGCACATCGTCGCCGGCCACTCTGGCGCGGCGGCCACGCCAGCGCTACCCCGCCGCGGGGGGCGGCGTCCAGTCCGCTACCACCGACCCCGCCCGCCCTGGTACACATCAAGCCGCAAGGAGACTCGAACATGCGGACTTTCCTGATCTTTTCGGTCGTGGCGGCCTGCGCGGCCTGCGACGACGACCAGCCCGCGGCCGACCCGACCCCGGATGGCGCCACCGTGGACGCCCGCGTCGAAGCCGACGCCGGCCCCGACGCCGGCCCCGACGCCGGCCCCGACGCCCGCCCCGACGCCGCGACGCCAGCCGACAGCGGCCCCGTCGTCGACGCCGGCCCCTTCGACTGCGCCATGGCCTGGCGCGACCCGCTCCTCACCGTCGAAGCCGGACCCGTCCCTGCCGACAGCACCGCCATGACCATCGACCTGGACTACGGCCTGCGGGACGGCCGCGGCTACATCACCCTGACGGCCCTGCGCGCCACCGGCGTCGCCCGCCCCAGCGACGGCCCCTTCTCGGTCGAGGAGAACGCCGGCCACTGGGCCGAGCCCAGGACGCCGACGGCGCTACCGTCTACACCCGCGGCGTCTTCCAGCTCATCGTCGAGTCCCTGGAGGCTCCCCGGCCGGCGACAGCGGCTTCGCCCGCGTCGACGTCTGCCCCGACGCCGGCCGCATCCGCCTCGGCGACCTGCCCAACGACCCCCGCGCCACAGAGCTCGTCCTCTTTCAGGACCCCATCGACGGCCGCTTCGACGGCCCCACCGTCGAGATCGCGCGGTTCACGCTGCCGCGCTAGCGCCCGAGGCGGCGGCGCGTCGCGAGGCCCACGAACAGCAGGAGCGCGGTGAACCTGGGAGGCCCACCTCCACCGACGGCGCACCCGGCGGACCCGGTGCCCGACTCCCGCTCGATGGGCGGATCGGACACTCCCCGACCCCGCAGTCGGCGGTCGGACAGGCACCTTCGTCGATCGCGCGCCTGGCCGGTGAAGTTCGTCGCCGGCGACTGGGACAACGAGAGCGACGAGAACGTCATCGAGTCGGTGACCCTCACGTTCGACTTCTTTGAGTTGGTTCAGTGACCTCAAGTCAGGCGGTCTGTCCGCCCTCCTCGAGCCAAGAACGAACCAGCAGGCCGGGCCCGCCGAGAGACAGCCCGAGTCCCTCGTCCGTTCGTCGGATGAGCCCATACCTGGCCAACAGCGAAAGGCGCTCGTCGATCCATGCGGCGTTCTGCGTCCCCAAGGTCTCGTTGATCGCCCAGGTGGCGTCGTCGAGGGCCAACGTCTCGCCAGGGTCGCAGAAGTCGACGAGCACTTGCAGCGTGCCAGCCAGGCCCGCGACGTTCCGGAGGGGGAGCCACAGCAGGCTCCGAACCGCCGCCCGCATCGCTGGATCCTGCCACGCCGTCTCCACGTTGCGCTGAGTGAACCGCCGGCGAACCCCCTCGTCTGCCAAGACGCCGACGAGCGCCCGACAGAGGTGGAACAACACGGTCGGATTGCCGCCGGCCAGATAGGCGAGACGGTCGTAGCTACCGGGCGTCGCCGCCTCGATGCCGACCCAGCCGAGCATGGAACGCGCCTGTTCCCGAAGAGCGCTGGATGATCGCGGCGGCAGCTCAGTCAGCTCGAAGATGTTCGGAGCCGCTTGCTCGAACGCGGCGACCTTCTCAGGGCGTACGGCTACGACTACCGCGGGCGCCGGTGTTCGTGTCGTTCGGGCCCAATGAACGTCTCGCACGAACCGGCGTACATCATCTGGTCCCAGCTCGTCAGCGTCGTCGACGAGCAGCAAGTCCGCTTCCGGCAAGTCGCCTTCGCGGGTTGCGCTCACGACCTCGGCGGACCCCTCAGCATCGTGCTTGAGTTCGAGGAGCAGCGTGGTCTTCCCCATCCCGGGGGCGCCCACGAGAAGGACGGGGCGCTCGCCGGACGTGACGTCGGCTGGGATGTCACCGCGCTCCCACCGGATCGACTCGTCTGCGCGCGGTCCCGTAAAGGCCCGGTCGAGCGGCAGCTGCCTTCCGAGCTGCGCCAGAAGCCGTGCACGGCGGTTGGGCCGGTCACGGAGGACTGCCAGCACGTCGTGGAGGTCGAGGCGAAGAACGCTTTCCGGCCCGTTCGTCCTGGGCCCGGCGGCGACCTCGATGGCGAGACCCTCGGGCTCGACGGCCGGCCCAACCGGACGGCCCTCCTTGGGGAGCCGCACGGGAATCCCGTCCGGCCACGCGCGCGGTCCGAACGCATGGAACCCCGGGGCGCCAAGATCATCGAGCCGCCCTTGTGCGCCTTCCTCCGAGACCTCTGCGTGCAGAAGCCGACAGTCGAGCACGCCGGCCAGGCTCTCGAGCAGCGAGGTGGTCTCACGCCGCGCACGCAGCTCTTCCAAAAACACCCAGGCCGCGGAATCGGCACGATCAGGCCGGTACCGTTCAAATCCCGGCGGCACGACGCCGTCGCCGAACATCCACTCGACGAGAAAGTGCAGTGGTTCACTTCGGTAGGGCCACACGGGTGGCGCCGGAACGCCAACAAGGAGCGGCCTGTCGGCGCTGGGGCCGGCGTCGATGGCGGCGCTGGCCGCGTCCACGGCCCCGAGGGAGATCGCGTGTTCGATGTCTGCCCGCCACTCGGCCAGGACGTTCTCTGGCAACCCGCGAGTCGATGCGGACTCGAGCCTCTCCTTTAGGCCCGCGACGAAGTCGGCCTCCGCTTCCTCGACGCGCCTTTCGGCCTGGGCGAGAAGCTCAAGGCCCGCGTCGCGCCGCCGCCTGACTGCGTCAACGACGGCATCTACGTCGACGGGCGTACCGTGCGCTTCGGCGCGAGTCTGTAGGTCCGCGAGCCGCCCTCGAGCGGATTCTACTGCTCCTCCTCGCACCTGCTCGAGCTTCGCCTCCAAGCGGTGGAGGGCATCGGCATCGACGGCGTCCAGCACGATGCTGTCCTGCATGAACAGCTCGGCCGCCTCGAACTCGCCCCCATCCACGAGCTGGCCGACGATGTCCTCGTAGTCCATCGGCTTGGCCAGGGTAGCAGCGCACGCTCGGGCGATTGCGGTAGCGTCTGCCGTACTGCCGCAGGCAGCAACCCACGACAGCGCGCCTCGTCGGGTCATCGGCCATGCCGCAATCAGATCTACGGCGTTCATGGCTTCTCCGCGTCGAACAGAGGCTGCAAACGGGAAAGGGTGAACTCACGGACTGGAACAGCTACGCCGCGCAGACCTGCTCCAGCGTCGCCCCTCATTCCGCCGAGCGCCGCTTGGAGGTCCCAGCAAGCACCCAACACCTTGGCGTCCGATGGCGACGGGGATGCGGCCGAGGCGAGTTGAACCCAGACCGTCGCCTTCTCCACCATCCGAACGAGCCGCTTCAGGCAGGCCGAACGCTTCGGCTCGTCGATTCGGCTGTTGTGTTCGTCCCTGGCCTTGTGGCTCGCCTCGTCCATCAGACGCTCAACATCGACGCCTTGACCATCTGCCCCCCTGAGGTAGGTCGCGAGGCCGTCCGGAGTGTCGCCGTCCAGCGCGCTCCGCGCCCTGCCGAGCAAGCCGCCGTCCGCCTTCAGCAGATCCCACGTGTGCTCGCCGAGCGGGAAGCGGAACCCGACGTTCTCTGCGGCTCGTAGCGCCTCTGAGAAGGCCGCACGCGCGCGCTCTTCGTCCTCACGCCGTCGCTTCCGGTTCGCGTTCCTCCGCAGCAGCTCAAGCGGCAGCGGCTGATAGACGGTCGTGAAAAACCGACGCGCTGCGGCGACCCAGGCCACAGTCGTCCCGTCCAGTGTCGCCTCGAGTTCGGTAAGAGTGTCCAGGTAGTCGAACCGGCCATGCTCCAGCGCGGCCACCAGCAGGAGGTCAACTGCGGCCGTGCGCTCGTCGGACGACATCGCATCGGCGGACGGCAGACGTGGCGAGAACGAGGCTGACATCGCCTGCACCGATGCGCCAAGGTCTGCCAGCCACGCGGCCACATCGCCTTCGCCGCTCCGGGGCAGCAGCAACGCGCAGCCGACGAAGTCCCCGTCCAACCATCGAAGTGTGGCGAGGCGAGATCGCCAATCGCTCGCCGGCGGCGTGTCAATCTCCGCCGTCGTAGAGATCGCCGCCGCGATCGCCGCGGTCAAAGTCTCCTTGGACACACCCGCTCGTTCGAGCGCTTCGAGATCCCCCCACGGAGTCGCAGCGCGCTCGAACCACCGCAGAAGGGCGTCCCCTGGCGTCGGCGCACTGCCGAGCGCCCGAAAGAGCGGCTGCAGAGACCGCGGAGTTCGCTCTGCGGCGGCGACCTCTGCGGATGGCACACGCCGCTCCCGGAGGGGCTGAAAGGCCTCCGGCCAAGCCTCGGCCAACGCGGAAAGAACCTGATCGACCGCGTCCGCGGAGCGCACGCGCAAGCTCAGCTCCGACCGCTCGGGCCCGCTCGTCGAGCCGGCGTACTCCCCGCCATAGGACAGGAAGTTGAAGCTGCCGACGGTGACCTCGTCGTCAGAGATCAGGATCTTCGCGTGGCTGCGCGCCTCCACGAGGGAGCAGCGCTCCGGGAAGGCGTCGGCCTGCTCTCGGAGCCGTGCAGATGGTCCGTCATCAGTGTCCTTCGCCCCCTCGCGTCGGTAGACGAAGGAGCAGCGCGTGCCGCCCTCGAGTCGGCCTCGCAGCAGGCGCGCGAACCTGTCGGTGACGACATCGACGCTCAATTGGTCGGAGAGCACGGCGAGACGGTCGACGCTGTCTCGAAGGGCGCGCCAGAGCGCCTCCCTGTGCTCCCGGTCGATGAGCAACTCCGCGCCACCCGAATGCTCCAGGGCAAGCGCGTCAAGTTCGTCCGCGGTCGCCGCCCACTCTTGAGCCCAATGCCGAACAGCGGGCGCAACGGCGCCACCTCCACGCTGGGTCGCGACGGCGTCGAAGGCCTCCGGTGGTGAGGGGACCGTCGGCGGGATCGGCTCACGGGCTCCCAGTTCTTGCGGAAGCAGGAGCATGCGTCGAGACGTCATGTGTTCGGGATACCTGTCGCGCGCCCACTCCAGTACGTCGAGGACCGCGGACGGCGCGATGCCGGGTTCCAGGCCCTCGACGAGCAGACCGACCTCCAGGCTGTCGCGCCTGCTCGGAGGGTCGAGGAAGTTGTAGCTCGTCAGGAGGGCCTCGTGCGCATCCCGCACCACCAGCTTCGCGTGCAGGGTCGCGGAGCGTGGAGATACAGAGAGGCGCCCCGGGTGTCGGGCACCGAGGTCGAGCAGGGCGTTTCGCGCCTGGTTGTCCAGCCGTGAGTCGGCTTGGATGCCCCACAGGAAGAAGACTTGGACGCCTCTGGAAAGTGCGGCGTCCAGCAGGTCAAACCAGGCCTCGGACATCCCCGGGGGCGGGTCAAGGAGCGCCCCAGCGCGGATCCAGGGGTTGCCGAGTATCAGCTGCCGCTCGGCCGTGGCGATCATCCGCCGTATCGCGGCCTCGTGTTCCTCATACCCGACGACGGGCTGGACCCTTGCCTCCGCACTCACTGCGGCGCGAATCTCGAAGCTGGCTTCGCGGTGGAGCTCGACGAGCAGCTCGTGCCGAGCCTCGACCAGCCCCGGGTCCAGATCCTCCAGGCCCTTGGCCGCTCGGCACAGACGTTCCACCGCCGAGTCGCGCTCCGTCGGCTCGCCGTCCAGTGGCGTGCGCTCGAACTCCTGCCGCAGCCGCTTGAAGAAGAGCTGCTCGGGCAGTCGTTCAGCAAGGAGGGACAGTTGCCGCTCGATGTCCTTGCACACCGGGGGCGGGACCTCCGGCGCTTCGATGATCCGGAAAAGCAACCGGCCCGAGTCCGGATCCATCTCGATGTCGGCCAAGACCGGGAGGAAGCGTCGCTGCTGCACGAAGGAGCTGCCGGTTGCCGCCTCGGTGAGCAGCTGGTCCGGCTCGATCCACGCTTCTTGGGCCACCAGCGGTCGTCCGAGCTTGCGGGCCTGCCGCTCGACCTCACGCTTGACGGCGTCGAGGATCTCGCCCCTCGTGACTTCGTCCAGTGAGAGCCCGGATCGCAATGTTGGAACCAACGCGCTCTCGGCGCCCAGTGGGTATGGGCGTCCGATGTGCGGCAGGACCGCGCCGGACACGAGCTCCTGGATCAGAGGGACCACCTCCAGGTTGTTCTCGGCTGTCGCGAGCGTCGCGAGGCCACCGCCCTTGTTGGCCGCCTCGGCCGCGCCTGCCAGCCGAACTCGCGCCTGCGCCGGGTCTACGACGACGTACCCCTTGAGCCAGAAGTCGTAGATGAGGTCGAGGGTCGGCCGTTGACCGAGCCCGACCACCTGCGACAACGACTGCACGTCGTCGAGGCCGGCCGCGATCCCGCGCAAGGCGACAAGCTCGATGGGCGTGAGCGCACCGGAGTCCGTCGCGAGGCGGGCGCGAGCGCCAAACGACACACACGGAAGTACCACGAGCTGGCCGCGGAGCCTCATCTTCGCCCTCCGCTCAGCGCGGACGCGGCGGACACGACCGCTCCCTGCCGTCGCACTTCAGCGACGATGGAGCTCCAGAACTGGATGTCCCTCCGATCTGGGTTGAGGGTGGGCTGACGCTCGAAGTGCGCGATGCGGCCGACGATGATCAGCAACTTCCGCGCCCGGGACAGAAGCACGTTGGTTCGGTTCGGCGAGACCAGGTAGCCGATGTTCGCTTCAGGCCGCCGGTCGTCTCGCTGGGTGGACCTCACCAGCGACACCACGACGGTGTCCGCCTCACGTCCCTGGAAGCTGTCCACCGTGTGGAGCCGCGAGGCCGCCCACTCCGGGAGGTCGACGCGCGCGAGGACCTCGCGCTGCGCGTGGTACGGCGTGAGCAGCGCGAAGACGTCGTCGTCGTCCTCCGTCCGCGACGGCGGCAAGGGAGCGGGGCGCATGCGATCCAGCAGTTGCTTGACCACGTTCGCCTCGCCTTCGTTGCTCCATGCGCGCTGGTCGTTCGTGTCCTCGACTCCGTCGGTGTCGATCCAGATCAGGGCGCGGCCCTTCAGGACCCCGGGTTGTGCGAACGCATGGGGCGTCGACGTCTTCTCGGTGTCGGTGCGCAGCCAACCGTCGGCGTACGACGTGAGCTCTCCGTTCTCCGGGTCGATGCGCTCTCGATAGAAAGCCCGGGACACGATCCGGCAGATGTCCGGATGCATGCGGAACTGGAGATCGAGCTCGTCCAAGGGCTCGACGAGCCGGGACGTCTTCGGTCGCTCCTCCAGGCGCTGGGCTCGGTTGTCGAAGAGGCTCGCGAAGACGCGGAAGACCTCGAGGTAGTCCTTCGTGCGCGAGCCGTGGAGCTGGAGTTCCTCGTCGTCGGTCTGGCCGCAGAGGTCCAGGAAGCGGTGGACGGAGAGCTCGTCGAAAGCTGGCAACTGGAAGTGGTCGCCAATGAGGGTCCACCGAAGTCCGCGCACCAGCGGGAGCGCGAGTTCGGTCGGCCAGGCACGCGCGGCTTCCTCCACCACCACCCAGTCGTAGAGCCCCGCCGTCCCGCCTGTGGCCACGTTGCGCTCCGTACATCCTCCTGTGGTGGCGAACACGAGGTTCGCTCCCCTGCGGATGCGGTCTTGGACCTCCAGCTCGACGCGCGGCGCCTGCTCCATCCACTCTGCGATCAGCTTCTTGGTCGCGGCGTCGAGGCTGCGCCCGTCCGGAAGCTGTCCGTCATCGAGCGCGTGGCGGCACGCGCGCCGAATCCCGTCGACCGCCGCGCTTGCCAGCCTCTCGGGCCGGAGCGCCTCCAGCCGCCGATGGACCTTCTTCTCGGCCACCGCGTGATCCGAAGCGATGCGCACCGCCACGATGTCCATGTTGTCTGCCCGGCATCGGGCCAGGATTCGCATCGCCAGGTTATCGAGCGCGTAGTGCGACTGGCTGCTCACCAGGACGCGCTGGCTCCGGTCGGCTCGGAGGTGAGCTGCCACAGCGACGGAAGCGACGGTCGTCTTGCCGGTACCGGGCGGCCCGTGAAGGGCGTAGAACGGCTCGCAGCTCAGCATGTCCTTCACGATGTCAGGACTGCGGCCCTTGAGATCGTCTCCGACCCCCCGCCAGCGCGTGCGGATGCCCTTGACGGCGGTGGGGCCGTGCAACTGGTGGAGGAGAGCTCGCGTCTGAAGCAGCTCCTGGACCGCTTCTTCCTGACGTTGCAGCTGCGAGTAGCTCCCGCGATCCTCGTCTGGCCGTATCCACCCGGCTTCCGGGAGTCCCCGCACCGAGTTCGTCAGACGCACCTGCACCGTGTCGTCGTCGAGCCGGCGGTTGAGGAGGACCTTGGCGACGACGCCCGTCCGATAGTCGGGCCTTCCATTGACGTCGGCGTAGATAGTGAGAGGGGCGGTCCGCTCGCTGTCGAGCCCCTCGAACAACCGCCCCATCGGGGTTCGCATCTCGCGGTAGTAGAGCGTCCGAAGGCCGTCCTCGTACTGCCGCTTGCGATCGCGGTTCTGGTCGACACGAAGGTCTACCATCGCCCCGGACTGCTGCAGGACCTCGTAGGGGAACGCACGAGCCTCAATCTCGGCGCTCTGGAACGCCAGCAGGAACGACAGCGCGTCGTCCATGACCGTCATCCAGGCCGGAGTGGTCCGCTCGAACTCGACCGACCGAAGAACGGGGCGCCATATGGCACCTTCGCCGCGCGCCTCGGTGAGATCGAGAGCGCGACGAGCCCACACGGGCAGGAAGCGAAGTTCGCCGGGGATTCGGCGGCGCAGCGGGATCTCGCCGAGCCGCCATGCTCGCTGATGGTGACGGACGTACTTGATCAGCAGCAGCTGCTCGACGAGGCTTTCCTTGCGGTTGTACGCGGGGCCAGGCTCGCGGTAGATGTCGCAGAACCAGTACGCCTGCTTGCCAGCGAGTACGTATTTGGCGGCTTGGAAGGCGCGCAACTCTCGGTCGTCCCTTGCGCGCTGGTAGCCGCTGAAGCCCTCCGGGCAGTAGAGGATCTCCGCGCCGCGGAGCTCGCTGTCCAGGAACGCCCGCAGCTGCTCGCGTCCCTCGTCCTGAGTGGGGTCCTGGTCGATCCATCCCCAGCGGTAGATCGTCTTCTTACTCTCCTCGGGCATGAAGCCGACGTAGAAGCTCCGTGCCTCATCCGGCTCTGCCATGCTCGCAACCAGGCGCCCGTAGTCCTGGGTCAGCTCCCTGAGGACTTCGAAGATGCTTGGCCGGTCACGCGGGTCCCACGCCAGCATGGACCGCAGGAGCTGCGCGAGCGTCCTGGGGAGCCGCGGATCCTGAAGCCGCGCGAGAAGATGGCCGTGAAGCGTTCGCACGGAGTCCATCGACGGCGTCAGGCCGGCGAGGGCCACGCGATCCTCTTCGTAGCTTCGGTGCTCGGTTGAGCCGGACTCCACCAGCCACCGCCATGCGATCACACCGAGGGCGTAGATGTCGGAGCGATCGCTCTCGAACGACACATCGTTCCCGGGCTCCGACAGCAACCATGTTGCCCGCTCCGGTGGGCAGTAGGCGAGCGTCTGATCGGCTGCGTCGAGGTAGATCCTGCGCAGGTCGCCAGAAGGCAGAATCTCGCCCGTCAGCTGCCTCCGAACGAGGTTGCTGACCATCGCGCTCATCTCGAACCCCGAGAGGCGTAGGCCGAATCGAACCTCCTCGGTTTCGGCCACGTGGCCGAACTCGACGTACTCGATGGAGCCAGGGTGCAAGTTGCCGTGGGTGATCCCCTGTTCGTGCAGGAGGCTCAGTCCGTGGGCGAGAAGGGTGAGCTGCCGCACCGCCTGCTCGCGGCCGGCCGCGACGAACCCCATGGCACCCGGATCCGAGAGCCTGTACTGGGCCGCCTCGGTGACAACGAAGGCGACGTCCGTCTTCTCCACGTAGGCCCCGGCGAGGATGCGCGGGAGGGCCGGGTGCTGCCGGACCGAGACCCGGAGAAGGGTCCGGACTTCCCGAGTCCAGAGGGCACCCCCGATCGTGTCGATACCCTTGTAGAGTTGCAGCGTGACCCGCTGGCTGTCAGCGTCGAGGAGCGTAAATCGGTACAGCGCTCCGGGGATGACGACTTCGCCCTTAAGGTCGGATAGAAATCGATAACTCCCGTACGGCGCCCGCGGACCGCAAAACAACTTGCGCACGTCGGCCAGGACATCAGCAGGCGGATCCTCCAGCGTAGTCAACCGAGCCCCCGGCATCTGAGCTTGCCCATCACAACAACCCGACGTACTCCGAAAGAGCGATCCTCAGGGGAAAAGCGCCCTGTTGCGAAAGCATACGCCGCCGTACTCGTTCTGGCAATGTGCCCTTGCCCCCCAACGCGGCCCAACTAAGGTCCCCGATCGTTCCGGTCGCCATCGTAGGCTGGCCTTTGAATCCGCCGAAGGAGGCGCCCAGCGCCCAACACCAATACCCCGACTTCCCCGACTTCCCCGACTTCCCCGACTTCCCCGACTTCCCCGACTTCCCCGACTTCCCCGACTTCCCCGACTTCCCCGACTTCCCCGACTTCCCCGACTTCCCCGACTTCCCCGACTTCCCCGACTTCCCCGACTTCCCCCGACTTCCGACTTCCCCGACTTCCCCGACTTCCCCGACTTCCCCCGCTGAGCCCCCTTTACCCCGGCCCCCGCCTGCGCTACCACGGATCTCCCGAGGGAGGCCCGTCATGTCCAGAGATCTACTGCCCGATCGCGTCGTCGCTCATGCCCGGGATCGGGGGAGCCAGCCGGCCATCTACCGCAGCGTGGGGGGGGTGTGGACGCCCATCACATGGGCGGCGTACCACGAGCAGGCGCGGGCGTTCGCCGGGGCGCTGATCGGGGCGGGCTGCGAGGCGGGGGGGGCCGTGGCCATCATGGCCGGCAACCACGCCGAGTGGCTCATCGGGGCGGTGGGGGCCTGGTTCGCGCGGTGTGTGCCGACGGGGGTGTATCCCACGCTGACGCCCGAGCAGGCGGCGTATGTGGTGCACCACTGCGAGGCGAAGGTGGCGGTGGTGGAGGGGCCGGAGGGGTACGCCAGGCTCCTGGAAGAAAAGGAGAATTTGCCCCACCTGCGGCGGATCGTGCTCATGACGGGGAGCGTGGAGGATCCGTCGGTGGTGAGCTTCGCGGCGTTCCTGGCCGAGGGGCAGGCCCACCAGGCGGAGGTGGATGCGCGGCTGGCAGCCCTCGCGCCGGATGATCTGGCCGATCTCATCTACACGAGCGGGACGACGGGGCCGCCCAAGGGGGTGATGCTGGATCACCGGGCGCTGGCCTTCGTGGCGCGCGGGGCCATCAGCCTGATGCCCGACGTGAGCCCCGGGGATCGGGCGGTGTCGTACCTGCCCCTCAGCCACATCGCCGAGCAGGCGTTCTCGCTGCTGGGGGCCTGCGCCGCGGGCTACAGCGTCTGGATGTGCACGCGCCTGGAGGATCTGAAGGCGGTGCTGCTGGTGGCGCACCCCACGGTGTTCCTGGCGGTGCCGCGGGTCTGGGAGAAGTTCAAGGCGGCCCTGGAGGCGCGGCTGGCGACGGCGACCGGGGTGAAGGGCGCCATCGCGAAGTGGGCGATGCAGGTGGGGGCCGAGACGGGCACCGAGGTGGTCGAGCGGGGGGATCCGGGCGGTCTGCCGGGCCTGAAGCTGAAGCTGGCGCGGCGTCTGTTCCAGCAGAAGCTGGCCGGGGCCCTGGGCCTGGATCAGCTGCGCCTGGCGGTGTCGGGGGCGGCCCCCATCGGCAAGGATGTGCTGGAGTTCTTCCTGGCCTGCGGCGTGATCATCCACGAGGTCTACGGGCAGTCGGAGGACACCGGCCCCACCACGTTCAACCAGCCGTTCCCCGGCAAGCGCCGCCTGGGGACGGTGGGGCTGCCCTTCCCGGGGGTCGAGGTGAAGATCGCCGAGGATGGCGAGATCCTGGTCCGCGGGCCCAATGTCTTCCGCGGCTACTTCAAGAACCCCGAGGCGACGGCCGAGACGCTGGTGGATGGCTGGCTGCACTCGGGCGACATCGGGGCGTTCGATGCCGATGGCTTCCTGCGCATCACCGATCGCAAGAAGGACCTGATCATCACGGCCGCCGGCAAGAACGTGGCGCCCCAGAACATCGAGAAGCACCTGCGGGGCATCGCCGGCATCGGGCAGGCGGTCGTCATCGGGGATCGGCGCAAGTACCTGACGGCGCTCATGACCGTGGATCCCGAGGGGGGGCCGGCGCTGGCGAAGGAGCGGGGCTGGCCCGTCGAGCCGGCGGCGCTGGCGGCGCACCCGGCCTTTCGCGCCCATGTGACCGCCGAGGTGGAGCGCGTCAACGGCGAGCTGGCCCGCTACGAGACCATCAAGCACTTCCACCTGCTCCCCCGCGACTTCACCGTGGAAGGGGGCGAGCTGACGCCGACGCAGAAGGTGAAGCGCCGGGTGGTCAGCGAGCGCTACGCCGCCGAGATCGAGGCGCTGTACCCGGAGTCGTGAAGATGCACGGGGGCGGCATCGGGAAGTCGGATTCTGGCGCGGGCTCCTGTACGATGCGCTCCATGATGACCCGCCCCCCGATGCTCGCCGCGCTGTGCGCCCTGCTGGCCACCGCGCTCATGGCCGCCTGCGCGTCCAGCGATGACGACGATCCCGATCCGATGCTGGTGGTGACGGCCGACGCCGCCGTGGTCATGGACGCCCTACGCATCGACCCCGAGGTGGACGCCCGCGTCGAGGACGAGGCCGACGCCGATGAGCGGCCCCCCCCGACGCCCGATGAGGGGGTGGAGCCGCCGGTGGACGCCCGCGTGCCCGATCCCGATCCCGACCAGGGCGTCGATCCGCCGGATCCGCCGCTGGAGGGGGCCATCGCGACGGTGACCGTGGTGCAGCAGCCCCAGGTCCCGGAGGCCAGCATCAGCGTGGGGGTGACGCGGTTCGTGGAGCCGATGCCCGGCGCCGGCGACTGCCAGGTGGTCCATGTGAACCCCGACCGCCCCCCCGCCGAGCCGGCCCAGCTCGTGGCGGGGCCCATCACGGTCGATGGGGTCCGGGGTGGCCCGTTCGTGTTCGAGCACGGTGGCCAGGGCTACCAGACCGATCGAGCCATCCCTTCGGAATTGTTCAGCAATGGCGCGACCATCCGGGCGTCGGCCGGGGGGGCCCTGCCCTTCGATCTGGCCGTGAGCGCGCCGGCCGAGGTGTCGGTCCAGAGCCCCGGGCAGCTCGCCTCGGTGGCGGGAGACGCCGATCTGACGGTGCGCTGGAACGCGGCGCAGGGCGACGCGGTGCTGATCACCGTGTTCCCGACGCGGCCCCTCTCCGTGGATGCCCAGGAGGGGGAGTGGATCTTCTGCGGGGCGGCGGACACGGGCAGCTTCACGCTGCGCGGGGCCGACCTGCGGCGCACCCGGGGCGTGAGCCCCATCGGCCAGGGGGCGCTCATCGCCGTGACGCGCACCCGCAGCGCGACAGCCCGGGCGGGCAGCAGCCAGGCGGTCTTGACGGCCACGACCAGCTACGGCGTGGTCGTGACCTTGGAGTAGACGATGCAGGGCGAAGATCTCGAGATCTGGGAGGGCGTGGCCAGCGACCTGCGGGCGCTGCTGCGCGGCTTGAGCGACCACAAGGACGGCCCCGTGGCGGCGCCGATCCACTACCGGCTGGCGGTGATGCGGCTGCAGAGCGGGCTCATCGAGGATGGCGACGCCGTCCGCGAGGCCCTCGGCCCGGATCATCGGGGCGCGACGACGGCCAGCCTCGACGAGCACCTGCGCCGCCAGCTCGACGACGAGGATGACTCCGTGCCGGTGTTGCAGGCGCTGCGGCCGGCCATCCGGGCCGAGGCGATGCTCCAGCTCCACGAGGCGCTGCAGTGCGATCCCGAGCATGCCCCGGCCCTGCGGGCGGCGACGGCGCTGGCCTCCGTGTCGGGTCGGTGGAACGAGGCCGCCGCCTGGCTGGAGCGCATCGCCTCCGTGGAGCCGCCGGAGCGGGCCATCCGGCCGCTGCTCACGCTGGCCGACATCCACTGGCGCAAGCTGGGCAGCAACGAGGTCGCCCGCCGCTACCTGCTGGAGGCCCGCAGCCGGGCGCCCGACGATCCGGCGGTGCTCGACAAGCTGCTGAAGCTGGATCTGGACCTGTCCCACTGGCCCGAGGCGGTGGAGGCCTGCACGGCCCTCATCGCCCAGCTCGGCGACACCGCCGAGGCCCGCGCCCTCAAGGTCACGTACCTGCTGACCCTGGGCGAGATCCACGTCTACGGCCTCCAGCGCCCCGCCGAGGCCCTGCTGCACTACCTCGACGCCCTGCGCGTCATGCCCGACTACGCCCTGACCTACACCCTGGTGCGCGAGCTCTTCGAGAGCTGCCCGTGGCCGACGGTGGCCCAGGCGCTGCCCCAGGTGCCCGAGGCCCGCCGGGCGCCCCTGGCCCGCTACCTGGACCTGCTGGTGGAGGGGGCCCGGACGGCGTCGGACGCCGAGGCCCTGGTCAGCGGCCTGAGAACTGCCCTGCTGGCGCCCTGAGCGCCGCTTGCCTGGCGGGGTTCGCCCCGCGCCCGCGGGTCCTGACGACCTGCCCTGATGTCGCCGCTGTGACTTTCGCCGGAGGGACCGGTTGGAGGTCCCGGTCGGTGAGCCCCGAGAGGATCCCCTCATGCTCGAACAGCTCAGCTTCTATGGCCTGCGCATCCTCGGCGTCGCCGTCGCCTTCTACATCGGCACCAAGGCCGCCACCCTCGCCGGCAACCTGGTCGGCACCGCCCTGCGCCGCAGCGGCGTCGACGAGACGCTGACGCGCTTCGGCGGTCGCGCCGCCCGGTGGATCATCCTCATCCTGGTCGCCATCGCCTGCCTCGGCACCTTCGGCATCGAGACGACGAGCTTCGCGGCCATCATCGGGGCCGCCAGCCTGGCCATCGGGCTGGCCTTCCAGGGCGCCCTCTCCAACGTGGCCGCCGGCGTCATGCTGCTGGTGTTTCGCCCCTTCAAGGTGGGCGATCTGATCAAGGTGGCCGACCAGCTCGGCACCGTCACCGAGATCGGCCTGTTCACCACGGCCCTGGACACCCTCGACAACCGCCGCATCGTGCTGCCCAACAGCGCGGTCTTCGGCTCGACCATCGAGAACATCACCCACAACCCCAAGCTGCGCGTCGACATCGACGTGGGCGTGAGCTACGACGCCAGCATCAGCGAGACGCGGGCCGTCCTGGAGGCGGCCGCCCGCAAGGTCCCCGGCGCCATCGACACCCCGCAGATCATCCTGCTGGGCCTGGGCGCGTCGTCCGTGGACTGGCAGGTGCGCGTCTGGTGCCACACGCCGCAGTACTGGGACACGTGGGACGCCACCATCGAGGCGGTCAAGAACGCCCTCGACGGCGCCCGCATCAGCATCCCCTTCCCCCAGATGGACGTCCACCTCGACAAGGCCGCGTAGCGCGGCCGACGATCGCAGAAGCAACAGGGAGTCAAGCCAAGATGCACCACACCTCGCGCCTGCGCGGCCTCGCCGCCACCCTCGCCCTCGGCACCGCCCTGCCGGCCTTCGCCCAGGACATGCCCGACGTCGTGGAAGAGGACAAGGTCAAGGCCCAGCTCGAAGAGACCGCCAAGATGGCGGCCGAGAAGCCGCTGGAGGGCTGGCAGTACAAGCTCGATGTGGGCTTCAACGCCGGCTACAACCACAGCAGCACCGTGGTCGGCCAGCCCGATGGCGCCACGCTCCAGCTCGGCATCGCCATCAACGGCGCGGCGGACCTCTACGCGGGCCAGCACGAGTGGCACAACACCCTGACGCTGGCCCACCAGCAGACCAAGACGCCCGCCATCGATCCCTTCGTGAAGACCAGCGACAACCTGGAGCTCATGACCATGTGGCTCTACAAGCCCGTGGTCCTGCCCTGGCTCGGTCCGTTCGCCCGCGCCCGGATGCAGACGCCCATCTTCGCCGGTCACCTGGTCTTCGGTGAGGACAAGAACCTGGCCATCCGCGATGTGAACGGCGAGGTCGTCCTCCCCAGCGACCTGACCACCGTCACCGTGGACCAGGCCGATGGCACGACGAAGCAGTTCAGCCAGCTCCCCGCCCAGGAGGAGTACAAGCTCACCGACCCCTTCGAGCCCCTCACCCTGCGGCAGAGCATCGGCGCCTTCGCCCGCGCCCTGGATCGCAACGACGTGAAGGTCACCTTCACCCTGGGTCTCGGTGCCCAGGAGGTCCTCACCCAGGAGGGCTACGCGCTGGCCGACGACGACAAGACGAGCGAGCTGGAGATCAAGCAGCTCCAGGACTCCCAGCAGGTCGGTGTCGAGGTCGGCGCCGAGGCCAGCGGCACCATCGGCCAGCAGATCACCTGGTCGGTCAACGCCAACACCCTCTACCCGTTCATCGTCGAGGCCGACACCGACCTCGAGGGCATCGACCTGACCAACGTGGAGTTCAACGGCAAGGTCGGCGTGAAGCTCGCGAAGTGGGCCTCGCTGGACTATGTGCTCACCGCCAAGCGCATCCCGCTGGTCCTCGATGACTGGCAGGTGCAGAACGGCGTGCTCCTGAGCACCGCGTTCAACCTGCTCTGAGGTGCCTGCCTTGAAGGGCCTGCTGCGAGAGCTGGGGCGCCGGGGCTGGCCCTATGTGGTGGGCCTCGGCGTGATGGTGTTCTTCGCCCTGGCCGAGAACCAGAGCCGGACGGGGGAGGCCCTCAGCGATCGCTTCGATCTCTGGGCCTGGTTCAAGCTGCACCTGACGCTGCCCGTCGACTACGCCCTCGTCGAGCCCTCGGGCTGGACCGCCGTGGGCACCCTCGGCGCCCTCGCCCTCCTGCACGCGCTCTGGCCGCGCTGGTGGTGGGCCCCGTTCGCCTTCGGCAGCATGGCCGCCTGGACGTTCTGGGGCTCCGTCCTCATCGGCCGGATGGCCTGAAACCCCGCGTTCTCGCTACAGAATCTCGTGCTGCCAGGAAAAAGGGAGGCCGCCACGGCTCGGAGCGGCCCCTGCCCCTCGCCGTGGCGGCCCAGATCGCGTCCTACGCCGGCCGGTGGGCCAGGGCGTGCACCAGATCGTCGAGGGCGACCGCCAGGGACACGACCCGGTGCCGCCGCGAAGACAGCACCATGTGGCGGCGCACCATCGACCAGTCCAGCAGGCCCAGTCCCGTCTGGATCTCCAGATCGTCGAGGCTGTCGTCGATCTGCTCGACCAGGCCGATGACCAGGGCGGACGCTTCGTGGCCAATACGAGCGACGTCGGGCCACCGATCGGGGTGGTGATCAAGAAGGAGCCGGAGCCAGCGGCCGATGCTCACCAGGCCCAGCCGGTCCTGGCCATCCTGGGTGCCGGCGACGAGGGCGTTGACCTCGGCCAGCACCGGTCCGACCACGTCGGCGATCGTGCGGGGTTCGTCGGGCTCTCGCCAGGCTGCTGCCATCATGCCGCTTCCTCGGGTCGGGGAGACGGTGAGGCAGTTGAGCAACGGTCATGCCATGGGCGGCGACGCCGCCAAGGCCCGCAATGTAGGACAATGTGCCCAGGTGAAGGCGGCTGGCACCCTGGCACGTGCCAGCCGGTGTGCCAGCTGTGCCGGCGACGGCGTCAGGCGCGGTCGCGCCACCAGGCCACGAACTCGCTGAACTCGATCACGCCGTTGTGGTTCTGATCCACGGCGTCGAGACCAGCGGCCAGCTCGGCCTCGGAGAAGCCGTCATCCAGGGCCCGGCAGAGGCGAGCGAACTCGTCGCGGTCGACGACGCCGTTGCCGTCGCGGTCATAGAAGTCGAAGAGCTCCTTCAGCTCCTCCAGCTCGTCGTCTTGCATCGTCTTCCTCCTCGTGGTCAGGCCGGGGCGTCGTCCAGCAGCTCCGCCGCCTCGATCCGGTGCAGCATGAACTGCCGGGCTTCGCGCTGGTCGAGATCGTCACAGTTCAACAGGATCTCGGTCCGTGTCATCACCATCGTGCGCAAGCGGATGCGCCGCCACGCGGGCAGGTGCTCGGGGCGCTTGCGGTACTGGATGCGCAGCGCGCGGCCCTCGAACAGGGCCTGCTCGACCACCTCGCGCACGGCCAGCGGCGCCGAGAGGGCCGGCACCCCCGCGAAGGCCAGCGCCTCGCACAGCCGCTCCAGCTCCGCCTGGCCCTGGCGCGGCAGGGCGGCGCGCACCTTGTCGAGGGCGCCGCGCAGCGTCTCGGTGAAGGGCAGGATGCGCGACGCCGCCAGCCACTCCCCCGCCGCCACCAGCAGGGCCGCCTCGCGGGCGGTGAAGTTCACGGGGGGCAGGGTGTAGGTGCGATCGAGGGCCAGGCCGCCGCCGCGGCCGGGCTCGCCCCGCACCGGCAGATCGGCCGCGCGCAGGCTCACCAGATCACGGTGGATCGTGCGCTCGGTCACGCCGAAGCGCTGGGCCAGGGCCGCCACGGTGATGCCGCCTCGGTGGGCGCGGAGGGCCTCGGCCAGGGCGAAGAGTCGCTCCGTCCGCCGCACGGGCTACTGCAGCTCGATGGGCACGTCGGTGGTGCGCGGCGCGGCGACGGGCGCGCGCGTTGGCGGGCTGTCGGGGGGCGGGCGGCGCACCGTGACCGTCGTCTTCGTCGGCGGGGCCTCGGGCTTGACGGCCTCGGGCCGCGGCTTCAAGACGACCTTCTTCTGGGTCTCGGGGTCATCGGGCGAGAGGGTGAGCCTCTGCTCCATGTACCCGGTTTTCTTGAAGATATAGGTCGTCTCGCGGGTGATGTTCACGCGCAGGTAGGTGGTGCCCACCTCTTCGCCGGTGGCCAGATCGGTGACCCGGGCCTTGTCGGGATCGCTGCGCAGCATGAACTCGCGAGCCGCCGCCTCGGTGGCGGGGGCCTGGCTCGCCACCGAGTCGGGCGCCGCCGTGGGCGGGGCCGAGGCCACCGACGGCGGCGCCGCCGTGGGGGGCTCCTGGCTGGCCACCGACGGGATCGCCTCGGGCCGCCCGGCGTCGGCGACCGTGGCCGCCGGCCCCTGCATGAAGAACCAGATGCCGAGGCCCAGGACGGGCACCGCCGCCGCCAGGGCCCAGAGCGGGAAGCCGCCGCGGCGCGGCTCTTCCTCGACCTCCGGCGCCACCTCCACCAGCGCCGGCCCGAGGGGGTTGCCCTGGGCGTCGAGGCGCACCGTGTTGCCGCTGCTCTTGGCCAGGCCGCGCTGGGTCTCGTCCGTCCCCGCGGGCACGATGGCCGGCCCCGCCAGCGACGGCGAGCCGTCCATGCCCGGCACCACCCCCGGGAGCTGGCCAGCCACGCTCTCGTAGCTGGCCCCGTCCAGCAGCTGATCGACGGCCTCCAGCTCCGAGGCCAGCTCGTCGACGCTGGCGTGGCGGTCGTCGCGCTTCTTGGCCAGCGCCTTGAACACCACCGCCTGGAGCGCGGGGGGGACCTGGACGTCGGGGTTGAGCTCATGGAACGGCGGCGGCCGCTCGTTGACGTGGGCGATGAGGATGGAGAGCGGGTTCTCGCCCAGGAAGGGCGCGCGCCCCACGAGCATCTCGTAGAGCATGACGCCCAGGGCGTACACGTCGGAGCGGGCGTCCAGGTTGCCCGAGCGCGCCTGCTCGGGGGACATGTACTTCGGAGTGCCGAAGATCATGCCGGCCTGGGTGAGGGTGCCCTCCTTGCCCTCGAACTCCTTGAGCTTCGCGACGCCGAAGTCGAGCACCTTCACGAAGTCGCGCTCGCCCTCGATGTCCACCAGGAAGATGTTGTCGGGCTTCAGATCGCGGTGGATGATCCCGGCCTTGTGGGCCTCGGCCAGCGACTTGCACACCTGCCGCATGATGTGGATGACCCGCTTGGGGGCCATGGGCTGGCCGCGCCCCTGGGCCTGCGCGAGGCTCTGGCCGCGCAGGTACTCCATGGCGATGTAGAGGATGCCATCCTCGGTCTGCCCGAAGTCGTAGACGTTGATGGTGTTGGGGTGGGTCAGCCGGCTGGCGGCCATGGCCTCCTGGTGGAAGCGCCGGATGACCGTCTCGTTCTCGGCGAACTCCTGCAGCAACACCTTCAGCGCGATCATGCGCTGCACGGCGGGCTGGCGGGCCTTGTAGACCGCGCCCATGCCGCCCTTGCCCAAGAGCCCGATGATCTCGTAGCGACCGGCCACGGTGCGGCCGATCATCGGGTCCTTCTTGGGCTTCTTCTTGACCTTGGGCTCGGCCCACTGGCCGAAGTTCTCGCCGCGCAGGTCGGCCTCGGGCACCGGCACCGCCACCGGGTGGGCCCGCTTGGGCACGACGGCGGGGGCCTGGGTCTTCACGGGGCGAGGGCCAGGGAGGGCAGCGCTCACGTCGGCGCTCACGTCGGCGCTCACGTCAGCGCTCACGTCAGCGCTCACGTCGGCGCCGTCGTCCGCCGGGGCGGCCAGGCCCGGCGGCGCCGGCTCCTCGGCGCGGGTGGCGTCGAGGCCCACCGCCAGCGCGTCGTCCATGCGGGTGGCCTCGAAGGCCAGGCCCGGCTCACCGGCCTGGGTCGCGTCGAAGGGCGTCTCGCCCATCTGGGTGGGGGCCGGGTGGTCCAGCTCCTCGGCGGTGACCATCTGCGACCCGTCGTTGGGACAGACGTCCTGGTCCCCTTCGTGGCCGCAAACGGGGCAGGTGTTCATGAACGTCCTTCGAGCCGCGCACGCTTCGAGCGAGGCTAGTGGTACGCACGTGCAGAGTCAAAGGTCCAGCGAGGCGCGCCTCGGCCCCCACCGGGCCAGCCGACGAGCCCCCCTCCGGGGGCGGGTTGATCCCGCGCGGCACCTCCTCCAATATCCGCGGCCATGAAAGACAATCGCGCCTACTACGACGACTTCTCCGGCTGGTACGAGCGGGAGCGCCACCACGGCTACCACGCGCTGCTCGACCAGCTTCAGGTGGGCATCGCCCGGCCCCTCTCGGCCAGCCGCGACGTCCTGGAGGTCGGCTGCGGCACCGGCATGATCCTCAAGGAGATCGCCCCGGTGGCCCGGCACGCCGTCGGCATCGACATCTCCCGCGGCATGCTCGGCCAGGCCCAGGAGCGCGGCCTGCACGTGGTGGAGGGATCGGCCACCGCCCTGCCCTTCGCCGACGCCTCCTTCGATTTCGTCTATAGTTTCAAGGTCCTGGCCCATGTCGAGGGCATCCACCAGGCCCTCGAAGAGGTCAGCCGGGTCCTGCGCCCGGGCGGCCAGGCGGCCCTCGAGTTCTACAACCGGCACTCGCTGCGCTACCTCATCAAGCGCCTCAAGAAGCCCCACAAGGTCAGCGACGAGACCACCGACGACCAGGTCTTCACCCGCTACGACCGCCTGTCCGACGTCCGCAGCTACCTGCCGCCCGGCCTGGCGCTCGAGGACGTCCGCGGGGTGCGCGTCCTGACGCCCTTCGCCCAGGCCCACCGCGTCCCCCTGGTCTCCACCGCCCTCGCCTGGGCCGAGCACCAGGCCCGGGACAAGCCCCTGACCGCCCGCCTGGGGGGCTTCCTGGTCGTCATCTGCCGCAAGCTCTGATGGCCATCGACGAGGTCGCCCGGCTCGACGCCCCCACGGCGTCGGGGCGCACCCGGCGCGAGGTGCTGCGCCTGCGCCAGCGCATCCTGGCCACCCTGCGCGCCTGGCTCGACGCCGAGGACTTCTTCGCCGCCGAGGTGCCGCTGCTCATCCGCGGCGCCTGCCCCGACGTATACCTGGCCTCGTTCGTGGTGCCGGGCGGGGGCTACCTGACCACCTCGACCGAGTACCTGATCAAGCGGCTGGTCGCGGGCGGCTTCGAGCGCGTCTACACCCTCGCCCCCAACTTCCGGGCCGGCGAGGTGAGCCCGCGCCACGGCCCCGAGTTCACCATGCTGGAGTGGTCGCGCGCCGGCGCCGACCTCGCCCACATCGAGCGCGACGCCGAGGCCCTGGTCCGCGCCAGCCTGGCCGCCGTCGCCCCCGGCGCCACCGCCGTCACCTGGGGCGGCCACACCGTCGACATCGCCGGCCCCTGGGAGCGCCTCACCGTGCGCGACGCCCTCCGCCGGCACCTCGGCGCCGACGTCGACGCCACCTTCTCCCTCGCCAGCCTGCGCGCCGCCATCGACGCCGCCGGCCTGCGCGCCACCCCGGGCCTGGCCGACACCCCCCGCGACGCCATGTCGTTGCTGATGGGGCACTTGCAGCCGCACCTCGGCACCACCCGCCCCACCTTCCTCACCGACTGGCCCGCCTTCGAGACCAGCTCCGCCGCCCGCGCCACCGACGCCACTGCCGAGCGCTCCGAGCTCTTCATCGCCGGCATGGAGCTCGCCGACGGCTTCCCCTCCCTGCTCGACGCCGACCAGCAGCGCGCCACCTTCGCCGAGCAGCTCGACGACCGCCGCGCCGCCGGCCTCCCGGTCGTCGACCTGGACGAGCGCTACCTGGCCGCCCTCGACGGCGGCCTGCCGAAGAGCGCCGGCATGGCCCTCGGCGTCGACCGGCTGGTCATGGTGCTCACGGGCACCGACGACATCCGCGACGTGCTGACGTTCGGGTGGGACGAGCGGTAGACCGGGCTGCCTGGCTGCCGACGGCCTCATCACCCCCGCCGGCCCCGCCTCCGTCATGGTCGTGCGCACCCTGCTCGACCGCCTCGACGCCCTCGAAGCGGATCCGGCTCGCGCCGCTACCTGCGACGCCGGCCACGCCGGTCACGTCCATGCAAGTGGTGTACAGCGTCACCCCGTCACTGTCCCCTGCTCGGCCTCCGCGGCGATCCGGGCGAACCGGGGGGCGTCGACCGGGCCGCTTGCGCGTCCCAGCTACTCGCCGCGGTAGCGACGAATCAGCACGCCGCGGGGGTTGGCCCATACCGCGCGCTGCCCGTCGACTTCGGGGACCGTGCCCGCGTCCCAGGTCACCACCTCGTCGATCCCGTCGCCGTCCAGGTCGCCACCGTAGACATGCGGCCAGCCGTACCCCTCGGGTGCGACCCGCTCGCCGTGGATCTGCACCATCTCCGCCTCGCGGCGCGCCTCGTCGACCCGCCAGTCCCAGACGGTGAAGATGTGATCCATGATGACAACCATCTCTTGATCACCGTCGCCGTCGACGTCGGCGATCGTCAAGGTGCGGATATTGCCGGTCAGGCCACGCTCCATGAAGACGTCTCGCTCCCAGGCGAGCGCGAGCGTGTCGTCGCCCGCCGTCGTCCAGAGCTGATAGCGGACGCAGCCCACCGGGCCAGCCGCGACCAGCAGGTCGTCGATGCCGTCGCCGTTCACGTCGCCCGCCGCCGCGCTACGGATGTCGGTCATCCGAAGAGCGAGCCGCTGCGTGTGTACGTAGGTGTTGTCGCCACGGTTCTCAAGGATACGAAAATGCTGATCGAGGTAGGTCCGCCCGTGATCACCCACCGGAACCTCAGGGCCGAAGGTCGCGAGGGCCAGCTCCATGTGCCCATCACCATCGAAGTCGCCCACGGTCGATGGCCCTGTCGAGCCCGCGAAGCCGAAGAGAGGATCGGTAGGCTCGAAGACCCGCACGAAGTCATCGCCGTCCCACTCGGCCAGCACACTGCGGTAGTAGAAGAGGATCTCTGGCCAGCCCTCCTGATCGGCGTCGGTAACCTCCATGTCCGGGACGTCGCCGATCATCCCGGCGGGGAGGAAGCCGTCGAGGTGCCCCTCTCGGACCTCGCGGACGTAGAGGCGGTAGTCATGATCGTATCGCCAGGCCATCTCGCTCTTGTCCTGCCGAATGCCGAAGGTACTACCGAAGCCATAGACGGTCTGCCCCTGCGCATTGACACGGGCTTCGGCAAGGTACTGGCGGCTGCCGATGATCTCCTGTCGCCCATCGCCATCGAGGTCCACCGCGCCATAGGGCACCATGCCTCGCAGAACGCCCAGGTCCACCCATTCGTCACCAGCCAGCTCGAAGATGCCGCTCGCGCGGTAGCCCTGGTCCGGCTCAGCGATGAACTCAGGCTCTTCGAGCATGTAGCGATTGTAGACGTAGAGCTCGGCGCGACCGTTGCCGTCGATGTCACCTACCCAGTTGATGACCCCAGGGGTCGGGAAGGGGATCTCCTCGAACTGATCGGTCAGGTCCTCGACCACCGCCAGCGGATCGATGCAGGGCGGCCCGGGCAGGTAGTCGAAGGCACCGGATTGCACGTACGGGTCATCCGAGATGGGCTCGGCGTCCACCCCAGGCTCGGTCGCATCGGTCAGGCCACGGTCCGTGGCATCATGTGCGTCTCTCCCACCATCAATGGGCCGCCCGTCGTGGCTGCCCCCGTCGATTTCCGCGTCTCCCGCGACCGCCTGATCAAGACCCGCGGCGTCCGTGGCCTCCGCTGCCCCATCACTGCACCCGACTGCAGTGGCGACCAACAGGGTTGCAAGGCACATCCAGGCAGTGCGAGGGTTACGACGACTCAGCGCGGCAGGAGGTTGTTTGCTCATGACGTCCCTTGCTTCCACCCGGCTTCAGCGGCTCGCCCTGACCCTACTGCTCTTGGGGGGGGGCAAGCGACCGCTGATCCCATCCCCGCTCCGACGTCGACTGGGCCGATTCGGGCGACTACTGGACCGAGATCAACCGGGTGCAGCCCGGCAGCATGACCCCCTACATCACCTTCTCGCGGCAGATCCAGAACGACCCCGAAGGGCGCCTCTGGCACGCCCAGACGTCCTGGTGGGACGGCACCGCCTGGCAGACGGCCGAGATCGTCCGGGGCTTGTTGGAGAACCCCTGGGCCACCGCGCACGCCGAGATGGAGCAAGGTGTTCAGCATGACCTGGTGCACGCCTGGCGGAGCGTGGATGAGATCAATTGGCGAGCCATGAATCCCACGACAGGTATGATGGTGGGCGCCTTCGAGTCGTTCGATGCTCCCCACCGGCAGTATCCCATCGGCCTCGACATCCGCACCGACGGCCTGCCCGTCTTCACCTACTTCGTCGACCCTGACGGCCCGGGCGGCCCTGAACCGAGCGGGATGTACTACGCTCGCTGGGACAGCGCGCTGAACAACGTAATCGACCACGTCCACCTTGAGTCCTGCGCCGACGCTCGAACCCCCCTCGACCTGCGCGCCGACGACGAGTTCATCATCGCCTGCGCGACACCGCCGGTCGGGGGCGCGACGGACATCATGTTCGGCTTTCGCGACGCGATGGGCGTCTACCAGGAGGAGACCGTCTTCGGCGCGGCCGACAACCACGCCTGGCTCGGCCAGGACATCGCCATCGCCGATGATACCGTCGTCGTCGCAGCCTACAACCTGACGACCTCGACGGTCTGGGCGCGGATCAAGGACGGCAACGCCGCGTGGCAGGGGCCGGTGAAGCTCATCGAGCTGGACCCGTTCGACGATGGTTTCCTGGTCTCGCTGTCCGTCGAGGCGCGCAAGACGGTCGAGGGGTTGATCTACGGCGTGCTCGTGGCGACCAGCCGTCACCAGATCTACTACGGTGAGCGTCGCGCCGACGGCACGGTCCCCGAGGTCGCTCAGGCCGAGCTGCACCCTCCGAGCGCCGGCTGCGATACCATCAGGAACAACGTCGATCTGCACTTCGCTGACGACGACACGGCGTGGCTCAACTGGCAGATCGAGCACGTGAACGGCGCGGGCGCCAACGTCGTCGCCGACCGGTTCACCGCCTTCCGCCGCGAAGATCAGCGCGACTTCCAGAACATGAACAACCTCCAGGTCATGCCCTACCGGCCGACCACATTGAACCTGGACGAGGCTGGCGACGGCTGGCGCTGCTTCTACGACGAGGACCCGGGGGGGCCGCCGAAGGTCGCCCTCTTCATCCAGCACCGCGACGACACGCCCATCCTGGTCGAGGGCGACACCGGAGCGGTCGGAGGAGCGTTCGGGCGAGGATGCGACGTCGCTGTCGACGAGGATGGCGACGTCCACATCGTCTGGAACAGCACGACCCTGAACAGGATGCGCTCGGCCTGGTTCGATGGCGTGGGGTTCAGCGCATTCCTCAGCCTGTCCGACAGCCATGGCGTCATCCCGCCGACCGCCGAGGTCGCCCTGGCGGTGTCCCACGATGGCCGCACGTCGACGGTCTACCAGCGACCGGTGGGGGGCAATCAGCGAGCCTGTGTCCTCGACACGATCGACCAGGTCAACTACGTCACCACCTGCTTCGCCCAGAACGGTGGAGGCATCAACCCCGACATCACGTTGCTCGGCCAGTGGGGGTACGTCCGCGCGCTGATCTACGGCACGTCCAGCGACGTGCGGGTCGCGATCACCAACGCGTTTCCGGGCGGCTGGGCGGATGAGCAGGCCTCCGGCGACGACGTCAGCATCGACCACGGCATCGCCGGGCGCACGACGAACGCCGACAGCCGGCTGTACGCGTCATGGGCCACCCTGGTCGATCCGAAGGTCCGGCTGGCGGAGCGCGTGGTGCCAGTGCCTCCCCTGCTGCCCTTCTGGGATGTTGCCACTCTCGAGGCAGGCTCTGCCGAGTACACGAGCATCGAGGTCGACCCGCGGTTCCAGCCAGTCGTGACCTGGAAGCGCAATGGGGTCAACGAGACCCTGCGAGTCGCGTCGTTTCAGGACTTCGCGGACGGGCGGGCGGCGCCGGCCGCGGTGCCCACTGGTCGCTTCGTGCTCTGTGATCTCGACGACAGCCTCTTCGGCAACGCCCTCGAGCTCGACGAACATGGCAACCCCCGCGTCAGCTTCCGCTCGGAGGGCAAGGAGACTTCACTGCCAACCAACGCGCTCTACTTCATCTCTCGACCGTAGGAGACATCATGCGATTGCTCGTCGTCTCTGCCATCGTGGCTTCGTGTTCGATGGCGCTCGCCCAGGACGTCGATCCGCCCATCCCTGCGGTCTTCCGACCGCTCCCGGCACATGCGGCGCCGCCACCGCCCGTCGAGCGCGACGCGCCCGCGCCCGACTCGACCTGCGAGCAGGCGTGCAGAGAGCAGGCGCAGGCGTGCTTCGCGGGGTGTGCGCCCGCCGACGGGTCGCAGGCGGCTCGACAGGCGACCTCGCCTGTCACCGACCGTGCACGGCCGCCCAGACTGCCTGTGTCGCCGAGTGCGCTCGCTGACCAGTCCTGAAACATCGGTCGCCGCGCCTCGATCCACTCGACATCCTGCTCCGCCAGGACCACCCTGACCAGCCGCAACAGCTTGGATCTGCGAGGAAAGACCCCGATCTGCGAGGTACTTGGCGACCTCGCGGAAGCGTCCCTCGAGCTCGGCGCCGTCGCGTCCGCCGACTGCATGCGAAGTGGCGTGTCTCGAGAGCCGATTGATGTGCTGCCGCCCCTGTGATGAGGCACTCACCATCGCCGAGGGCACCGACGCCGCACAGGAACAGCACCTCCGGTGCATCGACCCCTGCATCCAGGCGTGGGGAGCCTGCGTCGACGGCTGCGACCAGCAGACCTTCGGGTGGGACGAACGACAAAACCCATTTGATTTCAGCAGCTTGAATCATCCACGAGCTGGTAGATGAAGCCGCGGGCGGTGGGCAGGCTGAGGGTCGTGACCGCGTCGCCGACAGCCAGGCGGCGGTAGATCTCTTCGGAGGTGGTGAGGCGCTGGACGCCCGGGGTGGGCCGGAGGTGGGCGCCTTGGGGGGTGAGGGGTCCCTCCAGGGCCACGGCCAGCTCGACGACGTAGATGTCGCGGCGCTGGGTGGCGCCGGTGCGGGTGTCGTCGTTGAGGAAGGCGTCGATGCGCAGGCCAACGACCGCGCCGGTGCGGATCCAGGCGAGGCCCTGGCGCGCGGCGCGGCGCTTCTGGAGGGTCGCGATGACTCCGAAGAGGACGATGAAGATCAGCACGAGGCCGCTGAATCGCGACGGCGAGGGCAGCAGGCCGAAGAGCAGGCCGCCCACCACCACGGCGCCCGCCGCGACGGCCAGGACCGGCCGGGGGACGGGCCGCGCGTGCTGGGCGAGGACGGGCGCGATGGCGGTCTGGTAGAGGGCGGCCCAGTCGGTCACGGCGCCTCCCAGATGTAGACGTCCTCGGTGACGCCCTCGACGGTGAGGGGCGCCCGGCGGGTCATGCCGAAGCGGGCGGCGACGCGGCTGCCGTGGGGCGAGACGGTGATGGCGGTGAGGGTGCGGGCGCCGACGGCCCCGACCTCGGCGGCGTAGCGCTTGACCAGCGCCCGCGAGACGGCCGAGCCATACAGGCCCGGGACCACGCTGTAGTTGAACAGGTAGAGGTCGGCCCCCCAGACGGCCTCCGTGAGCGGGATGACCGAGCGGTCGACCAGCGTGTCGGCGTGGTCGCGCAGCAGGCGGAAGCTGCCCACCGCCATGGGGTGCCAGGCCGCGTAGCCCACCGGCAGGGCCGCGTGGCGGGCGGTGCGGGCGAGGTACAGGCGAAAGCCGCGGGGGAAGCGGCTGGCGGCGAAGGCGAGGTTGGCGAAGTCGACCTGGTCGACGGGGACGGGGTAGCAGGCCAGGTCGGCGGCGAAGAGGCCGACGGCGAAGCGGCGCCAGGCCGCCGAGGCGTAGGCGCCGAGGGGGGACGCCGGCCCCTCGACCTCGGCGCCGCCCACGCTCCACCACGCCTCGACGTCGGCGAGGGTGACCGCCCGGGTGGCGGCGAGGGTGGCCTCGAGCCAGGCCGGCAGGGCGGGATCGTCCAGATCGGGGAACGACGACAGCATCACGGCTCCTCGCGGGCGAGACCCGCGTCCAGGGCGGCCAGGGCCGCGGCCACGCGGCGCGCGTAGACGGCGGCGACGCCGGGTTCGACGGCGGGGAGCGCCGGCGGGTGCTGGAGCGCGCGCGCCACCGCCGCGGTGGAGGCCTCCAGCGCCGCGAGGTCGTAGCCTCCCTCCAGCAGCAGCAGCAGGCGGTCGCCCCCATGCTGCCGCGTGGCCTCGGCGATGCCGCCCACCAGCTCGCCGAAGCCCCGCGTCGAGAGCCGGAGGCTGGCCAAAGGGTCGGCCTGGTGCGCGTCAAACCCCAGTGAAATCAACACCATCTGCGGCCGGTACCGGGCCAGCGCCGGCTCGATGAGGCCAGCGAGCAGGGCCCGGTAGTCGCGATCGGCGGCGCCCAGCAGCGGGAGGTTCAGCGTGAAGCCCTCCCCCGCGTCGACGCCCCGATCGGCCAGGCTGCCGCCGGGCGGGAAGAGGTCGTCTTCGTGCAGATCGATCAGCAGCACCCGGGGGTCAGCGCCGTGGATGGCCTGGGTGCCGTTGCCGAAGTGGGCGTCGATGTCGACGATGGCCACGCGCTGTGCACCCAGCCGGCGAGCCTCGGCGGCGGCCAGGGCGATGTGGTTGACGAGGCAGAACCCGAGGCCCCGGGCGCGCTCCGCGTGGTGGCCCGGCGGGCGGACGAGGGCCAGCACCTGCCGGGCCTGGCCCGCCATCAGGCGGCGGGCGCCGTCGAGGGCGATGCCGGCCGCCTGGAGCGCCGCCGCCACCGACCCGGGCGTGAGGAGCGTCTCGTCATCGAGCGCGCCGTGGGCGCCGGCCAGCGCCAGCAGCCGGTCGACGTGGCCGGCGTCGTGGACGCGCAGCAGGTCGGCGCGGGTGGCCGGCGGAGACGCGGTGTCGGGCACGAGGCCCGCCGTCGCCGCGCCGCGCAGGCACGCGGCCAGCCGGGCCGGCCGCTCGGGGTGGTCGATCCCGGTGAGGTGGTCGAGGCAGGCCGGGTGGGTGAGCAGGGTGGGCCGCATGGGCTCGACCGTAGCCCAGGACGGCGCGCCCGCCAACGGCTCAGCGGCCGACGAGGTAGCGGACGGCGCGGGCGTGATCGGGGCCGACGACGGGCCAGGCGAAGCGGGCGGCGGCCCGGCGGTGCCGGTCTCGCAGCGCGGCCGGTGCCCCGAGCAGCGCGTCGATGGCGAGCGCCAGGGCGGCGGGATCGTCGGGGGGGACGAGGGACGCGCCCGCCTCCCGGGCCAGGGCGGGGACGCCCCCGGTGGCGGTGGCGACGGTGGGCACGCCGCTGGCCAGGGCCTCCAGCAGGGCGACCGGCGTGCCCTCGGTGCGGCGCCCCAGGGGCCGGCTGGGCAGGGCGAAGACGTCGGCGGCGGCGAGGAGGGCGTCGCGGCGCGGAGGATCCAGGAGCCCCAATGGCTCGAAACTACTGCACAATCTCGCCAGCGCGTCCCGCTCGGGGCCCTCGCCGGCCGCGAACCAGACCACGTCGTCGCGGGGGCCGAGCGCGCGGGCCAGCACGTCCAGGCCCTTGATGGGGACGAGGCGGCCGACGGTGGCGATGATGCGGCGGCCGGCGGCCCGGGCGCGCAGCGTCGCGGCGAAGGCGGCGTCCGGGCGGGGTGCGGCGACGCCCATGGGCAGGAGCCACTGGGGGGCCCGAGGGGTGCGGCCGAGCAGCGCGGCGAAGCGGTCGCGCAGGTCGGCGCTCACGAAGGCGAGGGCGGCGGCGTGGGCGTCCAGGGCGCGCGCGATCCGGCGGCCCCCGGCCAGGCGCTCCAGCAGCGCCACGTCGCCGCCATGGGCCCAGGCCAGCGTGGGCGCGCGGCACACGACCGGGAGGGCGGTGGGCAGCCAGTGGGCGACGACCACGTCCCCGCGCCGCAGGCGGAGGTGCAGCGAGGCGCCGAGGCGCGCCAGGGCCGCCGCGCCGGCCGCGAGGCCCGCCGCCGGCGAGGCCTCGATCAGCTCGGGCAGGCCCGCGGCGGGCCGGGGCGCGTGGACGACCTGGACCGCCAGGCCGTCGGCCCGCAGCCAGTCCACGGAGGCCGCCACGAAGGAGCCGGCGGGATCGGCCGGGTGGCGTGGCCAGGACGTCGTGGCGACGAGGACCCGGCTCACCCCGAGGTGGGCCGCACCGCCGCCAGGCGGGCGCGGATCTGCCGCTGGCGGGCCACGCGCCGCAGGCCCGAGCGCAGCAGCAGCCAGGCGATGGGGCCGATGACGCGCAGGATGCGGATGCCCGAGCGCTCGTCGCCGTAGATGGGCGTGACGGGCCGGTCCACCACCCGGGCGCCCACCTCGGCCAGCTTGGCCAGCAGGTCGTTGGGGAAGCCGTAGCGGGGGTAGAGTTCCCCCAGGGCGACGCGGCCGAGGGCGCCGCGGGCGAGGGCGGTGTAGCCGCACTGGCTGTCACGCAACCCCCGGTAACCCGAAGAGAATCCGGTCAGACGCGACAGGGCCAGGTTGCCCAGCAGGCGCACCTTCGGCATGCGGCGCCACACCTCGGGGTGGCCGAGGCGATCCCCCTTGACGTAGTCGGCCTCGCCGTCCGCGATGGGATCGAGCAGCGAGGCCATCTCGGCGGGATCCATCTGGGCGTCGGCGCCGACGACGACGGTGGCGTCGACGCCGAGGGCCAGGGCGCGGCGGTAGCCGGTCACGATGGCGCCGCCCACGCCCAGGTTCTCGGGGTGGCGGATGACCTCGAGCGTCCAGGGGCCGTGGCGGCGGGCGACGCGGGCGGTGGCGTCGGTGCTGGCGTCGTCGACGACGACGACGTGATCGACGAAGGCCGGGAGGCCCGCGAGGGTCACCGGGAGCAGGCGCTCCTCGTCATGGGCGGGGATGACCACCGCCACCCGCAGGCCTCGGTACACGCGCGCGCCTCCTGGCTGGTCGGCGTGCCCGTGGTCGTACCCGGATGGCGGCCAAGACTCAAGCGGCGCGTGTGGACAGGCGCTGGCACAGGCGGGCCATGGCCTTGCGCTCGCGGCGGCTCTGGAACCGGAACTCCACGCCCATGCCGGGATCGGCGCGGCGGAAGTCGAGGCGGACGACGCGGCCGCGGACGTGGTGCATGACGCCCTGGGCGGGATCTTCCAGGCGCAGGTGCACGTCGCTGCCCGCCGGCAGGAGCTGCTCGGCGGCCAGGAGGGCCCCCGACGGGGACAGATCGCGGATCTCGCCGGCGATGCTGCGGGCGTCGGCGTCGTAGCACAGGGCCCGCAGGCGGGCGGCCTGGCGATCGGCGCCGCGGGGCCGCCAGCCGCCCGTCGAGCTCTGCACCAGGCCGAGCAGGCGGTCGCGGAGGGGCAGCTCCTCCTCGGCGAAGCGGACGACCGCGCCCTTCAGGCGGCGGCCCCCGTTGTCCCAGACGACGCCGGTGCGCTCGATGTGGGCGACGGGGAAGAAGACCTCGCCCAGCCAGTCGAGGAAGAGCTCGAGGCAGACGCGCCCCCCCTGGGGCATGCCCAGCTTCTCGGGCAGGAACAGGCCCCCGGCGGCCCCCTGGGGCAGGTAGCGATCCATGAAGTCGGACGCGCTCTTGATGTGGTGCGTGATGATCAGCATCGCTCGCCTCGGGCCGTGGACCCGCGTACCTCATCCCACAAGGGGGAGGCTGTCAAAAAACCGGCCACGGGCGAGCCGCGGGCGGCAGCTTGACGGCGACGGTCCCCCCTCCGAGGATGGCGGCATGGACGTCCTCACCACCCGCGCCCAGGTCGCGCGCTACGCGGCCGCCCACCACGGCTCCGGGCGTCGCATCGGCTTCGTCCCCACCATGGGCGCCCTGCACGCCGGGCACCTGGCGCTGATGGGGGAGGCCGGGCGGCGCGCCGACGTCGTGCTGGCGAGCATCTTCGTCAACCCCACCCAGTTCGGTCCCGGCGAGGACTTCGAGCGCTATCCCCGCGATACAGAAGGGGATCTTGCCAAGGCCCGGGCGGCCGGCTGCCACGCCGTGTTCCTGCCGCCCGTGGCCGAGATGTACCCCCCCGGCGCCGAGACGGTGGTGCGGGTGCCGGCGCTGGCCGGCCCGCTCTGCGGCGCGTCGCGGCCGGGTCACTTCGACGGGGTGTGCACGGTGGTCCTGAAGCTGCTGAACATCACCCGGTGTGACGTGGCCGTCTTCGGCGAGAAGGACTACCAGCAGCTCGCCGTGATCCGGCGGATGGTGCGCGACCTGGACGTCCCGGTGGAGATCGTGGGGCACCCCATCGTCCGCGAGCCCGACGGCGTGGCCATGAGCAGCCGCAACCAGTACCTGGGGCCGGAGGAGCGGCGCGAGGCGCGCTGCCTGCACCGGGCGCTGGCGGCGGCGGAGGTGCTCTGGGCCGCCGGGGAGCGCGACCCGGATGCGCTGGAGGAGACCGCCCGGGCCCTCATTGGCGCCTCGCCCCGCGCCCGCATCGACTACCTGGAGGTGCGCGACGCCTTCGATCTGAGCCGCCCGGCGGCGCCCATCACGGCGCCGGTCGTGCTGGCCATGGCGGTGTGGTTCGGTCAGACCCGGCTGCTGGACAACCGGGTGCTCGGGTAGCCGGTCCTCAGCGGACGTCCAGGCGAACGCACCGCGGCTCGGTGCCCGCCTCGCAGACCTCCACCGCGACGTCATCGCGCAGCCACACCGCCGGGAAGAGCACGCCGAGGGCCCGGGGCTGGCCGTCGGGGAGCAGGGCCGCGTCGCGGACCGTGGTGATGACCTGGTCTGCGGGGAGCGCCTGGTCACCGATGAAGACCCGGACGCCGCCGACGGTGAGGGCGGGCTGGCTGTGGTTCGCCGCCGTCAGCCGGATGATCGCGGCGTCCCCCAGCCGCAAGAGCCCATGGCTGGTCAGGTAGATGAAGCCCTGCCGCGTGCGCTGCACGCCGGCCAGCACCTCGAAGCCGCCGTCGGCCGCCCAGGCCGCGATCTGCCGCGTCGCCTGCCTCTCCACCTCGGGCGTCATCGCCGCCAGGGCCCGCGCCACCTCGGGATCCGCGGCGCCGGGATCGGCCAGCCAGGCGGCCAGGGCGGCCTTCGCCTCCGCCCCCACGCGCCGGGCGTGGTCGGGGGCCCGCTGGACCTCGATGAGGTTCACGGCCACGGCGTCCGCGGCGTCGGCCACCGCGATGGTGCAGGTGAAGGCGGCGCCGCCCTCGGTGATCACCGTCAGGTTGGTGCGCGGCTTCACCGCCCGCACGTACTCGCTGTCGATGAGCGTCGCGACGACGACGTTGTCCTGGGTGTGGGCCACCAGGACGTCGGCGCTGCCGGCCACGGCCAGGCGCACCGTGTCGGGCAGCACGATGGTCAGGCGCTGGTCGAAGAACAGGGGGATGGGCGCCGCCGGGCCGGCCACGCCGGGGCCGAGCTGCACGCGCAGGGTGCGGTCGTCGGCGCGCGCGGCCAGGGGCAGCAGGGCCAGGAGGCCAGCGAGGAGGGCGCGCATGGCCTCAGCTCCGGGTGGCCTCGACCCCGTCGGCGCCGGCCGGGTGGGTGGTGACCTGCCCGTCGGGCCAGCGGATGTTCACCGACTCGGGCTCCTCGCCGGCGGCGAGGCCGAACCGGACGCGGCCGTCATCCTGGGACAGGTAGCCCGCCCCGGCCTGCGTCCAGCCCACCCGCCGGGTGCCGCCCTTGAGCACCAGCTCGACGCGCGCGCCCACCGCCGCCGGGTTGCCCGCCGGGCCCTTGAGTCGGACGGTGTAGGGCTTGCCCAGGCCGAGCCCGCGGTGGCGGTAGAGCTTGAGGGGGCCGTCGTTGACGGCGAAGGCCAGGTCGGGCCAGGGATCGCCGTCCAGATCGGCGACCGTCAGGGCCGTGGCGTCCTCGGGGACGAGCAGGCCGCTCTCGGTGGGGGGGATGGCGACGAACGTCCCGTCGCCCTTGCCCCGCAGCAGCACCGAGACGCCGCCGTCCATCCGGCCGGTCTCGCGCTGGGGGCCGAAGAAGTTCTGGGCCAGCACCAGGTCGAGGTGGCCATCGGCGTCGGCGTCCAGCACCGCCATGCCGAAGACCGGCGAGGCCTGGGCCATCCGCGGCAGGGCCTGGAAGGTGAAGCGCCCGCCCTGGTTGAGCCAGATGCCGGTGTCGAGGGTGTCGGCCTCGAAGCGCTGGGCCTTGTCGAGGACGTCGCCGTAGATGTCCTGGGCGGTCGCCCGCGCAAAGTCCGCGAAGGTCTTGTAACGACTGCGGATTTCCGGCATCGCGTCGGACGAGCACGACAGGCCGCGCACGGGCAGCAGGGTGTCGTCGCTGTACTTGGCCTCGACGAGCTGCATGGCGCCGCCGGTGCCGAAGGGGCCGTAGTACAGCACCGCGGGGTGCTCGTCGCTGGCGTGGTACTTCAGGTTGTGGCCGAAGCCGGCCACCACGTAGTCCACGTCGCCGTCGCCATCGAAGTCGGCGCCCACGATGCTGTTGTTCCAGCCGTGGTGGGCGTCGAAGCCGGCGTCGCGCGTGGCCTCCTCCAGCTTGCCGCCGGCGTTGCGCCAGAGACGGACGGGGCCCCACTCGTAGGTGACCAGCAGGTCGAGCTTCCCGTCGCCGTCGGCGTCCGACCACAGCGCCCCCGTCACCATCCCGGCCGTGCGCAGGCCCGACGCGAGCAGGTCGGTCACGTCGGTGAACTGGCCCTTCTCGGTCTTGAGCAGGCGGCTCTCGGGGGCCGAGGGGTACCGCCCCGGCACCACGCGCCCGCCCACGAAGAGGTCCAGATCGCCGTCGCCATCGAAGTCGGCGGCGGCCACCGGGCCGCCGCTGTCACGCAGGTCGGGCAGCGCCTTCGCCGCCCGGGTCAGCGTGCCCGCGTCGTTGAGGTAGAGGCGGTCGCGCAGCAGCGGGCTGCCAGGCTCCAGCTCGACGCCGCCGCTCACCACGTACAGGTCCAGATCGCCGTCGCCATCGGCGTCCAGGAAGACCCCGCCCATGTCCTCGGCGGCGGCGTCGGCGGCGAGGGCCGCGTCCTGCCGCGGCACGAGCTGGCCCGCCTCGCTCAGCAGGATGCGCCCCGGCTGGCCCGCCGCGCCGCCCTGCCAGAGATCGGCGTCGCCGTCGCCGTCCACGTCCCCCCACGCCAGGCCGGGGCCGAGGGCCGAGAGCTTGTTGGGCAGCAGCGGCTCGCGCTTGAAGTCGTCGTAGGGGCGCTCTTCGTGGCGCCCGGGGGGCGGGGCGGCGGCCACGAACAGCGCCGGGGGAAGCTGGGGCGGCTCGGCCCGGGGCGCGGTGGGCTGCTCGCGCACGGTGTAGAGCATGTCGGCGGCCAGGTTCGAGAAGCTCTGCTCCCGGCCGCTGGGCCAGCGCACCGTCATGGTCGTGACCGTGGCCTCCTCGCCGAGGCCGAAGTGCAGCACGGGCTCGCTCTGGGCCATGAAGCCGCCCGACAGGGCCAGCTCGCGCACCTGGGCGCCGGCGTTGGTCACCACGGTGACCCGCGCGCCGATGCCCCAGGTGTTGGCGTCCGCCCCCAGGAGCCGCACGCGCAGGCGCCGGGTGCGGGCCGTGCGGTTGCGGTACAGGCGCGGCGGCGCCTCGAAGTCGTTGGTGATGAGATCCAGATCGCCGTCGCCGTCGAAGTCGGCCTGGGCCGCCCCGAAGCTCACGCTGGGCTCGTCGAGACCCCAGGCCGGCCCCACCGACGAGAAGCGCAGATCGCCCTCGTTGCGAAACGCCAGGTTGGGCTCGCGCCGCTCCGGCTGCTTGAGCCAGAAGTCGAGATCGAGGCCCTGCCAGCGGTTGCCGTCCTTGAGCTGCTGGCGGATGTCGCTGTCGGAGTAGTCGCGGGTCATGCCGTTGGACACGAAGAGGTCCTCACGGCCGTCCTCGTCCAGATCCCCGAACTTCGGCGTCCACGTCCAGTCGGTGTTGGCCAGGCCGAGGAGCTGGGCCACCTCCATGAAGCGCCCCAGGCCGGTGTTGAGGAAGACGGCGTTGCGCATGTACTGGCGCGGCTCCGGGAACTCCAGGAACCAGCCGTCATCGTTCATGTCGCCCATGGAGAGCTTCTGCTTGAAGTGGTTCGTGCCCGACATGTCCGCCGTGAAGAGGTCGAGCCGGCCGTCCCCGTCGATGTCGGCGGCGTCGGTGCCCATGGAGAACCACGCGGTGTGCGGCAGCGCCTCGCGGGTGATCTCCACGAACCGCCGGCCCCCCTCGTTCTTGTAGAAGTGGTCGGCGCCGAAGAAGTCGTTGGCCACGTACAGGTCGGGGTAGCCGTCGTCATCGGCGTCGAAGAAGCGGGCCGACAGGCCCATCTCGTACTCGGCCCCGACCCCGACCTCGGCGCTCGCATCGACGAAGCGCCCGTTTTCATTGCGGAAGAAGCGATCCTGCTGGCCCGCGTTCACGATGACCGGCCCCTTGTCGGGGCGCATCATGATGGCCAGGTACTCGCGGTGCTCGGGAGGCGGCATGGGCTTGCCGTCCTCGATGACCGGGTTGCCCTGGAGCGGCTCGGCCGGCGTGCGGCGGTAGGTCACCAGGTAGGCGTCCAGATCCCCGTCGCGATCCACGTCGGCGAAGGCCATGGACACGGTGGCGCCGCTGTAGGCCAGGCCCCGCGCGGCCGCCTGGTCGGTGAACTTCCCACCGTCGTTGATGTAGAGCCGGTTGGGGGCATCGAAGCGCCCCACGAAGAGGTCCTGGTCGCCGTCGCCGTCCACGTCGACGAAGGCGGGGCCGGTGGTCCAGCCGTCATCGCCGATGCCCGCCTCGGTGGTCACGTCCCGAAAGCGCCACTCGCCCTCGTTGCGGTAGAGCCGGCCCCCCCCGCCGGGGCGGGTGAGGAAGACGTCGGGGCGGCCATCTCCATCGTAGTCGCCCACGGCGACGCCGCCGCCCGAGAAGGGGCCCGTGAACTCCTTCTGGTGGCTGGGATCATCGGACCAGCGGTGCTTGAACGTGAGGCCCGCGGCGGCGGGATCGACCGCCTCGAACCGCGTCCCGGGCGTCGCCACGCGCTCGGGCAGCGGCGTCGAGCTGAGGGCCGCCGGCGGGGGCGCCTCCTTCGTCCGCACCGGGCGCGGGGGCTCGCCCGGCTCGCGGATGCTCTCCTCGCAGGCACCGAGCAGGCCCACGGCCAGGGCCAGCGCGGCCCATCCCCTCATCACCACCATCGCGCGCGTCCTCTCGCGTCCTTCACGGCGTGCCCAGCGCGTCGCGCTGGCGGCAGGCCGGCTCCAGGCCTCGTCGACAGGCCTCATCGTACATCGTCCGCGCCCGCGCGCGATCGGCGGGGATGCCCTGGCCCCGCTCCAGCATGAACCCGAGGATGCCGCAGGCCTGGGCGTGGCCGCCGCGGCAGGCCCCGTCCAGCAGGGCGGCGGCCGCCGCCGGATCCCGCGCGACCCCGCGGCCGTCCACCAGCCGGGCCGCCTGCTCCACGCACGCCGCCCCGTCGCCCAGGCTGCACGCCCGGGCCCGCACGATGCCCGCCTTCTCGGGGGACGGCGGCAGGCCGCCGCGCCCATCCTCGTGGGCCAGGGCCAGCATCCCGCACCCGCGGGCGATGTCGAAGCCGCAGGCCTGCTCGTAGTAGTAGACCGCCGCCTTCTCGTCGCCGGGGATGAGCTTCCCCTCCATGAACTGGTCGGCCAGCAGCACGCAGGCGTGGCCGAACTTGCGCCGGCAGAGGCCCTCGTAGAGCACCACCATGTTGTGGCAGGACCGCTGGTTGCCCTGGGCGCACCGCGCCTCCCAGTAGGCGGGCTGCTGGCCGGGGTGGTGCTTGAGGGGCCCCACCATGAAGGCGAACGCCACCGCCCAGAGCCCCACATGGACCAGGTTCGTCTTCGGCGGCGACAGCTTCCAGCCGGGCCAGCGCAGGTGGCGACCGGCCCGCTCCAGCCAGGGCACCATCAGGTTGAGCACCGGCACCTGGAGCAGCTTGTCGTAGAAGCTCGGCGTCCCGATGCTCAACAGACCGGAATACAAAGGGAAAACAGCCAGGCCATACAGCGTGCCGAACAGGATCTTGCCGCCGTTGGCCCGTGGTGACGTGACCGGATCGGTGATGAGCAGGTGCATCCCCAGGAACACCGCGATGGGGATGTGCTCGTTCTCGAAGAACCAGTCTCCCGTGAGCTGGAACCACAGCAGGCCGCCCAGGAAGACCACCAGCGCCGCCGTCATCGTGACCAGGCAGACCCCGAACAGGATCTGGACCACGATGCCCGCGGCGAAGATCCACTCGAACATGTATGGCGCGTGGATGAGCGTCGTGGCGATGGTCGAGCCCCACGTCCACTCCGTCGTGCCGGTGGCGATGACCGCGATGGACGCCAGCGACAGCCCGAAGCCCGACGGGTTGAAGATGTGGATCTCCTGGCCATCGCGCCGCCAGCGCAGGAACTCCCGCGACAGGAAGGCCGCCGCCACCATGGCGTACTGCCAGTAGAAGACCTCGTCGTGGAACCACAAGAAGAGGTTGGTGCTGCCGATGATGGGGATGGGCCCCATGCCGATCTGCCACTTGCGGCCGCGCGTCCAGGCGATGAGCAGGTCGAGGACGTAGGCGAAGACCACCTGGCTCAAGATGAGGGGCACCTGGGCGTAGACCACGTCCACGTACAGGCCCCAGTAGGCATAGATGGAGCTGTGGGCGATGGTCTGGACCCAGTGCGGCCGACGGATGACCACATGGGCCGTCAGGGCGTCGCCGCGTCGGCGCACCAGCAGGGCGAGCCAGAGGGCGGCGATGCCCGCGCTCGTCAGCAGGCTGTAGCGCACCGACGGGTGGGCGAAGCGGGGCAGCCACGCGATGGCGCCCAGCACGAGCACGGCGAGGCCGGCCCAGCGGGTCGCGGCCGGCGCCGACAGACGGATGGAGGGTGCAGCCTCGGGCATGGGGCTCCTCTTGCCTGGCAGGACGATCCGGGATGCACCGGGCCGCGTCAACACCCGCCCGCGGCGGTTGAGTCGCCAGGGCCCCGTGGGCTATGGAAGGCCATGGGCATCCTCCACGACAACCTCCTGCGCCTGGGCGTCCACGGCACCCGCCTGCTGGGCCGCTATGTGGGCGAGCAGCTCCCGCTCTACTACGTCTGCGAGTACCAGAAGTCGGGGGGCACCTGGCTGGGCCAGATGATCGCCGACGCGCTGCAGATCCCCTTCCCCCAGCACCCGCGCCTGCCCGTGGCCCACACCGCGGTCATCCACAACCACTGGGGCTACGATCCGCGCCTGCGCCGTGTGTTCTACCTGGTCCGCGACGGTCGCGACGTGCTGGTGTCGCTGTGGTTCCACCGCATGCGCGAGATCGCGGCGGCCCGGGAGGCGGGCGAGCGCCATGGGCACGCGGCGGCCTACGATCGCCTCTTCGGGCGCGGCTACGACCCGGCCGACGCGCGCACCCACCTGGGGGCCTTCCTGGAGCATGAGCTGGCCCACCCCCGGGGCACCCGCATGTCGTGGGGGCAGCACGTCGAGGCCTGGGCCTTCGATCGGCCCCATGTGGTGCGCGTCCGCTATGAAGATCTGCTCGCCGACACGGCCGGGGAGCTCCAGCGCATCATCCCGATCCACAGCGGCCGGCCCCTGGATCCGATCCAGGCGCGGGCCACGGCCGAGAAGTTCACCTTCGCGCGCCAGACGGGGCGCAAGGCAGGCCAGGAGGATCGCGCCTCCTTCCGCCGCAAGGGGGTGGCCGGGGACTGGGTCAACCACTTCAGCCGGGCCACCGCCGAGCGCTTCGAGGCGTGCTTCGGCGACACCCTGCGCCGGCTCGGCTACGACGCCGCCCCCGGCTGGGCCACCCGCCTGCCCCCCTGATCACCGATTTCCGTCGTCGATTCCGAGGCTTCCAGATTGGCCCCCCGGGCGCATGGCGCGGGCCGGCCAGATATGCTCTATTCCCCGCCGTGAGCGCGGGGGAGAGCGAACACGACCATGGGCACCGATGACCGCCGCCCGCCTGCCGGAAGACCCGCCGGCCGCGAGCGCCGCACCGGCCCCTCGCCCCTCCCCCGGACAGTCCTTCCCACCCCGGGCGTAGAGACGGAAACCTGAACGTGAACGGGCGCAACGTCGCCGTGACGGAGGAAGATCCCTTGGGGGCCGTGCTCGCGCTGGAGGACACGACCGACCCGGTCGCGTCGGCGCCGGCCTACGCGGCCGCGCTGCGCCGCCTGGCCGATGGCCTGGGGGGCACCGACGGCGCCGACCTCCAGGCGGGCCTGACGAGCTGGCTGCTCGACGCGCTGCGGCTCGCGCCGCCGGCGGGCGAGTGGGCGAGCTGGCAGGAGGCCCGCTGGGACGCGGCGGTGGATCTCGCCGCCGACCCCGCCGAGCTGGCCGACTTCTTCCGCCGCACCGCCGATCGCGTGCAGAGCCAGCCCCGCGCCGCCTGCACCTCCTCTCGATGCTGCGGGCCAAGGTCATCTGGCGCGCCCGGGACAAGATGCGCCGGCAGCAGGCCGCCAGGCCCGCCGGGCCGACGACGCCCTCGGCCTCAGCGCCACCGTCGATCCCCAGTCGCGGTGCGTCGCCCGCATGGTGGTGGCGCGGGTCAACGCCGAGCTGGAGGGCGCGCCCGATGTCCAGACCGCCCTCGGGGTGATGTTGTCGGGGGGCAGCGTGACGGACGCGGCCCGGGAGAGCGGGCTGTCCCGCCAGGCGATCTACCGCGCCCTGGCGCGCATCCGCGCCTGGGTGGAGGGAGGCATGAGCGATCTGGACGCCCTCCGCGCGGCCTTCGAGCGCGGACGCATCACCGACGGCAGCCGGCTGGCCGGCCAGTATGAGGCGGATCCGGCGGCCCTGCGGGCCCTGGCGCGGATCGCCCTGGCGGAGCTGCCCGCGGGGCCCGCCGACGGCGAGGACGAGGCCGCCTGGGCGATCCTCGACGAGGCCGACCCCCTGGGGGCCCCCGATCTGGTGGTGCCGGACGCGCCGGTGGTGGTGCCGGCCGCCTTCGCCGGGGTGGAGGTGGTGGCGCCCATGGCGCCCCTCGTCATCAAGCCGAAGCGCGGCAACGGCTGGCTCTGGGGCGTGCTGGCCACCGCCGGCGTGGCCATCGGCGCCTTCGCGACCTGGCGCATCATGGACGCGGCCCCCGACGGACCCGCCGCCCCCTGGCCGCCGGGCCCGCCTCGGCCCCCGCGAGCCTGGCGGCCGCCGCGGCCACCGCCGCCCCCCAGACCGCCGCGGCCGCCCCGGCGTCCGCCGCGCCGCCCTCCGACGCGGTCGCCGTAGCCTCGGAGCCGCCCGCCGCGGGCGGGGACGCCCCCGAGAGCATCGCCGCCGCCGTCCCGCGGCCCCGCCGCGACGAGAACGACGCCCGCCCCCGGCGGACGAGCCGCGCGCCGGCCGCGCCCGCGACCGAGGCCCCGGCCCCCGTCGTGGCCGCGGCGCCCGCCTCCCGCGCCGCGAAGCCCGCGGCCGCCCGCGGCGGCGGCAGCGAGGTGGACGATCTGCTGGGCTCGCTGGATGGCCGGGCGGCCGCGCCGGCCCGCGCCGAGGCCTTCGATCCGACGCCGACGGCCCTGCTGCCCGAGAAGCTCAGCCGCCAGCAGATCCTGATGGTGGTCAAGCAGAACGCCGGGAAGATCCGCGCCTGCAAGGCCCAGGATCCGTCCGCCACCGGCACCGTGATGGTCAGCATGGTCATCGGCTCCAGCGGCCCCGTCACCGAGGCGAAGGCCAGCGGCCCCTTCCAGGGCACCCCGGTCGGCGACTGCGTGGAGAAGCAGGTGCAGTCCTTCCGCTTCCCCGCCTTCCGCGGCGAGCCGATGCGGATCAACATGCCGTTCGGCCTCTGACCGCTCATCCCCTTGCAGCGATGGGCCCCGACGGCGAAGATACTGGTCTGACCAGTCATCGAGGCCCCGCCATGCGCGCTCTCCTGCTCTGTGTGCTCTGCCTCTCGGCCTGTGGTGAGGGGGGCGCTGGCGCCGATCCGCGGGCGGACGCCGGGGCCGATCCGGGCCCCGACGCCGCGGGGCACCTCGACCGGGGGCCAGCCGGCGGATCCGATGGGGCCGCGGGCAGCGCGGGCCAGGACGCCGAGGCGGCCGGTCCGGCCGACGCGGGTCCCGTCGCCGACGCGGGTCCCCGGCCTCCGGTGGAGCGCGTGACGCTGGCCCACGCCTTCGGGCCGCGGGCGCTGGATCCCTTCCAGGAGGAGTCCCGCTGCGTGCAGTGGACGCTGGACAACGACCAGGCGCTCTACGTCGAGCGCGTCGCCCTGGCGAACGGGGGCGCCTTCCACCACTCCAACTGGTTCGTGGTGCCCGAGGACGAATTCCCGGGGCAGGACGGGTACTTCCGGTGCAGCCAGCGGGGCTTCGACGAGCTGCGCGCCGCCCTCGCGGGGGCCGTGCTCTTCGCCCAGTCCACCCAGTCGCTCTTCGAGGAGCAGCGGCTCGGCGACGGCGTGGTGGTCAAGGTCCCGCCGCGCCACAAGGTGGTGGCCAACGTCCACCTGCTCAACCTGTCGGCCGCCGAGGTGACCACCTCGCTGCAGATGGCGCTGGACGTCGTGCACCCCCGCGACGTGCGCGTGGTCGTCACGCCCTTCCGCTACAGCTACCTGCCCCTGACGCTGCCCCCCCAGCAGGCGTCGCGGTTCACGGCCGACTGCCACATGGCCGACGCCTACCGCCGCACCACGGCCCACCCCTTCGACATGAAGCTGTACTGGCTGCTGCCGCACTACCACGAGCTGGGGAACTTCTTCGACGTGACCATCCGCGGCGGCAGCCGCGACGGCGAGTCCATCTACCGGCTCGACGGCTTCGACGCCGAGCCCCACGGCAAGGCCTTCGATCCGCCCCTGGACATCAGCGACATCAACGGCCTGGCCGTGACGTGCGGCTACGACAACCCCCGACCGGTGGAGGTGGGCTGGGGCACCGGCGACCAGGAGATGTGCGTCATGCTCGGCTTCGCCGAGGCGCGCATCATGCTCGACAACAGCGTGGTGGCCAACAGCAGCCTCCAGCGCGAAGAGCTGGGAATCTCATACTTTTCGGGACCTTGCGTCGTCCTCGCCGTGCCGAAGGCCGATGGACAGGCCCCGCCGACCCCCGAGGAGATCGCCGGGCCGCTGGTGGTGCCGGCGGCGGACGATCCCGACGTGATCGGCCAGGAGCCCGAGTGCGAGGAGACCCCGGCCGACGCGCTCGCCACGGCCGAGCCGACCCTGGAGAACCTGCACAGCGTGGTCTTCCGGCCGAGCTGCGCGTTCTCGGCCTGCCACGGCAACGCCCGCCCGGCAGCGGGCCTGGATCTGTCGAGCCCCGATCCGGCGACCCTGGAGGCAATCCTGCGCACGCACCGGGTGGGCGAGGCGCCGCTGGTCGTCCCGGGTGATCCCGCCGCCAGCCCGCTCTACCAGCGCGTCTCGCAGTGCGCGCCCCTCGACGCCGCCGGCGAGGAGCGGGCCCATATGCCCCTCAACGCGCCCACCCTGCTGCCCCCCGAGCGGGTCGCGCTCCTGCGCGACTGGATCTCGAGCCTGGAGGTGAGCCCATGACGGCCGCGGAGGCCCGCGCCGTGGCGGCGCGCCTGGAGGCCGAGGGCCTCGTGCTGGCCTGGTCGGAGACCTCGGCGGAGAACCCGCTGTGGTGGGCCGCCGGCGAGGTGCGCGAGATCGAGGTGCGGTTCATGAAGCGCGACCGCGTGCTGCGCCGCCGGGTGCGGCGGACGCGGGCGGATGATCCCACGCCGGTCTGCTGGGAGACGACCCACGACCGGGGCTGGCTGCCCATGACGCTGGAGCGGCCGCACCTGGTGGCCGAGCGGCTGGCGTGGCGCGCCCGCGGCCGCCTGCCGGCGGTCGTCAGCGACGAGCCCCCGACAGCTGGCGGCTGAAGAGCAGGCCGAAGACCACCGACGCCGCCAGGGCGGCGTAGAACATCCAGGGCTCGGCCTCGAAGCCGAACGGCAGGTTCATGCCGAACAGGCCGCCGACCGCGGTGAGGGGGAGGAAGAGCGCGGCCAGCATGTTCAGGCGGTGGCCGGCGCGGGCCATCTGCTCGGCGGCCTGGGCCTGGGCCTCGGCCTGGTGGGCCTGGGCGAACCGCAGGCCGTGTTCGGCCTCCTCGTGCACCAGCTCGGCGCCGCGCTCCACGTCGATGGCCAGGTCGCGGGCGATGATGAGCTGGCGCGCGTCAGGCAGCGCCTCGCGGGCCGACTGGAGCGTGGCCAGCATGTTGCGCGCGGAGCGGTGCAGGGGCACGGCGGCCTTGATGATGTCGAACCAGTCGTCGGCGGAGTCGGCCGACTCCGTGCGCTTCTCCAGGGCGTCCACCGCGTCGTCATAGGACTTGATGTGCGCCAGCAGGGCCGTGTGCCCGGCGCCGCGGCCCACGCTCGCCCGCCACTCGCCGCTGGGCGCGCGCCAGAAGAGGGCCCCGTGGCGATCGGCCACATCGGGACCGGGCACCGCGTGCAGCAGCAGCAGCAGGTGGCCCTCGGCGATCATCGCGCGCTGCCGGCCCACCGTGTCGCCCACGCGGCGGATGATGGCGTCGGGCAGCTCCCACGAGGACGGCAGGAGCGGAGAGCGGCGGATCTCTTCGGGCTGCATGGGGCCTCCCTGGCGCGTGGCGGACCGATGATGGGCCAGCGGGCCCCGACGCGCCAGTGTGCCCGCCGCCCCCGTCGGCTATGCTGCGGCCGGACGTCGCGAGGAGCACCCATGAGCACCCTGCCGCCCATCGGGGCCGGCCACCCCCTGGTCTTCATCGCGGGGCCCTGCGTCATCGAGGACGCCGATCTGACCTACGCCGTGGCCGCCGCCCTGGCCGCCCTCAAGCTGCCGCTCATCTTCAAGGCCAGCTTCGACAAGGCCAACCGCAGCAGCCTCCACGGCTTTCGGGGGCTGGGCCTGACCGCCGGGCTCAACGTGCTGGCCGAGGTCAAGGATCGCTACGGCCTGCCCATCCTCACCGACGTCCACCTGCCCGAGCAGTGCGAGGCCGCCGCCGAGGTGGCGGATGTGCTTCAAATTCCAGCGTTTCTCTGTCGGCAGACCGATCTGGTCGTCGCCGCGGCCGCCACCGGCCGCCCCCTGAACATCAAGCGGGGGCAGTTCCTCGATCCGCGGCGGGTGGGGCTGATCGTGGAGAAGGCCGGCGGGGCGCCGGTGTGGCTGACGGAGCGCGGCTCGTGCTTCGGCCACGGCGATCTGGTGGTCGATCCGCGCTCCCTGGTGTGGATGCGCGCCGCCGGGGTGCCGCTGATCTTCGACTGCACCCACGCCGTGCAGGTGCCCGGGGGGACGGGGCCCACCACCGGCGGTGACCGCCAGATGGCCCTGCCGCTGGCCCGCGCCGCCGCCGCCATCGGCGTGGACGGCCTGTTCGCCGAGGTGCACATCGATCCGTCGCGCGCGCGCTCCGACGCCGAGACCCAGCTCACGCCGGCCGACTTCGCGGCCCTCGTCCAGCAGGTGCAGGCCATCGACGCCGCCCGGCGCGCCACCGCCTGATCGTGGGTCGGCTCCGGCGCCGGACGCGGCCCCTGCGGCATGCCGTCGCCCTCGTGCTGCTCCAGGGCCTGGCCGCGGTGCTGCGCGCCCTGCCGCTGTCATGGGCCCTGGCCCTGGGGGCCGGCGCCGGCCGCGCCCTCGGCCTGCTGGCCCGCCGGGATCGGGCCCGGATGGCCACCGCCCTCGCGCTGAGCCTGCCCGATCCCCCGAGCGTCGGGGCCTGCTTCGCCGATCTGGGCCGGCGGGTGGCCGCGTGGGTCAACGCCGCGCGCGTGCTGCCGACGTGGCGGGTGTCGGCCGAGGCCCTCGCCACCTGGGAGGCCGCCCGGGCCGAGGGGCGCGGCGTGCTGGTGGCCACCGCCCACCTGGGCAACTGGGAGCTGCTGGGGGGCGCCCTCGCGGCGGCCGGGGTGCCGGTGGTCGCCGTGGGCGCGCGCTCCCAGGGAGGCCCCCTGTACCGGTGGCTGGCCCGGGAGCGGGCGGCCCTGGGCCTGGTCGTCCTGGGACCCGGCGGGGGCGGCCAAGAGGCGAGGAGACGGCTGCAAGCTGGCGAAACAGTTGCTTTTTTTGTCGACCAGGCGACCCGCGAGCGGGCGCGCACGGTCGAGTTCTTCGGCCGCCCGGCCCCCGTCCCGCTGACGCTGGAGCGCCTCCAGGCGGCCACCGGGGCCCCCGTCCTCTTCGTGTGGAGCGCCCCCGACGCCAGCGGCACGACCGTCCACGCCGCGCGCCTGCCCGATCACCGCCCCCTCGACGCCGCCACCGCCCGGCTGGAGGCCCTCATCCGCGCGGCGCCGACGCGGTGGGTCTGGCTGCACGACCGCTGGGCGCCCGTGGTAGGGTCGGCCCGTGCACCCCATCCTCCCCCTGTTGCTGCTGCTGGCCGCGCCCCCCACCGAGACGCTGGACATCCAGGCGGCGCGCCTGGAGCTGGACCAGGCGACGGGGCAGGCCACGTTCAGCGGTGACGTGGTGGTCCGCCAGGGCGAGCTGGTGCTGCGCTGCGCGGTGCTGGAGGCGCGGTACGGCGACGACGGCGAGGTGGACGGTCTGGTGGCGTCGGGCGGGGTGACGGTGACCCAGGGCGAGCTGTCGGCCCGGGCCGAGACCGCCCGCTACCTGCGCGCCGAGGACCGCCTGGAGCTGGCCGGCCACCCCGAGGTGACGCGCGGCAAGGATCGCCTGGGCGGGGCCCGCATCGTGTACTGGCCCGGCCAGGGGCGGCTGGTGGTGGAGCAGGCCCGCGGCCGCATCCAGGCCCCCCGCATCACGCTGCCGCGCCCCCCCGGATGAGCGTGCTGCGATGAGCGTCCTCGTCGCCGCGGGCCTGTCGCGGCGCTTCGGCCGCCGGGAGGTCGTGCGCGACCTGCACCTGGCGGTGGCCGAGGGCGAGGTGGTCGCCCTCCTCGGGCCCAACGGCGCCGGCAAGACGACGACGTTTCGCATGCTGGCGGGCCTGCTCGCCCCGCACGGCGGGCGGGTGATCCTGGCGGGCCGCGACGTGACCCGCCTGCCCCTCTGGCGGCGGGCCCGGGCCGGACTCGTCTACCTCCCCCAGGACCCGAGCGTGTTTCGCGACCTCACGGTCAAGGCCAACCTGGACGTCGCCCTGCGCGACCTGCCCCCGGGCGAGCGGATCGCCCGCCGGGACGGCCTGCTGGAGCGCTTCGGCCTCGCCCCCCTGGCCCACGCCCGGGCCGACCGCCTCAGCGGCGGCGAGCGGCGCCGCGTCGAGATCCTGCGCGCCCTGGCGGCGCGGCCCCGGGTGCTGCTGGTCGATGAGCCCTTCGCGGGCCTCGATCCCCGGGCCGCCGACGCCATCGCGCACCAGCTCCGGCACCTCGCCGCCGAGGGGGTCGCGGTGGTCGTGACGGACCACCGCGTGCGTCAAGCCTTTCAGGCCTGTGACCGCGTCGATATACTCGCGGACGGGGTGATGCTCTTCTCGGGCTCCCCCGCCGCCGCAGCCCGTGATGAGCGCGTCCGTTCGCTCTACCTGGGCGACGGCTTTGACGACGCTTCGTCGACGAGGAGGACAAGCCCCGATGGGCCTGGACATGAGACTTGAGCTGAAGCTCGGCCAGCAGCTGGTGATGACCCCCCAGCTCCAGCAGGCCATCAAGCTGCTTCAGCTATCGCGTATGGACCTGATCGATGCCGTGCGCGAGGAGCTCATGGAAAACCCGATGCTCGAAGAGTCATCGGAGATCGACGCGCACGCCGCCCGCCTGGACACGGCCCAGGAGATGCGCGACCAGGACCAGAAGGACCGCACCCCCGACGTCGAGGTGGACAGCTCCCAGCTCAGCGAGCAGGCCGCCAACCAGATCGACTGGGAGGCCTACTTCCAGAACTACTCGACGCCGACGCCCGGCACCGGCGCCCAGCGCCTGCGCGACGACGATCTGCCCGGCTACGAGGCCACCCTCACCAAAGAGACCACGCTGCACGATCACCTGATCTGGCAGCTCCAGGTGTCGGAGTTCTCGGAGCAGGAGAAGCGGGTCGCCTCGACCCTCATCTTCAACTTCGACGACGACGGCTACCTGAAGGACGTGACCTGCGCCCAGCTCGCCGAGCTGCTGGACCAGGACGAAGAGTACGTTGAGGAAGTACTGGAGATCATTCAGGAAACCTTCGACCCCATCGGCGTTGGCGCCCGCGATCTGAAGGAGTGCCTGCTCATCCAGGCGCGCTTCCACGAGCTGGGCTCCATCGTCGAGGACATCATCTCCAAGCACCTCCACAACCTCGAGAAGAAGAACATCCCGGCCATCGTGCGAGCGCTGGAGATCGAGGAGGACGAGATCATCGAGGCGGCGAAGCTCATCGCCTCCCTCGAGCCGCGACCCGGCCGGCCCTACATCAACGAGCGGCCGCGCTACATCACGCCCGACATCTACATCCGGCGGGTGGATGGGGAGTACAAGGCGGTCCTCAACGAGGACGGCATGCCCCGGCTGCGCATCTCGGCGTTCTATCGGCAGGCGCTGTCGTCGGGGGGCAACTCCGACACCAAGAAGTATGTCACCGAGAAGCTCAACTCGGCCCAGTGGCTCATCCGCAGCATCCAGCAGCGGCAGAAGACCATCGTGAAGGTCACCGAGAGCATCATCCGGTTCCAGCGCGACTTCCTCGAGAAGGGCGTCGAGCACCTCAAGCCCCTGATCCTGCGCAACGTGGCCGAAGACATCGGCATGCACGAGTCGACGGTCAGCCGGGTGACGAACAACAAGTACGTGCACACGCCCCAGGGCATCTTCGAGCTGAAGTACTTCTTCAACTCGACGATCACCGGCGTGGGCTCGCAGGGGGATCTCGCGAGCGAGGCGGTCAAGAAGAAGATCAAGGATCTGGTCTCCCAGGAAGACGGAGACGATCCCTACAGCGACCAGAAGATCGTGGAGCTGCTGCGCAAGGACGGGGTGAAGATCGCCCGGCGCACGGTGGCCAAGTACCGGGAAGCCATGGGCATTCTGCCCAGCTCCAAGCGGCGGCGGCTCTTCTAGAAGAACAACGCGAGGGGGATGCGGCGGGACACCCGCCCCTCCCCTGGCCGGGCCCGCGAGCCCGAGCCTCGAGACGAGCGACGATGCGCATCTCTGACTTTCTCCACCCGGCGGCCATCGAGGCCGATCTGGGCGCGTCCAACAAGGCGGGCGTGCTCCGTGAGCTGGTGGGCCTGATCCTCAAGGTCCAGCCGGACCTCGATCCCAACCACCTGGTCGATACCCTGCAGCGCCGCGAGAAGCTGCAGAGCACCGGCATCGGCGAGGGGGTGGCCATCCCCCACGGCAAGACGGACGCGGTGGAGGACGTGATCGCCTGCGTCGGCCGCAGCCAGGGCGGGGTGGACTTCCAGAGCCTCGATGGGCAGCCGACCCACCTCTTCTTCACCCTGATCGTGCCGGAGTCCAAGCACGGGCTGCACCTCAAGGCGCTGGCCCGCGTCTCGCGGCTCCTCAAGGACGCCACCGTCCGGCAGGCGCTCCTCGACGCGCCCGACGCCGGCTCGCTCTTCGCGACGCTGCTGGCCGAGGACGAGAAGCTCTGATCGTGCAGGCCCTTCCCGCCACGCCCTCGCGGGGGGGCGGCCCGAGGCGACGCCCATGCTCCACCCGGAGGTGACCGTCGGCGAGCTGGCCGACGCGCTGGCGTCGCGGGGATACCGCCTGGTGGCCGGGGCGGCCGCGCGCCCGCGGCCGATCCACCAGCCCACCATCCAGCGCGTCGGCGTCGCCCTGACCGGCTACACCGTCCACCTGGAGCACGATCGCGTCCAGATGATGGGGCGGGCCGAGCTGGGCTACCTGTGGAGCCAGCCCCCGGACAAGCGCCGCGAGGTCCTGGATCTGCTGGCCCTCGCCGACTTCCCGGCCCTCGTGGTGACGACCGACCTGGAGCCCCCGCCCGAGCTCTGCCAGGTGGGCGACGAGCAGCCCTTCGCCGTCCTCCTGACCGACGAGCCGTCCACCGTGGCCACCGAGCGGGTCAACGCCCACCTGCACCGGTGGCTGGCGGTGCGCTCGAGCATCCACGGGGTGCTCATCGATGTCTTCGGCGTCGGGGTGCTCATCCTGGGCAAGAGCGGCATCGGCAAGAGCGAGGTGGCCCTGGAGCTGGTGGCCGCCGGGCACCGGCTCGTCTCCGACGATGTGGTCATCCTGGAGCAGGAGTCCAACAACGTCGTGGTGGGGTCGGGCCCGGATCTGACGCGCTACCACATGGAGATCCGCGGCCTGGGCATCCTGAACATCAAGGATCTGTTCGGCGCGGCGGCGGTGCGGGAGCGCAAGCGCGTCGAGCTGGTGTGCGAGCTGATGGAGTGGGATCCGGCGGCCCACTACGATCGGGTGGGCCTCGACACCCAGCGCATGGAGCTGGCGGGGGTGCCCGTCACGCACCTGACGCTGCCGGTGCGGCCCGGCCGATCCCTGAAGCTGATCATCGAGGTGGCGGCCCGGGATCGGCTGCTGAAGGCCCAGGGCACCCACTCGGCGCAGGCCTTCGCCCACCGCCTGGCCGATCTGCTGAGCCGAGGCGCGGCGCCGGTCGAGATCACGCCGCCCGCACCGGAGGAGACGGATCTTGAGTGAGGTGGCGCCGTCGCTGCTGGTGGTCACGGGCCTGAGCGGCTCGGGCATCTCCACGGCCCTGCACGCCCTGGAGGACCTGGGCTACTTCTGCGTGGACGCCCTGCCGGCCCCGCTCATGCCCAAGCTGGTGTCCCTGGCCCGGGGCACCGACAAGCTCTCGCGGCTGGCCCTCGGCCTCGACGGCCGCAACGTGGACGATCCCGAGGCGACGCTGAAGATGCTCGACGCGCTGCGGGTGCGCGGCGCGGCCATCGACGTGCTCTTCCTGGAGGCCACCGACGAGGTGCTGCTGCGCCGGTTCAGCGCCACCCGGCGCCGCCACCCCATGGGCGAGTCGCTGTCGCTGCCCGAGGCCATCGCCGGGGCCCGCGTCGCCATGCAGCCGTTTCGGGGGCTGGCCTCGCGCATCATCGACACCTCGCACCTGACGGTGCACCAGCTCAAGCAGGCGGTGCAGGCCTTCGCCACCCGCGAGAGCCGACGCCCCGGCGCGCGCGTCTCGCTGCTGAGCTTCGGCTTCACCTGGGGCGTCCCGCCCGAGGCCGATATCGTCTGGGACGTCCGCTTCCTCCAGAACCCCCACTTCGTCGAGGAGCTGCGCCCGCAGACCGGCCTCGACGCGCCCGTCCGCGACTTCGTGCTCCAGCACGAGGCCACCCGCCGCTTCCTGGATCGCTTCGTCCCCTTGATCGACGACGTCCTGCCGGCGTACGACGCGGAAGGAAAGAGCTACCTGACGGTGGCCATCGGGTGCACCGGGGGCCGCCACCGCTCGGTGTCCATCGTGGAGCACCTGGCCAGCCACCTGCGATCGGCGGGCCGCACGCTCACGGTGCGCCACCGGGACATCGACAAGGACACACGATGATCGGCGTCGTCATCTGTACCCATGACACCCTCGCCCAGGCGCTCCTCGACACCGCGTCGATGATCGTGGGGGAGTTCCCGCAGGCCGCCGCGGTCTCCGTCCGGCGGGGTGATCCCATGGACGATGTGCTGGCCCGGCTGCGGGCCGCCATCGCCGAGGTCGACGCGGGCGACGGCATCCTGCTCTTGTGCGACATGTTCGGCGGCACGCCCTCGAACCTCTCGCTGTCGTTCCTCAACGAGGTCGAGGTGGTCACCGGCGTGAACCTGCCCATGCTGCTGAAGCTCTACACCAGCCGTGAAGGGGACGTGGCCGCCGTCGCGGCCGCCGCTCGCGACCACGCCCGGGAGAACATCCTGGTGGCCGGCGAGCTCCTGCGCGCCCGGGGGAAGGGCGCGTGAACCCGTTTCATCGCGTCGACAACCGGCTGCTGCATGGCCAGATCATCGCGACCTGGCTGCCGTTCCTGCGGACCCGGCAGGTGCTCATCGCCAACGACCAGGCGCCGGAAAATGCTTTGCAGATGAGCATGTTCCAGATGACGGTGCCCAGCGGGACGGCGGTCACGGCCCTCTCGGTGGCCGAGGCCGGCGCCTGGCTGGGGGCCCGGCGCTACGGCCGCGACAGCACCCTCGTCCTCATCGAGACGGTGGAGGACGCCGTCCGCCTCTTCGAGAGCGGTGACCGCTTCCCGGCCCTCAACGTGGGCAACGTCCACCACGGCGCGGGATCCCGCCGCTTCACCAACGCGGTCTACCTGAGCGACGCCCAGCTCGACGGCCTGCGCGGCCTCATGCGCCGCGGGGTGCAGGTCGAGATCCGCAGCCTGCCCGACGAGGCGCCCATCGATCTCAAGCGAGCGCTCGGGGAGCCATGACCGTGGACGCCGTGACCCTTGGACTCGACCTCGCGGTGATCGCCCTGATCGGCGGCGGGTTGAGCCTGGATCGTCGCGGCGCCTTCCAGTTCATGATCAGCCAGCCGCTGGTGGCCGTGCCGCTGCTGGGCCTCTGCCTGGGGCTGCCGGTGGAGGGCATGAAGCTCGGGGCCCTGGTCCAGCTGCTGTGGATGGCCTCCTCCCTCTTCGGGGCCAACGTGCCGCACAACGAGACGGTGGCCGGCCTGGCCATCGGAGGCATGTACTTCCTGGCCGTGCGCCACGGCGAGCCCATCGCGCCCGGGGTGCTGGGGGCCGCGTCCATCCTGCTCGGGGCGCCGCTGTGCCTGCTGGGGCGGTGGGCCGAGATCCAGAGCGACCGGGCCAACATGCTGCTCGCCCGCCGGGCCGACACGACGGTGCGCGGGGAGCACCCCGAGCACATCGCGCGGCTGCCGGCGCTGGGGCTGGTGCGGACGTTCCTGCTGGGCTCGGGCCTCGTCACCGGGGGGGCCTTCGCCGGCTTCGGCCTCCTGCTGGCCCTGCACACGCCCCTCACCACCGTCACGCTCGGCGCCGCGCTCCAGGCCGTGATGGTCTACGTCGTGCCCGCCGTGGGGCTGGGGGTGGCGCTGTCACACCTGCGCCGCCGCCGGGGGCTCGTGCTCGCCGGTGTCTCGTTCGTCGCGGCGCTGATCTTCCTGCACACGGGGGGCGCCGGATGACGACGGCGACGGCGACGGCGACGCCCCCCACGCGAGTCGGCCGGCTGGTGCTGGTGCTGGTACTCTGGAAGAGCTTCTTCTTCCTGGCCGCCGCCAACTACCAGCGCATGCAGAACGTGGGCTTCGCTACCTGCATGCTGCCCGCCCTGCGGCGGCTCTACCGGGGCGCCGAGCTGCGCGCCGCGGTGGAGCGCCACCTGGAATTCTTCAACAGTCACCCGTACATGGCGTGCGCGGTGCTCGGCGCGGCCGTCCGCATGGAGGAGGACATCGCCGCCGGCACCGCCAGCCCCGAGCGGGTCCGGGCCTTCAAGCGGACGATGATGGGCCCCCTCGCGGCCCTCGGGGATGGCTTCTTCTGGACGAGCCTCAAGCCCTTCGGCGCCGCCTGGGCCATCTACGGCGTCCTCTACGACCAGCTCTGGGCCCCCGTCGCGTTCCTCGTCCTGTACAACGCCCTGCACCTGGGGGTGCGGATCTTCGGCATCTTCCGCGGCTACCGGGTGGCCGAGCAGGTCTTCATCGACCTCAACCGCATGCGTCTCACGCGCCTGTCGGACTGGGCCCACATCGTGACGGGGGCCGCGCTCGGCCTCATCGCGGCCCGGCAGGCCGAGCTGGCCCGCATGGGCGGCCTCGCCCTGGGCGACGGCCTCGAGCCCTTCTTGCTGGGCACGCTGATCATGATCTCGCTGCTGTGCTTGAAGCGGCAGCTCCCGATGCTGGCGCTCCTCTACGTCTTCGCGGGGGGGTGCATCCTGTTCGTCGTCGGCCTGCAGGCCATCTTCCCGATCCTGGGGAGTTGAGCACGCGGCTGCTACACTGGAGGTGAGGTCTGCCGATGAGCGACGCCATCCGCGGGACGTTCCAGATCGTCAACCTGCTCGGGCTGCACGCCCGGGCGGCGGCGACGCTGGTCCGCGTCACGAGCCGGTTCAAGGCCGGCATCACCCTCACCAAGGACGGCCAGACGGTCAACGGCAAGTCCATCCTGGGCATCATGACCCTGGCGGCCGCCCGGGGCTCCTTCGTCACCGTGGTCTGCGACGGCGAGGACGCCCGCGAGGCGCTGGTGGCCATCGAGGCCTGCATCGCGTCGCGGTTCGGGGAGGGTGAGTGAGCATGGGGAAGGCCGAGCGCTTCGTGATGGAAGGCATCGGCGTCTCGCCGGGCTATGCCATCGGGCGCGCTCACCTGGTGGATCGCCGCCGCATCCAGATCCCCAAATATCACTTGCAGATCGACCAGATCGACGGCGAGCTGGCCCGCTTCGAGGCCGCGCTGGACCTGTCGGAGGGGCAGATCCAGGACGTCCGCGACAAGCTGAGCGAGGCGGGGGAGGAGCACGGGCTCATCCTGGAGGCCCACCAGCTCATGCTGCGCGACGAGCAGCTCGTGCAGGCGACGCGGGAGGCCATCCGCGCGGATCTCATCAACGCCGAGTGGGCGCTCAAGAAGGTCATCCGCAGCATCAAGCAGCTCTTCGACAACATCGAGGACGAGTACTTCCGCGAGCGCCGGTCGGACGTGGAGTTCGTCGGGGCCCGCGTCCTGCGCAACCTGCTCGGGACCGCCCAGCCCAACCTGAGCCTCGTCGGCCCCAGCGCCATCGTGGTGGCCCACGACCTGTCGCCGGCCGACACGGCTTTCCTCATGCGCACCGCCGTGCTGGGCTTCGCCACCGACGCCGGGGGCAAGACCAGCCACACGGCCATCATGGCCCGCTCGCTGGATCTGCCCGCCGTCGTGGGCCTGGAGACCGTGAGCGAGCGCATCGGGATGGGCGACCTGGTGATCCTCGACGGCGCGGCCGGTCGGGTCATCGTGCACCCGAGCCCCGTGGAGGTGGCCCGCTACCAGCGCTTGCAGCTCGAGTGGCAGAACCGCCTGGCCGTCATCACCGCCCACCGGCACGAGCCGGCCGCCACGACCGACGGCACCACCGTGCACATCGCGGCCAACGTCGAGCGCCCCGAGGAGACGCGCACCGCGGTGGAGTGCGGCGCCCTGGGGGTCGGGCTGTACCGCACCGAGTACCTGTACATGAACCGCGAGACGCTGCCCTCCGAGGACGAGCAGTACCTCGCCTACCGCCGCGTGGTGGAGGACGCGGGGCCCTCCGGGGCCACCATCCGCACCCTCGACATCGGCGGCGACAAGTTCATCGAGCACCTCAAGCGCAACCGAGAGCTCAATCCTGTCATGGGGTTGCGCGCGATCCGCTTCTGCCTGCACGAGCTGAAGCTCTTCAAGACGCAGCTGCGGGCGCTCCTGCGGGCGTCGGCCCATGGCCGCCTGCGCATCCTCATCCCCCTCGTCAGCGGGGTCGAGGAGGTGCGCGTCGTCCGGGCCCTCCTGCAGGACTGCCGCGACGAGGTGGTGGCCGCCGGCCACGACGTCGCCGACGACATCCCCCTGGGCATCATGATCGAGCTGCCCAGCGCCGCCCTCATCGCCGACATGCTGGCGCGGGAGGCCGACTTCTTCGCCATCGGCACCAACGACCTCATCCAGTACATGCTGGCCATCGACCGCGGCAACGAGCACGTCGCCCACCTGTACCGCCCCCTGCACCCCGCGGTGCTGCGGGTGCTGGCGCAGGTGGTCGCGGCGGCCCACGCGGCCGGCATCCCCGTGGGCATGTGCGGCGAGATGGCGGGGGAGCCCGGCTATGTGCCCGTCCTGCTGGGGCTGGGGCTGACCGAGCTGTCCATGAACACCGTGAGCGTGCCCCTGGTGAAGTCGGTGGTGCGCACCGTGAGCCTGGCCGACTGCCGCGCCCTGTTCGCCGAGCTGTGCACCATGGCCACCACCGCCGAGATCGAGCGGCGCGTGGCCCTGCGCACCCGAGAGCTGCTCCAGGGGCTCCACCTGCCCGAGCTCTTCACCCCCGCGCGTGAGCCTCCGTGCACGCCGAAGTTGCGCAAACACCCGAAACGCCGATAGCGTCTCGATTCGATGGGGGGTGACGCCGAACAGCCGCCGGCCGGGCCGCCGGATCCGACCACGCTTGTCTGCCCGAAGTGCGCCCAGCAGCTCTCGGCCGACGACCCCTATTGCCCGATCGACCACTCCATCTCGGGGGGTGTCCACGCCGTCACCGCGGGGATGCTGGCCCGGACGCCGCGCTCCAAGCAGCACCTGCTCGGCGTGACCATCGGCGAGGCCTACATCATCAACGGCTACCTCGGCGCCGGCGGCTTCGGGGCGGTCTACCGCGCCGAGCAGCGCGCCCTCGCCCGCGACGTGGCCATCAAGGTGCTCATGGTGGATCCCGAGGTGGATCCCGCCGTGATCAGCCGCTTCAAGCGCGAGGCCCGGACGGCCGCGTCGCTGCTCGATCCCAACGTCGTGACGCTCTTCGACTACGGCGAGACCAGCCTGAGCGACGAGGAGAACGACCGCCTCCTGTACTTCGTGATGGAGCTCGTCCACGGCCCGACGCTGCGGCAGTACCTGCGCACGCTCCAGCGCGGCGTGGGGCTGGAGGCCTCGCTGAAGCTCGGGGTGAACATCCTGCGCGGCCTGGCGGCGGCCCACCACATGGGGGTCGTGCACCGCGACCTGAAGCCCGGCAACGTGCTGATCGACGAGAGCAAGGGCCGCAAGCACTTCGCCCGGCTCTTCGACTTCGGCATCTCGTCGCTGCAGGGCTCCGGGGGGCACACCACCCGGATGGGCCCGGGGGGCGGCGTCGTCGGGACGCCCAAGTACATGGCCCCCGAGCAGTGGCGCGCCCAGACCACCGCCCCCTGCACCGATGTCTACGCCTTCGGCGTGATCATGGCCGAGATGCTGCTGGGCCAGCCCCCCATCCCCAAGATGGAGCTGGCCGAGATGGCGGCGGCCCACTGCCGAAGCCCGCGGCCCCATGTGCAGCAGACGGGCATGGGCGAGCCGGTGCCCCTGGCGCTGACCAACTTCATCAAGAAGTGCATGGCCATCGATCCCCGGCAGCGGTACGGCAGCGCCAAGGAGGCGCTGGACGTGCTGACGGCCATCGACGAGGCCCGCGACCGCGCTCCCATCCCGACGGTGACCCACTTCCCGGCCCCCGGCTTCCGAGATCCCGAGGACTCCTCGTCCATGTCGGGGGTCTTCCCGCCGGGGGACTCGGGCAGCCACCCCATCTTGCGGTCCGGTGGCGCGCCGGCCCTGCGGCCGCCCGGTTCGCCGCCGCCCTTCGACGCGCTCGCGGCCCCGCCGGAGCGCCTGTCGGCCCCCCTCTCGGTGCCGGGGCCGCCGCCCGTCGTGGCCCGGCCGTCCGCCGAGGTGCTGCCGGTCCTGGAGGTGCTGCCCGAGGAGCCGGGCCGGGGCCGCGCCATCGCCCTCATCGTCGCCGCCCTGCTCGTCGTCGCCGCGCTGGTCTGGGTGCTCTGGCCGGCGCCGACGCCCCCGCCGACGACGCTGGCCAGCGGGGGCGCGCCGCCGACAGCCGCCGCGCCACCGCCGGACGCCGGGCCCGTGATGGACGCCGCGCGCCCCGACGCCTCCCCGGTCGTCGCGGACGCCGCGGCACCCGATGCCGCCGTGCCCGACGCCGCGCCCGCCACCCCCGACGCGGCCCCGGCCACCGTCGCGGCGGCCCCGGCCACCGTCGCGGCGGCCCGCGCGCCGTCCACCGAGCCCCGCAAGCCGAAGGCGAACACCGTCGTCGCCCCGCCCACCGCGGCCCCGGTGACCGTCGCGGCGCCGCCGACCGCGGCCCCGCCCCCGGCCCTCGCCGCCCCCATCCAGGTGGCGGGGGTGCGCGTGGTGCCCAAGGCCAACCCCACCGCCGCCGACATCGCCGAGGCCGAAGCCGACTACAACAAGGGCGTGGACGCCCAGCGCCGCGGCGCCCCCAAGAGCGCCCAGCGCTTCTTCGTCGACGCGCTCTCGAAGGGCCTCAGCGGCACCAAGGGCCAGGACGCCCAGCGCCGCATCAAGCAGATCGTCGATCGCACCACCCTGGAAGCCAGCGAGTTCTAAGATGCGCCTGTACAGCCCGCTCCTGCTCGTCCTGCTCGCGAGCGCGGCGAAGGCCGCCCCCTGCGAGGCCCAGGATCCCACCACCGCCGAGGTCAACGCCCGCGAGGGGGTGCGCCTGGCCAAGAAGAAGCAGTTCGTCGAGGCCGTGCCCCTCTTCCGCATCGCCGTGCGGCTGGACGGCTGCTCCCCGGAGTACCCGCTCCTGCTGGCCCGCGGCCTGGCCCGCACCGACGCCCACGACGAGGCCCGCGACCAGTACCAGCAGGTCATCGACCGCTTCCCCGGCTCCCCCGAGGCGCTCCTCGCCCAGAAGGAGGTCGCCGAGATGGAGGTGGAGCTGCTGGAGCAGAAGAAGAAGCAGGTGGGCGGCGAGGCGCCCCCGCCCGCGTCCGACTCCTGGGATCTCATCGGCTACGGCACCATGGGCGCGGGGGTCTTGAGCCTGGTGCTCGGCATGGTCTACGCCCTCGACGCCCAGGACGCGGACGACGCCCTCCAGACCGCCAGCCGCCAGCCGAACCGGGCGCGCTACGACGATCTGGTGGACCAGCGCTCCAGCTCCAGCACCCTGGCCTGGACGTTCTACGGCGTCGGCGGTGCGCTGGTGGCCGGCGGCGCCGTGATGGCGTTCGTGCTGCACGAGCGCCCGGCTCCCGCCGAGGGCAAGGCCGGCCTCGCGCTGGTACCCGCGCCGGGGGGCTTCGGGCTATCTTTCTCCACGGGTTTCTAGCGATCCTGCCACCAGCCGGGCCGTCGGGGAGGCGGCGCGGCTGAGCGAGGAGGCACTGCATGTTCACACCGGCGACCGGGGGGGCGTCGGCTGGGCGCCCGGCCCTCCGTGCGACATTTCTCTTTCTTGTCGCGACCTTGGGGCTGACGGGCTGCCCGCCCACCGGCGACGCACCGCCCTTCAACCCGAGCGAGGCCGGGGTGCCGGGCGATCCGTGCACCGACACCGACGGCGACGGGTACGTGGTGGGCGAGAGCTGCGCCCTGCCCGCGGGCGACTGCGATCCCGAGGATCCGACCCGCAACCCGGGCGCCGCCGAGATCTGCAACCGGCAGGACGATGACTGCGATCGCGCCACCGACGAGGGGGATCCCGGCGGAGGCGAAGACTGCACCACCGACCAGCCGGGCCTCTGCTCGGCCGGCCGGACGAGCTGCGAGCAGGGCACCGTCGTCTGCACCCAGATCGAGCAGCGCGCGCTGCGCGAGGACTGCAACGGCATCGACGACGACTGCGATGGCTCCACCGACGAGGACGATCCCGGCGGCGGCGGCGACTGCGAGACGGGCCAGGAGGGCCGCTGCAACGCCGGCACCGAGCGGTGCGTGGGGGGCGGGCTGACCTGCGTCGCCGACGTGGCGGCCGACGCCGAGGCCTGCAACGGCGTCGACGACGACTGCGACGGCAGCACCGACGAGGGCGATCCCGGCGGCGGCGGCGCCTGCGACACGGGCCTGCGCGGCGTCTGCGCCGTGGGCATCGAGCGCTGCACCGGCGGCAACGTCGGCTGCATCGCCACCGCCGAGGCCACCCCCGAGACCTGCAACGGCCTCGATGACGACTGCGATGGCAGCACCGACGAGGCCTTCCCCGAGCTCGGGCAGGCCTGCACCGTCGGCGACGGCGCCTGCGCCCGCGACAGCGTGCAGGTCTGCGCCCCCGACGGCCTGGGCGTGGAGTGCGACGCCGTCGCCGGCAACGATCGCCCCGAGAGCTGCAACGGCCTCGACGACGACTGCGATGGCAGCACCGACGAGGACTTCCCCGAGCTGGGGGAGGCCTGCGAGGCGGGCCTGGGCGTCTGCGCCCGCCCCGGCGTCCTGGCCTGCGCGGCCGATGGCGCCGGCAGCACCTGCGCCGGCGAGCCCGGCGATCCGGGCGAGGAGCTGTGCAACGGCCTCGACGACGACTGCGATGGCAGCACCGACGAGGCCTTCCCCACGGTGGGCGACGACTGCGTGGACGCCGCCCGCGCCTGCCCCGTCCGCACCCGGATCCGGTGCGCCGCCGACGGCCGCAGCGCGGTCTGCCAGGCCGACGCCGACCGCCCCCCCGAGGCGGAGCGCTGCAACGACTTCGACGACGACTGCGATGGCCGCGCCGACGAGGACTTCGCCGGCAAGGGCGAGGCCTGCGAGGGCGGGCTGGGCATCTGCGCGCGCCCGGGCCGCAGCGTGTGCGCCCCCGATGGGGGCGGCCTGATCTGCGACGCCGTCCCGGGCCCCGCGGCCGACGAGGCCTGCAACGGCGCGGACGACGACTGCGACGGGCATGTGGACGACGGCGCCGCCTGCCCCGGCGCCCCCTCGGGCCGGGTAACTGCCTTGCGAATCGCGGAGTTCGACGAGGCACGCTGCCGCGACATCGACGGCGACGGCTCCCCGGACAACGCCCTCGGCAGCGTCGCCGGCCTGTTCAACCAGCGCCTCGCCGCCGCCCTGGCCGATGAGTCCCGCGCCCAGCTCGTGCGCATCCCGGGCTTCCCGCCCCTGCCCAACCAGGGCATGGCCGTCGAGCTGCTGGAGGCCATCCCCACCGACGAGGGCGTCGTGGCCGCCCCCCGCGCCATCGACGCCGTGGGCCAGGCGCTCTCGGCCATCGGCGGGGTGCGCCTCGAGAACGGCGCCCTCGCCACCCCCAACCCGGGGGCGGCCGCCCGCATCCTCTCGCCGCTCTTCTACGCCACCCGGCGCGACGCCGCCTACGAGGCCGCCACCTTCTTCAGCCTCGCCGTGCCCGCCGTGGCCGGCGAGGTCCAGGCCGATCCCGATGGCGACCTCACCCTGCGCAACGTGACCGTGACGGGCGCCATCGACCGCCAGGCCCTGCTGGACGCCTGGCAGGCCGCCGCCGACGCCTGCGCCGCCGACGCCGCGCCCCCCGCCGACTGCGGCGTCTTCGCCCTGGTGCCGCCGGCCGTGCTGGCCTCGAACCTCACCGCCGATCTGGATCGCGACGGCCGGCCGGGCAACGACGCCGTCAGCGTCTGCCTCGTCCTCTCGACGCTGCCGGCCCCCACCACGCCCATCGGCGGCCAGCCCTGCGCCCTGGACAGCCACTGCTACGTGGGCCAGGTCTGCCGCGCGGCCGTCGTCTCGGCCGGCGCCCAGCTCGGCACCTCGCTGCAGGGGCGCTGCGGCCCCCCCGGCCCCGGCGGCCGGACGCAGGGAGAGGCCTGCGCCGACGACGCCGACTGCCTGGGCGGCCTCTGCCTGACCACCACGGCCGCCGGTCCCCGCTGCACCCACCTGTGCAGCGACGAGGCCCCCTGCGGCGCCGGCGAGGCCTGCCGCGGCGTGCCGGTGGAGGTCGCCGGCGCGCGCACCCAGGGCGGTCGCTCCGCCGCCGTCTGCGTGCCCTTCGCGGGCACCGGGGCCCCGTGCGAGGGCGCCTGCGCGGGCGGCGAGGTCTGCGGCTCCTGGCTGGCCGGCGACCTGGGCGTCCCGGGCGGCGTGGTCGACGTCGAGGGTCGCTGCGAGCGGCCCCACCCCGACGGCGCCGCCCTGGGGGCCACCTGCGAGGACGCCTTCGACTGCGTGCACGGCGGCGGCTGCGTCGAGGATCTCGAGGCGGCCCTGCGGTGCGCCCCGCCGTGCGCCGGGCCCGGCGACTGCGGCGCGGGCCTGGTCTGCGTCCCGCACGCGGTGCTGCCCGCCGCCAACGGCCGCCCCGCCCTGGAGCAGGGCGCCTGCCTGCCCGTCCCCGACGCCGTGGGCTCGGGCACCGCCTGCACGGCCGACGTGGACTGCCCCGGCACCGAGACCTGCCGCGCCTTCGCCCTGCCGGGCGGCGCGGTGGAGCGCTTCTGCGCCGTGGGCACCGGCTTCTTCACCGTGGGCCAGCCCTGCGCCGCGAGGGCCGACTGCGCCTCCGGCCGCTGCAACGCCGGCTTCTGCGGCGGCCTCTGCGCCGACGACGCCGACTGCGGCTCCCGCCTGACCTGCCGGGCCGACGCCATTCGCGACGCGGCCGGCCGGGTGCTGGGCGGTGACTGCGGCGGGGCGGGCCAGGCCTGCGTGGTCGATCGCGACTGCGCCAACGCCCCGGGTTGCGTCGGCGGCCGCTGCGTCTGCGACCAGCGCGCCTGCCGCATCGGCTGCCGCTTCCCGGGGGCCTGCCCCGCCGGCCTCTACTGCCAGCCCGACAACACCTGCGCCGTCTACTGCCGCGACGACGACGCCGAGCCCAACGACAGCCCCGGCCAGGCCAGCGTCCTGGACCTGGGCCGCCGCTCGCCTCGCATCGAGCGGACGGGCACCCTCTGCGGCACGTCGGCGGTGGACTGGCTGACGTTCACCGGCCAGGGCTACCCCTTCTCCATCACCGTGACCCCGGCCGGCGGCGACCCGGGCCTCGTCCTCGACGCCCGGCTGGTCGATGCCTTCGGCGCGCCGCTGGCCGAGCCCACCGTCGAGGCCGGCCCCAACGGCCCCGTCCTGCGCCTCGCCGTCGACGACGCCGCCGACGCACGCGACCTCGCCGGCCAGCCAATTCTCCTGCAAATTCGCGGAAGTGGCGTCGTGAACGGTGCCACCTACGCCCTGGTGGCCGAGGTCGACTTCCCCGCCTGCGCCGATCCCGCCGCCGAGCCGCGGGACGAGCCGTGGGAGTTCACCGAGATCGTGACCGACCCGGCCCTCAGCGCCCGGCAGGTCATCAACGGGACCATCTGCGCCCAGGACACGGACTGGTACGCCGTCTTCCTCTCCAACGGCGATCGCCTCACCGTCGACTTCGCGGCCGACGAGGGCGGCGAGCTGCCGGAGGGCCTGGAGGTGGATCTCATCGGTCCGGACCACCCGCGCATGCCGTCGGCCCGCGTGCAGGCCTCGCTCCCGGCGGGCCTGGGCGGCCAGCTCGTCTTCACCCCGCCGGCCCTGAGCTGCAACCTGCAGACGCGCTTCTGCACCCTGGCCGATGGCACCCAGACGGGCGTCTTCTGCTCCAACGCGCCCGCGCTCTGCTTCGGCGTGCCCTGGTACATCCGCGTCCGCGGCGGCGGGGCCTTCGATCAGGCCGCCTACACCCTCACCGCCCGGGTCGACCGCGGCGCGCCGCTGCAGTGCGTCCCCGATGTGCATGAGCAGGACGAGATCTTCGACCTCAGCCGCCCGGCGGCCGCCCTCGGCCCCGACGCCGACGCCGAGGTGGCCATCGCCATCTTCCGGGATCCCGTCGAGACGCTGCCCATGGGCCGCTCTTTCTCCCTCGACAAGCGGGCCTGCGGCGGCGACGACGCCGACGGCTTCGCCGACTTCGACTCCATCCAGGTGGCCCTGCGCGCCGGGGAGCGCCTGCGGGTGGACGTGCGCCAGCCCGGCCCGGTGGAGCAGATGGTCTTCGCGGCCTACCGGTTCAACCCCGCCACCGGCTCCCTGGACCTGCTGGGCCAGGCCGAGCTGATCAACCAGGCCTTCTACACCCACGACATCATCGCCCAGGACGACAACATCTACGGCGCGCGCGTGGTGCGGCCCGCCAACGCGGGTGGGGCCTACAGCTACAGCCTGCCCTACACGGTCACCAGCCGCCGGCTGCCCGCCGGCTTCCAGCCCGACACGGCCTGCGCGTCCCCCACCCGGCTGCCCCTGGTGGGAGGCCGGGCCTCCGTCAACGGCAACACCCTCGGCGCCGACGACGACCACCACCCCCTCCAGTGCCCGGGGGGCCTCGGTCCCGATCGCGTCTACGTCATCCGCCCGCCCGCGGGCGCCGGGCACTTGATCGCCCGGGTCGACGCCGAGGCCGACGACGCCAACGATCCCTCGGTGTCCATCCGCACCGGCTGCGACGCCGAGAACTCCGAGCTGGCCTGCAACGAGGACGACGGCCTGGCCGCCAACCCCCTGCGCAGCGCCCGCGCCGAGGTGGACATGCAGGGCGGGCGCGACGTCTTCATCATCGTCGACAGCCTCGACGCCGAGCGCGCCGGCGCCTACCGCCTGAGCGTGGAGTGGCAGCCCCGGTAGCGCCGCGGCTCCCCCGGTCGCGACTTTTCGGTTGAAGATCAGCATCTTGCCCACCACCCCCACCCCCCGCCGCCGGCTCGTCGCCCGGATCGGGCTCGCCGCCGCGCTCGGGGCGCTCGGCGCTGGCCTGGCCGACGGGCTGGTCACGGGCGGGCCCGCGCCGGTGGCGACGGCGCTGACGGCGGCGGGGGTGGCGCTCTGGCTCGCCCCGGCCCTGGGCCTGGCGCTGGCGCTGCTGGTGGCCCTGGACCGGCTCGGCGCGCTCGGGGCGTGGCGCCACCAGCCAGCGCAGACCGGCGGGGCGTGGCTGGCCGCCTCGGCCGTCTTCACCGCGGCCGTCCTGGTCGGCGATCGCGTCGGCACCTTCGCCGGCCACACGGTCCAGGCCGCGCCCCTGATCGCCCCGCTGACGCTGGCTGGCGCGGCGGCGGCGGCGCTGGCCACCGCGCTGATCGCCCGACCGCTGGCGCGGTTGGCCGTGGCGGCCTGGGGCGGCTGCCCGGGCGGGTGGCGCTGGGGGCCGCCGGCCTGACCGCCGCGGCGATCACCGGCGTGGGCCTCGCCATCATCCTCGTCCCGCTGGCCGCCGACTTCCCGTCCTCGGCAGCCTGGCCCATCGCCGCACTCCTCGTGGGCCTCCTCGCCAGCCTGGCCCTGCGCCGTGGCCGCCCGCTCTGGATCGGCGTGGCCCTGCTGGGTGCGGCCGGGCTGGCGCTCGCCCTCACCGCGCCCGGCCGCCTCGACGCGCAGCCCGCCATCCGCCACGCCCTCGAAGATGGCGCCCCGCTCGCGTCGCGGGTGATCCGCCTCGTCCAGCAGGCGCTGGACGCGGACGGCGACGGGTTCAGCGCCGCGCTGGGGGGCGGCGACTGCGACGACGCCGATCCCGGCCGGCACCCGCTGGCCATGGACGTGCCCGGCGACGGGGTGGACCAGGACTGCCGCGGCGGCGACGCCCCCCCCGCCCCCCCGCCCCCCGACGGCGTCACGCCCCGCGGCGACCTGCCCCCGACGCTCCGCCGCCGCTGGAACCTGCTGCTGATCACGGTCGACACCCTGCGGGCCGACCACACCAGCCTGTACGGCCATCCCCGCGAAACCACGCCCAGTCTGCGCGCGCTGGCGCGCCGGGGCCTCGTGTTCGACCGGGCGTACACCCCCGCCGGCTCCACCCGCTTCGCCGTGCCCGCCCTCTTCGGCGGCCGCCCCCTGGCGGACCTGCCCCTGGAGCGTTGGGGCAACCTCTTCTACTTCCCTGCCACGGGGGCGACGCTCTTCGAGCGGCTGCGCGCGGCCGGCTGGCACACCGAGGCCCACCTGCCCGAGCTGCTCGCCGAGGGCATGTGGTTCGGCCTGGAGGCGGGCTTCGAGGCCTACCACGCCCACCCCCAGGTCCGGCTCGACGCGCGCAGCGACCCCGCCCTGGCCGGCCTCGTCACCGAGGCCATCGAGGGCGCCCCGCGCGACCGGCCCTGGGCCATCTGGGCCCACCTGGCCGACCCCCACGAGCCCTACCTGGCCGCCCCCGAAGACAGCTTCGGGGCCGACACCCTGGATCGCTACGACGACGAGGTGCGCACCGCCGACGCCGCCATCGGCCGCCTGGTCACCGCCCTGGTCGCCAGCCGCCAGGACGCGGACACGCTGGTGGTGGTCACCGCCGACCACGGCGAGGAGTTCGAGGAGCATGGCGCCCGCTTCCACGGCAAGCAGCTCTTCGAGGAGAGCATCCGCGTCCCCTGGGTCATCGCGGTGCCGTCCGCCGCGGGGAGCATCCGGCTGCCGGGGCCGGTCAGCCTGATCGACCTGCCCGAGACCCTCGCCGACCTCATGGATCTGCCGCCCGGTCCCGCCGGCGGGGGCCAGAGCCAGGCCGGGGCGCTGGTGGATCGGCCGGCCCCCCCTCGCCCGGTGTTCGTCGACAACCCGACCCAGGTGGAGCGGCCCCGAGACCGCATGGCGGCCCTGATCGCGGGGCACCTCAAAGCCACTTTCTCTCCGAAGAACGGGCGGTTACGCCTCTACGACCTCGCCCTCGACCCGGAGGAGCGCCAGGACCTGTCCCTCGATCCCCCGCCCGCTCTCGCGGCCCTCGGCCAGGCGCTCCGGGCCGAGATCGATCGCCAGGACCAGCGCGAGCTGGCCCGGCTGCTGGCCGACCGCCGCGCCAGCATGCCCCCCCGGGGGGCGCCGGCCCCGGCCGCCCCGGGCCTCACGTGGCTCGGCGGTCAGATCGACGCCCACCGCTTCGGCGGCAGGGACTGGTTCCGCGCCCGCGCCTGGCTGGAGGCCGAGGGCGCCACCCGCGCCGACTACCGGCTGCTGCTGACAGTGCGGCCCCCGAACGGGCCCGTCGCGCGGCGCTGGATCTGGCGCCCGGTGCTCGACGCCTGGCCGACCTCGGCCTGGCCCGCCGGCGAGCGCATCGAGATCTCGCGCGTGCTGCACTTCGGCAACGCCCGCGGCCCGCACGTGGTGGAGCTGAGCTTGCTGGGCCCCGATGGCCGGGAGGCCTTCGGCCCCGTGAGCCTCGGCCGGGTGGACGTGCGCTGACGGGCCGGCCGAGCCGGCCTACATGCCTTCCATCTCGCGGTCGGCGGTGCCGTGGAAGCTGCCGTCGAAGGGGGGGCCCTCGTCGTCGGCGGTGCGGATGACGCCCCGCCACACCCCATCGGTCATGGCGTCCACCGCCAGATCGTCCGTCTCCTCCAGGAAGATCAGCTCACCCTGAAGGGTCAGGCGGGTGTCCACCCGCAGCCGGCCCAGGATGGCCGACGCAGCGTCCCCGATGATGGTCATGCCCGAGATGCACCACCGCTCGATGGTGTCCCGGCTCACGACATCGATGCCCGCGATGCGCAGGTGATCGCGGCCACCCGTCGCGCGGTTGGCGAAGGACGGGCAGTTGGCCAGGTTCAGCAGCGCCTCGCGGATGGAGCGGGCCCCGTCGGCGATGAACGGCAGCACGATGTTGTTGAGCACGAACAGGATGAGCCGCCCGTACTGCAGGTCCATCGTGTGGCTGTCGAAGACGCCGTGGTTGTAGGTGTGGATGCGGCCCGTGAACTGCCCGAAGACCAGCTCGATGCCCTCGGCCGCCGACGCCACCTCGTCCATCGTGAAGGCGTGGCGCCCGCACTGGGGATCGGGGTTGCCCTCGCAGGGCAGGCGCCAGTAGAAGGCCAGCCCGATCCAGTTCTGGCTGCCGTCGAAGGTGCCGTCCTGCCGGGGCTTCGAGATGCGCATCTTCGAGATGACCTCCATCTCGGCCACGATGCCCACCACGTCCTCGCCGATGGTGAAGAAGTCGCGCACCCAGTCAGGCGCGTCGTTGTCGATCCAGCTGTTGATGATCCCGTTGAGATCGTCTTCCAGCCAGCCGCGCAGCAGCTCCACCGCGATGCCCCCGAGGGCGCCGGCGAAGTCGCGGGCGAGGTTCTCGACCACGTCGAAGAGCAGGCCGGCGATCTCGCGCTCCTGGTTGCGCGTCCCGAAGAACTGAACCAGGCCGCGGATGACGTCGCCCAGGGTGCCCGGGATGGCGTCCGTGAAATCAAAAGTGTTTTCAACGGTGTACGTCCCGGCGGGGTTCAGCGGCAGCAGGAAGACCGGCACGCGGACCCGCAGCAGATCGCCGTCGGGGATGCGCACATCCCCCGCGCAGCCGCCGGCCGCGAGCACACCGTTGCTGGCCACCCGGCCGCGCACGACCACCGACAGCCGCGTCCCGGCGAGCAGCCGGTCCACCACGACCGTGTCCAGCACGTTCTCGACGATGGAGCTGTTCACCACCCCCTCGGGCGGCACCAGGTAGTAGGGATCCTCGCAGTAGTCGGGATCGTCGATGACGTAGACCTCGAGGCGCCCGAGGGGCACGGGGCCCTCGTAGTCGAACGCCACCTCGAGGCCGCCCACCGGCATGTCCACCACGTCGATCTCGAACTTCAGCCGCCGCGTCTCGGGGTTGAAGACCTCCACCGTGTAGTGGCCGAGCCGCTCGCCCGCCACGAAGTCCACCTTGGCGTAGCCGTTGTCGTCGGTGGACGTGCGCCGGGCGCTCAGCGTGGCGTCGGCCCCCTCGTCGGTGATCAGGTACTCGATGCGGCCGCCCGGGACGGGATCGCCCTGGCTGTCCAGCAGGATGACCCCCAGCTCCGTGGTACCGCCCGCGTGGACGCTGCGCTCCGGCTCGCCCGAGATGACCAGGATGCGGCCGTAGGTGGTGGGCGAGGGGGGGATGGGGTTGCCATCGTCGTCGTACTCGGGCGGCGCGACCGCGCGATCGGGATCGACCTCGACGAGGATCTGGTGGGTATCAGGGGTCGCGGTCGAGTCCTCGCACCCGGAGGTGGCGAGGCCGAGACAGCTCAGGAAGACGATGACACTGCGCATGACACCCTCGGGGGTCAGTCCGTCGGCGAGTGTAGCAGAGAAGGCGGGACAAGAAGGCACCCGCGCGCGCAGGCCCGGATCCCCGGGGCGCTCAGGCCTTCGGCGGGTCGACGCCGGGATCGCCGGGCACGTCGGCCTCGGCCGGCTCGTCGGGGCCGGCGCCCTCCGCCGGGTCGGGGCCGGCGCCCTCCGCGGGATCGTCCGCCAGCTCGCGCGCGAGGGCCGCCAGATCGGGCTCGTCCGGCTCGTCCCCGGCCAGCCGCAGGCGGATGAGCCGGATCAGGCCCACCAGGGCCAGCAGCCCGGTCAGGATCAGGAAGCCGAAGGCCAGTGCCGCCGGCCACCGGCTGCCCGGGGTATCGGTGGTGTCGAAGACCCGCATGGTCTCGCCATCGGGCACCCCGAACTTGAGCCGCAGCGTCCGCGCCGTCGCCCCGTAGCCCGGCTCGCGATCGGGATCGATCATCCGGCCGGCGCCCTCCACGTCGAAGCCGAGCAGGCTGCCCTGGCGCTCCCGGTGCTTGATGACCTCCGGCCGATCGGCAGCGATGACCGCGAAGACGCGGTCGCCATCCAGCTTCACGTAGTACTTGCGGCCCTCGTTGCGCTTGCGCGGATCCGGGGTGTCGCGCGCCTCGCCCGTGGCCAGGATGGTGAACGTCTGCACGACCCCCGTCAGGGTGCAGTACCGGTCGTGCTCCAGGGGCGGCAGCGCGTCCGGGCTCTCCATGCGGGTGATGGGCCGATCGGAAATCCGACCGCAGTCCGCGGGGTTGCGCGACTCGATGAGGTAGGCCACCCGGGGCCAGTACTTGGCGGCCATGAACGCCGAGCCGGCGAGCACGAGCACCAGCAGCACCGGGTTGCGCATCGTGTAGCCCCGCCGGCGAGGCGGCGGCGCGTCCCAGTCCTCCAGGGACTCGTCCAACGCGGGCTCAGGGGTTTCGGTGGCCATGCTCGCCTGTCCGGTCCTTCCGTCCTTTGCCGCTGCGGGTCGGCGGCGGTGCCAGTCTCGACGACGCGTGCAGCGAAGTCCAGACCGGTCATGGGGTCAGGCACCCTCGCCCGCCCCGGGACAGACACCGCTCGCTCAGGGAAGTTTTGGCCGGGCGGGCCCGGGGCCGGCTCAGCAGTGGGCGAGGAGGGTCTCGAGCTCCTGCTCGACGTCGCCCTCGGCCCGGTCGGTGGCCAGGGACAGCTCCTTCACCAGCAGCGTGCGGGCCTGCTCGAGCATCTGCCGCTCGCCGAAGCTCAGCTCCTTGGTGCCCCGCAAGAAGACCAGATCCCGGAACACCTCGGCGATGTCCTTCACCGACCCCGTCCGCAGCTTCTCGCTGTAGGCGCGGTAGCGGCGGTTCCACGTCTTGTCCTTGGGGCGCTGCCCCTCCTGGCGGAGGATGTCATACACGGCCGGCACCTCGGCCAGGGGGGTGACCTCGCGCAGGCCGACGCTCTGGGCCTTGTCGGTGGGGATCCGGACGATGGCCCCGGAGTCCATGCGGAGCGTGTAGACCTTCAGCTCGGTGCCGGCGACCCGCACCGTCCCCACGCCGGTGATGCGCCCGATGCCCTGCCCCTGGTAGACCGCCACATCTCCAACCGTGAACTCCACCATCGGCGACTTCCTCTGGCTGTGCCCACCACGAGCGGACCGGGCGGCGCAAGCGGCGGCCAGGCCCGGCCTGCCTGGCAAGCCCGATATGAAACCACGAATCGAAACCCTCTACAACCAGCGGCCCCGGCCATGACGCAGTGCGTCATCGACCCCGGGCGCATGGCAGGCGGGGTCTGGGCCGCACTGCACCCCTGTGACGCGCGGGTGACCGGGCGTATGATGCGGCGACCATGAGCGATCCCACCGACGCCATCGACGCCCACGCCGCGGGGCCGCGCAGCGACGAGCAGGCCCTCGTCGACGCCTGCGCCGCGGGCGATCCGGGGGCCCAGCGACGGCTGGTGCTGGCCTACCACCGGCCGGTGCGGCAGGCCATCGGCTTCCTCTCCGTCGCCCGCTCCGGCGGGGTGGCCGAGGCCGACGTCGAGGACGCGGTCCAGCAGGCCTTCCTCACGTTCTTCGCGCACCAGGGCCAGGTGCTGCGCCAGTGGGCCGGCATGTCGAGCCTGCGCACGTACCTGTGTCGCATCGCCGAGCGCATCGCGCTGCGGCACTTCCGGCGCATCCTGACCCGCCGGGGCCGATTCCGGCTCTCCCTGGACGAGCCCACCCCCGATGGGGGCGACCGGCTGGAGCGGCTCGACCTGGAGGACGGCCCGACCATCGACGCCGAGCTGGTCCAGGCCGAGCAGCGCGAGCGCCTGCGCGCGCTGATCCTGGAGCGCCTGAGCGAGAAGGGCCGCGCCTACTACGACTACCTCTTCGTGCAGGAGCTCGACGTCGCGGCCATCGCGGCCCTCGAGGACACCAACGCCAACAACGTCTACCAGTGGAAGAACCGCATCGTGCGGCTCGCCCGGGACATCCTGGAGGAGGTCGGCGATGACTGACGCCACAAGCGCGCCGCCCGAATCTAAGAAATCTGTGGACCTGGACCACTGCATTGCCGTGGACGACACCTCCGACATCCCGCCGGCCCTCGCGGCCGAGCTTGCGCGCGCCGAGGCCCTCCTGGCGGCCGCGCCGGGCGACGCCTCGCCCGACGCCGGTCCGGCCTGGCTGGACGCCCTGCTGACGGGCCGCCTCGCGGTCGCGCTCTTCCCCGGCACCGAGGCCGACGCCCAGGCAGCCGCCCACGACGCCACCTGGGTCGCCGCCGAGGTCGTCGCGCCCGGCGTGCTCGGCCTGGCGGTGGACGCCACCGACGACGCCGCCGTGCAGGCGCTCCTGGCCCGGGCCCGCGCCGCCGGGGGCCGCGCCGCCGCCGCCGAGGGCCCCGGGGTCCCTGGCCGCAACGCCCTCCTGGGCCCCGCCCCCGAGGCCGCCGCGGCCCTGTATCGCTGGCTCGCTGAGGCCGGCCGCGAGGGCCTGATCATCGATGACGCCCTCCTCCAGCGCGTGCGCCAGCCGGCCCTGCCGGCGGGCCCCGGCTACCTCCTGCGCGCCCTCCCCGTCGCCCCGCGCCGCCGCAGCACCTTCCTGCCCGCGCTGGCCCTGGCGGCAGCCGCCCTGGTCGGCTTCGGCCTGTTCCAGGCCACCCGCACCACCGCGCCCGGCGGGCACATCTTCCTCGTGGGCGAGCACACCAGCCAGGAGCGCGGCTCCGCCGAGCAGGCCACCTGGCGGGCCGGCGACCAGGTGGTGATCACCGTCGAGGGCGAGCCGGGCACCTGGCTCGGGCTCGTCCTCCTCGACAGCAGCGGGCAGCTCGTCGCCCCCGATCCCGCGGCCCTCAACGTCCTGGCCACCCCGACGGCCCCGCGGCTGACCGTCCGCCAGGAGTTCGACCAGACGCCGGGCCGGGAGCGGTTCGTGGGCCTGATCAGCCGTGGCCCCATCGCCGATCTGCCCGCCGTACTGGCGCGCCTGAACACCGAGCCCGCGACCGACCGGACCGCCCGGCTCGACGCCCTCGGTCAGGCGCTCGGGGCCGGGGTCACCCTGGTCCCCGCTGCGGAGATGGAGCACCGCTGATGCGCCTCGGCTGGCTGGCGCTCGCGGCCTTCCTCCTCGCCGGCTGCGAGCCCGACATCGATCCCCTCGCGACGGCCGAGGCGGCGTTTCGCGCGGGCGACTACGCGGCCGCCGCCGCCGACTTCGCCCGGGCCCTCGAGGTGGCGCCAGCCGCCGAGCGGCCCGGCGTGCGCGCCCGCCTGGGCCAGACGCTCAAGCTCCTGGGTCGCACGGATGCCGCCGAGCAGGCCCTCCAGCGCGCCATCGCGGAGGCCGACGGCCGCGGCGACGGCGACGTGGCCGCCCGCGCCCGCCGCTACCTGGGTCGCCTCTACGCCGACGCCGGCCGGGCCGACGAGGCCGAGACGCTCTACGCCGCCGCCCACGCCTGGTACCAGGCCCACGGCCCGGCCGCCGAGCTGGTCAAGGTGCAGGTGAACCGGGCCGGCCTCGCCTGGGCCGCCCAGGCCTTCGACAAGGCCTGGGACCTCTACCAGGACGTCTACCAGCGCGCCGTGGCCCTCGAAGACGCCCGCCTCCAGGCCAACGGCCTGGACGGGATGGCCATGCTGCTCAGCTATGTGGGCGAGTTCGAGGCCGCGCGGGAGCTGCTTGACCAGACGGCGCGCATGCACACGCTGGCCGACCGCCCCGCCGACGCGGCGGTGGCCTACGCCACCCAGGGCATCGTGGCCATCGCCGAGGGGGACGCCGTGGAGGCCCGCCGGCTCGCGGGCCAGGCCCTCGAGCTGGGCCAGACCACCGGCATGCAGGCCGCCGTCCTCCAGGCGCGCATCGTCCTCGCGGCCGCCGCCCTCGAGGTGCAGGACTGGGACGCCGCCCTCGCCGAGGCCGATCAGGCGGCCACCGCCGCCGCCGAGCAGAAGATCGAGCCCCTGCGCCAGGAGGCCGAGGCGGCCGCCCTGGAGGCCCTCGCCGGCGCCCGCCGCTGGAGCGCCCTGGCCGCCCGCGCCGACGCCTTCCGCCCGGGCACGGGGAGCTGCGCGCCCGGCTCTCCACCCTGCGCGCCCGCCTGGCCGAGGCGCGGGGCGACCCGGCCGCGACGCGCCGGCACTTGCAGGCCGCCGTCGACGAGTTCGAGCGCCTGCGGGCGTTGCTGGGGCTGGAGCACCTCTCCACCAGCCTCACGCGCACCCGGCGCGAGGCGTACGATGGCCTCATCAGCCTGCTGGTTGACGCCGGCGAGGCCGAGGCCGCCCTGCGGGTGGTGGGTGCGGTGAAGGCCCGGGCCTTCGCCGAGCGGCTGCACGCCGGCCGGGAGGCGGAGCCCAGCCCCGCCGCGCCGCCGGTCGAGGGCAGCGACTCTCCCCTGCCCTCCCGCCGCACCATCGAGCGCGCCGGCAACCTGTTCCGGCTGGCGGAACCCGCGCCCCCGGCCGATCCGGCCCAGGTCCGCGCGGCGCTCCCCCCCGACGCCGCGGTCCTCGACTACTACAGCCTCCCGACCCGCCTGCTCGTCTTCTGGCTCACGGCCGAGGGCACGGCCGTCCACAGCGTCCCCGTGGGGGCCGCCGACCTGGGCACCGAGGTGGATCAGCTCCTTTTCGGCATCCGCTCCAAGGGCAACGACTATGTGCCGTCCGCCGCTCGCCTCGGCCGGTGGCTGCTGGACCCCGTCGCCGCCCGCCTCGCCCAGGCCCGGGGCGTGCGCCTGCTGGTCATCGTCCCCCACGGCCCGCTGCACCCCGTCCCCTTCGAGGCGCTGCCCTGGGCCGGCCGCCTGCTGGTGGATCGCTTCGCCGTGGTCACCGAGGCCAACCTGACGGCGGTCGCCACCGCGCTGCGCCCGGTCACTGCCACCACGCCCCGCCGCCGCCTGGCCATCGGGGATCCCCGCGACAACCTGCCCGGCGCCCGTGAAGAGGCCCAGGAGGTGGCACGCCGCTTCGCTGGCACCCGCACGCTGCTGGGGGCCGAGGCGCGGGAGTCCGTCGTGCGCGATGCCCTGGGCGACGCCGACTTCGTGCACTTCGCGACCCACGGCATCCGCCCGGCGCCCGACGCCCCGCTCTACCTGGAGCTCGTCCCCGACAGCGGCTTCGACGGCCGGCTGCATGCCGACGAGCTGGCCGCACGCCCCACCGCCGCGCGGCTCGTCGTCCTCTCGGTGTGCGACTCCGCTGGCGGCCAGGGCGGCGCGGGGGACGAGATCCCGTGGGTGGTCGATCGCGCCTTCCTGGAGGCGGGCGCCCGATCGGTCGTCGCGAGCCGCTGGCCGGTCCACGATGCCGCCAGCGTGCTCTTCATGCGCAACTTCTATGCGGCCCTCGAGGGCGGCCCCGAGGGTAGCGACCTCATCGACGCCTTCCACAAGGCCCAGCTCGCCCTGCGCAACGGCCGGGCGCGCCCGGAAGAGCTCGGGCCCCTGCTGGCCATGCTCGATGGCGCCCGCGGCACCCAGGCGCCCACTCGCCGGCGCATCCGCGACTTCACGCACCCGTACTTCTGGGCCACGTTCAGCCTGCGCGGCGCCTGGCACCTGCCGACAGAAAACGCTGAAGTTCCAGCACCTTGAGAGCCCGTCAGGGCGCGACGTCGCGCCGCAGCCAGTAGGCCCCCGTCGTCAGCCCGCCCAGCCCCAGGATGACCAGCGCCGGGAAGGCATCGGCCGAGCCCCGCGGATCGACGCAGCGGCGATCCGCATCCCGGGTGGCACAGCCCGGCGTCACGGCCATGCCCACCAGGCCCGCCACCAGGGCCGCTCCCGAGACCCCCAGCAGAACCTTCGCCCCTGTCCGTGGGGGCGGAGGCGGCGGGTCGAGGGTGTGATCGACCGCCTGCAGCGCCCCGATGGCGCGCAGGCCATCGCCGAGCGTCGGCGGCGCCGCGAGGGCGGCGATCAGGGCGAGGGCGACGGCGTTCACTCGCTCCAGGTAACCCGACCGAGGGCCTCGACGTCCAGATCCACCGGCCGCGCCACGTCGAGCGGCCACCCGCGCCCGGCGAACCGACCCCGGACGGCGTCCTCGGCGGCCACCCGCGCCGCGTGCTGGGTGGCCGCGTCCACCGGCGCCTCCGTCACCAGCAGCGTGTCGGGTCCGAACGCGTAGGCGTGGCGCTTGCCGCCAGCCGGCACCTGCGCCGCCCGCAGCGCCGTCTTGAGCAGCCGGGGCTCCAGCACCAGCGAGCCCACGTCGAAGCCCGTCAGCAGCACGCCCCCCGCCAGCGCCCGCACCTCGGCCAGGCTGATCTCGGCCGTGGCCAGCCCCGCCTGAAACGCGGCCTCGAGGATCGCCAGCGGCTGGTCGGGGTGGGGCTCCAGCGGCGTCGTGTGCCGGGGGCACTCGCGGGTGTAGAGCACCATGTGGGCGCCGATGGGCACCCCCGCCAGCGTCCGCGGATCGGCGCCCAGCAGCGCAAGCGGCCGCACCACCTTCGCCACCCGGGCGGGATCGCCGCAGACCGGGCAGCGATCGAGGGGCGTCTCGGGGCGCTCGAACGCCTGGGTCTCGGGGTTGAAGCCCAGGAACGCCAGCACCTCATCCACGCCCCGCGAGCCCAGGGCGCCCTGGCGGCCCACCAGCGTCAGCAGGTTCCAGCGCCCGAGCACCTCGTCCCCGCGGCGGACGACCGCCACCGTGCCCGCCTCCACCCCCACCTGGAGCGGCGCCAGGCGCTCGCGCAGCGCGCCGAGCAGCTCGAACCCCTCATCCAGGCTGGCCAGCGTCGGCTGGAAGAAGATCCGCACCCCCTCGGCGAAGCCGAGCCCGGCGTGCAGTGTGCGCAGGTAGGGCCGGGCCCACTCCACCTGGAGCGCGAGGGGTCCGCGGGAGAGCCGCAGCTCCTCGTCGCCGACGGGCCGCACATCCGCCCCCCGCGCCGCGGCCAGATCGCCCACGGCCTCGACGAACGCGGTGGAGTCGGCCAGCGCGAAGAGCTCCACCTCGCCGCGGGCCACCGGCTCTGACCCCGGGCCCAGCCACTCGGGCCACCGCTGCGCCACCGGCAGCGCCGCCGTCTCGGGCGTGTTCAAGAACTCGAGGGTGTCGTACTCCCGCGGGCCCCACGCGCTGAAATTCTCCATGAAGTCGGGATCTTCGCGCTGAGCCGGGTCGGGATCCCCCGGCACCCCCACCCGCGCGCCGACCACGTAGCCGGGCTGGACCTCGGCGACGGCCCCCTGCCCGGTGGCGAGCACGCGGGCCACCAGCCCGCGCCAGGCGTGGCGCAGATCGAAGAACGTGCCCGTCTGATCGCGGAACGTGTCCTCGTCGGGAGGCAGGCTCAGGGCGGTGGCCTGCTGGCGGCCGTCCACGCGCCAGGCCCGCGCCGGCCCCTCGGCTCCCAGCTCCAGGCACCAGTCGAAGCCCACCGCGGGCAGGTAGCGCGCGTACAGGCCGGCCTTCGCCTCGAAGCGGGTGCCGGGATCGGCGTCGCCCGCGAACTGGCGGCGCGTCGCCCACCAGTCCCTCGCCACCTGGGCGATGAAGGCGTCCACGGCGCCGCCCGCGGGCTCGGGGCAGGCGTCCTGCACCACGATCTGCCGGCCGGTGAGGGCACAGATGTAGAGCACCTGGCCCTGATCGAAGGCCTCGGGGCCCAGGCGCCCGATGAGGGCACGGCGCTCGGCGAAGAAGGCCTGGCGGAAGGCGGCGACGGGGTCGGTCATGGGGGCTCCAGCGCGGTCGGGGGGAACCATAGAGGATGCCGGCCACCGCGAGAAGGGCGCGCGCTGCCACCATCGCTGCGCACCCCCGCTCCCCGCGCTGCGCAGCCGCCTGCGCAGTTTCCCCATGAACGGCGCATAGTTGGCGCCCCAGCGGCTGGCACGCGTCCTGCTGACTGCTCCCGCGCCCCAGCCCAGGAGGAGCCCATGGCCCACGCACCCGCCACCGACGCCCCCGAGAACCGCGGTGCCCGCATCCTCGCCCGCAGCCTGCTGCGCCGCCTGAAGGCCCAGGGCTTCTCCGAGGCCCAGATCCTGGCGCTGGCGGCCGAGCTGCGCGGCCTCGTCCGCCCCGCCTGATCCAGCCGCCCCCTGGCCCGCCCGCCCGGCCCGCCCCCCCGCGGATCGGCACGCCGTTGCTTGACGCCCGGTGGGCGAACGGCTAGCTTTACGCGCCTTTTTTACCCTGGTCGAAGCGCGCGCCCCGCGTGGACGCCGCGCTCCAAGCCGCCGAGGACTCCATGAGCCGCAAGATCGCCATCAACGGGTTCGGCCGCATCGGCCGGATGGTGTTTCGGATCCTGGAGCAGGATCCCGAGGTCGAGGTCGTCGCCATCAACGACCTGACCAGCCCCGCCACCCTGGCCCACCTGCTCAAGTACGACTCGGTGCACCGCACCTTCGGGGCGGACGTGGCGGTGGACGAGGGGACGATCATCGTCAACGGCCGCCGCATCCACACCTCCGCCGAGCGCAACGCCGCGGCCCTGCCGTGGGGCGAGCTGGGCGTCGAGGTGGTGCTGGAGTGCACCGGGGTCTTCAAGGACAAGGCCGCCGCCTCGGCCCACCTGGCCGCGGGCGCCCGCTCGGTGATCATCAGCGCGCCGGCCAAGGGCGTCGATCTGACGGTCGTGGTGGGGGTCAACGACCACCTGCTCGATCCGGCCGTCCACCAGGTCGTCTCCAACGGCTCCTGCACCACCAACTGCCTCGCGCCCGTGGTCAAGGCCCTCGACGACGCCTTCGGCCTGGTGCACGGCGCCGTCACCACCATCCACAGCTACACCAACGACCAGCGCCTGCTGGACCTCCCCCACTCGGACCTGCGCCGGGCGCGGGGGGCGGCGCTGTCCATGATCCCCACCAGCACCGGGGCGGCGAAGGCCATCGGCGAGGTGCTGCCCCACCTGAAGGGCAAGCTGGATGGCATCGCGGTGCGCGTGCCGACGCCGAACGTCTCGCTGGTGGATCTCGTGGCTACGCTGAAGACGGGCACCACCGCGGCGGCGGTCAACGACGTCCTCAAGGCCGCGGCCACCGAGGGCCCCCTGGCCGGGGTGCTGCACTTCGAGACCACGCCCCTCGTCTCCACCGACTTCATCGGCTGCCCGTTCAGCTCGGTGGTGGACGCCGAGAACACCATGGTCCTGGGCGAGAACCTGGTGAAGGTGCTGGCCTGGTACGACAACGAGTGGGGCTTCTCCAACCGCATGGTGGACCTGACGCGCCTGCTCCTGGGCCTGCCGCGAGCCAGCGCCTGATGGCCCGGCCGCAGCCCGCCCTGACCCTGATCGACGGCTTGCCCATCGAGAGCAAGCGCACGCTCATCCGGGTCGACTTCAACGTCCCGCTGGAGGATGGGCGCGTCGCCGACGACAGCCGCATCCGGGCCGCGCTGCCCACCATCCAGCACGCGCTGGAGCGGGGCGCCCGGGTCATCCTGGCCAGCCACCTGGGGCGCCCGAAGGGCAAGCCCGATCCCCGCTACACCCTCGCCCCGGCGGGGGAGGTGCTGGCCGGCCTGCTGAACCTGGACGTCATCCTGGCCGACCGCACCGTGGGCGATGGCCCCACCCGCCTGGCCCAGGATCTGCGCGACGGCCAGGTGCTGCTGCTGGAGAACACGCGGTTCCACCCGGAGGAGGAGGCCAACGACGACGCCTTCTCCCGGGCCCTCGCCGCGCTCTGCGAGGTCTACGTCAACGACGCCTTCGGGGCGGCCCACCGCGCCCACGCGACGACCGCCGGGGTCGCGGCCCATGTCCGCACCCGCGGCGCGGGCTTCCTGATGGCGCGCGAGGTGCGGGCGCTGAACAAGCTGCTCGACGCCCCGCGCAAGGGCTTCGTGGCGGTGCTCGGCGGCGCCAAGGTGAGCGACAAGATCAAGGTGCTGGAGCGGCTGCTCCCCCGGGTCGAGGCGCTGATCATCGGCGGCGCCATGGCCAACACCTTCCTGGCGGCCCGGGGGTTCGACATGGGCTCGAGCCGCATCGAGACCGACTTCCTGGCCACGGCCTCCGCCGTCCTGAGCGCGGCCGAGCGGGCCCGGGTCGAGGTGCTGCTGCCCCGCGATCATGTGGCCGCCGACACCTTCTCGGCCGACGCGCGCACCCAGGAGACCGAGACGGGCGCCGTCCCCCATGACTGGATGGGCCTCGACATCGGGCCCCGCAGCCGGGCGCTCTTCTGCGAGCGCATCGCGCGGGCGAAGACGATCTTCTGGAATGGCCCGATGGGCGTCTTCGAGTACCCGGCCTTCGCGAAGGGCACCTTCGCCGTGGCCAACGCGGTGGCCGACTCGCCGGCCTGGGCGGTGGTCGGGGGGGGCGACTCGGTCCGCGCGATCAACGAGTCCGGGCGCGCCGACGCCATCGCCCACATCTCCACCGGCGGCGGCGCGAGCCTCGAGTTCCTGGAGGGCCGCGCCCTGCCCGGGCTCACCGCCCTCGGCTATGGGAAGACCGCCTGATGGCCAGCTCGACCCGACGCCCGGTCATCGCCGGCAACTGGAAGATGCACCTGACGGTGGCGGAGAGCGTCGCGCTCGCCGCCGAAATCCAGAATCGTTGCGGGCGCTTCCGTGATGTCGACGTCATCGTCGCCCCCACCGCGCTGGCGGTGCACGCCGTCGCGAAGCGGCTGGCCGACGGCCCCGTCGCCGTCGCCGCCCAGCACTGCCACGGGGCCGAGAGCGGCGCCTTCACCGGCGAGATCAGCCCCCCCCAGGTGGCCGCCGCCGGCGCGCGGTACTGCATCATCGGCCACAGCGAGCGGCGCCAGCTCTTCGGCGAGACCGACGCGGCCGTGGCCGGCAAGGTCCGCGCCCTGCTCGATCATGGCCTCACCCCCATCGTCTGCGTGGGCGAGAGCCTCGCCGAGCGGGACGCCGGACAGACGCTGGCGGTGGTGGATCGGCAGGTCCGGGCGGCCCTCGCCCCCCTGACCCCGGCCGAGGTGCCCCAGATCATCCTGGCCTATGAGCCCATCTGGGCCATCGGCACCGGCCGCACGGCGACGCCGGCCCAGGCCCAGGACGTCCACGGTGCCGTGCGCGCCCTGGTCGCCCGCCTGGTGGGGGAAGACGCCGCCGCCGCGCTGCGCATCCAGTACGGCGGCAGCGTGAAGCCCGACAACATCCGCGCTCTGATGGAACAGCCCGACATCGACGGCGCCCTGGTGGGGGGAGCGAGCCTGACGGCCGACAGCTTCACCCGCATCGTCGCCCGTGGAGAGGAACCCTGATCGATGCTTGAGACCCTGGTCACCGTCGTGCACGTCCTGACGTGCTTCTTCCTGATCCTCGTGGTGCTGCTCCAGTCCGGCAAGGGCGGCGGCGTCTCGGCGGCCTTCGGCGGCGGCGCCGGCAGCGCCCTCGGCCAGTCGGCCGCGGCGACGGTGCTGGGCAAGGTCACGAGCTGGGCGGCCGGCACCTTCATGGTGACGAGCATGGTCCTGGCCGTGTACTCCAGCCCCAGCGCCAACGATCCGACCCGCAAGTTCGCCGAGGAGAACGCCGCGGCGGCGCCGGCCACCGCCGCCCCCGCGAGCGACGGCGCCCCGGCCAGCGAGGCCCCCGATCTGGAGCCCGCGCCCGCCCCCGAGCCGGCCCCCGCCAGCGAGGCCGCCCCCGAGACCGACGGCGAGTAGTCGCCCGGCCACCCGGCCGCTGCGGTCCCAGCCTCCGGTCAGCGCCGCGACCTCCGCGGCCGACGCGGGCGTCGAGCGCCTCCCCCTCGCGGCCTCCACCGTCCTGTAATCAGCATTGATTTCAGCAGGTTGTGCGCTCGGATCGCCCATAGCGGCGGCCTATGGGCGAGATTGGGCCCGCCTATTGGGCAGCGGCGGATCCCCTCGCCATGCTCCAGTGGCACCCGACTCCCTGGAGGATCCCATGTCGCGCCTGCTCGTGGCCTGTGCCCTGCTCGCCTCCGCCTGTGATGACGCTGCCCCCACCGACGCGCCCGCCGGCGAGCTTGCCCTGGAGGTCCGAAGCCGCATCGGCCCCGAGGGGCGAGCTGGTCGGCCCCGCCGGCACGGAGTGGGCCGACGTCCGGATCACCGTCCCCCGGGGCCCTGACCGAGCCCACCGAGATCGGCCTGCGCCCGGCCTTCGACGGCGAGCCGCTGGCCCCGCTGGCGGAGCGCGTCGGCGTCCAGGTGGAGGTCTTCGCCGAGGGCGAGCTCGCCGCGCCCATCCAGGTCACGCTCCCCTTCGACGCGGGGGCCGTCGGCCGGGTCGATCAGGGGGCGGGTGACGTGAAGGTCTGGGCCCGCGCCGACGCCGGCTGGACCCTCCTGGAGCCGACCAGCACGGGTGAAGGCGGCATCACCATCGAGCTCGAAGCCCCCACGGTGGTGGCGGCCGGCGTCCGCCTGGCGGCCCAGGCCCCCACCTGCGCCGACTGCCGCGAAGCCGTCGCGCAGCACCAGGATCCCGCCCTCTGCCGCGAGTCGGGCCTCTGCATCAGCGAGGCAGGCGACGAGGCCGGCCTGCTGGGCGCGGCGTACGCGGCCGGGCCCTCGGGCGCCCTGGCCGGCTGGCTCGCCCCCGCGGGCACGACGCTGGTGGCCGAGGGCTTCGATCCCACCGCAAAACCCGCCACCGCGGCAGCGTGGTCTCGCCCTCACCTCGGTGATCGCCAGCCCCGCGCTCGGCGGGGACGGCGTCCTCCGGGCCGGGCTGGGCAGCGTCGGCAGCGCCCGCGTCCCCCTCATCGGTCGCGGCGACGCCAGCGTCCGGGCCGTCCCGGGCCTGGGTGCCGTGACGCTGGGCAACGGGCTCTCCCTGCTGCTCGAGATCAGCGGCGGGGTGCCGGCCCTGGCCGTGGACGGCATCCAGGATGGCACCTCCAACACGCGCGGGGTGGTCATCAACCACGAGGAACAGTTCGCACCGTCCGTCCGCGCCCTGCCCAGCCTCGCCGCCGATCTGGCCCAGCCCGACCGGGCCTTCATCATCAGCAGCGGCTCGATCTTCAGCGTGCGGCTGGCCGACGCCGGCGCCCGGAGCACCACCGTCGAGCGCCTCGCCGCCGCGCCCCGCGTCCCCCCGCTCGCCCCCGTGGCCAGCGGGGCGGGCCCCCAGGGCGCGCTGCTCGCCACCATCGACACGGGCGGCCGGGTGCTGGCCTACATCGAGCAGGACAACCTGGTCTCCGTCCCCCTCGACCTGCCCTTCCCCGCGCGGGACGTGGCCTTCCAGGGCGATCGGCTGCTGGTGCTGTCGTCGGTCGCGCCGGAGCTGGCCGTCGTCACGTTCCGGGGGACGACCCCGACCGTGCGCGTCCACGCCCTCACCGACGCCGAGCCGGGCTCGCCGGAGGCCGATGGGGAGCTGCCGCGCCAGTTCCTCAAGACCTCCGGGCCCACCCTGATCCGCCGGACGAACGGCAAGATCATGGTGATCGTGGTGTCCTGACGGGCGCCTGCGCTACCGGGAAAAGACTGGAAAAACGGGAGGATGGACCCACCGGCGGGCGCCGGTGGGGGGAGCCGCTACTGGCACTCGGGGATGACGAGGCGCTCGCCCGCGTCGATGCGGTCGCCCTTGAGGCCGTTGGCCCGGCGGATCTCCTCGGCCTCGCAGCCGAACTGCCGGGCGATGCGGTTGAGGGTGTCGCCCCGCTCGATGCGGTAGATCTGCCGCGTCTTCTGGCTCTGGCCGCTCTCGGTCGAGCTCTTGGGATCCGTCCGGCGGCGCGGCTTGTCGGCGGCGTCGCGGCCCTCGGAGCGGCGGCGGCGCTGGGCCGAGCCCTGGCCTTCCTTGCTGGAGCCGTTCTTGCGCAGCTCCGCCCCGCCCGTCCGCTTCTTGCGGACCTCGGGATCCACCCCCGGCACCCAGTCGGCCGTCACCGGATCCGGGCAGGCCTCGGTCTTGATCTGCCAGGGGCACTCCTTGCGGCGGCCGCGGGCGTCGGGCTTGACCTCGAGAATCACGAACTGCACGCGGCGGTTCTTCTGGTTCGCGGTCTCGTCCTTCGTCCACTCGGCCAGCTGCTCCTCGCCGTAGCCGCAGCTCAGCAGGCGCTCGGACTCGATGCCGTTCTTGTCCAGGAACTCCCGCACCGCCACCGCCCGCCGCTTGGACAGGTCGATGTTGTAGGCGTTGGAGCCCATGGTGTCCGTGTGGCCCTGGACCTCGAGGCGCAGGATGTCGGGGTAGCTGCTCAGCACGCCGGCCACACCGCGCAGGACCTCGAAGCTGCTCTCGCCCTTGATCTTGGCCTTGTCGAACTCGAACTCCACGCGGCCCATGTCGATGGTGCAGTCGCACACATCGCCCTCGCCGTCGTTGTCCAGGTCGGCCTGGTCGGCGTTGGCGAAGTCCGGGCAGTTGTCGCAGGCGTCGGGCTTGCCGTCGCCGTCCTTGTCGGTGTCGCCGCCCGGCGCGTCGGGGCAGCCGTCGCACAGGTCGCCGATGCCGTCGTTGTCCACGTCCTCCTGGCCGGGGTTGGCGGCCTGGGAGCAGTTGTCGCAGATGTCGCCGCGGCCATCACCGTCGGCGTCCGCCTGGTCGGCGTTGGCCTCGTTGACGCAGTTGTCGCACAGGTCGCCCAGGCCGTCCCCGTCGGTGTCGGTCTGGTTGGGATCGAGGACCGCCGGGCACACATCGCAGGTGTCGCCGATGCCGTCGCCATCCCCGTCGGTCTGATCCGGGTTGGGGGTGCCGGGGCAGTTGTCGCAGATGTCCCCGCGGCCGTCGTCGTCGGCGTCCTCCTGATCCGGGTTGGCGTCCACCGGGCACACATCGCAGGCGTCGCCCACGCCGTCGTCGTCGGTGTCCGCCTGGTCGGGGTTGTCCAGGCCGGGGCAGTTGTCGCACAGGTCGCCGACGCCATCGCCGTCGCCATCGTCGCCGCAGGCCTCGGGCGCATAGGCCACGCCGGCGAAGATGCGCCACGCCGGGGCGCCGTAGTCGGCGTGGGCGCCGGTGCCGAAGCCCGCCGTCAGGGCGACGCCCGGATCCGTGAAGAACCGCGCGGCCAGGACGCTCTCGATGGGGCTCGTGGCGCTGTCGACGTCCACGTCCTCCCAGGGCAGCGAGCCATTGGTCTCGAAGATGATCTCCATGGCGTCGGTGCCGGGCTTCACCCCGATGGCCGCGCCGTAGATGAACTCATGGCGCAGGTCGAGGGTTTCGCGATCCATCTGATCGCGGAAGAGCGAGCCGACGTTGACGCCCACCCGAAACCAGTCGAAGGCCGCGTCGATGGTCAGGGCCGGCCGGGCCGACACGGAGTCCTCGCCGAGCCAGCGCGTCGGATCCCCGGTGGGCAGCGAGATGGGCACCACCACGCCGAGGCCGACGGGCCGATCCGGGCCGGGCTGGACCAGGTTGAACTTCGCGATGAACCGCAGATCGCCCAGGCCCATGCCCTCGCGATCCTGGTCCTTGAGGACGGAGCCCTCGGCGAAGTGCAGGGGCATCGCCGCGCCCAGCTCCATCCAGTTGGTCACGCCGAACGTGGCCAGCAGATCGATGGTGGTGAGCCGGTCGATGATGTCCTGGTCAGGCAGGATGCGGTCGCCCATCCGCTGTACCAGCACCGACTTGGCGGCGTTGAGGTACAGCGACGGGACGAACTGCCCCTTCTCCAGCGTCCGCGCAGAGTAGGTCTGCACGAAGTTGTGCACACCGGGCGCCGGCCGGAAGAGCTGGACATCCTGGGCGGATGCGGGGCCTGCCACGAGCAGAGCCGCCGCAGTCGCGCCGAGGATCTTGCGCAGGTATCGGGGGAACATCGTCATTCCTCCTCGCAGAGCGGGGCTCAAGATCAGGCCCGCCGACGGCGGCGCACGAGGGGCAGGCCCAGCAGGACCAGCCACCACGCCGAGCCGCCTTGCGGACGGGTCATGGAGCAGTTGTCAGTCAGATCCGCCCCGGTGAGGCGGGGGCCGGCGTCGGCCTCGGCCTCGGGGCAGTCAGGGCGGCACGTGGTCGAGTTCTCGTACTTCCCGCAGATGCCGTTGCCGCAGAGCTCACAGGACGTGTTGCAGGTGTCGGTGTTGTCGGAGTTGCCGTCGTCGCACTCTTCGTCGCCGCCGACGTAGCCGTCACCGCAGATGGTGCAGAACTTCGGTACGTCAGCGGGGCAGTTCTCGCGGGTCTCACCCGGATCACAGATCCCGTTGCCGCAGATCGGCGGGCAGGGATCTTCGGGGCAGTTCTCGGGCGTCTCGCCCGGGTCGCACGTCCCGTTGCCACAGGCCTGGCAGGCGTTGTTGCAGCCATCGGTATCGTCGAGGTCACCGTCGTCGCAGTCCTCGCCGGCTTCGACGATGTTGTTGCCACAGCACATCGGCTTAGCCTGGGCGGTGCAGATGGTCCCCATCCCGTCCGGCGTACACATCATGACGCCCTGACCGATGCAGGCGCCCTGTCCCGCCGTGCAGGCCTCGCCCAACTCGGGGAACGTCTCGTCGACGCTGCCGTCGCAGTCGTCATCGTCGCCGTTGCACAGCTCTGCGCGGGGGTCACCCGGCTCCGGCGCGTTGCAGGTCACGTCCATCTGGTCGTCGGCGCAGACGTAGATGCCATCGCGAGCGCAGATGCCGACGCCGTTCTGGCAGGCCATGCCCAGGTTCGGGAAGGTCTCGTCGATCTGGCCGTTGCAGTTGTCATCGCTGCCGTTGCACAGCTCCGGCATCGGGTCCCCGTCGGGCACACAGATGAGCACGCCATCGCGGCACTGCTGGGTGCCCGTCTGGCACAGCCCCGGCTGCCCGGAGTCGCAGGCCCTGCCCACCTCGGGCATGGGATCGAGGACGGTGTTCTCGTCCACCACCCCGTCGCAGTCGTTGTCCAGGCCGTCGCAGATCTCGTCGATCTGGCCGGGGCGGATGACCGGGATGCAGATCTCCTCGCCGCCGCGGCAGTCGGGCTGGCCGGTGGCGCAGACGCCGGGCAGGTCCGTGTTGCAGCTCAGCTCGTCGAACGGCACCGGCTGGCCGTCCACCATGCGGTAGAGCGGCCCCTCGTCGACCTCGCGGTCACAGTCGTCATCGAAGTCGTTGCAGAGCTCGACGTTCTGCAGCTCCCGCGGACACAGCTCCGGCGGGGGGTTGCCGTCGGGGGGATCCTGCAGGAAGCCACCGTGGAGGAAGTCCTCGCCCACCGCGTCGCCGGCGGAGCCCATGTAGGCGTCCACGGCGAAGAAGTTCGACATGTCGGGGCCGCGCAGGCCGGACTGGTACTCGGCCGCGAGCTGGGAGAAGCCGCGGATCTCGAACTCCAGGTCGGGCTGGCGGGAGTTGGGGCTGGCGTGCAGCCGCCACCCGGTGTCCACCGGCGCACCGAAGGCCGCCCCGGGGGCGAGGGCCGCGTTCACCCCGCCCACGAACTCCGCCACCTGGAAGCCGTTGGCATCGCCAGGGCGAGGGCCGTTGCGCTCCAGGTCGTTGGGGTCGATGGCGCCGAGGAAGGGCACGCCCGCGATGATGTCGAAGACCCCATCCTCATCGAAGTCGATCAGGACGGCGAACGACTCGGGCGGGCCGAAGTCGGGCGCGTCGATGCCGCCCAGGGCGCGCAGCTCGGGGCTGGTCTCCCCCGGCCGGCCATCGCCGTCCACGTCGCCCGCCACCCCGAAGGCGCGGATGCCCACGTAGAGGGTGTCGAGCTCGCGGTCGTAGGAGACGCGCAGCTCGTCGATGTCGTAGCCGGAGGACCGGTTCGCCAGCGCCGCGGGCAGGGCGAGGTCACGCCCGTTGGGATCGATCGCGCGATCGATCCCTTCCGTGATCGCGTTGACGAAGTCCTGGACGACCTGCCCGGTGAAGGGCACCACCTGGGCGTGGGCCTGGCTCAGTGCTCCCCCGCACAGAGCCGCCGTCGTGAGACCGAACCATCGTGCTCGCCGCATCATCGCCATCTCCGTCCGCCCGTCCCGCGAACCTCGCTCGTGCGACCTTTCCCCACAGTGAAGGCAGGCCACTGACACCCCACGAGATAAACCGGCTTGGTCATGTGGGCAAATTTTTGCCCAAAAAAATTATCGTGCTGATGACCGGGGAGATCGCCCCCGGCCGCGCCCCCGGCCAGGCCGGAAAAAGCGCTTTGCATCCAACAGGTTGTAGCGTGCGCTACCACAGCTTCACCCACTCCCCGAAGACCAGCCCCGAGGTCTCGCTGTTGTCGCCGCCGTCCCAGATCCCCAGGAGGCCGGCGCCGAGCTGGATGGGAAAGCCCGTGGGCGCGACCACGAAGCGCGGCGAGTAGACCAGCGCCGCGCCGGCCTCGCGCACCATGGCGCCGAGGGAGAAGTCGGCCAGGAGGCCCACGTCACCCACCACCGGGCCGGCGCGCCAGCTCAGCGAGAAGGAGTGGGGCCCCGGGTTGTCGGTCTCGCTCGCCTCGTCACGGCTGTAGTCGTAGTCATAGGACATGCCGGCCGACCACATGAACTCCGGCGCCACGTGGTCGTAGCCGACCCCCACGCCCACCAGCGGGTAGCCCAGCCGCACGCGCGTGCTCAGGCCTTCCTTCGCCTTGGGCGGCAGGGCGGCGGGGGCCGCGCACTTGTTCGTCAGCAGGGCCGACGCCGTCTGGCGGCCCGCCGGGCCGTCCACCAGCAGCGTGATGGGCTGCGACAGCCCTCCCGTGCCCGCCGCCCAGTCGAACGTGGCCGCGTGCTCGGGGCCCAGCAGCCCCTTGAGATCCAGCGTCCCCACCGTCGCCAGCTCCGACGCCGACGGATCGCTCGTGACCTGGTACTTGTCGGCCGTGAGCTGCAGGGGCGTCTTGCTCAGCCGCGACGTCAGCCGGATGATCGATCGGCACGGCGAGACGGCCGCCGTGTCCAGATCCATGGCGCTGCCGGCCGCGCTGCTCACCTCGAGGCGCGACACCCGGAGCCGATAGATGAACGTGGCCGTGGGGTTGCGCGGATCGACGAACAGCTTCGAGCGATCGAGCAGCCGCAGCTCCACCTTGCCGCCGACCCCGCGCACCTCGATGGCCTTGGTGGCGTCTTCGGCCTGCTTCTGCTCTTCCTTCGTGCGCTTGCGGGGGTCCTCGCCGGCGCGGAAGAAGACCTCCACCTGCGGGTTGGCCAGCTTCGCCGCCGGCGGCACCGGCCGGTCGCAGCTGTCGCCCTCCCAGACCTGGAGGGTGGCGCGGGTGGTGCTCCCGTCGGCGAAGCGCCCCACCAGCGGATCCAGATCCTCGTCGTGGATGCACAGCCCCGCCAGGGCCGGCGCGGGCAGCAGAAAAGCCAGCGCGATCAGCAGCTTGCCTGCTGCTGACGGCCTCGCCTCCGGTGCTGCCTTCGGACTGTCGGTGTGCACGCGTGACCACCCCCCGGGAACCTGGGCGCAGTCTCAGGCGGGATCGGGAAACGGGCAAATTTTCTTATCGTGTTTGCTTATCAGGTGGGCCGCGACCGCCAGCCCGCGCTGCGGGCCGGCCTCCAGGCGAGGGGTGGCCTACTCGGCCATGTCGGGCAGCATCACGGGGCTGGCGGCGCCCTCGCTGGCGGGCGCCTCGGGGCCGTCGTTCACGGGCGGAAGGCCGGCCAGGAACGCCTGGACCACCTCGAACCAGGCCTCCGACTGCCGCAGGACCGCGGGCTTGCCGGCGCCCGGGATCACCTGGAGCGTCGGCGCCCCGGGCGCGCCCGCCGCCACCGCCCGCGCCGCCTCCACGTCGTCGGCGGTCAGCTCGCCGCCCGCCACCACGAGGGTCGGAACCTTCAGCCGCTTCACCATCTCCGCCGGCACCAGCACGGCGGCCGGAAACTCCAGGGAGTTGCCCGCCCAGAACAGGCTGATGCGGGCGAAGGGCCACGACAGCATGCCCGTGCGGCCCACCCGGGCCGAGAAGACGTCGCGCAGGTCGGCGTAGGGGGCCTCCAGCACCACGGCGTCGGCCGGCACCTTCAGATCGGCCACGGCGCGCACCACCGCCGCCGCGCCGGTGCCCATGCCATACAGCACGAGGCGCCCCCCGCCGGCCGGAAGTCATTGCCCCGCAGCGCCACCCGCGCCACGTCATCGGCCTCGAACCAGCCGAAGGAGGTCATCTGCCCTCCGACTCCCCGCTGGCCCGCAGATCCGGCAGCAGCACGGCATAGCGCAGGTCGTGGAACGACGCGGCCACCTCCAGCAGATCCGCCTTGCTCTGGCCGTAGTCGTGGAAGACGAGGGCCAGGCCGTCGGGCTGCTCGGCCTGCAGAAACCAGGCGTCCAGGCGCGGCTCGCGCTCGTCGCCGGGCAGCTCCACGCGGCGGGACTGCAGCTCCAGGCTCGCCGGCTCCCGCTTGTTCACCGGCCGTGGGAGCTGCTGGCCCCCCAGGAAGACCCCGATGCGGCGCAGCGTGGGCAGCTCGTTGATGGGCAGGGCCGGCTGGTCGGTGGGGCCGTAGCGCACCAGCGAGCGGGCGTGCAGGAACGTGATCACGATGCCGATGCCGACGATCGCCGCGGTGAGCTGGACGGCGCAGCCGACCCGGCGCAGCGTCGACGTCTGCTCCCCCCCGCGGCGAAAGATGCGCATCAGCCCTTGCCCGCGATGAGGCGATCGAGGCTGAACGACCCCGGCCCCGTGAAGAGCACGCCCAGGAACGAGGCGGCGTACAGCAGGCGCGGCGTCCGGGCCATCGTGTCGACGAGCGCCGAGCGCACCGGGGGCATGAAGCTGGCGTCCCACCAGGGGTAGCGCAGCGCGATGAGGCAGAGCCCGGCCGCCGCGATGAGGGCCGCCGGCCGCGCGAACAGGCCGAGGCCCACGAGCGCCGGCCCCACCAGCTCCACCGCGATCAGGAGGGCCGCGCTGACGGTCATCCCCCAGCCGAACGGGTCGGCCACCCCGACGCCGAAGGCCGTGACCTTCGGCCACCCATGGTCCATGATCAGCAGCGTGGCCGGCACGAGCCGCAGCACCAGCAGCCCGAGGGAGCTGGCCGCGTCGTGGCGACCGGGGTTGATGAAGAACCTGCGCATCGGCACTGGTCTAGGATCAATCGCCGGTGGATGCAATTTGGACGGTGCCGCGGCCACCGCCCGCTGCCCCCGGACCCGTCAAATTGACGGGCGCGGGGCTTTTGGGTACGAGGCCTCATGATGCGAATCCACCCGCTCTGCTCCCGCTGGTCGCTGCGCGCGGCGCTGCTCGCCGTGGCCGCCACGCTCCTCGGCACCCAGGGCGCCTGCACCCCGCCGCCGGTCCAGAACGAAGGGGCCTACGAGCTCCAGCAGATCCAGGGGCTCTGGGAGGCCCGCTGGGCCGATCGCCTCATCCGCCGCGAGATCACGGGCTCGCGAGAGGTCGTCAGCTACTACGGCGCCGACGGCCTGCTCCAGCGCTCGCACGTGGCCGACTTCGAGGTGGCCCGCAGCGCCGACGGCCGCTACCTCATCTTCCGGTGGTTCAACCTCAAGGCCATCCAGGGCCCGCCCATCCCGCCCGAAGCCACCACCGGCCAGTACCTGTATGGCATCGAGGGCGACAAGTTCACCGAGTACCACGGCGCCACCCCCGAGCTCCCCGAGAGCAAGGAGGTCATCGTCTGGACCCGCATCGAGGGCGGCCCGCCGCCGCCGGCCGAGCCGACGCCGTGAAGCTCTCGCCCCACTTCACCCTCGCCGAGTTCTCCCGCTCCGAGACGGCGGCCCGCCGCGGCCTGCCCAACCAGCCGGGCGCCGTGCAGATCAGCCGCATGCGGGCCCTCTGCCAGCGCGTCCTCGAGCCCGTGCGCGAGCACTTCGCGGTGCCCGTCACGGTGGTCAGCGGCTACCGATCGCTCCAGGTCAACCGCGCCGTCGGGGGCTCGCGGACGTCCCAGCACATGCAGGGCGAGGCGGCCGACATCACCGTCTGGGGCTACGGCGTGGTCGATGTCTACAACTGGATCGCGTTCTACTCGGGCCTGGACTACGATCAGATCATCCATGAGTTCGGGAGCTGGGTGCACATCTCGTTCACCGAGCGCCGCCCGAACCGGAACATGGCGCTGCGGGCCTATCGCCACAACGGCACCACCCGCTATGCCCGCGTGTACGAACCTCTCGACCGGGATGCCTTCGCATGAAACTCTCCGAGCACTTCACCCTGTCCGAGTTCACCGTCTCCCAGACCGCCTCCCGGTATGGGTATGACAACACCCCCGGTGAGGAGGAGATCGCGGCGCTGCGGGCCCTGTGCCTCAACGTGCTCGAGCCCATCCGCACCCAGTTCGGGGTGCCCATCACCATCTCCAGCGGCTACCGCTCCCTGAAGGTGAACAAGAAGGTGGGGGGCTCCTCCAGCTCCCAGCACATCAAGGGCGAGGCGGCGGACGTCCAGGTCTGGGGCTACGATCCCAACACCGTCTTCAACTGGATCGCCTTCTACTCGGGCCTGGACTTCGACCAGGTGATCCAGGAGTTCGGGAGCTGGGTGCATGTCTCCTTCACCCAGCGCCGCCCCAACCGGCGCATGGCGCTGCGGGCCCGCAAGTCGGGGGGCAGCACCATCTACGATCGCATCTACGAGCCCCTGGACGGCTGATCGCCCCGCTCAGCGCCCGCGCGGGCGCTGCGCCAGCACCAGCGCCAGCCCCACCGGCAGCACCCCGCGCAGGAGGGCCCAGCCCGGCTCCCCCGCTGCGGTGCTCTGCATCAGATCCACGAAGAAAATCAACAAGATGGCGACGGCTGCCGCCTGCCGCACCGGCCACCCCATGCGCCCGGCGAACGGCACGGAGCCGACGCCGATGGCCACCACCGCCATGTAGAGAACAACCACGTCAGTGCCCCTGACCCGCCCGGGCTCACCGTAGCGGCTGGGCCAGAAGCTGGCAAGCGGCGCCCGGTCAGGGCATGACCACGTCGGCGAACGAGAAGTCCACCCCGATGCGGGCGCCCTTGCGCAGCGTGTGGGCTCGGGCCAGGCCCCGGCGCGCGGCCTTCGCAGCGGCCGGATCGACGGGGCCCGCGAGCGCCCGCTGGTAGTCCTGCACCGCGGCGTCGCGGCGCCCCTGCAGATCCCGGGCGCGCCCCCGCCAGAGGTGGAAGCTGGCCACCCGCTCGGGATCGGGGTGCCCCAGCGCGAGGGCCTGGTCGAGCCGCTGCTCGGCGGCGTGGGCCTCGCCCACCTCCAGGGCCAGCAGGCCGCTGATGTAGTGGTACAGCGGCTGCTCCGGCTGGGCCGCGCACGCGGCCTCCACCAGCCGGCGGGCCTCCGCGTCCTCGCCCCGGTCGACGCGGGCCACGTACGCATCGCGCCACAGCCGGAAGGCCGCCTGGCGCGCCGGATCCGCCTGCGCCCCCGGGAAGAGCGGCGCCTCGCCCGCGAGCACGTCGCAGGCGGCCAGCGAGAAGGCCAGGAAGGGGTTCTGGCTGGTGGGTGCCTCCCCCGTGCCCACCCAGAGGGTGCCATCCTCGGGCCGGAACACCACCGAGGCCACCGTCATGAGCATGCAGATGGAGTCACGGATGCGGCAGTCCGTCCGCCCCTCGTCGGCCAGGATGCCGGCCATGTCGGTGGGGGTCATGCCGGGCCGCTGGAGCAGGGTGTTGGCCCGCTGCTGGCGGCCGACGTTGTGCCGCCAGTACGAGGGGTACAAGTCGCGCTCCGTGGCCCCCAGCTCGGGATCCAGGTAGATGTTCGCGTAGCCGAAACGCTCGTTTTCCTTGGTGATCTTGTGACCCACCTGCCGCCGCGGGTTCTCCTCGAAGCAGAGGACCTCGTTGGTCTTGGCGTCGGCGATGAGGTAGGTCCAGCAGCCGATGGAGCGGTACTGCCGCAGGATGGCCTCGGCCTCGGCCAGGGTCGACGCCTCGCGCATCACCTGGTCGCCCACGGTGCCGATGGGCGTGCCCCCCAGGCGTGTGCCATCCGTGAACATGTGCTGGTGGACGGTGAGGGTGAGACCCTGGTCGTTCATGGCCGTCGCGCCGCCCATGAGCACGCCCGCCGAGGCCACCGACACGTAGCGGTGCCCCTGATCCGGCGTGTGGAAGATCACCGCCGTGTGCTTCGGCCAGGCCTCGACGCCGTGGTAGTCCAGGTTGCGGGCGTGGAGCAGGCGGCCGTCGGCGGTGGCGCTGCCCCAGGCGATGGCCGAGGTGCAGCCCAGGCTCAGCGCCAGGCGGTGCTGCACCGCCGGCCCGACGCGCCGGGCCTGGATCATGCGCGCGACCACCCACATCAGGCTGTCGGGCATGGTGCAGCCGTCGAGCACGTCGGCGAACTTGAGCCCCGAGCCATCCGCCATGCCCCGGATGGACGCGCGGGCGTAGTCGGGCAGCTTGCGGGCCACCGTGCGGCCCACCGTCTGGCGCAGCAGCCCCCGCACCAGGGGCGTCAGGATGCCCAGGCCGCTGCTCTTGACCAGCTTCTCCACATAGTCGCGGAAGTAGAAGATGGGCCCGTCGGGGATCTGCGCCTTGAGCAGCGCGCCGTGCTGACGGCCCATCTCGTAGGGCGTCCCCCGCAGATCCAGGACGTGGATGCCCTGGACCACGCGGTGCGAACCGGCACCGAACCAGGTGCGGCCGTCGGCATCGCAGCGCAGGCTCTCGGTCTTCCTCGCGTTCATACAGACTCCTCCTCTGCCGTCGACGCGAGCAATGTCGCGCGCACCCAGTCGTGAAAGCCGCGGACCAGCCGCCGGACGATGCCCGCCTCGCGAGCCCGGATGGCCTCCACCAGCATGCGGCAGCCGGTGCAGTGGGCTTCGGTGGCCTGGCGGGTCAGCGAGAACAGGGCCTCGAAGTCGTCGTAGACCTGCTGATGCCAGCGGGCCAGGGTGACGAAGAGGCGGTTGTGGGAGGCCGCCGCCACGGTCAGGGCGAAGGCGCTCGCCTCCTGCCCGTAGGCCCGCGGCTCCTCGATCAGCGCGGCCAGCCGGATGAGCCCGGCGTCCAGGGCCGCCAGATCGGCGTCGGTGCGCCGCTCGGCCGCCAGGCCATACATCATCACGTCCAGCTCGGCGCGGATCTCGATGAAGTCGGCCAGCACCTCGCGGTTGATGTGGCCCGCGGCGTCCACCAGCAGCGCGTGCATCACCAGCGGGCTGAGCGAGCCCGCGGGATCCAGCACCACCGTCCCCCGCCGGCGGACCGGCTGCACGAGCCCGTGCACCTCGAGCAGCTTGTTGGCCTCGCGCACGACGCTGCGGTTGACGCCGTAGTGCTCGGCCAGGGCCGCCTCGGTGGGCAGGGTCGCGCCCGGCTCCACCTCGCCCTGGGCGATCTGGCGCAGGAGGTCGCGGGCGATGAGGTCGGACTTGCGCTCGGCGGTGCTCATGGCGGGGACGATAATAAGTCGGACTTGTCTTTCGCAACGAAAAGTCCGACCTTTTCGTCGAACATCACCCCACTGGAGCCCTTACCATGACCAAACCCCGCGGATTTCTTGGACTCTTCGGCCTCCTCATGGGGGCCGGCTGCTTCCTCTTCGCCCTCGCCGGCCTCATCAACACCGTCTTCGACCTGGAGCTCGTGCTGCGCATCTCGGGCGCCCGCGTCGAGCTGCCCGACAACTACGAGGTGGTCATCGGCCTCGTGGCGGCGGGCGCCATCTTCGTCGGCCTGACCCTGTTCGGCGGCGTCGTCGCCCAGAAGTTCCGCGACGCGAAGGGCCGGCCGGGCACGCGCATCCTCATCCTGGTCGGCGCGGCCGGCATCCTGCTGGCGGTCTTCCGGGCGGTGCAGATCGTGGCCCTCGTGAACACCTACGGCAGCATGCTGGCCTACTACGCCACCGACGGCGACCTGGACGACGTGAAGAAGGAGCTGGCGAAGGGGCCCTCCGCCGAGGATCTCGACCGGGCGCTTGGCCGCGCCGCCCAGTACGACAACCACGAGGCCCTGAAGCTGCTGCTGGAGGCGGGGGCCGACTTCGCCCAGAAGGGCCGGCCCGAGGGGGAGCGCCGGTGCGTGCTCGCGGGCACGGGCCTGAAGTTCATCGAGCTGGCGGTGCAGCACGGGGCGACCCCCGAGACCTGCCCCGACAGCGCCGATCTCGTCTTCTTCCAGGTGCGCGAGGCCAAGGACGACGCCGAGACGGCGGCCATCGTGGGGCTGCTGCGCAAGGCCGGCTGGTCCGCCACCACCGTCCCCGACTTCGCCGGCAAGGACACCCCGCTCTCCCTCGCGAAGCGCAAGAAGCTGCCCCTCACCGTGGCGGCGCTCCAGGCGCCCTGATCATTGGCGTTCCCCCCGGATGGCGGTACGGTGCCGCCAACCTCCGGAGGACGTCATGCACCCCAACGCCGCCCTGATCACCCGCTTCTACACCGCCTTCCAGGCCAGCGACGGCGAGGCCATGGCGGCCTGCTACGCCGACGACGTCCACTTCTCCGACCCCGTCTTCCCGGATCTGGAAGGCGCGGCGGCGGGCGATATGTGGCGCATGCTCACCGCGGCCGCGAAGGATCTGCGCATCGAGTTCAGCGGCGTGGAGGCCGATGACGCGCGCGGCAAGGCCCACTGGGAGGCCTGGTACACCTTCTCCGCCACCGGGAAGAAGGTGCACAACATCATCGACGCCGAGTTCACGTTCCGGGATGGCCGCATCACCCGCCACGCCGACACCTTCAGCTTCCCCCGGTGGGCCGGACAGGCCCTCGGGTTCATGGGCAAGCTGCTGGGCAAGACGGGCTGGCTGCAGCGCAAGGTGCAGGGCCAGGCGGGGGCGGGGCTGCGGAAGTTCCGGGCTTCCCGCGAGAAAGCGTAGTCGTTCCCGGCGGTTGCGTTAGCGCGCCACGATCCAGAGGCGCAGGCGCTCGATCTCCCAGTCGGCCCAGAACGGCCCGCCAATGGGCATCCGGCTCCCGCCGCCGCCCACGTCGCGCTGCGTCCCCCGCATCTTGTGGAACAGGTAGCTGGCCTCGGGATCGCCCGGGGCGATGCGCTGGAGGGCCGAGCCCAGGGACGCCACGCCCACGGTGTTCTGCTCGAAGTTCGGCCGCAGCGTGAGGCCCCCGCTGCCGCCGTGGCAGCCGCCGCAGATCTGGGTGAACCGGCCCTGCAGCTCGGCGGTGGTGTAGGCGAAGCCCTCGTCCACGCGCCCATCGCAGTCGCCGTCGATGGCGTCCTGCACCTCGTCCTGGGGCATGCCCGCCTGGCAGGTGTCACGCACGACGCCGCCCTCGCAGGCCCGCTGGCCCTGGGCCGCGCACCCACCGACGCCGCACTGGGTGGCCGCCGCCACATGGGCCTCGTCCAGCCGGCCGTCGCAGTCGTTGTCGAGGCCATCGCAGCGGTCTTCGCCACCGGCCGCCCGCGGCATGCAGGTGTCCACCACCTGGCCATCGCGGCAGAGGCGCTGGCCCATGTTCGCGCAGACCCCCTGCCCGCACGCAGTCGCGCTCGCCGCGAAGTCCTCATCCACACGGCCATCGCAGTCGTTGTCCTGGCCGTCGCAGTCGTCTCCCGCCGCTGGCAGCACCTGGCCGGCGCAGGCCCCGAAGGCGCCATCTTCACAGGTGCGGGTGCCCGCACGGCAGCGGCCCACGCCCGCGGTGCCGTCGGGGCCGTCGTAGCAGCCCTCCACCAGCCCATCCACCTCGCCGTCGCAGTCGTCGTCGAGGCCGTTGCAGGCCTCGTCCACCGGCCCCACCGCCCCGACGCAGGCCCCGTAGGCGCCCCCGACGCAGGTCTGCTCGCCGGCCTCGCAGGCGCCCACGTCCACGCCACAGGCCTGCACGTCGCCGTCGGCGCAGTCGCAGCCTTCATCCGCCTCGCCGTCGCAGTCGTTGTCGACGCCATCCCCGCACAGCTCGGCCGCCGGCAGGCGCTGGCCCTCGCAGGCCCCCACCATCCCCGCGACGCAGGCCGCCATGCCGCCGCGGCACGCGCCCACGCCCTCGGTGCCCGCGGGCCCCTCGTAGCAGGCGGTGCGGGCCAGGGCCTCGTCGGCCGAGCCGTCGCAGTCGTCGTCCTCGCCGTTGCAGATCTCGTCGCCCGGGCCCGTGCCCCCCTCGCAGGCCCCGAACCGGCCGCCGCTGCACCGCTGCTCGCCGGCCGTGCAGGCCCCCACCGCGTTGCCGCACGGCTGCGTCTCGCCGTCGCGGCACGCGCAGGTCTCGTCCGTCTCGCCGTTGCAGTCGTTGTCCTGGCCGTCGCCGCACTCGTCGAGGCCCGCCGGCAGCGTCTGCCCCCGGCACGCCGTCAGCATCCCGGCCTGGCAGATGATGTTCCCGGCGCGGCAGCGCCCCACGTTCTCCGTCCCGGCCGGGCCGTCGTAGCAGGGCATCGCGGCGATGTCCTCGTCCACCCGGCCATCGCAGTCGTCGTCCTCGCCGTTGCACGTCTCGGAGACCGGCTCGCAGGTGGAGGCATCGGCGCCCTGATCGGGTGCGGGCGGTGCGGCGTCCCGGGGTGGAGCAGCGTCGGCGATCACCGCATCGGGCCGCGCCATGTCGACCACCCGGGCGTCCTCCTGGGCGCCATCGGCCACGCGGCCCGCGTCCGCCACCGCGCCCTCCGGCGGCGCCCCCTCCTCACAGCCCATCGCCCCGATGGCCAGCCACGCCGCCAGCCACGCCGAACGTCCCCCCGTCATCGCGCACCTCATGTTCCCCAGTGGGAACATTCTGGACGTCAGCCGGGAGCGGTCGCAATGCCCCTGCACCTCGACCGCTGCACCTCTCCCCCCGTGCAGTCCGCGCGGCCCTGGGCTACGCTCCGGATCCGAGCGTCCACTGGAGGGGCCCATGGCGACCACCATCCTCGCGGGCGGCACCATCTTCGATGGCACCGGCGCGCCCCCGTTCGTGGGCCATGTGCTCATCGAGGGCGATCGGATCGCCCGCCTGTCCCGCGCGCCCATCGAGCACCCCGGCGCCGAGGTCATCGATGTCACCGGCCAGTGGGTCATGCCCGGCTTCATCGACAACCACACCCACTACGACGGCGAGGTGCTCGTCGCCCCGGGCCTGGGGGAGTCCGTCCGCCACGGCGTGACGACGGTGATGCTGGGCGGCTGCTCTTTATCCTTTGTGTACGCGGATGTAGACGACTGCTGCGACATGTTCACCCGCGTCGAGGCCTTCCCCCGCGACGTCCTCATCCCCATCCTGCGCGCCCAGAAGACGTGGGCCACGCCCGCCGCCTGGATCGAGCACCTGCACGGCCTGCCCCTCGGCCCCAACGTGGCGTCGTTCATCGGCCACTCCGACCTCCGCGCGCGGGTCATGGGCATCGACCGGTCCCTCACCCCCGGCGAGCGCCCGACCGCCCCCGAGCTGGCCCAGATGGTCGGCATGCTGGAAGACGCCCTCGACGCCGGCCTCATCGGCATCTCCATGCAGCACAACCCCTGGGACAAGATGGACGGCCGCCACTGGTCGAAGCTGCTGCCCGCTGCCTACGCCAGGGGCCCCGAGCGCCGCGCCCTGACCCGCGTCGTCCGCCGCCGGGGCGCCCATCTGCAGGGCGTGCCCAACCTGGTCAACCGCGTCGCGGCCCTCTGGTACATGTCGCAGAGCGCGTCCTGGTTTGGCCTGCGCCGCAAGCTGAAGACGTCGATGGTCGCCATGATGAACCTGAAGGGGGACCCCTACATCCGCGCCGTCATCAGCGGGCTGGCGGGCCTCTTCAACAAGGTCTTCCGCGCCGACTTCCGCATGCAGGCCTTCCCCGTGCCCTTCAAGGTCATCGCCGAGGGCATGGATCTCGTCATCTTCGAGGAGTTCCCCACCGGCGCCCTGGCCCGCCACCTGGCCCGCGACCTGCCCGCCCGCGACGCCACCCTGCGCGATCCCGACTACCGCCGCCGCTTCAAGAAGCACTACCACGCGAAGCTGTCGCCCAAGGTCTGGCAGAAGGACTTCGGCGACACCCGCGTGCTGGACGCCCCCGACAAGTCCCTGATCGGCAAGTCTTTTGGCCAGATCGCCGCCGAGCGCGGCCAGCACCCCGTCGACACCTTCCTCGACCTCGTGCTGGAGCAGGACCGCGCCATCAAGTGGGAGACGGTCATCGGCAACCAGGAGCCCGCCGACTACGGCAAGCTCTACAACGACCCCAACGGCATCCTCGGCTTCGCCGACTCGGGCGCCCACATCAACAACCTGGCCTTCTACAACTTCCCGGTGCGGGTGCTGCGCTACGTCCAGGCCTCCCACGAGGCCGGCGCCCCGCTCATGCCCATCGAGAAGGCCATCTGGCGGCTCACCAGGGAGAACGCCGACTTCTTCAACCTGGACGCCGGCCACCTGGCCGAGGGCAAGCGCGCCGACGTCACCGTCATCGATCCCGCGCGCCTCACCGACGACGTGCACGCCTACCACACGGCCGAGTTCCTGGCGGGCCACGAGCGGCTGGTGAACCGCAGCGACGAGGCGGTGCGCCTCGTCCTCATCGGCGGCGGCATCGCGTGGCGCGACGGGGCCTTCTCGGCCGACTTCGGCCAGCGCCGCTTCGGCCGCTTCCTGCCCGGCGACCACGCCCCGCGCACCCCCGGCGCACCGGCGCGGCCCGACCGCAGTTGATCATGGCGCGACGCCGCGCATAGACTCCCGCACTTGTCTGACGCGACCGACCAGATGGCCAACGAGACCACCGAAACCCTGATCATCGGCGCCGGCCTGGCGGGCCTGTCCTTCGCGCTGCACCACCCGGGCGAGGCCCTCATCGTCGAGGCCACCGATCACGTCGGCGGCAAAGCCATGAGCGAGCGCTTCGACGACTACACCTTCGACGTGACGGGCCACTGGCTGCACCTGCGCGACGCGGGCATGAAGGCCCTGATCTTCCGCCTCCTGGGCGAGGATCACTTCCACCGCATCGAGCGCATCAGCCGCATCTGGTCCCACGGCGTCTATACCCAGTACCCCTTCCAGTCCAATGTGTTCGGGCTGCCGCCCGCCGTCGTGCACGCCTGCGTGATGGGCGCCATCGAGGCCGACCGCCGCAAGGGCGACGTGCGCGACGCCGCCGACGAGCCCGAGAACTTCGCCGACTGGATCCGCTTCTTCTTCGGCGAGGGCATCGCCGAGCACTTCATGGTGCCCTACAACGCCAAGCTCTGGGGCGTCTCGGCCGGCAAGATCACCAGCCGCTGGTGCCAGCGCTTCGTGCCCAAGCCGAAGCTCGATGACATCGTGGCGGGGGCCGTGGGCCTCAACGCCTCGGGCGTCGGCTACAACGCCTCGTTCCTGTACCCGAAGCACGGCGGCATCCAGACGCTCTCCGACGCCCTGGCCGACGAGGTGGGGCGCGACCGCATCCGCCTGAACACGCGGGTGACGGGCATCGATCTCGACCGCCGCGTCGCCTTCATCGGCGACCGCACCATCGCCTTCAAGCACCTCATCAACACGGCCCCGCTCCCCGACTTCCTCAAGGGGATCAACGGGTTGCCGGCCGAGATGGCCGCCGCCCGCGGCCGCCTGCGCGCCACCGAGACGCCGTACCTGAACGTCGGCATCGAGGGCCCCCTGGGCCAGCCCGACCACTGGATCTACGTGCCCGAGCGCGCCTGGCCCATGTACCGCGTGGGCTCGTTCTCCAACGCCGTGCCGGCCATGGCCCCCCCGGGCCACAGCTCGCTCTACGTCGAGCTGGCCGACCGCGCCACCCCGGCCGAGGCCCTCGTGCCCCGGGTCATCGAGGGCCTCGTGGCCATGGGCCTCATCGACGACCCGCGCCGCGTCCGGTTCGTGCACCCGCGCCGCATCCCCCACGCCTACGTCGTCTACGACTTCGCGTGGCACGACACCACCGCCGCCATCCACGCCTGGCTCGCCTCCCAGCGGGTCCAGAGCATCGGGCGCTACGGCGAGTGGAAGTACTCATCCATGGAAGACGCCATGATCGACGGCCGCGAAGCCGCCGCTCGCCTGGCAGGAGGATCACCGTGAGCGCCGACCCCGTCGACGTCTCCATCATCATCCCGGTCTACAACGAAGAGGGCATCCTCTCCGCGGCCCTCGCCGATCTGACCGAGAAGCTGTCCGACGTGGACTGGACCTACGAGATCCTGGTGGCGGAGAACGGCTCCACCGACGCCACCGTGGAGATCGCGTCGCAGTTCAGCGAGCGGCACCCCGAGGTGCAGGTCTTCTCGACGGGCGAGCCCAACTACGGCAAGGCCCTCAAGACCGGCATCCTCAAGGCCCGCGGCACCTACGTCATCTGCGACGAGATCGACCTGTGCGACACGGCCTTCTACCACGTGGCCCTCGCCCAGCTCCGCCACGGCGGCTTCGACTTCGTCGTCGGCAGCAAGCGCGCCAAGGGCGCCCGGGATCGCCGCCCCGGCTACCGCCGCGCCGCGACCACGGTCCTCAACGGCATGCTGAAGGTGGCCACGGGCTTCCAGGGCACCGACACCCACGGCCTCAAGGCCTTCCGCCGCGAGTCCGTCCTGCCGGTCGTCCAGGCCTGCGTGGTGGACAAGGACATGTTCGCCAGCGAGCTGGTCGTGCGCGTCCACCGCGACGAGAGCCTGCGCTGGACCGAGGTGCCCATCGACCTGGTGGAGAAGCGCCCCCCGTCCATCCACCTCTTCAAGCGCGTGCCCAACGTGCTGCGCAACATGGCGCGGCTGACGGCCATCATCCGCTTCGGCCGGGACCTGAAGTAAGCGACCCATGGCGGCGCGTACCTTCAGCGTCGGCGTCGACGTCGACCACCTGAAGCACTACTACCGCATCCACGGCCACGACGATCAGAGCGCCACCGGCGCCGCCTTCGCCGTGGGCGTCCCCCGGTTCATGGAGCTCTTCGAAGAGCTGGGCATCCCCGCCACTTTCTACTGTGTCTCCGAGGACTTGCAGGAGCCCGGCGTCGCCGCCCGGCTGCGCGAGGCCGTCGCCGCCGGCCATGAGATCGGCAACCACTCCTGGCACCACCGCTACGACCTGACGCGCCTGCCCGACGACGAGCGTCGCGCCGAGGTCGAGCGCGCCCGCGAGCAGCTCGAGGAGGCCGCCGGCGCCCCCGTCGTGGGCTTCCGCGCCCCCGGCTACACCACCAGCCCCGACCTGCTCGCCGACGTCGCCGCCACCGGCCACACCTACGACAGCAGCGTCTTCCCCTGCGTCCCCTACTACTCGGCCAAGGCCGCCGTCATGGGCCTCATGGCCCTGCGCGGCCGCCGAAGCCAGAGCATCCTGGGCCCGCCGGCCCCCCTCCTCGCGCCCCGGGGCCCCTACCCCGTCGACCCGGCCCGGCCCTACCGCCGCGCCGCGACGGGCCTGCTGGAGTACCCCATCAGCGTCGCCGGGGGCCTGCCCATGCTCGGCACCGCCTTCACCGCCCTCGGCGAGCGCGGCGCCCTGGCCGCCGTCGCCCTGGCCTGGCGCCTGCTGCCCCACGTCACCGTCGAGTTCCACGCCGTCGACCTGCTGGCCCTCGCCGACGACGGCCTCGATCCGGCCCTCGCCACCCAGCCCGACCTCAAGACGCCGGTGGCGAAGAAGCGCAGAATCTTCAAGAGATCCCTGGGGTTCCTGGCCGAGCGCGCCGAGGCCATCCGCCTCGACGCCCTCACCGCCTCCCTCGCGGGGGACTGATCCCTCACCGATCCCGCGGGTCGTCGCTGAGCAGGGCGTCCTCGTCCCGCGCGAGCGCCACCTGGATGAGCGGGTGCGGGAACATGCGCTCGGCGGTGATGGCGTAGAACGTCTCGAAGAGGCCGGGCACGGGGCCGTGCTGGTGCAGCGTGCCGTCGCGCAGCTCGTCGCGCACGACGACGGTGGGGACGAGGGCCAGGGCTTCGGTGTCGCGGGCGAGCAGGCGCATGGTCGCCATGTCGTCCACCTCGGCCAGCACCCGGATGCGCACGCCCATGCGCTCGCAGAGGGCGTCGAACTCGGCCCGGATGTCGCTCGCGCGGCCCGGGACGATCATCGGGGCGTCCGCGAGGTCGTCGGGGAACCGGAAGCCCGCCCGCCGCCGGGAGCCGATGATGCTGACCTGCTGGCGGGCGATGAGGCGGCAGTGCAGCACGCCGTCCGGGCGCTGCTCGGGGGCCCGGCTCGACAGCACCAGGTCGAGGGCGTGCCGCTCCAGGCGGGCCAGCAGGTCGGCGAGCACCCCCGACTCCAGGCGCAGGCGGGCGCCCGGCTGCGCCAGCAGGGGGCGCACGAAGGACTCCTGGAAGTTGCGGGAGAGGGTGGCCACCGCGCCGATGCGCACCGGCTGCTCGGCGCTGCGGCCCCGCTCCAGCGTCGCCACCAGCTCGGTGCCCGCCGAGAAGATCTGCTCGGCGTAGGCGAGGGCGATGGCCCCGGCCTCCGTCAGCACGAGCCGGCGGCCCCGGCGCTCGAACAGGGCGCAACCGAGCTGGTCCTCGAGCTGCCGGATCTGGGACGAGAGCGCCGACTGGGCCACCCGCAGGCGCCCGGCAGTGCGCGTCAGGTTGCCGTCCTGGGCCACCGCCCAGAAGTAGCGCAGGTGGTGGAAGTTGAGCTGGTCGACGTTCACAGGCCCCAACCTTCTCGAATACAGAACGATATCTCCGGTTTAATCTGTTTTTTCCAGAACGACCAGCCAGGTAGCCTCGGGGCATGGAGCTTCGCCCCCTCATCGTCTCGCTGCTGGCCCTCGCCGTCCCGGCGACGCTGGCGCTCGCCGGCCTCGTCGCCCCGCGCCGCGCAGGCCTGGCCAGCGCCGCCGCCCTCGGGCTGGCGGCCCTCTTCGCGGGGGTCTCGGGGCTGCTCGGCGGCGCTGGCGCCCTGGTCCGGGTCGACGCCGCGACGAGCACCATGCTCCTGCTCGTGGGCGCCCTCGCCGCGGTCATCGTCCGCTACTCGCGCACCTGCCTCGACGGCGATCCCCGGCTCGACCACTACCTGCGCTGGCTGCTGCTGACCCTGGCCGCCATCACCACGCTGGTCGTCACCTCCAGCCTGCTCGTCCTGGCCATCGCGTGGGGGCTGGCCAGCGTCACCCTGCACCAGCTCCTGACCTGGTACGCCGACCGGCCCGCCGCGCTGGTGGCCGCCCACAAGAAGTTCCTGGTCAGCCGCCTCGCCGACGCCTGCCTCGTCGTCGCGCTGTGGCTGGTCTACGCCGAGGTCGGCAGCTTCGACCTGGACGCCATCGCGGCCTTCGTCGCCCGCGGCCAGGCGCTGCCGACGGCCCTGGAGATCGGCGCCGTCTTCCTGGTCCTGGCCGTCGCCCTGCGCACCGCCCAGCTCCCCTTCCACGGCTGGATCACCCAGGTGATGGAGGCCCCCACGCCGGTGTCGGCCCTGCTGCACGCCGGCGTGGTGAACGTGGGCGGGTTCGTCCTCATCCGCCTGGCCCCGTGGCTCGGCCAGGCGGGCGCCGCCCAGGTCCTGCTCGTCGTCATCGGCATCGTGTCGGCCACCGTGGGCGCCCTCGTCATGACCACCCGGGTGAGCGTGAAGGTCGCGCTGGCCTGGTCGACCATCGCCCAGCTCGGCCTCATGCTGGTGCAGTGCGGGCTCGGGCTGTGGTCGCTGGCGCTGCTGCACCTCGTGGCCCACTCGCTCTACAAGGCGCACGCCTTCCTGAGCGCCGGCAGCGCCGTGGATGCCTGGCGCGTGACGTCCCTGCGAGCGAAGTCGGCGCCCGCGAGCGCCGCCCGCGTCGTCCTGGCGAGCGCCGCGGCCCTGGCGATCGCTGGCGCGGCCCTGTGGATCGTCCCCGCCGCCACCGGCCCGGCCGACGTCGTGTTCGGCCTGCTCCTGGCCCTGTCCCTGGTGCCCCTGCTGACGGCCCGCGCCCCCGCCGCTGGCGTCGCCGTGCAGGTGGGCGTCGTGGTCGGTCTCTACCTCGGGGGCCACGCCCTGGCCGGCCTCGTCCTGCCGACGACGCCGGGCCACGCCATCGGCTGGTGGATCACCGGCGCCGGCCTGGCGACCCTGTTCGCCTCGGAGCGGCCATCCACAGCTCCGCGGCGCCCTCGCCCGCGCCCTGCGCGTCGCTCATCGCCGGCTTCTTCCTCGACGAGCTCTTCACCCGCTGGACGTTTCGCCTGTGGCCCGAGCCTGCCCAGCCCGCCCCCACGGCCCGCCCGGCGGCTGCCTCACCGTCGCCGTGGAGCCTGGCGCGTGATGGATGACGCCCTCCGGGCGGTCGTCCAACGCGTCTCTGCCCACATCGCCCCCACCTGGCCGCTGGACCGCTTCATCGCGGTCAACCCGTTCTGGGGCCTGATCGACGCGCCCACTCCGGCGGTGGCGGCGAGGCTCGGCGCCTGTCCGGCGCCCGATTGCTGATGCCCCGCGCGTACTTCCGCGAGGCACGCGCCGAGGGCGCCACCGCGACGAGCACCTGAAAGCGGCCATCGACGCCCACGGCGCGGCTGAGACCGTGGCCGGCCTCTGGGCCCTGCTCGACGAAGACAGGCCCGAGGTGCAACCCGCGCGCGGATCGCCGATGTGGTGGATCAGGCTCGCGACCTGGGCCACGAGCCGCCGTGGCATGGCTTCGTACAGCAGACCATCAGCCAGTTCTGCGCCGCCTTCTTCGACGAGGGCCAGGCCAGCGTCGGCCCCGGCCGCGACGGCGGGCTCTACGCGAGCTGGCGCCGCTACGCCGTCGGCGACCGCGGCCCCGCCCTGCTCATGGGCGTCAAGGGCCTCCGGGGACTGGCCCGCGACCTGCCCGCCACGGCCGAGGCCCTCATCCCCGCGGCCCTCTCGGCCCTGCAGGTGCACCCGGGCGATCGAGAGGACTACCTCTGGAGCCTGCTCCTCGACGTGGGCGGCTGGGCGGCGTGGTGCGCCTACCGCCGCTGGACGGCGCGCCTCGGCGGCGGCGACGACGCCGCCCTCGTCGACCTGCTGGCCGTGCGCCTGGCCTGGGAGTGGCTGCTCTACCGGCTCGGCGGCGAGGCCACCGCGCGCCGCTGGGCGTCGCCATGCTGGCGTGGCCGAAGGCCGACGCCGCGGCCGCCGCGGCCCGCCCCGCGACTGGCTGCTCCAGGCTGCCCTGGAGATCGCGTGGCAGCGCCCCGTGATCGCCGGCCTCGCCGCGGGCCTGCGTCCCCCGCCCGGCCGCTGACCCTCCAGGCCGTCTTCTGCATCGATGTGCGCTCCGAGGTCATCCGCCGCGCGCTGGAGGCCACCGCCCCCGACGTCCAGACCCCTTGGATTCACTGGCTTTTCGGTCTGCCCATCGAGTACCACCCGCTGGGCACCGCGGCGGCGCGGCCCCAGCTCCCGGGGCTGCTCGCTCCGCGCCTGCGCGTGACGGACACGGGTCTGACCCCGGCCGACGCCGCCCGCCGCGCCGGGCGCCTGGATACGGCGGCAGCGAGCAAGGCGCTCAAGGGCAACGCCGTCTCCACGTTCGCGTTCGTCGAGGCCTTCGGCCTGAAGTACGCCGTGGACCTGCTCAAGGCCAGCTTCGGCCTGGGCCGATCGCGCCCGACCGACCGGGCCGGCCTGCCCGCGGGAGCCGACCCCCAGCCGCGCCTCGTGGGCACCGCCAGCAGCGAGCCCTCGACGTCGACGCCCGCGCCGACCTGGCCCTGGGCATGCTCCGCGGGATGAGCCTGACCGCGGGTTCGCCCCCACGGTGCTGCTCGTAGGCCACCGGCAGCGCGACGCGCAACAACCCCAGCCGCCGGCCTGGACATTGCGGGGCCTGCTGCGGCCAGACCGGCGAGGGTCAACGCCAGGTCGCCGCGGCGCTGCTCAACGAGGCCGACGTCCGCGCGGCCCTGGTGCGGCAGGGCGTGGCCATCCACCACGACCCGCTTCGTGGCCGCGCTGCACACCACCACCACCGACGACATCGAGATCTTCGATGACGAGGCCCCTACCCTGGCTCGCCGAGGCAGCGCCCGGGCCCGCGCCGAGCGCTGCCGCTCCTCGGGCTCAGCCACAGACGCCCCAGCCCTGCGCCGCGCGCTGGCCGCACGCAGCGCCGACTGGTCCCAGGTGCGCCCGGAGTGGGGGCTGACGCAGAACACTTCGCCGCCCTCATCGTCGCCCCGCGCGAGCACTGCCAGCACCTGGATCTGGCCGGGCGCGCCTTCCTGCATGACTACCGACACGACGAGGACGAGGGCGAGGCCACGCTGGAGCTGATCATGACGGCGCCCTGGTCGTGGCGCACTGGATCAGCCTGCAGTACTACGCCTCGACGGTGGACAACCTGCGCTATGGCAGCGGCAACAAGGTCCTGCACAACGTGGTGGGCGGGCACATCGGCGTCTTCGAGGGCAACACCGGCGACCTGCGCATCGGCCTGCCCCTCCAGTCCCTCCACGACGGCAGCCGCTGGGTCCACACCCCCCTGCGGCTGAGCGTCTTCATCGAGGCACCCCGACCATCCATCGATGCCATCCTCGCCCGACACGGCACCGTCCGCGACCTGGTGCAGAATGGCTGGCTGAGCCTCTTCCAGCTCGACGCCCCCGAGGCGGCCGTGTACGCCCGGCGGCCCGACGGCTGGCGGCGAGCCTGAAACCGCAGCAAAAACAGGCGGATGGGAGCCGAGGGACGCGATCCCTGCCCATGCGCTACCCTGGTCGCTTCCGAGACGAACCAGGAGGAAACCATGGCCGGCGCGCGCGGGCTCTGGGTGCTGGTGGGGCTGTGGTGCATGGGCTGCACCGACGACGGCGGGGGGGGCACGACCGATGCCGCCCTCGACGGGGCCCTGGGCGACGCGGGTGATCCCGACGCGGCGGGCGGGGACGCGGTCGCCTCGGACGGCGCCGTGCCGGCCGACGCTCGCCCCCGGGACGCCGGCCCGCCCCCCGACATGGCGGTCCCCCGCGGGGTGACCTCCTGTGAGGAGGCCTGTGACCGCTATGCACAGTGCGAGCGGCTGGGCGAGCTCTTCGGCGACGAGGCCGGCTGCCGGGACCGCTGCGATCGGGTGGCGCGGGCGGGCCAGGCCGAGGCGTGGTGGAGCTGCCTGGAGGACGAGAGCTGCGACCTGCTGCACCGCTGCCCGGTGCCGTCGCCGCCCCCCTTGACCTGCGCCCAGCTCTGCGGCCTCACCGACGCCTGCGGCGTCCAGATCCCCGGCTGCGAGGCGGCGTGCGCGGCGGCGGGCGAGCCCTTCCAGCGGTGCGGCGAGGCCCTCATCGGGCGGTGCGACGGCGACGCCTTCGCCGCCTGCCTGAGCCAGGACGTCTACCCGGCCTGCGCGGCCTTCTGCGAGGACGCCGTGCGCTGCAACCTCGTGCGCGCCGAGGACTGCCTGCTCGACTGCGTGACCGGGGCCGCCGATCCCGACCCGCTCTACGCCCTGCGGACCCGCGAGCGCGACGTGTGCCTGGCGGCCGCCCCGGACGACTGCGCCGCCGTGAACCGCTGCCTGCACCCACCCGGCCCCGACGACCTGCCCGTCGCCGACCCCGACCTCTTCTGCCAGCTCTACCGGGGCTGCGGCTTCGACGCCTTCCTCCCGTGCGAGCTCGCCCTCGAGCAGTTCGATCCCGGCGGCGACCTGGTGCCCTGCGGGGTGGCGCTGCTGCGGCAGGGCTGCCCGCCCAGCCCCGTCGAGATCCTGCAGGCCTGCCAGGGCGGCGCCGGCCCCGATCCTCGCGCTGCGCTGTGCGGGCGCTTCTGCGACGCGCGGGCGGTGTGCGGGGTCGACGGGCCCGAGGGCCGGCTGGCCTGCACCCGCGACTGCCAGGCGGGCGAGGATCCCGCCCTGGCCTGCGTCGCCGAGGACCACTGCCCCGCCTTCCTGGCCTGCACCGGCGCCGTGGGCCCCGGCGTCGAGTGCGCGGCCTACTGCGCGGCCCTCGCCCCCTGCGGTCTGGCCGGCGCCGACTGCCAGGCCACCTGCGAGGCCGGCTGGCGGCGCGACCGCGGCGCCCAGGCCCGGGCCTGCGTGGCGGCCGCTGACGGCTGCGGCGCCATCGCGGCGTGCGCCCCGCCCCCGGGCCCGCCCTGCGCCGACTACTGCGAGCGCGCCCTCGCGTGCGGCCTCGAAGCGCCCGATGGTCGCTGCGAAGATCGCTGTGATGACGCGCACTTCGCCGATCCGGCCCCCGCGCTGCTCTTCGACGCCTGCGTCATCAGCGCCCCGGCGTGCGGCCCCGGCGACCCCGTCCGCCACACGGTGACCGACTGCTCCCTGCGACCGGCGGATGGCCTGGCCTGCCTGGGCTTCTGCCGCGCGCAGGTGGAGTGCGTGGGGGGCGACGCCGCCGCCCTCGGGGACTGCCTGACCGCCTGTCAGCGGGGCTTCGCGGGCGACGACGGCGTGCGCTTCCGCCTGGGCCGGGCCTGCCTGGAGGCGCAGCCCGCCGACGCCGCCTGCCCGGCGCTCGCCGCTTGCGTGCCGGCCGCCGATCCCGACTGCGCCCTCGTCTGCGGCGCCGCCGACGCCTGCGGCGTGCCCCTGGCCGACTGCCCCGCCGCCTGCGCCGGGGATGCCCTCGCCCGCCTGCACGCCCTGGAGCGCGCGCCCTGCGTCCGGGCCGCCGCCGGCGACTGCGCCGCCGTCAGCCAGTGCCTGCAGCCCCCCGTCCCCCTCCCACCCGAGGGCCAGGCCGACCTGCCCCTCGCC
>JAWKQS010000010.1:0-185701 GCA_041389985.1 bacterium
ACCCGAGCTGTGGGATGGCGCCGGTAATCGCGACGGCGATGAGCGCCGCACCGACGACGATGGTCGAGACGTGGTTGAGGGCCTGGTTGGGCAGGTCGGCGGACTCTGGGTCGGCGCGGTCGTAGCGCCGGCCCTTCCAGGTGATGCCGAACTGTCGGGCGATCTCCTGGTACATCTGGCGGGCCCGGGCGCCCTCGATGCCCCGCAGGACGTCGAGCTCGGCGTGCGGTAGCAGGCGCCCCATGCGCATCGCGTACATCTTGCGCGCGGTGAAGAGGCGCTCGTCTTCATCGGCCCAGCGGCGGGCGTGCTCGCGCGCGATGATGCTGTCGTCGGGCGCGAAGGGCATCTGGGCGTAGAAGCGGACGCCTTCTTCCCCAACGCAGAGCAGGCCCGTGCCGTGGCGGGCGAGCAGGCGCAGGACGTCGTGGGTGACGGTGGTGCCCGGGGCCAGCAGCAGCATGCTGGTGGTCTGGTAGGGGATGTCATAGGTGCCGGCCGGCAGCAGGTCGCTCCCGACGGTCGTGAAGCGCAGGGTGCCGGCCTCGACGAAGAGGCGCCCGCGCCCCAGCCAGACCAGGCCATGCCGATCCGCGTGGGGGATGCGGGCGGTCTCCAGGCCAAGGCGTCCCTTGAGCACGCCGTCGCCCTCAGGCCGGCCGCAGCAGCAGCATGCCCAGGCCGAAGGCACGGTGCCGACCGATTCCGCGGGCGAGCAGGTCGCCGAACGCAGCCGGATCGGCGATGTGCAGGACGCCGCCGAACTCGGCCAGCGGGCGCTCGGGCTGACTGCCACCGCCCGTGCGATGGCGGGGGCGCCAGAGCGTCTCGCGGTCCAGGCGGTCGATGCGGGCCGCCTCGATGCGGGCCGCGCCGCCTCGCTCGACCTGCTCGGTGAGCCACTCCAGGTAGACGGTCGGCCGGTCACGCGCCGCCTCGCCGAGCCGCTTCTTCTCGGCGAGCCAGGCACAGACCTCCCAGGTGGCGCGCCGGTTTTTCGCTTTCTCTCCAGCAGGATCCGCGATCGGGGCCTCACCGGAGAGCGCGGTCGTGGCCCCGACCCGGCGCACGGGCGTGGCCAGGATCTCGAACGCCAGCCGCTGGTCGGCCGGCCACGTCGTCGGCATCGGCTTGCTGGCGGAGTCGGCCTCGCTCCAGAGCCGCAGCACGTCGGGCTCGGCGGCCATCGCCGCTGTCTGGGCCAGCGTGGGTAGGTCCGCCGTGCTGTAGCCGAGGACCGTGAGCTGGCCGCGCTCTCCCCGGGCTTGAGGCGGAAGGTGCTGGGGGCCAGGCTGCCGAAGAGCTCCTTGAGCACCATGTGCATCAGGTAGCCGTCGTCGCGCAGCCGAGAGTCACGGCCCCGGCGGGCCCCATGGCGGAGCACGCCGGCCATGTCGAACCGGAGCTGGACGAGGTGCAGCGCGTCACTCATGGGGCACCTCCAGGGTGGTCTCGTAGATGAGCCGCTCGCCTCGGAAGACCTGGTTCTGCCAGTCCCGCTCGTCGGTCGTCAGGTGCCAGCGATGCAGGGCGGGCAGCGGCTCCTCCGGCGCGGGCGTCCACCACGCCGAGACCGTCCCGGCGTCCGCGGGCGGCACGCCAGGGCGCTTCGCCAGGGGCAGACGGCGCAGGGCGTCCAGGGGGCTGTCGGCCTCGAAGAGGTCGGCCCCGCCCTCCGCCGAAGCACGGGGCCCGCCGGCAGACACGGCTTCCGCCCCAGGAAGAGGGGGCGCGCTGGGCGGCGCAGCGCAGCGGCGACTTCGGCGAGCGTCGGCGACTCGTCGGCCGGGTCAAGCGCGAGCGCCACCGTGTAGACCGCCCCCGCGTGGTGGTCGCGCTTGCGGATGTGCGTCCCGACGGCGTTGGCGGCCGCGCCGCCCCGCTTCTCGATGCGCCCCCACGTCGTCCAGCCGACGTCCGCCGCCTTCATGTGCGGCTGGCCCAGGTCGACCGTCTGGTAGTCCTGCACCGGCCGGCCTGCCACATCCCGCCGCGCTGCGTAGCGCAGCCGCGTCTGCAGTCGCCGGTGGGCCGCCCAGTCGCGGCGGTCGTAGCCCAGCGCGTTGGCCAGCAGCCCGACGAGCATCGAGGCGGCCGGCCAGGCCTGGACGACCCCCAGGTTGTCGATGATGGGCGCGCCGAAGCTCATGAGCGGCGCGTCCAGGGTGAGCAGCGCGAGCTTCATCCGCGCACCGCCTGCCCGAGCCACCCTGCGACCTCGGGCACCGTGCCGCGCTCGCCGAGTCCGGCCAGCAGGCCCTGGCCGTCGATCGCCGCGTACTTCCGCGCCTCGCCGGCGCCGTACATGGCGTCGAGCTCGCCCAGGTGGCCCTTGAGCGCCCGGAAGGCATTGGCCATCACATCCCCCTGCTTCGCAACCGGCGAGAAGAAGGCGTTGGCCAGCGTCCGGGGCTGCTCGTCGCCCAGCTCGGCGAGCACCATGCTGGCGCGGGCGTAGGGCGCGGTGGAGCCCTTCTTGGCGCCGGGGCTCTCGGTGGTGATGAGGTGCACCAGCCGCTCGACGACCCCGGCCGCGAGCTCGGCGTCGCCACCGAGGTTCGCCTTGAGCAGGGGCACGTCCACCACGACATAGCTGTAGAAGAGGCCCGTCGTGAGTTCGGCCGTGTTGATGTGGCCGCTGCCGTGATCGTCGCGCGCCAGGGCGGCCAGATCGTCGACGGCCGAGAAGTAGTCGGGCTCGGCGTCCTCGGCGTGCACCGTGAAGGCGTGGGCCACGTGGACGGCGGCGTCCATGTGCGCGAGCACGTCGCCGGTGACCATGCGGCCGAAGAGTGCGGCGTTGAGGCCCGTGGCCAGGCGCAGCGCCTCCAGGTTCTTCTTCAGGTCGCCCTTGTTGAGCTTGTCGATCTCCTTGGCGACGTTCTTGGCCGTCACGTCGTCGCGGGCCGCAATCTCGCGGGCGAGCGACAGGGCGTAGTCCAGCTCGGGCTGGCCCAGGATGACCACCTGGGGGGTCTGGACCTTGATCTTCTTGTCGTCGTCGCTGGCCTCGGCCGCTTCGTCGCCCTTCTTGGCCTTCTCGGCCTTCTTGGCGTTGCTCATGCCGATGAAGAGCTCCTGCAGCTTCGCGGCGATGGCCTCGGCCAGCTCGGCGGGCACGCCGTCGGTCTCCAGGGGCTGGCGGATCTTGATGTCGAAGGCGTACCGGCTGCGCACCGTGTCGACGCTGCCGGCCAGGCCGTCGAGGGCGTGGGGGCCATTGCTCGTCCGCCAGTGGCGCTTGAGGCACTGCGACGAGATCCGGATGCGAGGGCTGCCGCCGAACGGCAGGCGCTTCGCGTACCCCGCGTCGTCGCGGTTGAGCAGGCTGGCGGGGAAGGCGGTCAGAGTGTGGATCTGCACGAAACGGCTCATGAATCAGCTCTCCTGGGTGGGCGCGGCCGGGCGGGCGGCGCGGTAGAAGTCGCGGGCGAGGCGCAGGCGCAGCCGCTCGGCGGCGGCGGGCTCCGTGGTCAGCGCGAAGCGGACGAGATCGAACGGGTTGAAGTGGGTGCGGCTGCGGGCGAGCACCCCCACCACCTTGAGCAGGGCGTCGGCGCGCTGGTTGTCGGGGGCGTCCAGCAGGCGGACGAAGCGGTCCTCCGACAGGCCGGCCTGCTGCAAGGCCTGCCCGAACGGCGTCGAGCCGCCCAGGTCATGGGTCTCGGCAAGGGCCGCGAGCAACGGCGAGGCGCTCGGTGCCCTCGGGCTGGCCTGCCGGTCGTCCGGCCTCCGGCGCTGCGTGACCCCAGAGCCGCCAAGAACGCCAGCGGCAGATCCCGGCGCCCAGGCCGCCACCGCCGCAGCGCGGCGCGATCCCCGGGCCCCAGGCTGCGGACGCGGGTGGGCGAGGCTGCTGAGCCGGTCCTTGCCCTCCTCGGCCCGGGCTTCTCATCCATGGAAGGCGACCTCACTCTCGGCAGGGGGACGCGGCCGCGGCCAGCGTCGGGAGAAGTGCTTCGCGGGCTGCCATGCAGCAGCCCCAGGGCGGCGTTGATGCGGGCATACCGGCGCGGGCGCGGCATGGGCGTCTCGTGGATGGCCGCCTGGACGATGGCCTCGACCTGCTCGGCAGGCCAGCGATCAGGCCGCGTCCCGCTCGTCGCCGACGAGGTCGGCGTCGCGCCACAGGTCGGGGAAGAAGCGGTCATCCACCCAGTTCTCCAGGCGATTCTCGAAGCGATTCAGGTGGTTGCGATGGTCGGACGGCAGCGCCTTCTCATCGGAATCCACTGCCAGGCGTAGCAGCGCCGGCCGCAGGACGCTCTTCTTGATCGTGTCGACGTGGGCGATGCCGCGCCACGCTGGCCTGGACGAGGCGCTGCGGTGCCGGATCGCCGCGCCGCCGGGAGATGCGGGCGGGCAGCTCCAGCCAGCGCTCATGCAGGCCCTCCGTCTTGCCCTGGCCGCGCACGAGGGCCCAGCAGACGAGAAAAAGGCTCGCCAGGATCACCGTCATGGCGCTCCTGGGCCGTCGGCGGCCGCCACTCCTCGCCCATGAGCAGGCCGTGCACCACCCGCCACGAGAAGCCGCGGGCGTCCACCGTCAGCGACTTCGCGTCGGTCTTGTGGGTGGGCGTCCACGGATCGTCCACCACGCCCTTCGTCTCGCCCGACTCGATGCGCGCCGCGTTGCTGGGCCCGGTGCGGGCGACCAGCCGGCCGTCCACCTCGGCCAGGCGCACGCGCCGGCAGATCTCGATGAAGAACCGGCCCAGCTCGGGCAGGGCGAGAGGCGTGTCGTCCGTCCAGGGCAGCAACCACAGGAGGACGGGGCCGGCGGCCTGACCCGCGTCGGCCACCAGCACCTCGACATCGCGCCGGAACCCGGCGCCGTAAGGCCGGCCCGGGCCAGACCCACGCGCGGGCGGTTGCTGAGCCCGCCGTTCATGCGGACGATCCCGTAGTTGGCGCGTCCCGAGAAGCCCTGCATCGTCTGCAGGTTGACCAGCGCGAACAGCCAGTCCTCCGGCGTCGCCGCCACGAAGCGCGTCGACTTCACGTCGTGCATCTTGGTGGTGACGAGCACATCCAGCGCGTCGGGCGTGGTGGATTCTGCTTTCAGATCAGCCGCTTTCACCGGCGGCTGCAAGAGCCTGGCTGGGCCAGGTCGGGCTGTAGCAGGCAGAAGGCCGTGGGGTGGCCGGCCAGGTCGGCCAGGGCCTTCACTTAACTGGCCGGGTCATCGCCCGGATCAGCGCCTGCGCGCCCGCACGAGGGCCGCGAGCTGCACCAGCAGGGCGTACCGCGCGTGCTTCTGGTGCGGCTGCAGGGCCGGGAAGCACTGGATGGCGTCTCCCGCGCACAGGCTGGCCAGGACGCCGGGCAAGGTCATGGCCTGATCGCCGGCAGCCGTCCGCGCGGTGATCAGAGGTCGGCGAGCAGATCGAGGGCTGCGGTCATGAAGACTCCTGAGCGAGGTCAACGTACTGGAAGCGGGCTCCAGAGACGCAATGGCGGTACTTACGTAAGCATGCCGTACATCGCAGTTTGCTCGGATGCCGGCTGTGTCCAGAACCAGGGCGTGCCTGGCGCCCCCGAGGCTACCTGCAGGCACCACAATCCCGGTTCCGGAGCGCCGCCAGGGTACTCCGCTGGCCAATGCGGCGGCAAACGATGATAGGCATCGCATCCTCCAGCTGCTTGCCCAGAACAGCGGAGTGTGAGAGCTTGAAAGCGCCACGCCTTCAGGCACACCCAGTGTCCTGGTATGGTTCAAGCCCCACCTGTTCCTGCAGGTGGGGCTTTCTTCTTGGTGGTCAGATGACCACCGAGAGAACAGTACCGGTTCGCGATGGGGCAAGCAAGCGGCAATTGGATTTTCCTAATACCTATTTCTTATTGGCGACAAGCCGTCGTCATGACGACTCCTGAGCGAGGCCGGGCAGAATACGTGAAGAGACGTCCAGCGACGGTGAAGCGGACGGATGAGTCGCCAACCACCAGGTTCTCTGCGGTCAGGCGGTCGGGGAGGTCTTCGGGGAGCTGGCGTGCGGGCAGGTTGATCTGCGCGAAGCTGCCCCCGAAGGCGGCGGGGACCGGCGCCGGGAAGTCAACCTCCCGATCGTCGAGGCCGAGGCGCGTCGCGGCGCGGGCCTCGAGCTCGCCGAAGGTGTCGGCGCCGAAGGGGCGCGCCCAGTCCAGGCGGACGAGGCTGGCGGTGCGCTCCTGGACGAACTCGGCCGTGCCGACGATCAGGCCGTGGGGCCGCAGCGCCGGGAGATCGGATTCGATGGCCCGGAGGGCCTCGCTGTGCACCGCCTGCTCGACGAGGCGGCGGCAGTCGTCGGGGGTCGTGATGACGGCGTCGGCGTCGATCAGCCGGCGGGTCGCCTCCAGGACGCGCAGGTCCCGGTAGACGGTGCCCCAGCCGTGGGGGCCCCGGGCCTGCCCCTTCGGCCGAAGAAACCGTGTGAGATCGGGATCTTCCTCGATCAGCACTTCCACCGCCGCGGTCTCGAACCCGGCTGGTCGCGCGGCCTGGTGGCGGTGCAGGCGCCCGATGCGCTGGAGCAGGACGTCCACGGGGCACAGGTCGGTGAGGAGGAGGTCGGCGTCGAGGTCCAGGCTCTGCTCGAGCGTCTGCGTGCCGACGGCGATGAGCCCCTGGCCTGGGCGCCCCTTGCCGAAGGCCTGCTGGATGGCGGCATCGAGGGCCAGCCGGTCCGTGCGGCAGAACCGGCTATGGTGCAGCGCGGGTGAGCCGGTCAGGCCGAAGAGGAGTGCCGCGGGCACGCTGGCTTCGAGGGCGGCCTGGGTGGCGAGGGCGTCGCGGACGGTGTTGCGGATGATCAGCACATGGCCGCCCGCCTCGGCGGCGGCCCACGCACGCGCGACCAGGGCGTCGGCGTCCGCGGCCCAGGGCTGCAGGGACCACCGCACCCGCTTGCGGTTCGTCGCCGACGTCTCGGGTGCTTGCGGGCTCACGTCGGTCCCCGAGACGAGCGGGTAGGGTGCGGCGACCGCGGCCGCGAGGTCGGGGGCCGGCTTGTCCAGCAGCTTCGCGCGGGCCTCGCCGCCCAGGGTGGCCGACAGCAGCAGGGCGTGGCCGCCTGCCTGCTGATGCCGCCGCAGGACGCCCGTGAGCAGCGCGGCCATGTAGGCATCGCTCGCGTGCACCTCGTCGACGATGAGGAGCAGGCGCAGCAGCCCCGCCGACCGCAGGTGCGCGTGCTTCACCTGGAGGCCGGCCAGGAGCACCTGGTCGATGGTGCCGACCACGACCCCGCCGGCCAGGTAGCGCTTGGGGCTCTCGGCCGCCCAGCCTCGGCCCCTCAGCCCGTCGTCGTCCCAGAGCACGGCATAGGGTGAGAGGCCATGGGCCTCGCCCGGGCGCTGGCCCGTGGCCTCGTCGACCCGCAGATACCCCGGCACCGCCTGGATGACCGGCGGCCGGACGTCGGCTGGCAGGGCCGTGGCGACCAGGTCCTTGATTCGCTTGAAGATTTCGACCGCAGCCGTGCGGGTGGGCAGCGCGAAGTACAGCCCGTCGACGACGCCGGCAGCGAAGAGGCGCAGCCAGGCGAAGAAGGCCGCCTCCGTCTTGCCCTCGCCCGTGGGCGCCTCGATGATCGTCAGCGAGCCGGCGGCCGGGGTGGGCAGGTGGGCCATGGCGGCCTGCACCGGCCGGGGCGCGAAGGTCGCTCCCAGGTGGCGGAAGCCCGGCTCGCCGAGGGCCTGCCGCGCCATGCTCGTCGACAGCCCCACGCGGGCGACCGCGGCCTGGGCGCGGGCCTGGGAGGCGGCGAAGCGCGGCGCATTGGCCGCCTCGGCGTACGGGAAGAAGAGCGTGTCCGAGCCCAGCCAGTCCGCCAGGCTCACCCAGCCGTTGAGGCCGTGGAGGAAGGCGGACCCGGCGGGTAGCGGCCCGCCCCCCGGCTCGAAGGCCAGGGGAAACCAGGCCTGCGCCGCCGCCAGGAGAGCCTCGACGCCGCCGAGCGGGTCGACGCCGTTTCGGGGCCGCCACAGCGCCTCCAGCCCGGGGACGGAGGTCTTCTCGAAGTCGATGGGCCGACCGTGGTGGGCGATGGAGGCGGCCAGCAGGTTGTCGAGGTGCTCGTCCTCGGACACCCAGCTCACCAGCGGGTCGGTGACCTCGACGAAGCGGTCGCCCACCGCGCCCGACAGCTTGAACAGGCCCAGGGCCTCCACGACGTGGCCAGCGGTGCGCCCCTCCTCCTGGCGGGCCTTCTGCTGGAAGCCGTGGTTGAACTTGCCCAGGTCGTGCAGCGCGGCCAGCACGCAGAGCCGCTGGATCTGCACCTCGCTGAAGGCGGTCAACCCGGCCAGGCGAGCCAGCCGTGCGCCCAGCGACGTCTCGCGTAGCAGCGCCTCGGCGCATGCGGCGACGTCGGCGCAGTGGTCGATGAGGGGGTGCCAGCCGACGACCGGGCCCGTGCGGCGCGGCCCTCATGGGTGAGCTTTCCCCAGAAATCAAATGGTTGCCCAAGCACCCGCCCCTCCTGCCGAAGTGGTCGGCCAGGAGAGTTGCAGATCTTGACGCGTTCGGGAAGGGGTAAGTGGGGTTTTCTACCCCGTCAGGGCTCGGCCTTCAGATCCCAGGTGACCGCGGTGATGGCGGGGCTGGGGCCGCTGAGGGTGGCAGCGCCGAAGCCGTCGGCGCGGGAGGGCGGTGCCGTCCCAGGTGGCGGTGAGCACCTGGGGCTGGCCGTCCTTGAGGACGGTGAGCTCGATCTTGCCCCGGGCGCGGTTGGCGGCGGCGCTGCCGCCGAGGATGCGGACGGTCTGGAGAGTCGGGGCGCAGCTTCTGGCAGCCGCCTTCGCCGACGAGGGCGCTGCCGGGGTAGCTGGCGTCTTCCAGCGTGGGGCCGCGGAAGGTCAGGCGGACGGGCAGGGTGCAGACGTCGGCGAAGAGGATGAGGCGCAGGTCGCCCGCGTAGAACTTGACCATCGCGGGCCTGGACCGTCCGATCGACCAGCCGATGTTCCGCCTCCAGCCATGGGAGGGTGCTGCGGCCGGGGACGGATTGCCGGTCGTGCCCGTGACCGTGAGCGCGGACGATCCCTTGCAGCTCGCCACCCGCCTCAGCGACGAGCTGGCCTATGCCTGGGCCGGGATGGTCCAGTGTGGCGTCGCGCCGTCCGTGGCGAACGCCTGGCTCCAGCGCTGTACGGTCAACGCCTGGCGAGGTCGCTTCGCCCGGTGAGGCTCACTCCGGCGGCGGCGGCTCGTCGATGGGGGCGTCGCGCTGGGCTTCGGGCTCGATCTGCTGGGCGGCGCGCTCCTTCTTCTCGATGCGCAGCATGACGAACTTCAGGTTGGCGCCGAAGATCTCGTCGTACTGGCGCTTGAGGTGCGCGGGCAGGTTGGGCTCGAGCTCGCTCTGGACGCGGTTGCGCTCGGTGAAGAGGTAGAAGGGCTTGTCGTTGCCCCACTGGTCGAGGAAGGGCTTGAGGTGCTTGGTCTCGGGGGCCGGGATGACGGTGTTGGCCGAGTAGAAGGTCTCGCCGCGCCAGTTGGTGCGGAAGGCGACCACGGGCTCCTTGCACCAGGCACGGGGGAAGGTGTCCAGCTTGCTGGGCACGCGCATGGACTGGGTGAGCAGGTGCCGCCGGAATTCGGCCTCTTCGTCGGGGCCATACTTCGTGCAGTGGGCGTAGTAGGCATCCCACATGGTCTTCTGACTCCAGTCTTCCGACACATCAGGCAGGTAGACCTGGAGACAGAAGACGGTGCAGAGCACGCCGCCGAGGGTCAGGGTGGCGGTGCCCAGGTGGCGCTGCCAGCCGCGGAAGACGGCCAGGAGCAGGAAGCCGGCGACGCCGAGGAGGCCGATCCAGAGGAGCCAGCTCTGGTGGCTGAGCAGGAAGTCGTTGGCCGCGACGGCGTTCTGCAGCTTGTCGCCGGTGAGCTTGGAGAGGCCGGCGGCGTCGGTGTAGGTGGCCCACTCGCGGTCGTACTTGTAGGTGAAGAGGTTGACCAGGTTCTGGCTGGCCTGGCCCGGGGCGCGGGGCAGGCGGATGAGGTCCTGGCCGACCCAGAGGACGACGCCGGCAGCCGATCCCAGGAGCACGGGCAGGAAGCGGGCGCGCTTCGCCAGGACGTCCTCGAGGAAGATGGCGATGAGGATGGCCAGCGGCGGGATGACCGGCAGGATGTAGTGGTGGAACTTGGTCTTGGAGCGGGTGAAGAGGAAGAAGCCGAAGACGGCCCAGAGCAGCATGAGGAGCTGGAACTTCTGCTCGGGGGTGTAGCCGGCGGCGGTCTTGCGCAGGCGGCCGAAGACGGTGGCGATGGCCGCCGGCAGGGCGCCGATCCAGGGGAAGAGGCCGTAGCCGATCCAGCGGACGAAGTACTCGAAGCCACCGTCATCGATGCTGTGCACGCCGGCGAACAGACGGTTGATGTGATCGTGGATGATGAAGCGCTTGTACCACTCGGGGTCGTGGCCGCCGATCATGGCGATGACCCAGGGGTGGCCGGTGACGAAGACGATCAGGAGGCCACCCGAGACGTCCACCTGCCGGAAGATGCGCCACTCGCCGGTGACGAGCATGTAGCCGATGATGGCCAGGCCCATGGGGGCCCAGGCCAGCCAGCCCTTGGCGGGCACGCAGAGGCCGCAGCAGATGTAGAACAGATAGACATAGAGCATGCGGCGGCGCTTCTGGCGCAGCACGCGGCGGGCGGCCAGGAAGACGATCGGGGCCAGGAAGAGGGCGAGGGCCCAGCCCTTGCCGGCGGCGACGGCGAGGGTCTCGCGAAACCACCACTCGATGGAGCGGAAGAAGCTGTCGCCGGCGAAGGGGCGCACGACGTCGGGGGAGCGGTCCATGGGCCACATGGCCCAGAGCTGGGCGCAGGCGACCAGCAGCAGCAGGCCCGTGACGCCCCAGTAGAGCGTCGGGCTGGCTTCCTCGTCCTCGTCACACAGGAAGAGCCCCACGGCGAGGGACATCATCCCGATGGTCATGATGGCGACCATCGGCCCGTCGGTGACGGCCTGGCGCCCCAGCATGGCGTAGAAGGGGGCCGTGCCGGCGACGGCGACGGCCAGCAACCCCGCGCGACGATTGAAGAATCGGGCCATGGCCAGGTAGATGGCCAGCAGGGCCAGGATGGCCCCGAGGGGGAAGAGCAGGCGCACGCCCCACTCGTTGTACCCCAGGATGTTCATCCCCGTGGCCTGCATCCACATGGTCAGGGGGGGCTTGGAGTAGAACCCCTCCTTCTCGCGCTTCACGTCGGCCGGATCCCAGGGCGAGCCCCACCAGGGATCGATGTAGTTGCCCGTCTCGACCATGGTGCGGGCCACCTCACCGTAGTGGGTCTCCCAGGGGTCGTAGAGGCCGTAGCTGCCCAGGCCGGGCAGGTACAGGCCCAGGAGGGCGATGAGGAGGCCGAAGACCACCAGCCGGTCCTGGGCGAAGCGCTTGGGGGCGGTGAGCCAGTAGGAAGACGCGGCCAACGGGGGCTCCAGTTCGGGGTCCGGTGGTTCTAGCCGCGCCCCGCGCCGGAAGTCAACGTGCGGGGGGCGCTTGTGGGCGCACCGGGGGCTTCGTAGAGTCGCCCGCATGTACCAGCTTCGCGCGCCGGCGCCGGCCCTGGCGGGGTTCATCGAGCACTACTGGTTCGTGGCGTCGACGGCGGAGGCGCCGCTGGATCTGCGGGTGGACGTGTTCGTCGATGGGCGGGCGGATCTGATCTTCAACTTCGAGGCGGCCTACGAGCGGCAGGTCATCGGCGGGGCGACGCGGGTGATCGCGGCGTCGAACGTGGACGCGCAGCGGCTGGTGCCCATCCGCATCGCCCAGCGCGGGGCGGTGCGGACGACGGGGGTGCGGTTTCGGCTGGGAGGGCTGGGGGCGTTCGCGCGGGTGCCGCTGCACACGGTGACGGGGGAGACGCCCGCGCCGGCGGAGGTGCTGGGGGCCGAGGCCGTCGGGCTGGAGGCGGCCCTGGCAGCGAGCGGGGTGGACGCGCAGGCGGCGCTGCTGGACGCGTTCTTCGTGGGGGCGCTGGCCGGCGGGCGGGGCTTCGAGGCGTTCGGGCGCGCGCTGGCGGCGGCGGAGGCGGGGGCGACGTCGGCGGCCGCCCTGAGCGCGGCGGCCGGCACGTCGCCGCGGCAGGTGGAGCGGCTGTTCGCGCGGTACCTGGGCTTCCCGCCCCAGGCGCTGGTGCGGGTGCTGCGGTTCCAGCAGGCGCTGCGGGCGCTCATGGCCGATCCCGGGGGCACGCTGGCTGAGGTGGCGCTGGCGGCGGGGTACTTCGATCAGGCGCACTTCATCAAGGATTTCAGGCGGTTCAGTGGTGGGGTGCCGCGGGGGTACCGGGGGTACTACCCGCCGGCGGGGCCGGCGGACTTCGCGCCGAACGTGGTCGTCTTCGTACAAGACGACGCGCCCTGATCCCCGCGAACGTGGCCGCACCCACACACCGGAGGACAGGATGTCGGCACCATGGTCAGGCTCGGGGACGGTCGAGGATCCCTGGCAGCTCAAGACGCCGCCGGGCAGCTCGGCGTACACGCTCTACCGCGATGACACCGCGAGCCCGCCGCTGCTCGTCTGCCAGGTGGGCTCGACGCGGCTGACGTACCTGGCGCGCGTCGTCGAGGACATGGCGGCGATGCTCCAGGCCCACGGCGACTGGATGCTGCTGGGCGCGGCGGATGAGAAGAAGGACGCGGCGCCGGGGACGGTGGAGGCCTGGGGCCGCGCGGCCGACAACCCCGTCGGGGGCTGGTACGGGCAGCGGAAGGGCTACCGGGGGCGGCTGGGCATGTACATCCCGCCGCTGCTGGAGGCCCTGGGGCTGGTGGAGCTGGAGCACGGCGCCCGGAACAACCGGGTGCGGGCGCTCTGACGAGGGTCACGGGGCCGGGTTGACCGCCACCGACTCGACCGTGGCCGCGTCCACCTCGCTGGGGGTGAACGGGAAGGCGACCGGCTCGTTGACCAGGTACTTCTGCAGCAGGTCGTCGTAGTGCGGTGAGTCGCGGAAGTGCCGCTGGCCGCCGGGCAGCTCGATGGTGCAGGTCATGGCGTCGCCGGCGTGGCAGGCGAAGCGCATCGAGGCGCCCGAGGAGTGGCTGTAGCGGTCCTGGAAGCGGCCGCTCGGGTTGGCGACGTCCACGGTGTACATGCCGCCGTCGTTGGCGAAGGGGCCGTGGTCGTAGTCGGGCAGGCCGGCGGCGCTGAAGAGGTCGGCGGCCAGGGTCACGGTGTGGATGCGGCCCCAGCGCCAGGCGTCGGGGGCGGCGCCGAGGTTCTCGGTCAGCCAGGCGCTGGCGTCGGCGAGGGCGCCGGTGATCTGGCCGGCGGCGGTCTCGAGGCCGTCGGTGCGGCTGTCATCCCAGTAGTCGCCCTCGGCGTGGAAGCTCTCGGGGCGCGTCAGCAGGCGGACGAGGGCGGCGTCGTTGGGGGCGCGCTGCTCGAAGCGATCGTCGGCGAAGGCCGCGAGGACGAGCCTGGGCCACAGGACGTGGAAGGCCGTGCAGCCGGCGCTGGCGGCGGCCTGGGGCTCGTCCGTCGAGAATTCTCCCATGGGATCAACACCTTCCAGGCCGGTGGGGCAGGTGAAGTCCCAGCCGGCGAGGGCCGCGCGGACGGCCTCGGCGCCGGCGTCCAGGTCCACGCCGTCGACGGCGGCGAGGATGGCCGGCACCGTGCGCTCGCCGATGAGGGCGCGCACGTCGGCCTGGATGGACTGCATGCTGGCGAGGTCGTGGCTCTGCGCCGCCTCGATGCGCTCCTGGATGCGCTCCTGCCGAAAGCCGATGGCGGCGAAGGCCTGGAGCATGGGCAGGCCGTCGTTGGTGGGGTCGCCGTCGGCGAGGGCGCCGGTCATGTCGTTGTTGGCGGTGGCGATGTAGCCCGCGGCGGGGGCGTGGGCCTGGGGGATCTCGTCGGCGTCCAGGAAGCCGTCCCACTCGGCGGTGCCGTCGCCGGGCAGGGGCAGCCAGCTCGGCAGCTCGGCGGAGACCCAGGGGCGGCGGGGCAGGTGGTTGTAGGGGAACCACGCGAAGTCGCCCTCGCGGTCGATCATGATCCAGTTCTGGCCGATGGAGGTCACGGTGTCGAGGATGACCTGGCGGGCCTCGGCCACGGACTTCGCTCGGTTCATGCGCAGGGGGAACATGAGGTCGGTGCTGAGGTCGTGGCCGGTCCACTTCACCGTCACGGCGGTGCCGGCGTCGCGGTCGATGGCGATGACGGGGCCGTGGTGGGGCACGTAGAGGAACGTCTCGGTGACGTCGGGGCCGTCGCTGAGCTCGAAGGTCTGGTCGACCTTCACGAAAGGCACGGCGGCGCCGTTGAACATCACGCCCTCGCCGTCGGGGCTGAGGGTCTCCAGGTACACATCCGACATGTCGAAGTTGGTGGTGGTGGCGCCCCAGGCGATGTCGGCGTTCTGGCCGAGGATGACGCCGGGGAGGCCGGCGAAGGAGGCGCCGGCCGTGTGCAGGCCGCCCTCGCCGGCGTCGATGCTGACGAGGTACCAGACCGAGGGGTTGCTGAGGCCCAGGTGCGGGTCGTTGGCCAGCAGGGCCTTGCCGTCGGCGGAGCGGGCGGGGCCGATGACCCAGTTGTTGGAGCCGATGGCGTCGTCGCGGCGCTCGGGCTGGCCGGCGGCGGCGCGGGCGAGCAGGTCGTTGGCGGCCCGCAGGCGCGGGGCCATGAGGGGGGTGACGCCGCGGCGCGCCTTGGTCTGGTCGCGGGGGCAGCACGGTGGCGGGGAGCCCGGGGTGAGGCCGTAGAGGTCGTCCGCCACGTCGGCGCTCAGGCCGCCGTAGATGCGGCCCATGGTCATCTCGAGGGCCGAGTCGTCGGTGAGGTTGCGCACGAGGGCCAGGATGCAGGCCGCCGAGTCCTCGGGCTCCCAGTCGGCCAGGGCGCCCTTGTCGATGAGGGGAAGTCGTATTCGTCGTTGAGTTTCGCGCCGTTGCGGCCGGCGCGCAGGTCGGCGAGCCAGGCGTTGACGCCCCGGGCGTAGGCGGCGAGGGCGTCGCGGGTGTAGGCGTCGGTCTCGGCCAGCACCTTCGCCTCGAGGGGGCTGCCGTCGCGGGCGGCGAAGAAGAGGCGGCTGGCCTTGTCGGTGTCGAGGGTGACGCTGCCCACCATCTGGCCCAGGCGGCCGCGGACGAAGCGGCGCCGGATGTCCATCTGGATGAAGCGGTGGGCCGCATGGAAGTAGCCCTGGGCGGCCAGGCAGTCCATGTCATCGGCGCAGCGCAGGTGCAGGATGCCATGGGCATCGAAGCGGGCGTCCACGGCGGCGCCGAGGCCGTCGATGACCACGCCGCCGGCCGCCGCGGCGTCGGGCGCCACGCCAGCGTCGCCGCCCATCCCGCCCGCGCCGCCCGCGCCGCCCATGGCCGAGGCGTCGTCGCCGCCCCCCGACCCGCCGTCGCCGCCGCTCCCGCCGCCATCGTCGCAGCCCGCCACCAGGGCCAGGGTGAGGAGCCAGAGAAGTCGCGTCCGTGTCATGTGGTTCTCCCCGGCCCCCCGGGCCGTCGTGTGCGGATGTCAGGTGAGCAGGCGCGCATGGACCTTTGGCGCCGTGCGGGGCGCCATGTCCTCGATGACGCAGGCCAGGCGCAGCAGGCGCGCCTCCTGCCAGGGGCCGGCCTGGAGCTGGACGCCGATCGGCAGGCCGTCGGCGTCGTACCCGGCCGGGCAGCTGATCCCCGGGAGGCCCGTCAGGTTGCCGGCGGGGGCGAAGCGCATGATGGCGTCCGCCAGGCCCAGGTCGGACAGGCCCGTCTTGAGGGCGCCGGCCGGCAGGGTGGGCGCGGTGCACCCGGTGGTGGGCGTGATGATCACGTCGCAGCGGGCGAGGGCCGCCTGGAAGGCCCGGTCGAAGCGGGGGCGCAGGCGCTGGGCGTGGACGTAGTCGGCCCCGGCGAGGCGGCGGGTGAGGGCCAGGTTGAGGCGGACGTCGTGCCCGAACAGCCGGCGCTGGGTGCGGTACCACGGGCCGATGCCGGTCAGCATCTCCGAGGCGATGGTGACGAGGTGGGCCGTCCGCAGCAGGTCCAGATCGGGCAGGTCCACGTCGACCACGGTGGCGCCCCGAGCGACGAGGCCGTCGAGGATGGCCTGGCAGGCCGCCACGATGGCGGGGCTCGCGTCCTCGAACCACGGGCGGTAGATGCCCACGCGCAAGCCCTTGAGATCCGAGATGTTTTCGGCATCGAAGGCGGGCAGATCGACGGGCGGCTGGGCCGTGGAGCCGAAGTCATGGGCGTCGGGCCCGGCGATGGCGGCGTAGGCCAGGGCCAGATCGCGCGCCGAGGTGGCCAGGGGGCCCACATGGGCCAGGCTCCAGCACAGGGGGAAGGCGCCGTGCTCGCTGACGCGGCCGAAGGTGGCCTTGAGGCCGAAGACGCCGCAGAGGCCGGCAGGGACCCGGATGGAGCCGCCGCCGTCGGCGCCGATGGCGATGGGGCCCAGGCCCGCGGCGACGGCGGCGGCGGGGCCGCTGGACGAGCCGCCCGTCGCGCGGGTGGGGTCGTAGGGGTTGCGGACGGCCCCGTAGTGGGGGTTGAGGCCCGTCAGCCCCATGCCGATCTCGTGCATGTTCAGCTTGCCGAACAGCAGGGCCCCCTGGGCGCGCAGGCGGGCGACGACGGTGGCGTCGGCGGCGGCTGGCGTGTCGGGCAGGACGCGGGTGCCGACGCGGGTCGCGTAGCCGGCCTGGTCCAGCTCGTCCTTGATGCCGACGGGGACGCCGTCGAGGGGACCGAGGGGCGCGCCGGCCGCCCAGCGCGCCGCCGAGGCGCGGGCCTGGGCCTGCAGATCATCGGGCCGCTGGGCCACGACCGCCCGCAGGGGCGTGGCCCCCTCGTCGAGGCGGGCGATGGCCGCCAGCAGGGCGTCCGCGACGTCCACCGGCGTGCGGGTGCCGGCCCGGTACGCGGCCGCGAAGTCGGCGCTCGTCTCCACATGCCCCGCGCCCGGGCGCACGGCGGGCAGGGCCGGGGCCGGCGTCGACGGGTGGTGGGTCCCGCGGGCGGCCGCCAGGATGGGGTGCTCCATGGGGGGCGGATCGGTGGCCTCGGCCCGCCGCAGGGCGCCCACGCCGATGTCGTCGAGGAACTTGCGCGCGAGGGCGGCGCCGGCGGGGCCCTCCGCCAGCCGGACGAGCGTGCGCAGGAGCGCGCCCTGGGAGCGGGGCGCCTTGAGGGGGACGAGGGCGTAGGTCATGGCGTCACCGTGCGGACCGGTCGAAAGCCCAGGACGTTCCAGTGCCGGGCCGGGAACTCGTTCTCGCGGGCAGCGGCGCGGCAGAAGCGGTTGCCGGTGCTCCAGCCGCAGCCCTTCACCACCCGGGTGTCGCCGAAGTCGGCGCCCACCGGATCGGTCTGCGGGTTGCGCTCGGGCTGAAACGCTCCGTATTCGCGATCATAGATGTCGCTCGTCCACTCGCCCACGTTGCCCAGCATGTCGTAGAGGCCCCAGGCGTTGGGGGCCAGCTCGCCCACGCCGTGGGTGCGCTCCCGGGCCGTCGTCCCGTGCCAGGCGATCTGGTTGAGGGTGGCGTAGTGGGCGCCGGTGGTGCCCGCGCGGGCGGCGTACTCCCACTCGGCCTCCGTGGGGATGCGGTAGCCGGCGCAGTCGGGGTCCGCCGGGGCCACGCCGCTGCAGGTGAAGCCCTCCAGGCAGGTGTCCTCGCCGGGCTCGCAGCCGCTGCCCGCCTCGCCGCCGCAGTTGGAGAGCTGGTAGCAGGTCGGCAGGCCCTCGGCCTTCGAGGCCTCGTTGCACCACGCCATCGCCTCGAACAGGTTCACCCGCTCCACCGGCCGGTTCAGGCAGAGCTCGCCCCGGCACATGCCCTCGCCACCGTCGCGGAACCAGGCGGGGTTCAGGCCCATGAGGGCGATCCACTCCGCCTGCGTCACCTCGGTGGTCTTGATGAGGAAGGGCCGGGTGAGGGTGACGGTGTGGAGCTTCTCGTCCTCCTCGCGGTTGGCCTCGTCGTCGGGGGCGCCCAGCTGGAAGGTGCCCGCGGGCGCGCAGGCATAGCCCGCGGGCGGGGTGGTGGGGCAGGTCGCCGCACCGGTTCCCACGTCCGCGGCGTCGGCCGCCCCCATGTCCGCCGCGTCGCCGCCGCCCCCGTCATCGCAGGCCGACATCGCAAGGGCGCAAGAACACAGCAGAATTTTCCAGAAGCTCGGGCGCATCGTCTCTCCCTGGTCGCCGCGCGTCGCATGGTAGCGCGGCGGGCGGGCCGAGCGCGACGGCCCGGGCCATGCGGCGGCGCACCTGCGGTTGACGTGGTCCGCAGGAATGTTGTCCTCTGCAATGGGAAAATCTACTGCCGACCCCGCGGGGTGGGTCCGCGCACTGGAGGATGGTCATGTGGAGGCTGCTGGCGCTGTGCGCCGTGATCGGGTGGAGCACGACGGCCACGGCCCAGGTGACCCGCTTCAGCGAGGATGTCGCCCGGTCCATCGACGCGGGACTCGCCTACCTGGACGGCCGGGGCGCCTTCAACAACCCGAGCAGCGCGGGGGACGCCGCCGGCCTGACGGCGCTGGCCCTGCTGGAGAAGCGCGAGAGCGCTGATCCCAACGCCTTGTTCCAGGGCTACGCCAACGCCAACGCGGCGGACCGGGCACGGCTGGACCGGGTCATGGCCTTCATCATCGCCCGGTCGCGCAACGTCGGCTTCTATGCCTACCGGGAGGGCGGTGACGCCATGGCGCTGGCCGTCTACCTGCGGACGGGCGGCCCCCAGCGCAACGAGGCCCTGGCGTCGCTCAACGCCATCTTCGATCGCATGATCGCCAACCAGGGCGGCGCGGGCTACTGGTGCTACAGCAACGGTGGCTGCAACGACTCCTCCACCACCCAGCTCGTGATGGCGGGGCTGGCCGCCGCCCGCGGCGTGTACTCGGATCCGGCCTTCGCCGACGCCAACCGCCTCAACCAGCTCAACCAGGCCGTGGCGCGCTGCGGCGCCGGCTACGACGCCAACGCCCGCCCGGGCGGGATGGAGGCGGGTGAGGAGGGCCACGGCTACCGCACCGGCAACGATCCCAGCTACCAGCAGACGGCCTCGGGCCTCTGGTCCCAGATCATCGGCGGCTACGACCTCAACCACGCCAGCGTCCAGGCCTTCCTGCGCTGGCAGCGCAACCGCTACAGCTACACCACCATCGCCGCGGCCAACAACGGCTGGAGCCAGTCCTACCACTACTACATGTGGTCGTCGGCCAAGGCCTACACCTTCCTGGAGGACTCCCAGGTCCAGCCCGCGGGCAACAACCTGAGCACCGCGAACCTGGGCGTGCTGGCCCCCAACGCCGCGCCGGCCTTCAACCAGCGCCAGGTGCACCTCGATCCCGCGGGCGTGGGCCGGGTGCGGTGGGGCAACGAGGGGCGGGCTACTACAACGACGTGCGCGAGCCGGCGGTGGTACTTCGACTACGCCTACACGCTGATGCAGTACCAGGCCGAGAACGGGCGCTTCAACAACCCGCCCGGCAACAACGAGTGGAACGAGTACTCCTCGCAGTCCTACGCGATCCTGGTGCTGGAGCGCTCGGTCGGCGGTGGCTGCGTGGACACGGACGAGGATGGCATCTGCGACGGCGATGACAACTGCGCCCAGGTGGCCAACCCCTCCAGGAGGACGTCGACGGCGACGGCCTCGGCGATGTCTGCGACAACTGCCCCCGCGTCCCCAACCGCGACCAGATCGACCGCGACGGCGACGCCGTCGGCGATGAAGTGCGACATCTGCCCCGACGCCCACAACCCCGACCAGCGCGATGGCGACGGGGATGGCCGCGGTGACGCGTGCGACAACTGCACCGACGTGCAGAACCCCGACCAGGCCGACAGCGATGGCGATGGCCTGGGCGACTTCTGCGATGACTGCGAGGGCGATCCCGGGTCGAGGCCTGCAACGGCGAGGACGATGACTGCGATGGCTTCATCGACGAAGACTTCGGCGATGGCGGCCGGCGGCGCCTGCGAGACGGGGCTGCCCGGCGTGTGCGCCGAGGGCGTCAACGTGTGTGACGAGGGCGGCTTCCGCTGCGAGCCGGCGGTGATGCCTGGCGATGAGATCTGCGATGGCCTCGACAACGACTGCGATGGTGCCACGGACGAGGGCATCGACGTCGCCGGCGGCGTGTGTGCCTCGGGCCTGCCCGGCATCTGCGCCGAGGGCGTCCCCGCCTGCATCATGGGCCAGCTGGACTGCACCCCCGCCGAGTCCGCCGTGGACGAGGTCTGCGACGCGCGCGACAACGACTGCGATGGCACCATCGACGAGAACCTGCGCAACGCCTGCGGCCGCTGCGGTCCCCTGGAGCTGGACGACTGCAACGGCATCGACGAGGACTGCGACGGCGTCATCGACGAGGCGTCCCAGTGCCCCACCGGCCAGGCCTGCCTCAACGGCCGCTGTGCCGATCCCTGCCAGAACTTCGAGTGTCCCGGCATGTTCGTCTGCCTCGATGGCTTCTGTGTCGATCGCTGCGATGCCATCGAGTGTCCGGCGGGCCAGATCTGCCAGGATGGCGGCTGCATCGATCCCTGCGCCGGCGTCGACTGCGCGGCCGGCGAGGTCTGCGTGACGGGCCGCTGCGTCGCCGATGACTGCTTCGGCCGGGGGTGCGATGAGGGTCAGCGCTGCGGCGAGGCCGGCGAGTGCGAGCCCGACCCCTGCAACGACCAGGTCTGCCCCGGCGGCGAGTTCTGCCGCGACGGCGCCTGCATCGAGAGCTGCGCCGACGTGAGCTGCCCCCTCGGCGAGTCCTGCCGCGACGGCGTCTGCGTCGCCGATCCCTGCGCCGAGGCCGACTGCCCCGGCGGCGAGATCTGCGAGGGCGGCGCCTGCGTCTCGGACCCCTGCCTGGGCGTCGAGTGCCCCACCGGCCGCGTCTGCGTGGGCGGCGGGTGCCTGGGCGATCCCTGCGGCGACGTGCAGTGTCCCCCCGGCGAGGCCTGCTACGTGACCCCCGAGGGCACCGCCCAGTGCCGCCTGGACTACGATCCGGGCGCCGGCGGCACCGGCGGTGCCGGCGGTGCGGGTGGCATGGGGGGTGCCGGCGGCGGCGCCGGTGGCGCGGGCGGCGCTGGCGGTGATCCGGGCGCGGGCGGCGTCGGCGGCGGCGATGGCCTGGGCGACATGGGCCCCGTCACCCGCACCGACGGGGGCACCGGCCCCGCGGACGAGGTGGGCTGCGCCTGCGACCTGGACGGCAAGAGCCAGGCGCCGATCTGGCTGCTGCTCCTGCTCGTGCCCATCGCCCTGCGGCGCCGCGCGCGGTGAGAGCCGCCTGGCTCTGGCTGGCCGGGCTGGCGGGCTGCGCCGACGCCCCCATCGAGGCGGCGGGCGACGCGGCCCGGGGCCAGGCCGGCGACGCGCGAAGGCCGATGGGCCGGGGTCGATGCCCGGCCGGCCAGCGCCGACGGCGGCCCGGCCGACGCTCGTCCGGGCGCGGACGCCAGCGCGACGGACGCTGGCCATCCTGCCGACGCGCTCCTCGCCGACGCGCTCCCCCGGACGCGCTCCCCGCCGACGCGCTCCCCGGATGCGGCGGCGCTCCCCCGGACGCCGGCACCCCGGACGCCCCCTGGCGGCCGGGCCCCGGCACCTCGTGGCAGATCCAGCTCGGCGGCGACGCCATCGACACCCGCCCCGACGTGGTGATGTACGACGTCGACCTCTTCGACACCCCCGACGCCACCCTCGCGGCCCTGCGGGCGGCGGGCCGGGTGGTGGTCTGCTACTTCAGCGCTGGCAGCCACGAGGACTGGCGCGACGACGCCGATGCGTTCCCCGCGGCCGCCATCGGGGCGCGCCTGGACGAGTGGCCGGGCGAGCGCTGGCTGGACGTGCGCAGCCCGGCCGTCCGCGAGCGGATGCGCGCGCGCCTCGATCACGCCGTGGCCCGCGGCTGCGACGCGGTGGATCCCGACAACGTGGACGGCTTCACCAACACCACGGGCTTTCCCCTCACGCGAGCGGATCAGCTTGATTTCAATCGGTTTCTCGCCCGTGAGGCCCATGCGCGCGGCCTGTCCGTCGGCCTGAAGAACGCCCTCGACCTGATCCCGGCCCTGGTGGGCGACTTCGACTGGGCGCTCAACGAAGAGTGCTTCGCCTACGAGGAGTGCGACACGCTGGCGCCGTTCATCCAGGCGGGCAAGGCGGTCTTCCAGATCGAGTATGTGGACGGCGAGGTGCCGCCGGGGCCGCAGACCTGCGTCGAGGCCCGCCGGCTCGGCTTCTCCACCCTGTTCAAGCGCTACGACCTGGACGCCTGGCGCCAGCCCTGCGAGTAGCCCCCCTGCGACCAGCCCTCAGACCTGGCTCGGGAGCGCACGCTCCCGCACCTCGTAGGCCGTGTCTCCCTCGTAGGTGAACACCCAGCGCGTGCCGCAGACGGTGCAGGCGTGCACGCTGGCGCGGACCTCGACCGGGGCGTCCTCGTCGCGGGCGGAGGCGAGCTCGCGGGTGCTGCCGTGGTGGAGCGGGCTTTGGGCGTCCGTCCCGCAAGCGCAGGGCAGGGGCGCCCGGGCCCGTGCGGCGGCCAGCGCGCTGGCGGCGAGGTCGGGCGGCAGGCCATGATCGTCGGGCAGGCCCGCTGCGGCGACCTCGACGTCCACGTCCTGGGTGGCGTCGGCGCCGGAGAGGCGCAGGCTCCGCCCGATCAGCCACCACCCCGCGCGGACGCCGCGGCCGAAGCCATCGACATACCGGATGGTCGGGCGACCGGACGGCGGCTTCGGGGGGGCGCCCGCCTCGGCGCCCAGCCGCAGAGCGGCCCGGGCCTGGGCGAGGCCGGCCACCCCCAGGCACCGGATCACCGCGCGGGCCGCCGGCGTCCCGGTCGCCAGCTCCCCCACCGGGCCCAGCAGCGGCTCGCCGGAGCGCGGGCTGAGCAGGAACTCCTCCCCCGCCAAACGCAACGTGCCGGAAAAGTCCCTGATCTCAAGGGGATTCACGCTGGGCCCTCCGACAGCGCCGCCTCCAGGGCGGCCAGCACGCTCGCCGGATCCAGGTGGTCGCCGGCCCCCTGATCCACATGCTCGAACGCCACCTCGCCGGGGGGCAGGATGATCAGCACGCCGCCCTGCTGCCAGGGATCCCCCTGGGTGCGGCCCTGCCGGAAGCCCTCCTTCAGCGCCCGCCCCGCCACGGCGAGGGTGTGCAGGCCGATGCCGAAGCGGCGCTTCATCCCGGCCAGGGCGAAGACCTGCCGGCTCGGATCGGTGAAGACCGGGAAGGGGACCTTGAACTGCTGAACGAACCCTCGGGCCATGGACGCGGTGCCGTTGCCGATGGCGAGCATGCGCGCGCCCATCGACTCCACCTCGCCCAGGACGGCGCCGAAGCGAGCGACCTGCTCGCGGCAGAACATTCAGCCGAAGTGCCGCAGGAACAGCACCACCGTGGGCTGCTCGGCGACCAGGGCCGCCAGCGGCACCGCCTCGCCCTCGGGCGAGAGGACGGTGGCTGCGGCCAGCTCGGGGCTCCAGGACATGGGGCGCACCTCCGCGTCGGGGAAGACCCGGGAGGTGTCGCACTCCCCGACCCGTGGGCGCAAGGCGCTGGTGTGCGGCGGCGGGGATGCTATGGTGCCGGCCGAGGAGGGTCCATGGGCGCGCTCGGCAGCATCTACGACGACGACGACACCCCGCCCGCCGGGCGGGATCTCCAGGCCAGCGTCCCGTTCCCGCGGGCGCGGCTGGGCGCGCCGGCCGCGGTGGACATCCCCCTGACGCTGCCCCTGGGCGCCGAGCGGGTCTCGCGGGCGGTGGGGCCGGGGGAGGCGGGCAGCACCGTCACCCTCAACCTGCCGACCTCGCTGCCCGATGGCGCGGTGCTCCGGCTGCGCGGCATGGGCGAGTGGGTCGAGGACGGCAAGCCCGGCGACCTCTACCTCACCATCCACCTCACCGACGCCACGCCGCCGATGCGCTTCCGGTGGTGACATCGTCGCCCCGATTCGTCGTCGGGGCCGGCATCCTGTTCTGGGTGCTCGCTCGCTGATCAGGGCATCGGCTGGTGGCGCCTGGCTCGGCCGCAGGTGCTCGGCGGTCGGCAGGCCGCCGTCGCGGCGCTCCCAGCCCCGCTCCAGCATCCAACCCCCTCGAAACATCAGCGGTTTCCCGTGGGGATGAGCAGGTAGAGGTGTCGCCGGTCTTCGCCTTCGTCTCGGCGTCCACCATCCAGATGCGCTTGTCCCGGCCGTGCAGCAGCGGCAGCGCGTGGGGCGGCAGGGAGCCGGTCTTGCCCACCTTCCAGCGCTCCAGGCTGGCGGTGGCGCGCTCCAGGTGGGTGATCCAGTGGTCGATGTCGCCGCAGCGGCCGAAGGCCAGCCGGCCCCCGGCATCGTGCAGGTTCTCGGGGGTCACGCGGGCCCGGTCGTGCAGCGTGGCCCACGCCTGCGTCACCTTGTAGCCCTTCCGGGCCGCCTTCACGAAGAGCAGGTTGGTGGAGTCGCTGGGGGTCAGGGCGATGATGCCCTTGCGGGACTCCAGCTCGGCGCGGGCCTGGATGGACTCGCGCAGGCCGCTGCCGAAGAGGACGCGCAGGCCGGCCCGCTCGGCGGCCGAGGCGGAGTCGGCGTTGGTGTCGATGAGCACGACGTCCTCGCCTGCGTCGGCGAAGAGCTTGCCGAGGGCCCGGGCCAGGGCGTTGGCCCCCAGGATGACGTAGCCGTTGTCGCGCGGGCGGCTCAGGCCCAGGTAGCGGGCCAGCAGCCCGCCCGTCAGCCCTCGCAGCACGACGGTGGCGGCGATCACGAGGAAGATGAGGCCCTGGAGCGCCTCGCCCTCGGATGCCCGCCCGCGACAGCTCCTGGCGGCGAGCGTAAAGCCACCGCCGCCGCCACGATGCCGCGGGGGCCAGCCAGCTCATGAAGATCTTCTCCTCGCGGGTCACATCGGTGTTCCAGGTGCTCGCCAGCACGTTCAGGGGCCGCACGACGAGCATGAGCGTGAGCACCGTGAAGACGCCGGGCCAGCCCAGGGCCAGCACGTTGGCGATGCGCACGTCCGCCGCCAGCAGCACGAAGAGCAGCCCGATGAACATCACCGTGAGCTGCTCCTTGAACTCCTTGAGCTCCTCGGAGACGCGGGTGCGCACGTTGCCGACGACGAGCCCCGCCACACGATGGCCGCCGCATGCCGCCTTCGTGCAGGATGGCCTCGTTGACCTGGTAGAGGGCGAGCGCGAGGACAGCGTCGTCACGCTCTCCAGCCCCTCCGGCACCAGGCGCTGGCGCGGAGCAGGCCCGCGATGGCGAGACCCCCCGCGGTGCCCACCAGCACGCCGGCGCCCAGCGTCGCCACCGCGCTGCCCGCGCCGCCCAGCACATTGGCCGCGGGGCTGATGATCACCTCCAGGGCCACGACCGCCAGGATGGCGCCGATGGCGTCCCCGAAGACGCCTTCGGCCTCCAGCACCGTCGCCACCCGCCGCCGCACGCGGATTCGCCGCAGCAGCGGCGTCACCACCGTCGGCCCCGTCACGATGACCAGCGTGCCGAAGAGGATGGACGGCGCCCACGGCCATCCCAGGATGAGCTTCGGGGCCAGCGTCCCCCCGATGGCCGTCACCAGCGCGCCGATCGTGACGAGCTGCCGGATGCTCTTGGCCTCGCGGCGCAGCCGCCGGACGTTCAGGTTCAGGCCCCCCTCGAACAGGATGACCGCCACCGCGAAGCCCACCAGGGTTCGCATCCCCTCGCCCAGGCTGCCGGGCTCGATGACGGCCAGCACCTCCGGGCCGAGGATCACCCCGAACGCCAGGAGCAGCACGATGCCCGGGATGCCCATGTGGCGGGCGAGGACCTGGGCCACCATGCCGGCGGCGAGGGCGAGCCCCACCGAGAGGGAAGCGATCTGCATCAAGTCTCCTTGCCCGCGCCGGGGCGCTCAGGGGGTTCGGACCACCATCATCCGCACCTCGGTCAGCTCCTCCATGGCGAACCGGATGCCCTCGCGGCCGAGGCCAGAGGCCTTCACGCCGCCATAGGGCATGTGGTCCACCCGGAAGGAGGGGACGTCGCCGATGACCACGCCGCCCACCTCGAGCTCTGCGAACGCCTGCTCGGCCTTGTAGAGATCGCGGGTGAAGATGCCCGCTTGCAGCCCGAAGTCGCTCGCGTTGACGCGGGCGAGCGCCTCGCCGAAGTCCTCGTAGGGCCACAGGCAGGCCACCGGCCCGAACGCCTCCTGGGCCGCCACCGGCTGGGCGGGATCGACGCCCTCGAGCAGCGTGGCCGCCAGCATGTTGCCCACGCGCTCGCCACCGCAGAGCAGCGTGGCCCCCGCCTCCACCGCCCCGGCGATCCAGCGCTCCAGGCGGATGGCCTCGGCCTCGGTGATCATCGGGCCGATGAACGTCTTGGAATCCTTGGGGTTTCCGGCGACCAGCGCGCGCGTGCGGGCCACCAGATCGTCGCGCACCTGGGCGTAGACGCTGCGGTGCACGAAGATGCGCTGCACGCCGATGCAGCTCTGGCCCGACTGGTAGAACGCCCCGATGACGATGCGCCCCACGGCGTCGGCCAGGTCGGCGTCGGGCTCCACGATGACCGCCGCGTTGCCGCCCAGCTCCAGCGTCACCCGCTTCTGGCCGGCCCGGGCCTTCAGCGCCCAGCCCACCTCCGGCGAGCCCGTGAACGACAGCAGCTTCAGCCGCGGATCCGTGGTGAAGAGATCGGCCCCGTCGCGCCGGCACGGCAGGATGGAGAAGGCCCCGGGCGGCAGATCGGTCTCGGCCAGCACCTCCCCGATGACGAGCGCGCCGAGGGGCGTGAGGCTCGCCGGCTTGAGCACGAACGGGCAGCCCACCGCCAGCGCCGGGGCGATCTTGTGGGCGGCCAGGTTGAGGGGGAAGTTGAACGGCGAGATGAACGAGCACGGCCCGATGGGCACCCGCCGCCAGTGCCCGCGGTAGGCGGCGACCCGGGGCGAGATGGCCAGCTCCATGACCTCGCCGCCCATGCGCACCGACTCCTCGGCGGCGTAGCGGAACGTGTCGATGAGGCGCGTGACCTCCCCGCGGGCGTCGGCGATGGGCTTGCCGGCCTCGACGCAGAGCAGCTGGGCCAGCTCGGCCTGCCGCGCGCGGAAGCGATCGACGCAGTGCTGGAGGACGGCCTGGCGCTCATAGGCCCGCAGCGCCCGCATGGGCGCGGCCGCCTCGACCGCCGCCGCGATGGCCGCGTCGATGGTGGCCGCGTCGGCCAGGGCCACCCGCGCCACCACCTCGCCGCTGTACTTGTCGGTGACCGCCAGATCGGCGTTCGGCTGCACGGCCTGGCCGGCCAGATAGAGCGGCCACGTCTCGATCGCCATGGTTCCTCCGCCCTTCGGCCCGACCAGGGTACGGGTCCATGGCGTGAGGGGCAACCGCCGACTTTTTTCGTAGCCGGAAGAACGAAGGGGCCTTGATCGCGTTCAAACCCTTGTACGCAAAGCGAAAAGTGATGAATGGGAGGTGCACCATGAAGATCTTCGACCCCGGCTTCGCCTTCGTCCTCGGCCTCGTCGCCGTCCCCGTCGTCACCACCCTCAGCCACCTCACCCCCGCCGGCCGCGAGACCACCACCCAGGAGCGCCTCGGCGAGCTGGACGTGGCGCTGGGTCGCTACCACGCCGTCCGCGGCCAGTACCCGCCCACGGGCCTGGAGGCGCTGCGGCGCCCGACCCCGGACGTCCCGCTCGTGGACGACGACCTGAAGTTCACCGATGGCTGGGGCCGCGACCTGCTCTACGAGCCCACCCGCCACGGCTTCGTGCTGACCTCCGCGGGCAAGGACGGCGCCCTCGGCACGGCGGACGACCTGGTGATCGACCGGCGCTAGCGCCGACCGCCTCGCACCCACGCGGGGCATGTGGGATGCTCCCACCATGGACATCCGGGCTCTCGTGCGCATCGAGCAGGCCCGCCTGGTCGTCGAGGACGCCCACGCGGACGTGAGCGGCTGGCTGAAGGCGCTGGCCGCTGCCGATCCACGCGGGCACCACGCCTCCCACCGCGCCATCCTGGGCCGCCTGGCCGACCAGACGCGCGCCCTGCTGAGCGCTGAGCTGCCCGCTCCCACGGCCCCGGCGCTCGACCAGGCCTGTCGCCAGATCGAGCGTCGCGCGGCCGCCGTCCGGCGCCTCGGGGACCGCTTCCGAGCCCTGCTCACCCAGCGCCTCGATCCGACCCGGCGGGCCGCCGCTGGCGGCGGCGGACGAGCTGGCCTTCAGCGTCGCGGGGTCGCAGCTCAAGGCCTGCCGGTGACGTTCCTCGACGCCCGGGCGGCCCCGACGCCTCGCCGGTGGTGCGCTTCCCCGACCGCCAGGATCCCGAGCTGGCGCCGCTGCTGGCGAGCCTGAGCGATCTGGTGCTGCCGTTCATGCGCCTGCCGGCCCACACGCCCGCATACGGCCTGCTGCCCCTGGCCCACGAGCTGGGCCACCACATGCTGCTGGCCGGGGGCTTGACCGGCTGAGAGACCTGCAAGGCCGCCTCGATCCCATCGGGCCGGGCTGGCGGGATCGGGGCCGAGGAGGCCTTCGCCGACGCCTTCGCGGTCGCGGCGCTCGCCCTGGGCGCTGACGGCGCTGCTGGACCACGCCCAGGACACCCCCGCGGCGATGGGGCCGCGGTGGATCCGCGCTACCCACCGACCGTGACGCGGCTGGCGGTGATGGTGGCGGTCTGGCGGCGGCTGGACCGGGAGGGCGGCGGCTGGGGCTGGGATCTGGCCCCGCACCTGGCCGGCGTGGCCGTGCCCGCCGATCCCGAGGCCGACGCGGTGGCGGCGGCGCTGCTGGCGGCGCCGGCGGCCGGGGCGGCGCTGGCCGACCGGGTGCCCTTCGCGACGGATCGCCTGCACCCCGAGGCGCCGGGCTTCGTGGCGTGGCGCGCGGCCCTGCTCGGGGCCGGCCCGCTGCCGGCGCCGGTGCAGGCCGACGCCTTCGACGCCGGTGGTGGCCTGCGCGGCCCGGGCGGCGCTGGACCTGCTCCCGCCGCCGGGGGACGCCGGTCGGGACGCCGCGGCAGGCGCTCGCGGCGCGGGCGGCGGCGGGCGTCGCGGCGTGCAGCCCCCGGGAGCGGGGCGTCGGCCGCAGAACTGCCCGTTTACTGGCGTTCTCGCGGAGCTCTGCCATGGCTGAGCTGCGCCTGATCCTCACCCGGGGTGCCACGGGCTGGCAGGTGGAGGCGCGCCTCGACGGGGCCAGCGCCGGGGTCGTGGACGTGCCGGGCACGCTGCACCGCGGGGTGCTCCTGCCGAAGGTGCTGGTCGGGCAGGCCTCGCGCCTGTCGACGCCGACGGGGCCCGGGCGCTGGGCGCCCAGCTGTTGAGGCCTTCGTCCCGCCAGCGGCGCGGGTGCCGGGTCCCTCGCGGTGCGCGTCGAGGCGGCCGCCGACGACCTCGCGCTGGGCCTCCCGTGGGCGCTGCTCGCCGACGCCACCGGCCACCTGCCGGACGCCCCGGCGCGACGCTGGCCCACATCGTCCGCGGCCCGGCGCGGCCCGCCTTCGCCCTGCGCCTGCCCCTGCGGGTGCCTTCGTGGTGGCCGGCAGCCCCCGCGATCCCGCCATCGGCGCGGGGCGGAGTACCTGGGCCTGCTGAGGCGCCTGGAAGCCGCCGGCCTGCCCCCTCGAGCATGCCGTCCGGGTCCTGCCGACGCTGGCCCAGCTCGAGGCGACCATCCAGCGCTGGGATCCCCAGGTCGTCCACTGGATCGGCCACGGCAGCGACCAGGGGCTGGAGTTGCCGGCCGACGACGCCGGCCCGCTGTCGCCGGAGCGGCTGGCGGCCTCTGCGGGGCCCGCGTGGTCATCCTCAACGCCTGCGGACGGCGGGGGCGTGGACGTGAGCGCGTCCGCGGCCCTGCGCCTGATCACGGCGGGCGTGCCGGTGGCGGTGGGCATGCGCGGCCGCGTCAAGGACCGGGCGTGCCGGCTCTTCACCTGGCAGCTCTACCGGGCGCTGGCGGCGGGAGCCCTTGGCGGCGGCGGTCTCGGCCGGGCGACGCGCAGGCCTGCTGGATCAGCCCGACCGCCTGGTGGGCCCGGCCGGCGCTCTTCATGGCCGAGGGGGTGAGGTCGCGGCGGACGCGGCCGGGCTGGCGCGGCGGCCCAGGCCGAGCTGGCCGTCCGCCAGCAGTTCCAGCCGGCCCGCCCCTGGTTCTGCGGGCGGTTCGAGGCCCTGGGCGCCCTCGGCGAGCTGGGCGAGCCGCTCCAGCCGGCCATCTTGCTGTTTCGCCCCGGCGGGTGGGCAAGCGTGACGACGACCGCGCGGGGCTCACCTGGCTGCTGGCCGAGCTGGGGGGGCGCCTCGCGGCCCTGGGCCGGGCGCCGGTGCGCCTGCTCTTCCCGCTGGGGCAGGCTCAGGATGTGCCTACCGGCTTCGCGGCCCTGGCCGACGCCCTGGGGCGGGCGGTGCGGGTGACGTACCAGGACCTCGGCCGCGACGGCTCCGCGGACGCCCTGGGCGCCTTCTCCGACAGCGCGTCGGCGATGAAACCCGTTGATCTTGCGAGGGAATTTCTGAAGGCGGTGCGCGCGGATCTGGAGGCCCTGCGGGCCGGCTCGGGCCGCGCGCCGGTGCTGCTGCTGGACGACCTGCACCGCTTCGGCCCCCTGGCCGGCGAGCTCGTGCGCGACTGCCTGGGACCCCAGGGGGTCGGCACCCCGCAGGCGCCCATCCCGGTCATCGCAGCCTTCGTGGAGAGCGATCGGCCGGAGTATGCCGGCGCGGTCGAGGCCCTCAAGAAGTACCTGGAGTTCGCCCCGCGGAGCGTGCGGCGCATCGAGGTGGGCGCCTTCGTGGACGACGAGGAGCGCCTGGCCTACCAGCAGTTCCTGCTCGGGCAGCGCGTGCCGCTGGCGCTGAGCGGCCGGCAGGACGACTTCGCCCACGGGCTCCTCAACGAGCGCCTGGGGGGCGTCCCCTCGCGCCTGACGGCCGAGGAGGCCGAGGGGCTGCTGGGGCAGCTCAAGCAGTTCGGCCTGCTGGAGGTGGCGGACGACACCGCCCGCCTGAGGGCGCTCACATGATGAGCCTGGACGCCCTGCGGGCGGCGGTCGACGCCGAAGAAGCGCGCCGGCGGGCCGATCGGGCCGCCCGGGTGGAGGCCCTGGATCCCACGCTGCGGCTGGCGCTCCAGGCGGTGCCGCTGGTGAACGACGCGGTGGCGGGGCGGCTGGGGCTGGTGGGCCTCGACGCGGCGGTCGCTGACGGCGTCGTCGTCCGGGTCGGCGAGGCCTGGCGGCTGGCGGATCCGCCGCCCCTGGACGATGGCGCGCTGCGAGCCGGCATCATCGGGCTGGGCCACGCCCTGGCCGGCCCCGACCTGCCGCCCGTCGTGGAGCGCTGGGCGACGCTGGCCCGCCTGGCCGACGCGCCCGAGGCCTTCGCTGAGGCGCTGATGGACCGCGTCCGGGGCGGCAGCGACGGGGTGCGCTGGGTCGAGGCCGGCCGCGCGCTCCAGGGCCTGCTGGGCGGGCGGCTGCGGCTGGGCGTGGCCCGGGCGGCCCGGGCGCTGCTCCTCGCCGAGCGGCGCGAGGAAGATCGCCGCGCCCTGCGGCACTTCGTGCTGCCCGCGGCCCTGAAGACGGTCTTCGAAGAGCTCTGGCACCCCGACCGCTTCGCCCTGCACCTCCAGGGCGCCGGCGGGGTGGGGAAGACGACGTTCCTACGGCACCTCACCGCCGAGCTCGCCCCCGCCATGCAGGCCGTCGTGGCGCGCCTGGACTTCGACCACCTCGACGCCCGCTACCCCGAGCGCGATCCCGGCCTGCTGCTGGCCCACCTGGCCGAAGACCTGCTGCTCCAGGCCGATCGAGAGAGCGCCGAGGATGGCCTCATCGGCGTGGGCCGCCTGGCCGACCGGGTGCGCGAGGGCCTGTCGGGCCTGGCGGCGGGCGCGCCGGACGAGGCCGAGATCCAGGCGCTGGTCGAGGCCTTCGGCGACGCCCTGCAGAGCCTGGGTGGGCCGGTGCTGCTGCTCTTCGACACGTGCGAGGAGCTGGCGCGGCGGCGCGCCGACGGCCAGCCCAGCCGGGCGGTGGAGGAGACGCTGCGGCGGGTCGAGGCCCTCCAGGCCCGCGCCCCCAACGTGCGGGTCATCTTCTCGGGCCGCTGGCCGCTGCCGCCCCGGGGCTGGCTGCGGGTGCAGGCCCTGGCCGGCTTCGACGCCGGAGACGCCGACCGGTACCTGGCCGGCCGGTCCGAGGGCTGCTCGCCGCCGCCGGCCTGGGTGACGCGGCCCGCGCTGCGCCAGGCGCTGCTGGAGCGCAGCCGCGCCGACCGCCACTACAGCCCCTTCGAGCTGAGCTGGCGCGCCGCCTGGATCGAGGCCGAGCCCCAGATCTCGGAGGCCGATCTGCGCGATCCCACGGCGGATCGCTACGTCGAGCTGCGCATCCTGGGCCGCCTGACCGACCCCGATGTGCGCAGCCTGCTGCCCGCCGCGGCGCGCCTGGGGACGTTCGACGTGGGCCTGCTGCGGGGGTGCGTCGACCTGCCCGAGGTGCGGCTGGCGTCGGCCTTCGCCGAGCTGGCGCGGCAGGAGTGGGTGGCGGCGAAGGGCGAGTGGCTGACGCTGGACGAGCGGGTGCGGGCGCGCCTGGCGCGGGGCGCCGATGACGCCCGGGTGGCGGCGGCGCTGCTTGGGCGCCTGCTCAGCGGCGCCCCGGGGATGCTCTTCGCGGGGCTGGCGGCCCGGTGGCTGACGCTGGAACCTACCGGAATCAAAGAGGATTGGGAGAAGATCGTCGCCCGGGTCGAGCGGCAGGGCGAGTGGGCCTGGCTGGCGCGGGAGGTGGAGCAGGCGGCGGTGGGCGCGGGCCACCCGCTGGCGGTGACGGCCACGGCGGACGGCCTGGCGGCGGCGCGGTGGCTGGACCGGCCGGTGTCGGCGCGGGCGTTCAAGGACCTGATCGACCTGGCGACCGTGGAGCAGCGGCTGATGCTGCGGGCCGCGGCGGCGGCGGCCGAGCCGGCCGTGGCGGCGGGGACGTGGGTGGCGGCCCTGCTGACGGCGCCGGCGTCGGCGCTGGCCGATCCGCGGGCGATGGCCGCGTGCCTGGCGGCGGGTCGGGCCCTGGAGCGGCCCCTGGCCAACGCGGCCCTGGGCCTGGAGCGGCTGGCCCACCCGCTGGCGGCCGCGCTGGCGGGCACGCTGCGGTGGCAGGCGGGGGAACGCTCCGCCGCGGCGGTGGCATGGCGTCGAGCCCTGGCGGTGCCCGCCGAAGACGATGGCCCGCGGCTGCACCTGGCCGGCGTCGCGTCGGCCGGTCGGCTCGCGGCCGCGGTGGCGGTGGCCGGGCTGGTGCCGGCCTGCGCGTCGGCGGCCGAGGTGCGGGCGCTGCCGGGGGCGGGGGCGGCGTCGACGGCGGTCTGGTCGCGCTGGCTGGGCCCGCAGCACCCGATCGAGCCGGCGCTCGCCGTGGCCGACGCCCCCGAGGCCGCCGCCGAGCTGCGGGCCCACGCGCTGCGCCGGCCCGAGCACGCCCCGCGGCTGCTCGATCGGCTGGCCGCCCTGCGCGACGCTGCCCGGCGGCGGTCCGACGCCCAGCATGACGTCCAGACGCTCGCGGCCGCCGGGGCCGAGGTGGTGCAGGCCCTGCGGGTGGCGGACGCCTGGGGGTTCGGCGAGACGCTGGCGCTCCAGGGCACCCCGGCCGCCTTCGATCGGGTGCAGGGCCTCTCGACCTTCTGCGGCGCGGTCTTCGACACCGTGCTGGACTGCGACGAGCCCGACTCCACCCACGCCCTCTGGCGCCACCAGGTCGATCCGACGGCCCTGCTGGCCCGGCTGGCCGAGCACCAGGCGGCCAGCGCCGACCTGCAGCTCGACGCCTGGGAGGCCGTGCAGCTCGCCGACTTCGACGACGTGACCCTGATGCTCGACCTGGACGCCTGGCAGCCCGAGCGCAGCCTGCGGCGGGCCGGCCGGGGGGCGGCGTTGAAGGCGGCCGGGGCGGTGGAGGCGCTGCCCGCGATCATCGACCGTCTGGGGCCGGCGGAGGCGGGGCTGCTGCTGCTGGACGAGGCCGAGCACCTGGCGCTGCGGCTGCCGGCGACGGCCCTGGGCCTGTTCGACCGGGCCGCCGACGCCCTCGGCGCCGCGGGGGATGGGTTCGGGGTGCTGCGGGCCCGGGTCGGGCAGGCCCTCGCGGCCATGGCGGTGCCCGATCTCGAGGCGGCGGTCCGGGCGCGCGGGCAGGTGGCCCTGGGGGAGGCGACCCCCGCGGCGTGGCGCCAGCGCGCGGATCTGGTGGCGGCCTGGGTGGCCGAAGGCGGGCGCCTCGGGGGCCTGGCCCGGGCCATCCTGGCGGCCTGGTCGGGCCCGAAGCCGCCGCTGCTGCCGCGCATCGAGCTGGCCTCGCCCGTGGCGCCGCCGCCCCAGAGCGCCGCCCCCGGCCGCCAGGCCCTGCACTTCAACGAGGGCGCCCAGGGCCGCACCTTCTGGCTGGAGGCGGGTCGCGTGGCGACCATCGGCCGCCACCCCGACTGCGATCTGCGGCTGCTGGACCCGAGCATCTCGCGCCGGCACGCCCAGGTGCTCCTGGGCCCCGCGGGCGTCACCATCACCGACCTGGGCAGCTCAGCGGGGATCTACGCCAACGACCGGCACGTCCAGGAGGCCACGCTGCGGCCCGGGATCGCTTCCGCCTCGGGCAGACCACGTTCACCATCGGCCCGGCCTTCGACGACCGGCGGCCCGGGCCCGCGCGGGCCCACACGCCACGGTGCCGCCGGTGCCGCCCCCGTCGAGCCCGTCGTCGACGCACAACCTGCTGATCTCGAAGAGATCTTCGAGAAGGCCCTGATGACCGATCTGGCCGATCCCGAGCGCCGGGGTCTGCTGCTGAGCGGGCTGCCCCGCGGCCTGGCCGCCAGCCTGCCCATGATGTCGCGGCCGGCCGATCAGGTCCGCAGCGACCTGCAGATGTTGCAGCGGATGGGGGACGCGGGCGCCGGCCCGGCCCCGCCCAGACCTGGCTCAAGAACGCGGCCCAGCTCAACGCCCACCGGCCCGAGGGCGCCTTCTTCGCGCGGGCCGCCCGCGGGACCACCCAGGACGCGGGCGTGCGGCTGCACCTCCAGGTCCCGCCCAGCAAGCAGTTGCAGGCGGCCGCGCTGGATCAGCGGCTCACCGTGACGTATCGGCTGGAGGGCCAGGCGGCCGCGGCCGGGACGGTCACGCTGGCCCAGCCTGGCCGCCTTGACGGGCCGATGCCGTCGGCGCTGGTCGAGGCCGCCGGCGTGGCCGCGGGCGATCCGGCGCGGGCCAACGCCTCGCGCTCGCTCGGGGGCCGAGGTCTATCCGGGAGGCGCTGCTGGCGGAGCGCGGCTGGCTGCCGGTCGTCCGCGCCGGCGGGGCGGGGCGAGGCGCGGCGCCTGGTCTCGCGGGTGGTGGCCGCCGGGGTCTCACGGATCGCCGCTGGGCCATGGCGGCGTTGGGGGTGTGCCCGTCGAGGCCGCCGACCTGTCCCGGATCCGCAGCGATCTGGTCCACCTGATCGTGCATCCGGTGGAGTATGCCGATCAGGTGCAGTGACCCTCCAGCGCGCCGAGCAGGTGAACGAGACCCGGCAGGCCATCGAGGGGCTGCGGCCGCGGCGCTGGTGGGGCCCGCTCCCCCGTGCCTCGTCGTGCTCCAGCTCCGCTCAGCCGCGACGTCTCCAGCGGCCGGTGGACGCGCTACGAGTGTGGCCCTGCTGCGGCGGTTCGCGGTGGGACCTGGGTCGCCACGGGGTGCCCTGGATCGTCGGCCCGGCCTGCGCCAGGCGGACGCCGACGTGGCGCTGCCACCTGGCGGCCGTACAGGTGCTGTCCGCCCCCGCGCTGGTCCAGGCCGTCAGCGCCGCGGACACCGAGCTGCTGGGCGGCCTGCGCGAGGCCGGATCATCGGACCGGGCTGAGGAGGACAGATGGGAATCTTCGACATTTTTCGTAGTGAGTCCGCCAGTTCCGGGCTGTGCACCTGCCCCTGGTGCAGGGGCGGCCGCGGCCGAAGCCGACCAGCACTACGTCCGGCTCTGGGTGGTCGAGATGATGCTGAAGGACGGCCGCAAGCTCTTCGACGCCTACACGCCGGCGGTCCACGCGGCCGTCGGGTTCGTGGCCGGGCAGCAGGAGCAGACGTTCTCGACGGTGGCAGGGCCGCCGTCCCTCCCCGGCCTGGAGAAGCTGGAGGGACGTGATCCATGGGCGCCACGCCCTGACCGGGGCTGGGTGCCCTACCGCGGCGGGCAGGTCGAGCTGGGCGTCGGCCTGGTGGCGTACAAGCGCGACGACATGGGGTGGTGGACGCCCTCACTCGCCCTGCTGGGCCAGCTCTCTGCGCTGCTGAAGCTGCCCGACGCGGGCACGCTGCAGAAGGTGGCGGCGCCGGTGCGGGAGGGCATCCAGCGGCTCGCCGGGGCGGGGAACAAGCGCGCTTTGTTGAGCTATTCCGGGCACTTCGCGGGCGCGGCGACGGACGGGGGCGAGCCCGTCGTGGCGGGCTACCTGGCGGTGGTGCGCGACGAGGTGCCCCCGGGGAGCTCTCGGTGGTGGGGAGCGCCTGCACCGCGGCGGCCAGCCCTTGAAGGGGGTCGACGCCATGCTGCTGGCCATCGAGGTGGCCGACACCCGCGACGACTGGCAGAGCTTCGGCACCTGGGGGGGCCTCGCCGACGAGGCCGTGAAGGCTGCCTGGAGCGGTGATGACAAGCGGGCGAGCGAGCTGATGGTGCAGGTCCGCCTGGCGCTGCGGGCCTCGCCCGATCTCATCAGCCCCGACAAGGCCCGCTTCTGGGATGCCATGCGCAAGCAGTACCAGGCCGAGGTCGGGGGCGGGGCGGGCTTCGTCCCCGACGCCACGGCCAGCTTCATGGAGCGCGCCCAGGCCATCGCCGTCAGCCCCGCCGAGGCGCGCACGCTGCCCGCCCCCTGAGCCTCGGAGTCGCGTCGCTGGAGCACCGCTGCGCCAGACCCTGACATCGGTGTCGCTGATCCGCCCGCCGGGCCGCGCGGGTCGCCGGCATACCGGCGCTGGCATCGACGTTGCTGGGCTCCGGAGCGGAGGTCGTCGCCGGGAGGTCGCCATGCGCACCATCACCCTCATCATCGCCCTGCTGGTTCCCCTCGTGGGCTGCGGCGACGCGGACGTCGGCGAGGCCTGCAACCCCTTCCCCCGCACCAACCTGCCGGCGCGCAAGTGCCGCGACGACCTCGTCTGCGTGGGCACCCGCGACAACGGCCACTGCGCCCGCGCCGACACCCGGGCCCGGCTCAGTCTGCGGTAGTCGGTAGAGTCCCCCTCCGGAAGATCCCCCTCCGGGAGATCCCCCTCCGGGAGATCCCCCTCCGGGAGACTTCCGTCTGAAGATTCCCCAATGGATTCGGAATCTTCGCGTGCCGTACCACTGCCCTCGAGGCGAGGTGGGCCTCGCCAGGGACTCGGGGGAAGACCATGAGAGGGACGTGGGTGCTGGTGCTGGCGCTGGTCGCCGCAGGCTGTGATGACGACCCGGATCCGGCGAGCAGCGCGCCGCCGGCCGAGCAGGACGCGGCGGTGGCCGACGCGGCGCCCCAGGGCTGCGACGATCCCGTCGAGGTCTGCCCCGATGAGGACGGCGACGGCCGGGGGGATCCCGACCGCGTGCAGCGACTCTGCGAGGTGCCGGCGGGCTTCGTGGCGGTCTGCGACGACTGCGACGATCGGCGGCGCGAGGCGAAGCCAGGGGCGCCCGAGCAGTGCAACGCCATCGACGACGACTGCGACGGCGTGGCCGACGAGGGGCTCGGCGTGGGCGCGGCGTGCACGGTCGGCGTGGGGGCCTGCCGCGCGGAGGGCCAGCAGATCTGCGGCATGACGGGCCAGGTGGAGTGCGACGCGACGGCGGGCGCGCCGGGCGCGGAGGCCTGTGACGGCGTCGACAACGACTGCAACGGCCAGGTCGACGACGCCGCGGGGGGCTGCGCCTGCCAGGACGGCGACACGGCGCCCTGCGGCAGCGACGTGGGGGCCTGCGCGCCCGGCGTCCAGCGCTGCGTGGACGGGCAGCTCGGCGCCTGCGAGGGGGCGACCGGTCCGGCCGAGGAGACCTGCAACGGCATCGACGACGACTGCAACGGGCAGGTGGACGACCTGGCCGACCCGGGCTGCGGCTGCGTGGACGGCCAGCCCGTCGAGTGCATCCCGGTACCCGAGGTCTTCGGCCTCGGCGTCGAGGTGCGGGCCCCCGGCGGCGGCGCCCAGGCGAGCTACATCCAGGCCGTGAGCCGGGCGATGTTCGACGGGCGGCACCTGACCAACGACGCGGCGCTCGAGTTCCAGAGCATCGCCCGCCTCATGACCATGGGCGGCCACCTGTACATCGGCGAGCGGACCGAGCCGACCCTCCACAAGTACGCGGTGGGCGACGACATGGCCCTCAACGAGCTCGACACGGTGAGCTTCGCCGAGTCCGGCGCCCCCCGCATCGACATCGGCCAGGTGCTCATCAGCGCCACCAAGGCCTACTTCCTGTGGGCCGGCACGCTCACGGGCGTCGTCTGGAACCCGGAGCGGATGGAGATCATCGACAGCTTCGACCTGTCGATGGCGCAGCGGGAGGGCTTCGAGGGCCTCATGCTGCTGCAGGGGACCTTCCTCTTCGAGCACGCCGTCCACGGCAACCGCGCGTTCGTCTCGACGCTGCACAGCAGCGGGGGAGACCAGCGCTACTACACCCGGATGGCCGTGACCGTCTTCGACCTGGACACCGACCAGGTGCTCAAGGTCATCGAGGACGACCGCTGCTACGGGGCGTCCACGATGGTGAAGGCCGACAACGGCGACATCTTCGTGTCGAGCTACAGCTACTCGGGGTCCATCTACCGGGCGGCCGGCTATGACTACAAGCCCACGTGCATCCTCAGGATTCCGGCTGGCCAGGACGAGTTCGATCCCGACTTCATCGTGACGTTCTCCGAGCTGACGGGCGGCCTGGAGTGCAACCGGTGGTACCCCGTCAACGGCCGCTACTCCTACGGCGTCGCGATGCCGCTCCAGGACCTCATCGACTCGCCCTCGGCCTTCAACACCCCCGGCCAGCTCTACAAGTTCGACCTGGTGGAGCGCACGGCCGTGCCGGTGGAGGGCTTCCCGCGGACCAGCGGCTTCGTGACCCTGGGCTACCCCGACAGCCACGACAGCCTGATCATCGGCGTGCCCGCGGTGGAGGGGCAGCTTGACCGCAGCCTGGTCTACCGGCTCGTGCCGGAGGATGACTCGATGGAGCGGATCTTCGAGGTCGATGGCCTCTTCCGCGGCTTCTACCCGGTCCGCTGAGCCACCATGGTCCGCCGCGCGGCCCTCGGGGCCCTGCTCTTGACGACACCGGCCCTGGCCACACCGCCGCCCGATGGCATCACGGTCGTGGGGCGGCCCGAGGCCGAGGAGGCGGCCGCCGACACGTCGGAGGCCGTCGAGGTGGTCGACACCGAGGAGGCGCGGACCGAGGCGGCGGACATGGGCGCCGTCCTCAGCCGCGTCCGGGGCATGACGGCCCGCCGCAGCGGCGGGCTGGGCTCGCGGACGCTGTTCTCCATCCACGGCCTCTATGGCAAGCGCCTGCGGTTCTTCGTCGATGGGCTCCCCATCGAGGCGGGAGGGCTCGGCCTGGGCCCCGCCGACCTGCCCGTGGGCCTGATCGAGCGCGTCGAAATCTTCAAGGGTGTCGTGCCCTTGCGCCTCGGCGCCGACGCGCTGGGCGGGGCCATCCACTTCGTGACGCGGCAGCCTGACCAGGATCACATCGAGGGCTCGACCGAGATCGGCTCCCACGGCCTCTTCCGGGGCAGCCTCGTCGCGGACCTGCGCCTGGAGCCGGACCTCGGCCTCTACGCGGCCACCCGGGCCTGGTTCGACCAGGCCCTCAACGACTACCCCGTGGACGTCGAGGTCACCGACGCGCGGGGCAAGCTCAAGCCCGCCACCGTGCGCCGCTTCCACGACGCCTACGAGGCCCACGGGCTCGAGGTGGAGGTGGGCCTGCGGGGGGTCGCCTTCGCCGATCAGCTGGCGGCGACGGCCTTCGTGCAGGGCAGCCGCAAGGACGTGCAGAGCAACCCGCAGGGCACGGTGCCCTACGGCGACGTCGAGCAGGGCGCCCGGTCGGTCGGGGGCCGCCTGCGCTATCGCCGCGCCAGTCGCCCGCGCGCGCCCTCGGCGTGGACGCCTCGCTGGCCATCAGCCAGCGCGACACCGCCTTCGACGACTCTCCCACAACCTCTGGAGCTGGTACGGCGAGATCACCCGCGCCCGGCCCAACCCCGGCGAGCGCGGCCGCGGCGACGCGTCCGCGGGCGGGCCCGGCACATCGCCGGCCGGCTGGGGCTGGACTACCGCCTGGCCCCCGGGCACCGCCTGGAGCTGAGCGCGGCGCCCAGCCACCGCCGGGAGCGCCGCCGCGGAGCTCACGGTGGAGGCCGACGTGGCGCCCCGCACCGAGACCCACGAGGAGCTGCGGGTGGTGTCGGGCCTGGGCTACCGCGCCGAGGTCTGGGACGGCCGCCTCGGAACGAGGCCTCGCCAAGCACTTCCACGCGCGGCCCGAGGGCCCCGCGTCGTCCTCGCCCACGGCCGGCGATCCGACCCCCGCCGCTCGCTCGGAGGTGGGGGCCGGCGACGCCGTGCGCCTGACGCTGCTGCCCGCCCTGCACCTGAAGGCGGCGTACGAGTACACGGCGCGGCTGCCCGAGGCCGAGGAGATCTTCGGCGACGGCGCCCTGCTCGCGGCCAACACGGGCCTGCGCAGCGAGCGCAGCCACAACGCCAACCTGGGCGTCGAGCTGGTGGATCTGGACTCGGCCATCGGCCGCCTCGACGCCTCCGCCCAGCTCTTCTACCGCCGCACGCGCGACCTCATCTTCCTGTCCCAGGTGCTCGACTCCGCCCGCTACGAGAACATCTCCGACGTCGACACCCAGGGCGTCGACCTGGGCGTCCGCTGGACGGGCTTCTCCGTCCTGACCCTCGGCGCCAGCGGGACGTGGCTGGCGGCCATCAACCGCAGCGACAGCGGGTGGTTCGGGCGCTTCGAGGGGGATCGCATCCCCAACCTGCCGTACTTGGTCGGGAATCTGGAGGCGGCGGTCGCCCTGCCCCTGCCGGCCGCCCGCCTGGAGCGGCTGCGCCTGTACTGGTATGGGCGGGCCGTCCACGGCTTCTACCTCTTCTGGGAGAGCGAGGGCCGCAAGGACGGCAAGCTGGCCGTGCCCGACCGCTTCACCCAGGACGTGGGGGTGTCGCTGCGCAGCCGCGGCGGCCGCCTGACCGTCACCGGCGAGGCGCGCAACGTCACGGACGAGGCCGTCTTCGACAACGTGGGCGTGCAGCTCCCCGGCCGCTCGCTTCCAGTGAAGCTGGAGGTGGCGCTGTGACGCGCGGGCACCTGCTGCTGGGTGGCGGCCTGGTGCAGGGGGCGGCGGCCCTCGTGGTGGCGGCCCTGGCGGGGGCCGGCACCCCCCTGGCGACGACGGAGGGCGCCGCGGCGCCGGCCGGCTACACCGTCGAGCTGTCCCCGGTGGGCGTCGTCCACTTCCCGCGGCCGCCGCGCCGCGCCGTCACCCTCGACGCGCAGTACGAGGACATGCTGGTGGCCCTGGGTGTGGGCGACCGGCTGGTCGCGACGGGCTACGAGGGCAACCACCACGACGGCTTCTACGCCGAGATCCCCGGCCTCACGCCGGGCATCGACCGCGCCGGGCTCAAGCTGATCGGCGTCGGCCTCGACAAGGAGCTGCTCTACGCCCTCCGGGCCGAGGTCCACCACATCGATCCGGAGCGCCTGGTGGCCATGCCGGGCTGGACCCGGACCGACATCGCCGAGATCACCCAGAACCTCGGCCCGTTCTTCGCCAACCGCTACAGCCGCGAGCAGAGCTACCCGGGCGACCGCCCCTACACGTACTACACCGCCTTCGAGCTGGCGGCGCGGGTGGGGCAGGTCTACCAGCGTGGGGATCGCATCGCCGCCCTCGAGGCCATCTACGACGCCCTCGTGGCCCGCATCCAGGTCGACCTGCCCCCGCCGGAGGAGCGCCCACGGGTGGGGCTCGTCACGTACGCGCGGGGCCACTTCACGCCCTTCTCCGTGGACCGGCCGGGCTTCGGCACCGCCCACCTGCGGGCCGTGGGCGCGCGGGACGCCTTCGCGGCCATCCGCGACCGCACCTACGCGGACGCCGGGCGGGGGACGGCCCTCGACGTGGAGGGCCTGCTCGCCCTCGACCCCGACGTCATCATCATGCCGTTCGCGGTCTTCGCGTCGTTCCGGGCGCGGTTCGCCGAGCTGCAGGCCCTCGCGGACGACCCGGTGGCGGGCCGCCTCACGGCCATGAAGGCGGGCCGCGTCTACCCCGGCGGGACCCCCCTCCAAGGCCCCATCTTCCTGATCTTCCAGACGGAAATGGCCGCGAAGCAGCTCTACCCCGACCGCTTCGGGCCCTACCGGCCGGCGGGCGACTACCCCGAGGGTGAGTGGCTCTTCGACCGGCGCGCGGTGGCGCGGGCCCTCGCCGGGAGGGGCGCATGACGCGAGGGCGCCTGGCCGCGGCCGTGGCGGTGCTGGCCCTGCTCGGCGCGGCGGCGGCCATGCTGCTGGGCGGCGCCTACGAGCTCAGCCCGTCGGCCGCCTTCGCGGCGCTCCTCGATCCGGCGCTCTGGGGCCAGCCGGGCGCGCTGGCCCACCTCGTCCTGGGGGAGCCCGTCGCCCGGGTCCTCGGCGCGGGGCCGCCCCCCGTGCTCGACACCGCCACCCTCATCGTCTGGAACGTCCGCCTGCCTCGGCTCGTGGCGGGGGGGCTGGTGGGGGCGAACCTGGCCCTCTCGGGGACGCTGTTCCAGGCCATCACCCGCAACGATCTGGCCTCCCCCTACACCCTGGGGGTGGGGGCCGGCTCCGGGCTCGCGGTCTGGATCGGCCTCGTCGTCGTGCCCTCCCTGGGCGTGCACCTGCCGCTGCTCGCCAGCCTCGGCGGCGCCCTCGCGTTCGTCGTGGCCTACAGCGTGGCCTGGCGAGGCGGCGCCAGCCCCATGCGCCTCGTGCTGGCGGGGGTGGTGGTGTCGGCCATCGCCGGCTCGCTGCAGAGCGCGCTGTTCTTCCTCGCCCGGGATCTGACCGTCATCCGGGACGCGGCGGCCTGGACGGCGGGGTCCCTGGCCGGCACCGGCTGGGCCCATGTGCGGGTGGCGCTGCCCTGGACCCTCGTCGTGGCGACGCTGGCCCTGGCGAGCGCCCGGTACCTGGACGTCATGGGCCTGGGGGACGGCGGCGCCCGCGCGCTGGGCGTCCGCGTCGAGCGCGCGCGGTTCCTGCTGGCGGCGCTGGCGGTGCTCTCGGCGGCCACCGCCGTCGCCGTCGCCGGCCACGTCGCCTTCGTCGGCCTGATCGTGCCCCATGTGGTGCGCGCCTTCGTCGGGCCCGCCCACCGCCGCCTCATCCCCGGCGTCCTCCTGGGCGGGGCGGCGCTGCTGACCCTCGCCGACCAGGGCGCGCGGCTCGTCCTCAGCCCGCTGCAGCTGCCCGTCGGCGTCATCACGGGGCTGGTCGGGGCGTGTACTTCCTGGGCCTGATGCGCACGCGCCGGGAGCTCATCGGGTGAGCGCCCTCGCCGCCGAGGCCGTCACCGTCGGCTACCGCGACCGGCCTGCGCCGGTCCTGGCGGAGCAGTCCATTACCCTGGCCGCGGGCCGCGTGACCGCCCTCATCGGACCCAATGGCTCGGGCAAGAGCACCCTGCTCAAGGCGCTGGCCCGCCAGCTCAAGCCGTCGGCCGGCCGAATTCTCCTGATGGCCGCGATGTTGCGTCGATGCCCGCCCGCGCGGTCGCCCAGCGGCTCGGCATCCTCTTCCAGGAGAACCAGGCCCCCGCGGGCTGGACCGTCGAGGGCCTGGTGGCGCTGGGGCGGCACCCCCACCGCGGCTTCCTGACGGCGCCCACCGACGCCGACCGGGCCGCGGTGGACGGGGCCCTCGCCCGCACCGGGGCCGCGGCCTTTCGCCACGAGCGCCTCGCGCGGCTGAGCGGCGGCCAGCGCCAGCTCGCGTGGCTGGCCCTCGCGCTGGCCCAGGAGCCGGCCGTGCTGCTGCTGGACGAGCCGACCACCTTCCTGGACCTGCGCCACCAGATCGAGCTGATGCAGGTCGTCCGCCGCCTGCGCGATGACGGGCTGGCCATCGCGCTGGTGCTGCACGACGTGAACCAGGCGGCGCGCCACGCCGACGAGCTGGTGGCCCTGCACGAGGGCCGGGTCGTCGCCCGCGGGACGCCGGCCGAGGTGGTCACGCCGGCCCTGCTGCGCGAGGTCTTCGGCGTCGACGCGGCGGTCGTCGAGGTGCCGGGCGGGGGCCGCCAGTGCTGGCCCACGGGGCTGTGGCCATGAGCCTGCCGCGCCGCCACGCCGGCGCCTCGCGGCTGCTGGCCCCTTCGCCCCGGTCGGCCCCATCGAGGACGAGGAGCCGCTCTTCGCCGCCGACGCGGCCTTCGCCCGGGAGGCCGGCGGGCCCATCACCCGCGCCTTCGTCGACGCCTGCCGGCGGCCTGGGGCGATGACGTAGTGGTCGACACCTCTCTGGTCTGGCCGGCGCCGGGGCTCTGCCACGAGGGCGACGCCGCCGGCCGAGGGCCGCACCGCGGCGCCGTCCCGTTCCGCCACGAGCCGTTCCCCGGCGTCGACGACGGCATCCGGGGGGCCTCCAACCGCCTGCAGACCGCCGTCCACCGCCTCTGCGTTCTGGGCCTCGCCTGCTGCACGCCGCTGGTCGTCGAGGGCGAGATCGAGCTGGATCCAGCTGAAGATCCGGCCACTTTCTGGGTGCCGACCCAGGGCTTCGCGGCGCGGGACGCCCGGCTGGAGGCCTGGATCGCCGCCGGCCGCCTGACCGCTACGCCCTTGCCCGTCGCCACCGTCATCGAGCTGCCCTGGGGGTGCTTCCTGCGTCCCCGCCCGGCCCGCCGGGCCGGCTTCCAGCTGCTCTTGCGTGCCACCCACGGCGACCCGCGCCCCCGCGTGAACGGTCGCCGCAACGCCACCTTCCTGTGAGGTCGCCATGCGCTTCGATGCCCGCCTGACCCTGCTGCAGCCCGTGCCCGCCTTCCCGCCCGAGGTGCTCCGCGAGGAGCAGAGCCAGTGCCGCGTCGATCCGGCCACCGCCGCCCGGGGGGCCGGTCCACCGCGCCTTCCTCACCGCGCTACCGCCGGAGTGGCGCGCCGATCCCACCGTCGAGATCTTCTCGCGCCTGCTCTGGCTCAAGGCGGGCTGGCAGCCCCTGGCGCTGGGCTTCCACTGCGACTGGGGCCGCCCGTGAGCCTCGACATGCCGCGCGTCGACACGCTGATGGCCAACTTCGGGGGCCATAGCTACACCGAGTTCGTCGACGAGCCCGTCGACCTGCCCGACGCGGCGCCCGAGGCGGCCGGCGTGGGGCGCCCACCTCGACGCCCTCGCCGAAGCGGGCCGCCTGAAGACCTGCCGCCTGCCCGCGGGCCGGCTGGCCCACTTCGACGATCGGGCCTGGCACCGCGCCCGGCCCGCCGAGACGACGGGCTTCCGCCTCCTCATCCGCGCCATCCGGGGCCTGCCGCCGGCCCAGCGCTATCGGGGCGCGGACTTCGCCAGCGTCCGCAACCCCTTCACGCCCACGACCCCCGAGGAGCGCACCCGCCATGCCGCCTACCGCTGAGCGCCGCCTGCTGGTCGTGGCCGACGTCCAGACGGGCTACCACCACGACTCCATCTCCATGGCGCTGGCCACCCTCGTCACCCTCGGGCGGGCCACCGGCCGCTTCGCCACCACGGTGCGGACGGACTCCCAGCTCATCACCCGCGACCCCATCCTGGGGCAGGGGGCGAAGTACGGGGGCAAGCGCGTCAACGCCAGAAACCTGCATGATTTCGAAGCCTTGTTCATGCTCCCCAGCGGCTCGGGCACCCTCTCGCCGGCCCAGAAGGCCGACCTGCTGGCCTTCGTGGAGCAGGACGGCAAGGGCCTGATCGCGGGCCACGCCGCCCTGGTGGGCTTCTTCGACTGGCCGGCCTTCGGCGCGCTGCTGGGGGCCCGCCTGGGCGGCGAGATCGACCGGCCGGCGCAGGTGCGGGTGGACGACCCCGGCTTCCCGGGCGCCCTCGCCTTCGGCCCCGGCCCGTTCACCTTCGCCGAGCAGCACCCGGTGCTCGCGCCGCCCTACGCCGCCGACGACGTGCATGTGGTGCTGCGCCTCGACCCCGAGACGGTGGCGCCCGGCGAGCGGGGGCACCGCGCCGATGGCGACTACCCGGTGGTCTGGACGCGCCAGCCCGGTGCCGGGCGGGTGGTCAACGTCGCCTGGGGCCACCACGCCGAGACGTGGGAGGACCCCCGCTTCCAGACGCTGGTGCTGGGGGCCATCGCCTGGGCGATGGGCGGCTGATCAGGGGGGCGCGGCGGCCTTGTCCTGCCCGCGCTTCATCCGCTCGAGCTGCTCGCGGAAGCGCACGCAGGCGTCCTCGTCGGTGAGGCGGGGGGTGAAGACCACGAAGTCGAAGGCCTCGGCGCCGTAGTCGGCCGGCCGCGTGGCGCCGTCGCGCACGGGCAGCAGGCCCACGGCCAGGGCCGGGCGCGGGTCGTGGTGGGGCAGGTACTTCGCCACCCCCCGGTCGCGGCGCACATGGCCGTTGCCCGCCACGAGGACGAGGGGGCTGCGCTCGCCGGCCTCGCCCAGGGCGTTGGCCATCCAGGCGTCCTTGACGCGCTGGGCCACCACCATGGCGTCCACCATCGGGTCGTTGGCGTGGCCGCAGTGGGCGGCGCGGATCTCGGCGCCCAGCTCGGCCTCCTGGGCGGGGGTCAGCGCCTCGTCCAGGCCCAGCCGGGCGATGCGGGTGGCCGGCCACGGGGCCAGGCCCTCGGTCATGACCCGCCGGATGATCTCGCGGTCGGGGTGGGCCGGCAGGATGCGGGCCTCGGCGGCGAAGATCGCTTGAAAAACGGGCAGATACAGCGCGAACTCGGGCCAGCCGCTCTTGTCCCACTGCACGTTGGCCGCCAACTCGGCGGGGTCGCGGGCGCGCGCCGCGCCATCGGCGTCCTCGGCGTCCAGCATCTCGAAGGCGACGGCCCGCAGCTCGGCCCGCAGCAGGGCGCCGATGAGCCAGGCCTGCAGACGGTGGTGGTCGGGGTGGTCGTGCTGCTCACCCAGCAGGACGTAGCGCGCCTCGGCCAGGCGGCCGGGCAGGGTGTCGGCGTCGATGAAGGCGGCGTCGGCCGTCGACCAGACGCGGCCAACCAGCGGGTGGGCCGCGCCAGCGCTCGTCCGCCACGGGCCGATGGGCAGCAGGCGGGCGGGCGCGGGCGCGCCGCAGCCCGCCGCGAGGAGGGCGAGCAGCAGCGGGCCGAGGGCCAGACAGCGCCGGGATCGTGCAAGCACGGGCGGAGCTTAGCGATTCTCCCGGTCTTGTCCAGGAACGGGGCCGTCGGCCGCTGGGCCGAGCGTCGCGTGACGGTCCAGATCACCACGGGGTGGCCGCCTGGGCCACGTCGTCAGCCACCCGGCACGAGCAGGTGCGGCTCGTCCCCCTCGGCGGAGAGCTGGAGGACGTGGAAGTCGGCGCAAGCGGCGCAGGAGAGCTCGAGGCCCTTGCCGAGCCGCGTCCGCTTGATCGCCTGGCCCTTCCACTGGCGGGTGTGGGCCCGCAGCTCCAGCCACGTCGCCCGGTCGCCCAGGAAGGCGTTCTTCACGCTCTTGTCGAGCGGCGCCTGGGCGTCGAGGGCGGCCTCGTGGTCCTTCAGCTTCTTGATGCAGGCCTGCTCGGGCAGCGCGAAGGCGGGGGCGGTGACGGCCGGGTCCGGCTTGTACCAGCCCCCGTCGGCGCCAAAGAGGCGGGCCAGCTCGGGCGTCTTGAAGACGTAGCCCTTGAGCGCATACGGGGTGTTGCGCAGCGCCGCTGCCTCGATGGTCGTCAGCACGTGGTGCGCGTCGAGGTCGCAGCCGCCGGCCAGCAGGGCCTCCCACTCGCCGCGGACGCTGGGGCCGGCGTCGCTGGTGGAGCCGGTGGACTGCGCGAGGGCGGGGGCCGCGAGGGCACAGAGGATCAGCAGTGTTCTCAAGGGGTTGTCCTACGTGGGCGGTGACCTGTGAGCATCGCCAACGGCGGGCCGGCGGTCAAGCCTCGGGGCGGTCATCCACCCAGCGGTCATCAACCCAGCGGCCGGCCCGCAGCAGGATGCGGTCGCGGCCGGGGCCGGGGGGCTGGTAGGCGGCGTCGCCCGGCAGCAGCAGGTGCAGCTCGCCGTCGACCGAGGCGGCCTGGGGCTCGATGCGGGGGGCAGGCCGGCCTGGAGCGCGCGCACGTCGTCGAGGGTGGCGCAGGCGCAGAGCTCGTTGAGCGTGCGCAGCGTCGGGAGGGCGAGCTGCAGCTCGCCCGCCGTGTAGCCGGCGAGGGCGGCGGCGGGCGTCAGCCACTGGCCGGCCGTCGTCTCGCGGGCGTCGTGGGCCGGCACCTGGCCGGGGGGCAGCGCGGCCACGAAGAAGCGGGTGTCGTACCGGCGCTTCTCGATGGGCGGCGTGACCCACCAGGCGTGCAGGTGCAGGTCGGCGGCCTGGAGGCGCAGGCCGTTCTGGGCGACGAAGTCCTTGAAACGCAGGCGCTTTTCGTTGAGGGCCGCGCGCTCGGCGGCGAGGGCCTCCGCGTCGACGGGGGCCCCGTCGCGCCGGGCCAGCAGGACGCCGACCTCCTCGAACGTCTCGCGGATGGCGGCGACGTAGAAGGCGATGGCGCGGGCGGGATCGGGCAGCCCCAGCCGCTCGGCGGCGAGGGCGGGGGCCAGGTCGATGGCGGCCAGGAGCGCGTCGTCGGCGTCGTCGGCGTCCACGACGCCGCCGGGGAAGACCATCGCGCGGGCCATGAAGGCGGCCGTGCTGCCCCGGCGGACCATGAAGATCTCGTTGCCGGCGGGGCCGGGGCGGAGCACCAGCACGGTGGCGGCGTCGCGGACGGGGGCAGGGGTCATGGGTCCTCGCAGAGGAAGGGGCCGGCGGTGAACCAGACGTCCGTCAGGCCATCGGCCCGCTCACGAAACCACGAGAGCGCGAAGCGCCCGTCGGCAAAGGCCATGACCGGCCCCGACTCGCGGCCGTCCTGGGCGACCAGCAGCGCGGGCGGGGCGGCCAGCTCGCCGGCGGCGTCGAGGGGGCGAAACCACAGCTCGGGGCCGGGCATGCGGGCGTCCACCCAGACGACGCCGAAGCGCCCGTCCCCGAAGGCGATGGCCGGATCCCGCGCGTTGGCGGGGCTGTCCGAGACGATGGTGGGGGCCCCGGCGGGCGCGCCGTCCGGGGTCAGGCGCAGGAAGCCCACGGCGTCGGGCTGGCCCTGGCGGTGGGCCACGAACGCCAGGCCGTAGCCGTCCGGGCCGGCGGCGAACGCGGCGTCGCGGCCCCGGGTCAGGGTGCGCACGCTGCCCTGCAGCCGGCCGGCGTCGTTGAAGCGCGCCAGCAGCAGGTCGGGCGCGAAGGGGTCGCCGTCGTGGGGCTCGGCCCAGGCCAGCAGGTACCCCGACGGGAGCCGCTGGACGGCCGCCGAGAGGACGCGCTGGGTCGCCCGCAGGCGGGTATCCTGAGTGATGACGCGGCCTTGCAGGTCGACGAGGGCCAGGTACAGGTTCTCCGCGCCCTCCTGCTGGAACTTGTCGTAGACCAGGGCGACCGCCGCGCCCGTCCAGGCGGCGTCCTTCAGGGCCACGCGGTCGAGGGCCATGAGGGGGGTGGGGTCGCCGCCCAGGCGGCCCAGCCGCGAGACCGTCGACAGGGCCAGGCGGCTGGCCTCGACGGTGATGACCGCGATCTGGTCCCCGGCGGCGACGGCCGCGGCGAGGAACCGGTCGGCGACCCGGACGGGATCGCCGCGCAGGGTGCCGTCGGCGGCGACGCGCTGGACGTAGGTGGTGCCGGCGGGCCCGGCGCGGTGGTCGTCGTAGGCCACCACGAACTCGAGGCCGGTGTGCAGGATCTCGGGGAACCAGGCGGCGTCGGGGCCGCGGTCGAGGCGCACCTCGCCGTCGGGCCGCCGGAGGTCGGGGGGGCAGGCGTCCGGGCAGGCGCCGTCCACCGGCGCGGGGGCGTCACAGCCGGCGAACACGCCGCCGGCGCAGATCTCCTCGCCCGCCCCGCAGGCCGTCTCGCAGGCCCGCCGCTCGCCGTCGGCGCAGGCCGGGCAGCCCTCGTCCACGGCGCCGTCGCAGTCCTGGTCGCGCCCGTCGGCGCAGATCTCGTCTTCGACGGGCGGCGCGTTGCAGCCCTGCCAGCGGTCGTCGGCGCAGGCCTCCGTGCCCTCGCCGCAGGCGGTGGCGCAGGGGCGGGTGGCCCCCAGCTCGCAGCCGCGGCAGCCCTCGTCGGTCAGGCCGTCGCAGTCGTCGTCGCGGCCGTCATCGCAGCTCTCCACCGCGGCGGGCCGCGGGGCCGAGCAGGCGCGAAAGACCCCGCCGCGGCAGGTCTCGCTGCCCTCGCCGCAGGCGGTGGCGCAGGCCCGGGTCTCGCCCTCGGCGCACTCGGGCGCGAAGCACTGGCCCTCGATGCAGGTGCCGGCGTCGCAGTCGGTGTGGGTCACGCACTCGAAGGCGGCCGGATCGGGCTGGCACTCCCCGTCGACGCAGACGCCGTTCTCGGGGCAGGGGCGGCTCGCGTCGTCGCAGGGGCGGCGGACGCAGAGGCCCTCGGCGCAGACCTGGTAGGCGGTGCAGGCCCCGTCGCAGGGGGTGGAGGCCGACTCGGCGCAGCCGGCGAGCAGGCTGGTCGCCAGCAGGCCCAGCAGCGTCAGGCGCGCGGCGCTCACGCCGGCAGCCGACCCCGCCGCCGACAGGCGTCCTCGGCGGCGCGGCGGATGTTCACGTCGACGTCGGCCTTGGTCATCAGGCCCTTCATGCCCGCAAGTACACGGAAGTAAAGCAGAAGATCCGGGGGCGGGATGAGCTTCACCATCGACATGTTCTTGAACATGAACTGGCGGGCGCGGCCATGCACCTTCCAGTTCGACATGGTGAAGGGGGCGTCCTCCAGCAGCGGCTCCAGGATCAGGCGGTGGTAGGCGCGCATGACGTCATGGGCCGGGAAGCTGCCCCCCTCCTTGCCGAAGCCGAGGCGGCGGAAGTGGGTCTCCATGGCCACCCAGTCGTCGGCCCAGAACGCCACCAGCAGGTCGAGGATGCCGTCGGCCATCACGGGGTCGAAGCCCTTGATGCAGCCGAAGTCCAGCAGCACGAGCCGGTGGTCGGGGGTGAGCATGAAGTTGCCGGGGTGCGGATCGGCGTGCAGCCGGTGCAGGTCGTGCACCATGTACACGAAGACCTCGACGAGCCGCGTCGCGATGCGGCTGCGCTCGGCGCGATCCTCGATGTCGAGCAGGGCCTCGTCGAGCTTGCGACCCTCGACGAACTCCATCGTCAGCACGGTGGGTCGGCAGAGCTCCAGGTACGGCTCGGGGATGCGGATGTCGGGCCAGTCGGCGAAAAGCCCGCGAAACTCCAGCAGATTCTGGGCTTCGGCCAGGTAGTCGGCTTCCTGGAGGATGGCCTTGCGCGCCTCGTCCAGGAAGCCATCGGCCTGCTCGCGGGTCATGAAGACGCGGCCCACCTTGAGCAGGCTGCCCAGGTTCTTCAGGTCGCTCTCCAGGCTGGCCGCCACCCCGGGATACTGCACCTTCACGGCCACCTGGCGGCCGTCGTGCAGGGTGCCGCGGTGCACCTGCCCGATGGACGCCGAGCCGAGGGGCTCGGGATCGAAGAAGCGGAACACCGCGTCGATGGGCTGATCCAGCGCCGCCTCGAGCTGCGCCACGACGGTCTTGTAGTCGAGGGGCGGCGCCTCCTGCTGGAGCCGCGAGAGCTGGTCGGCGAACTCCGGCGCGATGAGGTCGGGATCGCTGGAGAGGAGCTGGCCGATCTTCATGGCCGCCCCCTTCATCTGGCCCATCACGTCCACGATGCGGTCGGCCTGCTTCAGCGCGGCGTCGGCGAGGGCCTGGGCCTTCTCCTCCTCGCTGCGCTTGCCGATCTGGGAGGTCAGCATGGAGCCGGCGAGCCGCGTCGCCATCTTGCCGAGCTTGAAGGCCCGGCCGAGGCGGCTGGTGTCGACGCTCTGGCCGCGCTCGCCCCCCAGCTTCTCCCACTTGCTCGCCACGTCAGCCCTCCTCGCCACCGCCGGGCGGCGATCCGGGCTCGTCGTCCCCGTAGAGCGACGGCCCAGGCACATACTCCCGGAAGAGCGCCTCGCGCACCAGCCAGAGTTCAGGGAAGAACGCGTGCTGGACGCCATGGGCGAGCAGCTCGGCCGGGGCCCCCTTCAGGGAGGGGGTGCGCCCGCCGATGATGCGCTTGACCAGCGCCAGGTGCCGAAACCGGAAGATCTGGAACCCCTCGTCGAAGTCCACCAGGGCCTCGGTGAGGGCGAACAGGGCCGGATCCGTGGTCGGATCGCGGTGCAGAGCCAGCAGATCGGCGCCCCGGCGGCGCAGCAGGCGGTTGAGGGCGCTGCGCAGACGGCCGGCGTTGTCCAGCAGGCGGTTGAAGCCGGGGGACTCCTGCCCGCTGCCCCGCCCGAGCTGCTGGCGCACCGTGAAGTACGCCTTGGGGCTCATGGTCTCGAGCACGCGGAAGTTCTGGCCCAGCAGATCCACCAGCAGCCACATGCGAAACAGCGTGGTGCGGGCCTCCTCCAGCCGGTCGGCGTCGATGTGCCGCTCGGCGAGCCCCAGCTCCTCCAGCGCCAGCTTCATCCACAGCTCGGCCACCTGGTGCACGATCTGGAAGGCCAGCTCATCGTGGCAGGCCAGCTCCTCGGGCGACTTCTGCAGCCGCAGGAGGGGGGTGGTGCGGATGTACTGCTCGTACTCGGTCTCGTCGTGCATGGGGGCCTCGTCTCTGGTCGCGCCCGAGTGTCTACCCCGGGGGGGCCCGGGTCAATCGACGGATCGGTAACGGCGGCCGCGGCGCGGTCGTAACCCGCCCGGCGGCGCGGCGCCGCACACGAAGCCTGGGGAGAAGGTGCTGATGGTCCAGTCGAAGAGGTGGTGGGGTGCTCTGCTGGTGGCGGGGCTGGTCGCGGGCTGTGACGACGGCGGGGGCGGCGGGGGGCGCCGACATGGGCGTCGTGGGCCCCGAGGCGTACTACAGCGGCCTCGAGTCCGCGGCCCTCGGCAGCGCCGACAACGAGGCGCGCTGCGCCACCTGCCACAGCACCAACGGTGACCAGGTGGGCTTTTCTGGCAATACTTTCAGGACATCGCCTACCGCAGCGCCTTCAAGGGTGGCGGCGCGCCGACGCTGCTCGACGCGGCCAACGCGTGCGTCACCGGCTGGATGGGCGGCACGGCCCTCACCGCCAGCGATCCCGCCTGGCTGGCCCTCGAGGGCTTCCTGCAGAGCCTGTCGGACGAGGCGGTCACGGCCCCCAACGACCTGGCGCCCGAGGTGCTGGCCGATGAGGCCGCCTACGAGGCCGCCTATGCGGGCGGCGACGCGGCGGCGGGCGAGGCCCTCTACGAGCAGGCCTGCGGCGTCTGCCACACGACCGAGCTCACGGTGAACAACCGCGTGTCCTTCTCGAAGGAGGTGCTCCGCGCCTTCACGGTCGGGCGCATCGCCCAGAAGGTCCGCACGTCGGGCCCGCCGCCCTCGGGCACCGACGACGCCCAGGACTCCACGCCCGGCCCCATGCCCTTCTTCGAGATCAAGGATCTCTCCGAAGAGGGCCTGCGCGACGTCATCGCCTACATCAAGGGCTGACGGGGCGGATCTCCACGTCGCCGGCCCGGAGGGGCTGGTCGACGAAGCGCGGCTTGACCAGCGCGAGGCCCACGGAGGTGCCGTCGGCGAGCCGGGCCACGCTCGTGAGCACGCCGGCGGCGTCGTCGCCGTGGGTGAGGGGGGCGCCGGCGGGCACGGGCGCGTCGAGGCGGACGCGGACGAGGCTGCGGGCCGGGCGGCCGAGGGCGATGGTCCGCTCGATGACCTCCTGGCCGGGGTAGCAGCCCTTGCCCTCGGTGATGCCCCAGAGCCCGGCCTCCAGCGGCGTCGACTCGGGGCCGTACTCGCCGGGGGCCTCGGGGATGCCGGCTGAAATTCTCATGGTTTCAAGCACTTCGGGGGATGATGGCAGGGCGCCGGCGGCGGTGAGGGCGGCGTCGACGGCGGCGGCCGCGCCGCGTCGGACCCAGAGCTCATGGGCGGGGCCCGGGCAGCGGTCGGTGGGGACCACGCCGACGTCGGCGTCGGCGCACCAGGGGCCGATCGTCAAGCCGGCGGTGGCGAGGGCCGCGTCGGCGTCCGGGCCGACGAGCAGGCGGACGACGCGATCCGTCTCGGGCGCCAGGGTGAGCCGCTCGCTGAAGTGGTACAGATCGAGGCGCTCCAGGGCCGCGGGGCCCTGGCCGGGGCCGACGTCGAAGCGGAAGTCCTCGGCGTCCACCCGCAGCAGGCGGCCCGCCAGGATCACGCGGCCGCGGGCGTCCAGCAGGAACGCGCGGGACACGGCGCCGGGGGCCAGGCGGCGGCAGTCGATGGTGAGCAGGCGGTGCAGGAAGTCGGCGGCGTCCGGGCCGCGGATGCCGATGATGGCGTGGGCGTCGAGGGCGAAGAGTGCCGGCCGGCCGGGGGTGCTCATGCGAGGGCGGGTCCGATCTCGATGATCTCGGCCAGCGAGCGGCCGCGGAAGTTGGCCTGGTTCATGTCGCCCAGGTAGTCGAGCAGGAAGTCGCCGAGGGCCGTGACGATGACGGGGCGCTCGTGGAACCACCGGGCATTGCGCAGCTCGGGATCGCGGTAGATGCGATCGAGCAGGTCGCGCAGCATGGCGCCGGCGCGCTCCAGCTCGCCCTCCAGGCGCTGCCGCTGGAGCTGGATCTCGTCGGCCTCCCTGGCGAGCTGCTCGGCGCGGCTGCGGGTCTCCCACTTCTTCTTCTGGCCGGCGAAGAGGCCCGAGACCTTCTCCTCGCGGTCGGCCTTCTCGGCGCGGCTGCGGGCCAGCTTCAGGCGCAGGTAGACCTCCTTGAGCGCCTCGCGGGTGCGGGCCGCGCCCTCGTCCACGCTGATGTAGCGCTCGATGTTGGCCTGGAGGCCGGGCGGGACGGCCAGGAAGCCCTCGCTGACCAGGTAGCTGAAGGCGGCGCGATCGAGGGCCATGGCGTCCTGGCCCGGGACGACCGGGAACTTCTCGGCGGCGCAGACATACAGGTCGCGCGCGGTCTCCACCGAGGCGAGCAGCCGGAAGATCCGCTCGGCGTCGAGGAAGTCGCGGGGGTGGTCGGATCGGCGGTCGAACTCCACGGCGATCAGTGTCCTCGCGGGGCCCGGTGGGCGTCAACCATGGCTCAGTGCAGCGTCGTGGTGCCGGGGTCGCGGGTGGCCACGTCCAGCAGCAGGCGCCCGATGGCGTCGCCGGCGACGGCTACCTGGGCGTCCTCGTCGGTGGCCTCGAAGATGGCGCGGCGCGCGGCGGGCTCGGCGATGATGTGAGCCCCCAGCAGGTTGGCCAGGGTGCCGGCGTCGGCGGCCTGGTCGAGGACCATGTCGAGGGCGTCGCGGGCGGGCGGGGCGGCCTCGGCCACCCGGGCCACCAGCAGCCGGAGCTGCTGGGCGGCGCGCAGATCACGGGCGGGCGTGGGCGGCGGCAGGCGCCGGCCGCGCACCTGGCGGAAGGCCTCGAGGGGCGGCAGCTCCTCCAGGATCTCGACGCGCTCCAGGCCACGCAGGACGATGTTCCAGGTGTGCTCGGGGGTCTCGTGGGCGGCGACGATGATGCCGGCCCCGACGATGGGGCGGATGGGCGGCCGGCCCGCGTAGTCGGCCTCGTAGCCGGGCTCCAGGCCGGCGATGGCCAGGGCCCGGTCGGCCACCGAGAGGCAGTGGCGCAGCATGGACACGTAGCGCGGCTCGAAGAGGTGCAGCGGGAGGAGGGTGCCCGGGAAGAGGTAGACCTCGGCCAGCGGGAAGACGGGCAGTCGCGCCAGGCGGGCGTCGGGCAGCGTCATGGCGCCGACCGGGGGACGCACCGGCGGATGAGGTCGGCGGCGGCCTCGACCCACACCGGGTGAGCGTTCAAGGAGGGCACGAGGCGCAGCTCTTCGCCGCCGGCGGCCTTGAAGTCGGCCTCGGCGCGCATGCCGATTTCTTCAATGGTTTCAAGGCAGTCAGCGGTGAAGGCGGGGCAGAGCACCGCCAGCTTGCGCACACCGCGGGCCGGCAGGTCGGCCAGCACCTGGTCGGTGTAGGGCTGGATCCACGGCGTGCGTCCGAGGCGAGACTGGAAGCAGACCGTGTGGTTCTCGGGGGTCAGCCCGAGGGCGGCGGCGAGGCCCCGGGCGGTGGCGAAGCACTGCGCGCGGTAGCAGTTGCGGTTGGCGTCCACGAGGGCGTCGCAGCAGCCCGCGCTGGCCAGGCAGTGGCGCCCGCTCTCGTCGCTCTTGCGCATATGGCGCTCGGGCAGGCCGTGGAAGCTCAGCAGCACATGGTCGGGGGCCAGGTCGTCGAGGACGGGCCGGGCCACCGCCGCGAAGGCGCCGATGAAGCCGGGATCATCGAAGAACGGCGGCACCACGGAGACATACGGCGTGTTCCACCGGGCCGCGAGCTCGCGGTAGACCACCTCGAGGGCGGTGCCGGTGCTGCTGGCGGCGTACTGGGGGTAGAGGGGGAAGACCACCACCCGGTCGCAGCCGCGGGCGCGCAGGGCGTCGAGGCCCGCCGCGATGGACGGGTTGCCGTAGCGCATGGCCAGGGCCAGCTCGAGATCGGGCAGCAGGGGCTCGAGGGCGCCGACCAGGGCGCGGCCGTGGACCAGCAGCGGCGAGCCTTCGGGCGTCCAGATCTTCTGGTACGCCTCGGCCGACTTCGCCGGACGGGTGCGCAGGATGATCAGGTGCAGCAGGAGCCAGCGCCCGAGGGGGTTGATGTCCAGCACGCGCTCGTCACTGAGGAACTCGGCCAGGTACCGACGCACGGCGGCGGTCTCCGGCGCGTCCGGCGAGCCCAGGTTGACGACGAGCACGCCCGTCCGCGGCTGCATGTGGACCTCCAGCAAGGGATCAGGAGACACCCGACGGTGGTGGTCGGTTGCCGGCCCCGTGGATCAGGGCACCACCACCCGCACCTCGGGGTAGCGGGGGCCGTCCTTGCCGCGCAGCAGGCGACCCACCACGGCGAGGAGCTGGCCGTGGGTCATCTCGAGGCTCGGGTAGAGCACGGCCTCGCGCACCCCGGCGTGGGCGGCCACCAGCGCGTCGAGGCGGGCGGTGAAGCCGTCGAGATCCAGATCGCCGTCGGCGGCCATGGCGATGCGGGCCTCGCCCTGGCTGATGATCTGGTCGCTGGAGTCGCGCACGTTCACGAGCAGGCCCAGGCGGCCCACCCGGACCTCGAGGCGGCCGTCGGCCGGGGGCAGGCCGGGCTGATCCAGCAGCAGGAACTCGAGACCGCCGCGGGCGTCGCCGTCGGCGGCCACCAGCACGAAGCGCGTGACCCCGGCGAGCCGCGCCGACCAGGCCATGCGCAGCACGTTCTGGCAGGACAGGGCGCGATCGAGGGCCAGCAGCAGGGGCTGGCCGCTGTTGAGGTTGGCGCGCTCGAAGGCCGCCCGCAGGGGGCGCACGAACTCGCGGCCTGCCTCGGAGCCCACGACGGCTTCGGTGATCGTGGCGGAGGCGAGGCCCGGCACGGGCCCCTCCGAGAAGAGCAGGCCGTCGGGGCCGCCGGCGAGGGTCGGCCCCTCGGCGAGGGCCGGCGCCCCGGCGAAGGCGGGCAGCGTGACGCCCGCCTGGCGCAGGTCGGCCTCGAGGCGCTCGGGGAAGCTCTTCGGCGCCGGCGGCGACGGCGGCGTCTCGACCGCGTCCGTGGTGGGCGCGTCCACCGGCGCCTTCTTCATCTGGGTGAAGTACCACGCCGCCAGGCCACCGCCCGCCGCGCCGAGGAAGACGACGATGGCGATGAGCAGGCCCGCCTTGCTCTTGCGCCGGCGCCGCCGCGGGGCCGCGAGGACCGTGGGGCGGTTGCCGGGCGACGGCGTGGGCATGGGCGTCGGCACGGGCTGCAGCGCGGGCCGGGGTGTCGGCTGCCGGGGCGGCGGCGCGGGCGCCGCGGGGGCCGAGGGCGGGTCGGGCCAGTCCCCCGGCTTCATGTTGCTGACGTCCAGCAGGCGCGTGGCGCGGGCCTTCCCGTCCCCGCCTCGGCGCGGCCGGCGGGGCGGCCACGGGCTCGAACGGGCGCGGCGTGGCCGGACGCGGCGGGCCGACGGGCTCGAACGGGCGCGGCGTGGCCGGGCGCGGCGGGCCGACGGGCTCGAACGGGCGCGGCGTGGCCGGGGCGACCGGCTGGGCGACGGGCTGCGGCTGGGCGACGGGCTGCGGCTGGGCGAGGGCCACGGGCTGGGGCACCGGCTGGGCCACGGGCTGCGGCGCCGGCTCGACCTTGCGCGGCGGCAGCAGGGCGTCGGGATCCCCCTTCTCGGCCGCCAGGCGGCGCAGCTTCTCGGCCAGGCCCTCGATGGCCATCGTGGCCACGACCCCCGAGGGGCTGGACGCCGCTACGTCCTCGGCGGAGAGCATGAGCGTCTCGCCCTGCTCCGCCTCGTCACCGAGCTGCTCGAGCTCCCAGGGCTCGGGCTGGTAGTCGACCAGCTCGTTGCCGCACTGCGTGCACCGCAGCGACGGCGCACGCTCGTCGACCTCGAACAGCAGCTCGCACTGAAGACAGGCCTTGAAGGGCAAGGGCCACCACCTCTGACACAGCGCGCCATGGGGCTGGCGCGGCCTCCGTGGGGCCGCCACGCGCCCCGCCGGGGGCGAGGATAGCAGGCCCGGGCCAGTGGCCCAAGATCCTTGTGTTCCCGCCGTGTTGGGGGTCAGCCGGCGGCCTGCACCGTCCGGCCGATGGCGCCCGCGATGGTGCGTACGGCGGTCATCAGCTCGACGAACTGGCCGGGCCGCAGCTGCTGGTGGGCGTCGGACAGGGCCTCCTGGGGGCGCGGGTGCACCTCCACGATGAGGCCGTCGGCGCCGGCCGCGATGGCGGCCCGGCCCATGGGGATGACCATGTCGCGTACGCCGGTGCCGTGGGACGGATCGGCGATGATCGGCAGGTGGGTGAGGGCCCGGGCCACCGCGATGGCGGCCAGATCCAGCACGTTGCGGGTGCGCGGATCGAAGCTGCGGATGCCGCGCTCGCAGAGGATGACGTCGCGGCAGCCGCCGGCGAGCAGGTACTCGCCGGCCAGCAGCCACTCGTCGATGGTGGCGGCCATGCCCCGCTTGAGGACGACCGGGCGGCCGAGGCCCGCCACCAGCCGCAGCAGGGCGAAGTTCTGCATGTTGCGGGCGCCGATCTGGATCACGTCGGCGTACTGGGCCACTTGCAGGGCGCTCTCGTGATCGATGGCCTCGGTCACGGTGGAGAGGCCGAACGCCTCGCCGGCCTGGCGCAGCAGCTTCAGGGCGGCCTCGCCGTTGCCCTGGAAGGCGTAGGGAGAGGTGCGCGGCTTCCACGCCCCGCCGCGCAGCGCGCCGCCTCCGGCCCGGGCCACCGCCTCGGCCGCCGCCATGACCTGGGCCTCGGTCTCGACGGAGCATGGCCCGCCGATGACGGCCACGTTGCCCCCGCCGATCGCCACGCCGTTGGGCAGGCGGACGACGGTGTCCGCCGCCTGCCACTCCCGGCTCACCAGCTTGAAGGGCGACGACACCGGGATGGCGCGCAGGACGCCGGGCAGCTCGACGAACGGCCCCGGCTCGAGGGCGCCCGGGTTGCCCACGATGCCGATGGCGGTCCGCTGTCCGCCGGGGATGGGGCGCGGCTCGAAGCCCAGGCGCGTGATGTGGGCGCAGACCGCCTCCACCTGCTCCGCGGTGGCCTCCGCGCTCATGACGATCAGCATTTCATTAGTCCTTTCAGAGGGTTGCAGCGCGAATGCGGGCGGCGAGGGCGGCGGCCGCGGGCACGCCGCCGGCGGCGAGCTGGCGCACCAGGGCGCTCCCGACGATGACGCCATCGGCGCCGGCGTCCAGGGCCGCGCGGGCCTGGTCGCCGTCGGCGATGCCGAAGCCCGCCAGCAGGGGCAGGTCGGTCAGGGCCCGCAGGCGGCCGAGCAGGTCGGGCAGCTCGGCGTCGAGGGCGCCGCGCTCGCCGGTGACGCCCACCTGGGCCACCACATAGACGAAGCCGTCGCCGGCCGCCGCCAGCCGCGCCAGGCGGTCGGCCGGGGTGAGGAACGTCGCCAGGAAGACGGGGGCGATGCCGTGGCGCCGGGCGGCGGCGGCCGCCGCGTCGGCGTGCTCCAGGGGCAGGTCGGCCACCAGCACGCCCTGCACGCCCGCCGCCGCAGCCCGGGCGTAGAAGGCGTCCAGCCCGTACTGCAGCATCAGGTTGTAGTACATCAGCAAGACGACGGGCAGGCCATGGCGGGCGCGCACGGCGTCGAGCACCCCGAACGCGGCGGGTGGCGTCATGCCGGCGGCGAGGGCGCGCTGGTCGGCCGCCTGGATGACGGGGCCGTCCGCCGGGGGGTCGCTGAAGGGGAAGCCGAACTCCAGCACGTCGGCGCCGGCCTCGGCGTAGGCGCCGGCGACGGCCAGCGTCGTGGCGGCGTCCGGGTCGCCGATGACCGAAAAGGGCATGAAGATCCGGCCCTTGCGAGGGCTGAGCCAGGTGCGCAGGGCGCTCATCGGGCGGCCTCCCAGGCCAGGACGTGGTCGAGGTCCTTGTCCCCCCGCCCGGACAGCGTGACCACCACCAGGTCGTCGGGCCGGAAGGTGGGGGCGAGGCGCAGCGCCAGCGCGATGGCGTGGCTGGACTCCAGCGCCGGCAGGATGCCCTCGCGCTGGCACAGCCAGCGGAAGGCCGCCACGGCCTCGGCGTCGGTGACGGGCTCGTAGCGGGCCCGACCGGCTCGGGCCAGGGCCGCGTGCTCGGGCCCGACGCCCGGGTAGTCGAGGCCGGCGGAGATGCTGTGGCTCTCCTGCACCTGCCCGTGGGCGTCTTGCAGCAGCAGCGACATCATGCCGTGCACGCAGCCGACCCGCCCGGCGGTGAGCGTCGCCCCGTGCCGCCCGGTCTCCACACCGTCGCCCCCTGCCTCGGCGCCGATGAGCAGCACGGGATCGTCGAGGAAGGCGGCGAAGGTGCCGATGGCGTTGCTCCCGCCGCCGACGCACGCCACCACCGCGGAGGGCAGGCGGCCGAGGCGGCCCAGGAGCTGCTGGCGGATCTCGTCGCCGATGACGCGCTGCAGGTCGCGCACGAGGTGGGGGGGTTGGGGGGGGGGGCCGGCCGCCGTGCCGAAGACATAGAAGGTGTCGCGCGCGCGCGCGGACCAGTCGCGCAGCGCCTCGTTGATGGCGTCCTTCAGGCTGGCGGAGCCCTGCTCGACGGCGCGCACGTCCGCCCCGAAGAGGCGCATGCGCTGGACGTTGGGCCGCTGCCGCTCCACGTCCCGGGCGCCCATGTAGATCACGGTGGGGAGGCCCAGCAGGGCGCCGGCCATCGCCGTCGCCACCCCGTGCTGGCCCGCCCCCGTCTCGGCGATCAGGCGTGTCTTGCCCATGCGCTTCGCGAGGAGCGCCTGCCCCAGGGTGTTGTTGGTCTTGTGGGCGCCGCCGTGCAGCAGGTCCTCACGCTTGAGAAAGGCGGTGCAGCCCAGGGCCTCGGAGAGGGCGGGCGAGCGGTAGAGCGGCGTGGGCCGGCCGGCGTAGTCGGCGAGCAGGCGGCCCAGATCGGCGCGGAAGCCGTCGTCGTCACGGGCCTGGAGCCAGGCCCCCTCGAGCGCCTCCAGGCAGGGGACGAGCAGCTCCGACACGAAGCAGCCGCCGAAGTCGCCGAACATTCCCAGGGATCTCAATGGGTTGCCTCTTCTGCCCGGCGGGCGTTCTCGATGAAGGCGGCGACGCGGGCCGGATCGGGGTGGCCGTCGCGCTCGATGCCCGACGCGCAGTCCACGCCGTCGGGGCGGGTGCGGGCGATGGCGTCGGCGACGGTCTCGGGGGTGAGCCCGCCGGCCAGGATCCAGGGCCGGCCCAGCCGCAGGTGGGCGACGCGGGCGTGATCGAAGGGGCGGCCGCCGCCCGGGGTGGCGGCGTCGAGGACGAAGGCCGCGACATGGGGCACGAAGGCGGCGAGCTGCGCCGGATCGAAGGCCTCGTCGACCGCGACCGCGCGCCAGACGGCCAGAGGGGCGAGCGCCGCGCAGTCGGCCGGCGACACCGGCCCGTGGAGCTGCACGGCGTCGAGGCCGACCGCGTCGGCGATGGCCCGGACCTGGGGGAGCGGCACCTCGAGGAAGACGCCGACCGCGCGGGCGGCGCCCAGGAGGGGCCGCAGCGCCCGGGCGGTGGGGACGTCCACCGTCCGTCGGCGGCCCGGCGCGAAGACGAAGCCGGCGTGATCAGCCCGGGCCGCCGCACGGGCGGACGCGGCATCGCGTACGCCGCAGATCTTCACGGTCAGCGGCACGGGGCCCACCCGAGGGCCTCGATCGCCGCGGCGGGATCGGCGGCGGCGACGAGGTGGCTGCCGATGAGCGCGGCGTCGGCCACGGGGCGCATGGCGTCTACGCCGGCCCGGGTCTCCGAGGGCCGCTCTCGGCCACCCGGACGTGGCCAGCGGGGATCTCGGCGAGCAGGCGGCGCGCCCGGTCGGCATCGATGGCCAGGGTCGTCAGATCGCGGCTGTTGACCCCGATGATGGCCGCGTTCAGGCGCAAAACGCGGGAAAGCTCTGTGGGATCAAGTGACTTCGACGAGGGCTTCCATGCCGAGGGACCGGGTGAGGGCCAGCAGATCGGCCAGCTCGGCGTCGTCGAGCACCGAGGCCATCAGCAGCACCAGATCGGCGCCGTGGGCCCGCGCGGCGTGGATCTGCCAGGGGTCGATCATGAAGTCCTTGGCCAGCAAGGGCACGTCCACGAGGGTCCGCATGCGGGCGAGCACGTCGAGGCCGCCGCTGAAGAAGGGCGCGTCGCAGAGGACCGAGATGGCGGCCGCGTAGCGACGGTAGACGGGCCCGAACACCTCCGGCGTCGCGTCGGCCCGCAGCAGCCCGCGGGAGGGCGAGCGCGGCTTGAGCTCGGCGATCAGGGCCAGCCCCGGGGCCGCGAGGGCGGCCCGGGCGTCGTGGGGTGGGGCCACCGCTCGATCGGCGAGGGCGGCCAGGGCAGGGCGGCCTGGCGGGCCGGCAGGTCGGCGCGGGTGCGGGCGACGATGCGGTCGAGGACGCTGCCTCCGTCACGCCACCAGGGCGGCGGCCGAGGAGCGGTAGTGCAGGAAGACCCGGTAGGCCTCACCCCGGGCGAGCAGGTCGCGGGCCAGGTCGGCGCCGTCCTCGATGTCGCCCACCCGCCCGGCCACGTAGAGCGCCGCGCCCGCGTTCAGGATGGTGTGATACCGCGGCGCGGGCCCGTGTCCTCGCCCTGCAGCAGCGCCAGGAAGCGCTCGGCGTTCTGGTGCACGCTGCCGCCGGCGGTGTGGTTGAAGGGGGCGCGCTTCAGGCCGAAGTCCTCCGGCAGCATGAGGCCGTCATAGGTGGAGCCGTCCTCCCAGAGCTCCCAGTAGCGGGTGCCGGCGGCGAGGGAGATCTCGTCGAGGCCATCTTCGCCGGCGACGATCATGGCGCGCTTCGTGCCGAGGCGACGCAGGGCCGCGACCAGCAGCGGGCCGAAGCGGGCGTCGGGCACGCCGATGATCTGGTGATCGGGGCGGGCGGGGTTGCAGAGGGGGCCGAGCAGGTTGAAGACCGTGCGAAAGCCCAGCCCCTTGCGGATGGCGCCCAGGGGGCCGAGGGCGGGGTGGTGGATGCGCGCGTTGAGGAACGCGAGCGGCCCGGTGGCCAGCAGCGCCTCGCCCTGCTCGGGGGAGAGATCGATGGCGATCCCGAGGTGCTCGAGGACGTCCATGCTGCCGCAGGCGCCGGAGCTGGCCCGGTTGCCGTGCTTGGCGACCCGGACGCCGGCCGCGGCGCAGATGAGCGCGGAGAGCGTCGAGGTGTTGAGGGTGGCGAGCCCCGAGCCGCCCGTGCCGCAGGTGTCGAGGAGGGGGCCGCGGGCCCGCAGCGGCAGGGCGTGGCGGCGCAGCGCCTCCGCGAAGCTCGCCACCTCGAGGGCGGTCTCTCCCTTGGCGGCGAGGGCGGTCAGGACGGCCGCCGTGCGGGTCGGCCCGAGGGCGCCGTCCAGCATCGACTCCAGCAGCAGCTCGGCGGTGTCGCCGTCGAGATCCTGGCCGGCCAGCAGCGACTTCATGGCCTGGGGGTACACGCTCATCGGGCGGAAGACTCCAGGAAGTTCGAGAGGATGCGGGCACCGCCCTCGGTGGCGAAGCTCTCGGGGTGGAACTGGACGCCCCACAAGGGGCGGGTCTGGTGGGCCAGGCCCATGACGAGCCCGTCGTCCGTCCAGGCGGTCACCTGGAGGGTGGGCGGTAGCGTCGCGCGATCGACGACGAAGGAGTGGTAGCGCATGGCCAGGAAGCCGTCGGGCAGGCCGGCGAAGAGGCCGGCGCCCCGGTGGCGGACGGCGCTGGTCTTGCCATGCACGATGGCCGGGGCCTGGTGGACGGTGCCGCCGAGGTGGTGGGCGATGCCCTGGTGGCCCAGGCAGACGCCGAGGAGGGGCGGCCCGCCGGCGGCCACGACGCGGTGGATGAGGGCCGCGCAGATGCCGAAGTCGCGCGGGTTCGCCGGGTGCCCCGGGCCGGGCGACAGGATGATGTGGCTGGGGGCGAGCGCCTCGATGGCGGGCAGATCGAGGGCGTCGTTGCGGTGCACGACCACTGGCACGCCCAGCCCACCGACGAGCTGCTCCAGGTTGAAGGTGAACGAGTCGTAGTTGTCGACGAGCAGCACCGTCACGAGGCCCTCCGCGCGGGCGAGCGTGAGGGCGATGGCGGTCAGGGCGGAGCGCGCCTTGTGGCGGCACTCGGCCTCCTCGGCGGCCGGCACCGAGTCCTGGACGACGCCGGCGCCGGCCTGCACATGGACGCGCCCCGGCTCGACGACGAGCGTGCGGATGGCGATGCAGGTGTCCAGATTGCCGGCGAAGTCGAAGTACCCCACCGCGCCGGCATACAGCCCGCGCCGGTGGGGCTCGAGCTCGGCGAGCAGCTCGCAGGCGCGGATGCGCGGGGCGCCGCTGACGGTCCCCGCCGGGAAGCAGGACCGGAAGGCATCGAAGGCCGTCTGACCGGCTCGCAGGCGGCCGCGCACATCCGAGACGAGGTGCATGACGTGGGCATAGCGCTCGATGTGGAGGGGCGCCTCGACCCGCACGGTGCCGTAGGCCGAGACGCGGCCGACGTCGTTGCGGCCCAGGTCGACGAGCATGCGGTGCTCGGCCAGCTCCTTGGGATCCGCCAGGAGCTCCGCCGCCAGCGCGGCGTCCTCGGCGGGCGTCGCACCCCGGTGCCGGGTACCTGCGATGGGCCGGACGAGCACCTCCTCGCCCTCCACCCGGACGAGCACCTCAGGCGACGCGCCGACCACGGCGTAGGCGTCGAACCGGAGCAGGAACATGTACGGCGAGGGGTTCAGGGCCCGCAGCGAGCGGTAGAGCTCGAGGGGATCCACCGTGGCCTCGACGATGAAGCGCTGGCTCGGGACGACCTGGAAGACCTCGCCGCGGGTGATGGCCTCCTGGGCCCGCCGGACCGCCGCCTGGTAGTCGGCCGGCGTGCGCGTGGCGCGGACCGGGAGCCGGGCGGCGTCGACGGCCACCAGCGGAAAGCCGGGGTGGGGGGCCGCCGGCGCGAGGACCTGCTCCACCAGCGCCGCCAGGCGGGCGACCGCCACCTCCCAGGCGGCGCCGCGGTCGCCATCGAGCCGGGCGTGCACCACGCAGATGACACGCCGCGCGACGTGGTCGTAGATGCAGAGCGAGTCGGCCAGCAGCAGGTGCGCCTCCGGCAGGCCATCGGCGGCGGCAGCCGGCAGCGGGATGCGCTCGAACCGCGCCGCACAGTCGAAGCCGAGGAAGCCGACCGCGCCGCCCGTAAACCGGGGGAGGGCCGGGTCGATCAGCACGTCAAAGCGGGCCAGCAGCGCCTCGATGGCGCCCAGTGGATCATCGCAAGTGACTGAAACTTGTGCGGTTTCATCGGACGTCGTGGCGACGCCGTCCCGGTAGACGAGGCTCCCGGCGCCGCCCGTCCCGAGGAAGGAGTAGCGCCCCATCAGCTCCCCACCCTCCACGCTCTCCAGCAGGAAGGCATCGCCCCGGTCGCCCGCGACCTTGCGAAAGAGGCTGACCGGCGTCTCGCCGTCGACCGCGAGGGTCGTCGAGAGCGCGACGTGGGTCTCGGGTCCGCGGTGGGCGAGGACCTCGGCGCGGGTGGGGCGCACGTCGATCACGGGGGGGCATCCGTCGGTCGAACGCTGAGGCCACAAGCCGCCAGCGCGAGCGCAAACCCGCCCGTGCCATAGCGAAGCTGCTGCGCGCCGCGGCTCACCGTGGCGATGCCCGCCCCCGTCTCCGCGACCACCTGCCGCTGGCTCAGACCCAGTGCCAGGTACTTCACGATGGCCCAGCGCTCGCTCACGAACGCCACCTCTGCCGGGGTCAGGAGATCGACCAGGACACGCTCCAGATCGGCCGGCGGGAGGTCGGCGAGGACGGCCAGGAGGTCGGGAGGCAGCGTCGGCATGATGTACTAGTACGCTAGTACAGCCCGACCTCGCAAGGGCGTTCTCAGCCCTCGGGCTGTTCGACCGCCGACAGGCCCCCGGCGCTGGAGGGGTGCAGGACCGCCAGGCCACCCACCGGGAGGTGGGCGAGCCGGCCCCGGATGTCCTCCATCGCCCGTCGCGCGACGTCGGCTGCGGGCCCGCGGTCCTCGGCGAAGGAGCGGAGAGCGCCCATGGAGGCGGCCCCCGAAGCGACCGAGGGCGCCGATGAGCCCTGGACCTCCTCGTCCCCTCCGACGGTGCGGTCCAGGGCAGCCAGGAGGGCGGCCTCGGTCGCCTCGGAGTCCTGCTCCGCCAGCATGCCGGCCGCGAGCTGGCGCAGGTTCATGGGCCTGCTGCTGGCGATGATGCCCAGCAGGTGGGGCCTCGCCGCGTCGGCATCAAGGCGGGTCAGGCCGCGCAGCACCAGCTCAAGCGCGTCCCCCGACACCTCCCCGTCCAGGGCGGCCGAGAGCGCGACCGACCGGCGCTCGGGTGGCAGCAGGGCGATGCGCGCCAGCGCTGCCCGGACGATCGGGAGCTCCTCTGCGCCCAGGACGTGGGCCCAGAGGACGTCATGGTCGGGCGGAACGGCCGCCGGATCGGGGCCGAAGGCGGCCAGGATCAGGCCGGGCTCGACCTCCGACCCCGCCGCCAGCCCCAGGGCGGCCACGCGGTCCCCCTGGAGGAGGGCCGCCGCCATGCGGAGCCGGGGCGGATCGGCGGGCGTGACCAGCCGGGCCAGGCCGCTCAGGTGGGGCGCCTCCACGCAGGCAGGCAAGACGATCGAGAGGACCGGGAGGCGCTCGCGGCCGACCGCCAGATACTGGATTTCATTGATGAACGCAGCATCGTCCAGCCGCAGGGCGGCGTGCATCAGGAGCACACGGCGGCGCGCCGCCACGGTGTCGTCGCCCAGCCGCCTGAGCTCGATGCGGACGCGATCGTTCCCGACGATGAGGTGCGGCCCGTTGAGGACCCGTGCGAGCGCGCGGCGGCCCGGGCAGCGCACATCGAAGAGCTGGAGCGTCGGTCCCGGTACGAGGCTGCGAGCCTCGACGTACGTGAACGTCTCCATGACCTCCTGGACCTTGCCGGCCTGGAGCTCGCGCTGGACCAGATCGCGGAACTCGCCGACGACGACCCGTGCCGAGCCTACGTCCTGGACGTCGGTCTCGGTTTCGAGGGTGGGGTCGTCGCCAAATCCAGGCTGGCCGCGCATCCGGGCCGCCACGAGCATGGTCACCGTCGCGCCCGCGAAGACACCCAGAATGGCCAGGGGAAGCCAGATCATGCCCACCTCCGCGGCGATTCTCCCCGACCCCTCATCAAGGTGCCAGGTACTTCCGAGTCGGGTCCTGGAGCACCCGGGTGCACGCCACTTGGTGCCAGGTACCGCCGCGATCTGGAGCGGTGCACGCGTGCAGCACGGGCCCAGGCAGCGTCGAAACTCGAAGTAGGATGGGGAGAGCGGGGCTGGCGGGGCAGCCGGACCCCCAAAGTGGCCCCCAAGCCAACGAAATCGACGGGACCACCACGGGCACTGGGCAGACCCACCCCGTGGCGCCTGCCCGGGGGGCGCGATTGCTGCTGGTCGATTGCTCTCCCTCGGTGGCCTACGGGCTGCCGCGGGAGACGGCGAAGGGCTCCTGGTCGGCGAACGCCGGGGGCAACGTGCCCGGTGGCCAGGGGACCATGACGGCGGACGAGTCGGCCTGCCATGCCCGGAAGGCGGTGGTGGCTCGGGAGTAGGCGTGCCGTGCTCGACGATAGGCCCGCCTCCACGCGGCACGCTGCGTCGCCGTGCCATGAACCTCGGGGGCTGGCCGACGAGGCGAGGCGGGCTGGCGAGTCCACGGATCGATGGTGCGGGCCAACTCCGGGCCGCTGAGCCTACGGCCGGCCTTCTTGCGGCGCACACGCTGGGTCCGCGCGATGGTGTCGGCGATCTCCCAGATCGCCGGGCGCTGAGCTGCGAGAGACTCGCCCAGGAACGGGACCGGGCTCAGCTGGACCTCGTACTCCAACGTCTGCTCGCCCGTGAGCCAGGTGCCCCGAAGGGCCTTGCCCATCAACAGGGCCGGCGCGCCGCAGGCGAACGGATCCTCGCTGGGGTGGCGGACGACGAAGGCCTTCGTGCCCTGCGAGAGGACGTAGCCGACGCGATCGAGGAGATCGGCGTCACTCATGATCTGGATGGCCTGGTGGCGCCGCTCGAAGAGTGGACCCCGCCGTCCCCTCAACTTGTTGATTCGGCGTGCGATTTCCCCGTTGAGGAAGCGCATGACGCGGGCCTTCTGCCGTAGGGAGGTGAAGCCGCCGACCAGGTGCCAGTGTGTCGACATCACGTGGAAGTTGAAGATGTCGAACTGCCAGCGGCTCTGGGCTCGGCCCAGGACGCCGTGGACGATGGAGAGGCAGGGCAGATCGGGGCGCAACAGGTAGCACCCGTCGATGACGGGCGTCGTGATGTCCCAGGCATGCACGAGCTGCCCGGAACGGGGGCTGATCAACCGGTAGTCGTCCCGGACGAAGCGGATCTTTCGGGGCATGACGATGCTCCCGCGCCGTTGAGGTAGAACCTCTTCGGTCAGTCGCGCCGCGTGTCGCAGAAAAAGTACCTGGCACCCTCATTTTTCCCGGTTGGGGGTGGGGGGCGGGCGCTTGCGGGCGGGCGGTGCAGTGGGCAGACTGCGCCCGTCTTGACAGTGCCGGAAGACGAGGAGAACTCCATGACCATGGTCGCCAGCCCGGGCCTCGACGCCGCCCTCCGCCGTCGTGCCGTCGACACCCTCCGCATGCTCGCCGCCGACGCGGTGCAGAACGCGGACTCGGGTCACCCCGGGGCTCCCATGGGCCAGGCGGATCTGGCGTTCGTCCTGTGGCATGAGTTCCTCCGCTTCGATCCCACGGATCCGGCCTGGCCGGCGCGGGATCGGTTCGTGCTCTCGTGCGGGCACGCGTCGATGTTGCTGTACGGGCTGCTGCACCTCTGGGGCTACGACGTCTCGCTCCAGGACCTCAAGGCGTTTCGGCAGTGGGACTCGCTGACGCCCGGGCACCCCGAGGTGGGGCATACCCCCGGAGTCGAGACGACCACCGGTCCGTTGGGGCAGGGGGTGGCGAACTCGGTCGGGATGGCGCTGGCGGCGAAGATGCTGTCGGCCCGGGTCGATGTGCCCGGCGAGGCGTTCCAGGTCATGGCGCAGCGGGTGTTCGCGCTGTGCAGTGATGGCGACCTGATGGAGGGCATCGCCTCGGAGGCGGCGTCGCTGGCCGGGCACTGGCGCCTCGACAACCTGGTCTGGCTGTACGACGACAATGGCATCACGATCGATGGGAAGACCGAGCTGGCGTTCAGCGAGGACGTCGGCCAGCGCTTCGCTGCCTTCGGCTGGCAGGTCCTGCACGCCGACGGCCACGACGCGGCCTCGGTGCGGCAGGCGCTGACGACGGCGACGACGGGGGCGTCGGCGCCGACGCTCATCGTGTGCAAGACGCACATCGGGTTCGGGACGCCGCGGGTGGACACCTCGAAGGCCCACGGTGAGCCCCTCGGTGCGACGGATCTGGCGCGGACGCGGGCCGCCCTGGGCTGGCCCGAGGAGCGGTTCCATGTGCCTGCGGAGGTGGCGGCCTTCTTCAAGGCGGCATCGGAGGCCAAGCGGGAGGCCCGGCTGGACTGGGACGATGCGTTGCGCGCCTGGCGCAAGGCGCACCCCGCCGAGGCGGCCACGTACGACGCGCTCTGGTCGGGCGAGGTGCCGGCGGATCTCTGGGAGCGGCTGGTCGCGGCGGCGCCCGGGGCGGGCGCGACCCGCAAGATCTCGGGCGCCGTGCTGGCGGCGGCGCTGGCCGAGGTGCCGGGTCTGGTGGGCGGGTCGGCGGATCTGACGGGCAGCAACGGGCTCGAGACGAAGCACGGCACGGTGGGTCATCCGGCCGTCGGGGAGGGGGCGTTCAGCTTCGCCGGGCGCCAGATCCACTTCGGCATCCGCGAGCACGCCATGGGGGCGATCACCAACGGCATGCTGCAGCACGGCGGGCTTCGGCCCTTCGGGGGGACGTTCCTCGTCTTCTCCGACTATGAGCGCCCCGCCATCCGGCTGGCCGCCCTCAGCCACCTGCCCAACATCTTCGTCTTCACGCACGACAGCGTCTTCCTGGGGAGGACGGGCCGACCCACCAGCCCGTCGAGCACCACTGGGCGCTCCGGAACATCCCGGATTTGCTCTACTTCCGCCCGGCCGACGGCGTCGAGGTGGCCATGGCGTGGGCCTTTGCGCTCCAGGTGGCCGACGGCCCCGTGGCCTTCGCGCTCACGCGGCAGAACCTGCCGGAGCTGGCCCGGCCCACGGCGTTCGAGCCCCAGGATGTCTGGAACGGCGGCTACGCCCTCGTCGAGGCGGAGGATCCGGAGCTGATCCTGGTCGGCACCGGGTCCGAGACGCATGTGTGCCTGGAGGCCGGGCGGACGCTGGCCGCCGAGGGTCGGCGCGTGCGGGTGGTGTCCATGCCGTGTCTGGAGCTCTTCCTGCTCCAGCCCGAGGAGTACCAGGAGTCGCTGCTGCCTTCGGGGCACCCCGGCATCGTGACGGTCGAGGCGGGCATCACCGCGCCGTGGCGGGCCCTGTCGGGCCGCCGCGGCTTGAACATCGGCATCGATCGGTTCGGTGCCTCGGCGCCGGCGAGCGTGCTGGCGGAGCAGCTGGGCCTCACGGTGGCCCAGGTGACGGCGCGGATCCGCGCGTGGAGCGACGCATGAGTGCTGAGCGGGGCCGGGTCACCGGCATCGGGGGGATCTTCTTCAAGTCGGCGGCCCCCGCCGACGGGCTGGCCTGGTATGCCCGGCACCTGGGCATCGAGCCCAGCGGGCACTTCGTCGGTTCGGTGTTCCCGTGGCGGAAGGCCGAGGAGGGCGGCGGCGACGCGATGACCATCTGGTCGCTCTTCCCCCAGGATACCCAGTACTTCGGTCCCCCGGGCGGGGCGGAGTTCATGGTGAACTACCGCGTGGACGATCTGGACGCGCTGCTGGCGAAGCTCACCGCCGCCGGGGTCGAGGTGCTGCCGGAGCGGCAGGACTCCGACTTCGGGCGGTTCGCCTGGATCATCGATCCGGACGGCCGTCGGGTCGAGCTGTGGGAGCCCCCCGAGGGGATGTAGTCCGGGGCGTCAGTCCCGGCCGAGGGTCGCCGCCAGCACGATGGCCGCGGCGACGGCCACGTTGAGGGACTCGACGCCGCCCGCGCCGGGATGCGCACGCGGTGGCGGACGACCGCCGAGACCGCGCCCCCAGGCCGTCGCCTTCACTGCCGAGCACGATGCACAGGGTCTCGGCGGGGTCGGTCGAAGATCACCGCCTCCGCGTGCTGGTCGGCGGCCACCACCGAGATGCCCCGGGCCATCAGCTCCTCGAGGGCGTCGGCCATGTCGAAGACCTGGACGCAGGGCACGATCTCGGCGCCACCCTGGGCCACGCGCATGGCGGCGGGGCTCAGGCCGATGCCGCGCTCGGGGAGCAGCACCCCGGCGGCGCCGAACCAGGCCGCGCTGCGCAGGATGGCGCCGAGGTTGTGGGGGTTGCCGACGCCGTCGAGGGCCAGGAAGACCGCGTCGCGCTGGAGCTGGGCGAGGAACGCGGGCAGCTCGATGGCCGGCAGCGGATCGGTGACGACCACGACGCCTTCATGGTGCTGGCCCCGCGCCACCCGGACGAGATCGGCGGTGGGCACCTCCCGGTAGGGCCGGCGTCGTGCCGCGGCGGCCTTGAGGAGCGGGCCGAGGTCGCGCCGCCGGCTCTCGTCGTAGAGCACGCGGTGGATGGCGTCGGGGCGGTGCGTCGCGACCGCCAGGGCCGCGTTCACACCATACACCAGGGCTTCAACGGGGCGGCCGCCGCGGGGCGGCTCTTCCAGGTCACTCATGGCGCGCACTCTACCCCGGTCGCGCCCCGAGGTCACGCGGGCCACGGCTTTGTGGCATCGCGGCCGGGGGCCGACTACCATTCCCCCATGCGTAGATCCCTCCTGGCCTTGCTGGCCTGCCTGCCTGCTTGTGACGACGCCGACCCGGCCGGGCCCGCCAGCCTGCTGGGGGGCGACGGTGGCGTTCTCCCGGCGGATGCCGCCGCGGGGGGTGGGGCTGACCAGGCCCGCCCGGCGCCCGACGCCGCGACTCCGGCCGGCGCCGATCGCTGGATCGGTATCGTGGATGTGACGGAAGGCGTGGGAATCGCTGGATATTTCGGCACCGACGTCGATGCCGTCTCGTTCCAGTGTCCCGACGGCCGGGGGGGCGTCGGCGTCGGGATCGACGACGACCAGCGCCTGCCCCCTGGCGATCGCTACCCGGCGGAGGGGGCCATCGGGCCGGCCGACGGGCCCTGTGATCCCATCGAGACGTGCGCGGCGCCCCTCGGCGCGGCCGGCTCCCTGCTCGTGCGCGTCGCCAGCGGCTCGCTGGCGGGCTGCACGGTGACGGTCCACGAGGTGGCCGATCGGCCGGCCGAGCGGTTCGAGGTCTGGACGTGCCCAGGGCCCGTGCTCGACGGTCAGTGTGCCGGTCCCTGGTTCAGCGGAGGCGACGGGGAGGTCGCTTCCGGGGAGGTGGGCGAGTGACCCGGCGCCGCGGCATGACCCTCATCGAGATCCTGATCACGGTGGCCATCCTCGGGCTGATCATCGCGATCTTCCTGCTGTTGTTGAACCCGGGCGATGACCGCCGCTGCCGGCTGGAGGCCGAGCGCTTCGCCGCCTGGCTCATGGGGGCGGAGTCGGAGGCGGTGATGCGCGATGGGCCCGTGCGGGCCGCCGTCGACTTCTCGTCGCAGGAGGCCGTGCGCGAGGCGGCCCAGGTGGGCGCGGACATCACCGCGTCGGCCTGGCAGCCCGATGAGAAGGCCGAGACGTTCAAGGTCAAGAAGCCGGTCCGGCTGACGACCGTGGACACACCCCTCGCCGGCGAGCTCACCGATGGCCAGGCGTGGATCCTCTTCAACGGGCCCCGCACCGCGGGTGCCGTGACGGTCTTCCAGCTCAACGAGGCCATCTACTCGGTGGTGGTGCCGCCCCGCGGGGCGGGCGAGATCGAGGTGAAGAAGGGGCGGGCCGCTCTCCCGGCGCCGCCGGAGTTCCAGCGGGCGCCGGCGTCCCTTCCGGCCCTGGGGGGGGCGCTGACGGGCCTGGGGGGCGGGAGCCTGGGGGCGATGCCGGTGCCGCCCCGGCCCGGCCAGCCTGCGGATCCGCGGCCGCCCGCCGATCCGTCGCCCAACCTGGACGCGGGGGTGCCGCCGAGCGATCCCGACGACGGGGTGCCCCCGCCTCCGCTGGACGCGGCGGTGGCCACCGAGCCGCCGCCGAACCTGCCGCAGGACTACGGCTTCCCCGACGCGGCGCCCGATGCCGGGGTGGCCGAGTGCGAGACCGATCAGGAGTGCAAGGAGTCCCACGGACAGTGGAGTGTGTGCTACCGGCCGCCGGCTGCACCCCTCGATGCCCACTGCGTCGTCGACATCCAGCACCGCAGCTTCCGCCTGCGCTCCGTCTCGGTGCACCGGCCGGACGCCATCAACGAGCTGCTCCAGGCCTCGCTGCGCCAGATGATCGCCGAGTACCGCTTCAACCTGATGGTGACGTTCGGGCGCTCGACGACCGGGGTGCCGGGGGTCGAGAACAACCACTGGGCCTACATCTACCAGGGGCTGGGCACCGGCATGGTGTTCGCGCCGCACCCCGAGCTGCCGGCCTTCGAGAGCGTGGGCCAGCCGGGGGAGAGCTGCGCGCCCGGCTACGAGGTCTGCCAGACGGTGGTGTCGACCGCCGCCGGGGCCAGCGGTCAGGCCGGCCGCGTCGACCTCTACATCCCGCGGCCCGGCAACGTGGAGCCGGGCGAGTGCGGCTACCGCAAGCTGACGGTGGTGGCGAAGCTGGCGGTGAACCTGCGGCCCGACGTGGCTGGCGGGGGCGCCGGGGATGCGGCGTTCTTCACGCTCACGTCCTACATCGGGCGCCGGGAGGCCCGCGACCTCGAGCTGTACATCGGCGGCGAGGCGACGACGTTGCTCGAGGTGCTGGAAGACGCAGGCGCCAACCCCGACTGGGACTACAATGGCGACGGCGTGGCCGACTCCTGGCAGTTCATCTTCGATGGACCCGCCCAGGAGGTGCAGCACACGGGGACGCCCGCGGCCTTCGCGGATCGGGTGCCGCCCGGCTGCGAGTAGGCGCACCGCTGACTGGGAACGGATCTTGAAGACTGAGGGTTCGACGGCGGCACGCTCCGCCCTGGGGAAAGGACGAACCTCGATGAAGCACTCACTGGGCATTGCCCTCCTTGCGGCCGCGATTGCGCTGCCCGCGTGTGACGACGACGGCCCTTCGAGCCAGCTCCCCGACTCGGCGGTGACGCCTGACCAGGGCGCCGGGGGGGCGACCGACATGGGCGGCGCGGGCGGCGCTGGCGGCCAGGGCGGCGCCGGCGGCCAGGGTGGCCAGGGCGGCATGGGCGGAGCCGGCGGCGCCGGTGGCATGGGCGGGGCCGGCGGGGCCGGTGGCGCCGGTGGCGCCGGTGGCATGGGCGGCGCGGGTGGCCAGGGCGGCGCCGGGGATGTCACCCCCGACATGGGCGCTGACATGGATGTCGCGGATGCGGCTCCCCAGGACGCGGCGCCCGCTCCCCTCGTCGACGCGGGCGCGGCCTGCATGCCCGGCGATGACTGCGGGCAGTGGCAGCGCTGCGTCGACGACGCCTGCCGCATGGACCTGCGGCCCGACGTCTACCGCATGATCAACGCCCAGGTCATCGAGCCCGAGGTGGCCGCCAACGAGCTGCAGCTCGCCCTCCTGGTGGCGGTCAGCACCGGCAGCCTGAACCTCGTCTTCGAGGCCGGCGGCTACGGCGAGAACGGCTACCGCTTCTACATCGGCAACGGCCGGCCCGAGGCGGGCGTGTACTCCTTCCGCCACAACCTGCCCATCCAGAACTTCGACGGCGACTGGCGCTTCGAGGACGACCGCGCCGAGTGGCACATCGACGGCCGCCAGGCGTTCCGCATCGCGGTGCCCGCCGGCACCCTCCCGGCCATGGACGGCATGCCCGCCTCCACCTGCTGGACCGAGTTCACCACCGACGTGAACATGCAGATCTGGCCGGGCGAGAGCGTGGATGGCCAGGCGCGGCTCTACGGCTTCGTCGACGGCTTCGTCGAGCGCTCGAAGCTGGAGGACGTCGAGATCCGCACCGGCGGCAACGTCATCCGCTTCATCGACTTCTTCGAGGGCGCCGAGCCGACCATCGACTCCAACGGCGACGGCGTGAACGACGCCTACCCGTTCACGCTCTCCATGGAAGCCGAGCGCATCGAGTTCAACGATCCCGATCAGACCCGCGATCCCGATCCGCCGGACCTGCCCACGTGCCCGCCGCAGCAGTGAAGTCGATCGGCCTGCTGGCCTGCCTCGCCGTCTCGGCCTGCGCCACGGCGGAGACCGAGGAGGGCGGGCGCTTCCGGGGCCCGCCCGACGCCCTCGTGGGCGGCGGGCTGGACGGGGGCGTCGAGGGGGCCACCGCGTCCCGCCTGCTGTTCTACCAGCTCGGCGCCGACAGCTACCTGGCGTCGGCCGCCGGGACGGACGCCCGCCTGATCTGCGAGAACGCGGTCGCCTGGCCCGACGCCGACGGGCGACGCGCCCTCTGCCGGCCCGAGACGTCGGATCAGCCGCTGCGTCTGTACGACGTGGCGAACGACCTGCACCTGGTGGAGTTCTCCGACTGGCGCGCCAGCAACCTGGGGCCGCCCCTGCTCTCTCCGGAGGGCACGCGGGTGGCCTTCAAGGCCGAGGACGACGACTTCCACACGCTGGTGCGGGTCTTCGACGAGAACGGCGTGCTGGTGGACGAGGTGGAGGCCTTCGAGCTGCTGGGGTTCGCCCGCGACGACGTGCTCGTCGTGGACATGAACCAGCCCGCCCTGTGGAAGATCGGCAGTGATCCCGTGGTGATAGGCGGCTCGAACCCCATGGCGACGGGGCCCGATCCCGCCGGGCTGGTGTTCGAGCGCTTCTCGCCCAGCGAGAAGGTCTACTTCCACGACGCCGACACCGGCCGGGCGCGCGAGCTGGCCGATGGCATCCTGGCCGACGTCTACGGGGATCGCGTGCTGGTCCTCCAGAACGATCCCAACGAGCCCGGCCTCAAGCGGGGGCTGCTGCTGGACCTCCAGGACTCGGCGTTCGAGAAGTTCATCGCGGCGCCGCGGGTGCCCTTCGACCGGACGCTGCGCCTGCGCCTGACGGGGCCGAACACCGTCATCGCCGAGCTCTCGTCGTTCTCGACCTGCGGGGTGGCGGCCGTCGAGGTGCCGACCCGCACGACCTGGTACGACACCCGCCGCGACGAGGTCTTCGAGATCGACGACACCGACGGCCAGGCCCACCTGGCCACCGTGGACGCCCGCGGCGAGCGCGCCCTCGTCCTGGACGTGGACGCCTGCGGCAACCCCCTCGGGACCGGGCGGATCAAGAACCTGCGCTCCGGCGAGGTCATCCGCCTGGCCGAGCTCGTCCAGGGGGCGTTCAGCGCCGCGGCCCTCAGCCCGGACGGTCGGTTCGTGGCGGTGTCCCAGGCGGACGGGGTGCGGGTCATCGATCTGGCCTCGATGCCACCGATCGCCCGGCCGGCCAGCTCCGGCGCGCCCGGCGGCACCGCCCTGACCTTCCGGTAGGCGCGTGCGGCGCTGGCTTGCCCTGGCCGTGGGCCTCGTCGCCTGCGATGACGCCGCCTCGCCAGGCGCCCCCACGCCCGACGCCGGCTGCCCGGTCGAGGGGGCCTGCGTCCCGGCCGAGGCCCGCCCGGCCTTCTCTCCGCCCGTGATCGTCGCGCCCTCGCCGGATCTGCCCGCCGAGGTGGTCTCTCAGACCGCCCACAACAACCTCGACGTCGTGCTGCACGATGGGCGCCTCTTCCTGGCGCTGCGGACGGCTCCCAGCCACTTCGCCAGCGCCGACACCTGGCTCTACGTGGTGAGCACCACCGATCAGCAGGCCTGGCGCTACGAGGGCGGCTTCCACCTCGGTCGGGACCTGCGCGAGCCGCGGTTTCTCTCGATCGGTGGTGAATTGTCCTTGTATTTCGCGGTTCTGGGCACGGACCCTCTGGCGTTCGAGCCGGGCGGGGCGCGGGTCAGCCGCTACCGGGGCCCCGGCGACTGGGCCGCCCCCGAGGAGGCCTTCACCGATCTGCCGGGCTTCATCCCGTGGCGCATCCAGCGGCAGGGCGACGAGGCCTGGCTCATCGGCTACATCGGGGGCGAGGGGGTCTACACGGCGGAGGCCGATCCGCTGCGCGTGTACTGGCTCAAGACGCGGGATGGCCGCCGCTGGGAGCCCGTCGCGCCGAGCGGCGGGGTGGTGCTCGAGGGCGGCGTCTCCGAGACCGACTTCGCCCGCCTGGACGACGGCACCATCATCGCGGTCGGGCGCAACGAGGCCGGCGACGCCGACGGCTTCGGCTCGAAGATCTGCCGCGGCGAGGCCAGCGATCCCGGCGTCTGGCGCTGCGTGGCGGATCCGCGCAAGCCCGACTCGCCCCTGGTGCTCACGGACGGGCAGCGCGTCTGGCTGGTGGGTCGGCGGCATGTCACCGAGGACGGTCATTACGACCTGGGCCGCGACGATCTGGCGGCGGAGCAGCAGTGGGCCACCTACCAGGCGGCCTACTGGAGCCGCCCGAAGCGCTGCACCCTGTGGTCGGTGGATCCGGTGGCCCTGACCGTGGCCCCGGTGCTGGATCTGCCGTCGGCGGGCGACACCTGCTTCGCCAGCGCGGTGCCCCTCGGCGATCGCCAGTGGCTGCTCTACAACTACTCCAGCCCCTTCGACCAGCCGGATCTGTCCTGGATCCGGGGCCAGCGCGGCCCGACGCTCATCTATCGGACCACGCTGTCCCTGCCCTGATGCTTCCCGCGCGGCGGGCCCGTGCCGTACAGTCGGGCCCGGCGCGAGGCCTGGGGGTGGGGTGCAGCGATCAGGGCATCGGGACGACGAAGCGGACGTCGCCGCCGTCGGGGCTCTCGGCCAGGGGCGCGGGCTGCAGGCACTGCACGCCGCCGGCGTCGGCGCAGACGCTGACCTGGAAGCTCTCGCTGTCGCGGCTGGTGCGCTCGAAGATCGTCACGCTGCAGCCCACCAGGCTGGCCAGATCGCCGGCGTCGGTGTCGACGCGCACGGCGAGCACGCCCCCGATCCCGAGGGCGACGTAGTGGCTGGGGCTCGAGTCGGCCTCGCAGGGATCATGGGGCTCGCCGACGGCGGCCAGGGGTCGTCGCGATCGGCGAAGCAGGTCTCGCCGTTGACCTCGGCGCCGGCCTGGCACATGTCGCCGTCGCCGGCCCAGAGGTGGGCGTCGACGCCCACGCCGCGCACGCCCCCGCCGCAGTCGAAGGCGACGCCGCAGATGTCGGCCCCCGGCGCGCCGAACGCGTTGAGCTCGGTGGAGGTGTCCTCGACCAGCACCCAGGTGTACGCGGGGGGCAGAGCGTCCACCGGCGCCGCGTCCGGGGTGGGCTCGCCGGCGTCGACGAGCAGCTCGTCCTGGATGTCGCAGGCGGTGAGAGCGAGGATCGAAGCGAGGGAGATGATGTGCCGCATGGGGGCCTCCTTTCAGGTCTCCGGTCAGGTGCACCTCCTGGCATTTCACAACCGATGCCAGCCAGAATCTTCATTGATTTCATGCGGTTGCCGCGGGTGTCTCGGTTTGGCGGGGCCGTGTCGCGCCCGGGGGGCGGGGGTGTCCCATGACGGCCACGCAGCCCTCTCCGCGGCGGGCCCAGGCCCAGGCGACCGGCCCCATCCACCGCCTCGTGATCGTGCATGGCCCCGATGGCGTCGGCCGCAGCCTCGTGCTCGGCGACGCGCCGGTGGTGCTGGGGCGCGCGGGCGAGGGGCCCCTGGCCCTGGCCGATGACGAGCTCTCGCGCCAGCACGCTCGCTTCGTGGTCGGCGAGGTCGGGGATCTCGACAGCACCAACGGCACCTTCGTCGACGGCCAGCCCATCTCCCACGCGGCCCTGCGCGATGGGAGCGTGGTGCGCGCGGGGCAGACGCTGCTGCTCTACGAGGTGATCGAGGCGCGCAGCCAGGACCGCTTCGAGCCGCCGTCGGCCGGGCTGCTGGGGCCGTCGCCGGCCATGCAGCGGGTGCGCGGCGAGGTCAGCCGGGTGGCACGGCACACCGTCTCCGTCCTCATCCAGGGCGAGACGGGCGTCGGCAAGGAGCGCGTCGCCGAGGCCATCCACCAGGCCAGCGGGCGCCGCGGGGCCTTCGTGCCCGTCAACTGCGCCGCGCTGCCGGCCGAGCTGGTCGAGAGCGAGCTCTTCGGCCATGTCGCGGGGGCGTTCAGCGGCGCCCGGGCCGCCCACGACGGCCTCTTCATGGCGGCGAGCGGGGGCACGCTCTTCCTGGACGAGATCGGCGAGATGCCCCTGGCGCTCCAGCCCAAGCTGCTGCGCGCGCTGTCCACGGGGAGCATCCGGGCGGTGGGGGCGACGAGCGCGCGGCCGGTGGACGTGCGCGTCATCGCCGCGACCCACCGCGATGTGCTGGAGGCGGCCCTCAGCGCCGGCAGCTTCCGGGCCGACCTGTACGCGCGCCTGGCGGGGTGGGTCATCCAGGTGCCGCCGCTGCGGACCCGCCGCGGGGACGTCCTGCCCCTGGCCCGCGCGACCCTGGCCCGCCTGCGCGGCCCGGCCCACCTCACGGCCGACGCCGCCGAGGCCCTGCTGCTGGCGCCGTGGCCCTTCAACGTGCGGGGGCTCGAGCAGGCCATGACCGCGGCCGCCGTGCGCGCGGACGGGGCCGACGCGGTGGACGTCGGCCACCTGGACGCCGCCCTGGCCGCCGCCCTCGGCCCCCGCGGCACGAGCGAGCTGCCCGTCGCGGTGCCCCTGGCCCTGCGGGTGCCCCCCGACGTGACGCCGGATGCCTCGCAACTTCTTGAAGTGCTTGCGTATTTTGACGGCAACGTCGCCGAGGTGGCCCGCTTCTTCGGCAAGGATCGTCGCCAGATCTATCGCTGGGCCGACCGGCTCGGCGTGGACGTGGACGCCGCGCGGGGGGCGCCGTGACGCTCGCGCCCGGGCACCTGGTCGATGACCGGTTCGAGATCGAGGGCATCCTGGGGCAGGGGGGCTTCGGGACGGTCTACCGCGCCCACCAGCTCAGCACGGGGCAGCGCGTGGCCCTCAAGGTCATGACGCCCCGCACGCCCGACGCCAACACGGAGCGCGCCCGCTTCGAGCGCGAGATGGCGGTCATCGCCCGCCTGAACCACCCGCACATCGTCCGCCTGCTCGACTTCGGCGCCCTGCCCGACGGCCGGCTCTTCACCGTCCTCGAGTTCATCGAGGGCGAGACGCTCCAGGCGCGCCTGGCCCGGGGGGCGCTGCCGGCCCCCGAGGCGCTGCGGCTGATGGGGCAGGTGCTCGACGCCCTCGATCACGCCCACCGCCGCGGTGTGGTGCACCGCGACCTGAAGCCCGCCAACATCATGGTGCTGCCCGGCGGGCGGCGGTCCCACGCCCTGGTGCTCGACTTCGGCATCGCCGGCCTCGTGGAGGGCACCCGGGGCGCGAACTACGTCTCCCTCACCACCCGGGAGGGGGTCGTCGGGACGCCGGCCTACATGGCCCCCGAGCAGCTGCGCGGCACCCTCAGCCCGGCCTCGGATCTGTACGCATGGGGCCTCTGCGCCCTGGAGTGCCTGACCGGCCGCGTCGCGGTGCAGGCCGACTCGCCCATGGCCGCCATGGCGGCCCAGCTCACCGACGAGCCGGTGCCCGTACCCGGCGCGCTCGCCCACACGGCCCTGGGGCGCACGCTGGTGCGTGCGGTGGCGAAGGATCCCGATCGCCGGTTCGCCACGGCGGGCGATCTGGCCGAGGCGCTGGAGGCGGCCGCCGGTCCGCCCCGGCCGACCCGCTGGCCCCTCGTCGCGGCGCTGGCCGTGGGTCTGGGTGCGGGCGCCGGGCTCGGGCTGCTGCTGGCCCCCACGCCGGCGCCGCCCCCGCCGATCCTCGCCCCGCCCCCGGTGGAGGCCCCCCCGCAGACCCCCTGGCTGGCCGGGCGGCTCCAGGCCTGGCGGCGGGCGTGGGAGCGCACGGCCCCCCAGGGCGACACCACCGCGCTGGCCGAGCTCTACGACGCGGCCTTCACCGCCGAGGGCCGCGACCGCGACGCCTTCCTGGCCCAGAAGGCCCGCCTCGGGCGCCGCGCGGCCTGGATCAACGTCGACATCGCCCTCGAGGCCACCCGCGTCGAGGCCGAGCGCGTCGAGGTGGATCTGCGCCAGACCTACCGCGCCCCGGGCTACACCGACAGCGGCCGCAAGACGCTCGTCTGGGTCGAGGTGGACGGCGCCTGGCGCATCCGCGAGGAGCGCTTCACCCGCGAGTCGGCCACGGGGCCGGCGCCGGACTGAGGCCGAGGTGGTCGAGATTCTGTAAAAAAATCAGGTGGTTGGCTCTCGGTGCCGCACGACCACCCGGTAGAGCACCGGGATGACCACCAGCGTCAGGCCGGTGGCCACCACCAGGCCGCCGATGAGGGTGAGGGCCATCGGGCGCCGCAGCTCGGCCCCCTCGCCGGCCCCGAGGGCCAGGGGCAGCAGGCCCAGCACGGTGGTGAGGGTGGTCATGAGGATGGGCCGAAGCCGGGTGCGGCCGGCCTCGATGAGGGCCTCCTCCAGGGCCATGCCCCGGTCGCGCAGGCGCTCGGCGTAGTCCACCAGGACGATGGCGTTGTTGACCACGATGCCCGCCAGGGTGATGAGGCCGACGAACACCACCACCGACAGCGGCTCGTGGACGGCCCCCAGCAGCAGGAACGCGCCGATGGCCGCGAGGGGCAGGCTGCCCATGATCACCAGGGGCGCCCGCAGGCTCTCGAACTGGCTGGCCATGACCACATACACGAGGAAGATCGCGAGGATGAGGGCGAAGCGCAGGCTGTCGAGGCTGGTCTTCATCTCCTCGTCCTGGCCGCGCAGGCGGACTTCGATCCCGGGGGGCGGGTCGTAGGTGGCCAGCACCCCACGGATGGCGTCGGCGGTCGTGCCCAGGTCCAGCCCCGCGGTGCTGGCGGTGATCAGGGCGGCGCGCTGGCCATCCACGTGCCGGATCTCGGCCGGGCCCTCGGCGGCGGTCACATGGGCGACGGCCTCCAGGGGCAGCGGCACCTCGGCGCCGGGGTTGACCACCAGCGTCTCCAGGTCGCCCCGGCTCAAGACCCGATCGGGATCGAGGCGGACGCGGACGTCGACGCGCTCGGTCTGCTGGCGAAGCTGGGTGGCGACCTCGCCCTCGAGCTGGCCCCGCAGCCGCTCGGCGACCTCGCGCGGCCGCAGGCCCAGCGCGGCGAGGCGCGCGCGGTCGTAGTCGAGCTGCAGCTCGGGGTGGCCCGGCCGCACGGAGGTGCGCACATCGCGCACGCCCGGCACCGCGGCGACGAGGGCCTCGACGGCCCGGGCCTGCTCGCCGAGCTGGGGCAGGTGGTGGCCCAGCACCTCGACGCGGATGGGGGGCCGCAGCGTGAAGAGGGCGGGCCGGGTGATCTCGAGGTCGGCGCCGGGGACGCCGGCGATCAGGGCCCGCAGCCGCGCGACCGCCTGGGCCTCGGCGTCGGCGGAGGCCTCCAGGTGCAGGGTGACGGCTGCCGTGTGGGTGCCGCGCTCCCGGGCGTCGTCCTCGCCCAGGTCGGGCTGGCCGACGAAGGTGTCCACCCGGCGGACGGTGGGCAGCGCCCGCGCGGCCCGGGCGAAGGCGTCCACCCGGGCGGCGGTCTCGTCGAGGGGGGTGCCCACGGGGAAGCGCAGCTCGGCCGTCAGGATGCCCTGGTGCACATCCGGGATGAGCTCGGCCCCGAGGCGCTGGGCGCTGATCCAGGCCAGGGCGCCGAGGCCGCCGACCACGAGCAGGACGGCCACCGGGGCCCCGAGCGCGCGGTGGAGCAGGGGGCCATAGGCGCGGCGGGCGGCGGCGAGGCCGAGGGTGGTGGCGCGGGCGGGGGCCCAGGCGAGGGCGCGCACGCCGCGGCCGATGGCCCGGCTGAGGAACCCCAGGGGCAGCACCACCGCCACGACCACCAGGATGATGGCGTTGCCGGCCGCCTCCAGCGCCCCCTGCAAGAGCGCCCATGGCAGGGAAATCGCCTTGAGAATCAGACCCTTGCGGGCGCGCCAGGCGGGCAGTGCGTGCCAGGTGACCCGCCAGGTCGGGGGCGCGTCGAGGCCCGGGCGCAGGCCGAAGGAGCGCGACGCCATCATCGGCACCACGAACACGGCGACGCCCAGGGAGGCCAGCAGCGAGAAGACCACGGCCAGGGCCAGATCGCCGAAGACCTGGCCCGCGACCTCCACGAAGACGACGGGCAGGAAGACCGCGACGGTGGTGAGCGTCGAGGCGACCACCGCCGGCCCCACCTCCCGCGTCCCGCGGATGGCGGCCTGCTTCACGTCGTCGCCCTCCTCGCGGCAGCGGAAGATGCTCTCCAGCACCACCACGGAGTTGTCCACCAGCATGCCGATGCCGAGGGCCAGCCCCCCCAGGGACATGATGTTCAGCGTCACGCCGAACAAGAGCAGCGGCACGAAGGTGAGGGCCACGCTCAGGGGGATGGCGACCGCGATGACGAGGGTGGAGTAGCCCGAGCCGAGGAAGAGGTAGAGCAGCAGCACCGCCAGCAGGCCGCCGACCACCGCCGCGCCACGCACCTCTTGCAGCGAGGCGCGGATGAAGACGGACTGATCGGCCACCACGTCCAGCCGGGTGCCGGGCGGCCGGCGCCAGGCCAGGAAGTCGGTCAGGGCGCGGTGGCGGGCGGCGGCGGCGTCCTGGCCCTTGCCGGCCCGCGGCCCGCCCTCCGGTGGGGCGCGGGACGCCGGCGCCCGGGGCGGCGGCGCGCCGGGCACGCGATCGGCCGCGTAGGCCTGCTGCTCCGCCGACCCGAAGACCGCGGTGCGCACCCGGTCGCAGACCTCCACGATGTTGGCCCCGGCCTGGCGATCCACGTCGAGCCGCACCGCTGCGTGGCCGTCCACCCGCACGAGGGAGCGGGGCTCCTTCACGGTGGCCTGCACCTCGGCCACGTCGCCGAGCCGGATGAGGACGCCGTCGGCCTCGGCGACCACCACGCGGCGCAGGGCCTCGGCGTCGCGCAGCTCGGCCACGGTGCGCACGAGGAACTCCACGGTGCCCTCGCGCAGGGTGCCCCCGGCGACGTTGACGTTGGCGGCCACCAGCCGATCGGCCACCTGCCGCACCGACAGCCCCCGCGCGGCGATGGCGGCCGGGGTCAGCCGCACCTGGATCTCGCGCTCCAGGCCGCCCAGGACGCGCACGGCCGCCACGCCCTCCAGCTTGCTGATCTCGGGGGCCAGCACCTCTTCGGCCCAGTACCGCAGCTCGGCGGGGGTGCCCTCGCCGCTCAGGGCGAGGCTCATGACCGGCTCGAGGGAGGGGTCGTGGCGCAGCAGCAGAGGCGCCTCGGCGCCCGCCGGCAGCTCGATGCGCGACAGCCGCTCGCGCACCCGCTGGGCCGCCCGATCCATGTCGGTGTCCCAGTCGAACTCCAGCACCACCTCGCTCTCGCCCGCGCGGCTGCTGGCGTGCATGCCGGCCAGGGCCTCCACCGTGCCCACCGCGCCCTCGAGCCGGCGGGTGACCTCCTGCTCCACCTCCTCGGGGGCGGCCGCCGCCCAGGCCGTCCGCACCGTGAGGGTGGGGTGGTCCAGATCCGGCAGCAGCTCCAGGCCGAGCTCGCGGTAGGAGAGCAGGCCGAAGAAGGCGGCCGCGGCGGTGATCATGAAGACCGCGACCGGGCGATCGGTGGCGAAGCGGAACATCAGGTGGCCAGGGCGCCGGGCTCAGCCATCCAGCAGCGCCCGCAGGCGCAGGCTGAAGGAGAGGCAGGTGCAGGGGGCGGCTTGCCGGCCGCGTCCAGGATGCGGCCGTCCTCGTAATGCAGGTTCTTCAATGAAACCGCACCCTTGTGGCCGTGGGTCTGGTAGATGACGTAGACGCCGCCGCGCAGGAACGCCACGCCGGGCCCGGGCTCCGCGTCGAGCTGAGGCAGGCCGCCGAGGGCGACGTCCTCGGCGCCGTAGGCCCCCACGACGCCGTTGAAGAGGCGCGTGGCCACCTGGGCCAGGGGGATTCCCAGGAACGGGTCGATGACCGAGAGGGCGTCGACGCCGTCGAGGATGCCGCGCACCCGGGCGTACTCGCCGGCCCGCGCCGCGTCGACGCTCACGAGCCGCACCGACAGCTCGAGGACGTCCTGGAAGATCAGGTTGCGGAAGACCGGCCGGTTGCCCAGGTCGGGGGCGTAGCTGCGCGCCTTCACGGGGAAGTCGACGAGCTGGCAGACCGCCTCGCGGTCCTTCAGATCCTCCATGTCGCGGGTGTTGGCGCCGAAGACCAGGATGCCGGTGCTGCCGGCCTCGAAGCCGGGCAGGTCGTCGATGAAGAGGCTGTGCAGCGTCACATCGGCCCGCTTCACCCGCGTCTCGGGGTACGGCAGCAGGGCGAGGCGGGCGTCGCTCGCCGGCACGAGGCCGTAGCGGCGGTCGGCCCGGGGGTGCAGATCGTCTCCGAGATCGACGATGGCGAGGCCGACCTCCTCGGTGCGGGACATGGGCGAGCTCCGGTCGTGGTCGGGGGAGCATAGCACCGTCGGCGGTGCGGTCCAGCCGGGGGGGCGCGCGTCGGCGGTTGTGGTCGCGCCGCGAGGCGGCCAGAATCACGGCAGGGGATGCGGCGACCGGGGAACCATGGACAGGCGGGCGCGGATCGGGGGGCGCTACCGGCTCCAGGCGCGGGTGGGCAAGGGCGATCTGGGGGTGCTCTGGGCGGCGGTGGATGAGCGCTCGGGCCAGCCCGTCGCCGTGCGCATCCTCCAGCGCGGCCTGGACGACCCGCGGCGGGTGGCGCGCTTCCGCGCCAGCGCGCTGGCGGCGGCCCGCCTCGATCACCCCGGCGTGGTCCGGGTGCTGGACGAGGGCATCGACGATCAAGGGCCCTTCATCGTGTCGTCCTGGGTCGATGGCCTGCCCCTCGCGGCCTGGCGGGGCCTCGAGCTGCCGTGGGGCTTCGTGCGGGCGGTGGCCATCTCGCTGTGCGAGGCCCTGGGCCATGTGCACGCCGCCGGCCTGGTGCACCTCGATCTGCGCCCCCGCAACATCCTGGTCGTGCCCGGCCCCGCCGGCCCCGAGGTGCGCCTGGTGGATGTGGGCTGCGGCCGCATCGACGACGGCTGGAGCGACCAGTCGCCGGGGGCGCCTGCGACGCTCAAGTACCTGGGAACACTGCGCTATCTGGCGCCCGAGGTCGCCGAGAGTCCGCCGTGGCGGACGGGGCCCTGGAGCGATCTGTACAGCGTTGGGCTCGTCTTGTGGGAGCTCCTGACGGGCAGCATCCCCCTGGAGGGGCTGGCGGGCGTGGCCCTGCTGCTGGAGCGGGCCTGCGCCGACGCGCCCCCCCTGCCGGCCGGCGCTGGCGGCGCCCACCACCCCACGCTGGCGGCGCTGCTGTCGCGGCTCCTGGCGCGGGATCCCCTCGATCGGCCGAAGACCGCGGCGCAGGTCCGGCGCACCCTGGCGTCGCTGCCGGGCGAGCCGGTGTGGTGCGAGCCCGCCGCGCCCCCCGTGGCCCAGCTCCCCCCGGCCGATCCGCGGCGGGAGCGCGCCGCGGGGTTTCCGCTGCACGCGCTGCATGCCGGGCCCCTGATCGGGCGAGACACGGCGGTCGAGACGCTCTGGCGGGGGCTGCAGGGGGTGGTCTCGGCCGGCGCGAGCCGCCTGGTGGTGCTGGAGGGGGCCCCGGCGACGGGGAAGAGCCGGGTGGTGGAGTCGGTGGCGCGCCACGCGGCCGCGCGGGGGGTGGCCCGGACGTGGACGGTGCGGTTCCGGCCGGGCACGGCGCCCGGGACGGGGCTGCTCGGCGCCGTCGAGGGGCTGCTGAAGGGCGCCAGCACCGATCGCGCCGGCCTGGAGCGCCGGGTGGCGGCGCTGCCGCTGCTGGAGGGGGTCGACGCGGAGGGGCTGGGGCCCGTGCTGCCGGCGCTGCTGCGGCCTGACGCCCCGGGCTTCCCGCGGCCAGGCGCCTTCGGCGAGCCGGGGGCGCTCGTCGGCGGCCAGGACAACGCGGTCTCGTCGGCGGCGGTGTTCATCGAGCTGCTGCGGCGCGCGGCCCGCAACGACGCGATGCTGCTCTGGCTCGCCGACGCGCAGCATGCCCCCGAGGAGGAGCTGCTGGGCCTCGTGGGCCACATCCTGGAGGATCCGGCGCTGCCGGTCTGCGTGGTGGTGACGGGGCGGCCGGGCACGGCGAACCTGCGCAGCCTGGCCACGGCCCACTCCCCGGGCGAGGCCGTGGACTGGATCGCCCTGGGCCCCCTGGATGCCGACGCGGCCCAGGCCTGGCTGCGCAGCCGCCTGGCCCTGTCGCCCCTGGCCGAGCAGCGCGCTGCTGGCGGCCACCCATGGTCGCCCGGCGCTCCTGGAGGGGATGACGGCCTTCCTGCTGGATGGCCGGCTGGTACCCGGGCGCGATGGCAACGAGCTGCTGCCGGGGACGGTGCTGCCCGAGAGCCTGGTGGAGCTTTGGCGCCATGACCTGGCCCGGCTGCCCTCCCAGGGCCCCGACACTCTCGTGGCCGACGTCATCGCGGGCCTCGCCCTGGCGCGGGTGCCCCTGACGCCGCCGGTGGTGGCCGCCCTGGAGGCGGACGAGCCCGATCGCCCCATCGCCCGCGCCCTCTCGGCCGGCGAGCGCGCCCGGCTGCTGGTGAGCCGGCCCGGGGGGACGTGGCAGTTCGTCTCGCCGGAGCTGGTGGCCTGGCTCGGGCAGGGCTTCGCCGATCGCGCGGCGCGCTGGCATGGGACGTGGCTGCGGGCGCTGGAGCGGCTGGAGGGCCGCGCCCATGGCCGCTACGGGCCCGAGCGGGCCTGGCACGCCGAGGCCCTGGGGGACGCCGACGCCGCCATCCAGGCGCTCCTCGACGCGGCGACGTGGGCCCTCGGGCCGGGGCAGCAGGCGTGGGAGCGGGGGCTGAAGGCGGCCGAAAGGGCGCGGATTCTTTCGGAAAATGCCCGGGATCCCGTGCGCGCCGGGCGGGCGGGGCGCCTGCGGGCGGCCCTGCTGCGCGAGGCGGGGCGGGCGGTGGAGGCCCGCGACGCGCTGGCTGCCCTGGAGCCTCGCCTGATGATCCCGCCCGCGCGGCGGAGCGGGCCGCATGCGCCTTGTTGCGCGGGCTGCTGGAGCTGGACGTGGATCGCCTGGAGCAGGCGGCGGCCCGCTTCGAGGAGGCCGCCCGGCTCTTCGAGGAGGAGGGGACGAGAGCGGCCGCCTCCAGGTGGTGCTGGCCCAGGGTCACCTGGCGGCGCGGCGGGGTCACTTCCGGCTGGCCCGCACCTGCGGCCGGGACGCCGAGGACGGGTTCAAGGCCCTGGGCGACACCGGCGCCCGGCTGGCGGCGCGGCTGCTGCGGGCCTCGGCGGCGGCCGCTGCCGGGGATCACGAGGTGGCGTGGCAGCGCTTCACGGGCCTGATGGAGCTGGCGGATCAGCGCGGCTGGCTGCTGGAGGGCGTCCGCCTGCGCGTGCGGCGCGTGGTGCTCGCCCTCGCCCGCAGCCGGGCGCACGACGCGCTGGCCCTGCTGGACGAGGTGACGGCGCGGGGCACGCTGCTGGGGCTCTCGGACTGCGTGGCGTGGGCGGACGCGGTGCGCCCCGGGGTGCTGGCCGCGGCGGGCCAGCCGGCGGCGGCGCGGCAGGCCCTGGAGCAGGCGCGGCTGCCCACCGTGCTCGCGGACGAGGCGGCCGAGGCGCTGGGGGCGGCGCTGCTGCTACCGACGAGCGCCCTCGACGCCACGCTGCACGACCGGCTGAGCCAGTGGCTGGACCGGGTCCGCGAGATCGCTCAGCCCCTCGTCTGAGCCGACGTCGCCCGGCGCGGCCGCGTGGCCGAGGTAGACCTGGTACTCCCGGCAGCCGTCGCCCGCCCGGGCCGAGAGCGTCGTCAGCTTCGCCTCGATGAAGGCCGCGATGTCCGCCTCGGCGGCGGCGAGGGCGGCCGGCGTCGCCCGCACCGTGCGGGTCTGCAGGCCGGGCTCGCTGCCGCGCAGGCGCTGGGTCACGGCCCGGCCCGCCGCCCGCAGGTGGCTGGTCAGGGCCGCCAGACCGCCGACCTGCGCCGGCGTCGCCTCAGTGGGCCGCGCCGGCCCGACGGCCTCGTAGCGGGTGATGCCGCGGCGGTCGACCACGGGGCGGACGCGGCCGGTCCGCAGCAGCGCGGCCAGGGCCACCCGGCCGCTGTCGAAGCCCTCGAGCTGAGGCAGGTTGCCGGACAGCTCGCTGGCAGTGCAGGCCCCCTCGGCCACCACCTCCTCCGCCCGCGCCAGCAGGTTGACCCCGCGCCGCTCCACGCAGGGATCGGGGTTCTTCTGGAGCATCCGCACGCTGCGGGTGGTCCGGCCCAGCCCGACGGCCAGCTCACCCAGATCGCGCCAGCGCTCCCCGGCCGCCTCCACCACCGCCGCCACCAGGACGTCGCGGGCCTGATCGAAGGGGACGCCCGCCTCGATGGCCCAGCGCACGGCGGGGCCGAAGGTCTCGAAGACCAGCCGGGGCCGGGCTTCGTCGTCCTGCTCGACGGATCGGGTGGTGCCGTACATCCCGCCTCCCTGGTCGTGAACGGTGCGCTCGGGGACATGGATGTCGCCTCGACCGCGGGCTGATCACCGCGGCGCGCAGACGGGGCCGATGGGCGGGCCGACGTTGACGTCGACCGCGTCCCGCGGCCACCTTGGAGCCACTGGAGCGAGGAGCACCGACGATGGCACAGAGGCCGATCTGGCTGGTGGCGCTGGCCCTGTGGGGCTGCCCGTCCGACTCGGACACGGGCGCAGATCCTGTTGAAGATCAAGGGGTTGATGCGCGGGCCGCCGACGCGGGGCGCGACCTGGGGCGGGCGGACGCTGCCGCGCTGGATGCCACGCCCGCCGACGCTGCGGCGCGCGACGCGCAGGCCCCTGACGACGGACCGCCCGACGCGCGCCCGGCCGACGCGGCCCCGGCCGACGCCGGCCCCGCCGACGCCGAGAGCCCCGACGTCGGCGAGGTCCCCGTGGACGCCGGCCTGCCGGACGTCGCCGTCGCGACGCCGCCGTCGATGCCGGCCCGCCGCCGCTCGAGCCGCTGCGCTGCGCGCCGGTGCTGCCCCTGGGCGGCGTGTGCGGCCGCGACGACCGGGCCTGCGCGGAGGGGCTGACCTGCATCGGGGGCTTCTGCTTCGCGCGGTCGGGGGACGGGGGCGACTGCGATGGCTCGGCCGACTGCGACGGCCAGCTCTACTGCCGGCAGTACTCCCTGGACGGGCAGGCCCTGGCGGTGGGGATCTGCTCCGCGCGCACCGCCGAGGGCGAGGCCTGCCACCGCCGCAACTTCGGCTGCGTCTTCCCGCTGACCTGCCTGGACGATGTGTGCGTGCCCCGCAGCGCCGAGGGCGGGCTCTGCCTGACCACCGGGGACTGTGACGCGACGACGTGGTGCGACCTGCCCGACGGCGACCGGGGCACCTGCCAGCCCTTCATCCCCGAGGACGGCGCGTGCGAGGCCCGCAACAGCGGCTGCTCCCCCGGCCTCGTCTGCCTGGACGGCGCCTGTCAGGCCCGCCAGCCCATGGGCGAAGGCTGCCAGAGCGCGGCGGACTGCCTGCCCGATCAGTACTGCGACCGGCGCGACGACGACGGCAACCCGCGGCAGGCGGGGATCTGCATGGCGCGGGCGCTCCGCGGCGAGGCCTGCGACGCCCGCGAGAGCTCCGTCTGCCGGCAGAGCCGGTGCCTGGGTGGAGTCTGCGCGGCGGATCAGCCCGTGGGCGGCGTCTGTGACTCGGCCTTCGACTGCGCGGATGGCCTGTGGTGTCCCCAGCCCTGACCGGCTGGCCCGGCGGGGGGTGGCGGCCCGGCTACTTGAACGTCAGGCAGTAGCCCGCCGCCAGGCCCCAGGAGGCGAAGACGCCTTCCGGGGCGTCGCTCTCGAAGACGATGTCGTCGGCCGAGCGTCGCACCGAGACCGAGAGCGGCAGGTGGGCGAGGACGTCGGCCGTCACCTGGAGGTGGCCGTCGAGGGTCGGGCTGACGCGCTGGCTGCGCCAGCGAAAGCCGATCTGCCCCCCGAGCCCGAGCGACGTCACGGTGGCCTGGCCCACCCCCGAGGCCACGTTGGCCAGGTGCCACGCGGCCTTCGGGCCCAGCATGAGCTGCCAGTCCTCGGCGAGGGTCGGCGTCCACCAGCCGTGCAGCCCGGCCTGGAGGGTCGAGCCGCCGCCCACGTCGTCCTCCTCGCCGAAGTAGCGCTTCTCGATGGCGACGAGGTCCAGGCCGCCGGCCCCGAGGCCCACGTCGATGCCGACCTCCAGCGCGTCGAGCTGCACGCCGAAGCCGAGCTGGAGGCCGAGGGCGGTCGGGGCCTGGTCGTCCTGGGCGCCGAAGGTCGAGACCCCGGCCAGCTCCGCTAGATCGACCGCGGCGATGGCCCGCGAGAAGGCCCCCATGTCCAGGTTGAACCGGATGTCGGCCAGGGCGGAGCCCCCCAGCAGCAGCCCGCAGGCGAGAAGTCGGTGCACGGTCACCCCTCGGTCGTCTCGGGGCGCATGGTACGGCAAAGCGGGTGCCCCCGCTTCTTTCCACGCGCCGGTGGGGCTACGATGGCGGCCGCGGAGGGAAAGTGGCGCGTATCTCCTCGATTCTGTTCGCCTTCCTGGTGGGCTGCCAGGGCGGCGGGGGCACGGATGGCGCCTCGGTCCGGCCGGCGTCGGCATTCGCGGTGGCCAGCCAGGCCTTCGGGGCGGCCTTCTTCGACGCCGAGGCGCGCAGCGCGCTGATCACCGGCCGGGCCCGTGAGGCGTTCCGGCTGCCCGGCCTGATCGAGGCCGACCGCTACCGGTTCCTGCAGGTGGCCGAGCTGCGGCGCCTCGACGACACGCGCTGTGAGGGCGAGGTGGCGTTCGCCATCGACGGCTGGCCGGCCCAGCTCTCGGTGGAGCTGACCCGCACGGCGGACGGCTGGCGGCTGAGCAAGGTGGACGACGCCGCGACCCAGCAGGCCCTCGTGGACGTCCTGGGGGCGCGGGGCCTGCCGCGGGCCCGCACCGCCGAGCCCTGGCCCGGGGGCCTGGCGGGCCGGGACGCCAACGGCCGCCCCACTTCGGCGGCCCTGGTGATGGTGACGGCGGCCGGGTTCTGGGTGGACGGGCGCCGCGTGCCCGACGAGCCGGGGGCCATCCGCGCCGCCATCGCCGACGCGCTGTCGGCCCGCCAGCAGCTCGCCTGGGTGGCCCACGCCACCTACAAGCCCCATGTGGCCATCGCCCTGACGGCGGACGCGCCGGCCACACGCCACGCCGAGATCGCCGCGCTGGCGGTGGAGGCAGGCGCGGAGGCGCTGATGCTGGTGGTGCGCGATCCCCAGGGCGGGCCGGCGTTTCTGCCCCTGGCCCACGCGGAGCCCCTGCCGGTGGGGGAGCGGCTCCCGCCCGTCATCGATGTGCAGCAGACGGCGGCGGGCGTCCGCCTCGCGGTGGGGGAGGCGGTGGCGGAGGTGCCACCCGGGGACGACGGCCTGCGCATCGAGAGCCTGCGGCCGGCGGTGGCCAGCCTGCAGAGCGCCGAGCCCGCGGTCGGGTTCCTGCTGCACCCCGATCCGGCCGGCAACCACGCGCGGGTCGTGGCGCTGCTCGATGCCCTGCGCAGCGCCGGCGCGGGGCTGCCCGTGGCCGCGGTGGTGCCATGAACCGGCGGGTCGCGTCCGGCTTCGTCCTCCTGGGGGCGCTCGCGCTGGCGGCCTGCAAGGCTCCCGGCCCCGAGGCGGCCAGCGGGCCCGCCGATCCGGTGGCCGACGTGCAGCTCTGGCTGGCCGAGCAGGTCTTCGCCGATCCGGCCGACATGATCATGCGGTTCGCGCCGGGGCTCGACCCCCGCGAGTTCCCCCCGCGGCTGATGGTCGACGCGCCCGAGCAGTACCGGTTCGTGGATCTGTGGCGGGTGCGGATGGTGGACGGCCGCCTGCTGGTCGACGCCTTGATGACCTTCAGCGGCCAGCCCCATGTGGTCTCGTTCCACCTCGAGCAGGTGGACGAGGCGTGGCGGGTCGCGTCGTGGAGCCCGGCGCCGGTGGCGGTGGAGGGCCAGGGTCGCGCGCCGCCGGCGGGGCTCGATCTGCCGGCTACGCTGGCCGCGGCCACCTTCCGGGGGGCCCCGCCCGCGCGGGTGGTGCCCATCGCGCCGTCTTCGGAGGCCGCCGAGGAGGAAGACCGGCGGGTGGCCGTGCGCGTGGGCTTCCAGGCCTTCACCTTCGAGGGGGAGTGCCCGCAGGCTCGCCTGACGGCGGCGCTGCGGCGGGCGACGCGGCGCCTGGGGAGCTGCCACGCCGACGCGTTCGGATCGACGCCGCGAGCGGGCCGGCTGACCTTCGCGCTGGAATTCGACGCCAGCGGCAACGCGTTGGCGGTCCTCCGGGAGACCACGCTGCTGGCCGGCGCCCTGACCGACTGCGTGGGCGAGGCCCTGCACGCGGTGGTCACCGACAGCGGCCGCCGGCGCTCGCCCATCAGCCACTGCACGGTCTCCGTGCCCATCACCTTCTCGCCGAGGAAGCAGGCAAGTCCTTGATCGCATTGTTCTTTGTGTTGCTCGCGGCGCCCGCCTTCCCGGGCATCCACGAGGAGCCCCCCGGCCACTTCAAGGTGGCGCGGGCCGCGCTGGAGGCCTCGGAAGGGGACCGCCCGCCCCGGATCATCCCGCGCATGGAGGCGGGCAAGGCCGCGGGCGTGAAGCTCTACGGCATCCGCCGCCGCAGCCTCGCGGGGGCCCTGGGCTTCCAGAACGGGGACGCCGTCGTCCGCGTGAACGGCAAGGCGATCGACGGGCCCGACCGCCTGCTGAAGCTGTACCAGGAGCTCAAGGGCGTGGCCACGCTGACGGTCGACCTGGAGCGGCGCGGGCAGCCCATGACGCTGCACTACACCCTCACCGACGAGGCCATCGCGGCGGACCCGGAGCAGCCCGAGATCGCGCCGGACGCCCCCGACGCCCCCGCCCCGGAGGTGACGCTGGCCGACGCCCCCGCGCCGGAGACGCTCGCCGGCGTCGAGGCCGTGGGCCCCGGCCGCTATCGCGCCGGCCGAGCAGCTCAAGGGCATCGACTGGGCGCGCCAGGTCCGGATCGTCCCGGGCTTCCAGGACGGGCAGGTCGTCGGGTTTCGCCTGTCGGGCATGCGCGCCACGAGCGTCCTGCGCCAGCTCGGCTTCGAGAACGGCGACCTGGTGCTCACGGTGGCGGGGCAGCCGCTGACCCACGTCGAGGCGGCCATGGCGATTCCACACCTGGCTGCAGACCGCGCGGGACGTGGAGGTGAGGCGCGCCGTCGCGGGGAGGCGCGATGACGCTGCGCTACACCCCGAGGGCCCCGACCGGGTGGCCGGGCCACCGCCCAGGCCGTGCGCCGGCGCCGGGAGTCGGGCTTCGACCTGCGCGGAGAGCTGGAGGGGAGCTGAGCGCTCTCCTCGGCCAGGGCCCTGGCGACGCACGGCCGGAGCCTGTCCTGGCCCAGGCGCGGCTGGTGCCGCCGGGGGCCGCGGAGCCGGGCATCGGCCTGGGGCGCGTCACGGTGGGCGTGGCGCTGCAGAGCGACGCCGACGGCGCGGTGGCCGAGCTGAAGCTCCTGGAAGGCCGAGGGCGGGGATGTGCAGCCTGGGCCGAGCAGGGGACGGTGCGCTGGCCGGCCGGCTGCCGAGCCCGGAGCTGATCTGGACGTGGTCGTCCGCTTCGATCCCCAGAGCCCTGGCGCCCTGCCGGGGGCCAGCGGCGGCGAGCTGCGGTTGACCTGCGCGGGCACCCTGGATCGCCCCCGCTGCCGCCCCGGCCGGCAGCTCTCAGCCCTCGCCCATGTCCCGGGCCGACAGCGAGATGCGCTTGCGGGCGCGATCCACGTCCAGCACCACCACCTGGATGGCGTCGCCGACCTTCACCACCTCGTGGGGGTCGCGCACGAACCGGTCGGAGAGCTTCGAGACGTGGATGAGGCCGTCCTGGTGGACGCCCAGGTCCACGAAGGCCCCGAAGTGGGTCACGTTGGACACGATGCCGTCCAGGATCGTTCACCAGGTCGTCCACGCTGTGCACGTCGTCGCGGAAGCGGGGCGGCTCGAAGGCGGCGCGAGGATCGCGGCCGGGCTTCTTGAGCTCGGCCACGATGTCGCGCAGGGTGGGCAGCCCCACCTCGTCGTCCACGTAGCGCGACAGCTCGATGCGGCCGATCAGGGCGTCGTCCCCGACGAGGTGGGGCCACGGGCACCCTGGAGGTCCTCAAGCCATGCGGGCGACCAGGGCAGCGCCCGGGGTGCACCGCCGACGCGTCCAGGGATCGGGGCCGTCCACCCGCAGGAAGCCCGCGGCCTGCTCGAAGGTGCGGGGGCCGAAGCCCGGGACCTTGAGCAGCTCGCGGCGCGTCTTCGGCGGGCCATGGTCGTCGCGCCAGGCGACGATGCGCTCGGCCAGCTTCGGGCCGATGCCGGCCACCCGCGCCAGGAGGGGCGCGCTGGCGGTGGGGACCCGCACCCCACGCGTTCACGGCGCTCTCCACCACCTCGTCGAGCTTCGCGTCGAGCAGGGCTGGGGACGTCGTAAGCAGTACCGCCCCACGCCGATGGACTTCGGCTCGATCTTCACCAGCTCGGCCAGGGGATCCTGGAGGCGCCGCGCGATGGAGATGGCCCCGCGGACGGTGAGGTCGAGGTCGGGGAACTCGGCGCGGGCCAGGTCGGAGGCGCTGTAGACGCTGGCGCTCGCTTCGCTGACCTCGACCACCGCGACATCTTTCAACCCCTCGTCTTTCAAGACCTTTCGACAGAAGGCCGCCGCCTCGCGGCCGCCGGTGCCGTTGCCGACGGCGATGGCGAAGGGGCGGTGGCGGCGGATGAGGGCGGCCAGATCGGCGCGGGCTCAGCGCGTCGCGGGGCGGTGCCCTGGCCGGGGTAGAGGACGCCAAGGGCCAGCAGGCGGCCGGTCCGTTCACGGCCACGCACTTGCAGCCGGTGCGCAGCCCCGGATCGAGGCCGAGGACGCGCGCTTCCCGGGGGGAGGCGAGCAGGAGGGCGTGACGTTGCGGGCGAAGACGGTGGCGGCCTCGGCATCGGCCGTGGCCTTGAGCTCGGCGCGGATGGCCTTTCTCGATGGAGGGCGCCAGGAGGCGCTTGTAGCCGTCGGCGATGGCGGCGCTCAGCTCGTCGGCGTAGGGCGAGCGGCGGTCGTGGCCGAGGGCGCGCTCGGCGCCGGCCTGGATGGCGTCGTCGGGCCCCTGCAGCTTGACCTTCAAGACCCCCTCGCCCTCGCCGCGCAGCAGGGCGTGGAAGCGGTGCGGGGCCATCCGGGCGACGGGCTCGCTGAAGTCGTAGTACTGCTCGAAGCGGGTGCGCTGGTCCGTCGCGCCCTTCGCCGGGCTCGCCGAGAAGACGCCCCGGCGGCGCGTGACCTCGCGGGCCCTGGCGCGGATGTCCGCGTCTTCACTCATGATCTCGGCCACGATGTCGCGGGCGCCGGCCAGGGCGGCGTCGGCGTCGGGCACCTCGCCGCCCACGAACCGGCGCGCCTCGGTGGCGGGGTTGCCCTCCCGCGGCTGGGCCAGGATCCGCTGGGCGAGGGCCTCCAGCCCCCGCTCCCGGGCCACCGTCGCCCGCGTCCGGCGCTTCGGGCGGAATGGCAGGTACAGATCCTCGAGGACGGCCAGCGTCTCGGCCGCCAGGAGGCGCGCCCGCAGCGCCGGGGTGAGCTGCCCCTGGCCCTCGATGGTGGCCAGGATGCTCTCGCGTCGCTGGTGCAGCTCGACCGCCCGGGCGTGCGCATCGCGGATGTCGCGGATCTGGACCTCGTCCAGACCCCCCGTGCGCTCCTTGCGATAGCGGGCGATGAACGGGACGGTGGCCCCCTCGGCCAGCAGCGCGATGACGGCGGTGACGCCGGCGGGGGGCAACGCGAGGGTGGCCGCCACCACCGCGGCGGGATCGAACTCAGCCATGGGGACTCCGGGCAGGCGTCAGCGGGGCCGGATGCGGAGGCGGTACGGGTTCGCCTCGCCCCGGCCGGGGAACAGGAAGATCCGGGCCAGGTAGCGCGTGTTGCGCCGGCGGACGGGCAGATCGATGCGCTCGTTGTCGGTGGCGCTGGTGGACGCATCGATCTGCTGGCCGTCGCCGCCGAAGAGCTCCACGTCGATGTCGCCCATCGCGTGGCTGAACTCGACGTCCAGGCGCACCTGCTGGCCGCCGGGCGCGGTGAAGGCGTACCAGTCCTCGTCGGCGGTGCAGGCCACCAGATCGGCGCGATCGAAGGGCACCCCCACCTCGCGGGACCCGTCGATGTCGTTGTTGGGCTCGAGGGCGTCCGCCGGGCAGGCGTCGTTGGCCAAAAACCGCGTCGTCAGGCGGTAGCGGACGCGCTCCGGGGACTCGACGCGCAGGAAGAGCAGCTCGCGGTACTCCACCTGGATGTCGGCGCCCCCATCGCGGATGACCCCGGCGCCCAGGACCTCGCCCGCGCCGCTCTCCAGGGACCAGCGCACGCCGCCGGCGGCCGGCGCAGGCAGATCAAGGCGCGCGCTCCCCCGCTCGCCGGGCCGCAGGCGCAGCCGGAACCAGTCGGCGTCGCCGGGACAGGCCACGGGGTTCACGTCCGCGCCGTCGCCCAGGATCGTGGCCTGGCGGGCGTCGTCGTTCTCCTCCAGGAAGTCGTCGTCACACATCATCGGGGCCGCCGGCTCGCGGTCGATCTGGTAGGGCACGTCGCCCGGGGCCGGGGTCGAGATGACCAGGAAGACGAGCTGCTCGATGGCGGCGAAGCGCAGCTCTTCGCCGGGCCCGAGGCGATCCTCACCCACCACCCGGCCGCCGGCGAGCTCGCGGCGCACGTCCAGCGGGCCGCCGCGGGCGATGACCCGGTAGTCCACGGCCGGGCCGATGCCAGGCACGGCGAAGACGTCGGCGTTGTCGGCGCAGGCGACGGCCAGGGTGCGGCCGTCTTGCAGCACGCTGGCCTGGCGGGGCGAGTCGTTGGGCTCGAACTCATCCTGGCCGCAGGGGCCGGCGGGGCAGATCCCGTCCGCGGACAGGCAGACCCCGAAGAGCCCGGCGTCCAGGCAGGCGAGGCCGGCGGGGCAGCCATCGCGCCCGCAGAGCGCCACGCACCGGGGGCCCTCGCCGGTCAGATCGATGCAGAGGGCCGGGCTTGGGCAGCTGGCGGGCCCGTCGCAGGGGGCGCAGGCGGCCTCGGGTGCCCCGGCGGCGCAGCGACCGCCGACGCAGAGCTGGCCGCGCGGGCAGGCCTCGGGGCCGAAGCAGGGGGCGCCGGTGGGCAGGCAGCGGCCCTCGGCGCAGGTCCAGCCGGGCGCGCAGTCGGCGTCGACGCCGCACGCCTGCCGCGGGGTGCACGCCCCGGCCAGACAGGCGCCCTCGCAGTCGGCGTCACGGCGACAGGCCGAGCCACCGCAAAGGGGATCACCGCGGCAGAGGCCCCCGTCGCACCGGTTGCCCGTGGGGCAGTCGCGGTCGCGCTGGCAGACCGTCAGGCAGAGGAAGCCGAAGTCGGGATCACAGCGCTGATCGAAGCCGCAGGTGCCGCCTGGACCGCACGGCTGGCAGGCGGGGAGGCGATCGCCCATGCGGCAGGTGAAGTCGTCGTCGACGGCGCAGAAGGCGCCGGGCCCGCACTGGCCGTCGGCGGTGCAGGCGACGCAGCCGCGCTCGGGGAGGCAGCGCAGGCCGTCGGGGCACGCCCCCCCGCAAGCGCCCGGATCCACACAGGCATCGTCCACGCAGACCAGGGGCGCGGGGCAGCCACCGGGGCAGGGCCCGGGGCCGCACGTCCCCGCGCGGCAGAGGGGGAGGTCCGGGGGGCAGTCGGCGTCGGCGCGGCAGCCCTCGTCGGCCACGCAGCGGCCGGGGGGCGTCAGGCAGGTGCCCCCCGGGCAGTCGGCGTCGGCGCGGCACTCCGGCCGCGAGACGCAGCGGCCCGCCTCGCAGACGCGACCGGCGCCGCAGGTGGCGTCGTCGGCGCACACGGTGGGGGCGAACCGGCAGGCGCCGTCCACGCACACCGTGTCGAGGGGGCAGTCCCCGTCGTCGGCGCAGGCGTCCGGGGGCAGCTTGCAGACGTGGCGGAGGCGATCGCAGATCTCGTCGTCGAGGCAGTCGCCATCCACCAGGCAGGGGCCGTCGGCCGCAAGCACCCGAAACTCATGGTATTCTTCGTCAGCGGGCCAGGCATCCTCACCGCCGGCGCCGTCGACCAGGAGGCGAAGGCGGACGGTGGTGCCGGCGGGCTGGCCGGGCAGGCGCGCCTCGTAGCGACCATCGCCGCGGCGCGTGAGGACCAGCACGAAGGCGTCCCCCTCGTCCGCCCGGAAGGTCACGGCCACGCGGTCGGTGGCGCCTCGGACGCTGGCGACCAGGGCGTAGGGCCCCACGGGATCGCGGGTGTCGCCGGGGGCGTCCACCTGCTGGATGACGGGGGCGTCAGGCGAGCAGGCGACCAGCAGGGTGAGGCCCAGGCCGGCGGCGAGGCCCAGGCAGGCGGCGGGGCCCCTCACGGGAAGCACGCGCTGATCTCATCGGTGAGATCATCAGCGGGGTTGTTGGGATCGCGGTCCTGCACGGGGATGGTCACGGCCGCGCACGCGGTGCCGGCGACGCACTGCCCCGCGGGGTTCTGGGGGTTGCACAGGCCGAGGCAGATGCCGTTGTTGAAGCACAGGCCGCTCTGGCAGTCGGCGTCCACGCGGCAGATGCCCCCGCCTCCCGCGGCGCCGGCGGGCGTGCGGCAGATCTGGTCATACGCGGTGCGGTCGTTGTTCTGGCGCAGCGTGCAGGCTTCGCCCGCCGCGCAGCGGCCATCGGGGCAGGGGGCGTCGCTGCCCTGGGACGGGATGCACGCCGCCATGCCCCAGTAGCGATCATCGGCGGGCTGGTTCGGGGTGCCGCGGTCGTCGATGAAGTGGAACTGGTTGGGGTAGCAGCCCTGGCCCGCCGGACAGTGCCCGGCCACGCCCACGGCGCACGGCTGCCAGCAGGCGCCCTCGAGGCAGACGCCGCTGGCGCAGGCGTTGCCCGCCATGCACGGCGCACCGCCCGCCAGATCCATGCCGCGAGGCACGCAGCGCATCAGCGGCCGGGCGGGCTGGGCCGGATCGTCGTCGGTGGGGGCGCAGGCCCGGTCGGCGGGGCAGTCCACGTCCGCCGCGCAGGGCAGGTCGGGCGGTGCACATGATTGAAACTCAACGGGATCTCCCTGATCCACGGTGATGCGGATGGTGGCGCAGACGCGGCTGGGGCAGTCGGCGTCGCGCTCGCAGGCCGAGAAGCAGTGGCCGGCGTTGGTGCAGAGGCGGCTCGCGCACTGGACGTCGCGCTGGCACGGCGCCTCGGCGCGGCCGTTGGCGAGGGCGGGCCCGCAGCGCAGGACCGGGGCGCCCTCGACCACCACCAGCAGGCAGGCCTGGTCGTTGGGGCAGTCGGCGTCGCGGGCGCAGGCGCCGGCCTCGCACTGGTGGCTGGCCGGATCGCAGCGCCCCACCTGGCAGTCATCGGGGTTGAGGCGGCAGCCCGCCTGGCAGAGGCCGTCGGCGCCGCAGTAGTCCCCCGCGACGCACTGGCCGTCGCCGTTGCAGTGGCAGCGGTGGCTGGCGACATCGCAGCGGCCGCTGGCGCACCCGGCGCCGTCGCCGCTGCACCCGGGGGTGCACGTCCCGGCGTCGCAGAAGTTGCCTGGCGGACAGCCCGCGTCGACCGCGCAGAGGCAGAGGCGGTTGGCCGGATCACAGATCTGCCCGTCGTCACAGCCCCCCTCCCGGCACCCCGGGGCGCAGCCGCCTGCCGCACAGTACTCGGCGGCGGGGCAGTCCAGATCCCGATCGCAGCGCTGACCCGGCGGCCGGCAGGCGCGGGTCTCCACGTCGCAGATCTGGCCCTGGGGGCAGGCGTTGACGCGGCAGCCGGGCTGGCAGGTGCCGTCGCAGTACTGGTCGGCGGGGCACGCCGCGTCGTCGCCGCAGCGGCAGGTGTGGGTGGCCGGATCGCAGGCCTGCGCCTCCGGGCAGCCGGCCCCGTCGACGCGGCACCCCGGCTGGCACGTGCCGTCCACGGCGCAGAACAGCCCGTCCTCGCAGGCCCGATCATCAGCGCAGCGGCACGCGTGGGTCGCGGGGTCGCATGCTTCCGGTCCCGCAGCCCGTGTTGTCGGGCCGGCACCCGGGCTGGCAGCCCTCGGGCGAGCAGTACTCGCCGTCGCTGCAGTCGGTGTCGGCGCCGCAGCCGCGGCACTGGCGGGTCGCGGGATCGCAGCGGCTCCCCGCCGGGCAGGCCCCCTCGACCAGGCGACACCCGGTGCGGCAGCGGCCTTCGTCACACCAGGCGTCGGCGGGACAGGCGGCGTCGTCGGCGCAGGCCTCCGCCGGCAGGCAGCGATCGGCCACGCACCGCTCGCCAGCCGGGCACACGCCGCCATCACCGCACGAGGCCGCGGGCAGGGTGCAGCGGCCGGTCTGCAGATCGCAGCGCGTCCCGGGGCAGTCGTCATCCCCCTGGCACGCGTCGCCCGGGGCGCAGGCTCCAGCGACGCAGATGCGATCGGGGCTCGCGCAGTCGGCCGCCTGCTCACAGGGCAGCGGACGGCAGAGCCCGCCCTGGCAGACGCCCGCCGGGCAGTCCAGATCCCGCGCGCACGCAGGCGGCACCACACAGGCTCCCGCCCGGCACAGCTCTCCATCGGCGCAGTCGGTGGCGGACGAGCAGCCTCCTCGGCCGGATCGCTACAGGCGGCCACGGTGGACAGGAGGGCGAGGATCAGGAGGAAGGATGCGCGCATGGGGCGGTTGTAGCACCGTGGTTTCAGGGGGGGCAAACCAGGGAGGCGTCGTCGCACGCCAGCGGCCCATCCCCACCTCCGAGCCCTCCCGGCGCCGCGCCCGCCCCGCACTCCGATGCGCTACGGGGTTCGTCAACGGGAGGGTGGAGGGTTTCGACCAGACTGGAACGAGGGGGCCTGGGGCCCTTGTGGACGACAGGGTTCGTCGAAGGGGGTGCACGGTTTGCGCTGGGCTGGAATCGCGGGGGCGAGCGGCGCGGCCCAAGGCGGGGTGGGTGCTGGCATGGGGGCTGGCGGCCGGGGCGACGGCGCGATGGGGGGCGAGATGACGTCGGGGATCGGGCGCGGAGCGCACGTCACCCGTGGCGCCCGCGGTTGGCGCTCATTCAGCGTGATTTCAGGCGCTTATGTGCCTCTCATCCGCTCTCGGCCCGCTCTCGGAGCTTCTTCCTCGCGTGCGACGGCGGGATGGTCCCTTCGGGGAAGGGGATGAGCGGCTGGGTCGGATCGGCCAGCCACTTCCAGTAGGCGATGTGGGCGATCTGGTAGGCGGCCTTCAGCTCGGCGTGGAGCCTCCGCCACTCTTCCTGGTCCTCCCGCGTGCCGTGCACCACGGGCGCCGGGCTGCGCTTGCGCTCCTTCGGGCGCGTCATGGGGTCGACGTGGCGGACGGCCTCGGGGTCGGGTACCGGCAGGCCGGCCTTCTTGCGTCGCGGGCGGGCTTCGGTGGCGATGCCGTCGGCCAGCTCCCACATGAGCGCCTTGTGCTCCTTCGGCGTCAGCTCACCCAGGCCCGGCAGGCGGTCGAGGCGGACGGTGAGCTCTTCGCTGCGGCCGTCGCCGCGGATGAAGGTGCCGCGCAGCTTCTCGCCCCGCAGCAGCGCCGGGTTGGCGCAGGCGAAGACGTCGTCGGCGGGGTGCCTCGACTTCAGCTCGGCCGTGGCCTGGCCCATGAAGTACCGCATCCGGTCCAGGGCGTGCTCCTCCGAGACCACCTGGATGGCGTGGTTCGGGACGAGGAGCTGGCCCGTCCGGTCGTGGAACTTGTTGACTCGCCTGGCGATTTCCCGACAGAGCCACTCCAGGACGAGGCTCTTGTGCACCAGCTCCACGACCCCGAACAGCAGGTGCAGGTGGTTGGACATGACATAGTAGTTGTAGAGGTCGAAGTCGAAGGCGAAGCCGTCTTCTTCGCCCACCCGCTGCTGGGCTCGGGCCAGGACGCCGGTCAGCAGGTCCACGAGCTCGAGGCGGGGCGCCAGCAGGAACAGGTCGTTGGTGACCTTGCAGGTGACCTCGAAGACGAGCACGTGGATGCCGAGGCGGGGGCTGTAGAGACGCTTCGCGCGGACCTCGATGCGCAGGGTGTCGGCCATGCAGAGTCCTCCGAAGATTGGCGGCCTCTTCTCTCTTCGGTCGCTCGCGCCGCGTGTCGCAGGGTTTTTTCGAAGTGTTTGATGTAAAAGGGAAAAAAGTTCTACGTTCGGTCGAGGGAGGGTGATATGCGACGCGCACTGCTTCTGAGCTTCCTGCCCGGGCCCGCGCTCGCGTGCGGCGGGCTGTTCTGCTCCACCGGGCCCAGCGCCGCGCCCGTCGATCAGTCGGCCGAGCGCATCTTGTTCGAGGTGGATGGAGACGGCATCTGCGCCACGGTGCAGATCCAGTACGCCGGGTCGCCGGAGGCGTTCGCGTGGGTGGTCCCGGTGCCAGAGCCGCCCACCGTGGAGGATGGCGATCAGGCGTTGCTGGACGCCCTCGCGCAGGCGACGGCCCTGCAGTGGCAGCTTCCGGGGATCGAGACCTCCGACTGCTTCTTCGCCAACGGGGGGGATGAGGCGGCCGCGAGCTGCGGGTGCGACGACGCCGCCGAGGCGGGGGCGAGCGCGCTCCCCGCTGACGGGGGGGTGTCGCCCCCTGAGTCCGATGTCTTCGTCTTCGATCGCCAGCAGACCGAGAACTACGAGACGGTCACCATCGGCGCCGAGCAGGCGGCGGATCTGGTGGCCTGGCTGGACGAGAACGCCTTCAACGTGTCCGAGAACATGGTCCCCGCCATGCAGCCGTATGCGGACGCGGGGCAGGTCTTCCTGGCCATCAAGCTACGGACGGATCGCGCCGCCGCTCAGATCGCGCCCATCCGCTTCTGCTATCAGGCGGCCGCGCCGTCGGTGCCCCTGCGCCTCACGGCCGTGGCGGCACAGCCGCAGATGGGCGTCCAGGTCTGGGTGGCGGCCCACACGCTCTATGCCCCCCTCGGGACGCCGAGCGGGCCACCGTTGGCGGAGGAGCTGGCCTTCGATGACCTCGGGCGGGTGAACTACCCGGCCTGGGTGGCCCGGGGGGCGGCCCGGGACGGTCGCTGGTCGCTCCAGTTCGCCGGCGAGGCGGGCGTCGCGCCGGGGCTCGCGGCGCCCTGGCTGACGAGCTGGTACACCCGGCTGGGGCCCGAGCAGATGCAGGTGGATCCCGTCTTCACCGCCGACTTCGAGGTGCCCGACTTCAGCGGGCTGGTGGATCTTTCGGGCCGCGCTCCGGTCATGAGCTGCGGCGGTCCCATCGAGGCGCGCCTGCCGTCATCGTGTGCCTTCGTGTACTGCGGTCCGGGGGCCACCTGCGTCGATTTCGCTGACGGAACGGCGGGTTGCGTGTGCAGTGCGGGGCAGGTGGCGCTCGCCGTGGGCGATCCGGACGGCTCGAGCCACGCGGTCTGCGCCCCGGCGGAGAACCCCCTGGGCGTGACGGCCGAGGACGGCGGGGATCCGTGCGCGGCGGTGGACTGCGGGGCGGGGGCGTGCGTGGCCCGCGGGGGGTTCGCGGCGTGTCGGTGTGCCGAGGGGTCCGCGGCGGTGGCCACGCCAGGTCTGGGCTGCGTGGCCATCCCCATGGGGGCCCGGACGTTCGCCGAGGGGGCCGGGGCCGACGCGGGCAACCACGACGAGGCGGTGTTCCAGGCCCCGCTGCGGCGGCGCCTGGGCCTGGGCGGGCTGGCGTTTGTGGGGGTGCTGGCCTGGGGACTGCGGCGGCGCCGTCGCGCGAGCGCCTGAGCGCCGGGGGTCAGCGCGCTCCCTCGTCGATCCACCGGCCGATGCGCTCGAGGGTGACGGCGTCGTAGGCCGGGCTGCCCTGGGGCATCTGGTTGCCGCCCACGGCACCCTGCTGGCCCGCGAGCTTCAGCCAGAGGAAGCTGCTGGTGCGGTCGCCCGGCTCGATCAGGTCGAGGGCGATGCGGACGCGGCTGGCGGGGACGTCAACGGTGGTGGCGGTGAACGGGGCGTCCAGCGTGAGGCCGCCCAGGCTCGCGCCGCCCACATGGCAGCCGGCGCAGTCGCGGTTGAACAGGGCCTGGATCTCGGCCTGGGTGAAGGCGGGGATGCCCAGGCACGCTTCGTCGCCCTCACAGGTGGGATCGGCGCAGTCGACGCGGCCGTCGCCGTTGTCGTCGCGGCCGTTGGCGCAGTCTTCGGGCTGGCAGACCAGCGCCATGGCGCACTGGGGATCGGCGCAGTCGACGAGGCGGTCGGCGTCGTCGTCGAGGCCGTTGTCACAGATCTCGGGCTGGCAGCGCGGCGCCCGGGCGCAGTCGGGGTCGGCGCAGTCGATGCGGCCATCGCCGTCGTCGTCGCGGCCGTTGCCACAGTCTTCGACGACGCAGCCCGGGGCCTGGGCGCAGTCGGGATCGGCGCAGTCGACGAGGCCATCGGCGTTGTCGTCGTGGCCGTTGGCGCAGTCCTCGGGCTGGCAGGCGGCGGCCTGGGCGCACTGGGGATCGGCGCAGTCGACGAGGCGGTCGGCGTCGTCGTCGAGGCCGTTGTCGCAGATCTCGGGCGGCAGACCGCGGCCCCGATGCACTCCTCGTCGGCGCAGTCGACGCGGCCGTCGGCGTCGTCGTCGCGGCCGTTCTGGCAGTCCTCGGGGCGGCAGACCACCGCGTTGACGCACTCGGGGTCGGCGCAGTCGGTCAGGCCGTCCCGGTCGTTGTCGGCCCCGTCGCCGCAGATCTCGGGGACGCACGCGGGGGCGTTGTCGCAGTCGGGATCGGCGCAGTCGGCCAGGCCGTCGGCGTCCTCGTCGCCCACGCGGGCGCAGTCCTCGGGCTGGCAGTCCAGGGCCAGGGCGCAGTCGGGATCGGCGCAGTCGGCGAAGCCATCGGCGTCGTCGTCGATGCCATTGTGGCAGGCTTCGTCCCGACAGATGGGGTCGCCGTTGCACTCGCTGTCGCTACAGTCGGTCTGGCCATCGGCGTCGTCATCGATGCCGTTGGCGCAGTCTTCAGGCCGGCAGACGATCTCGCCCACGCAGTCGGGGTCGGCGCAGTCGATGCGGCCGTCGCGGTCGTCGTCGACCCGGTTCTGGCAGTCTTCCGGCTGGCAGGTGGGGGCCTGTGCGCAGATGGGATCGCGGCAGTCGATGAGACCGTCGCCGTCGTCGTCGCGGCCGTTGGTGCAGTCCTCCGGCTGGCAGACGAGGGTCTCGGCGCAGACGGGATCCGCGCAGTCCACCCGCCCGTTTCCGTTGTCATCCAGCCCATTTGCGCAGATCTCGGGCTGGCAGGTCAGGGCGGCGATGCAGTCGGGATCGGCGCAGTCGACGAGGCGGTCGCCGTCGTCGTCGCTGCCGTTGTCACACCGCTCCCGGACGCAGGACAGGGCCTGCGCGCAGCCGGGATCGGCGCAGTCGACGAGGCCGTCAGCGTCGTCGTCGCGGCCGTTCTGGCAGTCCTCGGCCTGGCACTCCACGGCCTGGGCGCAGTCGGGGTCGGCGCAGTCGACGAGGCGGTCGGCGTCATCGTCGCGGCCGTTGTGGCACGCCTCGGGGACGCAGGCGGCGGTGCCGGCGCAGGTGTCGTCCAGGCAGTCGACGAGGCCGTCGCCGTCGTTGTCCAGGCCGTCGGCGCAGAGCTCGGGCTGGCAGCGCACGGCGGCGGCGCAGTCGGGATCGGCGCAGTCGACCAGTGCGTCGCCGTCGTTGTCCCGGGCGTCGTCGCACCGCTCGATCTGGCAGCCCAGGCCCCCGGCGCAGTCGGGATCGGCGCAGTCGGCGAGGCCGTCGTCGTCGTCGTCGAGGCCGTTTCGGCAGTCCTCCGGCCGGCACAGCGCGCTCTGGGCGCAGTCGGGGTCGGCGCAGTCGACGCGGCCGTCGCCGTCGTTGTCGATGCGGTCGCCGCAGGCCTCGGCGCCGCAGATGGGCTCCCCGGCGCAGTCGGGATCGGCGCAGTCCGCGCGGCCGTCGCCGTCGTCGTCGAAGCCGCTGCCGCAGATCTCGACCCGGCAGGCGGGGTCGCCGGCGCAGTCGGCGTCGGCACAGTCGATGCGGCCGTCGCCGTCGTCGTCCCTGCCATCGGCGCAGCCCTCCCGGCGGCAGGCCGGCTCGCCAGCGCAGTCGGCGTCCAGGCAGTCGGCGCGGGCGTCGGCGTCGTCGTCGGCCCCGTTCTCGCACAGCTCGACCCGGCAGGTGGGCGCCTGGGCGCACGCGGTGTCGCCGCAGTCGATGCGGCCGTCGCCGTTGGCGTCGACGCCGTTGGTGCAGTCCTCGGGCAGGCAGGCGGGGAAGAGGGCGCAGTCGGGGTCGGCGCAGTCGACGCGGCCGTTGCCGTCGTCGTCGAGGCCGTTGGTGCAGATCTCGGGGGCGCAGCGCCGATCACGGCCGCACTCGGGGTCGGCGCAGTCGACGAGGCCGTCAGCGTCGTCGTCGACGCCGTTGGCGCAGCGCTCGGGGACGCAGCCCGGCTCGGCGGCGCAGTCGGCGTCCCGGCAGTCGGTCAGGCCGTCGCCGTCGTCGTCGATGCCGTTGGCGCAGGCCTCGGTCTGGCAGATGGGCGCTGCGGCGCAGTCGGCGTCGGCGCAGTCGACCTCGCCGTCGCCGTCGTCGTCCTGGCCGTTGCCGCAGTCCTCGGGGGGGCACCGGCGCCGGCACGCCCGCTGGACGCAGTGGGGTTCGGCGGCACAGTCGGCGTCGGCGCAGTCGGCGCGGTCGTCGCCGTCGTTGTCGATCCCGTCGTTGCACTGCTCGGGCTGGCAGCCGACGGCCTGGCCACAGTCGGCGTCGGCGCAGTCGATCTGGCCATCGCCGTCGTCGTCGCGGCCGTTCTGGCAATCCTCGACGGCGCAACCCGAAAAGCCCAGGCAATCCGGGTCGTTGCAGTCGATGAGGCCGTCGTTGTCGTCGTCGCGGCCGCTGTTGCAGAGCTCGCGGGTGCAGGCGGGGTCGCCGTCGCAGTCGGGGTCGGCGCAGTCGACGCGGCCGTCACCGTCCTCGTCGATGCCGCCCGCACAGAGCTCGGCGCGGCAGGCCTGGGCGCAGTCCGCGTCCAGGCAGTCGGCGCGGCCGTCGCCGTCGTCGTCGCGGCCGTTGTCGCAGATCTCTCGCTGGCAGGCGCGGGCGAGGGCGCACTCGGCGTCGGCGCAGTCGACGCGGCCGTCGGCGTCGTCGTCGACGCCGTTGGTGCAGTCCTCGGGCTGGCAGGTGCGGGCCCGGGCGCAGGCGGCGTCGGCGCAGTCGACGCGGCCATCCCCGTTGTCGTCGCGGCCGTTGTCGCAGATCTCGGGCTGGCACGCGCGGGCCTGGGCGCACTCGGCGTCGGCGCAGTCGGTGGCGCCGTCGGCGTCGTCGTCGAGGCCGTTGGCGCAGAGCTCGGGGACGCAGGCGGGGCTGTCGGCGCAGAGGCCGTCGGCGCAGTCGACGCGGCCGTCGGCGTCGTCGTCGCGGCCGTTGTCGCAGATCTCCCGCTGGCAGGCCGGTGCAGCGACGCAGCTCCCGTCGGCGCAGTCGACGAGGCCGTCGGCGTCGTCATCGCGGCCGTTGTCGCAGATCTCGGGCTGGCAGGCGGCGGTCAGGGCGCAGTCGGCGTCCAGGCAGTCGACGCGGCCGTCGCCGTCGTTGTCGCGGCCATCGGCGCAGAGCTCGGGCTGGCAGTTCACGGCCCGCGCGCAGTCGGCGTCCAGGCAGTCGGCGCGGCCGTCGGCGTCGTCGTCGCGGCCGTTGGCGCAGAGCTCGGGCTGGCAGGTCGCCGCGTCGACACAGCTGGGGTCGGCGCAGTCGACGCGGCCGTCGGCGTTGTCGTCCTGGCCGTTGCCACAGACCTCGGCGCGACACAGGACGCTGGCGACACAGGTGGGATCGTCGCAGTCGACGCGGCCGTCGCCGTTGTCGTCGCGGCCGTTGCCGCAGGTCTCGGGCTGGCAGGCCAGCGCGTCGACGCAGGCGGGATCGGCGCAGTCGGCGCGGCCGTCGCCGTTGTCGTCGACGCCGTTGTTGCAGGCCTCGGGCTGGCAGCGCCGGGCGCCGACACACTCCTCGTCGGCACAGTCGATGCGGGCGTCACCGTCGTCATCGATGCCATTGGCGCAGTCTTCCGGCCGACAGAGCACCGCGTCCGCGCACCCGTCGTCGGCGCAGTCCACCAGGCCGTCGAGGTCGTCGTCGATGCCGTTGCCGCAGCGCTCCGGCTGGCAGCGCGGGGCGCGGATGCAGGTGGGCTCGGCGCAGTCCACCAGCCGATTCCCGTTGTCATCCGCGCCGTTGTCGCAGATCTCGGGCTGGCAGGCGAGCACCTCGAAGCAGGCATCGTCGCCACAGTCGAACCAGCCATCGGCGTCGTCATCGATGCCGTTGTCACAGATCTCGGGCTGGCAGACGAGGCCGGCGGCGCAGACGGGATCGGCGCAGTCGATCAGGCCGTCGGCGTTGTCATCGATGCCATTGGCACACAGCTCGCCCCGGCAGGCGACCGCCCGCGCGCAGTCGTTGTCGGCGCAGTCGACGCGGCCGTCCCCGTCGTTGTCAGCGCCGTCGCCGCAGATCTCGGGCACGCAGCCGGGCTGGCCGGCGCAGTCGGGATCGGCGCAGTCGACGCGGGCGTCGGCGTCGTCGTCGCGGCCGTTCTGGCAGTCTTCCGCCCGGCAGGTGGGGGTGTCGGCGCAGGCGGGGTCGGCGCAGTCGACGCGGCCATCGCCGTTGTCGTCGACGCCGTTGTCGCACAGCTCGGCCCGGCAGATGACCTGGCCGGCGCAGTCGGCGTCGTCGCAGTCGATACGGCCGTCGCCGTTGTCGTCGACGCCGTTGCCGCACTGCTCCATCCGGCACCGGGGCTCCTCGGCCTGGCAGGCGGGATCCTCGCAGTCGATGAGGCCATCGCCGTTCTCGTCCACGCCGCCGAAGCAGACCTCCCGCTGGCAGGCGCGCCGGGCGCTGCACTCCTCGTCGGCACAGTCGACCAGGCCGTCGCCGTCGTCGTCCTCGCCGTTGCTGCACACCTCGGGCTGGCAGGTCAGGGCTTCGGCGCAGTCGGGGTCGTCGCAGTCGACGAGGGCGTCCTGGTCGTCGTCCTGGCCGTTGCCGCAGTTTTCGCCCGCGCAGAGCGGGTGATCGGCGCAGTCGGGGTCATCGCAGTCGGCCTGGCCGTCCAGGTCTTCGTCGCCCCGGCTCAAGCAGTCCTCGACGCGGCAGACCGCCAGGCCCCGGCAGTCGGGATCGGCGCAGTCGACGAGCCCGTCGCCGTCCTCGTCGATCTCGCCCTCGCAGGCCTCGGGCAGGCACGGGGGCGCACCCTGGCAGGCGGCGTCGTCACAGTCGGCGGCGCCGTTGGCGTCCTCGTCGCCGAGGGTGCCGCAGTCTTCGAAGACCGGCGCCCGCGGCAGCGACTCGATCCAGGCGCAGACGAGCTCCAGCTCGGGGCTGGTGAGGCGCGGCAGGCCGATGGGCATGAGGGCCCCGCCCCCGACCGCGGCGTGGGTGCCTTCGATCTTGCGGTAGAGGTAGCTCTGGTCGCACCGCCCCGGCTCGACCAGCCGCAGCGCGCTCTCGGTGCTGGGGACGCCGACCGTCGCCGTGGCCAGGTCGTCGAGCTGGAGGCCCGCCTCCGCGGCGCCCCCCACATGGCAGCCCGCGCAGCGGCCGCCGAACAGCTCGCCGACCTCCTCCTCCAGGCTGAGCTCGTCGGGGGGGCGGGCGTCGGAGCGGCCGACCGGCCCGGCGTCATCGGGCCCGGTGCCACCCGCCCCGCCGCCGCTGTCACAGCCCAGCACCACGAGCCCGATGGCCAGCAGGCCACCCCACCATCGCCGCCGCATCCCGGTTCCCCCAACCCGCACCATCGGGTTGAACGGCGTGAGTCTCGTGAGGATACGACAATCCTGGTCGCCGCCGCCCACGGCTTCCGCTACCGTGTCTGCACCGAGCCCACCCGAGGGGTTGACGTGAAAGAACCGGAAGGCGAGAAGGCTCCTGCGCCTGCCCCCGCGCCCCAGGTGGCGCCCCAGGTCGCCCCCGTTCAGCAGCAGTCGGCGTCGGTCTCTCCGAGCTTCCAGAGCGTCGAGCTCTCGGGGGCCGGCGCGGTGGATGACACCCCCAGCCGCTCCCAGCAGAGCTCGGAGCTCATGCAGTTCGAGGGTGGGCAGGGCCAGCGCGTCCAGGCCGCCGCGGCCCGGGGCATCGCGGGCGGCGGCCAGGCGATGCCCCACCAGGAGGCCATCCAGCGGTCCTTCGGCGAGCACGACATCTCCGGCATCCAGGCCCATGTGGGGGGGGCCGCCGAGGCGGCCAACGCCGAGATGGGCGCGACGGCCTACGCCACCGGCAACGACGTCGCCTTCAAGGGACAGCCCGACCTGCACACCGCCGCCCACGAGGCCGCCCACGTGGTGCAGCAGCGCCAGGGCGTGTCGCTGGCGGAGGGCGTGGGCCAGGTGGGGGACAGCTACGAGCAGCACGCCGACGCGGTGGCGGACATGGTGGTCCAGGGCGAGTCCGCCGAGGCGCTGCTCTCGGCCGGCTCAGGCGGATCGGCGGGCGGCAGCCAGACCAGGGGCGTGCAGCAGAAGACCGACCTCGACGGCCCGGTGCAGTTCGACGATCCGCCGGCCGCCGCCGGCCCTTCCCTGGTCGAGCAGATCCGGACGGCCCTCGACGACGGCGAGGAGGAGTCCGCCATCACGCTCATGGGGCGCTGCAACCCCACCCAGGCCAACACCGTGCTGCGCCTGTACATGGATCTGGCCACGAGCTGCTTCGGCAACGTGACGATGGGATCCGCCTGCCGCGCCCTCGTCCGCGCCGGTGGCGATCTGGGCAAGGCCCTGCTGTGGTCCATCGACGAGGGGACCGACTACGGGATCCTCACGTCCATCATCCGGGCCGCCGATCCCACCGCTCGCCGCGCCCTGGGCACCAAGGCCTGGCGCGACCGCTTCGTCAGCGAGCTGGGCAACGACGAGATGGCGAGCATCGTGGATCTGCTCGGCCTGTCCCTGGCCGACAAGATCCGCTGGATGGACGAGGAGGGCACGAGCTGGGAGGCCCTGCACGGCAAGATCGTCGCGGCCCCGCCCACCGAGCGGGCGGTCCTGCGCGACAACGCCTGGCTGCCGTACTTCACCCGCATGTGCGGCAACGACGAGATGGCGATCCTGGTGGATCTGCTCGGCGGCGACCTGGTGTGGAAGCTGAAGTGGATGAACGAGGAGGGCACGGACTGGGGCGCGATGCGCATCCGCATCGAGGCCGCGCCCGACACCGAGCGCCTGGCGGTCTACGATCAGGCCGACCTGCAGGCCATGTTCGTCAGCGAGTGCAACGACGAGGAGATGATCGCGGCGGTGGGCCTGCTGGGCGGGCCGCTCTCCAAGCGCATCGAGTGGTGCAGCGCCGAGGGGGCGAGCACCTGGGAGCAGATCCTGGGCGTCATCCAGGCCACCCCGGAGCCGGATCGGCTGTCCATCTACGACAGCAGCCACGTCACGACGCTCTTCGCCGGCTTCAAGGAGGAGGAGGTCATCGAGGCCATCCGCCTGTGCGGCGGCACCCCCACCCAGAAGCTCACGCTCTGGGGCACGCGACCCATCGCGCTCATGCTGCCCCTCATCACCCCGGCCGACGACTGGGCCGCCGGCCTGCTGGCCACGGGGCACGCCGACGACCTGCTCCGGCTCGCCGCCGGGGCCGACGGCCCCGCGTGGAAGACCGCGATCGACAACCAGAATCTCATCGACAGCGTGATCTCGAACGCCTCGCCGACGGCCGAGGAGGACACCTACCGGGGGCTGTACACCCTCTTCGGCGACGCGACGACGCGGACGCGCCCGCAGATGGATGCCATCTTCCCCAAGCTCTTCGCCCAGACCCAGCTGCGCAAGGCGGGCGAGATCACCAACGTGGCGTACGGCACCGGCATCACGCACACCGACGCCGCCGGCCGCACCTACCAGGTGGCCAAGCGTCCCATCCCCGTGGATCCCTCCGATGCCGGGTTCGCCGCGTTTTTCAACATCATGCAGCGCGTCTCGCGCATGGCGGCCTCGGCCACCAACACCCTGCAGTTCGCCGCCCAGGAGGAGTTCTACTGGTGGGAGAACTCGCCCGTGGCCTCGACCGAGTACCACCGCTGGTCGACGCCGGTGCTGCGCGACATCCCCACGTCCTATGCCGGCGCGGGGTGGTGACCATCCAGGTCTACGGCACCGGGGCGTCGGAGATGGGTCAGGTGGTCGCGGCCAACGGCGCCATCTCCGACTCCGGGGTCTGGACGCCCATGAACCAGGGCGATGTGGTGGGGCGGCGGGCCGGCGCGGATCAGAACGGCGTGGCCGACTCGGTGGGCGGCGGCGAGGATCGCACGGCCACCGGCGGTACCAACAACCAGACGGCGGCCATCACGTACTTCCAGAACCACGCCATCCACGAGTTCGGCCACTCCACCGGGGTGGCGAAGTACGAGGGCGTCCCCGTCACCGGCAACGACTTCGCCACCGCCTACGGCGGCTGGGAGGGGGGCAAGAGCGCGGCCGACTTCAAGGCGGCGTACTGGAGCCTCACCAACGCGGCGGCGGCCACCCCCGACGAGCTGGTGGATGCCACCGATCCCACCATCACCTACCCGGTCACGGCGGATGACGTGGCGGCGTGGCTCACGGCGGTCGTCTCGACCGGCGCCGAGCCCACCGGCAACACGGTCACGGCGGCCGTCAGCGGCCTGGGCAAGAACCAGAAGCTCGCCATGATCGCCAGCGTGCCCCGGTTCGCGGGCGAGAAGATGTTCAAGTACGTCCAGGGCGTGCTGCGCAACACCTCCATCGCGAACGCGAAGGCCAACGCCTACCAGTTCTCGGGCTACACCCCGACGGGTGATGTGTGGATCTACGCCACGCGCAACGTCGGCGGGCACCGCGGCGCCTTCGCGAAGTACGACAACGCCGCCTACACCAACTGCGTGTCGACGCTGGGGTGGTACAGCCTGTCGAGCCCGGTGGAGATGTTCGCCGAGTCCTTCACCTCGAAGTACGCGGGGGGCGGCGTGCCCGCCTCGCGCGGCGAGGGCAAGGACTTCAACGTCTTCTTCACCCAGCTCCAGAACTCGCCCAGCATCGAGACCCAGGCGGGGACGGCGCCCGGGGCGATGGCCGCCGCGCCCGGCGCGCCGGCGGCCGCCGAGGTCGAGCCCACGTCCACCATCGTGCCGGCATGATCGCCCGGCGGTGCCTGCCCATCGCGCTCGCCGGCCTGCTGTTGCCCAGCGCCTGCCTTGGAGGTGACCCGGTGCCCGACCCGACAAAGACCGCCCCCGCGAGCGGCGCCGCGGCGCCAGCGGCCGACGCCTTCTCCTGCGCCGAGGCGCCCCGTCTGCTCGGGCTCTCGGCCTACAGCGTCCAGGTGTGCCGCGAGGTGCCCCACCTCAAGGGCTTCTACAAGGTCACGCTGACCCACCCGACGGAGGGGACGGTCGCCCGGCTCGTCCCGACGCGCGCCGACGGGCCGTTCGAGACGGCTCGGGGCCCCGCCGCCGCCACCGCCTGGCTGCGGCAGTCGGGCAGCCTGGACGACCCCGGCCTGGCGATGGTGCACGTCATGATGTGCCTGCATGGGTTCGACGCGCTGCCACCGCCGCTGACACTGGACGCCCAGGCCTTCGACGACCGGCAGGTGGGCACGCCCAGCTTCACCGCGAAGCCGTTTCGCCTGGAGCTGTACGAGGCCGTCGGCCAGGACGGCACCCCCGGCGTCGGCAGCCACATCCGCGGCATCCTCACCGCGGGTGCCGACGGCAAGTGGGCGTGGACACTGGAGAAGTCGTCCCAGGGTGGCCCATGGGAGCCGCTCTCGACCGTGCCGGCCGAGTAGGCCCGGGGCCGCCGGTCGACCGGCCGGCGATGGGCTTGCGGGGTGGCCGGCGGGGCCGCAAGCTGAGCCTCGATGACACCGCGCATCCTGCTCACCTTCGCCAACGAGGCGGCCACCGAGGCCCGCTACCTGCGCGCCCTGCAGGCCGAGGTGCGGGCGCTGCGGGCGGCGCTGGCGCCCGCGAAGCAGGCGGGTCTGTGCGAGCTCCAGGTCGAGACGAACGCCAGCGTCGAGACGCTGATCGCGGCGCTTCAGTCGGCCAGAAAAACCAAAGATCTTGCGATCTTCCACTTCGCGGGGCACGCCTCGGGGGATGCCCTGTCGCTGGAGGGTGAGGGCGCCTCCGCCCACGCGGGGGGGCTGGCTCGAATGCTCGCCCTGCAGCCGGGGCTGCGCCTCGTCGTCCTCAACGGGTGCAGCACGGGCCCGCAGGTTCAGCGCCTGCTCGACCTGGGGGTGCCCGCCGTCATCGCGACCAGCCGGGCCATCGATGACGCCGTCGCGACGCGGTTCGCGGCTTCGCTCTACAGCCGCCTGGCCGCTGGCGAGACCCTCGCCGATGCCTTCGCGGCCACCGAAGCGGCCATCTTGATGGAGTTTGGGGAGGGGCCGACGCTCTTTCGCGACCAGGAGCGCTCCCTGCGGCCGCAGGCCAACGTGGGCACGCGGGGCTTCCCCTGGGCGCTCAGCACGGCCGCGGGGGCCGAGCAGGTGCGGGCGTGGAGCCTGCCGGCGGCCGCCAACGATCCGCTGTTCGGCCTGCCCCAGCCGCCGGCCGAGGATCTGCCGCCGAGCCCGTACCGGCACCTGGACCGCTACCGGCGTGAGCACTGGGAGGTGTTCTTCGGCCGCAGCCACCCGATCCGCGCCGTCTTCGATGCGCTGACAGGCGAGGGTGGGCCGCCGCTGGTCCTGCTGTACGGCCCGTCCGGTGCGGGGAAGTCGTCCCTGCTGGAGGCGGGCGTGTGGCCGCGCCTGGAGCAGGTCGCGGAGGTCCTGGTCCTGCGGCGGGACTCCTCGAAGGGGTTGCCGGCGATGCTCGCCGAGGTCTTCGGCGAGGCCGGCTCCGGGGACGCCCTGCGCCAGGCCTGGATCGAGCGGGAGGCCGCGTCGGGCCGCCCCGTCGTGGTGGTCCTCGACCAGCTCGAGGAGGCGCTGACCCGGCCGATCGCGGGGGAGCCCGACGAGCTGGCCCACCTCTTCGGGCTCATCGCCGATGTCTTTCGCCGCCCCGCCGACCGCCCGCGGGGCCGGCTGCTGCTGACGCTGCGGGCCGAGTGGATGGCGTCGGTGCAGGGCAGCCTGGACGCGCTGAATCTGCCGGTGCGCCGCATCGAGCTGCGCCACCTGTCGGCCGCCGAGGCGGTGGAGGTGGTGGAGGGGCCGACCCGCACCCCGGCGCTGCGCACGTTCGACCGGCTCTCCATCGACGCGGACCTGCCCGCCGAGATCGCGGCCGACGTGGCGGCCGACGGGCAGGCGGCCGTGGCGCCGACGCTGGCCATCTTGCTGACCCGGCTGTGGCAGCAGGCCGCCGACGCGACGCCGGCCACCCCCGCCTGGCGCCTCGAAGACTACCGGGATCTGCGCAAGCGCGGCCTGCTGCTGGATGACTTCGTCCGCGACCAGCTCGCCGCGCTGGCCGTCATGGGGACCGACTGGGTGGCGTCGGGTCTGGCGCTCGATGTGCTGGAATATCACACCACCGCCCTGGGCACCGCTCAGCTCCGGCCGGCCAAAAGCCTCGTCGCGCGCTACGCCCACCGCTCCGATCTGCCGGAGCTCCTCGCGGCCTGCAAGGCGCTCCGCCTGCTGTCGAGCTCCACGGAGGCCGCGGATCGCCTGCCGGTCGGCGAGTGGCGGCTGGCCCATGACACCCTCGCCCCGCTGGTGCGGGCCCGGTTCGAGGCCTCCCAGGCGCCCGGCCAGCGGGCCCGGCGCGTCCTCCAGCAGCGGGCGGTAGACTGGGAGGGGGAGGCCGTCGGGGACGCCCTCGACGCCGTCGATCTGGCCGCTGCGGAGCGGGGCCTGGCCGGCATGCGGGTGCAGACCGGCGCGGAGGGCCGCCTGCTGGATGCCAGCCGGGCCGCCGAGCGGCGGCGCGCGGCGGCGGCCCGCCGGGCCCGCTGGGTGCGGGTGGGGGCGGTGGCCCTCCTGGCGGTGGCGGCCGCCATCGGCTGGACGCTCCGGCGGTCCGCCGTGGTGGCGGCCGACGAGGCCCGGCGGGCGCGCATCGCGGCCGAAGGCGGCCGTTATGACGGGCTGGCGACGGCCCTCGCCGCCCAGGCGCTCGACACCGTCAGCCGCGGCCGCCGGGCGGACTTCCGGGCCGCGCTCCTGGCCGGCCAGGCCGTCGACTTCGCCTACCAGGCCGAGGAGCTGCTGGGCCGGCGGGCGGAGGCGTGGCCCCACGTCGAGAGCGCGCTGCGGCGGCTGGCGAACGAGCCCTGGCTGCGCGAAGGGGTGATCTTCGAGCACGACGACATCAACCAGATCGCCCTCGCCCCGGACGGCCGATGGCTGGCGGTGGCCTCTGGCGGGGAGGGCCACGCCGCTCGGATCTGGGATCTCCAACAGGTCGGCGCAGCCCCCCGGGTGCTGCCGGGTCATGGCACCTGGCTGCGCGACATCGGCTGGGCGGGGCCGGAGCGGGTGGTCGTCCTGGACGGGGCGGGGGCGGTCTACTTCTGGGAGCTGGGCGAGCCCTCTCGCCTCGTCCTCCGGGTGGACGGCCCGGAGGGTCGGTGCGACGTGACCGCCTTCGCGACCGACCCCGCGCAGGGGGTGGTGGTGGCCGGGCAGGGCAGCTGGCCGGGCTGCCCCGGCGCCGTGCAGGCCTGGCGGTGGCCTCCGGGCCGTGAGCCCGAGCGGCTGCCGCTGGCCCTGGACGTGCCCGGGCCCGTGAAGGCCGTGGCGATCTCGCCTGGTGGCAAGCAGCTCGCGGTCGCCGCCGACCACCGGTCCCTCCTGGTGGTGCCCCTCGGCGGCGGCAAGGCCACCGAGCGGGCGCTGCCCGATCCGGTCCGGGTGGGCGAGGTCCCGGGGGCCCTGGCGTTCTCGCCGGACGGCCGGGAGCTGCTGGTGGCCCGGCCCGGGGGGGTCGCCCTGATCCCCCTGGCCGACGGCCCGCCCGTGATTCTGTCCGATGGGCAGGTGCTCGGCCGCATGCCGCTCTGCGTCGCGTTCGGGCCGTTGGGGGAGGTGTACGCGGCGGGGAATGGCGGGGTCATCGATGTCTGGCGCCGCGACCAGCCGCTCCCCCGCCTGCGCCTGCCCGGGCCGGAGCTGGCGCAGCCCCCGGGGGTCAAGGTGCGGGGCCTCGAGGTGCTCCCCGATGGCGACATCCTGGCGGCGGGCTCCGAGGCCACGGTCTGGCGGTGGCACCCCGCAGGCGACGAGCCGGTGCTGGTGGCCCCCGGCGACGGGAGCCTGGACGAGTCCGTCGGCCGTCGAGTTCGCCGCCTCGGGCGGGATGGTGACGGCGGGTGGCGAGTCCGGGGGCGTGCTCTGGTGGCCCCCCGGCGATGAGCGCTCCCCGGTCCAGCTGGCGGCGCTGCCCGAGAAGCGCCGGGTGATCGGGGTGGCGGTCTCGCCCGGCGGTCGCTCCATCGCCGCGGCGCTCGACGTCGCGCCGCCAGCCTCTGGGTCGCCGGCCTCTGCGCCGCCGACCCCTGCAGGCGGGGTCGCGGTGTGGACGATCCCGGTGGACGGCGCCGCCAGCCTACCGCCGCTTCTGCTCGCCAACGGCAGCGGCGGCCACACCGATCGGGTCTATGACGTCGCCTTCCTGGGCGAGGAGGCGGTCGTCTCGGTGAGCCGGGACGGCCAGGCGCTCATCACGCACCTGCCGGAGGGGCCCATCGAGGCCCTGCCCGCCCTCCCCACCCGGGCGCGGGCCGTGGCGACCCGGGGTCCAGACCTGATCGGCCTGGGTCTGCGCGATGGCACGGCGCTGATCTATCGGCGGACGCCAGGGCGCTGGGTGCGTGACGATGACGTGCACCGGCACGAGGGCGCCGTCGTGGACCTGGACTTCGACGCCACGGGGGCGCGGCTCGCGACGGTGAGCGAGGACCGGGGCGTCCGCCTCTGGGATCTGTCCGGGGCCACCCCGCCCGTCCTGCTGGGGCGCACCCCCAACCCCGCGGCGACCATCACCTGGGCGCCAGGCGGGGCGATCGTCGCCACGGGCGGTCGCGACGGCACCATCCAGATCTGGCGCACCCAGTCCCCGGGGGAGCCACCGGCCGAGATCCAGACAGACCTGCTCAAGCCTGCGTATCGCCTGGCCTTTTCGCCCGATGGCGGCCAGCTGGCCGTGCCCCTCGCGGCCAGCCCGGTGGGGGGCGGTGCGCGCCTCTACACCACCGATCCGCTGCGCCTGGCCGGACGGCTCTGCGCCGCGGCGGATCGGGGGCTCACGTCCGTCGAGTGGCGAGCCGCAGTCGGCGAGGGGGAGCCCTGGCGGCCGACCTGTGCGGCGAGGGTCCCGGCGGACCGGCGCGCAGGCGGCCCTTGACGCATGGGTGTCGGTCGGCGAAACAGGCAGAGGTCGACACACGGTGTGCGGGCTCCCTGGCTCGGTCCACGTAGCCAGTGGGGGGCCTGGAGCGGTCCCGACCGGGGGAGGTACCCATGCGTCTCGTTGCCCTTCTCATCGCCCTTCCCATCGCCCTTCCCATCGCGCTGCCGTTGCTGGCCCAGGCAGCAGAGGTCTGCCTCGTCATCGACGACCGGGTGCCGCCCACGGACCGCAAGGCGGCGCTGATGTACGCCCGCAACGCCTTCGTCGACGCGGGCCACTCGGTCGTGCAGCCGCCGTGCTCGGTGCCCCTGGGGCTCTCGGTCGCCGCGACCGATGGCGGCTACCACGTGACCCTGACGGGGCGCGGCATCCGGTCCGAGCTCGACGCCCGCAGCCTGGTGGCCCTCGCGCGCCAGATGGGCACGCTGGTGCCGAGCGCGGCCGCCCTGCGCGGCGCGGCCGTCCGGGGAGGACGGGGGGGGCCGCGCGATGCCATGAACGTCGACGAGTACTTCGCCCGAGAGGCCGAGCGAAAGAAGGCGGCCGAGGAGCGTCGGCGCGCGGAAGCGGAGGCGGCGAGGCGGGCGGCCGAGGAACGTCCGCGCGCGGAGGCGGAGGAGCGCCGGCGCAAGAAGGAGGAGCGTCAGCGCGCGGAGGCGGAGGCTGAGGAGCGTCGGCGCGCGGACGCGGAGGCGGCGAGGCGGGCGGCGGAGGAGGAGGCCCGGATGGCGGCGGCGCTGCAGGCGGCCCAGCAGCAGGAGGAGGCCGAGCGGCAGCGCCTGCAGGCCGAGAAGGTCGAGAGGGATCGGCTGACGGCGGAGGTCCAGGGCCGCCGTGACCGCCTCAGCGCTCGGTGGGGGGCGCTTCGGGGCTCGCTGGCGGCCCTCAACAACCTCATGGACGCCCTGCGGAGCGAGGGCGAGAAGGCCGGCGTGCTCCGAGGGCAGCTGCGGGAGGACATGAGTGCTGCCATCGTGCAGCTTGTGCGGGTGAACCCGGCTCTGGACGGGGCCGCGGCGCGGCTGAGCGGCACCACGGTCGAGGCCCTCGTCGCCCTCGGCGCCGACGAGAGCAATCGCTTCCTGGGCGAGATCGAGGCGAGCCTCAACGGCGTCGACGGCGACATCAACAACCTGAACTCCCGCCTGGCCGCCCTGAAGACCGAGATGGAAGAGCGCATCCGCGAGGCCGAGACGGGTCGGGACGAAGGCGGTGGCGTCGGGTATCGCAAGGGCGGGCCCTGATCACCCCCAGCGCCCGCGGCCGGTCAGCCGGATGGCGCTCCAACCCCTCAGAACGACAGGACTTCTGGCGGGTCGGTCGGGCGCGCCGCGTCGCGCTCGGCGGACGCGATGGCGCCCGCCCGCAGGGGGCTGAACAGCTCCTCGACGAAGGCGCTGGCGGGGGCCGTCGCCAGGGCGGCCGCGGGGCCACGCTGGACGACGCGGCCGGCCTCGATCACCACCACCTCGCCCGGCAGCGCGAGGATGTCGCGCAGATCATGGGTGACGATCAGGGCGGGGCGGCCGTCGCGGGCCAGCCGGTCGGCGAGGTGCTGGCGCAGCGCCCGCCGGCCCGTGACGTCGAGGGCGGCGAGGGGCTCGTCGAGGAGCAGGGCCGCCGGCTCGGGGCCGAGGGCGCGGGCGAGGGCGACGCGCTGCTGCTCGCCGCCCGAGAGCGCGCGGGGGAGGCGGTCGGCGAGGTGGGCGGCGTCGACGGCGGCCAGGAGGGCGAGGGCGCGGGCCGCGCGGGCGGTCCGGGGGAGGGCGTGCAGGCCGAACGCGACGTTGCCGAGGGCGGTGAGGTGGGGGAAAAGGCTCGCGTTTTGAGGTACATAGCCGATGCGTCGTGCCTCGGGCGGCGCGGGAGCCAGGTCGCGGCCCGCCACCCGCAGGTGGCCCGCGTCGAGGGGGCGGACGCCGGCGATGAGCCGCAGCAGGCTGGTCTTGCCCGCGCCGTTGGGGCCGATGACGAGGAGGACGGGCACGTCGCTCTGCAGCCGCAGATCCAGGTCGAGGGGCCCGACCCGCGCCTTCACCTGGAGATCCCAGATCATGGCGACCGCCCGATGAGCCGGGGCAGCGACCACACGAGCACCAGGACGCCGACGGCCGCCCCGGCGAGGAGGAGCGAGAGGGCACGGGCGACCCCGACGTCGGCCTCCAGAGCCGTGTAGATCGCGAGGGGCATCGTCTGCGTCCGGCCGCTCAGGTTGCCGGCGAAGAGGAGCGTGGCGCCGAACTCCCCCAGGGCGCGGGCCCAGGCGAGGGCGGCCCCCGCCAGCAGGCCCGGCAGGGCGGCGGGCAGCGCCACCCCGAAGAACGTGCGCGCGCGGCCGGCCCCGAGGGTGCGGGCGACGAGCAGCAAGTCGGCGTCCACCTTGCGAAAAGCGGCCGCCGCCCCCTGCACGTAGAAGGGCGCCGCGACGACCACCTGGGCGACGATGACCGCCGCCTCGGTGAAGGGGAGGCCGCTGCCGCCCAGGAGGCCCTGCTGGCCGAAGGTGGCGAGCAGGGCGACGCCGAGGACCGCGGGCGGGATGACCACCGGCAGGCTCACGAGGATCTCCACCAGGCCCGGAGCCGGGCGGGCGGCCAGGCGCCAGGCGAGGGGGGTGCCGAGGACGAGCACGACGGCCAGGCTGGCGGCGGTGGTGCGCGCGCTGAGGGCCAGGGCCGGCGCGGCGAGGGGGTGGGCGAGCCCGGCGCGCAGCTCGGCGGCGCTGGTGGTGGCGAGCAGGGCCACCACGGGCAGCAGCAGGACGACCAGGAGGGCGACGCCGAGGACGTCGGCGGGCTGGAGGCGGCGATCAGGGGCCGGCATGGCGCCCCGCTTCGCTGGAGAAGTGCTTCAAGAACGGGATGTTGCGGTGGTCAGCGCGCATCGGGGGGCGCCTCGTCGAAGCCATGGGCCCGCAGGATGGCCTGCCCCGCCGGGGCGGCGGTGAAGGCGAGCCAGGCGTCGGCCAGCGCCGGGTGCGGGGCGTCGACGAGGCGGGCCTCCAGGAGCGCGACCGTGGGCTGCCAGGCGGCGGGCACGGAGACGACCCGGACGCGGGGCGTGGCGTCGGTGCGGTAGACGATGGCGGCGTCCGCCTCGCCCAGCTCCACCTTGGCCCGGACGAGCCGGACGTTGGCCTCGCGGCTGGCCACGGCCGCCTCGACACGCGCGCGGAAGTCGGGGCCGAGGGCGGCGGCGGCGCGGTCGAGCAGGGCCGCGGTGTACCGACCGATGGGCACCTCGGGGGTGCCGAGGACGACGCGGCGGGCCCGGGGCAGGTCGGCCAGGCCGTCGACGCCCGCCGGGTTGGCGAGGGGCGTGATGATGACCAGGGCGTTGCGGGCGACGGTGTGGTGGCCGGTGAGGCGGGGGCCCTCGAGGTGGGTGGCGTCGGCGGAGGCGAAGACGTCGGCCGGGGCGCCCTGGTCGATCTGGAGGCGCAGCGTCTGGCTGCCGGCAAAGGCGAAGACGACGCGGGTGCCGGGGTGGGCGGCCTCGAAGGCCGCGCCGAGGGCCCGGTAGGCGTCGGTCAGCGAAGACGCGGCGAACACCACCACCTCGGACGCCGGGGGCCGCGCGCAGCCCGCCACCACCAGCGCCAAGAGGAGTCCCGCTCGCACCACCCGCCTCCAGTTCTCGACGGCGCGGTTGTACCATGGGCCTTTCGTCGGCAGGCGGGATCTGTCATTCCCGATCCATGCGGCTGCGCATCTTCAGCGACCTCCACCTGGACTTCGGCCCCTTCGAGCCACCGGCGCTGGAGGCGGACTGCGTGGTGCTGGCGGGCGACGTCCACACCGGCGACGAGGGCCTGGCCTGGGCACGCAAGACCTTCGGCGACCTGCCCATCGTCTATGTGCTCGGCAACCACGAGTGCTACGGCCGGCGGCTGCCCGACCATGTGGCCCACATGGTGGAGGCGGGGCGCGCGCTGGGCATCCATGTGCTGGAGCAGGGCGAGGTCCGCATCGGGGACGTGGTGTTCCTGGGCTGCACGTTCTGGACGGACATGGGCCTGTTCGGGAGCCCGTGGAAGGCCGCTTCGGCCCTGCGGTGGTCGATGGCCGACTACCGATCCATCGAGGTGGGGCCGGCGGCGGATCTGCCGGGCACGCCGCCGGATCAGGCGCCGCGGTTCCTGCAACCTACCGATACCATTCGGTTTCATCGCGAGGCGCTGGCCTGGCTCCGCGGCGCGCTGGCGCGGCATCAGGGCGAGACCGTGGTAGTGGTCACGCACCACGCGCCCAGCGGCCGGTCCCTCGATCCGCACGATCGGGGGCTGGTGCGGGCGGCATACGCGTCGCCGCTGGACGGTTTCGTGGCGCGGAGCGGCGCGGCCCTGTGGCTGCATGGGCACACGCACTTCGCGGCGGACTACTGGATCGGCAAGACGCGGGTGGTGTGCAATGCCCGCGGCTACCTGGACGAGCTGGTGGCGAACTTCGACCCGGCCCGGGTGGTGGAGGTGAAGGGGTGAACGACCCGCTGCTGGGGCACTTTGTCGCCGGACGCTACCAGGTGCTGGAGCGCGTCGGCGAGGGCGGCATGGGCTTCGTGTACAAGGCCCGGCAGGAGCCCATCGGCCGGCTGGTCGCCCTCAAGATCCTCCTGCCCGCCAAGATGGGCGACGAGCAGACGGTGGCCCGGTTCCTCAACGAGGCCCGCATCATCAGCCAGCTTCGGCACCACAACACCGTCAAGCTCATCGACTTCGGGCAGCTCGCCGATCAGCGGCTGTTCATCGCGATGGAGTACCTGGACGGCGGGACGCTGGCCGATCTGATGGAGGGCCGGCGGCTGTCCCAGCCCGGCGCGCTGCGCATCGCCCGCCAGATCGGCAAGTCGCTGGCCGAGGCCCACGCGCTGGGGATCATCCACCGGGATCTGAAGCCCGAGAACGTGCTGCTCGACGAGATGCACGGCGAGGAGATCCATGTGCGGGTGGTGGACTTCGGCCTCGCCAAGGTGCCGAAGACGGGGCGGGATCTGGAGGTCTCGCGGTTCGGCCGGGTGATGGAGACGGTGCCCGGCGTGCGGCTGGGCACCCCGGCGTACATGTCGCCCGAGCAGGCCTTCGCACGGCCGGTGGACGGGCGATCGGACCTGTACTCGGTGGGGGTGCTGCTGTACCGGATGCTGACCGGGCACCTGCCCTTCGACGGCGACGACACCACCGGCATGGCCCTGGCGCACCTGCACGACGATCCGCGGCCGATGCGCGAGATGGCGCCGGACGCCGAGCTGGACCCCGAGCTGGACGCCCTGGTGATGTCGCTGCTGGCCAAGGACGCCAGCCAGCGGCCGCCCTCGGTGGAGACGGTGCTGCGCGTGCTGGACCGGCTCATCGACCGGCATGGTCGGCTGGACGCGCCGGAAGCCATGGTCATGCCCTCCGCGCCGCGGCCCGCCGAGCCCTCGGTGGAGGTGCGCCTGCCCGGCCGGTGGTCCTTGCCGCGGGTCGCTGGCGTCTTCGCCGCCGGCATCGCCCTGGGCTTCGGCCTGTCGCACCTGATGCGTTGACATCGAGGATTCATGAGGAAGAACAAGAGGTTTTGTCGATGACCGAGCGTGACCGTTCGACCTGTCATGAGGAAGCTCGCTGGGAGCCGGTCATCGATCGGGGCCGCTGCGAGGCCAAGGCCGACTGTGTGGCCGTCTGCCCCTACGACGTCTTCGCCATCGAGGTGCTGCGCCCGGACGACAAGGCGGCGCTGCGGGGTCTGGGCAAGCTCAAGGCGTTCTTCCACGGCTACAAGCAGGCCTACGCGGTGCGGGCCGATGCCTGCCATGGCTGCGGGCTCTGCGTGAAGGCCTGCCCCGAGAAGGCCATCAAGCTGCGCCCCCGGACGCCGGGCTGATGGACGAGCTGGAGGTGCAGGAGGGGGTCGTCATCCCCGGGTGGGAGCTGTGGTTCACGACGAGCCGGGCGTCGGGTCCGGGCGGCCAGCACGTCAACAAGACCAGCTCGCGCGTCACCCTGCACTGGGCGGTGACGCGGACGACGGCCCTGGACGAGCGGCAGCGGGAGCGCGTCCTGCGCCGGCTCGCGACGCGCATCGACGGGGACGGCGTGCTGCAGATCCACGCCGAGGGCTCACGCAGCCAGCTGCAGAACAAGCAAGACGCGCGGGAGCGCCTCGCCAGCCTGGTGCGGGGGGCGCTGGCGGTGCAGCCCCGGCGGCTGGCCACCCGACCGGGGAAGGGCCGTGCGGCGGCGGCTCGAGGCCAAGAGCCAGCGCGGCGCGCTCAAGCAGCAGCGGGCGGAGCGGTTCGACCCGGAGCCGTGAGGATGGGCCGGGCCGTGGGGGCCGGGTTGACCGAGAGGCCCGGATGAGGGCAGATCCTGCCACCATGTTGCGCGCGATCTCTCTGCTGGCGGTGCTGGTCGGCTGCGACGCCGGCTCTTCAGACCTGGATCTGGCCGACGCCGTGCCGGCCCCCCTGCCGGGCGTCGATGCGGCCGCGCCGGCGGGGCCCGACCATGGCCTCGACAGCTTCGATCCGACCTGCCGAGACGCTGGCTGGAGCGCCGGCGCCTGCGGCGAGGGCGTCGGCGAGCGGCTGGAGCTCGCGGGACAGAGCCACATCGCTGAAGACATTGCCATCGAGTACAGCGACGATCCGCCCGCCAGCGGCGACCATCGGGGCCAGTGGGCCCGCTGGGGCGAGTACAGCGCCCTGCCGCCCCAGCGGTGGCTGCACAACCTGGAGCACGGCGGCGTGGCGTTCCTGTACCACCCCTGCGCCTCGGCCGCCGAGGTCGAGGCCCTGCGGGCGGTCATCCGCGACCGGATCGCGGCAGACGCCGGGTTTCGCTATGTGCTGACGCCCTATCCGGACTTGCCTGCGGCGGTGGGCGTCGTCGCCTGGGAGTGGCGGTATCTGGCGCCCTGCGTGCGGCCGGCGGTCATCGACCAGTTCGTCGACCAGCACTACGGCCAGGCGCCAGAAGACGTCGCGGCGCATGGGGGATACGCGGTCGGGTTCGTGGGGACGCTGTGACGCGGGTGGTGGCGGCGGTGGCCGGACTCCTCGTCCTGGCGCTGGCGGATCCGGCGTCGGCGGTGGTGGTGCCCGGCTTCAACCCCCGCATCGAGGACGTCATCGTGGGCCCGCGGGTGCGGCCGGGGGCCGTGCGGACGGAGGGGACGTGGTTCACGCTGCCCGGCCGGGTCGCGCCCGGCCCCGGCGGGACGATCTGGATGGTGGAGACCCAGGGCCAGGCCATCACCGACGGCACCCTGCGGGCGCGGTTCGCCGGGGTGGAGAACGTCGAGGTCACCCTGGTGCTGCGGGCGGTGCTCAGCGAGGACGGCAAGCGGGTGGTCGACGCCTACGGCCTGTACCTGCGGGGCCGCGACGTCGCGCTCGTCCGCATCGAGAACGGCCGGCACGAGGTGGTCAAGCGCGCGCGCCTCAACCGCCACCGGGCCGACGGCGTCGAGCTGGTCGCCCAGATCTTCGACCGGCACCTCATCCTCAACGTCTACGACGGCGACAAGGGCGCCTTGCTGGGGAGCCTGTCCACCAGCGACCTGCCGCGGCGACCGGGGGCCATCGGCCTCATCGCGGGCGACCGGTGGCTGTCGGACAGCCCCATGACGCTGCTCTCGACGCGGCCGCTCTGCCAGGACGTCCCCAATGACGCCCACCGGGGCCCGCCCCATGTGGTCCGCATCGCGGAGGTCGGCGGGGTCAAGCCCAAGGACTGGGGCGACCCGCTGGAGCGCTTCCCGGGCCAGCCCCCCACGGTGGCGGTGCGGACGGGCCCGGTGGGCGTCGAGCGGCTGTTCTGCGACGGCCCCGAGCTGCTCGACGTCACGAACGACCTGCCGTGGAAGTTCGTGGACACCACGTACCGGCTGGCCCGCGGCCGCGATCCCGTCAAGGCGGGGCGGGGCTTCGACCTCACCAAGAGCTACAAGAACGTCGACATGGTCAACGCGCTGCTGGAGGGCTGGCACCGGCGCTACCCGCGGCAGACGCTGCTCCAGCGCATCGGCACCACGCGCCAGGGCCGGCCCATCATGGCGCTGGGCATCGCCGATGGCATCGAGCCCAACGACACCCGGCCGAGCATGCTGCTCAACGCGAGCCACCACGCCAACGAGCCCGTCTCGACCGAGTTCGTGCTCGATGCCATCCAGCAGCTCCTCGAGCAGCGCAAGCCCTCGCGATCCATCGGCCGGATTCTGCGCGGCATGGTGGTCTGGTGCGTGCCGGTCGTGAACCCCGACGGCAACTGGGGCTTCTTCGAGCTCTCCAAGGGCCTCGGGCGCAAGAACGCCCGGGACCTGGACGGGGACGGCCGCTTCACGGATCGCGACGGCGTGGATCTCAACCGCAACTACCCCTTCAAGTGGGGGGCGCTGGGGGAAAAAGGCAGTCAATCCGACCCCTTGTCGCGCTACTACCGCGGCGACCGGCCTGCCTCGGAGCCCGAGACCCAGGCCATGATGGGGCTCGCCAACCGCGAGCGCTTCGCGGCGTCCATCTCGTTCCACACCGGCACCGTCGCCGTCCTCGCGCCCTACACCATCGACGACACCCTGAACCCCGAACCCAACGAGGCGTGGACGGTGGCCGAGGAGGTGGTCAAGGACCTGCCGCGCCACCCGCAGAACCGACCCTTTCGGGTGGTGCGACAGCTCTACTCCGTCGACGGCACCGACCAGGACTGGCTGCGCCACGAGCACGGGACCCTGGCCCTGCTCGTGGAGGGGGCCCAGTACACCCCGCGTGATCTGTCGGCGGTGCCGCCCATCGTGGAGTCCGTCCGCCCCATCTGGGTGCGCCTGCTCGAGCGGTACGTCGAGGGCCCTGCGGTCAGCGGGACCGTGACCGACAGCGACGGGCGACCGGTCTACGCCGAAGTGCGGACAGGCCACGCGAACCTGCGGGAGGGCGAGCGTTGGATGACGCGCTGTCGAGATGGCCGGTTCGACCGCTACCTCGGCACGCCCGGCCCCTACACCGTCGAGATTCGCGCCCGCGGCTACCCGCCCATCGTGATGTCGGGGTACGCGCGGAAGGGCAAGCGCGAGCACCTGAAGGTGCGCCTGCCGGGTCCGGCGGTCCCCTCGGCAGACTGTCCCGTCCAGTAGGCAGCCCGCGCCTCCGGCGCTCCACGACTCAACGGAGTTCGTCGGCCGCCCCTTGTAGCCGTACAGGCTGGCTGGACGTCGTGCGTCCGCCTTTGGGGGATGGCCAACCGAGTTCGTCGCTGGACACGTGCAGGGGTGCAAGCTGGCTGGAATCTGGGGGCCCGCGGGGGGTGGGGCGCGGTGGGGTGGGAGAGGCCGGCGTGGGTTGCGGGGTGGTCTGGGGGCAGTGGCGTGCGGGCGCCGCGGGCGGGGCGGGGGCTGGGCGGACGTCGCCCGTGGCACCTCGCCTCGGTGCTCGTTCTGTTGTCTTTTCGGACACTTGCGCCGTGCGGGTCAGCCGCTCTCGGCCAGCTCCCTGAGCATCTTCCGCGCATGCGACGGCGGAATCGTGTTCGCCGGGAACGGATCAGCGGCAACGTCGGGTCCGCCAGCCACTTCCAGTAGGCGATGTGCGCCGTCGTGTAGGCGTCTTTGAGCTCGGCGTGGAGCTTGCGCCACTCCTCCTGGTGCTCAGGCGGCCCATGCACCACCGGCGCGGGGCTGCGGTCGCGCTCCTTCGGCCGCGTCATCGGGTCCACCCTCCGCACCGCCTCGGGGTCGGGCACCGGCAGGCCCGCCTTCTTGCGCCGCGGGCGGGCTTCGGCGGCGATGCCGTCGGCCAGCTGCCACATCAGCGCCCGGTGCTCCTTCTCCGTCAGGTCGCCCAGGCCCGGCAGGCGGTCGATGCGGACGGTCGTCTCCTCCCGCCGGCCGTCGGCGTGGACGAAGACGCCGTGCAGCTTCTCGCCCCGCAGCAGCGCCGGGTTGGAGCAGGCGAAGACGTCATCGTTCGGGTGGCGCGACTTCATGGCCGCCGTGCCCTGGCCCATGACGTACCGCAGCCGGTCCAGGGCCTTCTCCAGCGTCGTGATCTGGATCGCCGTGCTGGGCACCAGCGCCTGGCCGCTCCGGTCGTGGAACTTGTTGATTCGCCGGGCGATCTCCCGGTTGACCCACTCCAGCACGATGCTCTTGTGGACCAGCGTGTCCACGCCGATGAGCCAGTGCAGGTGGTTGGACATGAAGAAGTAGCCGTACAGGTCGAAGTCGAAGCCGAAGCCGCCCTCCTCGTGGCAGCGCGCCTGGGCGCGGCCGATGATGCCGTTGAGGATGGCGACCACGACCTCCAGCGGGACGAAGAGGAAGAGGTCGTTGGAGGTCTTGGACGTGACCTCGGAGACGAGCACCCAGCGCTTGAGCCGGGGGCTGTAGAGCAGCCGGTCGGGCACCTGGATGATGAGCGTGTCGGCCATGGGAGAGTCCTCCGCGTGGTGGGGGCTTCTCACTCCTTCGGTCAGTCGCGGCGCGTGTCGCAGACTTTTTTCGAACAGCCTGATTTGATTGAGAAAAAAGTTCAGCGGAGGGCTCAGCGCAGGTCGGGGGGGATTGGGCAGTCGTCCGCGCAGGCGACCGTCCGGCCGTCGGCTGGGCCGATGTGCAGGTGGGGGGCGATGGCCGGGGCGGGGCCCTGGTGCAGGATGCCGACGGCGCCCCGGGTGACGAGGTAGGCCGCCGTGGCGGCGGCGTCCCCGAGGGCCACGAGGCAGGTGCCGGGGGCCGCGACGTCGAGGTCGCGGCCGGTGAGGCGGCCGCCGTTGAGGGCGATCCCGAGGCCCGTGTTGGCACGGATGAGCAGGTCGCTGGCTTCGGCCGTGGCGCCTCCCTCGACGTAGAGGGCGGCCTGGGCCTCGGCCGTCCCCCGCACCGCCGCGCCCTGGAGGCTGAGGCGCGCGCCGTCCCCGGCAGCCAGGGCGAGGCGATCGCCCTCGGCGTCGTCGTTGACGTAGGCGCGCGTCAGGCTCAGCAGGGCGTCCGGTCCCAGCGCGCTGGCGCCGATGCGCCCTCGAACGCGGGCGTCGGTGATCCTGGCCGTGCCGGCCGTGACGGCGATGCCCTGCCGCGAGCCGAAGGCGGTCACGTGGTCGAGCGTGACGCTTCCACCGGCCAGCCGCAGGCCCGTGGGGCCCTCCAGGCGAATGGCCGTCCCCGCCACGTCCCCCCGGGGGAGGTCCAGGGCGCCCGTCGGGAGGTCGCCCGCGGCACCATGGCGCAGCCAGGCCTCGCTGAGCTCGACGGTGCCGCCGTTGACGTGGAGCGCGGCGTCGGAGACGCCGTCGACGTCCAGGTACTCCAGCAGCGCGGAGGCGTCGTCCGTCAGCGTGATGCCGCGGGTCGCCCGCTCGCCCCCGCGCAGCCGCAGGCCGTGCGCGGTGAGCTGGGGGTCGTCGCCCGGCTTCGGGCCGAGGATCCGGAGGGCGACCGTGGGGAAGTCTTCGATGCGCACGTTCCGGAGGCCGAGGCTGGCGCGGCCGCGCACCTGGATGACGGGGTCGGGGCCGAGGGCGCTGAGCCGCGCGGCGGTGAGCCCGAGGTGGCCGGCCACCACGTCGGCGATGGAGCCGGCGCTGGCCAGGCTGGCGTCGGCGATCAGCGCGTAGCCCCCACCGCTGATCTGGATGACCAGGGAGGGGCTGGTGACGGCGACCTGCTCCATGCGGGCGTCGCCGCGGTCCATGTCGAGCGCCCCGCGCCCCTCGACGTCAAGGCCCTCGAGGTGGAAGGCCACGCCATCATTGAGGATTGCGGGCTGCGGCTGGACGGCGTCCGGGGGCGTGCGGACCGTGATCCGGCTGAACTCCAGGCCGGCGGAGGCGCCCGAGAGGCGCAGCGCCGCGGGCTGCCCGGGGTAGATGAGCGCGTCCGCGATCGTGCCTTCGACGCCGTCGAGGATGAGGCCGCCCGTCGCGTAGAGGTCGCTGAGCTCCAGCGTCGCGTCCGTAGCCCCGAGGACGGGGTTGCCGTTGGCCCCGAGCAGGCGCAGCCGCTCCAGCTGCACACGGCCCTCCGCCACCGAGAAGGCGAGGTCGCCAGCGCTCTCCAGCTGCACGTCGCTGCCGACGACGGTCGCGTCGTTGCCCGTGACCGCCAGGCCCACCATGCCGCTGACGATGCGGACGTCGTGCAGGGTGAGGGTGCCGGCCGTGTGGCTGATGACGGCGGGATCGATGCGGTTGGCCCGCACCGTGACGTGGGCGAGGCGGGCGTCCTGGCTGACGTCGATGCCGCCGGCGATCTCGGCCGGCATCTCGCCACACGGGCCGCGCAGGTAGATGGACTGGCGGCGCAGGTCCAGGCGCTCCATGTAGATGCCGGGCTCCAGGATGATGCTGGTGGCCTCGGGCTCGGAGGCCAGGGCGGTGTTCACGCCGTGGTAGGGGTCCACCTGGGTGCCCACGCCGGTCATGTCGGCGCCGGGCGGACCCGGGACGACCCAGATGGGCCGCTCGCCGAGGTCGGGGTCGATGTCGATCTCCTGGCATGCCGGTCGGATGGGGCGACAGGCGCCGTCCAGGCCCGGGGTGAGCCCCGGCCCGCACTCCGGGATGACGCGCCGGCACGGCTGACCCAGCCAGCCCTCGGGGCACGCGACCTCCGGCAGGCAGCCCTCCGGGCCCGCCGTGACGTCCTTCTCGGAGCAGCCCACGGCGACGGCCGGGATACAGCCGGCCTCCGTCGGCATCCAGCCCGGTGCACACTCGGGGGCGGCCGGCAGGCAGCCCCGGGCGAGGGCCTGCTCGCCCTCGGCGCAGGCGGGCTGCGGCGGATGGCACTCGCCGCCTTCGTCGATCCACTCGCCGCACCCGACCACCGCGTCGGGGACGTAGACGTCCACGAGATCGGCGTCCTGGCTGGCGTCCGCCTCCACGTCGCCATCGGCGCCGACGTCGAGCGTCGCGTCCAGGCCCGCGTCGACCACGTCCATGGCGTCGCCACCGCGGGCGTCCGCGGGCTGCCCGCCCTGGCGCGGGACGCACCAGCCCGGCGGATCGCAGCGATCGGTGGCGGGACAGTCGCCGTCATCGGCGCACCGCTGGCCCAGCTCCGGCACGCAGCCCGCCAGAATCATCAAGCATCCCGCGATGATCGCTCGCATGCCTCCCCCGGCGTCGCTGGATCCCACGGGGATCATAGTCGGGGGAGCGGCTCCCCGACAGGGGGCCGCGCCCGGTCGGCGAGGTCGAGCGCGCGATCGACCTCCGCGGCCAGGGCCTCGGCCCGGGTGACGGTGGCGGGGATCTGCAGGCGGCCGCCGCCGAGCTGGGCGGGGGGTGGGGGCGGGTCGCGGCCTTCGACCCCCAGGACGGTGATGGCCCAGCCGTCGAGGACGCGGTGGATCAGGACGTCGTGGCCCCGCCGGCTGCCGAGCACCTGGCACCGGCCGCCCTCGGTGTCCAGCCGCAAGCCCAGGCGCTGTGCGGCGTCGGCGAGGATGCGCTGGGTGGCTGGGGGGACGCGGCCGCGGTGGATGACCCAGGCCACCATGAGCAGGATCACGGCGATGCCGCCGGCCTCGACGAGGGCGATCACGCTACCGACCGAACTTGCGAGCCAGGAAGACGGCCCGCTTCAGCCAGCCGGCGAGGGGGGCGAGGCCCCGGGGCGTGCGCACCGAGATGAGCAGCCGCAGCAGCGTCTGGGCCAGCTCGGTCATGCCCAGCAGGAGCTGCAGGCGCTCCTGGTCCCAGGGGCCGTCCGGCTGGGTCTTCAGCTCTTCCAGCGCGGCCTCGAGGGCCTGGCGGGCGGTCTCGAGCAGGATCCACTCCCGGGAGCGCAGCACGTCGGAGATGGTGGGCCAGACGTCGAGCACGGCGACGAACGGGGCGTTGCGGTGGTCGCCGACGGCGCGCACCAGCCCGTAGCCCGCCAGCTCGGCCATGGCGCCGCTGACCAGGGAGCGGCTGACCCCCAGGGTGCGGGCCACCTCGACCTGGGTGATGGGCGTGCGGCTGAGGGCCAGGAGCGTCCAGATGCGGCCGTGGATGGCCTTGAAGCCCCAGTACTCGATGAACTGCCCGACGGCTTCGCAGACCCGGACCACCCGTCGCTCCAGGCGGTCGGTGGCGGCGAGCGCGTCGATGTCGGCGGGGTCGGCGGGCGGGTCGGCGTCCATGCAGGGAGGCTAGCCAACTCGCCGGTCAGACGCGAGAGGCGCGGTCAGTGCCCGCGGAGCCACCGCCGGACGGGGCCGAGCCAGACCAGGCCCAGGAGCAGGACGAGCAGGGCGTGCCAGGGCAGGCGGTAGCCGGCGCTGACGACCTCGGGCCAGCCCTCGCGGTGGACCGGGCGGGTCCAGGGGGTGGCCGTCTTCGACCAGGCCAGGAAGGCGTCCCCCACGGGCAACATGCCGAAAGCATAGCGCTTTCCGCCGAAGGGGAGGGGGAAGCCGACGAACTCGAGGGTGTGCAGGAGCGGGTCGACGAGGGCCCGATCGGAGAAGAGCTGGGCGGTGCCCATGCCCACCACCATGGCCGGCGCGGACGCCCCGCCGATCAGGGGGCCGGAGTCCACGTCGGCGCGGCCCTCCATGCCCAGGGCGTACTCCCGGATGGCCGGCAGGAGCGCCACCGTGGTGACGTGCCGCCGACGGAACAGGCGGTAGTCGGCCAGGGCCCGGTCGGGGTCGATCTCGTAGAGGAAGCGCAGGATGAGCGCCTGGGAGGAGCCGCGGGCGGGGGTGCCGCCGTGGCGGGAGTGGGCGGAGTGGGGGATGAGGCCGTAGGCGTCGCGGGCGGCGTCGACGGCGGCGAGCCAGCGCTGGAGGGTGGCGCCATGGCGCGGGGGCAGCAGCGTGTCGTGCAGGCGCAGGCTGGCCGCGGCGACGACGGCGTCGGCGGGCCAGGCCTGGCCGGGGTAGCTCGGCGGTAGGGTCCCTGGCGCTCGAGGGCGCGGGCGATGGTGGCGCAGGTGGCCTCGAAGCGCTCGACCTCGGCGCGATCGCGGGCCTCGGGGCCGTCGAGCAGCAGCCCCCGCGCAGCCAGTTGGACCACGCCAGGTAGAAGGTGCCGAGGGGGGGCTGGTCGTTGGTGCGGAAGGGCGCCTGGCCGCGTGGGGACTCGATGGCGGTGAGGGCGGCGCGCGCTTCGGCGGCCGCCGCTCGCCGGGCGGGGTCGCCGACGGGGTGGCGCAGGCCGACCTGGACGTGGGTGAGGCCGTAGAGGGCCCAGGTGAAGACAAAGCCCTCGGGGAACCAGGCCTGCATGTCCTCGGCGGCGCCGTCATCGAGGGCGGCGCGCAGCCAGCGGAGCTGGGCGGGGATGTCGGCGGCCACCGACTCGGGGCTGTTGGTGGCGGCCTCGGGGAGGATGAGGTTGAGGTGGCCGGCCAGCAGCGCCGCCGTCAGCGCGAGGCGGACGCCGAAGGCGAGGGCGCGGGCGGCGGAGCGGGCGAGGCGACGGGAGAGGCTGGCCATGCCCCATGAGAGGCCGTGCTCGGTGCGCTGGCAAGCCCATCGCGGTGCGGGAGTTGATTCCGGGGCAGAGGGTGGTATTGGATGGCGCCATGAGGTTCATCGGCTTGCTGGCGTTGGCGTTCGGGGTGGCGGGGTGCAGCCTGGTGCTGGAGGATCCGCTGCCGTTCCAGGCACGCATCGAGGAGGACGCGGCCGTCGACGCCGCGCCGCCCATGCGGGACGCGGTGATGCTGCCGGATGCTTACATCCCGCGGGATCGGGGGCGCCGCCCCGGGACGCGGCCGAGGCCGTGGCCGACATGGCGCCGCCCGACGCCGCTTCGCCGGACGCGGCCGGGCCGTCGCCCGACCGGGGCGCGTCGCCAGCGGACATGGCGGTGGCGTCGCCCGACATGGAGGGTTCCCGCCGGACATGGCCTCGCCGGACATGGCCTCGCCGCCGGACATGGCCTCGCCGGACGGGGGCGGGGACGGACGGCGGCGGGATGGATCGGGGGCCGTCGACGCCGGCTGAGGGCCATCGTCGAGGGCCTGCTCGTCCAGGTAGGTGCTGGGCAGCAGATTGAACGGCAGGTGCTTGACCAGGATGGGCAGGAGCACCGTGCCGCCTGGGAGCGCGAACAGGGCCAGCGCCGGCATCGCCCGGGCCAGATCGAGGAGCTGCTCGCGCACCCGGCGGCGCTCGTCGTCGTCGAGCCCCTCCTGGCCGGCCTTGATGAGCAGCTGACCCAGCTCGCTGGTCTCGCGGATCTCCCCCAGATGCGGGCGGCGTTGTCCCGCACGAAGTCCTCGGCCCGCTCGAAGACGCGGCGCCGCATCCTCTGGATTCCACTGGAGAAAGAGAGCCTCGAGGAGGCCGGCGTGCTGCTGGTAGCCCACGAGGGCCTCGACCTCGTAGCGGGTGAACTCGGCGGCGCTCACCCCGAACCGGCAGGCCAGGTCGTCGAGCAGGGCCTTCTCGGGTGGGTTGTAGGCGCCGTTGACGTGGGCCGCCAGGAAGAGCAGGCGCAGGATGGCCTGGCGCTCGTCGGCGTCCGTCACCGCGGCCGCGATCTCGGCGGGGGTGGCGGGGGTGGTGAGCTCGGCCTCGAACATGGCGGCCTCGGTGCCTGAGAGGCGCGCCGTGCGGATGAGGGTGGCGAGCAGTCGGCGCTCCTCGGCGTCGACGCTGCCGTCGGCGGCCATCAGCATGGCGGCGGCGGAGATGGCCTGCTGGAGGGCGCTGGTGTGCAGGCCGCCGACCCGCAAGAGGGCGCGCTGCTCGGGGTGCCCGCCCGGCTGGTCCAGGCCCGCGGCGATGGCCCACATGAGGCGGGCGAACCGGAGCGTGTCCTGGTAGCGGACGAGCTGGTGGAAAGGATGGCCCAGGAGGGGGTGGTCGGCGCCGAGATCGCCCTCGACCAGGGCCTCGCCGAGGGCGCGCGCCAGGCCACCGAGCCCGCGGCGGCCGTCGGGGGCGTCCACCTCGGCGGCGGTGAGCTCCAGGAGGCGCCAGGCCTGGTCTACCAGGTCCGGGCGGTCGACGGACCAGGCGAGGCCCGCGAGGAGCAGCCGGGCGTGCCGCTCGCCGGCGTCGCTGAGGCGGCGGCGGCCGATGAGCGCCTCGCCGAGCTGGAGCTGGTGGGCGATGGTGTTGACGAGGGGGTACTCGTCGTAGCGGGCCTCGTCGCCCAGGGCGAGGGCGCCGAGGACGTCGTCGGGCATCCCCCGGGTGAAGCCGCGGCGGCTCAGCTCGCCCTTGATCCACGCCTCGAAGGCATCCTCGTCCGCCAGGGGCGGCGGCACGGGAGCGTCCCGCCGGCGGATTGCCCGCAGCAGGGTCAAAAGCCAGGTGCGGGTGCGCGTGAACCGGGCCATGGGGGTCTTCGAGGTCGTGTCCGCGGCCCATCATAGCGGGTCCAGAGGGAGGCTCCACAGGGGCTCATCGGGATATCCACGGTGGGCCCGGCGCACATCCCCCTGGAACTGGAGTGGATTTCCGACGATGATATCGCCGCTTGAGAACTGTCCGGTCCGGGGGGACCGTGCCGGGGGACAGCGGCGACGCGCCGCTGGAGGAGAGAAGGTTTTGAACATTCGAAGGAATCTTGCGCGGGTCGCCTGGCTCGCCGGGATGGTGTTGTTCTTCGCAGGCTGTGACGACGGGGGCGAGATCTCGATCCCGGCGGACTCGGGGGTCGACGCTGCCCAGCGCGACGTCGAGACTCGGCCTGTCTGTGGCAACGGCATCGTCGAGACCGGCGAGGACTGTGACGACGGGAACACCACGGGCGGGGATGGGTGCTCGGCGACCTGTGAGTCGGAGTCGGGTCCCGTCTGCGGCAACAGCGTGGTCGAAGGTGCCGAAGAGTGTGACGACGGCAACACGGCCGCCGGTGACGGGTGCTCGCCGACCTGCACCAACGAGCCGGTGGGCCCCCGCTGCGGCGACGGCAACGTCGACGACGGCGAGGAGTGCGACGACGGCAACACGGACGCCGGTGACGGCTGCGCCGCCGACTGCACCAACGAGCCGGTGGGCCCCCGCTGTGGCGACGGCAACGTCGACGACGGCGAGGAGTGCGACGACGGCAACACGGACGCGGGCGACGGCTGCGCCGCCGACTGCACGATCGAGCCGGTGGGCCCCCGCTGCGGCGACGGCAACGTCGACGACGGCGAGGAGTGCGACGACGGCAACACGGATGGCGGTGACGGCTGCGCCGCCGACTGCACGATCGAGCCGGTGGGCCCCCGCTGCGGCGACGGCAACGTCGACGACGGCGAGGAGTGCGACGACGGCAACAACGATGACGGCGACGGCTGCTCGGCCGCGTGCGTGATCGAGCCCCAGCCTGGCGTCTGCGGCGACGGCAACGTCGACGAGGGCGAGCAGTGCGATGACGGCAACCTGGATCCGTTCGACGGCTGCGACCCCAGCTGCGTGATCGAGCTGGTCTGCCAGATCGTCGACGACTGCAACCTGGGTCAGGTCTGCGTCGGCGGGTTCTGCATCGACGCCGGCGAGTGCGGCAACGGCCTCCTCGAGGGCGCCGAGCAGTGCGACGACGGCAACAACGACGCCGGCGACGGCTGCGATCCGACCTGCCAGATCGAGATCCCCGGGGCCGAGTGCGGCAACGGCATCCTCGAGGACGGCGAGGAGTGCGACGACGGCAACCTGGACAACGGCGACGGCTGCGACGCGAGCTGTGCCTTCGAGATCCCGGTGCCGGTCTGCGGCAACGGCATCCTCGAGGAGGGCGAGCAGTGCGACGACGGCAACCTGGACGCTGGCGACGGCTGTGACGCCGCCTGCCAGGTCGAGGTGCCGATGCCGGTCTGCGGCAACGGGGTCGTCGAGAACGGCGAGACCTGCGACGACGGCAACCTCGACGCCGGTGACGGCTGCGACGCCCTGTGCCAGGTGGAGATCCCGCCGGCCGAGTGTGGCAACGGCGTGATCGAGGCCGGCGAGGCCTGCGACGACGGCAACCTGGACGACGGCGATGGCTGCAACTCCGCGTGCCAGTTCGAGAACAACTGCGGCGACGGCGTGCTGGAGCCGGGCGAGACCTGCGACGACGGCAACCTGGTGGATGGCGATGGCTGCGACCAGTTCTGCACCGGTGAGCGCTTCGACCTGATCCGGGGCATCCAGCAGGCCAACGGCCAGGTGCCCGCCAACGGCAACGACCTCTACCGCTTCGTGGTCGATCACACCAACACCCACCTGACGGTGGCGACGACCGGCTGCGCGGACGGCCTGGTCGACACGACCCTCGAGCTGCTGGCCGCCGACGCGGCCGGCGAGCCGGGCGACCCGGTGGCCTTCAACGACGACGCGGACGGCCTGTGCTCGGCCATCGACCAGGACCTCGCCGCGGGTGTGTACTTCCTGCGGGTGGCCGGCTTCGACAACGGCCCCGTGGCCGCCTACGGCCTCGACTACCGCCTGACGGTGGATGTCAACGTGCCGGGCGCCTTCAACGGCGCGTTCGTCCAGAACGGCAACGACGTCTACGTGATGGAGCTGGCCGCCCAGACGACGGTCCTCTTCGAGACGGGCAACGGCCTGGGCGGCTGCCCCGGCGACACCCTGATGCGGCTCTTCGGCTTCGACGAGGCGGGCGCTCGCGTCGAGCTCTTCGTGGACGACGACGGCGGCCAGGGCCTCTGCTCGCTCATCAACCAGGAGCTGGCCCCCGGCCGCTACGAGCTCGAGGTCAACGGCTTCGGCAACCGCGCCATCCCGGCCTACGTCCTGTCGGTGGCGGTGGCCGGCGAGTGTGGCGACGGTGCGCTCAACATCGGCGAGCAGTGCGACCCCGGCCCCGATGTCGAGGGCGACTTCTGCGACGCCGCCTGCCAGTTCATCGCGGGCTGCGGCAACGCCCGGCTTGACGCCGGTGAGCAGTGCGATCCCGGCCCGGATGTGGAGGGCGACTTCTGTGACGCGGCCTGCCAGTTCATCGCGGGCTGCGGCAACAACCGCATCGACGACGGCGAGGAGTGCGACGATGGCAACGCCGTCGCGGGTGACGGCTGCGACGCCGCCTGCCAGGTCGAGGTCTTCGATCTGATCCGCGGCATCGAGCTGCGCGATGGTGGCTTCGGCGACGACGGCAACGACACCTTCCGCTTCGTGGTCGACCAGGACGGCTCGAACCTCATCGTCCGCACGGGCGGCGTGGACGGCTGCCCCGGCGACACCACCCTGGAGCTGCTGGCCGACGACGCGGGTGCCCCCGGCGCCCAGATCGCCGCGAACGATGACTTCGGCGGCGAGATCTGCTCCGGCCTCGACGAGCAGCTCGCCCCCGGCACCTACTACCTGCGCGTGGCCGGCTTCAACGGCGGCGCCGTCCCGGCCTACCAGCTCGACTTCCGCCTCGAGGTGGACGTCAGCGGTGGCGCCGGCACCTACGACGGCTCCTTCGTGGCCCAGGGCAACGATCTGTACGTCCTGGATCACCTGGGCGGCGTCGTGCACTTCGAGACGGGCGACGGCCAGGGCGGCTGCCCCGGCGACACGCTGCTGACGGTCTTCGGCTTCAATGACGTCGGCGAGCGCGTCCAGCTCTTCCGCGACGACGACGGTGGCCAGGGCGTCTGCTCCCTCATCGAGCAGGACCTCGCCCCGGGCCGCTACGAGATCATCGCCGACGGGTTCGGCGCGCGGGCCATCGCGGCCTACGTGCTGACGGTGGAGTTCGCGGGCGAGTGCGGCAACGGCACCCTGGAGATCGGCGAGCAGTGCGACCCCGGCCCCGATGTCGAGGGCGACTTCTGTGACGCGGCCTGCCAGATCATCGCCGGCTGCGGCAACGGCCTCCTCGAGGCCGGCGAGCAGTGCGATCCCGGGCCCGACGTGCCCGACGACCAGTGCGACGCGGCCTGCCAGATCATCGCGGTCTGCGGCGACGGCGCCATCCAGAACGGCGAGGAGTGCGACGACGGCAACGTCGACGCCGGCGATGGCTGCGATGCCACCTGCCAGCTTGAGGTGATCGACCTGATTCGTGGCATCCAGCCGGTCGACGGCGGCTTCGGCCAGGACGGCGCCGACACCTTCCGGTTCGTCGTCGATCACGACAGCTCCCACCTGGTCGCCAGCACGGGTGACGGCGCGGGCGGCTGCCCCGGCGACACCATCCTGCAGCTGTGGGAGGACGACGGCGCCGGTGCCCCCGGCGCGATCATCGCCAGCAACGACGACTTCGGCGGCGAGCTGTGCTCCCTGCTGGACGAGCAGCTCGCCCCCGGCACCTACTACCTGCGGGTGGTCGGCTTCGGTGGCAACGCCATCCCCGCGTACCAGCTCGACTATCGCCTCGAGGTGGATGTGTCGGCCGGCGGTGACTTCAACGGCGCGTTCGTCGCCAACGGCGACGATCTGTTCGTCATGGACCACCTCGGTGGCCCGGTCTCCTTCGAGACGAACAACGGCCAGGGCGGCTGCCCCGGCGACACCCTGCTGACGGTCTTCGGCTTCGACGACCAGGGCGCTCGGGTCCAGCTCTTCCGCGACGACGACGGTGGCGTGGGCGTCTGCTCCCTGGTCAGCCAGGACCTGCCGGCGGGCTCCTACGAGATCGTGGTCAACGGCTTCGGCGGTCGCGCCATCCCCGGGTACATCCTGACGGTCGAGGTCGCTGGCGCCTGTGGCGACGGCGTGGTCGGCCTGGGCGAGGAGTGCGACGACGGCAACCTGGACGCGGGCGACGGCTGCGCGCCTGACTGCACGCTCGAGCCGGCCTGCGGTGATGGCACCGTGGATCCGGGCGAGCAGTGCGACGACGGCAACCTGGACGTCGGCGATGGCTGCGACGATGCCTGCCAGTTCGAGCAGACCTGCGGCAACGGCGTGGTCGAGGGCACCGAGGCCTGCGACGACGGCAACCTGGACAACGGCGACGGCTGCGCCGACGACTGCACCATCGAGGCGGGCTGCGGCAACGGCCAGCTCGACGCCGGTGAGGAGTGCGACGACGGCAACCTGAACGACGGCGACACCTGCTCGGCGCAGTGCACGCTGGAGGCTGCGGCCCCCATCGCGGCGCAGGGCGAGTCCATCGAGCTCGCCGGCAGCATCGCCGACACGGACTCCGTGTGGGCCCGCCCGCTGGCCAACTGCGCCGCCCAGGCGCCGGCCGACCACTTCTACGATGCCTACCGCATCGTGAACAACACGGGGGCCGACCAGCTCCTCACCATCACGGCCGCCTGGGCCGGCGATGGCTACCTGCATGTGTTCCGGGATCCCCTGAACCCCACCGTCGTGGCCGGCTGCGTCATCGGGAACGATGACTTCAACGGCGTGAACGGCAGCCGGGTCACCAACGTGGCCATCCCGGCCGGTGGCTTCCTGGTGGTGGTCGCCTCGACCTTCACGGGCAACGTCGCCATCGGCGACTACACCATCGACGTCCTCACCCAGGTCCCGCCGGCCGTCTGTGGCAACGGCGTGGTCGAGGCCGGCGAGCAGTGCGACGACGGCAACGTGGACGCCGGCGACGGCTGCGACGCGGTCTGCCGCATCGAGCTCGTCTGCGGCAACGGCGTGGTCGAGGCCGGCGAGCAGTGCGACGACGGCAACGTGGTGGCCGGCGACGGCTGCGACGCGGCCTGCCAGTTCGAGCAGACCTGCGGCAACGGCGTCGTCGAGGGCACCGAGCTGTGTGATGACGGCAACGTTGCGCCCCTGGATGGCTGCGACTCGCTGTGCACTCCCGAGGTCGTCCAGCTGATCGACGGCATCGAGCGGCGGCGCAACGCGACCGCTGCGGGTCGCCGGGATGACTACTTCTTCGAGGTCAACCACACCCAGAGCCGCCTCATCGTGGGCACCAGCGATGGCAACGGGGGCTGCCCGGCGGGCGCCGACTCCACCCTCGGGGTCTTCCCGGTCAACGCGGACGGCACCTTCGGCAACCGGCTGCTGTTCGACGACGACGGTGGCCCCGGCCTCTGCTCGCTGATCAACGCGCCGCTCAACGCCGGCCGCTACATGGTGCGGGCGCAGGGCTTCGGGACGCCCGCTGCCGCGCTGCCCGCCTACACCCTCGACTACCGCCTCGAGGTCGATGTCAACGCCGGGGGCCGCTTCAACGGTGGCCTCGTCGCCCAGGGCGATGACCTCTACGTCTTCCAGCTCGCGGCGGCCAACGACGTGGTGCTCTTCACCGACGACGGCGCTGGCGCCTGCCCTGGTGACACCACGCTGCGGCTCTTCTCGGTGGTCGACGGCGTCCGCGCCGAGGTGGCCTTCGATGACGACGGTGGCCAGGGCCTGTGCTCCCGCATCGCTCGCAACCTGCCGGCCGGCAGCTACGAGCTGGTGGCGGCGGCCTTCGGCAACAACGCCATCCCGGCCTACATCCTCAACGTCCAGATCGGCGCCCCCCCGGCCCCGGTCTGTGGCAACGGCAACCTGGAGGCTGGCGAGGAGTGTGACGATGGCAACCTGGTCAACGGCGATGGCTGCGATGACACCTGCGTGATCGAGGTTGGCCCCGGCGTCTGTGGCGACGGCAACCTGGACGCTGGCGAGCAGTGCGACGACGGCAACCTCGTCAATGGTGACGGCTGCTCCGACACCTGCGAGATCGAGGCGCCGGTCTGCGGCGACGGCAACGTCGACGCCGGTGAGGAGTGCGACGACGGCAACCTGGACAACGGCGACGGCTGCGATGCGGCCTGCACCCTGGAGCGGTTCGCGCTGATCCAGGGCATTCAGACCGCGGCGAGCGCCGGCCTGGCGACGGGCTCCAACGATCGCTTCACCTTCACGGTGGACGAGGCAGGCAGCTCGCTGGACGTCTTCGTCCGCGACGCGAACGGGGCCTGCGACGGGATTGGGGACTCCCTCATGCGCCTGTCGACGGCGGACGCCGCCGGCAACCCGGTCAACCAGATCAACACCGACGACGACGGCGGGGTCGGCCTCTGCTCCCGCATCGTCCGCAACGCCGACCTCCCCGCGGGCACCTACGTGATCCAGGTCGAGGATCTGGGCAACAACGGTCCCCTGGGCGCCTACGTCCTCGACTTCCGCCTCACGGCGGACGTGAGCGCTGGCGGCGCCTACGCGGGCACCTTCGTCGAGGGTGGCAACGACGTCTTCGTCCTCGACCTCCCGGCGGCGGTCGCGACGGTCCTCGAGACCAGCAATGGTGTCGGGGGCTGCCCCGGTGACACCCTGATCGACGCCTTCCCCCTGGACGCCGCCGGCGTCCGCGGCGCGGCGATCATCGACGACGACGGTGGCCCTGGCTTCTGCTCCCGGATCGACCGGGTCCTGGAGGCGGGTCGCTACGAGATCGTCGTGCGTGGCTTCGCCGCCCGGGCGATCCCCCCCTACGTCCTGTCGGTCCAGATCGGCGCCCCGGCGCCGGTCTGCGGCGATGGCAACCTGGACGCGGGCGAGGAGTGCGACGACGGCAACCTGGTCAACGGCGATGGCTGTGACGAGAACTGCGTCATCGAGCTCCCCGGCGTCTGCGGCGATGGCATCGTCGACGCGGGTGAGGAGTGCGACGACGGCAACCTGGACAACGGCGACGGCTGCTCCGACGCCTGCACCCTCGAGGTGGTCGCTGCCCCCACGCCCATCGCGGCGCCCAACGCCAGCATCCAGCTCGCCGGCAGCCTCGACGCCGCCGACCCGCGCTGGGCCCGCCCCAACGCCAACTGCTCCCCCACGGTCGGCGTCGATCACCCCTACGATGCCATCCGCATCGTCAACGACACCGGGCGCGATCAGATCATCAACCTGACGGCCGCCTGGGCCGGTGGCGACGGCTTCCTGCACGTCTACACCGATCCCTTCGATCCGGCCGGCGTCGTCGGCTGCATCATCGGGGATGACGACTTCGGGAACCCGGCCGCGGGCGGCAGCCAGATCCTCGACCTGAACATCGCGGCCGGTCAGGTCCTGGTGGTGGTGCCCTCGACCTTCGCGGCGAACGCCAACATCGGGGCCTACACCATCGACGTCTTCACCCAGCCCATCCCCGGCTGCGGCAACGCGGCGGTCGAGGCGGGCGAGGAGTGCGACGACGGCAACCTGGCCAACGGCGACGGCTGCGACAGCGCCTGCTCGCTGGAGCGCTTCGACGTGACGACGGCGGTCTTCCGTCGCGCGAGCCGCATCGCGGCCGACAGCGAGGATGCCTTCCGCTTCACCATCGACGACGCCGGCTCCGTCCTGGCGGTGACCGGCGACGGCACCCCCAACGGCCTGGGCTGCGTCGACGTGGGCGACACCTTCGTCGAGCTCTTCCCGGTCATCAACGGCGTGCGGGGCCCCCGCCTCTTCGCTGACGATGACTCGGGCTTCAACCTCTGCTCGCGCCTCTTCTTCCCGGCCCTCCAGGCCGGCACCTACGAAGTCGTCGTGACCGAGGCCGCGGGCCTGGCCCTCCCGGCCTACACCCTCGACATGTTCGTGGCCGTCAACGCGAGCCTCCCGGGCCAGTACGACGGCTCCTTCCCCCAGGGCGGCACCGACGGTTTCCTGATTCAGATCAACGATCAGGCTCAGGAGCTGGTGCTGCAGACCACCAACGGCGCCGGCGGCTGCCCCGACGACACCTTGATGACCCTCTTCCGGGTCAACCAGCTCACGGGCGCCCTGGAGCAGCTCGAGGTGGACGATGACGACGGCTTCGGCACCTGCTCGCTCATCCAGCGCGTCCTCGATCCCGGCGTCTACGCGGCCATCGTCAACGGCTTCGGCGGCCGCGCCATCCCCGACTACACCTTCGAGGTGGAGTGCCTGGACTGCGTGGCGCCGGTCGCCGCCGAGCTCGTGATCAACGAGATCGACTACGACCAGTCGGGCGCGGACACGACGGAGTTCGTCGAGATCTACAACCCCGGCGACGTGGCGCAGCCCCTCGCCGGGGTGCAGATCGTGATGGTCAACGGCAGCAACGGTCAGCCCTACGGCACCTACAACCTGTCGGATGCGGCCGCCGAGCTGCCTGGCCACAGCTACCTGGTCCTGGGCAACGCCGCGGTGGAGGCGACCTTGCCGGCCAACACCCTGTTCCTGCCGCTGCCCCTCAACGGCATGCAGAACGGTGCGCCGGACGGGCTGGTGCTGGTGCGCGATCTGGCGGTCATCGACGGCCTGTCCTACGAGGGCGCCATGCCCGGCGTCACCGAGGGCAACGCCTTCCCGGGCGTCGACATCGGCCCCCAGGGCATCTCGCGCTGCGACAACGGCGTCGACACCGATGACAACGCGGCCGACTTCGCGCTGGTCGAGGACCTGACCCCGGGCGCGGACAACATCTGCCCGCCGCCCCCGGTCGAGGTGGCCATCGAGAACTTCGACATGAACCCCGCCGACATCACCATCGCCCCCGGCACCACCGTCCGGTGGACCAACCTGGATGGGGCCATCCACACCGTGACGAGCGGTGCCCCCGGCGCCCCCGATGGCGTGTTCGACAGCGGCAACCTGAACCAGGGCGACACCTTCCAGTTCACCTTCGAGAACGAGGGCGTGTTCACCTACTTCTGCGTGCCGCACCAGGGCTTCATGTTCGGCTACACGGTCAACGTCGTCGCCGCGCCCTGACCGGGTGGGCGGCCGTTGACAGGCCGCCCCCGCCCCTCTTTCATGGGGCCTCCTGCGTGGAGGCCCCATGAAGCTCCTGCCCTGCCACTTCGACAGCTACCAGCGCCGCCTCGACACCGAGGTCCTGGCCTGCGAGCCCCTCGCGTCCGGCTATCGGGTCACCCTGGCGGACTCCGTCCTCTACCCCGGGGGCGGCGGCCAGCCCGCCGATGAGGGCACCATCGCGGGGGCCCGCGTCCTCGAGGTCCTGGACGGAGAGGCGCACGCCTACGCCGTCGACGCCCCGATCGCGGTGGGGCCGGCGGTGGTCGAGGTGGACTGGGCCCGGCGCTTCGACCACATGCAGCAGCACACGGCCCAGCACCTCATCACCGCCCTCGCGCTGCGCGACCTGGGGCTGGCCACCACCGCCTTCCACCTCAACCCCGAGCGCAGCGACGTGGTGCTGGCCACCCCGGCCGTGCCCCCGGACGTGCTGGCCGATCTCGCCGATCGCGTCAACGCCGCCATCCGCTCCGCCGCCCCCGTCCAGGCGCGCCTCATCACCGAGGCCGAGCTGGCCGAGGTGCGCTTCCGGCGGCTGCCCGGCGAGCACGATGGCACCCTGCGGGTGGTCGAGATCGAGGGCATCGACCGCAACACCTGCGGCGGCACCCACGTGGCCAACCTCGCGGAACTTCAGGTGGTTTCGTTCATCGGCCAGGAGAACCGCCAGGGGGTGACGCGCCTGCACTGGCTGGCGGGTGGGCGAGCGCTGGCGGCCCTGGCGGCCGCCACCGAGCGCGAGGCGGCCCTCAACGGCCTGCTGCGCTGCGCCCCCGACGATCACGCCGCAGCCGTGGCGCGCCTGCTCCAGCAGGCGAAGGATCAGGCCCGTGATCTCAAGGCCCAGGCGGCGGACCTCGCCGGGTTCCTGGGGGCGCAGCTCGCCGACGGCCCCTCGCCGGGCGTCCTCCACCGCCCCACCGGCGACCTGGCCTTCCTCAACGCCGTCGCCCGGGCCGCCCACGGGCGGCGCCCCGACCTGCTGCTCCTCCTGACCGCCCGCAGCGAGGGCAACGCCGGCACGTTCCTGCTCGCAGGTCCGCCCGGCCCCGTCGCCACCCTCGGCCCGGCCATCGCGGCGGCCCTCGAGGGCACGGGCGGGGGCCGGCCGGGGACGTTCCAGGGCAAGGCCGCCCGGCTGGACCGCGCCGCCAGCGCCGAGGCGCTGCTGCCGCGCTGAGCCGCGGTATGTGGCTTCCCTTCATGTAGGCCTTCGGGGTACTTCACCCGGCAGGAGGTACCCCATGCGCATCATCGCCGTGATCTTCGCTGCCGCCCTTGCGGCCGGCTGCGGCACCGAGAAGCAGACCGTCCTGATGGGATGCGAGGACGTCGACGACTTCACCGACCAGCCGGTCAACACCTTCCTGACCCTGAACAGTGGCCTGGAGTGCGACTTCTCGGGGACCTGCGCCTACGGGCCCCGGGCCACCGTCTGCGGCGAGCCTTCCGACCTGCGCCCGGTGAGCTGCACCTGCATGAGCGGGACGTTTCGGTGCTACGACGAGACCGACCAGATCGAGGCGGCCCGGGCGGCCTGCGGGAGCTGAGCGGCGCCGTCAGGGGCTGACGTACTTCCAGATGGCCAGCCCGCCCAGGACGGCCCCGCCGCCCAGGAAGGCGCCCGCCAGGAGCTGCTGCTGGCTGGCCTGATCCGACTCGGTGTCGGCGAAGTACTGGCTGGCGTACCAGCCCCCGGCGGCCAGCGCTGCGGCGCTGGCGAGCGTCAGCATCACCGCGGGCGTGTAGCTCGGCCCCTCATCCACGTCCAGGCCGGCGTCCCCCAGCACCAGCGTCGTCACCGTCCCTGGCTCCAGCGTCCGCTTCTCGGTCCACGTGCGCTTGCCTGCCGTCCCGGTGAAAGCGTGCTCGCCGGGGGGCAGCACGATGGTGCGCGGGGCCGGCCCGACCGCCACGCCGTCCACGCTGATCTCGAGCGCGCGATCGACCACCCGCGACTCCACGATGGCCCGCGACGGCTCCGCGAACGTCACCGTCGTCGGCGGACCCGCAGCCAGTTCGATGGTCTGGGTTGGCCAGGCCAGGTCGGGGCTGGCGTTGTGCAGCGTCACCGCGTACTGCCCCGGGGGCAGGCGCCGGCGCAGGATGGGACAGGGCGCCGGGGCCTCCTGGTTCAAGCTCACCTGGTAGCCGCTGGCGCACTCCACCGCGATGGCGCCGAAGGTCAGCAGCTCCAGGTTGGCGATGTGGGCGCGGGCCTCCTTCTGCCGCTCGGCGTCCTCCTCGACGGCCAGGTAGGCCTCGAAGGCGGTGAGCGCGTCGGCGTTGGCCCCGGCCTCCTCCAGGGAGCGCGCGATCTGCCAGCGCACGATGCGCACCTCGGGGGGCAGCAGGCCGGCCGCCTCGGCCTGGCGGTACTGCTCCACCGCCTCGGCGTACTGCTTCTTCAGGAAGAGGCGCTCGGCCTTCTGGGCGAAGCGCATGCCCGGCGAGGCCGCCCCGGCGGGCAGGGCGACGAGCAGGGCGGCGAGGACGAGAGAGGCGCGGGTCATCATGCCGCCAGCGTGGATCGGCCCGCGCGGAAGAGCAAGCCGGGTCAGAAGGTGCCGCTCAGCAGCGGCAGCCCGACGCCCACCGCTCCCCGCTCTCCCAGCCGCGGCGCCAGGGCCGGGAGGCCCAGCCGGGCGCCAGCCTCGGGGTCCCACTCCACCAGGGCCGCCGGCCGCACGCCGCGGACGTAGCCCACGGTAGACCCCAGGCCGGGCAGGGCGAGCATCACCACCACCACGGTGACCGCCAGCTCGTCGTTGGGGATCTCGTCGACCAGGAGGCTGGCGGGGAGGAGGGCGAGCGTGGCCACCAGCGCCCCGCCGACGGTGGTGCGGAAGCTCGAAGACCGGCCGGGTTCGTCGCCGACCAGGTGGATCAGGCCGGCCGCGCCGAGGGTGGTGCCGGCGACGGCGAGGGGGATGCCGAGCGTCCGCAGGGCGCCCTCGTTCGCCTCGCCGGCGGGGACGAGAATGACGGCCGCGCCGAGGAGCACCCAGCGCCCAGCCGGCGCTGCCGGCGACCACGAGCGCGACCCACTCGCCGAGCCCGGGTCGGCGGATCGCTCGGCCCGGGCGAGGCCCGGCGCCACCCCGAGGAGCGCCGTCAGGCCGACCACGCGGAGGGCGCGCACCCCTCAGAACCGCCCGGACAGGAGCGCCAGGCCAGCCCGGGCGTCGGCGTCCGTCCACTCGAGGCTCAAGCCCGGCAGCTCGACCTCGAAGCCGCTGACCCCGCCCGGGCGGCGAGGCGCGAGGCCATGGCCCAGGACGGCGCCGACGGCGGGAGCGTCGTGAGCCCCACCTTCAGGAAACCATTGCGCTTTCCGGGCATGCTGGACCCGATGCGGAAGAGCCCCGTGGCGACGGCCGTCCCCAGCGTCCCCCCCAGCAGCAGCCAGCCGAGCCGTCCGTCCGGCTCGTCGACGCCGAGCCAGGCGCCGACCCCGGCCCCCAGCGCGGCGCCCAGGGGCATGCTGACCCAGTAGACCTGGTCGGGGGAGGTGCGCTCATCGAAGAGGAGGAAGCCGTAGGCGCCCCCCACGAGGGAGCCGGCGTACGCGGTGGCGCCCATCCAGGCCCAGTCATCGGCGTCCTCGGCCCGCCCGACGCCCGCGGTCGCCAGGCAGGCGACGCCCAGCGCGAGCGCGAAGGGCCTCAAAACCGGCCGCCCACCAGCGACAGGCCGACCGCGAACCGCCCGGCGCGGTCGGCCGCGGTCTCCAGCCGCGGGACGCCGAGCGTCAGGCCGGCCTCGGGGTGCCAGCCGAGCAGGCTCCCCACCGACGCCTGGTCCTCGACCTCGGGGGCGTCAAGGCTGAGCACGTAGCCGGCCGTCGCGCCCGCGGCGGGGGTGGCCGCCATGAACACCAGACCCAGGGGCAGCAGCTTGCTGTCGACGCGCAGCGAGGTGAGGAAGAGGCCGAGGCCGACGATCGCCCCGATCGTCCCGCCCGCGAGGGTGGCACCCAGGCTCCCCTGGTGATCCGAGAGCTCGCCGTAGGTGTAGACCGCCCCGGTGGCCCCCAGATCCGCCCCGAGGGGCATGCCGACGAAGACGGCGGCGACCAGCCCCGTGAAGTCCTCCGGGTCGTCCTGCAGGGCCACCGCCGCGGCGAGGCCCCCCGCGAAGCCGACGGCCGCGGCGGCGCCCGTCCCGGCGAGCAGGGACCAGGCCCAGTCCGCGCCGTCGAAGTCGCGGGCGAGGGTGGGCGCGGGCACGGCGAGGGCGGCGGCGAGCAACAGCGGGCGCATCTGTCGACGATGACAGACTTCGACGGCCCGGAGAACCCCTCGCCGCCTCACCGCGCCAGGGCCTCCGCCGCGAGTCGAGCCCCCAGCAGCCCGGGATCCGGGTGCAGGACCACCGACACCGGCACCGTGCGCAACCACTCGGAATATCTGCCCTTTCTCTCGAAGCCTTCCCGAAGCCGGGCTCGGAGGGCGGGCAGAATCCGCCCCGGGATGCCGCCCGTCAGGTCCACCACGCCCGCGTTGCACTGGAGGGCGAGCCCGGCGGCCTCGTCGGCGAGGGCGTCGACGAAGACGTCCAGCGCCTGCCGGCAGACGGCGTCGCCCCCGCCCAGGGCCTCCCGCGTGATCACCGCGGCCGGATCCTCGGCGGCCATGGCGGGCAGCCGGGGGGCGTCGCCGCGCAGGGCGTCGTAGACCGCGACCAGCCCGGGGCCGCTCACCACGCGCTCCACCGACACATGGTCGCCATGGCGGCCGGCCAGGAAGTCGGCCACCCGCCGGGCCGCGGCGTCGCGGGGGGCGAACCGCTTGTGGCCGCCCTCCCCGGCCACCACCACCCAGGCCCCGCGGTCGTCGGGCGCCAGGATGGCCTCGCCCAGGCCCGTGCCCGGCCCGATGACCGCCCGGCAGTGCCCGGGGGGACGGGTCGCGGCGGTCGTCGGGGCCAGCAGGACGCGGTGCTCGGCGCCGATGGCGGGCATGGCCAGGGCCTGGGCGTGGATGTCGTTGATCAGGCGGACGGGGACGCCCAGGGCCGCCTCGAGGGCCCGCGCGTCGAGGGTCCAGCCCAGGTTGGTCAGGTGGACCTGCCCGCCGAACACGGGACCCGCCACGGCCAGGCAGGCCGCCTCGACGGGGCCCGTCCGGGCCACATAGCCCGCGAGGGTGGCGGCCAGGTCATCGACGCCCGCGCTCGGCAGCGTCTCCGCGTCGCACAGCGCGCCCTCCACCGCCCGGGCCACGCGGGTATGTGTCCCGCCCACATCAGCCACCAACGCCGCCATGTCGCCTCCAAAAGCAGGTCTGCGGGGCCAGATCTCCGCGTCCACCGCGGCGAAGCGGTGGTATCGTGCACCGATGATCATCGCCGACGCCACCGTGTGGTCCGCTGCCCTGGCGGGGCAGGTCCGGGGCCTGGACGCCCTGCTCGCCTCGATGCGCCAGCGGCGCGAGGTCTCGGCCCCCGCCGCGGTCTTCGCCGAGGTGCTCTCGGAGTGCGACGACGAGCGCAGCGCCGCGCAGGTGCGGGCGTGGGCGCTCGAGGCGGCCCCCGTCAACGAGACGGGCCTGGCCTGGCTGGCGTCGGGCGATCTGGGGGCCCGCCTGCGCGCCCAGGGGGTCATGCTGTCCTCCCTCGACACCTTCCTCGTCACCCTCTGCGTCCGCGAGGGCTGGCAGCTCTGGACGATGAACTCGGGCATCCACCGCGTCGCCGCGTCGCTGCCCATCCGCCTGCATGACCCGCCGGGGCTGTCGAGCAAGTAGCGCGGCGCGTGCGTTCGACGCCCGTTGGGGCTAAGCTGCGCGCCGTCGCGAGGAGACCATCCATGGACAAGGCCGCGCTCGACGCCGATCTGGCCGTGCTGCACGGCAACCGCACCCGCTGGGCGCGGCTGCCCATCGCCGAGAAGCTCGGCTCCCTGGAGGCCTTCATCGAAGGCACCGCCCAGGCCGCCGAGGCCCAGGTCCGAGCGGCCATGGCCGCCAAGGGCACGGCCGCCGGCACCGCCGGCGAGGCCGAAGACTGGCTGGGCGGCCCGGTGGTCCAGATCCGCACCGCCCGGCTGCTGCTGGAGTCGCTGCGGGCGGTGGCCCGGACGGGCAGCCCCGACGTCGCCGACGCCGACGTCAGCGTCCGCCCCGACGGGCGCACCGTCCTGCGCATCTTCCCACGCAACCTGCTGGATCGGCTGACTTTTTCGGGCTTCGTCGCCGACGCCTGGATGGAGCGGGGCGTCACGCCCGCCAACCTGCGCAGCCACATGGCCGGCTTCTACCGCCAGACCGACCCGGTGGGGGCCGTGGCGCTCGTCCTCGGGGCGGGCAACGTGGCGAGCATCGGGCCGCTGGACGTGGTGCACAAGCTCTTCCAGGAGGGGCAGGTGTGCATGCTGAAGCTCAACCCGGTCAACGCGTACCTGGCGCCGTTCGTGGCCCAGGCGTTCGCGCCCCTCATCCGGGATGGCTTCGTGCGCATGGCCGACGGCGGGGCCGACGTGGGCGACTACCTGTGCAAGCACCCGCAGGTGGAAGAGATCCACATCACCGGCAGTGACCGGACCCACGACGCCATCGTGTACGGCGTCGGCGCCGAGGGCGCGGCGAACAAGGCGGCCGACACCCCCATCAACCCCCGCCGCGTCACCAGCGAGCTGGGGAACGTGAGCCCGGTCATCGTGGTGCCGGGGCCGTGGACGCAGGCCGACCTGCGCTTCCACGCCGAGAACGTCGCGACGCAGATGACCAACAACGGCGGCTTCAACTGCAACGCCGCCAAGGTCATCGTGCTGCCGGCGGAGTGGCCCGAGAAGCGCGCCTTCCTCGACACCCTGCGCTCGGTGCTCGCGGCCCTGCCCCAGCGGCGCGCCTACTACCCGGGGGCCGAGCAGCGCTACGACCACTTCGTGGCGGCCTACCCCCAGGCCCAGCCGGTGGGCCAGCGGGTGCCGGGCGTGCTGCCCTGGACGCTCATCCCCGGCGTGCCCGCCGACGACGCCGACGCGGTCGCTTTCCGGGAGGAGTCCTTCTGCGGCATCACGGCGGTGACCGAGCTGCCCGGGCACAGCGCCGCCGAGTTCCTGCACCACGCCGTGACGCTCTGCAACGAGCGCCTCTGGGGCAGCCTGAACGCCTGTCTGCTGGTGCACCCGCGCACCGAAGAGGAGCTGGGCGGCGCCCTCGACGCCGCCATCGATGCGCTGCGGTATGGCACGGTGGTCATCAACCACTGGGCAGCGCTGGGGTATGGGATGGGGGTCACTCCGTGGGGCGCCCCGCCGGGGCACCCGCGCACCGACATCCAGAGCGGTGTGGGCTTCGTCCACAACGCCCTGATGCTCGACCGCCCTCAGAAGACCGTCATCCGCGGCCCCTTCCGGGTGCGCCCGCGGCCGCCGTGGTTCGTCACCCACAAGAACGCCGCGAAGGTGGCCCGGCGCCTCGTGGCGCTGGAGCGGCGGCCCGGCCTGTGGCACCTGCCCGGGCTCATCCTGGACGCCGCCCGGGGCTAGGGGATGAGTGCCTACTCCCGGCGGCGCTTGCGGCGGTCGCGCGTCTCGAAGATGAACGTCTCGAGGCTGCCGCCGAAGAACTGCATGGACTCGACGCCGTCGTCGCGATCCACCTGGACACGCCGCTCCTGGCTGAGCTCGCGGGCCATGGCCACGGCCTCTTCGCGCGTCTCGATGAGGCGCTCTTCGTCGGTCCACGTCACCACGTACTTGTGGGGGCCGTCGTCGGCCTCGAGGTCGTCGTCGTCCACATCGTCGTCGAATACCACGCGCTCCTCCGATGCCAGGGTCGCTCAGGGCCAACGGCCCCTGGTCGACTCTGGAGCACCCGCGCCGGGCCTGTCAAGCTGGCTGGCCGCGGGGCCGGGGAGGGCGCCCGGCGGGCGCGGGTCTGCGCGGGCCCGCCGGCACCGCGAGTCGCCCGGGAGGAGGCCGACCCATGGCTGAACGTCCGCTCCGCAGCCGCTGGTATGGCGGCTTCACCTGGCTCGCCAGCGCCGACCCCCGAGCCATCGGCCTCTTTCGGATCGCCTTCGGCCTGATGTGCATCTGGGACGTCATCCGGCGCGTCCCGTGGATCGAGCTGTTCTTCACGAACCAGGGCGTCATCCCCAATCATTTCAGCCTGTTCCGGCCGCACGCCACCTACATGATGAGCCTGCTGCACGCCTTCAAGACCCCGGGGGAGGTGGGCGTGTTCTTCGCCCTCACCGTGGTCTTCCTGGTGTGCTTCACCATCGGCTTCAAGACCCGGCTGTTCCATGTGCTGTCCGCGGTGTGCATGCTGAGCATCCACAACCGCACGATCATGACCGAGAACGGCGGGGACGTGGTCGCCAACCTCTGGTGGCTGTGGACGTTCTTCCTGCCCATGGGGGCGCGCTTCAGCGTCGACGCGGTGCGCGCCAGCCTCCGCGGCGAGGTGGAGAAGGACGCCGCCGGCCTCAACGCGCCGGTGGCCCGGACGACGACGCCCATCTGGCACATCGGCGTCTTCGCCGTCATCGCCCAGCTCGCCGTCATCTACTTCTTCAACACCGTCCACAAGTCGGGGCCGGCCTGGAAGGATGGCACCGCCCTGGCCTGGGTCCTCGATCAGGATCGCGTGATCCGGGACTCGGCGCTGCTGATGCGGGAGCACCTGCCGCTCTGGGTCTTCAAGGCGCTGAGCTGGGGCACCCTGGTCATCGAGGGCGGCGGCACGCTGCTGCTCCTCAGCCCCATCTTCACCACCGGCTGTCGGCGCGTCGCCATCCTGGGCCTGGCCAGCCTGCACTTCGGCATCTTCGTCCTCATGGATCTGGGCCTCTTCTCCCAGACCATGATGGTCAGCTACCTGCTGCTGCTGACGCCGCCCGACTTCGCCCTCGGATCCCGCCTGCTGCGCCGCCTGGCGGGGCCGCCGGTGCGGGTCTTCTACGACTCCGACTGCGGGATCTGCCACCTCACGGCCCGCATCCTGCGCCGCCTCGACGCCCTGGGCCTCATCACCTGGGTGGGGCGGGAGGAGGAGGGCGTGGCGGCCCCGGGTCTCTCGGCCGAGCAGCTCGCCGCCCTGCGCGAGGACACGCTGCTGGCCACCGACGGCCAGCGCACCTGGACCGAGAGCGGCGCCGTGTGGCGGACGCTGCGGGCGCTGCCCCTGCTGCGGCCCTTCGTGTGGCCCATGCGGCTGCCCGGCATCCGGCATGGCCTCGACGCGGCCTACCGGGCCTTCGCCGGCCGCCGGCACCGCGTGAGCGCCTGGATCGGCCTGGGGGAGTGCGGCCTGGGCCTCGAGCACGCGGTGGCCATCGCGCCGCCGCCGCCCTCGGCCGCGCGCCGCCTCGGTCGGCGCATCGCCTTCGTCGCCAGCAACGGCTTCCTGATCTTCGGGCTCGCGGCCTGCGGCAGCCAGCTCCTCATCGAGAACACGTTCCTCTCGCGCCGCATCAAGCACCACCAGCCGAAGTGGGCCCAGCAGTTCATCCAGTACGGGCGGTTCTTCCAGGGCTGGTCCATGTTCGCGCCCGACGTGCCCAAGACCGACGGCCACCTGGTGATGGACGTGGAGCTCACGGACGGCCGCCGCCTGGATCCCCAGACCGGCGTCTCGCCCCTGCTCGCGGCGGCCGACGCCCGGCGCGTCCAGCCCGGGTTCTTCTGGGGCGTCTTCTCGTCGCGGCTCCCCTCGGGTCGCAACGCCCAGTACCGCACCTTCTTCGGCGAGTGGCTGCGGCGCCCGACCCAGCGCCTGACCCTCACCCCGAAGGATCGCATCAAGCGCTTCAAGATCTGGTGGGTCGCCGACGAGACGGCCGATCCCACGGTGGGCGGCGAGCCGAAGATCATCGAGAAGCAGCTCGTGATGCAGTGGCCCGAGGGGACGTGGGACTTCTCACCGCCCCTGCGCGAGAGCCCCCGCATGCCCCTCGACCAGACGCCAAAGCTCTGATCTCGAAGGGGTTTCAGCCCGCGCTGAGCAGGGCGTACAGGCCGTAGAGCCGCGCCTCTGTCAGCGACAGCAGCCAGCCGTCGACCCGCGCGGTGCGGCCGGCCGCCAGGTCCGCCTGGTGCCGGGCCCGCACCCACGCCTCGAACGCGGCCGGCTCGGCCGGCGCGCCGGCGCCCAGGCTGTCGGCCAGGGCGCGTGCGTCGGCCATGACGCCGCTCTGATCCAGCCAGGCCCGCCCGATCCGGCGGGCGGCGTCGGCGTGGGCCCGGGGCGGCAGGGCCAGGGGCGCGGGCGGCGAGCTGCACGCGACCACCCCGAGGGCGACGACCAGGCGCAGGGCCTCCCGGCGGCTCGGCATCATGGCAGCGCCACGTCCAGGTGGGCGGCCAGGCGGCGAGCCAGGGCCACGATGGACAGCGTGGGGTTGGCGGAGCCGGAGGTGGTGAAGACGGAGCTGCCGGCGATGTACAGGTCGGCCACCCCGTGGACGCGGCAGTCGGCGTCCACCACGCCCCGGGCGGGATCGGCGTGCATGCGGGTCGTCCCCATGTGGTGGCGGCCGCCGCCGGTGTGGGCGGGGAAGGGGCCGGCGGTCGGCAGCGTCAGGCGGATGCGCCCGAAGCCGCTCCGCGCCAGGGCCTCCGCCAGGATCTCGTGCGTGCGGGCCACGCTGCGGGCGTCCACGGGCGAGACCCGCCAGTCCAGGCGCACACGGGGGAGCCCCAGGCGATCGCGCTCGCCGCCGAGGAGCACCCGGCTGTCCCGATCGGGGATCTGCTCGCTCGGGGTACCGAACGTGAAGGCCACCCCCGCCTTCGGCAGGGGCTGACCCGGGGCGTCGGTGTCGGCCATGGCCAGCCGCAGCGGCTCCTCCAGGGCCCGCGGCTGGTCGCGGCGCGGCAGCAGCACCACGGTGGCCGCCAGCAGTCCCTCCTGGGCCCGCGCCTCGGCGGTCAGCCCCAGGCTGCCCCAGATGGGCTGCCCGAGCCGCGTGTGGCGCTGGTAGAAGCTGGCCGGCGGCAGGGCCGGCGAGCCCAGCAGCAGCCCCTCGCCGTCGGTGTGGGGGTGCTCCATGAAGTAGCGCCCCACCAGGTCGTGGCCGTTGCCCACGCCGCCGCGCTGCACGTCGTCGGAGGCCAGCAGCAGGCGGGCATTCTCGATGCCGCCGCAAGCGAGGACGTAGCGGCGCGCCACGACCGTGAAGCCCGCGTCGCCGAGGGTGCGGCGGGCGTGCAGGGCCTGCACCTGGCGCCCGCCGGGGGCCAGGCCGATGCGGGTGAGCGAGGCCCCGACGATCACCCGCACGTTGGCGGCGGCCCGCATGGGCCCGGGCATCGTCTGGGCCAGGCGGATGGGCGCGCTGAGCTTGAAGAACGTCGAGGCGACGCGGGGATCGGCGAACTTCCAGGGGGCGGCCTGGGGGGCATGCCAGCGCGGCGAGTCCCAGCCGGGGCCCTTCAGGCCGAGGAACCGCTCCGCCTCGGCGTACCAGGGATCCAGGTCGGCCCGGGTGATGGGCCACCCGCTCTCGGGGACGTAGGGCCGGGCCTCGAAGTCCTCGGGATCCAGCGGGCGGCAGAGGCCGGCCCAGCAGCCGCTGGAGCCGCCGAACCCGCGGATGCGGCAGGCGTCGAGGGGGAAGTACGGCCGCCCGATCAGATCGCCCTCGTAGAGCTGCTGCACCGCCGGATCCGGGGTGAGGCCGCCGCTCTCCAGGACGAGCACCTGGCGCTTGCCACCCGCGAGGCGATCCGCGATGGCCAGCCCGGCGGGCCCCGAGCCGACGATGCAGATGTCGGCCTCCAGGCGGGCGCCGGGCGCGATCTCGGTGGCCTCCAGGATCACCGCGGCCCCCACGGCTCGGCGGGATCGGCCGGATCCCGCGGCTCCTCCGCGGCGGGCTCCTCGGGCGCGTCCTGCTCGATTTCGTCTTTCTCTTCCACGGGTTGCGAGGCGTTGGGTGCGAGCAGGTCGTCCGCCAGGACGTGCCCCCAGGCCCCGGTGCCCTGGTCCACGACCACCACGCGCCCCGTCTTGCCGGCGTGCCCACGGGTGGGGAGGGTGCGCTGGCGCAGGCGCTCGTCGTTGAGGCCGCAGACGCGCTCCACCACCTCCCCGTCGATCTCCAGGCCGACGTAGGTCTGGGTGCAGTCGCGGCCGCCGCCCACGCGCAGCGTGATGCCGCGGGCCGGGATGGTGAACGTGGGCGTGCGCACGACGCCGACGCTGGCGTCGCCGCCGTGGTAGCTGTTCAGGAGGCCGCCGCGGCGATCCTGGACGGGGTTCTGGCCCGGCAGGTCGGCCAGCGCGGGGCCCGCCCCGAAGGCGGTGCCCTCGACCTCGGCGCCCTCGGGGAAGGAGGCGGCGTCGAGGGGCCAGTCGATGACCAGGTGCTCGGCGCGCCAGGCGGCGATGCCCGGATCGTCGGGGGCAGCTCCTCGGCCGCCACGCCGAGCAGCTCGGCGATGCGGTGGGCCGTGATGCCGCGGGCGTCGAGCAGCGTGCGCAGGTCGCGGGCCGACGGCACGTGCACGGCGTCGACCAGCAGCACCGTGCCCACGCCCGTCTCTTCGTCCACGATGCGCAGCTCGGCCTGGTACAGCGGCACGTCGCTGTACAGCGCCGCCGGCCGCAGCAGGCGGCCCCCGTCGGGCTGGCCTGGCTGACGAGGCGGCCGCCGCTCCACAGCTCGACCCGGTGGCCGGGGACGGGGCTCCCGCCCAGGGCCAGGCGCACCTCGCGGGCCCCTGCAGGTTGACGGGCAGCGTCAGCACCCGGCGCCCGGGGCCGTCCAGCTCCAGCCAGCCCTCGCCCGAGGCCCCCACGGGCGGCACGGCGTTGGTCATCCAGGCGGGGGGCTTCCCCTCGACCTGGAGGCCCACGGGCAGGCCCTCCTCGAAGTCGGCGATGGCGCCCAGGCGGGCCACCAGCGGCGCCAGATCGTCGCTGCCCGTGCCGAGGAAGGCCCGCAGGAAGCGCCAGTCCTCCAGGGCGGCGGTGCGGCGCAGGCTGCGCGCCGAGCGGTCCACCGCCGAGATCGGCCGCGCGGGCAGCCGCACGCGGTGATCCCCCAGGAACGCCGCGCGCAGGGCCGGCTGATCCCGCAGCAGGTACACCCGCGCCCCGCCCATCCAGGCCTCGGTCCACGGTTTCCACCGTGATCCCCAGAGGTTGTGCAGGGCGAAGTCGGCGCCCTCGGCCTGCAGATCCTCCATGGCGGCCTGCTTCTCATGGCCGGGCCGGCCGCGCTCGTTGATGGCCTTGTGGGCCACCCGGCGGCTGGTCAGGCCATAGCGGTCCGAGATGGGGAGGCGGGAGTAGTAGCCCAGCAGGCCCACCGAGCCGGCGGCCAGGCGGGGGTAGGGGCCGTGGTCGGCGAAGGCGCGCCCGAGCTGCTGCCCGATGTGGAAGTAGCGCGAGTCGATGACCAGGGGCGAGAGCGTCTTGACCCGGTAGAACGAGTGCTCGGCCGCCAGGTGCCAGACCTTCTCGAAGTCGGGGATGGGGCGGACGGGGGTGATGGCGGCCCCCAGACCGATCGCGGCCAGGGGCACGACGATGTACCGCGCGACCCCGCGCTCGGCCACGAACCGCACCTGGACCTCCAGCGCCGCCAGGGCGATGGGCCAGAGCACGATGAAGAACCGCTCCATCATGAAGTCGCCCCCGACCCGCACCACGTAGTGGCCGTAGATGGCCAGCGACAGGACGGCGAAGAGGCGCAGGCGCAGCTCGGCCGGCGAGCGCGGGCGGGCGATGGCCAGGACCAAGCAGAGGGGCACCCAGAGGAAGGCCCCGCTGGTGAAGACCCAGACGGCCAGGTAGATGAGGCCCTGGCTGTAGTAGGCGCTGCCCCCGGACTTGGCGTAGTAGGTGTTCGGAAAGACGTCGCCGTAGGCGTGCCAGCGCAGCAGGAACCACGGCACGAAGACCAGGACGACGGGCGCGGTGAAGGCGAGGTAGCGCTTCCAGCGCAGGCGACGCAGCCAGGGCCCCGCGCTGGCGAGCACGTCCTCGCCGGCCAGGGCGAGGCCCATGCAGCCCCAGAAGAGCAGGTGGTCGGGGCGCGCCAGGGCGCCCAGCACGAAGAAGAGGCCCGAGAAGAAGGGGCGCCGGGCCAGCAGGACCCCCGCCATGACCAGCGCCGCGGCGGGCATGGTCTCGAGGCCGGAGCTCGCGAAGGTGGTGAAGCCCAGCGATCCCCCGAGGGCGATCGCAGCGAAGGGCACGGCGACGGGGCCCGGCGCCGTCCGGCGGACCACGCCCGCCGTGAGGGCGACCGCGGCCGCGAAGCTGGCGAGGTTCAGGGCCAGGGCGGTGAGGGGGATGTCGAGGCCCAGGCGGGCCAGCGTCCCCAGCGCGGCCGTCCACAGGAAGTTGGTGTAGCCCTCGACCCACTCGCCGGGGTTGAAGACGAGGCCATGGCCCTCGGCCAGGTTGCGGGCGTAGCGGAAGCTGATGAAGGCATCATCGCAGAGCCAGAGGCGGCGCCAGGCGAGCGTCAGACCCAGGCCGATGGCCAGCGCCACGAAGCCCCAGCGCACCGCGGCGGCCCGCCCGGGGGCGAGACCGCGGGTCGCCCGCGCCACGCCCACGAGCGCCAGCGCGGCCCCGACCAGGGCCACCAGCGTCCAGCCCTCGGCGAAGAGGGCGTCCCTCAGGCCCGGCAGGACGTCGTCGGTGAGTGAGTAGGCCAAGACACCTCCCCCGGGCCAGGCGCGCGCGCATTCTGGTCATCCGGGCGCTTCTTCTCAAGGACGAAGGGGCGCGCTGCTCCGATGAACGCGGGGGCGCGCGGGTCCGCTGAGCGCTGGGCGCCCTACCGCAGGACCAGCAGCGCCACGGTCGCGAGGGCGATGAGCACCCCCGCGGCGAAGATGAGGAGCGGCGCGTGGGAGCGCTTCGGCGGCTTCTCGGGCCGCATGGGGACCCGCGGGAACCACGGAGGCAGGTCGTCGCGGCTGCCCTGCATGCTGCGGGGCAGCCCCACCTTGCCGCGCAGCGAGGGCTCCTCCCCCGTCACGCCGGGGCCGGCCGGGGTCGATGGGGCCGATGGGCCCGATGGCACGGCGGGCACGGCGGGCACGCCGGGGGGCGTCGCGCTCGCGGCGGGGCCCGTCACCGGCGGCGGCGCCGGGGCGGCCGGGGGCGCGTGGCCGGGCGGACGGGGGCGTGGGCGTGCGGGCGGCGCCGCCGCGGGCCGGCGGCCTCTCTTCGGCCTCGGCCGCCGCGATGGCCGCCCGCAGCAGCTCCTCGTCCATGGGGTTGACCTGGGTCGGCTCATCGGTCATGAGCGGACCGGGGATGGGCGGGGCATCCACGAACGTCCGCAGCGGGCTGACGGTGGGCAGCTCCTGGGGCGGGCGCGGGGGCGTCGGCCGCGCGGGCGGCGGCGGGGCCACGGGGGCGCCGGCGGCGTGGCCGCGGGGCGCGGCGAAGCCGGGACGGGGGCGGCGCGGCCACGGGCGGCGGCGCGGGGACCGGCGGCGTCGAGCGGGCCGGGGGGCAGCGAGCGGGCGGCTGGGCGCTGCGGCGGCCTCGGCAGCGGCGGCAGCAGCGCCTTGTCGATGATGGGGGCCTGCATCGCCAGCTCGGGCACGGGCCCGGCGAGGGGGATGGCCACCTCGGGCTCCATGGCCGCGACCGGCGGCGTCACGGCCATGTCGCGCGGGACCTCGGGCCGGGAAGGCTGCCCACGCAGCACGCCCCCCAGATCGATGCCCCGGGCCTCCAGCGTCGCCCGCAGGGCGCCGGCGTCGAAGGGCTGGGTGCTGCGCAGGTGGGCGCCCGGAGGCGCGGCCGGGTTGCTCGTGGGCACCTGCGCCGCGCTCCCGCCGGCCCTCACCTCGGCCTGCGCACCGAAACCTTCAAGGATTTCAGCGAGCTGGCTCGCCTCGTCGGCCGAGAGGTCCCGGCCGGCCTGGACGGGCCCGGCCAGCAGGGCGGACTCCAGCTCGTCGGCGTCCTGGTCGATCAGGGGCGCGATCATCGAGGCGAGCCCGCCCGCATCTCCGGGGAAGGCTGCCTGGATCCAGACCTCGCAGGTCCCTCGATCCGCCTTGTCCATCCGACCCATGCTCCCTGAGCGCCCGCGGTCCCTGGCCATGGGACGCGGCGCGATTCTGCGCGTTGCCACCGTGGGGGCGCAACCTGCGGGGCACCATACCACGGTGAGGCGGGCCGGGTGCGCACATGTCGCACCCGGCGGCGAATTCCGGCCCGTCGGTCAGGGTGGGGCCGTCAGGGCTCGATCACGGCGTCCCAGGTGTTCGGGGGATCGACCCCGGGGTCCGCCCCCAGGTACCGCCCGTCGGCGTCCCAGCGCAGGATGTACGGCGCGGCGCGATCCGCCTCGTCGGGGGCGACGAGGCCGCGGTCGGCCAGGCGCACCAGCAGGTCGCGCGAGCGCTGGTCCCAGTAGGGCATCTTCGGTGTACGCCCCTGGCGCACATACCAGCCGCCGCGCCGGGGCGCGGGCTTGAGCATCGCCAGGAACGTCGCCTCCAGGGGCGTCAGCTCGCGGGCGTCCTTCTGGAAGTAGTGGGTGGCGGCGGGGCCGATGCCATACACATCGGGGCCGAACTCGATGCAGTTGAGGTAGAGCTCCAGCACCCGGTCCTTGGTGATGGTCTCGGCGATGCGGGCCGAGACGATGGCCTCCTGGAACTTGCGGGCCAGGGTCTTGGTGCGGCTCAAGAACAGGTTCTTGACGAGCTGCTGGGTGACGGTGGAGCCGCCGTAGGCGAACCGGCCCTTCTCCAGGTTGGTGGCGATGGCCTTGGTGATGAGCGGCAGGCTGATGCCGGTGCCGGTGTAGAAGCCCATCTCCTCCGAGAGGTACGCCACCGCGCCCACATAGGGCGGCAGCTCGGCCAGCGGGACGAACTCGGGGGTGCCCGGCCCGACCCGGATCACCGTCCCCTCCGACGTGCCCTCGCGGACCGGCAGGACGAACGGCTCGTCCAGCCAGCCCACGTCGTCCAGGGCGCTCGCCCCCTCCACGGCCGGCCAGCCCGCCTCCTCGGCCCGCAGGGCCGCCACGCGGCAGCCACCGTCGCTGATGCCCGTCGCGTCGAAGCGCAGCCCCTTCGGATCCTTCGTCGGGATGCGCGCCTTGATGCGCGGGCTGAACGTCCTCCAGCAGCACGCGCCGGTAGGGCCCCATGAACGCCGCGGGCACCTGCGCCACCGCGTCGGCGCAGGGCACCGGCTCGACGCGCACGTCCAGATCCACCACCGGCGCCCGGGGCCAGCCCGTCACCCCGCCCGTGGCCCGCGCCACCACCGGCCCGCTCCTCAGCGCCCCTCGGGCACGGCCAGCCGCCCCGCCGCCAGATCCACCTCCACCCGCCCCCAGGCGCGCAGCTCCAGCCCTCGATGCGCTCGCTCGCCAGCGCGTCATGCTGGAAGCTGCCCCCGGTCAGACGCAGATCTCCCTGGATGATCAAGGGCTTGCGGGTGTCGAGCGCAGTCGCCTTCAGCTCCCCGGCCAGCCGGCCGGCCAGCGGGGAGGCCGGCAGCGGCGCGGGCAGGCGCGTGAGATCGAGGCCCGCGAAGTCGGCCTCCAGGGCGCTGGGCCGCCCGTCAATCAGGGTAATGACGCCGTGGCCCTCGCCCCCGGCGATGGAGCCGCTCAGCTCGATGCGCGCCGGCGTCGCGTCCAGGCGGACGCCCACCAGCGCGGCCTCGGCGCCCGGCAGGCCCAGGGCGAAGTCCACCAGGCGGGCGCCCGCGACGGCCGGGCGATCGGGGCTCGCGGGGCGCTCCCCGCCGCCGCCGCGGGGGCGAAGCGTCGCGACCAGCGCCGCCAGCCGGGGGCGGAGCTCGTCGAGGTGCTCGGGATCCACGGCCAGGTGCCCGTCCTCGGGCCTCCAGCAGCCAGCCATCCGGGCCGCGCTCCACCGAGGCCCGATCGGCCGTCAGCGTCAGGCGGGGGCGTCGGCGGGGCCGAGGTGCAGCTCGATGGTGCCGACGCCCAGCGACAGGCCGCTGGCGTCGCGGCGCAGGACCGCCTCCCGGGCGGACAGCGCGCCCTGATCCGGCACGGCGTGCACGAAGACCGGCGAAGCGTCGGCGGGGCGGATCCGCACGTCCACCCGGGCCGGGGTCAGGACGCCCTCCACCTCGACGGCCACGGTGCGCCCTCGTAGCTGGCCTGGCCGGCGAGCTGCGTCGCGACCCCCTCCAGGCGGTCCAGGCGGGCCACCGACCCCTCGAAGTCCACGAGGGCGCGCTCCGCGGCGGACGCGGGCGACGAGGCGCTCGACGGTGAGGGTCGCGGCGTCGAGCGCGCCTCCGGCCGTGGTACTCCCGGGAGCGGCGCTGGCGCTCCGGGGGCGGCGCCTCGGGGGCGGCGCTCTCGGGGGCGGCGCTCTCGGGGCGGCGCTCTCGGGAGCGGCGGGTGTCCCGGCCAGGGGCTGATCCAGGTCGACCTCGGCGGTGACCGTCCCCACCGCCACCGAGGCCGCCCGCGCCTCGCCGCGGAGCAGGTGGTGCCCCGACAGCGTGACGTCCACGCGATCCACCTGGATGGCCACCCCGGTCCCGGTGGCCGACTTCACCCGCAGCTCGCTCAGGGTCAGGCGGGTCCAGTGGTCCCAGGCGAGCCGGTGGCTCTCCAGGGCCAGCCCGCGGCGGGCCAGGGCCGCCTCCAGCCGGCGCACCACGCGGCCCTCGACGTAGGCGGGCGCCAGCAGCCAGTAGCCGGCGAAGAGGCCGAGCAGCAGGCCGGGCAGGCCCAGCCCGAGCACCAGCCGGCCCCACCGGCGGCGGGGCGGCGCCGGCAGCCGCGCCGAGGTCACCACGCGGTTCAAAACCGGATCTCCCCGCGGGGCAGCGGCACCGTCGCCGGCGGCGCGAGGGCCCCGATCAGCGCCTCCCGCTCGGCGTCGTCCCCGTAGATCGTCGCGAACCGCACCAGGTGATCGGCCACCTTGCGCACGTAGTTGCGCGACTCATGGGCGCCGATCTCCTCGATCAGCAGGTCGAAGGGGAGGGCCCGGCTGGCCAGCACATGCTCGGCGAAGCGCCGGGGGCCGCCGTTGTAGGCGGCGATGGCCAGCAGCAGGTTGCCGCCGAACTCGTCGCGCAGGGCGGCCAGGTACCAGGCCGCGTGGCGCAGCGCGATGCCGGGCTCGAAGAGGCGGGCGGCGAAGAAGTCCCCCGCCGGGATGCCGAGCTGCGCGGCGATCAGCCGACCCGTCCGGGGCAGCACCTGCATGGGCCCCAGGGCGCCGGCGTGGCTCGCCGCCTGGGCCTTGAAGCGGCTCTCCTGGAGCATGTGCGCCAGCAGCCACCAGGGCGAGACGCCATGCAGGCGGCCGGCGGCGCGGGCCAGCGTGATCCAGGCCAGGGGGTAGGTGGCTCGCAGCTCGTCGGCCTCCACGTCGGCCAGGCCACCCTTCCACGGCAGGCCCCGGCGGGCATCGCTGCGCCAGCGCTGGCCGAACCGCTCCAGCGCCAGATCCAGCGTCCGCGCCAGCGCGTCGCGCTCGGCGCCCAGGGCCCGGATGCTGGGATCATCTTGCAGATCAACGGCTTGTGCATCGGCCAGCCCGGGCTCGCCGGCCCGGATGAGCAGGCGGATGGCCTGGAGCCGGGTCCCGGCCGGCGTACCCGCGAGGCGGGCGATCCAGGGATCCAGATCAGGCAGGACGACGGGGAGGGGCAGCCCCGCGGGGCGCGCCGGCACGGCCGGGCGGGCCGCGTCCAGCGTGTGGGCCAGCGCCGCCCCCAGGGTGCCGTAGTAGCTGAGGGGGGCGCGGCGGGCGAGGCCGTCGAGCCGCCGCAGGGCGTCGGCCTGGCGGCCCTCGGCCAGGAAGCTGCGGGCGGCCCAGTAGTCGGCCTTGGGGCCGACCAGGGTGTTCTCGCCCGGGGCGATGGCGTCGAAGACCTCGCGGGCCGCGGCCTGGCGGCCGCCTCGAAACTCCACCAGGCCCAGGAACCAGTGCCACTTGTCGTGGTCGGGGCGTCGGCGGGCCAGGAAGCGGTGGTGCTCGCGGGCAGCCCGCGCGAAGCGGCCTGCCTGGTGGAAGAGGCGGCCGACCTGGTAGCCGGCGCTCAGGGCGTAGGGCCCGCGCGGGTACTCGGCCACATAGCGGCTCATGGTCGCGGCGGCCTGGTCCCAGCGCTCCAGCCGACCCTGGGCGAGCCCCAGGCGGTAGAGGGCCTCGCCGGCGCGCCGCTTGTCGGGGCCGGTCCGGGCGTCCTCCAGCCAGCGGATGGCCTCGGGGGTGCCCTCCCGCAGCCGCAGCGCCATCACCGCCCGGGCCAGCCACGCCTCCTGGCGATCCGCGGCGGACGCCTGCGAGTGGCGCGCGATGGCCTCGTAGTCCGGGTCGGCCAGATCGTAGGACCGATCGGCGAGGAGCTGGCGGGCGCGGCGCTGGCGATCGGCCAGGGACAGCTCGCCCGGCGTCGCCCGGGCCAGGGCGCGCCGACCCTCCGCCGTCGCGCCGAACTCCACCAGCAGGCGGCGGTCGGCCTGGGGCCCGGCCCCGGCGGTCTCGGCGAGCAGCTCGAGGGCGGGCGGCTGGAGGGTGGGGGCCTCCGCCTGGGTCGCCAGGGCCTCCAGCTCGCGGCGGGCGTCGGTGCGGCGGGCCGGCAGCCACCGCCAGAGGGAGGCCCGCCGCAGCCGCGCCTCGGCGAGGGCCTCGGCGGGCAGATCGCGCCGCGCCAGCACCGCCTCGGCGGCCGCCAGGACGAGGGCCGGGCGCGCCGCGTCCCAGCGGGGCAGCGACCAGGCGAGATCCAGCTCGATGGTGGCGGCCACGCCGTCCAGCAGCGCGCGGGGCGCCTCTGCGTAGCGGGCCAGGGCGGCGCGGGCCTCCCGCCGCCGATCCAGCTGGGCCAGGGCCCGCGCGCGCAGCAGCGTGGCGGCGGCCTGATCGTCCTCGGCGCGGGGCCGCTCCGCCAGCCAGGTCAGGGCCCCCTCGGCGTCGCCGACGCGGACGCAGGCGGCGGCCTCGTCCAGGGCGTCGACCGGGCGTGTGGTGAACGGGAGGGCGAGCAGGGCGACGGCGAGCAGCATCGGCGGCACTTTGAGACAATCGCGCCGCCCCGTCCAGGGCCGGGCGGCCGGGGTGGTGGGCCGGCCGGGCCTGAGGCGTTGCCAGTGGGCCGGCGGCGACCTACCATGCGGCCGACATGACCGCGTCCTCACCTTCTGGGGTCGACCCCCGACCTGCGCCCGAGCCGGGCGCCCGGGCTTTGGCGTGGCCGCGGGCCGTGTGTTACGGTTCCGCCTGCTCTGCCGCCGTCCTGAGGGTATCCATGCGCCGGTCCTTCCCGGGTCGAGCCGTCGCCGGTCTGCTGGCCGTCGCCCTCGCGGCCTCCCCGGCCCTCGCCCAGACCGAGCCTCCCCCCGCCGCCAAGGCCGCCTACGACGCCGGGGTCGCGCACTTCCAGGCCGGGCGGTACACGGACGCCATCGCCGAGTTCAACAAGGCCTACCGCCTGGGGCCCAACCCCGTCCTCGTGTTCAACATGGCGCGCGCCTTCGAGGAGCTGGGCGACTTCGCCTCGGCCACCGAGTTCTACAAGCGCTACCTGCAGATGGCCCCCGAGGCCGCCGATCGCCAGGTGGTCGAGGAGAGCCTGCGGACGCTGGAGCTGCTGGCCGCCCGCCAGGAGAAGCCGAAGGAGGGCACGCTGGAGGTCCAGAGCGTGCCCGAGGGGGCGACGGTGCTGCTCGATGGCCGGCCGGTGGGCCGCACGCCGTTTCGGCTGGCCGTCCTGGCGGGTCGCCACTTCGTGGCGGTGGAGGCCGAGGGCCACTCCCGGGAGTCGCGGGAGGTGACGGTCGAGGCCGGCGCCCCCCAGCGGCTCGACTTCACCCTGGTGAGCGTCCGCGTCACCCCGACGCCGGTGGCCCAGGAGTCCAGCGCGCCCGCCTGGATCCTGCTCGGGGTGGGCACCACCATGATCGTCGGTGGCAGCATCGCCGGCGTCATCGCCCTGGATCGCGACGGCCAGCTCGACGCCATCGAGCGCGGGGAGCGCGAGGCCTCCCGGTCGCGCTTCGACGACCTGCAGACGGAGGGCCGCACCTGGGCCTACGCGGCGGACGGCTTGATGATCGGCGGGGCCGCCTCGGCCATCGCCGGGGGCCTGATGCGGCTGCTCGGCGGCAGCGACGCGCCCGCGGCGGCCCAGGCCGGCGCGGGGACGGGAGCGGGGTGGCGATGAGCGAGCTGAACGACGCTCCGTCGGCCCAGGAGAACCTGATCGGCCGGACGCTCGACAACGGGCGCTACGAGATCGTCAAGCTCATCGGCGAGGGGGGGATGGGCCGGGTCTACCAGGCTCGCCAGACCTCCATGGACCGGATGGTGGCGCTGAAGATCCTGCGCGCCCAGCTGGCCCTCGACGAGCAGCTCCTCGCCCGCTTCCAGCAGGAGGCCTTGTCGGTCTCCAAGCTGCGCCACCCCAACACCATCACGGTCTACGACTACGGGCGGACGCCCGACGGCCTGCTGTTCATCGCCATGGAGCTGCTGGGGGGCAAGAGCCTCTACCAGCTGCTGCGCCAGAAGCGGCGGCTGTCCCTGCGGCGGTCCATGCACATCCTGGGGCAGGTGGCCGGCGCGGTGGCCGAGGCCCACCAGCTCGGCGTGGTGCACCGCGACCTGAAGCCCGAGAACATCCAGATCGACAAGGTGGGTGGCGATCCCTGGTTCGCCAAGGTCCTCGACTTCGGCATCGCCAAGATCGTCCACGGCGAGGCGGGCCCGTCGGAGGGCAAGACGCTCACCATGGCGGGCGCCATCTTCGGCACCCCGGCCTACATGAGCCCCGAGCAGGTCCACGGCGAGAAGGTCGACCACCGCACCGACATCTACTCCCTCGGAATCATCCTGTACGAGCTGCTGTCGGGGCAGCAGCCGTTCACGGGCGCCACGCCCATGTCCATCATGATGGCCCAGGCCTCCAAGGAGGTCCCACCCATCCGCGACATCTGCCCCGAGGCGGATGTGAACGACGGGGTCCTGCGCATCCTGGACCGCTGCCTGGCCAAGGATCGCGACCAGCGCTTCTCGTCGGCCGTGGAGCTGCAGCGCGCCTTCCAGTCGGTGCAGGTGGACATCGGTGACATCTCGCGCAGCCAGATGCTGGTCCGCGAGCCCCAGTGGGCCTCGGAGACGCTCGACGCGCCCCGCCCCGATCGCCGCCCGTCGTCGTCGATGGAGCGTGCCGTCGCCGAGCGGCTCGGCCCCGACGAGCGCAGCGCCATGGCCTCGGCGCCCACGCTGACGCCACCCGACGAAGACACGGGCACCGGCCACGCGGCGGGCCAGGTCTCGACCATGCCCCCCGAGGCCATGACGGACGAGGTCGTGGCCCTGGCCCCGGGGCGGGGCTGGCGCTTCGCCGCCCTCGGCATCGTCCTGGCCGCCGGCGGCGGCCTCGCGGTCTGGCGCCCCTGGCAGGGCCCCGAGCCGGTGGAGCCGCGGGCGGTCATCGACATCACCGACGCCAGCGTGCCGACCCAGGAGCTGCTCACCTACCACATCGAGTCCGCGCCGCCGGGCGCTCTGGTCTTCGATGGCGACGTCGAGCTGGGCCCGACGCCGGTGACGTCCCAGTGGCGGCGAGGGCTGCGCAAGCAGCTGCGCTTCGAGCTGGCCGGCTACCACACCCAGACGCTGGATCTGCAGGGCGTGGGGGACGCCGAGCAGACGCGGAAGGTCGACCTGGTGGCCATCCCGAAGCCGGTCGCGCCCTTCAAGCTGGTGACCACGCCCCCGGGCGCCCAGGTCTTCGTGGGTGACGAGGCGATCGGGGTGACGCCGCTGCGGTGGCGGCCGCCCGAGGGCGCCGAGCTGGTCAAGCTGCGGTTCGTGCTGGACAAGCACAAGGACGTCGAGCGGGAGGTCGCCAGCCGGCCGCTGGACGAAGGACCGGTGGAGGTCGAGGTCGCGCTGGAGCCGGACAAGGCCGAGAAGGTCGAGCGGCCGGTCCGGCCGCCGCGGACCCGGCCGACGCGACCCACGCTCGTCAAGCCGGTGGCCGCCCCGACGGCGGCCCCGCCGACGAAGGCCGCGCCGGCCACGCGGGCCGACGAGGGTCCGTACCGCAAGCTCTAGGTGGTGGGGACGCGGACTGGAAAACTCCAGTGTTGCTGGGGGGTTGTGCCCACCCCCGCCGACGGCGCCGCACAGCGGTGCCCAAGGACTACATTGCATTGTCGGGCGCATCCCGTACGCTGGGGACGCGCCCGGCGCGCCGGGGAACGCAGACAGGGGACGGGGGTCGGCATGATGAGGCGAACGTGGGGCGGGACGCTCCTGGCGCTGGCGGTGCTCGCGGGGTGCGACGGCGGTGAACCCGCCGACACGGCGGTGACCGGCGGCGAGGCGGGCTGTGTCTCGGATCTCGAGTACTTCCAGAAGGAGGTCTCGCTGGCGTTCCTGGAGCAGGACTGCGCCACCTGCCACAACCCGCAGGGGCTCGCCAAGGCGTCGAAGGTCGTCCTGGCCTCCCCCGGAGAGACCGGCTACCTCCAGGCCAACTTCGACACCCTCAAGGACATCGCCGCCTACGAGCGTGATGGCGTGTCGGTGCTGCTGCTCAAGCCGTCGGCCGCGGTGGATCACGGGGGCGGCAAGCGCTTCGCCACCGACGATCCGCGCTACCGGGCGCTGGAGGAGCTGGTCGCGCGGTTCAAGGATCCGGTCACCTGTGATGGAGGCCCCGGGCCCGAGGCCGGCCTCATGGGCAAGGTGAAGCTGATCGACCTGCCGGCCACCCTGCGCAAGGTGAAGCTGCAGCTCGTCGGGGCGCTCCCCGACACCGACGAGCTCGAGGCCGTGGCCGCCGGGGGCGAGGCCGCCCTCGACGCCCGCATCGCCGCCTACCTGGAGGAGGACGCGTTCTACGACGTCCTGCGCCGGTGGTACAACGACACCTTCCTCACCGACAAGTACGCCCGGGGCGACGAGGCCACCAACCTGCTGGATGGGGACGCCTACCCCGACCGCCACTACTACAACCACCTGCCCGATGACACGGAAGAGGGCCAGCTCGCCCGGCGCTACGGCAACCTCAGCGTCGCCCGCGAGCCCCTCGATCTCATCGCCTACGTGGTGCGCAAGAACCGGCCGTTCACCGAGATCCTCACGGCCGACTACACCCTGCTCAACCCGTTCAGCGCGCGGGTCTACGGGGCCAGCGTCCAGTTCGACAACCCCCTGGATCCCAACGAGTTTCGGGAGGTCAAGCTGCCCGGCGTGCCCCACGCCGGCGTGCTGACCTCGCCGATGTTCCTCAACCGCTACCCGACCACGCCGACCAACCGCAACCGGCATCGGTCGCGCATGGTCTACAAGTTCTTCCTGGCCACGGACATCCTGGAGAAGGCCGAGCGGCCGGTGGATCCCACCACCATCCGCGACCACAACCCCACGATGAACAACCCGCAGTGCACCATCTGCCATGCGGCCGTGGATCCCATCGCCGGTGCCTTCCAGAACTGGACGGATCGGGGCCGGTTCGAGCCCCCCGAGGAGGGCTGGTTCGCGGACATGCGGCCGCCGGGGTTCGGCGAGGTGGACATCCCGCCCGATGACTGGGGCCACAGCCTCCAGTGGCTGGCCTCGCAGCTCGTCCGCGACGAGCGCTTTGCCCTCTCCGCGGTCCAGGCCGTGTACGAGGGCCTCGTGGGCCGGCCGGTGGTGAAGAACCCCACCGACCAGAGCGATCCGCGCTTCGAGGCGCGCCTGGCCTTCTACAACCAGGAGCAGGCCTTCCTGCGGTCGACCACCGACGCCTTCATCGAGGGCGGCTACAACCTCAAGGTCATCGTGCCGCTGGTCGTGAAGAGCGCCTTCTACCGCGCCGAGGACGTCGACGGCGCCGACGAGGCCGAGCTCGTCTCCCTGGAGCCCCTCGGGACCATGCGCCTGCTGACCCCCGAGGAGCTCGACATGCGGCTCATCGCCACCGTCGGGCGGCCGTGGCAGCGCCGGGTCACGGAGCGCAACTTCCTGCTCTCGAGCCAGGAGTTCCGCTTCTTCTACGGCGGCATCGACAGCGACAACATCACGACGCGCATCTCGGAACCCAACGGGATCATGGCCAACATCCAGCTCCGGATGGCCAACGAGATGGCGTGCTACACGGTGGCCAACGACCTGCGCCTCGCGCCGGACGAGCGCTTCTTGTTCCCGCACGTCGAGACCACCTACACCCCCGAGGACGACAACGGCTTCCCCGTCCCCCAGGCCGAGGAGGCCATCCGCCGCAACATCCGCTACCTGCACCACCGCCTGCTGGGCGAGGTGCTGGTGCCGGGCGACGCGCAGGAGGAGGCCACGTTCGAGCTCTTCCTGCAGACGTGGCGTGAGGGCTACCAGGCGGTGGCCAACGGCCAGATCAACCGCGACCTGCCCAGCCACTGCCAGGGCCGCTACGACTTCTGGACCAACGAAGACCTCCCCGACCCGGAGCGGCTCGTGCGCGACGACCGCTACACCGTGCGGGCCTGGATGGCCGTGATGACTTACCTGCTCGCCGACTGGCGCTTCCTGTACCACCAGTAGAGGGGAGGACGAGATGAGCTTCGATCGACGCGACTTCCTGAAGCTGGCCGGCATGGCGGGCCTGGCGGTGGTGACGCCGCGGGGCGCCGCCCGGGCCCAGACGGCCGATGACCGCTTCTGGGTCTTCGTCCACGCCAACGGCGGCTGGGATCCCACCTCGCTCTGCGACCCCAAGGGTCGCCGCGACGAAGAGGAGGAGGATCCGGTCAACCACTACTTCACCGACGACATCGGCACGGCCGGCAACATCCGGTATGCCCCGGTGGCCTACAACGCCGAGTTCTTCCAGAAGCACTACCGGCGGACGCTGGTGCTCAACGGCGTGGACAGCCAGACGAACAACCACGACGCGGGCACCCGCCACACCTGGAGCGGCAAGCTCTCGGAGGGCTACCCCGCCCTCGCCGCCCTCATCGCGGGCATCCAGGCGCGCGAGGCCCCGATGGCCTTCCTCTCCAACGGCGGCTACGACGACACCGGCGGCCTCATCGCGCCGACGCGGACGGGCAACATCGACGCGCTCAACCGCATCGCCTACCCGGATCGGGTGGACCCGAACAACGAGAACGGCGACCGCTACCACAGCCCCGAGACCTGGGACCGCATCCAGGCCGCCATCGCCGCCCGGCAGGGCCACCTCACCGAGACGCTGCGCCTGCCGCGTGCCCAGCACGCCATCAACCAGCTCTTTACGGCGCGGGTGGGCCGCAACGAAGTCCGGCGCCTCTCGGAGTACCTCCCCGAGCGCTTCGACGACGACGGCCTCAAGCGGCAGGCCCAGGTCGCGGTAGCGGCCTTCCGCGCTGGCATCGGCAAGGCGGCCAACCTCTCCATCGGCGGCTTCGACACCCACGGCAACCACGACGACAGCCACTTCCGCGGCTCGCCAACCTCATGCAGGGCGTCGACTTCCTGTGGGACGAGGCCGAGCGGCACGGCATCGCGGACAAGCTCGTCGTCATGGTGGGCAGCGACTTCGGGCGGACGCCCAGCTACAACAGCGGCAACGGCAAGGACCACTGGTCGGTCACGAGCGTGATCCTCATGGGCGCCGGCATCCCCGGCAACAAGGTCATCGGCGCCTCCGACGCCCGCCACCGGCCCCTGAAGATCAGCCCCAGCACCCTCCAGCCCGACGAGAACGGCCTGCGCATCGAGCCTGGGCACATCCACCTGGCGCTGCGCCGCCTCGCCGGCATCGAAGACTCGGAGCCCGTCCGCAAGCTCTTCCCCCTCATCGGCACCGCGGACCTCAAGCTCCTCGGCTGAGGCTTGTGAGGCTTCTGGCTTTTTTCTGAGTCAGATCAGCGGCTTCGGAGTTTCTCGGCGACACGGACGCCGAGTGACCGAAGAGAGAGAGGCCCCCACCGCGCGGAGGACTCCCCCATGGCCGACATGATCATCATCGAGTACCACGAGAAGCGCCTCTACAGCCCCGGCTGGGCGTCACGTGCTCGTCTTCGAGATCACCTGCAAGGTCACCAACGACCTGTTCTTGCTGGCTCCGCAGATCCGGATGGTGGACCTGTTGACCGGCATCCTGGCGCGCGCCCAGCAGCGGTTGGCGAAGAAGACGGCTTCGCCTTCGACTTCCTCGACCTCTACAACTACTACTTCATGTCCAACCACCTGCACCTGCTCCTGGGCGTGGTGGAGCTGGTGGACAAGAGCCTCCTCCCTGGGTGGGTCTGTCGCGAAATCGCGAAGCGAGTCAACAAGTTCCACGACCGGACGGGCCAGTGCCTCATCCCGAACCACGCCATCCAGGTCGTCTCGGAGGAGCACGCCCTGGACCGCGTGCTACTTCATGGGCAGTGCGACGGCCGAGCTGAAGTCGAGGCACCCCGCCGACGACGTCTCGCCTGCGCCAACCCCGCGCTCCTGCGCGGCGAGGAACTGCGCGGCACCTTCGTCCGGGCGACGGCCGCAGCGAAGAGCGGACCGTCCGCCTCGACCGCCTGCCGGGCCTGGGAGCTGACCCCCAAGGAGCACAAGGCGCTCATGTGGGAGCTGGCCGACGGCCTCGCCGCCGAAGCCCGCCCGCGGCGCAAGAAGGCCGGCCTGCCGGTGCCGGATCCGGAGGCCGTTCGGTACGTCGACCCGATGACGCGCCCCAAGGAGCGCAGCGCAACCCCGCGCCGGTGGTGCACGGCACGAAGGAAGACCAGGAAGCTGGCGCGAACGCCACGCCGAGCTGAAGGCCGCCTGCAAGATCGCCCACATCGCCTACTGGAAGTGGCTGGACGATCTGACGCAGCCGCTCATCCCGTTCCCCGCCGGCACCATCCCGCCGTCGCACGCGAGGAAGAAGCTCCGGGCAGCGGGCCGAGAGCGGCTGACCGACCGCCCTCCATGAGTCCAGCAACGTCCGCGGCCCATGCGCCTGCAACGGGTGAAGTGCGCCCGCCACCGACCACCCCCGGCACCCCCGAGGCCCTCACCGGCGCCCCCCGCGACACCCACTCCGAAGGCCGCGCCCCGCCAAGGCGACGCCCGCTACCGTCAACGCTGCAGCCTGCCTGCACAGCTGCACCCCCCATCGACGAACCCGGTCGGCCCCATTCCAGCGAGCCTGCCCAGCTACACCCCTTCATCGACGCACCCGGTAGGACCACTCCCAGCTGGAGGGTCAGGTTCGCCGTTGTACTCCATGTCGATGGCGATGGCGTCGGCGGGGGCGGCCGGCGCGCCGGCCGCGGAGGACCACGCCGGCCAGCCAGACGAACCGCCAGAGCGCGGGACGGGATCGCGGAGGCCCCACGACCTCCCGAGATCGCCGGAAGACGTCCCACCAGGCGGCGCGGTCGCGCCGGGTGCGCTGGCGGCGCAGCGCGAGGAGCATGGAGATGCCGAGCATCGCGGGCCGGCCGCCGACGAGCTTGAGGCGGGGCGTCCGCGGTCCAGAACCGGTCGACCAGGCGCGGGTCGTGGGCGAAGAGGTGCAGGCCGCTGGTGATGCGAGGGTTGGCTTCGATGCCGTAGAGGGTGCCGTCCGCGGCCTCGATGAGGTCGAGGCCGAGCTGGCCGGTGAAGCCTTCTTCCTCGACCAGGCGGGCCATCCAGGCTTCGAGGGCGGGGTGGTCGAGCATCTCGACGGAGGCGCTGGCGCCCAGACCGAGGGTGAAGCGCGTCTCGTAGGCGGCGTAGGCGACCAGCCGCCCGGCGTGGCAGAGGCCCCAGGTGCAGAGCACCCGCCCCGGGATGAGCTGCTGGACGAGCCAGGGATCGGCGGGGCTCGGGGTGGGGAGGGGCTCGCCCCGGTGACCCTCCGGCAACAGGATGGTCCGCGCGGCGAAGCGGGACCAGGCGGGCTTGAGCACGACCGGGCCGCGCAGCGCGGCTCGGAGCGAGTCGGCGTCGGTGCAGACGGTGGTGGCGGGAACGGCGAGGCCGGCACGTCGCGCGGCGTCGATGAAGCGGCCTTTGTGGTGCAGGCGCACGAGCGCGTCGAGGTCGGCGGCGTACACGGCGCAGCGCGCGGCCAGGCGCGCCCGCCGGCGGGCGATGTGGAAGATCTCTTCGCAGGTGGGGATGACGAGGTCGACCGCTTCGGCCTGGATGATGGCCTCCAGGGCGCTGATGAAGCCTTCGAGATCGCGCGTGGGCCACGGGACCCGGTAGTGACGGTGGATGGCGCGCGAGAAGCGCGAGAGGTGCCAGCCGATGTGCTCGGCCATGATGACCCGCACCCCCCGCCCCTTGAGCATCCGCGCCAGCTCGAGCGTGGCGGCGGCCCGGCCGCCGGTCAGCAGCACGGTCTTCGGCGCGCTCATCGCCTGGGCTCGATCCGGGCCCGGAAGTCCACGGGCCGCAGCGTCATCAGGGTCTCGGCCGGCGGGAGCCCCGGTCGCTCGGGGATCAGCCGGACGGCGCGGGCGAGGGTGACGAGGATGGCGCGGGCCTCAAGGCTCGCCAGCCGGGCGCCGAGGCAGATCCGCGGTCCGGCGCCAAAGGGGAGCATGGCGTAGCGCGGCGGCGCGGTCTTGAACCGGTCGGGCTCGAACCGCTCGGGCTCCGGGAAGAGGTCGGGCCGTCGGTGCAGCAGCCACGGGCTGACCAGGACGACGCTGCCCGCCGTCAACGCGTGGCCCCCGAGCGTGAGCGGCACCCGGGTCTTGCGGCCCAGGGTGTGGGCCGGCGGGTAGAGGCGCAGCGACTCCTCGAGGATGCGCCCGGTCACGGCCAGGGCCTCCAGCCGCTCGCTGGTGGGGTCGTCGGGCAAGCTGCTGATTTCTTGAAGGAATTCCGCCTCGATGTCCGGCCGGGTGGCCAGCAGCGCCAGCGTCCGGGCGAGGTGGGAGGCGGCGGTCTCGAACCCGGCGAGGACGAGGGTGACGAGGTGGTCGCGGATGGCCCGGTCGTCGAGGGGGGCGGCGAGGAGGGCGTCGAGCGCGTCGTCCCGGGCAGCGCCCCGGCGCCGGCGATCCACCAGGCCGGCGACCAGCCGATCGAGGGCCTCGTTGGTGGCCCGGGCCTGTCGGCGGCGGCGACCAGGCCACCACGGGGGGGCCGCCAGGGGGTGCCGAATGCGGTGGTTGATGTCTCGCAGGGCGTCCGTGGCGGCGCGTTCGAGGACCTCGGCGTCCAGGTCGTCCCCCACCAGGACCCGCCCGACCACGGCGATGGCCAGCCGGGTGAGCCAGGCGTGGACGTCGATGGTCTGGCCAGGCTCGAGGCCACGGACCGCCTGGCGCGCGCAGGCCAGGATCACGGGGAGCGTCGCGGCGGTCGCGCGCGGGGTGAACGCCGGCTGGAGGTGGGCCCGCGCCGCCGCGTGGCTGGCCTGCGGGCAGGTGATGAGGCCGTCGCCCATGTACAGCCGCGCCAGCCGGGTGAGCAGGGGACCCTTCTCCAGGTGCTCCGCGTGCCGGACGAGCAGCTCGCCCGCGAGCGCCGGGTGGTTGATCACGATGCCCGTCCGCGGGCCGACCCGGAAGGCGCCGATGTCGCCGCACTCGGCGCCGATTCGCCGGAGCAGCCCCAGCCAGTCCCGCCGCAGCTCGCCGAGGCTGCCCATGACGAGCGTCCCCGAGACCCTCGGAATCACGGCCGGATCAGCCGGGCGACGTCCTGGCTGACCCCGACGGGCCGGCCGCGGGCGGCGGGGGCGAAGTCGCGGATCTGCTGGGCGAGGGGCCAGTGGCCGGTGAGGCGGAGGCCCGCCCGGGCCGCCCGGGCTTCCAGGTCGGCCGCCTGAGGTGCTGGCGCGGGGCCTCCCGCACCAGCTTGACCAGCGACGCGAAGGCCACCGAGGCCTGCGCCACCATGGCGGGGTCGATGAACGAGAGCAGGACGCGTCGCTGGCGCCCGGCCCCCATCTGGGCGAGCAGGGCGTCGAGGGTGCCGACCGGCAGGTAGTGGATGAGGCCCTCCAGGACGAAGCAGGTCGGCGCCTCGGGATCCCAGCCGCTCTCCGAGGGCGAGCCCGTCCTCGATCAGGTCCGCCCGCACCTGGGTGGCCGGCGACCCGGGAGGAGCGCTCGCTTGCGGGCCGCCGTCTCGGGCGCGTCGACCTCGAACCAACGGGCGCCGCCCCCCAGGCGCAGCGGGCGGGTGTCGTAGCCGGCTCCCAGGGTGACGATCTGGGTGTAGCCGTCCCCCAGCGCCTCCTCGACGAGCACGTCCAGCGCCCGGTGCCGGGTGCAGTGGGCCACCTGCAGCCGCGCCAGCTCCCGCGCGACCGGGGGCACGGCGAACCGGCTCGCGCGGATGGCCTGCACGAGGGGGTGGCGCTCGGAGAACCGCGCGGCGTACGGGTCGTCCACGATGCGCTGGCCCGCCGGGCGGGCCGCCTCCGCCGCGCGGAAGAGGGCGTTGGCCCCGCGACCAGCGATCGGCCACCGGTCCGGTGCTCGGCCGGCCGCAGGGTGTGGCGCGTCTCGGTGAGGCCGCGGGCGATCCGCCGAAGGTCCATCATGGCACCGACCGCAGGCGCCGCCGCAGCAGCGGCCAGGCGGGGCGGAGCCATGGGCAGCGCGCCGCGCAGGCAGGCGTCGGCGCGCGCCTCATCCAGCGTGTACTGAAAGGATTTTCCCAGGAAGAACAATGCTTTGCGTCGCTGGCCCGGCGAGAGCGGCCCCCTCAGCGCGTCCTTGAGCAGCCCCTGCCCGCGCACCATCGGCTGGCCCAGGATGAGCGCGCCCAGACCTCCAGGATGCCCAGCACCAGCAGCCCCTCGGGCTGGCGGGCGTCCTGCGCCAGGGCCGCGTGGGCCGCCCGGGCGGCTTCCCGGAAGTAGTCGGCGGCGTCGATGATGGAGGGCGGCGTCGTCACGGCGGCGAGCATGACCTCGGCCAGGCGCCCATGGGAGGCGGCCTCGTCCCCGCCGCGGGCCAGCAGCAGCGCGCGCCCGACGGCCGGCGGCAGGCTGGCCGCGGCGGCCCGGGCGGACGCCGGGGTGGGGTGGGCGGCGCAGGCGGCGTCGACCTCGGCCGCGGGCGGATCGGCCAGCAGCGAGGGGCGGAAGTCCCACCACCAGCCCCGGCCGCGGCGCTCCGGATCGAGGCTGTTGAGGGCGCGGAAGAGCGCGAACCGCTGGGTGGACACGTTCTGGCGCAGGTCGGGGTGCCGGGCGTACCGCGTGAGGCGCGCTTCGGCTCGCGCGGCGATCTCGACGACGCTGCCGCCCTGGGCGCGCTCGGCCCGAGCGGCCTCCACGACGTCCGCCATGAGCGCGCGGAGCAGGGCCAGCCGCGCCGCGATGATGGCCTGCCCCTCCAGCGCCGGCCCGTGGCCGGCGAGCAGGACGTCGGGGGCGAGCGCCTCGACCCGCTCCAGAAAGCCGATCCACGCGCCGTCGTCCCGCAGGCCCTCGTCGGCGACGGGCGCCCCGGTGAAGGGGTAGCCGGCCGTCGACACGCCATCTCCCACGGCGATCACCTGCCGGGCGGGCCACCAGACGACGCAGGCGTCGGAGGTCTCGACGGCGCCGAGCTGCCGCAGCTCCAGCACCTCGCCATCCAGCTCCAGGCGCAGGGTGCCCGAGAACGTCCGGGTGGGGGCCGGCACCACCGGGTAGTCATGAGCGATGAGCCCGAACGCCTCCACGTAGGCGCGCCGCTCGTCATCGCGCTCGACCACCAGCCGCGCAGTCTCCTCGGTGCAGATGATCTCGACCCCCGGGCCGGCCAGCGCCGACGTCCCCCCGACGTGGTCGCCGTTGTAGTGGGTCCAGATGATGTGGGTGATGGGCAGCCGGGTGACCCGGGCCAGGGCGTCGCGGAAGATCGCGGCCGTCTCGGGGCTGATGAGCGCGTCGATCACCACGACACGGGTAGGGAGGATCAGCGCGAAAGCATTGGAGAAATAGCCCCGGAACATCCAGACGTCGGGGGCGATGAGGTGCAGCCGCAGATCACCGCTCTGGCCGACCCCCCGCGGTCGCCCGATCCACCACAGGGCCACCAGCCCCAGGGCGACGGCGGCCAGCAGGGCCGCCGCGATCAAGCCGGCCCCGACGCCTGGACGACATCCCTGGCCATGGGCTTGGCCTGCTCGAAGCTGGGGAAGCGGCGCGCCTCGCTCTCGGTGAGCCGCCGCTTGAGCGTGCCGAACAGGACGTCGCAGAGGGGCAGCAGGAAGTTGATGTTGGCCCGCTGGTCGATGTGGTGGATGTAGTGGTGCCGGTCGAGCCACTGAAACCACCGCATGCGCTCGATGAGCCGGTCCCGCGGGGTGTGGATGCAGCCATGCACGTACGCCAGCAGCCAGGAGATGACCGCGAGCGTCGCGAAGCTGGACCAGAAGAAGACGCCCGCGCCCGTCAGCAGGTAGATGGGCAGCATGATGAAGGGCAGGCCCACCACGAAGTGCAGCGCCACCTGCGACCACGACGTCAGGGCGTTGTCGAGGGCGTTGTCGGCCATCCGCCAGGGCCGGCGTGGGCTGCGAAACCGCATGAACGGGTAGGCGTCGGGCGCCTGGACGTAGTGCTTCGGCGGGAAGAGGGCGCCGTGGTGGCCGGCGGTGTGGATCTCGCGGATGACGTCGAGGCCCGGGAGGCGCCGGTGGTAGAGCACGCCGTGGACCATCCACTCCCAGAACGAGATGAGGGGCACCGTCAGCGCCACCGCCGCCAGGGCGGCCACCGCCGGGGGCACCGCCAGGCGCCCGATGATGATCATGCCGGCGCTCCAGGCCAGCAGGATGCTCCCGCCGCCGACGACCCGGGCGGGCCGGAGCTGCGTCGTCGCCGCCATCCTCAGCCCTTCTTCTCGCGCGCGTCTTCACGCAGCGCCCGGTAGCAGCGCACGAGCAGCCCCAGCGCGGCCAGGTGGGCCTCGCCCGGGATCACCGCCCCCCGCACCAGCAGCAGCTTCGCCTTCAGCAGGCCCAGGCGCTGCTGGGTGGTCGCGTCGGCGGCCAGCGCATCCGTCCCCTGGATGCGCAGCGCCAGGTGGTCGCAGTCGGCCCGGAACCGATCCACCACCGAGGGCGATCCAGGCAGGTCCGGCAGGCCGAAGTGCAGCCGCATCAGCGCGTGGCGGGCCTCCTCGGGTCGGTGGGCCTGGTGGGGATCGGGGCCGCGGGCGCCCGAGTCGACGCGCAGGACGTCCAGGCCCGAGCGCGCCTGGAGGGCCAGGCTGTCCAGGCGGGTCTGCCAGTCGCCCATGTTGGCCCAGAAGGCCGCCCGCTCCGTGGCCGACGCCTCGCGCAGCCGGCCACAGGCGGCGATGATCTCCTTGAGGAGGGGATCGAAGCCCTTCGCCGCGCTCATGAGGCGCTCTCCGCCTCGGCCGCGGCCTCGCGCTCGGCCCGGGGCCGCTCGTCGGCGACCTCCTGGCCGGCCTCGACCTGCTCGTCGGGGTGCAGGTCTGCCATGAACGCCAGGAACGCCGCCCGCCGCAGCGCCTCGGCCCGCTGGCGGACGTCCCCGGCCGCGGGCGCGGAGAGGGGCGGCAGGACGCTCACCGTGACCGCCCGATCCTGCCGCGGGTGGAAGTGGAAGGAGCCCTTCTGGAGCATCTCGTGGGTGCCGCGGAGGACCAGCGGGACCACCGGGAGGCCCGCGTTGACGGCGGCCATGAAGGCCCCCATGCGAAACGCTTGCAGGTGGCCGTCCTCGCTTCGGGTACCCTCGGGGAAGAAGAGCAGGCTGGCGCCCTCCTCCACCACCGCCTGCATCCGCTCGCCGATGTCGGCGTTGCGGTGGCGCTCGGCGCCCCGGTACACGGGAATATGTCCCGAGGCCTTGAGGTGCCAGCCGAGCATCGGCACCTTGAAGACCGAGGCCTTGGCCAGCCAGCGGTAGTCGTGGGGCAGGACCGCCCCGATGGCCAGAATGTCGAGGAAACTCAAATGGTTGGCGATGAAGACCGCCTGATCCACCGAGTCGAGAAGCTCTCCGTTGACCAGCTCGACGTGCATCCCGAGGCCGCGCGACGAGGTGCGGCACCAGCGGCGCATCATCTCCTGGCCCACCTTCTTGTTGTGGAAGGCAGAGGCGGCCACGATGGCCGGGGGCCCATAGACGAGGCTGCGCGCAGCCACCTTGCCGTAGTACCAGCTCGTGCGAACGTAGCCCATCGGTCCCTCAGAGCGCGCTGTGTGTCGATCCGGGCAAGCGTACCGGCGCGGCTGGAGATTGCAAGCCGGCTGGGTGTCGGCGCGCTGGTCCTGGGCCTCGCGGCGTGCGGTGCCCCGCCGCCGCCGCCGCCTCCCCCGCCGCCGGTCGTCGAGGTGGTCCCCGCCGTGACGCGGGACGTGGTGTTGCAGTGGAGCGGCGACGGGGCCTCCATCCTGGTGGACGCGCGGTGGCGCATGCGGGTCGACTCGGGCGCCTTCGAGGCGCTCGCAGCGCCGGATCCCCTGGCCACGCCCGCGGTCTCGCCGCGGGGGGACGCGGCCGTCTTCGAGCCGGGCCGCTTCTCCGTCCTCGGCGGCGGCCGCCAGGTCAAGGTGCCCAGCTTCGTCGAGCCCCCGCAGCCGGATGTGGCCCTCACGGGGTACTGGCTCGACGCCGATCGGCTGTACCTGCACCAGCAGCATCCCCTCTGGAAGGCCCCGGCCTGCCGCGTCTTTCACCTGCGAAACAGCGGGTTTACGACGCCCTCGGGGTGCATCACGGGGGAGCACCCCGAGGTGGTCCGCTTCGAGCGCGGCCCAGGGGATCTGGTGGCGGTACACACCCGCGACGGGGACACGCCCGGGCTGCGCATCGTCCGCTACACGCCCGACTTCGGGCAGCGACCGGTGGAGATCCCGCCCCTCGATCTGCGGCCCGCAGGGCCGGTCGGCATCGGCTTCCACGCCGAGGGGGCGCTGGCGACGCTGGTCTCGCCGTGCCTGCTCGATCAGCCGCGGCCCTGCGCGGCGACGGCCACCGACGGGGGCCGCTACGGGCTCTACGTCCTCGATCTGGCGTCGGGCAAGATGACGGGCCGGCTGGCCCTGGTGGCGCCCGGCACGGCCCCCGCACCCGATGGCCGTCGGCTGGCGTGGGTCCGGGGCGGGCAGGTCTGCATCGGCTCGCCGCGCACGCCAGGCGCGACGTGGTGCCATACGCCGCCGGACGCGCGCTGACCGCGCCGGGCGAGATCGCTTTTTCCTGGCGTACTCCCTATCCTGCGCGCCATGGCGGCCACGACGACCCTGGATCTCGACTGGAGCGGTGACGCGCTCTCCCGCCACGACGACCCTCGCCCGGGGGTGATCGTGGTCCTGCTGGCGGGGGTGCCCGTCTGCGCGGCCGAGCCCCTCGGGCCCGGAGACGTGCTGAGCCTCGGGCGCGGCCAGGCCTTCGGGACGCTGCGGCTCGAGGATGGCTGGATGTCGCGCCACCATGTGCAGATCCGCCGCCGGGTGGATGGCTGGGAGGTCGCGGACGCGGGCAGTCGCAACGGCACGGCCGTCGACGGGGTGGTGCTCGACGGGCCCGTCCGGGTGCGGACGGGGCCCCGCCTGGTGCGCGCGGGGACGTCGCTCTTCCTGCTGCGCGACGACATCCGGCCCTTCCAGGCCACGCCCGTCGGCGAGGGCGACGACATCGTGGTGGGGCCCACCCTGGCGACGGTCTTCGCCGACATCGCCCGGGCCAGCCGCTTCGGGGGCACCTTGCACATCGTGGGCGAGAGCGGGGTGGGCAAGGAGCTGGCCGCGCGGGCCTTCCACCAGCTCGGGCCCCGCAGCGCAGGCCCCTTCGTGGCGGTCAACTGCGCGGCCATCCCCGAGGGCGTGGCCGAGCGGCTGCTCTTCGGCGCCCGCAAGGGGGCCTTCTCGGGGGCGGATGCCCACGCGGATGGCTATGTGCAGGCGGCCGCGGGGGGCACGCTCTTCCTCGACGAGATCGCGGAGCTGGACGCGGCCGTCCAGGCCAAGCTGTTGAGAGTGCTGGAGAATCGCGAGGTGCTGCCCCTGGGGGCCGCGCGCCCCGTGCCCGTCGATCTGCACATCTGCTCGGCGACGCACCGCGACCTGCGGGTCGAGGCGGCGGCCGGCCGAATCCGGGAGGACCTGTACTTCCGGCTGAGCCGGCCGGAGGTGGCCGTCCCGCCCCTGCGGGAGCGCGTCGAGGAGATCCCGCTGCTGGTCGACCGCGCCCTGCGCGACCTGCCGGGCGGGCTGTCGGCCCACGCTTCGCTGGTCGAGGCCTGCATGTTGCGGCAGTGGCCGGGGAACGTGCGGGAGCTGGTGGCCGAGGTCCGGTCGGCCGGGCAGGCGGCGGTGGCCGAGGGGGTGGTGGTGGTGGAGGAGCGCCACCTGCTCGACGACGCGGGCCGGCCCCTGGGCTCGACCCAGGAGCAGCCCGCCGCCCGCGCCGGGCGGGGCCAGCCGACCCGGGAGGCCATCGAGGAGATCCTGCGGGCGGAGGCCGGCAACGTGTCGTCCAGCGCGCGGGCGCTGGGTCTGCATCGCACGCAGCTTCGCCGCCTGATGGCCCGCTTCGGCCTGGACGCTCGGGACTTCGCTCCCGAAGGTTCCCCTGCAGAGAGCTGAAATCTCAGGGTTTCTTCGTCTTCTCGATCAACCGGTCGAGGGCGTCGCGATCCTTCGGGGTCAGGTCGTCGAGGGGCTCGGCGACCCGAGACCGGTCGTCCACCCGGGGCCGCCCGACGACGGTGGAGATCTCGCTCTCGGTCTGGCCGGCGGGGCGCGCCAGCGTGGGCGCCCGGGACGCCGGCGCGGCCGGCTCCGGCGTCAGCCCCAGCATCGGCTGGAGGCGCTGCCACCCCGTCTGGCCGTTGATGGGGACCACGAACCCGACCACCAGCAGCACCAGGACGGCCAGGATCGCGATGGTCCGCCCGTTCTTGCCCTTGCCTCCGCCCGCCACTTTCGCCTCCTCTGTGCAGAGCGCGACTGTACCCTCGGGTCGCAGCGACGACAAATCTGCGTGCGCGCCGACACCCTGGGCGCCGTGCGGTGTTGCAGGGGACACCACATGAGGAGGATGACGCGATGAGGATGGTGCTGACGCTCCTGGGTCTCGTGCTGGCCCTCGGCGCCTGCGACGACGGCGGGGGGAGCGACGCCGCGGACGCGGGCCTGGGC
>JAWKQS010000011.1:0-175901 GCA_041389985.1 bacterium
CCTCCCCGATGAGGGGGTCGCCGAGGCCAGCCGCGACATCCCGCTCGACTCCATCCTCAGCGGGGCCCCCGCCTCCGTCCCGCCGCCGGCGGCGTCCGAGCCCCCCGCGGCGGTGTCGGTGGACGTGCTGGCGGACGCCTCGGTGGATCTGTCGGGGGACGGGCTGCTGGCCGAGATCCTGAGCGCCCGTCCGGTGGTCGCCCCGCCGACGCCGGCCGAGGGCAGCGCCCCGCCCGCGGCCTGGGAGGCCCTGGCCGGCGCCTGGTCGCTGGAGGGGGCGCGGCGCGAGTCCGATGACGATCCGACCCACGTCGTCCACGCCGACGACATCGAGCCGCGGCGGCCTGCGGGCCCGCCCTTCGACGCCGGGCGCGCCAGCGACCGGGGCACCTACATCGACGCCAGCCCGGACGGGGTGACGGCGGTCGCCCGGGTCGAGACCGCGCGGGCCGTGGCCTTCCTCAATGGCGACGCCGAGCTGCGCTTCCAGCTCCACGCGACGGCCGAGGGGCCGGTGGTGGGGTTGCTGCTGGTGCACCAGGACGCCGCGGGCGCGGTGGACGACCACCTGTTCTGGCCCATCGCCGACGAGGTGCCCGAGGGGGACGCCCTCCTCGAGCAGCTCGAGACGCGCTTCGAGGTCAACGTGCGCCTGCACGACGACGGCGGCCCGCCCGTGGGCCACCGGCGGTTCGCGGCCCCGCTGGAGTCCAACGTCGGGACGGCGCGCATCGTCCTGCTCGGCGCCGAGGGGGATCGCAGCCCCGCCCGGCGCCTGGTGCTGGCCCCCGACTTCGATCGGGTCGGGCGCCTGCGCCACAACTTCACCGAGGACAGCTTCACCGACGTGCAGTCGGCCGCCGACGCCCGGCTGGCCCTGGGCATCATCGGCTACTGGAGCACCCCCGAGCGCCGCGATTACCTGTTGCGGATCAAGGCGTTCCCCGAGATCTGGTTCGAGGCGATGACGCGCCGGGTGCTCCGACACGCCATCGACTTCGGCCTCGCCATGGAGCCCCACCTGCGCCAGCGCTCGCTCGAGCTCAAGCTGGCCCAGAACTCCGCCGCGCTCCTGCGCCGGTCCCTGGCCAACTTCGCCGAGGTCAACCTGAACCTGAAGCCCAGCGGCCTGGATCCCCTGGACGTCTGGGACAACTGGGAGGCCCTGCTGGCCCACGCCGAGGAGCTGGATCTGCGGGTGGACGAGGAGATCGAGGAGCTGGCGGCCCGGGCCAGGGAGCGCGCCCGCCAGGCCGCGCAGGCCGTGGCGGAGCCGGCCGAGATCCACCTGGCGGACGAGTCCATCGAGCTCGAAGAGGTGCTGGAGCTGGGGGATCTGGGGACGGAGGACCTGCTCAGCCTGCTGGCCTCGCCCACCGGGCGCCTGGACGCGACGCTGGCGCTCCTGCAGAAGGGCGATCCCATCTACGTGCCGGCGGTCTTCGACGCCATCAAGACGATGGGCCGCGAGGAGCTGCTGGCGGCGGTGCCGGCGGCCCTGGCCATCGGCCCCGCCTTCGAGGCCCACTTCCTGGGGGGCCTGCGCTCCCGGCGCACCAGCCTGCGCCTCGCCTCGGCGCTCTTCTTGTCCGAGATCCGCAGCGAGCGGGCCACGGGGCCGCTGCTGGCCCAGCTCGCCACCGCCCCCGAGACGGAGTGGGCGGTGCTGTCGCGGGCGGCGGCGCGGATGGGGCGGCGCATCGTCACCCCCGCCCTCGATCTGGTGGCGGGGGAGGGGGACGCGGGCGACCGCATCGCCTACACGCTCGCGCTGCTCGGGGGTGAGGCCCGCGGCGCGCTGGCGGCCGCCCGGGATCAGCGCAGCGACGCCCGGGTCCGCACCTGCCTCACCACGGCCATCGAGCGCATGAACGAGGTGAGCTTCGGGGACGCCGCCGACTTCACCGAGCGCCTGGCCGACGCCTTCGCGGCCGCCGGCCCCGATCTCATCGGGCCCGACTTCGAGGAGGTGCTGGAGTCGGTGGATCTGGGCCCCGGGGCCAGCATGAGCGGCCTGGAGACGGACGTGAACCTGGACGGCCTCGACGACTGATTCGACCGATCGCCCGGGCGGCGCGGCCAGCGGCGCTCCGGGTGCATCAGAACCGCTCGCAGGCCATCGCCTACTGGTGGTCCCCATGGGGCGTGCGTGCTAGCGTGCCCGTCGGCTTCGGCGCTACCGGCAGAGGGAGACTTCGTGCGCATCGGCATCGTCTCGGACGTGCACGCCAACCTGGAGGCCCTGGAGGCCTGCCTCGGCGCCCTCGACGCCCGCGGTCACGACTTCCTCGCCTGTCTGGGGGATGTCGTCGGATACGGCGCCCAGCCCAACGAGTGCTGCGCCCTCATCCGCGAGCGCGCGGACGTCACCATCCTGGGCAACCACGACGCCGCGGTCTGCGGCCGCATGGACTACGGCTACTATCGCCTCATCGCCCGCCAGGCCCTCGACTGGCATGCCCGCCACGTCACCGACGAGAACAAGGCGTGGCTGGCGTCGCTGCCCTACCAGCACCGGGTGGGGGACGTGGCGTTCTGCCATGGCTCCCCCGTCAACTTCGAGGACTTCGAGTACATCTTCTCCCAGGAGCAGATGCTGGAGCTGGTCAACGCCTACCCGGCCCAGGCCCCCGTCACCTTCATCGGCCACTCCCACCTCTGCCGCGCGTTCGGCTTCACGGCCACCTCGGTCACGGAGGTCCTGCGGACGCGCTTCACCCTCGACGTCGACCGCAAGTATCTGGTGACGGTGGGGAGCACCGGGCAGCCGCGCGACTACGACCCCCGGGCCTGCGCGGCCCTCTTCGACACCGAGACGCGGGCCTTCGAGTTCCTGCGCCTCGACTACGACGTCGAGCAGGCGGCGGCCCGCATCCTCGCCACCGACCTGTCGCCGGCCTTCGGCAAGCGCCTGCTGCTGGGCATCTGACTCGAAAAAGCCTGCAAGATCAGACGCTTGAGCCCTGAACCAGGGACAGGTGGCCGCCGAGGACGTAGCGCGCCACCGCGTCGTCTTCCGCGATGATCAGATCGCCGTCGGGCCAGGCGTGCAGCCAGGCGGGCACGAGCTCGCCGCAGTCCAGCGTCTGGATGACGCGGCCCGTGCCGGGATCGACGGCGCGGATGGTCGCGCCGGGCACCAGCAGGACGCCGCGCCGGCGCACCGGGGGGGGCGCATGCAGCAGGAGGCCGTCGGCGTCGTCGCCACCAAGCCCCCACACCACGCGCCCCGATCGCGCGTCGATGGCCACGACGGAGGCATCCCGGGCCCGGCACAGCACCAGATCGTCGAGGGCCGAGAGCTGGGGCAGGCCGCCCAGGGGCAGGCGCTGGTGCCGCCAGCGGGTGGCGCCGTCGGCCAGGCCGAGGGCCTCCAGGCCCACGCGCTCGGCCGAGCCGGTGGCCTGGATGACCACGTCGCCCACCACCACCGGCGCTCCCACCGGGGCGGCGTCCAGCTCGACGCGCCAGGAGAGCGCCCCGCGCACCGGATCCAGGAGGGCGACCAGGGCGTGGGCCTCGGGCTCCCGGACGCTGGTGACGAGCACCCCCGCGGGGCAGAGCAGGGGCCCCTGCTCGGGCTCGCCCCGCAGCGGCACCACGAACTGGCGGCTGCCATCCGCCAGGCGGATGGCGTGGAGCATCCCGTCCTCGGCGATCATCCACGCCAGCGGGCCATGCAGCGCCACGTGGATCACATGGCCGAACCAGGTGTCGTACCGCCAGCGGATGCCGCCCCGGCGATCCAGCCCGAAGACGGTGGAGTCGGACAGGGCGACCAGGCCGCCCGCCGCCCGCCACGCGGACCGGAAGTGCCCGTCGTCGCCCGTCCGGGACCGCCACCGCAGGCGGCCCGTCGCCGGCTCCAGGGCCACCAGCCCCCCGTCGGCGTCGCGCATGAGCCCGGGGCTGCCGGCATCGAGCGGCCGCAGATCCGCCCGCGACCACCGCCCCTGGCCGCTCTCGGGATCGAGGGCCTGGACGCCGGCGTCCCCGTGGACGAGCAGGGCGCGGGGCGTCGCCTGGACGCGGATGAGCCCGGGGGCCTCGTGCCGCCAGATTCGCCGCCAGGCCAGGTGCCGCAGCCGGCGGACGGGCAGGGGCTCGCCGTCGGCCTCGGGGGCGGGGGGGCCCGGCGGCCGGTAGCCGCGCGGCGGGCGGCCCCCCAGCGTGGTCGGGCGCCGGAGGGCCTGCTCCCACCGGATGAGCCGCAGCAGCGCCCGCCGCCAGGTGTCGGCCTCCGCGGGCAGCCCCTGGAGGCACCGCAGCGCCGCCCGGGCCAGCTCGCCGACCTCGATGGGCCAGGGCGGACACAGATCATGCTGGGCGGCGTCCACCACGCACGCCAGCACCCCCTCGGACGTGCGGCGGAGGACGAGGCGCCGCGCGCCCCGGGGATCGAGGCCCACGGCCTGCACCCCGGGGGGCCACTCCCGGGTCTGCAGCAGGCCGTCCACCGCCTCGACCAGCGCGTGCCCGACCGTCTGGGTGTCGGTGTCATCCACCTCGACCTGGCACTGGCCCAGGCCCACGACCAGGCGGCTCGGGTCGGTCATCTCGAGGCGCACCGGCCGGTCCGGGCGCGGGAGCTCCCGCGGCGGCGCCGTGCGGCTGGGGGCGTCGGGCAGCTCGGCGGGCAGATCGGCCAGGGCGGCGGCCGCCAGCGCCAGCGAGCGGGTGAGGGGATCGTCCCCCGGCGCGGCCGCCAGGGCGTCCTGGGTCGCTGCCGCCACCGACGCGATGAGCGGCCGGGCGGGCACCGCGGTGCGGTGCAGCAGCGTGAGACCCTGGCCCAGGGTCACCTGGGCGGCCAGGTGCGGCCCCTCGATGGCCAGCTCCAGGGCCGACTCGCCGGGCAGGGCGATGGTCACCCGGTCCCGCGCGCCCGAGGCGAGGGCGAGCAGGGCGCGGCAGATCTGGAGCAGCGCCGGGACGACCGGCGCCGGGGGCAGGTGCGCCAGCAGGCTGTCGGTGCCGATGCGCAGGCACAGCCGCGGGGCCGGGGACCCGTCGGGCTCGGCCGCCTCCCAGATGACGCTCAAGAACAGCTCCTCCATGGCGCGGATGATCCCATGAGCCCGGGCCGCCGACAACGCCGGCACCGGGGGCGCGGGGGCAGGTGGGGCCGCGGGGGTCGGTTTTATGCAGCGATTTCAGGATGTTGTGTGTGGTCGCGGGGGGCGAACGAGCCCCACCCGGCCCGGGGGCGATCGTTGCAGGCGGGCGGTTGTGCTCCCGGCGGGGCTCCCCTAGGATGCGCACGCGAAATCGACAACGAGTCGAGGCGGAGGCTGAGCATGCTGACGGTGGCCCTTCAGGTCCTGGCGAAGGCCGGACGATCCCTGAGCGCGCGCAAGATCCTGGAGCTTGGGGAGCAGGAGGGTCTCTTCGCCCCGGTGCCCACCGTGGAGGCGCTGCGGGCGGCGCTGGAGGAGGCCGCCGAGGCCGGTGGGCTGCGGGAAGTCCGCCGAGGCGTCTTCGATCGGCCCACCACGCCGCCGCCGGCCCCGGCCCGGGCCGAGCGGGCCCCGGCCCGGGCTGAGCGGGCCCCCGAGCGCGCCCCCGAGCGCGCCGACCGCGATGACGACGACGGGGACGACCGCCGCCGTCGGCGCCGCCGCCCGAAGGCCAAGGAGCTGCTGGGCGAGGAGCCGGTGGCGGCCCTCAGCGTCGAGGACGCCGTGGCCGAGGCGGAGCAGTCGTCCGACGCGTCGAGCCTGCGCCGCAAGCTCTGGGACAAGATGCGGGACGGCGCGGCCGCGGCGGTAGGCGAGGCCCTCGCGTCCGGATCCGACGACGCCGACGACGGCGAGGACGGCGACGACGCCGAGCAGGCGCCGGCCGGCAACCTGCGGTCGCGGCTGAAGGCCCGCATGAAGGCCGCCATCGCCGCCGAGGCCCGGGAGCGCCCCGAGGCCCCGCCGGTGGTCGCGCTGGCGCCCCTGACCCCCGCCGCCCGGGTGGTGAAGGGCGATCCCGAGGCCGACCTGCAGGCCCGCCTCGCCGCCCGGCGGGCGCTCAAGCCGGCGAAGCCTCTCGGCGATCCGACGCCGGAGCCGTCGGCCGCGAAGCCGGCGCCGAAGCCCGCGGCGGCGCCCGCCCAGCGCCCGGTGGCGGCGGTCGAGGCCCTGCCCGCCCGGCGGCGCCTGCCCCGGCGGCGCCCGCTGCGGTGGCGCCCGCGGTGGCGCCCGCCGCGGCCGAGCCCGCCGACGAGGAGCCCCGCGGTCCGCGGCGCACCCGCACGCCCCGCCGTGAGCGCGAGGCGGCTCGGCGCGAGGCGGCGGGCGACGGGTCGCGTCCGAGGCGGTGGCCGAGGAGCCCCGCCGCGTCGAGGCGCCCGGCCGTGACGAGGCGCCCCGGCCCGAGGCCCCCGCCGCCGAGGTGGCCGAGGTCGCCGCGCCGCCGGCCGCCCAGGTCGGCCTCGCTGGCGCGTCGGGTGCGGATCTGCTGTTCGACGAGGATCGCCCGTCGGGCGCCCGCCGGGTCGCCGAGCGCCTGGGCGAGGAGCCCGCCGCCATCCGGGCGGCCGTGGTCGGCGAGAACGCTCGCCGCGCCGCCGATGGCCTGCGGCCCGTGTTCCTGACCCACCACGATGGCACCATCGGGCTGACGGAGGGGCCCTCAGCGACCGCTACCTGGACCCCGAGGCCACCATCCAGGACGCCCTCAAGGAGCAGCAGGCCCTCGTGCGCCACGCCGTCCTGGAGCGGGTCGCCGACCTCTCCGATGGCGCCTTCGAGCAGATCATCAGCCTCCTGCTGGAGCGCATGGGCCACGAGGCCATCCGCGTGGTGCACCGCGGCGCGGGCGTCGTGGCCATGCTGACCCGCCGCGACGACGAGACCGTGGCCGTGGTGGCGCGCCGGGGCCGTACGACGGTGGGCGCCGACACGGTGGAGGCCCTGGAGGGCAACCTGCCCCGGTTCGACGCCGCCCTCGGCATCCTGCTGACGGTGGGCCGGTTCGACGACAAGGCCCGCGCGGCGGGCCGCCGCGGCGGCGTGCGCCTCGTGGACGGGCAGGGGCTGAGCCGGCTCCTGTACACCCACGGCGTCGGCTTCGCCCGCCACCAGCCCATCGTCCGCTACGTCGACGCGGCGCTCTTCGCGAGCCTCGGCTGAGGTGTGGCGCCGGCTGCTCGGCCGCAAGCTGCTGCTGGTGGCGGTGCTCGCCGCTGGCGGCGTCTTCGTGGCCCGGCTGGAGGCCGGCGCACCTGACCAGGCCGGGGCGCCGGCGTTCACGGCGCTGCTGACGGGCAGCCAGGGCCTCACCCCCGACGACGTGCGGGTGGTCCAGGCCACCGCCCCCGCGGCCGAGGGGCTGCTGGGCCGGCCCGTCGAGGTCTGGTTCACCGCGCCCGCGGGCACCCGCCCCGATCTCTACGTCGCGATGGGCCGGGTGTCGGCCGGCGGCGCCCCCCTCGAGCTCCAGCGCGCCGTCCCCGTCACCCCGACGCCGGGTGGGGACGAGCGCTTGCTGGCGGCGGCGCCGGGGCGGGCGCTGGTCGCGGTCCATGACGGCGACGCGCTGCGCGCCCTCAGCCTGCGGGATCGGCAAGGGGGCCGCCTCGATCTGCAGCTCGCGGCGCCGGCCTCGGCGGCGGCCGGGGGACGCATCGACGGCGAGGGCTTCGCGGCCGACGTGGACGGCACCCCGGTCGTGGTGCGGCCGGGCGGCGTCGAGCCTGCCGAGGCCGGCGTCGTGCTGGCCGTCCCGCCGCCGCCGGTCCCGGTCGGCCCGGCCATCGACGTCGTCTTCGACGCCCCCACGCCCCCCGCGGCGCCCGCCTCCCTCGGCCTGCCGCCCAGCCCCGACCTGGGGCCGTGGCGCACGGCGCAGCCGGGCGTCTGGCACACGCAAGCCGCTGGAAACATTGAGGTCTTCGCCATCGACAGCCGCCACTGGCGGCTCGGCTTCTCGGCGGGCGTCGTGCAGCCGGCCACCGAGACGGGGATCGGCGGGCGGGGCCTCGACGTCCCGGGCACGGCCGCCTGGCTGGACGGTCCCACGCGGGCCGCGGGGCTGGCCGAGCAGGGCCGCCTCGTGCGCCCCATCACGCGGCTGGCCGCCTCGGTCTGGATGGAGGGCGGCCGCAGCCGCTTCGGCCCCTGGGATCGGGAGGAGCCCCCTCGGGGCGACGCCGTGCAGGTGCCCACCCCCTGGTGCTGGACGGCGAGGTGCTCGCGCGCCGTGTGGATCTGGGGCCCGACGCCCACCGGCCCGTCGCCCGCTCGGCCCTGGGCGCCACCGAAGACGGCGTCCTGGTCTTCGCGTGGTCGCCCGCGGCGACGGCCACGGCCCTCGGCGACGCCCTGCGGGGGGTCGGCGTGCGGTTCGCCATCCCCCTGGCGGTGGGGGAGGACGCGCGAGGCCTGGCCCTGGCCGGCGCCGACGGTCCCACGCCCGCGCTGCCGGCCATGGCGCCCGCCGAAGCCTGGCGCGCGCCCCGAGGCCGGTCGGCCTTCTACCTGGCGCCCCGCCGCGACTTCGCCGCTGAGCTCGACGGGTCCTGGCGGCCCCTGCCGGGCGTGCGCGGGGCGGTGCGGATCGCCGAGGGCGGGGTGCGGCTCGTCCTGCTCGAGGCCGACGCCATCCGGCTGGCCCTCCACCCGGGCCCGGCCGAGCCGGACAGCGGGGAGGGCCGGCCCCGGCGCCGGTCGTCCCGGCCACCGCGGCCCTCGGCCTCACGACGGGCGTCCGCAGCCAGCGTGCGCCGTTCGGGCTGGTGGTCGGGGCCCGGCGCTGGCGCGCGCCTCGCCCCGACGCGCTGACGCTGGCCATCGACGCCGACGGGCGCCCCACCTCGGGCGCTATGGGCGCGGCCTCGACGCCGGCCGGGCCTGGCAGGCGCTGGTGCAGGGGCCGGCGCTCCTCGATGGCGGCCGCCGTGCCGTCGACGCGGTCGTGGACGAGGGCCTGCCGGTGGTGGCCCTCGGCCGCCGCCCCGACGGCAACCTGCTGCTGGCGGTGGCGCCCGACGGGGCCGTCGAGCCGCTGGTGGCCGCCCTGGAGCACGAGCAGGTGGTGGACGCCCTGCGCCTCGCCGATCGGGGCACCGCCGACGGTGGCCGGCTGCTGCTGCTGCCCGACGGCCGCGACGCCTTCTCCCAGGCCCCCGGCCCCGCCGCCCCCGTGGCCACCGTCCTCTGGGTCGAGGCCGCCGATCCGCCCCCGTCCGTCGAGGTCGTGCCCGCGATCCGGTAGCGACGGGTGCGCCGTTGTGGCACCGTCCCCGCATGAGCTTGAACAGCATGACCGGCTTCGGGCGCGCAGCGACGACCATCGACGGCGCGCCCCATACCGTCGAGATCAAGGCCGTCAACCACCGGTACCTGGATGTGAAGATCCGCCTGCCTCGGGCCCTGGCGCCCCTGGAGGTCGAGGTGGGGCGGCGCGTCCGGGCCACCCTCGGGCGCGGCCGCATCGAGGTGACCATCAGCGGCGGTGGGGGCGAGGCGGGGGTCGCCAACGACGTCGCCGTCGATCTGGGCCTGGCGCGGCGCCTCCTGGCCGCCGTCGAGGAGCTGGGCGCCGAGCTGGACCTCCCCGGCAAGCCCGACGTCGCCTTCGTCGCCCAGTGGCCCGGGGTGCTGCAGCCGGTGGTGCGCGACGTCGATCCGGCGGACCTGGCGCCGGCGCTCGGTGCGGCCGTCGACGCGGCCCTCGGGGCCCTCCAGGCCATGCGGGCCCATGAGGGCGCGGCCCTGGCCGCCGAGATCGAGGGCATGCTGGCCGCCATCGAGGCCGACCGCCTGGTGCTGGTGGGCGCCGCGCCCGAGCAGGATCGGGCCTACCAGCAGCGGCTGCGCGGCCGCCTCGACGAGTTCCTGGCCGACAGCGGGGTCGCCCTCGACGCGGGCCGCCTGCTGCACGAGGTGGCCCTGTTCGCCGATCGAACGGACGTCTCCGAGGAGCTGGCGCGCCTCCAGATGCACCTGGACCAGGCGCGCAGCCTGCTCGCCGCCGACACTCCCGTGGGGCGTCGCCTCGACTTCCTCTGCCAGGAGATGTTCCGCGAGGCCAACACCCTCGGCAGCAAGGTCCAGAGCGCCGACCTGACCAGCAAGGTGGTGGAGCTGAAGTCCCGCCTGGAGCAGCTCCGGGAACAGGTCCAGAATGTTGAATGAAGTCGGAGGGTTGCAGCGGTGGTTCTGCTGATTCTGGCGGCGTGCAGCGGGACGGGCAAGAGCACCCTGGGGCGCCACCTGCGGGCGCGTCATCCCCGGCTTCGGCTCTCGGTGAGCCACACCACCCGCCGCCCCCGGCCCGGGGAGGCCGACGGGGTGGACTACCACTTCGTCGATCGGGCGGCCTTCGAGGCCGAGATCGCGCGCAGGGGGCTTCGTGGAGTGGGCCGAGTACGCGGGCAACCTGTACGGCACCGCGAAGAGCACGCTCGCGGCGGCCGAGGAGGCCGGCCATGATCTGCTCTTCGACGTGGAGGTGGTGGGCGCCGCCAACCTGAAGCGCGCCTGCCCCGATGCCGTGTCGTGCTTCCTGCTCCCGCCCTGCTGGGCGAGGTGGGCAGCGCCTGCGGGCCCGTGGCACCGAGACGGAGGAACCTTTGGCCGCCGCCTCGCCACGGGCCGCCGGGAGCCTGGGCAGGAGCCCACACCTTCGACTACCTGGTGCTCAACGACGCCCTGGCCGAGGCGGTGGACGACCTGGACGCGGTCTACCGGGCGGCGCGCCAGCACGCCGTCGAGCGGCTGCCTCCTCGCCCAGGTGCGGGCGGAGGCGGAGGCCGGATGATCATGGCAGATGACAACCGGATCGCTTCGGCTATCATCTGCGGTGGTCACCCGCACCGGAGCTGCGCCGCGATGATCCGGCTTGACGACGTCCTGGAGGGCTGCGCCGCCGCCACCCCGAAGCGGACGTGGACGCGGTGCGCCGCGCCTACGTCTTCTCGGCGCGGGCCCACCGCGGGCAGGTCCGGCGCGGCGGCGAACCCCTACCTCATCCACCCCTCGAGGTGAGCTACATCGTCAGCAAGCTGCGGCTCGGCACGGCCTCGGTCACCGCCGGCCTGCTGCATGACACGGTGGAAGACACCGAGGTGACGGTAGAGGAGGTGCGCACCGAGTTCGGCGAGGACGTGGCCACCCTCGTCAGCGCCCTCACCAAGCTGGAGAAGTTCAACTTCACGAGCGTCGAGGAGGCCCAGGCCGAGAACTTCCGCAAGATGCTGGTGGCCATGGCCCGCGACCTGCGCGTATCCTCATCAAGCTGGCCGACCGCCTGCACAACATGCGGACGCTCAACCACATGCCGGAGGACAAGCAGAAGGCCATCTCGAAGGAGACGCTGGACATCTTCGCGCCGCTGGCCAACCGGCTGGGGATCAACTGGGTCAAGACCGAGCTGGAAGATCTCTGCTTCAAGTACACCCACCCCGTGGAGTACAGAAGCGCCTCGCCGAGAGCATCCAGAAGACCCGCGCCGAGCGCAGGCAGTGCATCGCCCGGGTGATTTCGCTGCTGGAACGGGAGCTTACGGGCCACGGCCTCAGCGCCGAGGTCACCGGCCGGCCCAGCCACCTGTGGTCCATCCGGCAGAAGATCCACTCGTCCGGGCCGGGACCTGGGCAACCTCTTCGACATCCTGGCGTTCCGCATCGCGGTGGACAAGACGTCGGAGTGCTACGAAGGCCCTGGGCCTGGTCCACAGCATCTGGCGGCCGGTCCCGGGACGGTTCAAGGACTGCGTGGCCCTGCGAGGCGGCGGCTACCAGTCGCTGCACACGGCGGTCATGGGCCCCGAGGGCGAGCGCGTCGAGATCGAGATCCGCGCCTTGCGGATGCACCCGCATCGCCGAGCTCGGCGTGGCGGCGCACTGGTCGTACAAGGAGGAGCAAGTACGGCCTGGGCGCAGGACACGGACGAGCGCTTCCGGTGGCTGCGCCAGCTCCTGCTGGAGTGGCAGCGGGATCTGAAGGATCCCAACGAGTTCATGGAGACGGTGAAGGTCGACCTGTTCGACGACGAGGTCTTCGTCTTCACGCCCCACCAGAGGGTCGAGTTCTTCCCGGTGGGCTCGACGCCCCTCGACTTCGCCTACCGCATCCACACCACGCTGGGCCATGAGTGCACCGGCGCCATCATCAACGGCACCATCCAGCCGCTGAAGTACGTGCTGCAGAACGGCGACGTGGTGGAGATCCTCCGCACGACGGGATCGAAGCCCAAGCCCGACTGGATCAAGATCGTCCGGACCGGCCGCGCCGCCACCAAGATCCGCCACTTTCTGCGGCAGGAGGCCAACGCCCGCGCCGAGCAGATCGGCCTGGAGCTGCTGGAGCGCGAGCTGCGGCGGTATGGGGTGGGCCTGACGCGGCTGCGGCGGGCGGGCAAGCTGGATGAGGTGGCCGGGCAGCTTCGCCAGCGCTCCGGGGAAGGGCGGCTGCTGATGGATCTGGGGCTACGCCAGATCCGGCAACCAGGTGCTGCCGCTCATCGTCCCGCCCGAAGCTCAGCGCCGGGCCGAAACCCGAGAAGGAAGAGAACCCCTCCAGCGCCTCGTCAAGTCATCCCCACCAAGGGGGGCTCATCGTCGACGGCATCGATGGCGTCGCCACCCACTTCCCCAAGTGCTGCTCGCCGGTGAACAGGGATCCCATCATCGGCTTCGTCACCGTCGGGCAGGGGTCTCGGTCCACCGCAAGGACTGCCCCCGGACGCTCGACTACGACCCGACCGGCGGGTCGGCGTGCGCTGGGACACCGACGCCCGGCAAACCACCCCGGTGCAGATCCACGTCCACAGCACCGACACCCCGAGGCCTGCTGGCCAGCATGTCCCAGTCGTTCCACAGCGCTGGCGTCAACATCACGGCGGTGGACTGCAAGACGCCCGACCGGCGCGCAGTCCAACAGCTTCACCGTGCTCGTCAACGACGTGGAGCAGCTGCGGCAGGTGATGGGCCTGATCGAGAAGATCGACGGCGTCACCTCGGTGGAGCGGCTCGCGAGCTGAGCGGGCCGGGCGACCTCGAAGTACTCCGGACCAGGGGGCGGTCACAAGCGCGTCGCGATCGACCGCCGTGGGCGCGTCGACCCCGAAGAGCAGCTTGAGGGCGTTGCGGTGGTAGACCTTTCGGAGCACACTCCGAGGCAGCCCGACGCCGTCGATGGTCCACTCGCCCTGGATGGGGGTGGGGTGGGGCATGGCGCGGTCGGTGGTCTCGAACCAGCGGAAGTGGTCGGCATAAAAGAGGAAAACGTCGGGCAGGCCGGGCCGGTTCTGGCCCACCGAGCCCGGCATGATGCCGCGGGTGATGCCGAGGTCGGTGCCGAAGAGGATGCGGTCGGCGTGGCGCAGGAAGACGGCGCGGACCGCGGCCGGGTCGTGGCGGCCGATCTCGGGCAGGCGCGCCGCGACGTCCACGTAGAGGTTGGGGTTCTCGGTCAGGGACGCGGTCGACAGCGACCGGATCTTCGGGGTTGTTGGCGAAGTGCACGCCGATGAAGGTGGTGCCGCGGTGCCGGGCCAGGACGCGATCCCGGGCGGCCAGCAGCTCGGCGCGGCGCGGGAAGCGCGGATCGGCGAAGGACCAGTCGGGGTGCACGCCCAGCTCGGCCATCACGCGCTCGTTCGCCGGCCCCAGAGGCTCGAGAAGGCCCGGGATCCCCCGTGTGGATGAAGACAGGCATGCCCAGGCCGGCCCGCGACCTCCCAGATGGGATCCAGCCGGGCGTCATCCACCGCGAGCAGCGGCGTCGGGCCGGCTCGGATCGGGGACCCCCAGGCCGAGCGCCTTCGGATCTTCGGGCACCGCGCGCCGAGGGTCCGCGCGCGAGTCAGCATGGCCACCTGCCCCTCGGCGAAGTCGGGGGCCGCGATCGGCGCCACTCCAGGTTCGCGCAGATGGCCACGCGTCCATCGAAGGGCTCGGCCGCGGCCAGGGACTCCCTCCAGGCCGTCTCCACCGGGCGGAAGCCCCCGAGGTTCACGAACCGCGTGACCCCATTGGCAGCCAGCAGGTCCGCCACGAGGGCGGTGCGCTCGGGGGTGGTGTGCACGTGGACGTCCACGACGACGCGGGGCAGCAGCAGCAGGGCGACCAGGGCGAGCATGGGGGGAGCGTGCCACGCGCGCGGGTCGGGCACCACCGCCTTGTGAGCGCCGGAGGGTGGCAGGACATGCCAGGGGGATTGGACGGCGCGCCTCGCTGCCCGTACACTCCCCCGGATGGAAGCCGACGCCGGCATGATCTTCCGGTTCTGGGGCGTGCGGGGGAGCATCGCGACCCCGGGGCCCGGCACCGTGCGCTACGGGGGCAACACCCCCTGCGTCGAGGTCCGCGCAGGCGGCCTCATCATCCTGGACGGTGGGACGGGGCTGCGCGCCCTGGGTGACGCGCTGCTCAGGAGGGCCCATCGAGGCGCACATAACCCGGCCCATATGCACGCAGGATCACATCCAGGGCATCCCGTTCTTCCGGCCCGCGTTCCAGAAAGCCAATCGTTCGCGGTGTACGGCGAACGCAAGGAGAGCGCGGCCTGCATGCCATGCTGGCCGACCAGATGCTCGATCCCAGCTTCCCCGTCCCCATCTCGGTCATGGAGAGCGACCTGCGCGTCCGCGAGGTCACCGCCGGCGAGGTGGTGACGGTCGCGCCAGGCATCGAGGTGGACAGCGTGGGTACTGCGCCACCCCAACGGCTGCCTGGCGTTCCGCGTCCGGGCCGGGGCCGCACCCTCGTGTACGCCACCGACACCGAGCACGACCCCGCCGGCCCGGACGAGGCGCTGGTGGCGTTCGCCCGCGGCGCCGACGCGCGCTCATCCACGACGCCATGTACACCGAGGCGGAGTACGTCGCCGGCAAGATCGGGTGGGGCCACGCCACCTATGAGGCCGCCATCGAGGTGGCCCGGGCGGCCGGCGTCAAGCGGCTTTACCTGTTCCACCACGCGCCCGGCACGATGACGCCTTCCTGGACGCCCGGCTGGCCGAGGTCCGCCGGACGCTCGCCGGCGCCTGCATGGTCGTCGAGATGGCCGCGAGGGCGAGACCACCGCCCTCTGGCCGTAGCAGGACCGAACGACCGATATGCTCGTCAGCCTCCTGGGAGCGGCCCTGGTGCTCGCGGCGCCGCCCATCCGCCCCATCGATGGCATCGCCCTCAGCCCCCACTACGAGAACCCCGCCGAGGGTCTCACCTTCGATCAGATGGTCGATGAGATCGCCGAGACGGGGGCCAGCCACCTGTCGGTGGTGGTCAGTGGGCCCAGCCCGATGTGACGGCCTCGACCCTCGCGCCCCACGCCAAGGAGAGCCAGCCCGACCGGGTCATCCGCCGCCCTGATCCGGCGCGCCGCGCAGCCAGGAACCTCCAGGTCATGGTCTTATCATCGGGTCGAGGCGCGCGAGGGTGGGGGTGGCGGGACGCTGGCCCCGTCGATCCCGAGGCGTGGTGGCGGTCGTACAGCGCGTTCATCCTGCACTTCGCGCGGCCGCCAGCGAGGGCGCGCCGAGGTGTTCTCGGTGGGCTCGGAGCTGGCCTCCATGGAGGCGAGCGCGCTGGCGGGCTGATCGCCGAGGTACGGGCCACGTACCCCGGCCAGCTCTCTACTCGGCAACTGGGATCACTACGCCGAGGTGCCGTTCTGGGACGCCCTCGGCTACATCAGGCTGACGGCCTACACCCTGACGGATCAGCTCGATCCCAGCAGGCGGAGCTCACGGCGGCGTGGGGCCGCATCCGCGACACCCTGGTGCCGTTCGTGGAGCGCGTCGGGCGGCCGCTGGTCTTCACCGAGCTGGGGTATGTCAGCCAGGACGGGGTGGCCAGCGCGCCCTGGGACTACACCCGGGAGCGCCCGGTGGATCTCGAGGAGCAGCGGCGCTGCTTCGCCGCCTTCGTGGCGGCCTGGGAGGACGTCCCGAGCCTCGCTGGCGTCTTCTTCTGGAACTGGTGGGGGCCGGGGGGGCCGACGGATCGCTGGTACACACTGAAGGGCAAGCCGGCGCTCGCGGTGGTGACCGGCTGGCTCAGGCGGCGGGCGGGATTAGAGAAAAAGAAGTGATTTCAAGTACCTGGCGGTCGTGATCGGGGCGCCGCCAGAAAAGCCGTTGAAATTTCGACCGATTCAGCGACCTGCGCTAGCTTGGAGAGTGGGCCGTTGGAGGGAGAAATGCGCGATCTCGATCGTGTCCGGGAGAAGATCGAAGTCCGCCTCGAGCCGCGCCAGGTCGTGGTGCTGGCGGTCGTGACCGCCGTCTTCTGCGGCGGGCTCTTCGCAGGTGGCTACCTGCTCGGGCTCAGCCATGGTCCCGGCAGCAGCACCGATCCGGCGCTGGGGCGGCTGGCCGCCATCGACGCCTTCGCCGGGCCGCGGGCCGAGGCGCCGGCGTCGGCGGCGCCGGCCACCGAGGCGCTGGGCGAGGTGGAGTTCATGTTCCCCAGCGCCCTCGGGGCCCGCCCGGCCCGGCAGCGGCCCGCCGCCCGGCCCGTGAAGCTGCCCCAGGCGGTGGTGGCCGAGCATGTCGACTCGCCGGTCGAGGCGGCGCCGGATCCGGTGGAGGACGCCCCCACCGAGGCGCCCGCCCGCCCCAGGCCCATGGTCATCGAGCCGGCTCGCATCGCGGCGGCGGCGCCCCGGCCCGAGCCCCGGCCGGAGCCCCGGGCGGCCTCCCGGGTGGCGCCCATCGCGCCCCGGCCGGCGTCGCGCCGCGAGGTGGAGCCCGAGCTGCCCCCGGCCGCCCTGGCCGCCCTGGACGAGGACGCGCCCCGGGCCGTCGCGCCCGCCGCGCCCCGGCCGGCGGTGCCCGCGCCCGACGATCTGGAGGGGGACGAGGACGCCCCGCCGCGCCGGGGGAGCACCCAGGTAGGGGGCGACTCGCGCTTCACCCTCCAGCTCAAGGCCGCGCGCGAGCGCGACGAGGCGGCCAGCTACGCCGCCGACGTCCGCCGGGCGGGCTACGAGCCGCACATCGTCCTGGCCGAGGTCCCGGGCCGGGGCCGCTTCTACCGCGTCCGCGTCGGGGAGTTCCCGTCCCGCGCGGCCGCGCGCTCCTTCCAGCGCCGCTTCCGCCAGGAGAGCGGCCTCGCCGACGCCGGCTTCGTCACCGAGCTGTAGGGCGCCGGTCCGCGGCCCCGACCGGCGGGCCGCCACGCTGAATCCCCCGCGGTCGTTCCCTCATCGCCCCCATCCGTGGTAGTCCATCGGCGTGCTGGCCCGCCGGGCCACGGAAGAGAGAGGTGACATGAAGCGAACCGGAAACGGCACGACCCGCAACCACGCCCTCCTGGCGTGGGTCGAGCAGATGGCGACGCTGTGCGGGCCCGAGGCCATCCACTGGTGTGACGGCAGCGCGGCCGAGGCGGCGGCGCTCAGCGAGCAGATGGTCCAGGCGGGCACGTTCATTCGCCTCAACGAAGCGAAGCGCCCCAACAGCTTCCTGTGCCGGTCCGACCCCCGCGACGTGGCGCGGGTCGAGGGCCGCACCTTCATCTGCAGCAACAACCCCGATGACGCCGGCCCCAACAACAACTGGTCCCCGCCCAAGGAGATGAAGGCCCGCCTGCGCGAGCTCTTCGAGGGCTGCATGCGGGGCCGGACGATGTACGTCGTGCCCTTCAGCATGGGCCCCATCGGCTCGACCATCGCCCACGTCGGCGTCGAGATCAGCGACTCGCCCTATGTGGCCGTGAACATGGGCATCATGACGCGGATGGGGCAGGCCGTCCTCGACGCCCTCGGCGAGGAGGGGGAGTTCATCCCCTGCATGCACTCCGTGGGGGCCCCGCTCGCCCCCGGCGAGGCCGACGTGGCCTGGCCCTGCGACCCCGACAACCGCTACATCACCCACTTCCCCGAGACCCGCGAGATCTGGTCGTACGGCTCGGGCTACGGCGGCAACGCGCTGCTGGGCAAGAAGTGCTTCGCGCTGCGCATCGCCTCGGTGATGGCGCGCGACGAGGGCTGGCTGGCCGAGCACATGCTCATCGCCGGCATCGAGCGCCCCAACGGCGAGAAGACCTATGTGGGCGCGGCCTTCCCCAGCGCCTGCGGCAAGACCAACCTGGCCATGCTGGTGCCCCCCGAGGGCTACGCGGGCTGGCGCTTCTGGACGGTCGGCGACGACATCGCGTGGATCAAGCCCGACGAGCACGGCGTGCTGCGGGCCATCAACCCGGAGGCCGGCTTCTTCGGGGTGGCCCCGGGCACCAACGAGGCCACCAACCCCAACGCCATGGCCAGCCTGCGGGCCAACTGCATCTTCACCAACGTCGCCCTGACCGACGACGGCGACGTCTGGTGGGAGGGCATGACGGACGAGAAGCCCGCGCACCTGATCGACTGGCTGGGCAACGACTGGACGCCCGCCAGCGCGACGCCGGCGGCCCACCCCAACGCCCGGTTCACCGCCCCCCTGAAGCAGTGCCCCAGCTACGATCCGGCCTGGGAAGATCCCGCTGGCGTCCCCATCAGCGCGTTCATCTTCGGCGGCCGCATGCGCCACACCACGCCGCTGGTCTTCCAGGCCTTCAACTGGAGCCACGGCGTGTACCTGGCGGCCACCATGGGCTCCGAGAAGACGGCCGCGGCGGAGGGCCAGGCGGCCATGCGCCGCGATCCCATGGCGATGCTGCCGTTCTGCGGCTACAACATGGGCGACTACTTCACCCACTGGCTCAACGTGGGCCGCCGGGTGCCCAACCCGCCGCGCATCTTCCGGGTGAACTGGTTCCGCCGCGACGAGCAGGGTCGGTTCCTCTGGCCCGGCTTCGGCCAGAACCTCCGCGTCCTCGAGTGGATCCTCAACCGGGTGCACGGCCGCGGCTCGGCCATCGAGGGGCCGCTGGGCTGGATGCCCCGCTACGATGACATGCGCTGGGACGGGCTCGACTTCCCGCAGGCGCGCTTCGACGAGCTGATGGGCGTGGACAAGGACCAGGTCCGGGCCCTCGAGCTGGCCGATGACCTGCTCGACGAGTTCTTCGACCGGCTGCCCAAGGAGTTCGTCTACGAGCGGCAGCTCCTGCGCTCCCGCCTCTGGCGCTCGCCCGACCACTGGATGCCCGCCCGCAAGTAGTGGGCGGCGGGGGGATCAGCCCTTGTTCTCGACCCACCGGTCGGGATCGGGCTGGCCGTCGCCATCCTCGTCGCTGCCCTGCCGGGTGATGCGCCCGGCCTTGAAGTACTCCCAGAAGTCGACCCGCCCGTCGCCATCGCTGTCCGTCTCGACGCGGATGAGCTGGCCATCGCTGTAGTACTTGATGAGGTCGGGCTTCTCGTCGAACTCGACGTCGACCTCCTTGCGGACGATGCGCTCCTGGTCGTCGTAGAAGATCGTCACGTCCACGCGGCCATCGAAGTCCATGTCCATGCGGTCCTTCGCCTTGCGGCCATTCTCGAAGGACCGCCAGATGTCGATCTTGCCGTCGAAGTTGATGTCGAAGTCCTTGCGGACCAGGACCTGCTGGCCGTTGACCTCCTCGACGTACTTCCAGACGTCGGGGATGCCGTCGCGGTTGAGGTCATAGCGCTGGGCGCCGGGGCCGCCCTGCTGGCCGGGCCGCGCCATGTCGTCGCCCTTGGCGGTGCTGCCGCCGCAGGCGGCCAGGGAAGAGACGAGCAGGACGAGCAGCGCGCGCATGGGCACCTCGAGACCGGGTTCGGCCCCATTCATCCGGTAGAAGGGGGGGCGAGTCAAGGGAGCGCGGCCCAGGCCGCCTGGCGTCCGGGGAAGGACCAGCCGCCGACGCCGGTTGAAAAGCGCGGCTCGCGCCGTATAATGCGCCGGAATTGCCCACGGGGCCGCTCCCTCCATGTCGAGAAACGTTCGTAATTTCGCAATCATCGCCCACATCGATCATGGGAAGAGCACCCTCGCGGATCGCATCCTCGGCCTGACGGGCAGCGTCAGCGAGCGCGAAGAGCGGGAGCAGTTCCTCGACTCGATGGACCTGGAGCGCGAGCGCGGCATCACCATCAAGGCCCAGGCGGTGCGTCTGCCGTGGGTCGGCAAGGATGGTCAGCGCTACGAGTTCAACCTCATCGACACCCCGGGCCACGTCGACTTCACCTACGAGGTCTCCCGCAGCCTGGCGGCCTGCGAGGGCGCCATCCTGGTGGTCGACGCCTCCCAGGGGTCGAGGCCCAGACCCTCGCCAACGTGTACCTGGCCCTCGACAACGACCTCGAGATCATCCCGGTCCTCAACAAGATCGATCTGCCCGCGGCGGACGCCGCCCGGGTGAAGGCCCAGATCGAGGACATCATCGGCCTGGACACCTCCATCGCCGTGGAGGTCTCGGCCAAGACGGGCATGGGCGTCCCCGACGTCCTCCAGGCGGTGATCGACTACATCCCGCCCCCCGAGGACAACTCCGACCAGCCGCTGCGCGCCCTGGTGTTCGACTCCTGGTACGACAACTACCGGGGCGTCATCATGCTCATCCGGGTGGTGGACGGGTCGCTGCGCAAGGGCTCGCGCATCCACCTGCTGGCCACCGACCAGCCCTACGATGTGCTTGAGGTGGGGGTCTTCGCCCCGGGGGCCGTGGCCGTCGAGCAGCTCCAGTCGGGGGATGTGGGCTTCGTCATCGCCAACATCAAGGACGTCCGCCACGCCCGGGTGGGCGACACGATGGTCGACTTCGCCCACCGCGCCACCTCGAAGCCCCTCGCCGGCTTCAAGGAGGTCAGCCCGGTGGTCTTCAGCGGGCTGTTCCCGGTGGTCTCGTCCGACTACGGCGACCTGCGCGAGGCCCTGGAGAAGCTGAAGCTCAACGACGCCGCCTTCACCTTCGAGCCCGAGACGTCCGCCGCCCTCGGCTTCGGATTTCGCTGTGGTTTCCTGGGGTTGCTCCATCTGGAGATCGTCCAGGAGCGCCTCGAGCGCGAGTTCGACATGGACCTGATCACCACGGCGCCCACCGTGGTCTACCGGGTGCACACCACCGACGGCGTCGAGCTGTCCATCGACAACCCGGCGCGGCTCCCCGATCCCCAGGAGATCCGGAAGATGGAGGAGCCCTACATCAAGGCCACCATCCATGTGCCGGGCGAGTTCGTCGGCCCCGTGCTGCAGCTCTGCGAGGAGCGCCGCGGCATCCAGACGAACATGGGCTATGCGGGCGCCAACCGGATGATGATCGACTACCAGCTCCCCCTCGGCGAGGTGGTCTTCGACTTCTTCGACCGGCTCAAGAGCGTGACGCGCGGCTACGGCAGCTTCGAGTACGAGGTGTCAGGCTACAAGGACGCGCAGCTCGTGAAGCTGGACGTTCGCCTCAACGGCGAGGCCGTGGACGCGCTCTCCATCATCGTGCACCGCGACAGCGCCTACGCCCGCGGCAAGGTGCTCTGCGAGAAGCTGCGCAAGGTCATCGACCGCCAGCAGTACGACGTGGCCATCCAGGCCTCGATCGGCAGCAAGATCATCGCCCGCGAGACGGTGAAGGCGCTGCGCAAGGACGTGACGGCCAAGTGCTACGGCGGCGACATCTCCCGCAAGCGCAAGCTGCTGGAGAAGCAGAAGGCCGGCAAAAAGCGCATGAAGCAGGTCGGCAACGTCGAGGTGCCCCAGGAGGCCTTCCTCGCCGTGCTCAAGGTGGACTGACGTGGCCGAACAGAAACTGCGGCTCGGCAAGGCGAAGAAGCGGGCGAAGCTCGCCACCCGCCAGGCCCGCAAGCTCCTCAAGAAGCATGGCCACACCATCGATCCGGCCCACAGCGCCGAGATCACCAGCGCCCTGGAGGCGGTGGAGGCGGCGGTGGCCGCCCGCGACGTGGTGGCCATCTACGACGGCCTCAAGGAGCTCGACCAGCGCGTCGGGACCCACCTGGGCCACCTGCGCAAGAGCCCGACGCGGGAGTACATCGAGTCCATCGGGCTGGCCGTCGGCGTCGCGCTGCTGCTGCGGGCCTTCGTCATCGAGGCGTTCACCATCCCGTCCGGCTCGATGATCCCGACGCTGGCGGTGGGCGACTTCCTCTTCGTCAACAAGCTCTCGTACGGCGTGCGCCTGCCCTTCACCGACAAGCTGCTGGTGGAGTGGTCGAGCCCGGAGCGGGGCGACGTCATCGTCTTCGTCTACCCCTGCGACTCGAAGCTCGACTACATCAAGCGCGTGGTCGGCCTGCCCGGCGACACCGTGGACGTGGATCTGCGCCGCGGGTTCGTGAAGGTGAACGGCGCCCTCATCGGCGAGGAGGACCTGGGCGCCTTCGCCAACCAGGCCGACTTCGTCGGTGACGAGCAGGCGGGGGAGGGGGCCCACGCGGCCGGCGGCATGTCGTCCTGCGACCCCCACCGCTACTTCGCCCAGCTCGGCGACCAGCCCTTCGCCACGCTGCACTGCGGCGCCGTCGAGCCCGGCGTGGCCGGGGATCCCGACGCGGTGGCGGCCGACTGGAGCAACATCCCCGACTACCGCAAGTGCGACTACGCCTATGACCGGCCCCCGCGCTTCCCCTGGAAGGTGCCCGAGGGCCACGTCTTCGTCATGGGCGACAACCGCGAGAACTCGGCCGACTCGCGCTTCTGGGGCTTCGTGCCCATGGGAGCCATCAAGGGCAAGGCCATGTTCATCTGGCTGTCGTGGGACTCCGCCGCCTCCTTCAGCAAGCCGTGGGAGAAGATCCGCTGGGGCCGCCTCTTCCGGGGGGTCCACCGCGACGTGGAGCGTTAGCAGCATGTTGAAGAGAGCTCCCGTCCCATCGCCGGCGCACACAGGCCGTCCGCTGCGTCGTCTTCCTGCTTGCAGCTGGCCCGCTCGCACTCGCCGGGTGCTCGGTCCGCTCACTCGACAGTCCGCTAGCCCGATGGCCGATCGCACGCTGCTGGACGAACGGGCGGTGGATCGGGCGCTTCGGCGGCTGGCGCTGCAGATCCTGGAGGCAGCGCCCGATCCCGCCGGGCTGGCCCTGGTGGGGGTCCGCACCCGCGGCGTGCCCCTGGCGCGCCGCCTCGCCGCCACCATCGCCACCCAGGAGGGCTTGAGCGTCCCCGTGGGCGAGCTGGACATCGCCCTCTACCGTGACGACGTCCTCACCGCCCACCCCGAGGTGCGCCCCACCGTCCTGCCTTTCGAAGTGGAGGGCCGCCACATCGTGCTGGTGGATGACGTGCTCTTCACGGGCCGCACGGTGCGCGCCGCCCTCGACGCCCTGATGGCGTGGGGTCGCCCGCGGGTGGTCCGCCTGGCGGTGCTGGTGGATCGCGGCCACCGCGAGCTGCCGCTCCACGCCGACTTCGTGGGCCTGGCCGTCGACACGACCCTGGCCGAGAGCGTGGCCGTCCGGCTGGCCGAGACCGATGGCGCCGATCAGGTGCTGCTCTGCGGGGGGGCCTGATGGGTCGCCGCCACCTCCTCGGTCTGCAAGACCTCACCGGCGCCGAGATCGAGCGCCTGCTCGACCTGGCGGAGTCCTTCGAGGACATCTCGCTGCGGGCGGTCAAGAAGGTCCCCGCGCTGCGCGGTCGAACGATTTGTCTTTTGTTTCTCGAAGCTTCCACGCGAACGCGCGCGTCCTTCGAGCTGGCCGCCAAGCGGCTCTCGGCCGACACCCTCAGCGTCTCGGGCTCGGCGTCCAGCGTCGAGAAGGGCGAGACGCTGCTCGACACGGCGCGCAACCTGGCCGCCTACCGGCCCGATGTCATCGTGCTGCGCCACAGGGCGTCGGGGGCGCCGCACCTGCTGGCTGCCCATGTGGACGCCTCCATCGTCAACGCCGGCGACGGGGCCCATGAGCACCCGACCCAGGGCCTGCTCGACATCCTGACCATCCGCCGACACTGCCGCCGGATCGCCGGGCTGAAGGTGGCCATCATCGGTGACATCGCCCACAGCCGCGTCGCGCGCTCCGACATCGCGGGCCTGTCGCGGCTCGGCGCCGAGGTGGTGGTCTGCGGGCCGCCGACCATGCTGCCGGCGGGCATCGAGGCCCTCGGCTGCACCGCCACCTCCAGCCGCGCCGAGGCGGTCGAGGGCGCCGACGTGGTGATGATGCTGCGCATCCAGAAGGAGCGGGCCGCCGAGGAGCTCTTCCCGAGCGACCGCGAGTACGCCGCCGCCTACGGCCTCGATCCGCAGGTGCTCCGGACCGCGAAGCCCGACTGCCTGGTGATGCACCCCGGGCCCGTGAACCGCGGGGTCGAGCTGCACCCCGACGTGGCGGACGGCCCGCGATCGGTCATCCTGGAGCAGGTCAGCACCGGGCTCGCCGTGCGGATGGCGGCCCTGTACCACTGCGCCGGCGGGGAGCTGCCCGCATGAGCACCGAGCCCCTCATCGTCCGCGGCGGCCGGCTCATCTGCCCCGCCTCGGGCCACGACGCGCCGGGGACGCTGGTGCTGCGCGGTGGCCTCATCGAGGCCCGCCTCGCTGCCGATGCGCCCGCCCCCGAGGGCCGCGTGCTCGACGCCACCGGCTGCGTCGTCTCCCCCGGCTTCGTCGACCTCCACTGCGATCTGGCCTGGCCGGGCCACTTGCACCGCGAGGGGCTGGACTCCGGCACCGCTGCGGCGGTCCATGGCGGCTTCACGACGGTCTGCCCGACGCCGGCCACGGATCCGGCCCTCGACGCGCCCGAGGCGGTGGCCGGGCTGGTGGCCCAGGCGCGGGCCCGCGGGCGGTGCCATGTGCGGCCCGTCGCCGCCCTCACAGCAGGTCTGGAGGGCAAGCGCCTGACCGAGATGTTCGGGCTGGCCGGGGCGGGCGCGGTGGCCGTGGGGGATGGTGGGCGCGCCGTGCGCGACACCGGGCTCCTGCGCCGCGCCCTCGAGTACGCCCGCGCCGCCGGCCTGCCGGTCTGCCTGTTCCCGGAAGATCCGGAGCTGCGGGGCCGCGGGGTCATGCACGAGGGCCCCGTCGCCACCCGCCTGGGCCTGGCGGGGGTGCCGGCGGCCGCCGAGGAGCTGGCAACCGCCCGCGCCCTCGTCCTGGCCGAGCTCACCGGCGCGCGGGTGCATGTGGGCCCCGTCAGCACGGCCGCGGCCATCGCGCTCATCGAGGGTGCCCAGGCTCGCGGCGTCCCCGTGACGGCCTCGGCCACCGCGGCGCACCTGCACCTGACGGACGCCGCCATCGCCGAGCGCTACGGCACCGACCTGCGCGTCTGCCCGCCCCTGCGGCCGCAGGCCGACGTGGACGCCCTGCGGGCCGCGGTGGCCCGGGGGGTCATCCAGGCCATCGGCAGCGGCCATGTGCCGCGCTCCCCCGCCGAGAAGGCCGAGGCCTTCGCCGAGGCCGCCCCCGGCATGATCGGTCTCGAGACGGCGCTGGGGCTGGTGCTGGAGCTGGTCGGCCAGGGCGTGCTGGACCTCTCGACGGCCCTCGCGCGGCTCTCGGCGGGCCCCGCGGCGGCCCTGGGGCTGCCCCCGGGACGCTCGGCGCCGGCGCTCCCGCCAGCCTGGTCATCTTCGATCCCACCGCGCGCGCGCGCATCGCGGACCTGTACAGCCGCGGCCGCAACACCCCGTTCCTGGGCCGGGCGCTGCCGGGCCGGGTCCGCTACACCCTGGTCGACGGGCGCGTCGTCTTCGACGCCGAGGAGGGTCCGTGTTGAACCACGAGCCGGCGGCGCTGCTGCTGGAAGACGGCACGCTGTTTCGAGGCCGCGCCTTCGGGGCGCGGGGCGCCACCGCGGGCGAGGTGGTCTTCAACACCGCCATCACCGGCTACCAGGAGGTCCTCACGGATCCCTCCTACCGCGCCCAGATCGTCACCATGACCTGGCCCCACATCGGGAACACCGGCATCAACGCCGTCGATCTCGAGAGCGGCCGCGTGCAGGTGGCGGGCTTCATCGTCCGCGATCTCTGCCCCGAGCCCTCGAACTGGCGCAGCGAGCAGACGCTGGATGGCTGGCTGCGCGAGGCCGGCGTCATCGGCCTGTGTGACATCGACACCCGCGCGCTGGTGCGCCGCCTGCGGGTCAGCGGCGCCATGCGGGGCAGCGTCCTCACCGGCGAGGCGGGTCAGGCCGCCCTGCAAGCCCGGCTGGCCGCCGAGCCTCCCATGGAGGGCCGCGACCTGGTGAGCGAGGTCACCTGCACCGAGCCCTTCCTCTGGCGCGAGGGGACGCAGCCGATGGAGGGGGGACCGGCCCCGCTGCTCGCCCCCGGCGCCCGGCGCTTCCGGGTGGTGGCCTACGACTTCGGTGTCAAGCGCAACATCTTGAGATTGCTGGTAGATCACGGCTGCGAGGTGGTCGTCGTGCCGGCCACGACCCCGGCCGCCGAGGCGCTGGGCTACGAGCCCGACGGCATCTTCCTGAGCAACGGCCCCGGCGATCCGGCGGCGGTCGGCTACGCCATCGAGGCCACGCGGGAGCTCCTCGCCAGCCAGGTCCCGCTCTTCGGCATCTGCCTCGGCCACCAGATCCTCGCCCTGGCCCTCGGCGGCACCACCTACAAGCTGCGCTTCGGCCACCGGGGGGCCAACCAGCCCGTCCACGATCTCCAGACCGGCCGCATCGAGATCACCAGCCAGAACCACGGGTTTGCCGTGCGGCCCGAGGGCCTGCCCGACGGCGCGCTGGTCAGCCACATCAACCTCAACGACGGCACGGTGGCGGGCCTCAGCCACCGGGACATCCCGGCCTTCTCGGTGCAGTACCACCCCGAGGCGAACCCCGGTCCCCACGACGCCGGCTACCTCTTTCGCCGCTTCACCGACCTCATGGAGACGCATCGATGCGCCGCGGACTGATCCTGGCCCTGCTGGCCCTCGCTGGCTGCGGGCGCTCGGACCCGACCCCCGCCGCGGCCCCCGCGAGCGCGGCCCCGACCAGCGCCGCTCCCGCGAGCGCGGCCCCGACCAGCGCCGCTCCCACCAGCGCCGCCCCTGCCAGCGCGGCGACGCTCGCCCGGCCCGCTCTCACGCTCACGGCGCCGGCGGCCATCCGGCCCGGCATCCGCGCCGATCTGCCGCCGTCTGACCGGGTCTTCACGGCCGCCCTCGACCCCACCGCGGGGGCCGACCACCTGCTCGGGGCCCGCGGGGATCAGCTCTGGGCGGCCCTGCCGACGGCCGACGGCCGGTGGGATGTGCGCTGGGTGGTCCAGGGCCCCGGCGCCGTAGCCCAGCGCGTCGCCCTGGTGGATCTGGGGGCCGGCCCCCGCCTGTACGTGGCCTGGGGTGTGGGGCGCGGCTTCCTGCAGGCGCCCCTCGTGCTCCAGGCCCACGATCCCGCTACCGGTGCGGCCACCGAGGTCTGGCGCAACGAGGGCCAGCGCAACGAGGCGGCCGATCTGGGGGTGGCCGACGTCGACGGCGATGGCCGCCGCGACCTGGCCTTCGCCTGGTTCACCAGCAAGTACATGGTCCGCACGCGCCACCTCACCGCCGCGGGTGGCGTCGTCGAGGGCCCCGAGATCCGCATGGCCACCAGCCACGCCTTCGGCGACCTGGACGCCGACGGCAAGCCCGACGCGATCGTGGGCCGGGTCTACGGGGATGCCAAGGGCGAACCCGGTGATCTCACTGTGTATTTCGGCGGCGGTGAGGTCGTGAAGGTGCCCGTCGAGCAGGGGGTCAAGGCCCTCGCCGTCGGCCGGATCGGCGACGATCCGCGCGACACGCTCTACGTCTCGGATGGCTGGGTGGCCGACTACGGCAAGTCGGCCCGCGCCCGCCTGAGCCGGGTGACGTTCACGGGCCGCACCCCGAAGGTGGACCTCGTGGCCACCTCGGCGGACGAGTTCACCTTCTTCGACCTGGAGGCGGTCGCCTTCGGTCCGGACGGCAAGCGCGAGCTGGTGGCGCGGGGCGAGAAGCGGGTCAGCCGCATCACCCCCGGGACGCCCTGGACGCTCCAGCCGCTGGCGGGCCTCCAGCCGGTCTTGAACACCGCCATCGGGCGTCGCCCCGGCGGGGGCTGGCAGGTCTACGTCCCGGCGGAGCCGCAGACGCGGGCCATCCCGGTCCCCTGACGTGCGCATCGTCCTCGTCCACCCCCGCATCCCCGGCAACACGGCCTCCATCGGGCGCCTCTGCGCCGCCACCGAGACGCCGCTGACGCTGGTGAAGCCCCTGTTCAGCCTGGACGAGGGCCGCGTCCGCCGCGCCGGCCTGGACTACTGGCCCTGGATCGATCTGACGGTGGTCGACGACTGGCGCGACGCCCTGGCCGGGCCAGGCCGCCCGTGGCTCTTCACCGCCGGCACCCGGCGGCTCTACACCGACGTGACCTACGGCGACGACGACGTCCTCGTCTTCGGCCGCGAGGATCTGGGCCTGGAGCCCGAGATCCTGGCGGCGTACCCCGACAACCACGTCTCCATCCCCATGGTCAGCCCCCACGTCCGCAGCCTCAACCTGGCCCAGTGCGCGGCCGTGGGGCTGTACGAGGCGTGGCGACAGCGAGAGAGGACGCCGCCCATGCGCAGCGACGACGACGCGGACGAGGGGACCGCCGACGCGGCCGCCTGGCTCGCCCGGGTGGAGCCCGAGCTGGCCCTGGCCCAGGCCGCCTGGCAGGGCGGCAACGCCGGCAAGGGCCGGGTGGCGAGCCGCCGGGCGGCGGGCATGGCCCTCAAGGCCTGGCTGGCCCAGCAACCACGCGCTCATTACGGCAAGAACTTCATGCACCACCTCAATGCCCTGGCCGACGACGAGGGGGTGCCGCAGGCCGAGCGCGAGGCGGCGTGGCGGCTGGCGGCCCGACCCCGCCCCGAGGGGGGCTTCGCGGTGCCGATCCCCGAGCGCCTGACGCCCATGGAGGACGCGGCGCTGATCATCGCCTACTGCCGCGCCGCGCTGGGGGCCTGACGTGCCCATCGAGGTGCTGCTCTTCGCCATCGCCCGCGAGCGCGCCGGGACGGACGCGGCGCACCTGACGCTCGCCGACGGCGCGACGCTGGGCGACGCCCTCGCCGCCCTCTTCGAGCGGTACCCGGGCCTCACCCCCCTGCGGCCCTACCTGCGCTTCGCCGTGAACGAGGCGTTCGAGGCTGACCTGGATCGCGTGCTGGCCGCGGGCGATGTGCTGGCCGTGATTCCCCCGGTGGCTGGCGGGGCGCCGACCGTGGCCCTGCTGGACGACTTCCTCGATCCCCGGGCCGTCGAGGCCCTGGTGCTCGGCCCCGATCGCGGCGGCATCGTGACGTTCCTGGGCGCCGTGCGCGACCACACGGGGGAGCACGGCGTGGTGCGGCTGCGCTACGAGGCCTACCGCCCGATGGCCCTCAAGGTCATGGCGCAGATCGCCGCCGAGGTGGAGGCCGCCTTCCCCCCGGTGCGGGTGGCCTGCCACCACCGGCTGGGGGTGCTGCCCGTGGGCGAGCTCGCCGTGGTCGTCGCGGCCGCGGCGCCCCACCGCGCCACCGCGTTCGCGGCCTGCCAGCGCTTCATCGACCGCCTGAAGGAGGACGTCCCCATCTTCAAGCACGAGGAGCGCCGGGACGGCTCGGTGTGGATCGGCCTGGGGCCCTGACGAGAACCCCTTTGATTCTGGTGGGTTTCAGCCGCGGCCAAAGGCCCGGACGCGCCCCTTGAGGGCCCGCCGGACGGGCTTGTCGAGGGGGCCGACGAAGCACGCCACGTGCTCGTCGGGGCGAAACGTCGCGTCCGCCACCCGCGCCAGCTCGTCCGTCGTCACCGCGAGGGCGGCGGCCAGCCGGTCGGCCGGGTGGGCCGGCTCGGCCTCGAAGAGGTGAGGGGTGCCGTACATCGAGACGAGGCCCTCGGCCTGATCGGCGTTGCAGCGGGCGGCCCAGGCGGTGCGGAAGCGCACATGGTCCAGCTCGTCCCCGGTGGGCGGCGCGGTGGCCAGGCCCCGCAGCAGGGCCTGGCTCTCCTCCACGAAGGCCGTGACCTTGGCCGGGCTCACCGAGGCGCCGATCTCGAAGGCCCCCGAGTCGGAGTAGCGCTCCCAGACCGCCCAGAGGGAGTAGGCCAGGCCCAGCTCGCTGCCCAGGCGCCGGTGCAGGCGGGCCGACAGCCCGTCATCGAGGGCGCGGCGCAGCACCCGCAGGGCCGGCGCGTCGGCGTGGTGGCGGCCGGGCGTGCGGAACAGCAGCCGCACCTCGACCTGGCTCTGGCCGTCCTCCACCTGCTCCACGACCGGCCCGAGGGGCGCCGCGCCGGCCGGCTCCGGCGTGCGGGCTTCGCCGGCCGGCAGGGCCGAGAAGGGGCCCGCCACCGCGTCCAGCAGCGCCGCCGGGGCGTCGGGTCCGGCCACCGTCAGCACCATGTTGCGCGCCCCGAAGAAGTGGGCGTGGTGCCGCTGCAGATCGGCGCGGGTGAAGCGCTGGAGGTTCTCCTGGGAGCCGATGACATTCTGCCCGAGGGGGCTCTTGGGCCAGAGGGCGCGCCGGGCGATGGTGTCGGCGTCCACCAGGCGGCCGTCCTCGTCGAACTCATCCAGGCTCTCCTCGACGATGATGGCGCGCTCGCTCTCCAGCTCGCTGAAGACCGGCCGGTGCAGCAGATCGGCCAGGAGCGTCGCGCTCTCGGGCAGGCGCTTGGGGTCGAGCCAGTGGCTGTAGCGGCTGGAGTCGCGGGCCGTCCAGGCGTCGAAGGCCGCGCCCATCCGCTCGGCCCGGCGGTTGACGTCGGCCGGCGCCGGCACCGAGGCGGATCCCTGGAAGATCATGTGCTCCAGGAAGTGGGACAGGCCGTGGTCCTGGCGCGACTCGAACCGGGAGCCGACGCGCACGTCCACGTTGAGCAGGGCGGTGTCGCCGGGGCGCTGGAGCGCGACGGCCAGCAGGCCGTTGTCGAGGCGGCGGGTCAGCAGGGGCGGGGTGTGCATGACCGCGCACGGTGAAGTGCGGCGCTTTTTTTGACAAGGGGTTCGACGGGTGTAGGCTCGCCCATGCCATGTAAGTGGCTGACGACCTCGACCTACACCCGGAGATCACTGTGAAAGCACTCGCGCTCTTCGGCGCCGCGGGCCTCGTGACCGCGGTCGTCGCTGGCGGCCCCGTCGCCATCGTCATCGGAAATCTGGCTGTAGTTGCGGCCACTTCGGCGCTCTTCATCTCGACGGTGAACCTGACCCGCGTCCGCTCCTGACGCCCCTTGCCCGCGCCCGGTGCATGCACTAGGGTGCGCGGCGCGCCACCCGGGCGCCGCTGGCTGCAAGGGGTCTCGTGCCGTCCTCCCAGGACATCTTCTCGTCGCTCACCGGCATCTTGCCCGCCGGCCTCCAGGACGTGGAGGCGGTCCGCATCCTCCTGCGGGGGGACTCGGTCATCGACTGGCACCGCCTGGCCATCCGCGACGGGCGCCACGCCGACGCCTTCCTCGCCCTGCAGGGCTTCACCGTCAGCGATGCGGCCGACGCCACCCGGCTCCTGTGGCTGCGCGACGAGGCGCTGGCCTACCTCGACACCCACCTCAAGCTCTGGGTCGGCCCCGAGGTGCGCGCCCAGCGCGATGTGCGCGAGCTGCTGGTCACCGCCAGCCACGATGGCCAGACCCAGCGCGAGGCGTGCGCCCTGCTCAAGGTGATGCATGTCATCCACCACGCGGCGGGGCGCGAGCTGCTCTACCGGCTGCCGGTCCCCATGAACGAGCTCTTCCGGCGCATCGAGGGTCGGATCTTCGGCGCCGTGGATGACATGAAGCGGGCCGGGGTGGCCATCGCGGGCTTCGCCGCCAGCCGCAAGACCCCCGAGTCCGTGTTCACCAAGCTCCTGGCCCGCCGCGACAGCCTGGCTGCCGAGGTCCACGATCGCCTGCGGTTTCGCATCGTCACCCGCACGCTCGACGATCTCTTCCAGGCGCTGCTCTGCCTGACGCGCTGGGTGATCCCGTTCAACTACGTGCTGCCCGGCGAGTCCCGCAACGACCTCATCGATCTGGAGGGGACGCTGTCCGCCGATCCGCGCTTGCGCGATCTGCGGGGCCTGCTGCAGTCGGTGGCGGGGGTCGACGACGCCGCCTCCCGGGTGAACTGGTTCAGCGCGGCCGGCTTCCGCACCATCAACTTCGTCGCCGACATCCCGGTGCCGGTGGGCGATCTGGTGGTGGGCGTGCCGGGCCACGATCCGCGGCAGCACGGGCGCGTGGTCTTCCTGCTGGCCGAGTTCCAGCTGCTCGACGAGGTGACGGCCGCCGCCAACGAGACGGGCGACAACCGCCACGAGCTGTACAAGGCTCGCCAGATCGCCCGGGTCATCGATCGCCTGAACGGGGCGGCCCGCCGCGACTGACGGCGGTCAGGGGGCCAGGGGGGTGAGCTTCGCCTCCACCTGCACGAACCGGCGCTCGCCGAACTGCACCGTCTCGGTGTGGGGCTGGTGGCCGGGTGCCTCCACGCGGACACGCCAGGGCGTCCGCGGATCCAGCCCGTCGATGCGCACCGGCGTGCGGCCCCGCCGCTCGTCCCCCACGAACACGGTGCCGGGCGGATCGGTCTCGACGAAGAGCGTCCCGGGGCTCAGGGCCAGCTCGTAGCGCAGCGTCTGGCGGCCGCGCTCGGGCGTGAGCTTCTCCTTGTGGGGCCGGTAGCCGGCGCGCTCGATGAGCAGGTCCACCGCCACGCCGGCCGGCGCCCGCGCCTCCCCGTCGTGCACGCGCTTGCCGCCGAGCGTGATCTCGGCATCGGGGGGCGTCACCAGGAACCGCAGGGTCGACTCGTTGGAGAGGGTCAGCGCGAGGCGCACGTCCACCGTCGTCACCTCGCCGGCCCGCAGGAAGATGTCCTGGCGCCAGGGCTCGAAGCCGTCGCGGGTGACCTCCAGCACCTCACGCCCCGGCTTGAGGCCGTCGCGACGCACCGGGCTCGTCTCGCCCAGGAGCTGGTCGCCCAGGCGAATCGTCAGTGAATCCGAAGGGTTGACCCGGACGATGAGGCTGGCGGGCGGCTCGCGCCACAGGAACCACCAGCCCGCCGCTCCCGTCGCCAGCAGGCCGACGAGCAGCGCCACCCACAGGACCGGGTGGGACCGCCGGGCCGGCACCATCGGCCGCAGATCGGTGGGACGATCACCCAGGGGGAGCGGCTCGCGGGGGCCGTTGGAGGGCGGCTCGCTCCGCTCCCGGCGCTCCGGCCGCTCCGGGCGCTCCAGGCGCTCCGGCCGCTCCGGGCGCTGGACCCGGCCCAGGTCGAGAGCGGCCAGCGGGTCCGGCACGGGCTCCAGCTCGTCAGGGGGGGCGGTCGCCCGGGCCCACTCGTCGGCCATCGCCTCCTCGGGCTGCCACAGCGCCGTGGGCTCCTCTTCCTCCTCGTGCTCGCCGTGCACCACCTGCCCGTCGGGCCCCAGCGTGATGCGGGCGTGCTGCTGGGACTTGACCCGCTCGGCGTCGAGGTCCTGGGCGAACTGGCTGCGCATCCAGGCGGCCAGGTCCTTGTTGGTGGGGCTGAAGCCCTGGGTGTGCAGGAAGCGGGCGAGATCGTCGGCCAGCTCGGCGGCGGTCTGGTAGCGCGCCTCCGGATCCCGGGCCAGGGCCCGCAGCAGGATGCGGTCGAGCTCCTGGGGCACCGCGGGGTTGCGGGTGCTGGGGGCGTCCACGCGGGCCTGGCGCACCAGCTCCAGCGTGACGAACTCGTTGTCCCCCGCGAACAGGCGCTCGGTGGCCAGGAGCTCCCAGAGCACGACCCCGAGCGAGAAGATGTCGGCCCGGGCGTCCACCGTCCGCGCCTCGATGAGCTCGGGGGACATGTAGCCGAACTTGCCCTTCAGCACCCCCGCGCGGGTGGCCTCGTAGCCCTGCTTGCGCACCTTCGCGATGCCGAAGTCGATGAGCTTGACCGCGCCGTCGTACGAGACCAGCACGTTCTGGGGCGAGACGTCGCGGTGGACGATGCCGAGGGGGCGCCCGTCGGGGCCGCGCTTGCGGTGCGCGTAGTCGAGCCCCTCGGCGATGCGGTGGCCGATGAGGGCGACCAGGTGCACCGGCATGCGCTGCTTGGAGCGCCGCATGTGGTGGTACAGCGCCAGCAGGTCCTTGCCGGCGATGTACTCCATGGCGATGAAGTGGTCGTTGCCCTCGCGGCCCAGCTCGATGACCTGGGCGATGTGGGCGTGGTTGAGCTGGACGGCCATCTTGGCCTCGTCGATGAACATCTCGACGAAGCGGCCATCCTCGGCCAGGTGCGGCAGGATGCGCTTGATGGCGACGTAGCGCGCGAAGCCCTCGATGCCGAACGTCCGGCCCTTGAAGACCTCGGCCATCCCCCCCACGCTGATGCGCTCCAGCAGGATGTACTTGCCGAATGGGAGGGGCCGGTTCACCGGTGAACGTCGCTCTCCGACCGAGGCTTCCGCGAGCAGAGGCCGCGGGTCGAGGGGCAGGATAACCGCGTCTGCGCTTTCCCGCTACGTTGCCGAGGCCCACCCACCGCGGCGGGGCCGGCCGGGCAGCCCGATCCGGACGGATGACAGAAAAATACTTGCGGATCAGGGGGTTGGCGGGGCCTTCGGGGGAGCCGGCGGCGGACCGCCCGGGTAGCCGAGCTGGTAGGCGCGGGCGCGGGCGCGCCCGGCCTCGTCCGTGAGGCCCTGCCGGACGAGCACCTCGGCGGCGATCCACCACAGCTCGGCGTCGTCGGGGAGCTGGGCGGCCACGCGGTCGATGGCGCGACCAGCGTCCTCGACGCGCCCCGCGGCGAGGGCCACGGCGGCGAGGGCGACGTAGGCGTCGGGCACGGGCTGGCGGGCCAGCACGTCGGGCAGGAGCCGCGCCGCGTCCTCCAGGCGGCCCAGCCCCACCAGCGCCCGGGCCCGGCCGGCGTCCGCCACGGCTTGCAGGTCGGGGGAGGGGGCGCGGGCGCGGAAGCCCTCGAAGGCCGCGAGGGCGTCGGCGAAGCGCCGGCCCTGGAGGCGCGCCTGGGCCAGATCCATCCACGCCCGCAGGTGATCGGGGCGCCGCCGGGTGGCCGTGGCGAAGGCGTCGGCCGCCTCGTCGAACCGACGCTCGGCGAGGGCGACGGCGCCGCGGGCGATCCAGCCATCGGCGTCATGGGGGCGGAGGCGGGTGGCGGCGTCGGCGGCGGCCAGGGCCTCGGCCTGCTGCCCGGCGGTGGCCAGGAGCGTGGCGCGCGTGGTCAGGAACCCGAAGTCGGCCTGGGTCGCGGGGGGCGCCGCCGCGAGGGCGGCGAGGCCCCCCTGGACGTCGCCCGTCCGCAGGCGCAGGGAGGCGAGGGCCGAGAGCACCCGGGCGCTGCGATCCCCCAGGGCGAACGCCTTCTCCAGCGACGCCCGCGCGGCCGCCGGATCGCCGCCCAGCAGCTCGGCCGAGCCGCGATCGAACCAGTAGGTGCCCGACAGGTCCGGGGCCTCGCCGGCCCGCAGGTGCTCCAGCGCGCGGCGGATGTCGTCCGGGGCGTTGGTCTGGCGCGCGGCCTCGACATATGCACGCCCGTAGAGGCGGTGATCGGCGGCCGGGCTCCCGGGCCCGGGGGGGGCGGCGTCGCCGACCCGCAACAGCGGCCCGCCTGGATCGCCCGCGTCGGGGGAGAGGGCCTGCGGCCGGCGCTGGATGAAGTGGTCGGTGATGGAGACGTGGGGGATGTCGCGGGTGCCGACGCGGCTCAGGTGGCAGGCCACGCAGTCGTCGCCGCCTTCCCCCGCGCAGGCGTGGCCGCGCTCGCCCTGGTGGCAGTCGCGGCAGGCGGCGGCCCGGTCGCGGCGCTCGCCGTGGGGCCGGTGGCAGGCGGTGCAGGTGAGGCCGTGGCCCTCGGCCGTGCGGCAGGGGCTCTGGGCCATCCGCGCCGCGTGGCTGACGATGCCGACCCCCGTCCGCGCGGCCTGGCGATCGAAGATCGCAATGGAATCACGGAGATCCGTGCCCGGCACGAAGTCCGTCCAGCCGTGATCCTCGGTGGTGAGGCGCACCAGGCCCTGGAGGTGGCAATACCCGCAGATCGAGGCCTCGAGGGCTGGCGACAGGCGCGTCGGGACGGTGATGTCGCCTGCGCGCCCGGCCTGCCGGGCGGCGACGTGGGGGCGCGGATCGCCGTGGCAGCGCGCGCAGGGGATGGCGAGGGACGGGGTGTCGGTCCGGACCGGATCCACCAGGAAGCGCGACCCGTGGCACCAGGTGCACTCCGTGGTGATCTCGCGGAAGAACCCCGGGTGGCCCGGGTTCTCGTAGCCGGGCGAGACGTCCCAGCGACGGGCCTGGCTGTACCACGTCAGCGGCAGGGCATAGTGGGTGTCGCCGTCGCGCCAGAACCATGAGCGGGTGTGCGCGCCGCTGCCCACCACGACGTCCGCCGTGCGGGCGAAGGCCACCCCGTCCGCCGTCAGGCCCACCTCGAGGGCGCCGTCCCGCGACCGGGCGGTGAAGTGCTCCTGCGTGAGCGGGTGGGTGACCTCGGCGGGCAGCCCGTCGGGCAGGGGCGAGCCCGCCGGCAGGGCGGCCATGCTGCGGCCCATGGGCGAGGCCTCCCAGGCGGCCACCGCGTCGGGGTGGCAGTCGGCGCAGGTCTCCTCGGCGGCCATCCATGCGCGCCAGTCGGGGGCGGGGGCGGCGGCGGCAGAGGCGGGGGCGGCGGAGGTCGGGCTGGCAGCCCCGGGGCTGGCCGATGCGGGGCTGGTCGACGCGGGGGCCGCGGATCCCGGGCTCGTCGCGCCCGGAGAAGCGGCGGGTGCGGGTACGTCGCCGCCCCGGCAGCCGGCGGCCGCCAGGACGAGGGCGACCAGCGCCCCGCGCATCAGGCCTTCCAGGGGATGCCCCCGCCGACGTTCACGCCGATGAACGGCAGGTTGCGCAGCTTGCTCTGGAAGTCGAGGCCGTAGCCGATGACGAAGCGATCGGGGATCTCGAAGCCCAGGTAGTCGATGGGGTTCTCGACCCGGGTCCGCGCCGGCTTGTGCAGGAGCGCCGCCACCTTCACCGAGGCGGGGTGGCGCGTCTCCAGGTTCTCCAGCAGGTACTTCAGCGTCAGGCCGGTGTCGACGATGTCCTCGACCACCAGCACGTGCTTGCCGGCCACCGGTCGGCTCAGATCCTGGGTCATGCGGACCACGCCGCTGGACTCCTGGGCCTCGCCGTAGCTGGACACGCCCAGGAAGTCGACCTCGAGGGGCAGGTCGATGGCCCGCGCCAGATCGGCGAGGAACACGAAGCAGCCCCGCAGGACGCCGACCAGGACGAGGCCGCCGCTCAAGTCCTTGTAATCCCTGGTGATCTGGCGGCCCAGCTCCGCGATGCGGGCGGCGATGTCCTCGGCCGACAGCATCACCTCGATCTGCTTGGAGTCGAAAAATTCCACGTCTACACCCAGCTGTTGTTCATGAGCTCGCCGAAGCCGCCGCCCCCCGGCACGATGTACTGCCGGGCGTCCAGGCCCGACTCGCGGTCCCAGTGGGTCCCGGGCACCGTGTCCAGGACGTCCGGCGGCGACATGCCGCGGTCGAGCCGCAGCGCATAGATGACCACGCCCGGACAGCGCGCCTGGAGGGTGCGGATGAACTCGGGCGTCACGATGAGGTTCAAGGTGACGAGGCGCCGCGCCTGCCCCAGCTCCAGGTAGTTGGCGATGGCCGTCGACAGGCTGCCGCCCGTCGCCCCCATGGGATCGGGGAACAGGACGAAGCAGTCGTCCACCGGCCCGCCGATCTTGCTGCCCGAGATGGCCGCGCCGGTCACCTGGGCCTGCACATCGGTGGTCCGGGCGACGATCAGGTGGTCCTGCCGCACCACGGCCGGGTTGAGGATGCTGTTGAGGGTGTCGTAGCACACCTGGCTGGGCAGGATGCCCGCGCGGGCGATGTCCACCACCACCGTCGGCGCGTCGCGATCGATGATCCGGCCGCGGAAGACGCCGGCCTCGGTCGTCGCCCGCATGCGGGTGTCGAGGGCCACCTCGACCCGGGGAAACTCCACGTTGATCACGGCCCGGATGAGGCTGGTGTAGAGCTGCCGGATGAGGGCGTTGAAGAGCGGCTGGGTCGTCGCGGGCGCACAGAGCCGGGCGAGCTGGGTGGTCAGGAAGGGGTCGTCCAGGATGTGGACGCCCTCGCCGTACCGGTGCTCGATCTCCGGGATGGGATAGGCCGTGCTCATGGGCGCTCCGGGAGGGCCGCCACCTCGGGGGGAGGCGACGTCATGGGCAGGGCGGGCTGGTCGCTCGCCTCGCGCGGGTGGAAGCAGCGGCGGCAGCGGGCCTCATAGGCGTCGTCGGCCCCGATCACGACCCGCGACTCGCTGGCGGTCAGGCGCTGGGAGCGGTTGGCGGGGTTGCCGCAGACCATGCAGACCGCGAGCTTCTTGGTCACGTACTCCGCGACGGCCATGAGGTGGGGCATGGGGTCGAACGGGCGGCCCAGGTAGTCCTGGTCGAGGCCGGCGCAGATGACCCGCAGGCCCCGGTTGGCCAGGCTCTCCACCACCGGCAGCAGCTCCTCGCCGAAGAACTGGCACTCATCGATGCCCACGACCGACAGGTCGTCGTCCAGCAGGCGGAGGATGTCCGAGGCGTGGTCCACGGCCACGCACGGCAGCTCCAGGCTGGAGTGGCTGACCACGGCGCCGACGGCGTAGCGGTCGTCGGTCCGCGGCTTGAAGATGCGGACCTGCTTGCGGGCGTAGATCTCTCGCCGGATGCGGCTGATGAGCTCCTCGGTCTTCCCCGAGAACATGCTGCCGCAGATGACTTCGATCCAGCCGGTCTCCTCGGGGATGCGCTGCATGATGGGCGGGAGGATAGGCAATCGACGGGCGGGGGGAAGGCCCGTCTTGTGGGCCGCGCAGGGGCCGGCTAGCAGGCTGTTGAAATGAGCGGACCGAGCACTCGGCGAGCGCGAGTGGGCCAGATGCAAGGAGGAAGACCGCAGGCAATCCGGCGCGGAGAGCCGGCGACTGCCGGCGACGCCGGATTGTCGAGGACTTCTGACGACGCAGCAGATGGCCCGCGCGCGCCGTCGATGCGACGGGAGCTTTTTCAACATCCTGCTAGCGTGCCCGCCAACCATCGGCGGAGACCCCATGCGCGCGCTCGCCTTCCCTGCTGTTCCTCGGCGCCACGGCCTGCGGCGCCGGCCCCAGCCTGTCGCCGGCGAAGTCCGAGGCGCAGTGCGCCGAGGTGCTGGCCCCGGCCGACCTGCCGACGACGCCCGACGAGGGCATCGCCGCGCGGGCCGCCGGCCGCGCGTGGACGCCGGCCGCCATCCGCTGGATCTACGTCTGCCGCGCCTATGGCATCGCCGCCGCCAACCGCGGCTGGATCGCCGCCGGCCAGCCGGCCGAGGCCCGCGCCCGGCAGGCCAGCGACGTCCACCGCCGCACCGCCAAGGCGACCGCCCGCGCCATGATGGACGACCAGGCCCTCGCCGCCGAGCTGCGCGCCCGCGACCAGGCGAAGTACGGCGATCCCGAGGGCCCGACGTTCGAGTGGCTGGTGAAGAAGGCCCGCGGGCGGGGCCTGGAGGGCGACGCCATCTACACCGACATCATCCGCAGCGCCGGCCACACCAACGACGAGGTGAACGCGAGCCTGGGCATCCCTCGGTTGCAGGAAGCCGAGGAATAACAATGGCTTACGGCTCCTCGCCGCCGCCCTCTCCCACGGGGTCGTAGACTTCGAGCTCCTCGCTCATCCACTGCCGCAGCCGCCGCTGGAGGCGCTCGAGCACCTCGGGCTCGGTCAGGGCCAGGTTCTCCTGCTCCGTCGGGTCCTTCGACAGGTCGTAGAGCCAGTAGGTGTTGAAGGTGATGCCGTACTGCAGCTTGTAGGGCCAGTCGATGATGGCCCGGCGGTCGGAGTGGCTCTCGTCGGTCACCATCTCCGAGAAGACGGGCGGGTGGGGGGCCTCCGGGTCGTCGATGAACCGCAGCAGGGAGACGCCGCGCAGGTCGGGATCGGGATCCGCCCCCTCCAGGTCCAGCAGCGTCGGGGCGAGGTCCAGGTTCGAGACCGGCGTCTTGATCTCGCGGTCCGGGATGCCCGGCCCCGCCACGATCAGCGGCACATGGATCTGGTCATTGTTCAGCGTCTGACCGTGGTAGGTGTAGCCGTGCTCGCCGAAGGCCTCGGCGTGGTCGGCGTGGATCACGAAGTAGGTGCTGGCGGCCAGCGGCGAGGCCTTCACCCAGTCGATGACCTTCCCGATCTGCTGATCGGTGTACCAGACCTCTTCGGCGTAGCGGTCGAGGTCGGTGGTGCCGAAGTCGACGCCGTCATGATCCTTGTAGAAGTGGTGCGGATCGAAGAAGTGCAGCCAGAGGAAGAACGGCTCGCCGGGCTTCTGGCGCTTGAGGTGCTGGAGCGCCCGGGCGGTGACGATGCGGCCGGTGATCCCGTAGGCCGTCCGCGTGCCGTACTCCTCGATGACCGCCAGGTCGTAGGTCTCGAAGCCCTGGTGGAGGCCGTAGTTCGGCCGGAAGAAGTTGTGGGCGGGGACGCCGATGGTCTTGTAGCCGGACGCCCGGAAGCGCTCGGCGATGGTGACGGCCTCGGGCAGGGTGGTCGCCCAGTGGTGGGGCGTGCGCAGGACCTCGGAGAAGTACCGGCCCACGAAGATGGACGGCATGGACTGCTTGGTCTGGGCGCCCTGGGAGAAGGCCCAGAGGAACCGCAGGCCCGAGCGCGCGAGGGCGTCGAGGTGGGGGCTGATGGGGTGGGCGGTGTAGCCCGCGTAGCCCAGGTGGTCGGCCCGGAGCGTGTCGATGGTGATGAAGATGATGTTGGGCCGCTCCACCAGCCCCGCCTCGGCGGAGCCGGCGGTCCGGCGGGGGCGCTTCGGGGGCGGCTCGGCCTCGACGACCCGCGGCCGCCGGCCGGGGCTGTCCCCTCCGAAGCAGTCGTCATCGATGCCGTTGCGGGGGATCTCGCGCGCGCCCGGATAGACCGCCGGATCCGAGTCGTCGCAGTCCCCCCCGCCCAGCACGCTGGCGAAGCCGTCGCCGTCCTGATCGAAGAAGGGCTGGGCCGCCCGCAGCAGCGGCGGGACGGCGAGCCCCTCCTCCAGGACGACCTGCATGAGCGTGGGATCCCGATCCAGGTGCAGCACCAGCTCGGCGGTGCCGACGCCGCCGGCGAGGGCCAGGGCCACCGCGACGCGGACGCCGCCCGCCGACAGCCGCGCCCACCAGGCGAGGCCGGCGAGGGCTGCCGACAGAAAAATGAATGATCCTGCGAACATGGGGGGCCAGCGCCCCAGCGTCTGCTCCAGGCCGTCGCTGTCGCGCAGGGCCAGGACCACCGCCCCGGCGCCGCCCAGCAGGACCGCCAGGCAGATCACCAGGCTGGCCCGCCCGCCCGTCCGCCGGTCGAGGGCGATCAGCCGGTCGCGCAGGACCGCCCAGGCGTAGAGCGCGATGATGGCGGCCACTGGCGTCACCAGCGCCAGCCCACCGGCCCGGCCCTCCTCGCTGCCCAGGGCCACCCAGACCACGCCGAGCTCGACGGCCAGGAACACGCCGCTGGCGAGCAGCGCGGCCGCGGCGTCCGCGAACCGGCTCGACGCCCCCTCGGGATCGGTGACGCGCCGGGCGCCCGCCCACACCCCGGCCAGCAGCGCGACGACGCCGCCCAGCAGCGCCCCGCTCGCCACATAGGGCGAGAGCACGTAGAGGGCCGCCAGGGCGCGCGCCGACGTGGGCAGCTCGCCCGTCTTCGTGATGAGCTGCCCCGCCTCCACGAGCCCCAGCACCAGGCCGGCGCCGAAGAGGCCGAAGAACAGGGCGCGGGGGAGGGATCGCATCATGCCGGGCGATCAAACGGTCTCGGCCCCCCGGCGTCAACGCCTTCGACGCACCCCCGACGGCCGGGGGTGCGAGGCGTGGGACGTCTGGGCGCGCGAGGCTGCTATACTCCGCCGCCCGCCTCTTTCGGAGCGCCATGAACCGCACCACGCGCACGCTGCTCGACCTGGCCCTTGGGGTCGCCGTCGCCTACCTGCTGCTCTTCGTCGGCCTCGCGCTCCTGCGCCTGACCTACCCCTTCGATCTGGAGTGGATGGAGGGCGGGATGGTGAGCCACGCCGCCCGCCTGCAGGCCGGGCTGCCCATCTACGCCGCCCCGAGCGCCGACTTCGTGCCGTTCTTCTACACGCCGGGCTATCCGGCGCTGCTCGCGGCCCTCGCCCCGGTGACGGGGGGCCTCGGCTTCGGCCTCGCCCGGGGGGTGAGCCTGGTCTCGACGCTGGTCGCCATGGGCTTCCTCTTCCGGATCGGCCAGCGCGAGGCGGGCTGGCGGTGGGGCCTGCTCGCCGCCGGCCTGTACGCGGCCCTCTTCCGGGTGAACGGGGCCTTCTACGACCTCGCCCGCCCCGACGCGCTCTTCACCGCGCTGCTGATGGCCGCCGTCTACACCGTCCGCTACGGCCGGGGCTGGCGGGGGGTCGCCCTGGCCGCGGCCCTGTTCGCCGCCGGCTTCTTCACCAAGCAGACCGTCAGCGTCTTCGTCCCCGCCTGCGCGCTGTACCTCCTCACCCGGGACTGGCGCCACGCCGTGGGCTTCGTCGCGGTGACGCTGGGCCTCGCCGCCGCCGGCGTCGCCCTGCTCGACCGCGCCCACGACGGCTGGTTCTGGACCTACATCTTCGAGGGCCACCAGGGGCACCTGTTTTACTGGAAGAACATCCTGCTGGAGTACTGGCGCGACCTGCTGGTGGTGGCGCCGCTCCTCCTGCTGCTGCCGCTGCTGTGGTTTCGCTACAAGGTGGCGGTGCCCGTGCTGGCCATGGTGCTGGGGGCGTGGTGGCTCTACGCCTGGCTCTTCCGGGCGCGGGGCTTCGAGTACGACGCCCCCCATATGTACTATGTCGACCTCTGGTACTACAGCCCGCCCCGCTGGCGCATCCTGGTGCCGTCCGCCGTCATCGCGGCGCTGCTGCTGGCCTTCCGTGCGCTCAACCGCCGCCCCCTGTCGATGCGGACCCACGGCTTCTGGCTGCTGATGTTCATCGCGGGCGCCGGGGCCAGCGGCCTCAACCACAGCACCCAGTGGGCCTACTCCAACTCCTTGATCTTGCTGTCTTTGTTTGCCTGCATCCTCATCTCGCTGGCCGTCCGGGACCTGCTGAACCCCGTGGAGGGACCGCCCCGGGCGGGCTGGCTCCTGCCGGCGGCGCTGCTGGTCCAGCTCGGCGCCTGGGTCTACGATCCCGTCGCCCAGCTCCCGCTGGAGGCCGATCGGGCCGCCCTCGCGACCCTCGACGAGGCCCTCGCCGGCGTGAAGGGTCGCGTGTTCATGCCCGCCCACCCGCTCTACGGCTGGCAGCGCGACGGCCAGGTGCATGTGCACCAGATGGGCATCCAGGACGTGGCGTTCATGGGGGGCCTCAAGGACCTGCCCGTCCGCCTGCGGCGGCGCGAGTGGGGGGCGGTGGTCATCGACGAGCAGAACCGCGTCCCCGGCGTCGAGGCCGGCTACTACCTGGGCCGCCGCCTCCAGTACGCCACCCCCGACGCCCTGCGCGCCAAGACCGGCTTCCTCGTCCGCCCCGCCGAGATCTGGCTGGCCCAGGATCCGCGCCCCCGGGCGCTGATCCCGGGCATCGACGCGAACTTCGAGGGGGCCGGGTACACCGGCTGGCTGCCCGACGGCCCCGCGTTCGGCACCCGCCCGGTCCCGCGGCCGGCCACCAGCGCCCAGGGCGAGCAGGTGGCGCGCAGCGACAACGGCGGCCCCCAGGCCCGCGGGCGTCTCTCCAGCAAGCCCTTCACGCTGCCCGCGCCGGGCCTGTCGTTCCTGCTCGGCGGCTCCGGGCGCGGCAAGGTGGCGGTGCGCGTGGACGCGGGGGGCACCGTGCTCGCGCGCATGCGCGGCAACGGCCGCAAGGGCGCGCTGGATCGCGTCCGCCTCGATCTGGCCGGCCATGTGGGAGAGGAGGTCGTCATCCGCCTCATCGACGACGACGAGGCCGGCGACCTGATCGTGGACGACCTTCGCTTCGAGCCCTGACGCCCCTGGCGCCTCCGGCAAGGGCCGCGGCGCGTCCGGCCAGCCCGACCTGCCCGGTGGCGGGATGGATCATGCGGCTGGCGCCCTCGGTCAGCGGTGTCGACGCCGGCTCCGGTACCGTCCTCCTACCCGATTCACAGGAGGGATCATGCAAGCGAGATGGCTGGTGGGGCTGCTGATGCTGGCGGCGTGCGATGGCGGCGGGAGCGGACCGGACGGCGGGCTGCTGGTGCTGGGCGATGGTGGCGAGGCGGCAGGCGGCGCGGGCGGAGGCGTAGACGGCGGGTTCGGGGGCGGTGGCGGCGGAGCCGGCGGCGTTGGCGGCGTTGGCGGGATCGGCGGAGCCGGCGGGGTCGGTGGGGCCGGTGGCGCCGGCGGGGCAGGGGGCGGTGCCGGCGGGGCCGGAGGCGGCGCCGGTGGTGCCGGCGGCGGCGCGGGCGGGGCCGGCGGCGAGCCCGCCGTGGAGTGCCCGTGGGGCTGGGATCATGCCGCCGAGCGCTGGTCGCTGCCCTTCGCCCTCGCCGACGACAGCGCCCTCGCCAGCATGGGCCACGCCGTGCTCGACCTGGACGGCGACGGCATCGTCGATCTGGTGGTCCCCAACGATCGGGGCGGCTTCGACCTGGACCCCGACCCCCTCGTGGGGGCGGCGTACTGGCGCGTGTGGCGGGGGACGCCCACGGGCTGGACCGGGGAGCCCGACCGCTGGCAGATCCCCTTTGATCTCAGGCCTCTCGGGGCGCAGATCGGCTCGCAGGTGCACAGCCTGCTCGACCTCACCGGCGACGGCCTGCCCGACCTCGTGGTGGTCCGGACGGGGCCCGGCGCCCCCGACGATCCCCGCCTGGGCCAGGCCTTCTGGCTGGTGTACGAGAACACGGGGGATGGCTTCGCGGCCGAGCCCCGGCGGTGGGCGCTGCCGTACTCGCTGCGGGCCCGGGGCGACTTCCAGGCCATCGGCACCGACGCCCACACCCTGGTCGACCTGGAGGGCGACGGCCGGGTCGACTTCGTGGTGACCCGCCCCGACGAGCTGCCCGACCCCGACCCGCTGATCGGCCGGGCCTACTGGCAGATCTACCGCAACACCGGCACTGGCTTCGCCGCCGAGGCCGAGCGCTGGTCGCTGCCCTTCGCCCTGGGCGCGCGGAGCAGCCTCGGCACCGCCGACCACGCCGTCCTCGACCTGGATGGCGATCGGGTGGCCGACTTCGTCGCCGTGGGGGAGGGCGAGCTGCCCGAGGGCGACCCCCTGGTGGGGCGCGCCTACTGGCGCCTCTATCGGGGCGGGGCCGGCGGCTTCGCGGCCCAGAGCAGCCATTGGGCCATTCCCTACGACCTGCGGCGCGTCGACGCCAGCCAGGTGGGCTCGGCCCGGCACGGGTTGCTGGACCTCGACGCCGATGGCAAGGTCGACTTCGTCGCGTGGCTGGACGGCGAGGCCCCCGAGACCGACGCGCTGCTGGGGCGCGCCTGGTGGTCGGTCTTCCTCAACACCGGGGACGGCTTCAGCGGCGCCAGCGAGCGCTGGGCCCTGCCCCTGGACCTCAGCCGGCACGGCGGCATCGGCGGTGACCTGCACGCGGTGGCCGGCCTGGACGGCCCCTGCCTGCGCCTGGTCCAGCTCAAGCCCGGCCTCGTGCGTGACGACGATGCCCGCCTCGGGCGGGCCTTCTGGCAGATCTGGTAGAGGAGGCACGACGATGACCCACCCCGACACTTCCGCCGCGGGCGGCGCCTCCTCGGTCCACTCGGCCTTCATCCGGGTGGTCCTCGGCGCCGCCGCCCGGCTGGGCTTCGACGCCGCCGTGGTCGTCGCGACGGCCGGCCTGGACCCGGCCGCGCTCGCCGATCCCGACGGCCGCATCGCCAAGGCCCCGTCGTCGAGATGTGGCGCTACCTCGTGCGCACCAGCAAGGACCCGGCCATCGGCTTGCAGATCGCCGCGCAGCTCAACGACAAGACCATGGGCGCGATCGAGTACGCCGCGCGTAACTGCCCGAATATACAAGAGGTATTCCTCTCGGCCATCCGGTACAGCCGCCTCGTGAACCGCACCGCTCGCCTGGCGCTGGAGCCCGTGGAGGCGCGCGGTTCACCTACCTCGATCCGTCCCATAGCAGCGTCATGCGGCCGGCGGCGGACTTCGTGCTGGGCTACTTCCTGCAGCGCGCCCGGGAGCTGTCCGGCGTCCGCCTCCAGCCGGCCGAGACGACGTTCGTCCACGCGCCCCCGGCCGACATCCGGCCCTACGCCCGGTTCTTCGGCGGCCAGCTCACCTGGCGGCAGCCCACGGGGTCCATGGTGCTGAGCCGGGCGCAGCTCGATCTGCCCGTCCTGGGGCCCGATCCCGAGCTGGCCGCCCTGATGCGCCACTTCGCCGACGCGCAGCTTGCCCGCATGCCTCCCATCGAGGACTTCCTGCAAGAGGTGCGGGAGGTGCTGGCCGGGTGGGGACGCGGGGCCTGGCCCAGCTCGAGGACGTGGCGAGCCGCCTCGGCATCTCGGGCCGCAGCCTCCAGCGCCGCCTGGCCGAGCACGGCACGACGTTCAAGCGCATGGCCGCGGACGTGCGCATGGAGGTGGCCGCCAACCTGCTCACCGACGGCCGGCTCGCGGTCGGCGAGGTGGCCTACATGACGGGCTTCTCGGACGCCAGCGCCTTCCACCGCGCCTTCAAGCAGGTGCACGGCTGCACGCCGCTGGAGTTCCGGGCTGGCCCTTCTGTGTGAGCCGGCTAGAACAGGTCGAGCTGCTGCGGCCCGTCGGCCACGGAGGGCTCGCGGTCGTGGTTCTCGGGCTGGAGGTCCAGCACACGCCGGCGCCACGCCAGCAGGGTGCCCGCGCGGCGCTCGGCCGTCGCCGGCGACAGGTCGCTCAGCTCGGTCAGCCGCGTCGTCAGCGCGTCGAGGGAGGGCCGTGGGCCGCAAGCAGATCGGCGCGATGGCGGTCAGGGCCTTGCTGCGGTTGATGGCGTCGAAGTAGACGCCCCGCTCGGCGGCGCTGCGCAGCGGCGCCTCCATCAGCCGCAGCGCGAGAGCGGTGGGCTGGTAGACCTCGGCCGGCCGATCGAGGCCAGGCGCCGCCACCCGGGTCTCGTCGGCGGTGAGCGTCACCAGGCCCAGGACGCGGGCCGCGTGCAGGCGGTAGCGGGCGTGGCGCTTGGAGAAGGTGGTGAAGTCGGCGACGGCGGTCAGGCTGGCGTGGCCTTCGACGACGGCCCGCACCACGGCGCGGACGGTGTCGAGATCGTTGGCCTGGGGGATGTCGAGGGTACGCATGATGACTGGTTATAGCCGCCCGAGCCCGCCTGACGATGGCCTGGTGACGCCCGCGAGCGCTACCCTGCGTCATGACCCGCCGCCACCGCGCCTGCGCCCTGCTCGTGTCGCTCTCGGCGATGGCCTGCACCGAGACCGCCAGCCCGGCCGCGGCGCCCGGTGGCGCCCTCCCCGACGCCGCCCCGGACGCCGCCTCCGACGACCCGCCCGACGCCGCCCCACGCGGGTCGAGGCCCACGTCCTGGGGGCGGTGCCCGTGGTGGCGGGGAGAGCGACTGGGTCCCCCTGGCGCTGCCCGACGACGCCCTCGCCGTCCAGCTCGTCCTCGTCGATCCCACGGACGCCGCCCTCGTGGTCGTCGCCGCGCTGGAGGGCCCCGACGGCCGCCGCCCCGTGGATCCCGACGCCCCCGTGCCCCCCGACGTGCTGCTCGGGCCGTTCCCCGCGGCGGCCGCCAGCCCGAACCCCAGCGTCGCCTACGCCAGCGGGGTGGGGGGCCTGCTCGTCCCCAACACGCCCCGCGTCGCCCTCGGCGGGGGCGCGTGGCGCCTTCGCCTCGCCGCCGTCGACGCCTTCACCGAGGCGCCCCTGGACGGCGAGGTGGAGGTGACCGCCTTCATCCGCCGCGGCCTCGCCCTCCCGGATCGCGGGCGCCTGCCCGTGCGGGTGTACTGCACCGGGGCGGCGGGCTGGACGGCCGCCGCGCCGCGGCCGATCCCGATCTCCAAGCGGCCCTCGCGCGCGCCTCCGACCTGCTCGGGCCCGCCGGAATCACCTTGGAGATCATGGGCTTCTCGGATGTGGACGGGCCCGCGGTCCTGGCGGCGGAGGGGGCGCCGGCAGCGATCTCCACCGCCTCTTCCAGCAGCACGACGCCCCCGGCGAGGTCGGCCTCTTCCTGGTCGGCCGCCTCGCTGCGCCCTTCGGCACCGACGTCGCCGGGGTGGCCGGGGGCCTGCCGGGGCCGCCCATCCTGGCGGGCACCACGCGCAGCGGGGTGGCGGTGTCCGTGGACATCGGCCTGTCGCCGGGCGCCACGGGCCAGGTCATCGCCCATGAGCTCGGCCACTACCTGGGGCTGCTGCACACCGTCGAGCCCGGCGGGCTGCCCGATCCCTGCCGGACACGCCCGACGACCCCGCGGACACGGCCAACCTCATGGCCCCGCGGGTGACGGACGCGCCGGTCGGGCTGACCCCCCAGCAGGGCCAGGTGCTCCGATCCGGGGCCGCCCTCGACTCGCCATGACGCCCGCCGCTGCACTCCACTGGCGGCGGCCGGCACCGGCGGTGCCGCGTCCGCTCCTGGCTGGAGGCCCTGCCCGTGGTTGCACCGCGCCTGTTGATGTCCGCCGCCGTGTTGCTGGCGACGAGCCCTGCGCTGGCGGTGGACTCCGTCACCTCCGCTTCCCGGCGTGAGCAGCGCGCGGGGACAGCGAACGCCGCCGTCTGGATCGTCGGCCGCGGCTTCGTGGACGGCGTGACGGTCACCGTCTCGGGGGACGGGGTGGCCCCGGTGCCCGACCGCGCCCCCGAGGTGGTGCCCGAGGCCGAGCGCATCGACGGCGGCCGCGGAGACGGCATCGCCTTCTTCTTCACCATCGCCCCGGGCGCGACGCTGGGGCCCCGGGACGTCACCGTCACCGCCCCCGACGGCTCCTCGGCCACGGGCCGCGGCATCCTGGAGATCCTGCCCGGCGACCCGGTGGAGCCGGATCCGATGGATCCCGACCCGATGGATCCCGACCCGATGGATCCCGACCCGATGGATCCCGACCCGATGGATCCCGCGCCGCCCCAGCCCCCGCCGCCCCAGCAGGGCGTGGTGACGGAGGTCACCCGCGCCAGCCCCCGGGCCGGCGAGCAGGGCGCCCAGGTCAACGTCTGGATCGCCGGCCGCTCGTTCACCGAGGGCCTCGACGTGAAGTTCAGCCAGCCGGGCATCGGTCCGGCGTCGTTCCGGGGCGAGGCGCTCGCCTACGGCATCGTGCGCAACGCCGAGAGCGAGCGGGGCGAGTACGACGGCATCCAGTACTACATGCGCATCGCGCCCGAGACGCCCGTCGGTCCCATCGACGTGACGGTGACGGGGCAGGGCGGCTCCACGGCCACCGGCGTGGGCATCTTCCAGGTGGTCGCGCCCGGCGAGGAGCCCCCGCCGCTGCCGGGCGCCGGCGACGTCGACGAGATCACCGGCGCCTCCCCGCGTGCCGTCCGGGCCGGCCGCAACGTCGCGGTGTGGATGTGGGGTGCTGGCATCGCCGAGGGGGCCGAGGTCACCTTCGGTGCCCCGGGCGTCGAGCTCGTGGCCCCGTCGGAGGTCGTGGAGGAGGCCCAGAACAACCCGGGCTACGCGGGGGTGCGCAACTACCTGAAGATCGCCGCCGACGCGGCGCCGGGGCCGGTGCCCGTCACCATCCGCAATCCCAACGGCACCCAGGCGACCCACCCGGGGCTGTTCGAGATCGTGCCCGGCTCGGGGGCCGCCCCCGGGGTGCCCGGCGGCGGAGGCGGCGGCGTCAACAACCCGAGCGCCGTCGGTGATGGGGGGCCCTGCCCCGACGAGCAGACGTCGGTCGAGGCGGTGGTTCGGGTCGTGCCCGCGGTGCTCGAGCCCGGCACGACGGTGAACGTGGCCATCGTGGGCCGGGCCTTCGCCTGCGGCGCCAACGTGATCATCCCCGGCGGGGGCCTGACCCCGGCCGCCGAGCCCCGGCTGGTCCACGACGCCGACGATCCCCTCGAGACGACGCTGTTCTGGAAGCTGACCGTGGCGGCCGACGCCGCCCCCGGCGCCCGGGACGTGACGGTGATCAACCCCAACAACACCTCCAAGACGCTGCCCGCCGCCTTCTCGGTGGGCACCGGCTCGGCCCGCGCGGCCGCCAAGGGCGTGGCCTTCTGCCGTGCCCAGCCCGGGAGCGACCCGGCCGGCGCGCCCTGGCTGCTCCTGGGCCTGCTGGCCCTCCGCCGCCGGAAGTCGCGATAAGCATCCGAAACAAAAAGAGAATACTGGGTCGCGGCCTCCTGGCCGGGGCCCTCCTGGCCGGCTGCGGCGGGGCGCCCACGGCCTCGCCGGTGCTGGGGCTGGGCGACCTGCCCGACGCTGCCCTGACGGTGGGTCTGCGCCCGGACGCCCTGGCCCGCGGCTTCGAGGCGTTCGAAGGTCGGCTCGGCCTGGACGCGGACGCCCTGGGTCCCCTGGGCACCGCCTGGCGCCGGGCCCGCCAGGGCGCCGCCGACGTGCTGGGCGAGCTGGCGGGCCCCTCGCCGGCCCCCGATCTGGCGGCCGACTGGGGCCTCGTCGGCGCCGAGGCGGTGCAGATCACCGTCGCCGCGCCCGAGGCGGCGCCCCTGGGCCGGGCGCTGCTGGCGCGGCTGCGGGGCGAGCTGGACGGCCCGCTGCCCGCCGTCGTCGTGCGGGGCCGGGCGACGTTCACGATCGCCGATCCCGGCCGCCTGGTCACCAGCCTGGAGCGGCTGGCGAGCCGCGCCGGGGTCGCGACGCACCAGCCCGGCGAGGGCCAGCGCCCGGCCTGGCTGGGAGACGCCGGCCTCGGGGCCGAGGTGCGGCTCGTGGGCCGCGACCCCGAGACGGGGACGTGGGCGATCCTGCGGATCCGCGGATCCCGGGGGGCCGTGGACGTCATCGTCCCCCCGAAGCCGGGGCCCGCGCGGCCCGCCCTCGACGACCTGGCCGCGCAGGTGCCCGCACCCCCGCCGGCGGAGGTGGCCCTGGTCGCCCGGCTCGATCCGGCGCGGCTGGCGGGCCTCGAGGCGGCTCTCGACGCTCACCTCGGCCTGCGCCACCCGGACGCGACCATCCGCGAGGCGGCCGGCGACGTGCTCGCCACCTGCACGGCGCGCTGGGCGGACGTGGCCGACCAGGCCTGGCAGATCGACGCGTCGCTGGCGCTGGCCGACGGGCTGCCGGCCCTGACGGTGGAGGCCCGCCTGACGGAGGCGGGGACGGCGGCGTGGCGGCGCGACGCCCGCCCGCTGCCCTTGCCGAGCGTGCCGGCTCCCCTCGGCTGGCAGGTGGGCTGGGCGGCCCCCGACGACGCCCCCGGGCCGGCGTGGATCGACGACACCGCGGCCTGCGGGGCCGGCCACCCGGTGCTGGCGGCCCTGGCCGCGCTGCCCCTCCTGCCGCGGGTGCTGCCGCCCGCCGCCCTGGCCGCGGTGGAGCCGCCCGGTGGCTTCGGCCTGGCCCGCGCCGACGGCGCGGCGGGGGGCATCGTGGGCGCGTCGCCGGGCCCGGGGGGCGCCATCCCGCACCTCGTCGGCGCCCTGCGCGGCGAGGGGGAGCCACCCGCGGACCAGGGCGAGGCCGTCGAGGTCGGGGGCGAGCTGCGCTTCGTGACGCCCGGTGCGGTGCCCGCGATGCTCGCCTGGCGGCCGCTCCCGGGGGGCCGGGCGCTGGCTCGCTTCGGGCTCGGCGAGGGGGCGCTGACGGAGGGGGCGCCGGAACCGCCGACCGCCGACCGCCTGGTGGTGGTGGCGTGGCCGGGTCGCATCGCCGCGGCCCTGCGCGGCGCGGGGGAGGCGGGCCCCGAGGTCGCGGCCCTGGGGGCCCTCGGCGACCGCATCGAGCGCCTGGCGCTGCGGGTCTTCCAGCCCCGCTCGGACGCCGTCCGCCTCGTCCTGGAAGTGCGATCGCCGGCTCCATCGCCTTGAAATCAAAGCAGAATCCTGCAGAGGTGCCCCGCCTCGCGGCCGGGGCGCTGGCCGGACGGGCGCGGGCGGAGGGGGCCACGCTGGTGGGGGTGGTGGGGTACTCCCGCCCCCTCGACCCGGCCAGCATCCCCGCCGTGGACGCCGCTCTCCAGGCCGCGCTGGAGGCCTGCGCCGCCGCGGCGGGGGGGCCGATCTACGTCGTCAGCGGGGCCACCGACGCCGGCGTGCCGGGCCGGGCCCACGCGCTCGCGCGCCGCCTCGGCCTCGTGAGCGTGGGCTTCACCGCCCGGGCCGCCCTGGCCTGGCCGCTCGCTCCGCTCGATCTGCTCGTGCTGGCGGGGCAGCGCTTCGGCGACGAGTCGGCGGCCTTCGTGCGCACCTGCGACGCCTTCGTCGTGCTGGGCGGTGGCCCCCAGTCCACCCACGAGATCGCCGCCGCCCGGGCCGCTGGCAAGCCCGTCACCGCCATCCAGGGCCTCGGAGGCGCCGCCGACGCCCTCGCGGAGGGACCCGGCGTCACGCTGCGCGCGCTCAGGGCGTCACGGTGAAGTCGCCGAAGCTCACGGGCCCCCCGGGGACGGCCGGGCCGTTGGGGCCATAGAAGTTCACGTCCAGCCCGTCCGGCCCGGCGCCGTTGTCGGTGATCGTGAAGTGGTTGGCGACCTGGGACGAGACCAGGGACCCGTCGTCCTGGAGCGCGATGCACCGACCCCGGGCGTCGAAGCTGGCCACGTTGCCCACCACCCGCAGGTTGTAGAAGACGTCGTAGGTGCATGAGAGGGCCAGCACGTCGGAGTCGGGCACGGTCGGGCGCAGGACCATCATCAAGGCGCCCTCCACCTGCCCGGTCGAGGTCATCTTCACGGCGCCGCTGACGGTGGCGTCCCCCCGGTCGGCGCCGCCCGAGACGGCGGGCAGGGCGGAGGCGAAGCCGGGGAGGGCGATGAGGGCGGCGATCAGGGAACGCTTCATGGGAGTCTCCTCGCGGTCGGGGCGGCCGACTGCCGGCCGCGCCCCCCCTGGAGCACGGGCGGTGCCACGGAGGTGGTTTCATTCAAGTGGTTGAAATCATTGGCTTCACCGGGTAGACGGGGAGGCGGCGGCCGGTGTGCCGACCGTCGCCCGACCATCGCCCGGCCATCGCCCGCCATCGCCCGGCCGTCCCCTTCGCAGCGCTCCGGAGACGTGGCACCCTGGGGCCGTGCAGCACCGCCGGTCCCTCCTGCTGGGCAGCCTCCTCTTCGTCGGCTTCGCGGTCGCCGGCATCGCGTTCGCCCTGCGCGGGACGCCCCCCGCGGGCCTGGGCGCCCTCGGCGGCGCGGCCTGGTCGGCCCTCGCCGTCCTGGTGGTCGCCATCTACGGCCTGGACGCCTGGCGCTACCGGGTCCTGGGGAGCGCCGCCGGCGTCGCGCTGGCGTGGCCGGCGGCCCTGGAGGCCAGCGTCGCCAACTTCTTCTTCTCGTGGCTCACGCCCGGATCGGCCCTGGGGGCGCCCGCGGCCATCTTCACGCTCCACCGGCGCGGCGTCCCCCTGGCCGCCGCGGGCCTCATCGCCTTCGGCAAGTCGGCGACGGGCACGCTGGTGCTGCTGGGGCTCGCGTTCGCGGCCCTGGCTCTCGGGCTGGGCCCGGCGCCCACGGACGCGCTGGTGGTGCCCTCGCCTCCGGCGCCGGGATCGTGGTCGCCGCGCTGGCCGTGCCGGTCGCGGCCTCGCGCCTGCCCCCCTTGCGGCGCTGGCTCGCCCGGCCGCGGCCCGGCTGGCGGGGTCGAGTCGGGGCCGGCCTGCACGGGGCGGCCGGTCGCCTCGCCGGCCTGCGAGCCGGCACCTACAGCCTGATCTTCCTGAGTCATCTCGCCTACTTCGCTGCGTTTGTCGTTGTCGCCGTCCTGGCCGTCTCCGCCCTCGGCGGCCAGCCCGTCCCCGGGTGGTCGGCGCGTCGACGGTGTTCACGGCCTTCAGCTACGTGGCCCCGACGCCCGGGGGCGCGGGCCTCTCCGAGGGCGCGGCGGGTCTGTTCTTCGAGGCTTCGTCGGGCCCGCCAGGCGGTCGCCGCCGTGCTGCTCGTCCGGGGCCTCACGTTCTACCTGCAGATCGTCGTCGGCCTGGTGTACCTGGGGGCGCGGGCGGGCTGCGGGTCTTCCTCGGGGGCCGCGGGTGATGTGGCTGCGCTGCGCCGAGGTGGTGGCCGGGTCGGCGCCGGGCCCGCTGCCGTGGCCGGCGGTGGGTCGCGCCTGCCCGTGGCCTTCGCCCGGTGCCCGGCGCCACCGTCGGCCGCGCCCGGTGGGACGCCCTGCTCGCCGACCTGGCGGTGCCCCCGGGCCGCAGATCGTGGCCTCCTGCAACGGCGCGGCGGCGCCCGACGCCTGGGCGGGCGCCTTCGACGTGGGGACCGGCGTCGTGAGCGCGTCGTGCCTCTCGGGCCTGCACGCCCTCGGCCTCGCGGCCCGCGCAGCTGCCCGGCGTCGGCGAGGTGGTCGTGCTGGCCGCCGACGTGCTCTCGCCCACGAGCCACGCCCACTTCGAGGCCATGCGCGTCGTCGACGCCGACGCCCGGCCCTTCGCGCCCGGCAACCCGGGCTTCATCCCAGGCGAGGCGGCGGTCGCGCTGCTGGTGGCCGCCGAGCCCCCGGGGTGCCGCTGTCGGGGCCGTTTCTCGGCACCAACCCATCGGAACTGCTCAGAAAAGTCGAAGGCGCCGCGCGGACGGAACTGGGGCCAGGGCAGCGGCCCCGAGCGCCTGGACGCCGAGGAGCTGGCCCTGGTGGGCGCCCCCCGCGCACGCCGCTCTGGGCCCATGGCCGCACCCTCGGCGCCTCGGGCCCCTGGCCCTCGCCCGGGCCGGGGCGGGCCCGGCGCTCGTGCTCAACCGGGCCCTCACCGGCGCCTGGGGCGTGCTCGGCGTCGGCCTGGCGGCGTCGACGCCGGGCCCCGCCCTGGCCTGGGGCCCCCCGGCTGCCGCGCCAGCGCTGCACCACCCGCGCTGCGGCAGCTCTGGGCGCAGGCCGCCGCCCATCGCCCCGCGGCGCCGCCCCCTGGCTGGTCGTCCAGCTCGAGGCCCCCCTCCAGCCGCCCGTCGAGGCGGTCGTGGGCGGTCGCCTGCTGCCGAGCGCGGCCCGCGAGATCACCCCCCGCTTCGCCGCCGCCCTGCTCGCGGCCGCGTGGGGCTACCCGGGGCCGGCCACGGCGGTGGTGGGCGCGCCAGCGGGTCCGCTGGCCGACGCCCTCGTCGGGGTCCACGTCGTCGGCCTGGCGCAGGACGGCATCACCTGGGCCTGAGGGGCACACCCCGCGGCGTGCGCGGGCCGCCGATCCGCGGCGCCGGGGCGTCTTGGTGGCTGGCACGGGCTGTGCCATGCTCGGGCCGCCGTGACAGGAGGGGTCAGGGTGCTTGCAGGTCGACGGGTGCTGGTGACGGGTGGATCAGGCGGCCTCGGCGCCGCCATCTGCGCGGTGGCTGCCCAGGCGGGGGCCCAGGTGGCCTTCACCTGGCACCGCGACGCCGACGGGGCGGCCCGCACGGCGGCGGCCTGCGGTGAAAAAAGCCTGGCGATTCAAGCAGATCTGCGGGATCCGGCGGCGCCGGATCGGGTCGTCGGCGCCGTGGTCGCCGCCTTCGGCGGGCTGGACGCCCTGGTGAACAACGCCGCCTTCAGCGAGGCGGTGCCCTTCATCCTGCTGGACGATGCCGAGGTCGACGAGCTGATGCAGCTCAACCTCTTCGCCCCCATGCGGCTGGCCCGGGCCGCCCTGCGGCCGATGATCCGCCAGAAGCACGGGCGCATCGTGAACGTGAGCAGCTTCGTCGGCGCGCGCACGCTGCCGGGGCCCGTGCACTACGCGGCCAGCAAGGGGGGGCTGGAGGGCTTCACCCGCAGCCTCGCCCACGAGGCCGGGCCCTACGGCGTGCTGGTCAACGCGGTGGCCGCCGGCATCTTCGAGGGGGGCCTCAAGGCCACCATCCCGGCCCACCACCAGGAGCGCTACCTGCAAGCCTGCGCCCTCGGCCGCTTCGGGCGGCCGGAAGAGTGCGGCGAGCTGGTGGCGTGGCTGTGCTCCGACAAGAACACCTACATCAACGGCGCCGTGATCGTGCAAGACGGCGGCACGACCGGCTGAGGAGCGTCCATGCTGCCGATTCTGCCCAGCAAGCGAGACCGGGACGGGGCGTTCCTGAGCTACACCCGGTCCATCTGCCCGGACTGCCGGCGCCTCATCGACGCCCACCTGGTGCTGCGCGCCGGGCAGGTCTTCATGCAGAAGCGCTGCCCCCAGCACGGGCCCTTCGAGGTGCTGGTCTCGGCCGACGCCGAGTACTACCAGCGCTCCCTCACCTACACCAAGCCGGGCACGCTCCCGCTGGCCTTCAGCACGCCGGTCGAGCACGGCTGCCCCATCGACTGCGGCCTCTGCGAGGACCACCTCCAGCACACCTGCTCGCCCATCCTCGAGATCAACGACAAGTGCGATCTGACCTGCCCGGTCTGCATCGTGCGCAACCAGCAGCGCTACCAGATGCCCTTCGAGGTCTTCCGGCGCGCGGTGGACGGGCTGCTGGAGAAGGAGGGGGAGCTGCCGCTGCTCCTCCTCTCGGGCGGCGAGCCGACGCTGCACCCCCAGTTCTTCGAGTTCTGCGACTACGTCCTGCGGGGGCCGCACCAGGGGCGCATCAAGCGGCTGCTCGTGTCGACCCATGGCCGGCGGATCGCGCAAAGTCCCGGATTTGCTGAGAAGTTCAAGGCGAGCGGCGCCTACGCCTCGCTGCAGTTCGACACCCTCAAGCCCGGGGTCTACCCCCGCATGCGCGGGGTCGAGCTGCTGGACATGAAGCTCGAGTGCATCGAGCGCATCCGCGAGCTGGACATCCCGACGGTGCTGGTGCCCACCCTGAGCAAGGGGGACAACGACGACGAGGTGGGGGCGCTCATCGAGTTCGGCATCGGGCTGCCCCAGGTCTCGAGCATCGTGCTGCAGCCCATGGCCCATGTGGGGGATGGCGGCGACGGCTACCACCGCACGCCCCAGGGCCACCGGCTCACGATGCCCGAGCTGCACCAGCTCATCGAGGCCCAGACCGGCTGGCTGAAGGCCGAGGCCTTCCACCCGGTGCCCTGCTCGCACCCGACCTGCTACACGGCCACCTACCTCTTCCGCATGGATGACGGCCGCTACAAGCCGCTGCCCGAGTTCGTCGACATCCGGCAGTACCTCGACGCCATGGCCAACCGGGCCATCCTGCGCACCGACGCCTCCCTGGAGCGCATGCTGCTCGACAGCATCACGGCCCTCTGGTCGGCCACCAGGGTCGGCGAGGACTCCTCCGACCTGCTGGCCTCCATCAAGGGGTTCTTGAAGGAGACCTTCAGCTCGAAGAACCCGCTCAGCCCCGACCAGATCGAGCGCGTCACCGAGTCGCGCAGCAAGGCGGTCTTCATCCACGCCTTCATGGACGCCTGGGACCTCGACATCACGCGGCTGAAGAAGTGCTGCACCCACTATGTGCTCGACGACGGCCGCCTGATGCCGGGGTGTAGCTACAACAACCTGCACCGCCTCCAGGACCCCCGCTTCTTCCCCGACGCGCGCCCCGACGGGCTGGTGGTCATCGAGGGATGAGCGACGCCGCCCTCATCGACGCCCTGCGGGCCCTCATCCTGGAGGCGGCGCCCGATCGGCGCCGGGCCGAGCCCGTCCTGGAGCTTCACCCAGATGATGCGCTCAACGAGGCCATCCCCTTTGATTCATTGATTGTTCTTGGCTTCGTGGTGGCGGCCGAGGACCGCTTCGGGGTGCGGGTCGATCGCGCCACCCTCGCCCGCGTGACGGCGGGCGTGCCCACGCTGCGGGGGCTGGCCCAGGTCATCGAGGCCCTGCGGGCGCCGGCATGAAGATCGACTTCGTCCACCCGGCTCACTACCGCGACGACGGCTCCCTGGTGCAGGGCAAGGGCCTGCTGGCCCGGCTCGACGCCTACCTGCCCCACCTGGGCCTGCCGCTGCTGGCGGCACACACCCCGCCGGGCCATGAGCTGCGCCTGGTCGAGGAGTACCTGGAGGACATCGACTGGGACCGCCAGCCCGACCTGGTGGCCCTGTCCGCCCAGATCATGCAGATCGACCGGGCGAAGGACATCGCCCGGGCCTGGCGTGCCCGGGGCGTCAAGACGGTGCTGGGGGGCTACCTGCCCTCCCTCATGCCGGAGGCGGTGGAGGGGTACTTCGACGCCATCGTGCCCGGCGAGGGGGACGGCGTCTGGGCCCAGGTGGTGGCCGACGCGGAGGCGGGCCGGCTGGCGCCCCGGTACGAGGCCCGAGAGACCTATGATCTCGCGCAGTTGCCCGTGCCGCGCTACGACCTGATCAAGGCCAACCGCCTGGTGGTCTACCCGGTCCAGGCCACCCGCGGCTGCCCCTTCCGCTGCACCTACTGCTCCATCGCGGCGGTGTATGACGGGGGCTACCGGACGCGGCCCGTGGCCGACATCCTGCGGGACATCGAGGCCACCGGCAGCCGCAACATCAACTTCTGCGACGACAACCTGTGCGAGAAGGTCCGCTTCGCCGAGGAGCTCTTCGACGCCATGGCCGGCACGCGGGTGCGCTGGGGGACGCAGACCACCATCAACGTGGCGCGGCACCCGGCCCTGCTGGAGAAGGCCCGCAAGGCGGGGTGCTCGCTGATGGCGCTGGGCGTCGAGACGCTGTCGGCCCGCAACCTGGCCGAGGTGGACAAGACCTTCCACCGCGTGGACCGGTTCGCGGAGGGCTTCCGGCGCATCCAGGACGCGGGCATCAGCCCCCACGCCCTGATCATCTTCGGGCTGCCCGAGGACGACCTCGACGTCTTCAAGAAGACGGTGGACTACCTGGCCGACCTGAAGGTGCCCATCGCGCAGTTCTTCCTGCTGACGCCGTACCCGGGGACGAAGAACGGGGATGCGCTCTGGGACACCACCGTATTCGACAAGAATCCCGCGCACTTGCGTGAACCCTACGTGGTCTTCCAGCCCGAGCGGCTGACCCCCGATCAGCTCCGGGCCGGCTGGTGGTCGGCCCTCGAGGACTTCTACTCCCTCGGCTCCATCGTCCGCCGGGTGCTGCTGCGCCGGCGCAACCGCGGGCGCCTGATCGATCTGGCCACCAACCTGGTGTACTGGCTCAAGATCAAGCGCGGCATCCACCCGGTGTACTTCGGATGACGGGCACCCTCGGCGTCCAGGCCACCGCGGTGGTGGCTGATCTGGCCCGGGCCCGGGCGGCGGCACCCGAGGTGTGGCGGGACGTCCGCCGGTACGACCCGCCGGCCCAGGCGGCCCTCTTCGCGGCCCACGCGGCCCTCGCAGGGGCCGCCGATCCGGCCGGCATGGCCCTGGTCGCGCTGGCCCCGTGCCGCGCTGGCTCTCCCGAGATGTTCGCGTGGGTCCGGCGCATCGAGGCCGGCCAGCGCGCCGGCGAGGCGGTGCGGATGAACCCGCTGCACACCCTGCACGCCGTGGACAACCTGGCCCTCTCGGCGCTGTCCATCGCCCTCGGGGCGCGGGGCGAGGGCGTCTGCCTGGGCGGCGCCCCCGGCCAGTGGGGCGAGGCCCTGGCCCTGCTGCTGGGCGTGCTGCGCGCGGGGGGCGCGCGGGAGGGGCTCTTGTTCGCAGGCGATCAGGCCGACGCCGAGGCGGGCGGCCCGGTGTACGGGGCGGCCCTGCGGCTGGGCCCGGGGCCGGGGCGCTGGCCCGTCGGCGGGGTGGAGCGCGTGGCCCGGGCGGCGGCGCCGGCCCTCGACGCGACGGCGGGCCTGCGCGCCTTCATCGCCTGGCTGGACGAGGTGGGCACCTGCTTCGAGGCCCCCGCGGAGGCGGGCGATGGCCGGGAGACCTTCCGGGTGCACGGGGGGGGCCATGGGGCGTGAGGTGGCGATCACCGGGCTCGGGGCCGTCTCGGCCCTGGGCCTGGGCGTCGAGGCCCTGTGGTCGGGGCTCCTCGCCGGCCGCTCCGGGCTGCGCCGCCTGCCCGAGGCCGCCGCCATGGGGCTGCCGGTCACGAGCGGGGGGCCGGTGCCGTTCAGCGGTCCCACCCGCGACGTGGCCCTGGCGCGCGCGGCCCTCGACGAGGCGCGCGCTCACGCGGGGCTGCCGCCGGGCCCCCTGGCCGCCGGGTTCTTCTGGGCCAACGCCCTGGACACGTTCCAGGTGGGAGAGGGGGGCCTCGTCCACCGCTCTGCTGGCCAGTGTTTTCAGGAGCTTGCGCAAGATTACCTCGGGCCACGTCGCATGTTTGCGGTGGCCTGCGCCTCCGGCACCCGGAGCGTCGGCGAGGCGTTTCGGGCCATCCGCGCGGGGGCCCTCGACGTCGCGGTGGCGGGCGGCTCGGCGGTGATGCTCACGCCGTTCTACCTGATCGGCTTCGCGGCGCTGCGGGCGGTCGCGCTGGACGAGGACGCCCCCGATCCCGCCCGCGCGTGCCGGCCCTTCGACGCCACCCGGTGTGGCTTCGCCCTGGCCGACGGCGCGGGCGCCCTGATCCTGGAGAGCCTGGATCACGCCCGCGCTCGCGGGGCCGAGGTGCTGGCGGTGGTGGAGGGGCTGGGGACGAGCATGGACGCCCATGATCTCAACCGGCCCCCGGACGACGGCGCCGGCGCTCTGGCCTGCCTGCGCGCCTGCCTGGCCGACGCGGGCCGCCAGCCCGCCGAGGTGGGCGGCGTCAACGCCCACGGCACCGGGACGCGCGTCGGCGACGTGGCGGAGGCCGCGGCCCTGGGCGCGCTCTTCGGGGAGCGGGGCGTCGCGGTCCACGGGGTGAAGGGAGCCATCGGGCATGCCATGGCGGCGGCCGGGGCGCTGGAGGCCGTCGTCGCGGTGCAGAGCTGTCGCACCGGCTGGCTGCCGCCGACGGTCGGCTTGACGCGGCTGGCCGAGGCCTGCGACCTGGACGCGGTGGTGGGCGGCCCCCGACCGCTGCGGCGGCGCCGCGTCCTGTCGGCCTCCTTCGGCATGGGGGGCCAGAACGCCGCCATCCTGGTGGCCGGCACGGAGGCGAGATGACGGACCGAGATGGGGTGACGCCGCCGGGGGCCCAGGCGCCCACCGTGCGCCTGGGAGGCCAGACCCTCGACCTGGGCCAGCCGGCCGAGGTGGCGGCGGCCGAGGTGGCGGCGGCCGTGGCGGCCTTCAACGCCGCGCGCCGCACGCCGCGGCCGGACCTGCCCGACGCGCTGAACACCGAGGTGCTGTCTGTGGCCGAGGTGGCCGCCTTCCTCGCGGTCCTGCCCGGGGTCGACGCCGCCACCCTCGCCGCGATGGCGGGCGAGCAGGCCCTGGAGCTGAGCGCCCGCGGCCTGCGCCTGTTCGCGGCGGACGGCCGCGGCGTGGCCGGCTTCGCGACGCCTCCCACGCTCGCCCTGGGGCCGGCGGGGTGGCGGGTCGAGCCCGGCATCCACCCGCCGGATCTGGCCGCCGACCTCGAGGCAGCCTTCGCGCTGCGGGCCGAGCGCCAGGTCAGCTTCGCCTCGACGCTGGACGATCCGTCGGCCGACGAGGCGGCCGTCCGGGCCGCCCACGCCGGGGTCGCGGTGGTGGAGCGCGCGGCGCTCGGCATCGTGCGCCTGGCCGGATATGCATTGAAAAACGGAGAGTTGCCCGACGAGGAGCCCCTGACCGCCGCGCGGGTGGCGGGGCTCGAGGCCGAGCTCAGCCACGCCCTGCGGACGGCGCCCGGGACGGGCCGAGGCTGGACGCCCCGGCCGGCGCCGACGCCGCCGCCGCCGGCCCTGGTGGCCGAGCTCAGCGCGCTGGTGCGCGAGACGCTGGCGCTCGCGCCCGCCGAGCCCCTCGATCCGCGGCTGCCGCTGCATGGGGCGCTGGGCCTCACCTCGATGGACCTGCTCGATCTCATCTTCCGCGTCGAGGAGCACGCGGGCATCGTCATCCCCCGCGGCACGGCCGCCGCCCTGGTCCGGGGCCCGGTGGCCGCCTCGGCCTTCGCCCAGGACGGGGTGCTCACCCCCCTGGGCCGGGGCCGGCTCGCGGCCTTCATCGGGCTGCCGGCGGACGACCTGCCGGCCGAGATCGACGAGGCCAGCCTGCCACAGCACTTCACCATCGAAGCGCTGGCGCGGCTCGTGGAGCACGTCCGGGGTCGCACTTGAGCCGTGGGATCCGCCTCTCGGCGGTGGATGCCTTCTTCGTCGCCTACCAGCAGCGCGCCGGCATCCTGATGTCGGTGGGGGCCGAGGCCCACCTGTCGCGGGGGGTGCCGCCGGAGGTGGTGCGGGCGGCCCTCGACCACGTCGTCGCGCACTGGCCCGTCCTCGGCGCCCGCCTGGAGAAGGGCTGGCTGGGGCTGCGGTGGCGGCCCGGGGCCTTCGGCTCGGCCGAGCTCCTGCGGCCGGCCACGGCCCTCCCGATCTGGCGCAACCACGCCCTGGATCCCTTCGCCGAGCCGCCCTTCCAGGTGGCCTGCCTGGAGAGCGGCCTGGCGTTTCGGGCCCACCACGCCGCCCTCGATGGCCAGGCGCTGGTGGCCGTGAGCGCCGCCGTGGTGCGGGCGGTGGCGGCGCTGCTCGGCGGCCAGTCCCTGCCGGCGCTGCCGCCGCGGCGCCCGCGGGGCCCCATCACGGGCGCGCGGGCCCTGCTGCGGGGGGCGTCCCTGGGGGCGCTGGTCGGCTACACCCGCTGGCTGGCCCGTGAGGCCCGCGCCGATCGCAGCGCCCGCCTGCGCCTGGCGGCCGTCTGCCCCGGAGAGCAGGACGTCACGGCCGGCCAGGTGCCGCTCGCCCCCGTCGCCGCGCGGGCCGGGGCCCTGGGGGTGGGCCTGGCCGCCCTGACCGCGGCCGCCTGGGCGGGCCATCGCCCGGTTCAGCGAGGCGGGTGGGGGCGAGGCCAGCAACCGACCGATTTCACTGGAGATTCCTGTCAGCCTCCGGCGAGGGGAGCGAGACGCCGGCGTCCTCGGCAACCTCATCAGCCCGGTGACCCTCTTCGCCGAGCCGGCCCAGGGCCTCGACGCCGTCGCCCGCTCGGTGGAGGCCGGACTCCGCGACGCCCGGGCGCGTCGGCTGCACCACGCCGTGCCCCTCTTCGCGCTGCCGGGCGCCTGGCTGCCCTGGTGGATCTTCCGGCGCGTGGCGGTGACGCCCACCTCCACCGGCTTCGCCACGAGCCACTTCACCCTGCTGCCGCCCCCCGGCGACGTGGCCGCCGAGGTCGAGCGCGCCTCCGGGGGGGCCCTGCGGCTCGTCGGGCGCTCCATGTGGACGCCCGTCTGCCTGGCGATGGGGGCCGCGCTGCTGGCGATGCCCTGGGATGAGGCCCTGCACCTGTCCATCAGCCACCGTCTGAGCGGCCTGGACGCCGACGGCGCCCGCGCGCTGCTCGCCTTGCTGGCCGACGAGCTGGCGGCGTGATCCCCGTCGCCGTCATCGGCGCCGGCCCGGCCGGCCTGGCGGTGGCCCGCGAGCTGGGGCGGCGGGGGGTGGGGGCGGTCATCCTGGAGGCCGAGCAGCCTCTGGCCGGCCTGCGGCGCATCGATCCCGCCCAGGCGCTGGTCTCGCCGCCAGGCCTGAGCGGCCTGCCCGGGCAGCGCTGGGCCCGGGGCCCGCTCACCTTCGGCGGTCTCGTGGCGGGCCTCGAGGCCTGGCGGGTGCGGGAGGGGCTGGAGGTGCGCACCGGCTGCCGCGTCGACGCCGTGCGGCGGACGCCCGGCGGGTTCGCGCTGGCCACGTCGCAGGGGGAGGTGCAGGCGCGGATCGTCGTGGCCTGCGTGGGCATCGTCAGCCAGCCCGCGCTGCCCCCCGACCCGGGCCCCACGCCCGTCCCCTGGTGGCACGCCCGCGACGTGCGGGCCGCCGACGTGCAGGGGCGCCGGGCGCTGCTGGTGGTGGGCGGGGGCGTGTCGGCGGGCGAGGTCCTCGCCCTGTGGCTGGCCCAGGCCGCCCCGACCGACCAGGCCTGGCTGGCCCTGCGCGGCCCGCTGCGGACGGCCCCCCACCGCGTGCTGGGCCTGAACACCCACTACCTCGCCTGGCCCTTCGAGTTCCTGCCCGGGCGCGTCGGCGGTCGCCGCCTGGGGCTGGCCCACGAGCCCCTGCTCGACCGGGACGCTCAGCGCGCCATCCGCCGGGGTCGGGTGGAAAAAGTGAGTGGTTTCAAGGCCTTCGAGGGAGGTGGCGTCCGCCTCGCCGACGGGCGCGTCTGCACGCCCGACGCGGTCGTCTTCGCCACCGGCTACCACCACCGGACGCCGGTGGATGACCTGCTGCGCTTCGACCCGGATGGCTGGCCCATCCTGCGACGCTGCGCCGCCGCCCCGGACCTCTACGTCCTGGGCATGCGGTACGGAGGCAGCCTGGCGTCTCCCTTCCTGCGGGGCATCGCCCGCGACGCCCGCTCGGTGGCCCGCCGCATCGCCCGCGGGGTGGTCAGAAGCGATACCCCAGGTTCAGGTTGAGGATGGGCTGGAGGCCCCGCTCGCCATGGGTCAGCGCGCGCCCGTCGGCGTGGGCGTGGTGGCGGGCCAGGCGGTAGCCGGCGCCCGCGCCCACCTCGACGACGAGCTGGTCGCTCTCCCACTGCCAGCCCGCCAGCGCCCCCGCCCCCAGGCTCGAGGCCTGTCCCTCGCGTCCGGCGGCGTGCGACGCGAGGGCCTCGACGGCGAGGTGCGCCCCGGCGTCGGGGACGGGGTACAGCCGCACCTGGCCGCCGCCTTCGAGGACGGTGTAGCGGCGCGCGGGGTCAAGGGCGATGGCGCCGGCGCCTGCGATGAGGACGACGGCGAGGCGCGCGCTCAGCGGCGCCTCGACCTGCACTTCGGCGAGCGGCAGCAGCAGGTGGGCGGGGGACACCGAGACCACCACCCCCGGCGGGGTGGCCAGCGCGATCAGGGCGGTGAGGTGCACGTCGGCGGGGACGCCCGCCGATCCCGGTCTTTGCGCGCGATCAGGCGCTCGCCTCGCGCCCGGCGGCCTGCACCAGCAGCCAGTCGAGCATGGCGCCCGCCACGTCGATGCCCCCCCGCAGCTGCGCCTGGGGGAAGTAGCAGGGGAAGTTGGCCTCCAGGAGGTAGAGCCGCCCGCTCGGGTGGGCCAGCACGTCGACGCCGGCCAGCCCCACCTGGAGCATGCGGGCCGCCCCGATGGCCACCGTCTTCGCGCCCGGCGGCGGGGGCAGGCGGTAGTCGGCCGGGTCGTCGGAGGCGTACGTCCGAAAGTCGTCCTCGCGCTGGACGTTGCGGTAGGCGGCCACCACCTGGTCACCGACGACCACGAGCCGCCAGTGCACCGCGTCGGCCACATAGGCCTGCAGCTCCGGCGTCCCGCCGCGGGCGTAGAGACCCTCCAGCACCGACTGGAGGCTCGCGAAGGTGTCGAGGCGCATGACGCCCTGGCCGCCCTCGCCACCCGCCATCTTCACCACCACCGGCAGGCCCCCGAGCCGCTCCACGACGGTCCGCAGGCGCGCCGAGTCCGGCCTGGACAGCACCTCCGTCCGGGGCACGGGCAGCCCCACCGTCGCGAACAACGTGAGCTGATCGCTCACCTCGCTGAAGGGGCCGTGGGCCTGCTGGTGAAACGAGATGACCCCGGGCTGCCAGAGGCGCCGCTCGACCCGGCGGGCCGCCTCCGAGGTGGCCGGGCAGTAGAGCAGATCCCCAGGCGGCACCGGGGTGTTCACCAGATCGTCCCCATGCCAGATCCGGACGGCGAGCCGGCGGCCATCGGCCGCCTCGGTGAGGAGGCGAGGGATCTCGGGGGGGAGCTCCGGCTCGACGACCAGGTGCAGCGTCCGGGGGCGCGGCCAGTGGGCGGGCTCGACGTGGCCCAGGCGCCGGAGCAGGCTGCCTTCGGGCGCGTCGCGGACAGCGGTCGCCGTCTCGGTGGCCGAGCAGTAGGCGTACCAGAAGATGGCGCGCCGTCGACCTCGCCGCACCGCCTCCATCTCGTGGATGGCCGACGTCGCGGGCTTGCCGTCGGCGTCCAGGTTCAGCCACATGGCCAGCCGGCCGGGGCGGGGCTCGACCGCCTCGCCCACGGCGGGGAAGAGCGTCCGCCCGCCCTCGCACGCGTCGAGGTAGAGCGCCGCCGTGGCGACGAGCCAGCGCCCCTCGTGCGGGTGATCCCCCCGACGCAGGCGATGGCCCTGGCCGGCGGTGCAGTCGCGCAGGTGCAGGCGCTCGACGTGGGAGACGTCGAACCCCGTCCTCCCCGCGATGACCGTGGCCACCATCTTGAGGACGGGCGCCAGGTCGACGTCCACCGTCGCCAGCGTCCCCAGCGGGGAGTACTCGACCGGAATCCCCTTTCTTTCCAACGTCTTGGGTGAGAGGAGCTGCTGCAGCCGCCAGATGTCGGCGCTGTCGATGGCATCGTCTTCGATCTCGACGATCAGACCGGGGGTGCTCACGTGCGGGAACGCGCCTCCCGGATCAGAGCCGCCTCTTCCCTCGCGAGCTGCTGCCGCTCGCCCACCTTGGCCGAGCGCTCACGGCGAGCCGCCTGCGGACCCAGGGCCACCGCCTCAGAGGCCTGGCGCTCCTTGCGCTGCTCCTCCGACCGGCGCGTGGAGCTCAGGCGCTCGCGCCGGGCCTGGAGGGCCCGATCCTCTCCGAGTCGGTTGCCGGGGCGCGGCCGCCTGCCGGGGCAGGTGCCCGGGCCGGCGGATGAGCAGCCGCGGATCCTGGACCGCGCCGGGGAGCCACCCGGCGAACCAGGAGGCCCGCATCCGCGAGGGCGTCGAGGCCCTGCCAAATGATCTCCACGCTCACACCGGACTCCAGCTTCCCCACGCACTCGGCGAGCGCCGTCGGGGTGCGACGACCATCCGCCGCCTGCCAGATCGCCGCCAGAAGAGGGCTCAGAGAGAGGACTTCACCGCTCGGAGAGGTGATCTGAAGACCGCCATCGGCCTCCGCGCACACCCGTCCTGCACGCTCCGCGTTCATTCAACCTCCAGTCTTCCCTCCTGGGATGCCATTCTAGATGGCCCTCCCAGGCGCGACACCATTTTTGTGATGAATGGTCGAAATTGTAGAATCCGCGGAAAATTCTGATCTCACGAAATCCTCGGCTGACCGGGCTACATGCGGGGCGAAAAAGCAACAATCGTACCATTCCCCAGGGGCCTCATTCCCGGGCCCCATGGGGCGAGGTGTCAGGCAGGCGCGACAGCAGGGGGTGCCATGGTGCCAAGCTGACTTGACACCCAGGCGGCGGCCGCCCCAGATATGGGCCTTCCAGCACGGGAGGCACCATGGCCACGCTCGCCGAGATCCAGCAGAAGCTCACCAACGCCATCGACAACCTCTTCACCCTCTCGGTGGTGACGGTCGTCTACGACAGCGAGCTGGGAAACCGGGAGATCAAGACCGAGGTGAAGCTGGCGACGGGGGACATCAGCACCCGCATCCACTCCGACTTCATCAACGGCGACCTGACGGACCTGCGCGCCTACCACGCCGAGCAGGTCGAGAAGGGTCAGTCCATCATCGCGGGGCACGTCCGCACGCTGGTCGACCTGCTCAAGGAGCTCAAGGGGTCGGCGCCCGAGGGGGCGGGCCAGTAGGCGAGGCGAGGGCGCCGACGATCCGATCCAGGTAGTCGGGCCCTTCAGCGCCGAGCACGGCGCGCACCGTCCCCGAGGCGTCCAGGACCAGCGTCCGCGGCAGGGTGACGCGCTGGTCACGCTCGGCGCCGAGGCTGGCGCTGGCGCGGCCAAACCGGTCGAAGATCACGGAAGTGGCGCCGTGGCCCCGCGCCGCCAGCCAGGGCTGCACGGCCGCGGGCTCCTCGCGGTGGGCCATCAGCACCAGCTTCAGCCCCGCCGCGTCGAGCCGGTCGTGGGCGCCGGCGAGGCGCTCGAGGCCGGCCGCGCAAGGCACGCACCAGGTCGCGAAGACCACGATCACGAACCCTCGCGTGCCGGGGGCCGCCTGCGCGAGGAGGCGCGTCCGGTTCAGGACCTGATCGTCTGCCGTCCAGCCCGCGAACCAGGGGACGGGCGCGCCCACGGCGACGGCGGGATCCACCACGTCCAGCGTCCGGGCGGGCGCCAGCAGCGCGACGATGGCGAGCAGCGTGGTCAAGGCAGCGGGAGCAGGGGGTGGATCGCGGCGACCACGACGGCGGCCAGGCGATCGGCGGAGATGCGCGCGGTGAGCCGGCTGCGGGCGTCGTCCTCGGTGTGGGGGCTGACGCCGGTGAGCCGGGCGCTGCGCAGATCGAGGGTGGCGAGGGGCGGGCCGCCCGGGCAGGGCTGCAGCTCGGCGGTCAGCGGGAGGGTGCAACGGGGCCCGAAGGAGCCGGTGTCGCAGGCCACGGTCCCGGCCGGGACGACGGCGAGGCCATCGGCGCAGGTGTCGGCCTTCCGGGCGGCCAGGCCCGCCTGGGTGAGGGCGCCGACGAGGGCATCCCGGGCCGCTTCGCCCACCGCATCCGACGCGAGCCGACCCGCCAGGACCGTCAGGCGCAGGGTGCCCAGGCGTCCGTCGCGACCGGCCGAGAGGGCGGCGCGCCGCGCGCGGTCGTCGACCACCTCCCGGGGGGCCGCGCCCCGGATGATCTGGCGCTGCCCGGCGATGGGCGCGAGGGCCTCCCAGGCCTGGTCGGCCTCGCTCAAGTGGCGGGTGTAGGCCACGATGGAGGCTGCTTCGGCGGCCTCGCTCGCGCGGCGGAAGCGGCCGGCGGCCTCCGCGTAGGCCACCGCCAGGACGTCGTCGGCCCGGGCGCGGTCGAGGACGGCCAGCGCGACGCACACGCGGCCTTCGCAGCGGACCTGGTCGGCGGGCACCTCGATCAGCTCGCCGTGGGCGAAGACGCTGCGGGATCGCACATGGTTGCGGATTTGCTGGGCTTCCTGGCCGCCGTCGCTCCGCGTCTCCACCTCCAGCGTGGCCTCGATGCGAGCGCTGATCTGGGCGGCGACGCCGGCCCGGGCGGCCGCCTCGGCGGCGGCGCGGCCCTGATCGCTCTCGCCCCGGGCCACCAGGTAGCGGTCGCCCGGGTAGGCGGCGAGGATCCCCGGCGGCGGCGATGGATGCGCCGAGCAGGAGCGCGAGCGGGGCAGGGTGGATGCGCATGGGGGCCTCGGCGAGCGGGACGTCCGGCGGGCAGTATCGCGGGCCGGCGGGGCCGGTTCAATCCGGGGGGCGCTCCACGTCCAGCCGCAGGTCGAAGCCCGGCTGGCTGATCGCCAGGGCCTCGCGGAGCGTGGCGAACAGGTGGGCGCGGGCGGCACCAGCCTGCTCGGGCGGGAGCGTGGCGTCGCGCAGGGCGCTGGCGAGGGCGCGGTTGGCCTCGGCCAGCCAGGCGTCGAAGGGCGGGCCGCCGGGCGGCGGAGCCTCTCTCCCCAGCAGCCCGGCCAGGCGCGCGGCCTCGTCGGCGGCGTGCCGCGGGCCCAGGCGGGCCTCCCGCGCCAGGACGCCGGCCAGGTAGGTCGCCACCCGGACCCGGAAGCCGAGGCGGGGATCCGCGATGGCCGGCTGCACCTGCTCGCCGAGGAAGCGGGCGAGGGCATCGAGGAGGGTCGGGGCGTCGGGTGTCTGCGCCAACTGCTTGATCTCCTTAGATGTTCTCGGCGTGGTGGGTGGGGCCCGTCTCGATCAGCCGCAGCGCCTCGTACTCCATCTCGGCGGCGCGCCGAGGGATCGCCAGCAGCTCCAGGTCGTCCCCCTCGGCGGCGTAGCGCTCCCCCTGCAAGGCCGCGGCGACCCCCAGCGCAGGTTGCCGGCCACCTCCCAGAAGTGGACCCGCGCCGGATCGACCGGGCGGCCGGCGGCCTCGCCGTAGGCCGCGTAGAAGGGCGCCCGGTGACCGACGCCGCCGACGGGGAGCGTCACCTGGCCGAAGCGCCAGTCGCGGACGCACAGCCAGGCCAGGTCCTCGTCGGGATCGCCCCAGTGGGCGAACTCCCAGTCGAAGACACCGACCAGCCCGGTCGGCCCGACCATGAAGTTGCCCGTGCGAAAGTCGCCATGGACGAGGGTCGGCGGGCCGGGCGGGAGGCGCTGGTCGGCCAGCCACCGCAGGGCGGCCTCGGCGGCGGGGCGCGGCCGGGCCACCTGATCGAGGAGCACGCGCAGGAAGCCCACGGCGGCGCGGGCGGGGTGCTCCCCGCGGCCGAAGGGAGCCCGCGCGATGGGCAGCGTCGGGTGGGTGGCGGGCGTCACCCGGTGGATGGCCGCGAGGGTGGTGGCGAGCTGGGCCGGCAGGGCGGGTCGGGCCGCCGCGAGGGCCGGGTGGCGGGTGACCCGGGCGCCGATGGCCTCGCCCTCGAGCCAGTCGACGAAGTAGGCGGTCGCGCCCGGCCGCACGAGGTCGGCGGAGAGCCAGCGGGCCGCGGGCGTCAGGGCCCCCTGCGCCCGCGCCGCCTCGATCACGGCGAACTCGGCGGCGCGATCGATGCTGCCCGGCAGCGACGAGCGGGCGTCGCTGCGGAGGGCCAGGCGGCCCGCGCCGTCCGGCCCTTCGAAGTCCACCCGGAAGCCGTCCTGGCAGGCGCCACCCACCAGCGGACGGACCGATCGGACGCTGATCTCCGCCTGGAAGGCGGCCGTCAGGCGGTCGGCGATGCGGTGGGAGAGGTCGTCATGGCTTTGCATGGCTCGGTTGTACCCCGAGCGGCCGCCCGGTGTCGCGTGTGCCAGCGTCGCATCGGCCAGGGCCGCGTCGGCCGCGTGGCGTCCGGGAGGTGCAGGTTTCGTGTTTCGCTGAGCGACGGGTCGCTATACGCTGCCGCTCGTCATCGTGGCAGTCGGTCTGGAGGGTGCGTGGATATCAACAGCCTTTTGCAGTACGTCGCGTCCGGTCGGGGGTGGCCCATCGTCGGCCTGCCGGACGGGGACCACAAGACCGAGGTGCCCACCGAGCCGGGGCGGACGCAGGTCGTCCAGATCACGCCGGGGACGGATCCCGAGGGGCGCGCGATGCTCTGGATCTGGAGCGTCGTCGCCGACGTGTCGGTGGTGAGCGATCCCTGGTTTCTGCTCAAGAAGAACGCCGAGCTGGCCTACGGCGCCCTCGCGGTCCGCGGGACGCAGGTCCTGCTCGTCGAGACGCGGCCGGTGGACAGCGCCGACCCGCTCGATCTGGCCTCGGCGATCTTCCATGTGGCCCGGGCTGCGGACGGGTTCGAGAAGCTGGCATACGGCGCGGGCGTCGACCAGCGCTGAGCGTGGCCGCCCCGAGCGGCCGATCTGACCCTGGATGGGAGAGGGAGCTGACGTGAAGAACGCCGCACTGCGCTGGACGAGCCGCGCCCTGCTGGGCCTGGGCCTGACCTTGCTGGTGGCCTGCGGGACGACGCTGGAGAAGCAGCAGGACCGCTTCAAGCGCAACCAGGACACCATCGAGGCGCTCCTGGCCAAGCACCCCAAGATGAAGGACGCCGTCGCCGAGAAGCTCAAGGGCTTCCAGGCCGAGCGCGATCAGATCCTCAAGGCCGGGGGCGAGGACGCCAAGACGAACCTGGCGCGGCTCAACTCCCGGATGGAAGAGTTCGTCTCCAAGCTCGATCCGAGCCTGGCCAACCCGGCGTCGGCGGCCTCGGCCGGGGCGGCGTCGCAGGGGGCGAAGCTGGCGCCGGCCTCGGGCGCGCCCGCCCTGGGCGCACCGGGCTCGGCGGCGCCCATGTCTGCGGCGCCCATGTCGGCGGCGCCCATGTCTGCGGCGCCCGCGCTCGGTGGGAAGCTGGGCGGTGCGCCCGTCACCGCGCCCCCTGTCGCGCCGGCCACCGTCGCGCCGGCCAGCGCGGCGCCCGTGACCGCTGCGCCGGCCACCGCCGCGCCGGTCCCCGGCGGCAAGCTCGGGGGCGGGGCGCCGGCGGGCAGCCAGCCGGCGGCCCCTCCGGTCAAGCCGGGCCCCGCGGCCGGGCAGAGCGCGCCCTGACTCAGGAACAGTCTGGTTCGCCAGGACTGTGAGTCATCTGCGTCGAGGGGCGAGACCTCTCGCTCGGTGCGCGCTATGATAGGGCTGACTGGTCTGGTCGGGAGGGCGAGGTGATGACGACGACGGCGGAGCCCGGGGCTGGCAGGCGAGCCCGTATCCTCGTCGTCGACGACGAAGCCCAGACCGTCAAGGCCGTCCAGTACCTGCTCCGCCGCCGCTACGAGGTCCTCGGCGCCACCCGCGCCGAGGAGGCCCTTGAGCTGATGACCCACACCCCCGTCGACGTCGTGCTCTGTGATCAGCGCATGCCGGGGATGACCGGCGATCAGTTCTTCACCCGGATCGCCGAAGAGTACGCCGACACGGTGCGCATCTTGATCACCGCCTACGCGGACATGGATGCGCTGGTGCGCTCGGTGAACCGGGGCCGCATCTTCGCCTACCTGCCCAAGCCCTGGCGGGTCGAGGATCTCGAGCAGGTGGTCGAGAAGGCCATCATCTATCGCCAGGAGTGCGAGATGTGTCGCACCCGGCTGGATCGCCTGCGCCTCATCAACGAGCGCCTGGAGCGGACCAACGAGGATCTGCGCAGCTTCTCTCATATGGTCGCCCACGATCTGAAGGAGCCCCTGCGCACGATCTCGGCCTTCACCGAGGTGCTCGACACCGACTATCGGGGCACCCTCGATGGGCAGGCGCAGTTCTACCTCGACCGCATCGCGCGGTGTTCGACCCACCTGCAGTCCCTCATCGACGACCTCACGCAGCTCGGCGAGGTCCAGCACACCGGGCCCATGACCGAGCAGGTCGTGATGCAGGACGTGGCGGCGCAGGCCCTCGCCCTCCTGCACGCTCGCATCCTCGCGTCGGGGGCCGAGGTGGTGGTCAAGCCCCTGCCCGTGGTGCTGGGCGACGCCCAGCGCCTGGTGCTGCTGCTGCAGAACCTCATCTCCAACGGCATCAAGTTCAACGACAAGGAGGTCCCGCGGGTCGAGGTCGACGCGACCAGCGGGCCGCCGGGCTTCGTGACGATCCGGGTCCGCGACAACGGCATCGGCATGCCCATGGAGGGGCGGGGCCGCATCTTCGAAGCCTTCGAGCGCATGCACAGCCGCTCGGAGTTCGACGGCACCGGCCTGGGCCTCGCGATCGCGCGCCGGGTGGTGGAGAACCACGGCGGCCGCATCAACGTCGACTCTCAGCCCGGCCTGGGCTCCACGTTCGAGTTCACCCTGCCCATCGCCGGCTGACGCCCGGCGCTCCGACCCGACGGCAATCGTCCGCTCTCGCGGGACCTTTGCACGACGGGCGCAATTTATTGGTGCGGCCTTGTAAGTTGGTGTAAGTCGGGGTCGTTCGACGCAGGCGTTGGTCGGAGAGCGCCTGACGGGGACGTTTGTGCGTGGTTGAGAAGGAAACCAACAAGCTCAAGAAGCGTGCCTCTATGTTCAGTGGTACGACACAGAGCCGGTAGACCGTCATCCAGCAAGCGCCTTCGGCGGCTCCCCGGCCAGCACCTCACCCATCGGACGTGAGGCGACCCCGCGCAGCGGGGCAGCCTCGTAGAGTCGCCCCCAACGGGGGTTCTGGGTCCGGCGAGGTGCCGGTCCAGCCGCGGGGAAGGAGAGCTCCGCGGCGACAGTCTGCTGACCAGCGAGGCGCCCGAGCGTCGCCCGTGCAGGCGAACTGCATCGCAGGTGTATCGGTCTGTCCAGGGACTCTCCCCAAGCGGGCCGCGCCGGACCGGTGCGGCCGGGAGCCCAGCCATGCAGCGATCCGAGATCAAGAAGGCCGTCCTGGCGAACCTGCGCCGCGAAGCGAAGGCAGGTGCCGTAGAGCGCCGTGTGCGGACGGTGACGCTGTTCAGCTGAGCGGCGTTGCTGGCGTCTTTTTTCAACGAATTCAGTGACATGGGGAGAGTGGTGATGAAGCGGGACGAGATCAAGAAGGCGATGCTGGCCAACCTGCGGCGCGAGGCGAAGGCGGGGACGGTGGAGCGCCGTGTGCGGACCGTGACGCTGTTCAGCTGAGCGGCGTTGTTGGCGTCTTTTTTCAACAGATTTCAGGGACATGGGGAGAGTGGTGATGAAGCGGGACGAGATCAAGAAGGCGATGCTGGCCAACCTGCGGCGCGAGGCGAAGGCGGGGGCGGTGGAGCGCCGTGTGCGGACGGTGACGCTGTTCAGCTGAGCGGCGTTGATGGCGTCTTTTTTCAACGAGATTCAGGGACATGGGGAGAGTGGCGATGAAGCGGGACGAGATCAAGAAGGCGATGCTGGCGAACCTGCGGCGCGAGGCGAAGGCGGGGATGGTGGAGCGCCGTGTGCGGACGGTGACGCTGTTCAGCTGAGCGGCGTTGCTGGCGTCTTTTTTCAACGAATTCAGGGACATGGGGAGAGTGGTGATGAAGCGGGACGAGATCAAGAAGGCGATGCTGGCGAACCTGCGGCGCGAGGCGAAGGCGGGGACGGTGGAGCGCCGTGTGCGGACGGTGACGCTGTTCAGCTGAGCGGCGTTGCTGGCGTCTTTTTTCAACGAATTCAGGGACATGGGGAGAGTGGCGATGAAGCGGGACGAGATCAAGAAGGCGATGCTGGCGAACCTGCGGCGCGAGGCGAAGGCGGGGACGGTGGAGCGCCGTGTGCGGACGGTGACGCTGTTCAGCTGAGCGGCGTTGATGGCGTCTTTTTTCAACGAATTCAGTGACATGGGGAGAGTGGTGATGAAGCGGGACGAGATCAAGAAGGCGATGCTGGCGAACCTGCGGCGCGAAGGCGAAGGCGGGACGGTGGAGCGCCGTGTGCGGACGGTGACGCTGTTCAGCTGAGCGGCGTTGTTGGCGTCCTTTTTTCAACGAATTCAGGGACATGGGGAGAGTGGTGATGAAGCGGGACGAGATCAAGAAGGCGATGCTGGCGAACCTGCGGCGCGAGGCGAAGGCGGGGACGGTGGAGCGTCGTGTGCGGACGGTGACGCTGTTCGGCTGAGCGGCGTTGTTGGCGTCCTTTTTTCAACGAATTCAGTGACATGGGGAGAGTGGTGATGAAGCGGGACGAGATCAAGAAGGCGATGCTGGCGAACCTGCGGCGCGAGGCGAAGGCGGGGACGGTGGAGCGCCGTGTGCGGACGGTGACGCTGTTCAGCTAACGACGGGGCGACCGCCGGGCGGTGACCCGGGCGGGCGGGCGTCCGTGCGACGACGTTGGCTTGACGGGGCGCCCGAATTCGGGAAACCGAGGCGAGACGGGAGGGTGATGCGAGCAGCGAGGGCGAGGGTCGGCGACGCGGAGGGGCTGGCGGGGGCGGTGGAGGAGGCGCTGGGGCGGCTGGGGCTGCCCGCGGTGACCCGGGCACGGCTGCTCGGGCACGCCACCCGACACCTGCCGCTGGCCGGCAAGTCCGAGGGGAGTCCCTTCATCCCGCCCATGTACACGCTGCGGGTGGCGGCCGAGTTGGGCCTGCCCGCCGGCCTGGGCCAGGCGGCGGCTGCGGCGGGGTGCCTGCTGTTCGCGGCAGCGGATCTGGCCGATGACTGCGCCGACGGGGACGTGCGCGAGTCGACGGGCGTGGACGTCAACGACGCCTGCTTCCTGCTCTTCGCCGCCCAGCATGCGGCGCTGGCGCTGCCGGTACCGGCGGACGTGCAGGTGTGGGCGGGTCGGCTGTTCGCCGAGGCCGGGGCGCGGATGGGGGTCGGCCAGGAGGCCGATCTGCGGGGGACGGACGCCCTGGAGGCCGCCCCGGCGCTGGCCATCGCGCGCGGCAAGTCGGGCGGGGAGCTGGCGGTGTTCTTCGGGCTCCCCGCGCGCCTGGCGGGCCGGGATCCGGCGCCCTGGCTGCGGTTTGGCGAGGCCTTCGGGACCCTGGTCCAGGTGTTGACCGATTACTTCGATCTCTTCCTCGATCCGACCTCCGACGACTGGGAGGCGGGGAAGCCGACGCTGGCGCTGCGGCTGGGCCTGGCCCACCCCGTCCACGGCGCGGAGGTTGCGCGGCTGCTGGCGGGGGATCGGGCCGGGCATGACCGCAAGGCCCGCGGCCTCTGGCACCTGGTCAGGCGGGCGCCGGCGACGAGCTGGCGCGGGTGGTGCGCTCGCTGGAGCAGGAGCTTCGGCAGGCGGAGCCGCCGCCGGCGGGTCTCCGGCGCTGGCGGCGGCGCGGGCCGAGCTGGTGGACTGGTGCCAGGGCGTCGTGGAGGCGCTGGCGGAGTACCGCGGGGACACGGCGCCGGCGGCGGATCGGCCCGACGAGCTGGCGAACTGCCGGGCGGCCGCCCACCAGTTCCTGGCCCTGGATCCGACGCTCGCGGGCGTGGTGGAGACACATCGCAGCGGCCTCTTCGGGAAGCCGGAGGTGACCGGCGGGGTCTTCGAGCGGGCCATCGCCCTGCAGGCCCTCGCCGGGGAGGGGATCGACCTGGGGCCCGCCCGGCGGGCGGCCTTCGCGCTGGCCGATCCGGCCGGGTGGCGGTACTTCCCGGGGCACCCCGAGCTGCCGGTGGACGGCGATTGCGTGGGGGTGATGATGCAGCTCGCCGCCGGGACGCCGGAGGCCGGCCACCCGGCGATGGCGCGGGGCGAGGCGCTGCTGCTGCGGGCCGACAACCAGGACGCGGAGGGGCTCTTCCAGACCTGGCTCGCCGATCCGCCCGCGGCGACGCGGGCCTCCATCGACGCGGTCTGGGCGGGCGAGGTCTGCCCCGGCGCAGCGGCCAACGCCCTGCTGGGCCTGTGGCGTCACGCGCCGGGCCGGCTGGACGGGGTGGTGGCGCCCCGCGCCGTGGCCCTGGCCCGCCGGCTCCTCGGGCCCGAGGCGCCACCGTCGGTCTTCTACGGGGCCGTCGGTGTCGACTTCATGGCGGCCCGGGCGCTGCTGGCGCTGCGCGCGGAGCGGGCGGGGGATGCGGCCTGGCAGGCGGAGCTGGACGCCGGGCTGCGCGCCGTCGGCGACCGGCTGCGGCGCCGGCTGAGGCTGTCGGGGCGGCTGGGCAACGTGCTCGAGACGGCGCTGGCGGCCTGGGTGCTGGTGCGGCTGGGGCGCTTGCCGGAGCGCGCCACGGTGCGCCGGGCGCTCGTGGACGCCCAGGAGGCGGACGGTGGCTACCCGGCCATGGATTTCTACCGCACCGTTCCCCATCCGGTCACCACATGGTACGGATCCCGTGGGCTGACGACCGCGCTGGTCTTGCAGGCCCTGCGCGCGCTGGAGGCGTAGATGTCCGAGAGCCCGATTCGGGTGGAACGCGTACGCAAGTTCCTGATTACGCACGGAATTCTCTGTCTGCTGGCCTTCCTGGCCACCACCGTCGAGACGCTGTCGGGGGTGCAGTCGGCGGCGGCGGACATCGTGCGCAGCTATGCGGTCTCGGTCCTGGCGGGGACGATGACCCTGGTGGGCTTCGCGGTGTACCGCCGGCCGGGCTGGGCCCGTCGGATCGCGCCGCTGATCCTGGCGGTCGACTCGGGGCTCGTGCTCGCCCAGATGCTGCTGGAGTCGGGGCTGGAGTCGGGCTGGGCGGCGACGCCCGTGCTGCTGACGGTGCTGCTGCCGCTCTACACGGATGACCGCCGCGCCATCTTCGGTCTGCCTGCGCTCCAGCTCGTGCTGTATGCGTGCGCCTTCGGCCTGCGGGCGACGGGGATGATCGCCTACGAGCCCCGGCCCATCGACAACGACATGATGCTGTACTCGGCCCTCGGCTACTTCTTCGTCATCGTGGGTGCGGCGATCTTCGCGAACCAGACGAGCCTCGACGTGCTCAACAGCCAGGAGCGGCTGCAGCGGGAGATCGAGGCCGCCACGGCCGCCCTGCGCGACGCCCAGGCCCAGATCGTCCAGCAGGCCAAGATGGCGGGGCTGGGGTCGCTCACCGCGGGCGTCGCCCACGAGATCAACAACCCCCTGACCTTCGTGCAGACGAACCTGTCCAGCATCGAGCGCGACATGATGGACATGCTGCGGCTCTACGCGGTGGTGCGCGACGTCCTGCCCGACCTGCGGCGGGAGGCGCCGAGCGAGGCGAGCCGGCTGACGGCGCTGCTGGACGAGGTCGATCTGGACCCCGAGCTGGGCGAGATGCTGCCCGAGCTCATCCAGGACACCCAGGACGGGCTGACCCGCGTCCAGCGTATCATCGCGGATCTACGGACGTTTTCTCGATCCGATACCACGCTGCGGGTCGAGCAGGACCTGCACGCCGCCGTCGATGAGGCCATCGAGCGCTTCCAGCGCGAGTGCACGGACGCCGAGGTGGTGCGGGAGTACGGCACGGTGCCCCGGGTGCCGGTGTACCCGCTGCTGCTCAACCAGGCGATCATCAACCTGCTGCGCAACGCCTGCGACGCGGTGGGGGCGGACGGAGGCCGCATCGTGGTGCGGGTCCGCAGCGAAGGCACGTCGGCCGTCGTCGAGGTGGAGGACAACGGGCCCGGCGTGCCCGAGGCGATCCGCGAGCGCATCTTCGAGCCGTTCTTCACCACCAAGGAGGTGGGCCAGGGGACGGGCCTCGGCCTCGCCATCACCTACCAGATCATCGAGCACCACCGGGGCACCATCACGCTGGTGGACACCCCCCGCGGCGCGCTCTTCCGGCTGGTGCTGCCGCTGGTCTGATCGGGGGCCTCAAGGGGTCTTGAAGCGCCGGGCCTCGTCGCGCTGGAAGGGCGACCAGGACGGCGTCTGCAGGCTCGGCAGGCCGGGGTGGGGCAGGCGGAACCACGCGCCCCCGACATCCTCGGGGCCCGCCGCGATGAGCACGTGCAGGTCCTCGGCGGGCATGAAGCCCTGGCCGATCAAGGCGACGCGACGGCCATCGGGGTGCTCGGCCACATCGAGCAGCACCACGGCGTGCCCGGGGCCACCCGGCTGGACGAAGAAGTCGCCGGCGACCAGGGGCGCGTCGGCGGCGACGGCGGTGCTGTCGAGGGCCAGGGAGCGGGTGCCCGCGTACCGGAAGAGGTGCATCAGCCACTCGCGGTAGGTGGCGTGATCCCGGCCCCGCGCCTTGCCGCGGCTGCGCTTCACGCGGGCGCCCTGGACGGCGAAGCGCTCGCCGGCGACCCAGTCGGCGAAGCTGGACCGGTCGCCGCTGGTGAAGTGGTAGGCGGCCCGGGGGCCCAGGCCGCGGGACCACAGGTACTCGGCGTGCAGCCGCAGGGCCGTGTCGGCGCACTGCTGGAGGTCGCGATCGCCCACGTCGAGGGCGATGAGGGCCGCCGCCGGCCGGTGGAGGGGGCGGCCGTCAAAGGCCTGGACCTGCACGCGATCTCGCCAGACGGGCAGGTGCCGCAGCCAGGCGGCGAAGCTGCCCTCGGGGGCCTTGACCCGGGTGAAGCCCGCGGGGGTGGGGAAGCGATCGACCAGGGGATCGACGGCGGCGTCCGACGGCAGGAACGCGTAGGGACTGGCGGGCCGGGCGAGGGCGGCGCCGGCCGCCAGGCAGAGCAGGAGGGCCAGCCGGATCACAGCGTCACCGTCTCGGTCCGGTCGAGGGCCGCCTGCACCTGCGCCTCGACCGCCAGCTTCTCCTCGTGGGCGACCAGGAGCCCCAGGGGAGCCCGGGTCGAGGGGTGCTCCGGCACGAAGAGCGTGCAGCAGTCCTGGTGCGGCAGCACCGAGATGTCATAGGTGCCGAGCCGCCGCGCCAGCTCCATGATGTCCTGCTTGTCGGTGGTGATCAGCGGCCGGAGGGTCAGGGCATCGGACACCTGATCGACCAGGCGCAGGTTCTCGAGGGTCTGGCTGGCGACCTGGCCCAGGCTCTCGCCCGTGCAGAGGGCCAGCAGCCGGCGGCGCTTCGCGAGGGCGGCGGCGATCCGGTACATGAACCGGCGGTACAGCAGGACCGACAGGCGCCCCCCGCCCGCGTCGCGGATGGCCTCCTGCACCGCCGTGAAGGGGACGATGTGGAGCGTGAGGCCGCCCTGCCGGGGGGCCAGCCGTCGCGCCAGGGCGATGACCTTGTCGCGGCTGGCCTCGCTGACGTAGGGCGGCGAGTGGAAGTAGACGGCCTCCACCGCGCAGCCGCGCTTCTGGGCCAGGTAGCCGGCGACGGGGGAGTCGATGCCGCCGCTGAGGAGGAGCAGGACCCGGCCGGTGGAGCCCACGGGCAGGCCGCCCGCGCCCGCGAAGCGCTCGACGGAGACGAAGGCGGCGCCGACGGCGATGTCCACGTAGACGGTTCGGTCGGGCTGCTTGAGGTCGACGTCCCAGCCGTGGGCAGCAGGATGCGGCTGCCGATCCGCGCCCCCAGGTCGGTCGAGGTGCCGGGGAAGCGCTTGTCGCCCCGGTGGACCTTGACGCGGAAGGTGCCGGGCTGGCCCGTCCAGCGATCGGCGACGAGAGCTGCGGCGGCCTCCTCCATGGCCTCGACCGTGGGCTCGACCTCGACGGCGGGGCTGACGAGGCTGATGCCCGGGGTGTCGCGGCAGATGGCCACGGCCCGCTCCACCGGGGCGCCCGGGGGCAGATCCACCAGGACCCGGGCGTGGGGCAGGCGCACCCGGCAGCCCGGGATCTCGGCGTCCATGCTGGCCTGGAGGTTGGCCTGGAGCTGGCGCAGGAAGCGGTCGCGGTTGCGACCCTTCAGCCAGACCTCGCCCATGCGGCAGAAGATGAGGGGGGTGCTCATGGGCGCAGGCGCTCCACGGCCGCCGCGAAGCGCTCCGCGGCGGCGTCGATCTCGGCGTCGGTGGTGAACCGGCCCGGGGTGAGCCGGATGAACGCGCCCTCGCCGACCCGGTGGCCGGCGGCGGCGAGCACCCGGCTGAACCGGCCCGTGCTGCAGGCGCTGCCGGCCGAGACGCACACGCCCAGCTCGGCCAGGGCGTTGAGCAGGGGCTCGCTGGCGAGGCCGGGGACGGTGACGTGCAGGTTGCTGCCCAGGCGGTCGGGCCCGAGGGGCGGGCCGTTGAGCCGCAGGTCGGGGACGCGGGCCTGCAAGGCGGCGTGGAGCCGGTCGCGCCGCGCGGTGATGGCGGACATGGCGGGCAGGTGCCGCTCGGCGGCGGCCGCGAACGCCCACGCGAGGGGGGCGGAGGCGTGCCGCCGCGCAGGCGCCCTCCTGGCCGCCACCCTTGAACGTCGGCTGGAAGGGCTTGCCCGACCACAGGGCCCCGATGCCCTTCGGGCCGTGGAGCTTGTGGGCCGCCACGGCGACGTGGTCGACGCCCAACCCCGCGACCGCAAAGGGATCTTGCCGAACGCCTGCACCGCGTCCACCTGATGCGGGCCCGGGGGCAGCCGCCCGGACCCGCGCTGCCGGGCCGGCTACGTCGTTGATGCCACCCAGCTCGTTGTTGGCGAGCATGAGGGCGACCAGCCGCGTGTCGCGCGAGAGGTGCGCCTCGAGGGCGGCGGGCTGGACCCGGCCGGTGGCGTCCACGGGGATCTCGTCGATGACGAACCCGCGGTGCTGGGCCAGCCAGCGCGCCGACTCCACGACGGCGGAGTGCTCGACCGCAGAGCGCGATGTGGCTGCCCGCCGCCGTGGCGCCGCCCAGCAGGGCGAGGCCCAGGGACTCGGTGCCGCCCGACGTGAATCACCTCGTCCGCCCGCAGCGCGCCCGGGATCGGGCCAGGGACGCCCGGGCCTCTTCGAGGGCGCGGGCCGCGGCGCGCCCGGGCCCATGGGTCGAGGACGGGTTGCCGAAGAGCGTCCGCTGGCGCTCAGCGAGCCGTCCGCCACCTCGGGATCGAGGGGGTGGTGGCGCCGTGGTCGAGGTAGATCAGGTCCATGATCGCTCAGGTCTGGCCGGCCCTGGGGGCCAGCTTGAGGCGCTTGTCCCGGATGCGCTGCTTCACGTCCCCGAGCTGGATCTTCGTCTTCTGGCAGGGCTGCGTCTTGACCTCGGCCTCCTTGTACCGCGTGCCGTACCGCTTCTGGATCTCGGTCTTCACCGCCCGGATGCGGGAGTCGGTGGCGGGGTGGGAAGACAGGATCTCGGGCATGCGGGCGCCCTCGAGCTTGAGCAGCTTCTGGAAGAAGCCGCCAGGCCGTAGGGTTGTAGGCCGCGCCGGCGGCGCGATCTGGAGGCCCACGCCGTCGGCCTCGGCCTCGTCGTCCCGGCTGAACTTGGTGCTCTGCAGGATGTTGAGGATGGTCAGGGCCGCCTGGCCGGACAGCGTGCCCTGGCCCAGGATCATGTCGGCGAGCTGCTGGGCCGCCATGGCCTGCTCGATGGCCTTCACCCCGTGCTTCTGCGTCACATGGGCGAGCTCGTGGCCCATGACGCCGGCGATCTCGGCGCAGCTCTCGGCCGACAGCAGCAGCCCGGTGGAGATGTAGGTGAAGCCGCCGGGCGCCGCGAAGGCGTTGACGAGCTTGTCGTCGGCGATGACCGACACCTTGAACCCACCGATCTCACCGTGGTTTCTGAACTTCGCGGAGCCCGCCTGGAGGGCGCGACGAAGTCGCGGGCGAAGACGGCGACCGGGTCGTCCGCGTCGACGAGCTGGTACTGCTTGCGCAGCTCGCCGTCCACGCCGCGGCCGATCTCGACCTCCTTGGCCGGCGAGATGAGGGCCCCGCAGCCCGATGCGAGGGCAGCGACGAGGCCCAGCAGCGCGAGGCGCAGGCAGGGCATGGGCGGGAGCGACATGGGGGTGACCTCCAGCGAGAGCGCCCTTCGGGGCGTGGGGCCCGTGTAGCAGACCGGCCGGGTCGGTGCCAACCGACAGCGCTCGTGGCCAGGGATGCGGCGGACCGGGGGTGGAAACCCGCGGCGTCCCGAGGCATCTTTGCCCCGCACGAAACCCTCCGTGGAGCACCCGTGGAATACCGCACGCTCGGCCGCACCGGCACCTCCGTCCCCGCCTCTGCCTGGGGGCGATGACCTTCGGCGAACCGGACGAGAAGTCGTTCATGCATGGCGTCGCCGCCAGCGAAGACCGCCTTCGCCATGATGGACCGGGCCCTGGAGGCGGGGATCAACTTCATCGACACCGCCGATGTGTATGGCAACGACGGCCTGAGCGAGCGCGTCATCGGCCGCTGGTTCCAGCGCAGCGGGAAGCGCCGTGACGTCGTCCTGGCCACGAAGTGCCGCTTCCGCATGTTCGACGGCGCGCTGGGGACGGGGGCCAGCCGGCGCCGCATCATGGAGGCCGTCGAGCCAGCCTGCGCCGGCTCGACACCGACTGCATCGACCTCTACCAGATCACATGCAGGACACCCGGACGCCCGAGGAGGAGGTGCTGCGCGCCCCTCGACGACCTCGTGACCCCGGGGAAGATCCTCTACTACGGCTGCTCCAACTACGCCGCCTACCGCCTCGTGCAGAGCGACGCCATCGCCGAGCGGCGCGGCTACCAGGGCTTCGCGGCCCTGCAGGCCCAGTACAGCCTGGCGGAGCGGTCGCTGGAGCGCGAGCACATCCCGTACATGAAGCAGACGGGGATGGGGTCCTGCCCTGGTCGCCCCTCGCGGGGGGGCTGCTCTCCGGCAAGTACCGCAAGGGGGAGCCGGCCCCGCCCGGCGCGCGCATGGAGAGCTGGAAGGGCCGGCTGGAGGCCTTCGACACGCCTCGCAACTGGGCCATCGTGGACGCGCTGCGGGCGGTGGCCCGGGAGGTCGAGGCGACCCCCGCGGCCGTGGCCCTGGCGTGGCTGCTGGCGCGGCCGACGGTGGACTCGGTGATCATCGGGGTGCGCGACCTGGCGCAGCTCGAGGCGAACCTCTCGGCGGCCGCCCTGAAGCTGCCCGCCGACGCCACGGCCCGGCTGGACGCCGCCAGCGCCTTCGAGGTGGGCTATCCCTATGACTTCATTGGCCGTATCGACGGCGCCTGGTAGCGGGATGGGGCCCGACGGGCGGCTCGGGGTCTACGTCCACTTTCCCTACTGCACCCGGCGGTGTCCGTACTGCGACTTCACGGTGACCGTCCGGCCGGTCGAGCATGACCGCTACCGCGACGCGGTGCTGGCGGAGCTCGCGGCCCGGGCCCCCGCCTTCGCCGGCCGGGATCCCGCCCTGAGCGTCTACTTCGGCGGGGGGACGCCGGGGCTCTGGTCCCCGGCGGCCGTGGGGGCGGTCATCGACGGCGTCGCGCGCACCCTCGGCCTGGCGGCCGACGCCGAGGTGACGGTGGAGTGCAACCCCGAGGACGTCGCGGCCCCCCACCTCGTCGGCCTGCGGGCGGCGGGCGTCAACCGCATCAGCCTGGGCACCCAGTCCTTCGATGACGCGACGCTGGCCTTCCTGGGCCGCCAGCACGACGCCGCCACCAACCGGCGGGCGGCCGCGGCCGTGCACGCGGCTGGCTTCACGCGCCTGAGCCTCGATCTCATGCATGGCAGCCGGGATCAGCCGGTGGAAGCGGCGGTGGCCGACGTGCGGGCGGCGGCGGCGCTGGGACCGACCCACCTCTCGGCCTACCAGCTCACCGTCGAGGCGGGCACGCCGTTTGGAGCCCGGGAGCGGCGCGGGGAGGGCCTGCTGGGCCCCGAGGAGCGGCTCGCCGAGGTCTTCGAGGCCGTGCGCGAGGCGGCGCGGGGCGAGGGCCTGCTGCCCTATGAGATCAGCAACTTCGCCCGCCCGGGCCACGAGGCGGTGCACAACAGCCTGTACTGGACGTTCGGGGAGTACCTGGCCCTGGGAGCCGGCGCCCATGGCTTTCGCCGCCTGCCAGATGGCACCGGCGTGCGATGGGAGAACGCGCGGGCGCTGGCGGCCTGGTTCGCGGGCGCCGAGGCCGGGCGACCAGCCGAGAGCCTCGAGGCGCTGGACGCCGACACCCTCGCCGAAGATCGCGTCATGACCGGGCTGCGCCTCGACTGCGGCCTGCGCGTGGATGGGGACCTGGAGGTCCGCTACGGCGGCGCCGCCCGCCGGCTCGCCGACCAGGGCCTGCTGCACGTCGAGCCCGGGCGCTGGCGGGTCACCGATCGGGGCCGCCTGCTGCTCAACCGGGTGGTCGTTGCACTCCTGGGGAATTCTGATGCAAATACTGGAAAATCCCAAGCATTCTCCTGCGTTGACACTCCGATCCGGGCACCGATAGACTCGCGGCATGGGACGCCCAGGGGACGCCGTGCCGACTCACGAGATCGCACCCACGCTCACGCCGCGGCAGGCCGACATCCTGCGGTGCGTGGTGCGCGCGTATGTGCGCGACGGGGGCGCGGTCCAGCTCGGCCATGGTGGCCGCCGAGCTGCGCTTGCGCCAGCTCGGCGACCGTCCGGGTCGAGATGGGCCAGCTCACCCGGCTGGGTCTCCTGGATCAGCCCCATGTCTCCGCGGGCCGCCTGCCTTCCGCGGCGGGCATCCGCCACTACGTCGACCAGCTCATGCAGCCGCGCCGCCCGACGCAGCAGGCCCGCTCGGCGTTCGAGGCCGCCATCGACGAGGTGGAGCCCACCGAGCGGCTGCGCGCGGCCTCTCGCCAGCTCGCCTCGACCTGCACGCTGACCGCCATCGGGCGGCGGCCCCGGCTGGACGACGCCATCGTCGAACGCCTTGAGATCATGGAGCTTTCCAGCGATCGGGCGCTGGCCGTGGTGGTCTTCGCCGGCGGCGAGGTGCAGCACCGCATGCTGGCGCACCCGGGGCCGCGGGCGGTGATCCTCAGCGCCCGCACGCTCTTCACCGAGCGGTTCTCCGGGTGGTCGCTGCGGCGCATCCGGGAGGCGCTGCGCGCCGAGCTGGCGGCCGACGGCCACGGACCCCAGGCGCCGCTGCTGGCGCTGGCGGCCCAGGCGCTCCCGACGGGGGAGTCGGCCGACGACGCGGTGATTGTCGAGGGACGCACACATCTGCTACACCGCGCCGAGGACCGCGACGTGTCCGGCCTGCTGCGGACGCTGGAAGAGAAGCGGGTGCTGCTGGAGGTGCTCGACGGCCTGTCGGCCAGCGCGGGCGCCCGGGTGGTGCTCGGCGACGAGCTGCCGCTGGCGGCCTTGCGGGGGCTGGCGCTGGTGAGCGCGGAGTACGGCCTGCCCGGCCAGCCGGCCGGCGCCCTGGCGGTGCTCGGGCCGGTCCGGATGGACTACGCCCGGGTGGTGCCCTGGGTGGCCTTCACCGCGGGGGCGCTGAGCGGGCATCGCTCGGCGGCCGCGGTCGTTTGATGGACGCTTTGAGGAGCGGGGAGAGCATGTCGGAGACCAAGCTCGACGAGACGGCCGAGGCGGATGCCGCCCCGGAGGTGCAGGCGTCAGAGGCGGAGGCTTCCGCCGACGAGGCGGTCCAGGCCGCCCCGGACGCCGCCGACGGCGACGAGGCCGAGGTCATCGAGGAGGCCGAGCTCGTTGAAGAAGAGGGGCCGGCCGGGGGCGGTGGCCTGGCCGATGCCCTCGCGGCGGCGCAGGCCGAGGCGGCCGACTGGCGCAACCGGGCCTACCGAGCGGCGGCCGACCTGGAGAACGCCCGGCGGCGCTTCACCCGGGAGCGCGAAGATCTGCGCAAGTTCGGCACCGAGGGCATGCTGCGCGACCTGCTGCCGGTGGCCGACAACCTCGAGCGCGCGCTCGCGGCGGTGACGAACCAGGACGAGCCCCTCGCGAAGGGGGTGCAGCTCGTGCTGCGGCAGTTCATCAGCAAGGTCGAGCAGTACGGCGCTCGGCCGTTCGATCCGCTGGGCGAGGTGTTCGACCCGCTCCAGCACGAGGCCATGTCCGAGCTGGTGACCAGCCAGTACGCTCCGGGCCACGTCGCGCAGGTCTTCCAGCGTGGCTGGTTCCTGCACGAGCGGCTGGTGCGTCCGGCCATGGTTCTGGTGGCCAAGGCTCCCGAGGCACCTGCCGCGGCCGCCCCCGAGGGGGACGCCGAGGTGGGCGACGAGGATGGCGAGGGCTGATCCTCAAAGGAAGCACAGATGATCATCGGCATCGACCTCGGAACCACGAACTCGTGCGTCGCCTACATCGAAGGCGGTGAGCCCGTGGTGATCCCGAACGCCGAAGGCAGCCGCACGACGCCCTCCATGGTGGCCATCACCGAGGGCGGCGAGCGGCTCGTCGGCCAGATCGCCAAGCGCCAGGCCATCACGAACCCGGAGCACACGGTCTTCGCCGCCAAGCGCCTCATCGGCCGCAAGGTGAGCAGCCCCGAGCTCCAGGCCCACATGGATCGCTTCCCGTACGAGATCGTCGAGGCCGACAACGGTGACGCCTGGGTCCACCTGCGCGGCAAGGACTACAGCCCCGCCGAGATCTCTTCGTTCATCCTCGCGAAGATGAAGGAGATCGCCGAGGACTACCTGGGCGAGCCGGTGACGGAGGCGGTGGTCACGGTCCCCGCCTACTTCAACGACGCCCAGCGCCAGGCCACCAAGGACGCCGGCCGCATCGCGGGCCTGGACGTCAAGCGCATCATCAACGAGCCCACCGCGGCGGCGCTGGCCTACGGCTTCGATCGCGAGGGCGCGCAGCGGGTGGCGGTCTACGACCTCGGCGGCGGCACCTTCGACATCTCGGTGCTCGAGCTCTCCGACGGGGTGTTCGAGGTCTGCTCCACCAGCGGGGACACCTACCTGGGCGGCGAGGACTTCGACTTCCGCATCATCGAGTTCCTGCTCGAGGAGTTCGAGCGCAGCGAGGGCATCGATCTCCGGGGCGACAAGATGGCGCTCCAGCGGCTCAAGGAGGCCTCCGAGAAGGCCAAGCACGAGCTGTCGTCGACGCTGGAGACCGAGGTGAACCTGCCGTTCATCACGGCCGACGCCAGCGGCCCCAAGCACCTCAACGTCCGCATCACCCGGACCCGGTTCGAGTCGATGGTGGACGATCTGATCGATCGCACCATCCAGCCCTGTCGGCTGGCCCTCGAAGACGCCGGCATGACCGTGAAGGACATCGACGCGGTGCTCCTGGTCGGCGGCATGACGCGGATGCCCCGGGTGCAGCAGCGGGTGGCCGAGTTCTTCGGCAAGCCGGCCAGTCGGGGCCTCAACCCCGACGAGGTGGTCGCCGTGGGCGCCGCCATCCAGGGTGGCGTGCTCTCGGGCGATGTCGAGGACGTGCTGCTGCTGGACGTGACGCCCCTGTCCCTCGGCGTCGAGACCCAGGGCGGCGTCTTCACGCGCATCATCCCCAAGAACACCACCATCCCGTACCGCCAGGCGCAGATCTTCAGCACGGCGGTCAACAACCAGCCGATGGTGTCGGTGCATGTGCTCCAGGGCGAGCGCGAGCTGGCCAAGGACAACCGATCCCTGGCGCGCTTCGACCTGGTGGGCATCCCGCCCGCGCCCCGGGGCGTGCCCCAGATCGAGGTCGGCTTCGAGATCGACGCGGATGGCATCCTGCACGTGACGGCGAAGGACCGCGGCACCGGGCGCGAGCAGCGCATCCAGGTGCGCCCGGCCAGCGGCCTCAACGAGGCCCAGATCGACCGGATGATCCAGGAGGCTGACTCCCACCGGGCGGCCGATGCGGAGCGCCGTGAGCTGATCGAGCTGCGCAACACCGCGGAAGGCTTGATCTTCTCGACCGAGCAGTCCCTGGAGGAGTACGCCGAGTTCCTGTCGCCCCTGGACGTCGAGGACATCCGCGCCGACGTGCAGACCCTCAAGATGTCCCTCGACACGGTGGATCCCGAGGAGCTGCGCCTGGCGACGCAGAACCTGGAGCAGTCCGCCTACCGCATCTACGAGCAGATGTACCGCGAGGCGACGGGCGGCGCCGAGTAGCGGCTCGCCGGACCCGCGCAGCACGCGCGCCGGGCGAACCGGACGCGCGCCGTCGGGCATCTCCCCGCACCCGCCCCGCCGTTCGGAGAACCCGTGTCCAACCCCCGCGACTACTACGAGGTGCTCGGCGTCGCCCGTGACGCCGACGCCGCCACGCTCAAGAAGGCGTTTCGGCAGCTCGCCATCCAGTTCCACCCCGACCGCAACAGCGCGCCGGACGCCGAGGACCGCTTCAAGGAGATCAACGAGGCCTACGCCGTCCTCTCGGATGCCGACAAGCGGGCCCGCTACGACCAGTTCGGCCACGCCGGCCTGTCCGGGCGCGCGGGGCCCCAGGAGGCGGATCTGCGCGACGTCTTCGGGGGGGACCTCTTCGAGCAGCTCTTCGGGGGCTTCATGCGCCGCGCGACGCGGCCCGGGGCCCGCCACGGCGACGACGCCCGCCTGGTCCTGGAGGTGACGCTGGAGGAGGTGGCCCGGGGGTGGAGAAGTCCGTCACCTTCCGACGGCAGGCCACCTGCGCCACCTGCGACGGCTCCGGATCCCAGTCGGGTCACCGGCCCGAGACCTGCTCCACCTGCGGCGGTCAGGGCCGCGTCCGCGTCCAGCAGGGCTTCCTGCCCATGGTGGCCGCCTGCCCGCGCTGCCGGGGCGAGGGCCGCATCGTCACCCACCCGTGCACGACCTGCCGCGGCGGGGGTCAGGTGCAAGAGGAGGTGACGCTGAAGGTGCCGGTGCCCGCCGGCATCGGCGGGGGCATACGCTGCGGCTGGACGGGGAGGGGGCCAGGGAGTGCGCGGGGGCAGCCCGGCGACCTGTACCTGGTCATCCGCGAGGCCGAGCACCCGTTCTTCGAGCGCGATGGCGACCACCTCGTGTGCGAGGTGCCCATCACCTTCCCCAGGCCGCCTGGGGCCAGATCTCGGTGCCGACGCTGGAGGGCCAGGCCCGCGTCAAGGTGCCCGCCGGGACGCAGTCGGGGCGCATCCTGCGCCTGCGCGGCAAGGGCTGCCCAACGTCGAGGGCCGCGGCCGCGGCGATCAGCTCGTCCGCCTGCAGATCGAGACGCCCGAGCCTGACGCCGCGCCAGCGCGAGCTGCTGGAGGAGCTCGACGCCCTGTCTGGGCGAGCACGCTGGCCACAGCCGCCGCAAGGGCTTCCTGGACAGACTCGGAGTTTTTCGAGTAGTTTCGACCCGTTACGTCGGGATCGGGACCTGCTCCCACCAGGCGCTCGATGAGGCGCTCGGCGTCCTCGTGGGCGCGGAGCAGCCGTCGGTGGCGCCCGCCACCTGGACGCGGTGGGCCAGGACGAGGGCGGCGAGGGCCTTGATGTCATCGGGCAGGACGAAGGCGCCCTTGCAGGAGCGCGCGGGCCTGGGCCGCCCGCTGGAGGGCGAGGGCCCGCGGGTGCTCACCCCCAGCTCGAGCTGCGGCGAGCGCCGCGTCTGGCCGACGATTCCGAGCAGGTAGTCCAGGATGAGCTCATCGACCCGCACGTTGCCCACGGCGGCCTGCAGCTCCAGCAGCACCTCGGCCGTCAGCACCGGCTCCACGCGGGCGGCGGGGTCCTCCTGTCGCCGGCCCCGCAGAATGGCGCGCTCCACGTCCTCGGTGGGGTGGCCCAGGTGCAGGCGCACCGTGAACCGTCGAGCTGGCTCTCGGGCAGCGGGTACGTGCCGTGGAAGTCCTGCGGGTTCTGGGTGGCGATGACCACGAACGGGCTCGGCAGCGGGCGGGTCTCGTTGTCGATGGAGACCTGGCGCTCGTTCATGGCCTCGAGCGAGCTCGACTGCGTCTTGGGCGTCGTCGGTTGATCTCGTCGGCCAGCACCACGTTGGCGAAGATGGGACCCGGGCGAAACTCGAAGCCCGCCGTCTCGGGCACGAAGACGTTGACCCCAGGATGTCGCTCGGCAGCAGGTCGCTGGTGAACTGGATGCGCCGGAAGGTGCAGCCCAGCGCGCAGGCCAGGGTGTGGGCCAGCGTCGTCTTGCCGACACCGGGCACGTCCTCGAGCAGGATGTGCCCGCCCGCCAGGACGGCGGTCACGGCGTGCTCGACCACGGCGGGCTTGCCGAGGACGACGCCGTTGACGGCGGCGAGGAAGCGTTCGAGGGCGGGGTGCAGACGGCTCACGGGGTCTCCGGCGCGCGGGAGACCGAGGTGTACCCTCGCGGCGCCCCGGGTCGCAAGGCTGGCGAAAACCACGCCGGGGGCCGGCCTCGCGCGGCGCCTTCGATGCAGGACTTGCAAGCGAGCGGCTGAGCGGTCAACCTGCCGGGCGCTTGGGAAGGCCGTGGGGCCAGGGAGGACGATGTGACGGGTCGGGCGCTGGTGATCGTGGAATCTCCGACCAAGGCGCGCACCATCCGGCGGTTCCTCGGGGACAAGTTCCGGGTGGAGGCCTCCATGGGCCACGTCCGGGATCTGCCCTCGTCCGCCGCCGAGATGCCTGCTGCCGTCAAGGGTCGCCCCTGGGCCCGCCTCGCGGTGGACGTGGAGAACGGCTTTCGCCCGGTGTACGTGGTGCCTGGCGACAAGAAGAAGGTGGTGGCCCAGCTCAAGAAGGAGCTGGCCGAGGCCGACGTGCTCTACATCGCGACCGATGAAGATCGCGAGGGAGTCCATCGGCTGGCACCTGCTCGAGGTCCTCAAGCCCAGATCCCCACGTACCGGATGGTCTTCCACGAGATCACCCGTGACGCCATCGACCGCGCCCTGAACCACCCGCGCCAGCTCGACGACAAGCTCGTGCAGGCCCAGGAGCGCGCCGCGTGCTCGACCGCCTGGTGGGCTACGTGGTCTCGCCGCTGCTCTGGCGCAAGGTGGCGCCGCGCCTGTCGGCCGGCCGCGTGCAGAGCGTGGCCGTCCGCATGATGGTGCAGCGCGAGCGCGAGCGGATGGCCTTCAAGTCGGGCAGCTGGTGGGATCTGAAGGCCAGCGCCGAGAAGGACCGCGTCCGCTTCGACGCCGCCCTGGCCTCCTCGGGGAGCGCACCATCGCCAGCGGCCGCGACTTCGACGAGACCACCGGGGAGCTGCGCGCCGGCAAGAACGTGCTGCTGCTCGACGAGGCCGCCAGCCGCGCCCTCGCCACCCGGCTGGCCGGCTCCGAGCTGGTGGTCGACGATGTGGATCGCAAGGAGTCCCAGCGCTCCCCGTACCCGCCGTTCACGACCTCCACGCTCCAGCAGGAGGCGAACCGCAAGCTCGACTACTCGGCGTCCCAGACCATGCAGCTCGCCCAGAAGCTGTATGAAAACGGAGCACATCACCTATATGCGTACCGACTCCTTCAACCTGAGCGAGGAGGCCATCAAGGCCGTCCGCGGGATGATCGAGCAGCGCTATGGCCGCGATCTGCTGTCGCCGTCGGTGCGGCGCTACGCCACGAAGTCGAAGGGGCCCAGGAGGCCCACGAGGCCATCCGGCCCGCGGGGACGACCATGGCCACGGCGAGCGAGCTGGGCCTCTCGGGTCGCGAGGCGCGCCTCTCGATCTGATCTGGAAGCGCACGGTGGCCACCCAGATGGCCAACGCCCGCATCGCCTCCCGACCGTGACGCTCTCGACGCCCGACCCGGCCGACGGCGCCTCCGTCGTCTTCAAGGCCTCGGGCCGGCAGGTGCTCTTCCCGGGCTTCTTCCGCGCCTACGTCGAGGGGGCCGACGATCCCGGCGCCGTGCTCGATGACCAGTCCAGCCCGCTGCCGATGCTCGATCCCGGGGATCGCGTGCGCTGCCTGGATGTGGAGGCCCTGGGCCACCAGACGCGGCCGCCGGCCCGCTACACCGAGGCGACGCTGGTGAAGGCGCTGGAGGCCGAGGGCATCGGCCGCCCCAGCACCTACGCCAGCATCATCGACACGGTGCAGAAGCGCGGCTACGTCCGCGCCGCCGCGCGCCAGCTCCAGCCCACGTTCACCGCGATGGCCGTCACCAACCTGCTGGAGCAGGCGCTAGCCAAGGTCGTCGACACCGAGTTCACCGCGGTGATGGAGTCGTGGCTCGACAAGGTGGCCGAGGGCGAGAGCGATCCGCTGAGCTGGCTGGAGTCGTTCTACCAGGACGTGCTGCTGGGCGGCGTCGCCCAGGGCGAGGCCATCGAGCCGCGGACGGTCTGCACGGTGCGCTCCGAGGCCCTCGATCCCTTCGGGGTGCGGCTGGGCCGCTATGGGCCCTTCATCGAGATCCTGAGCGACGACGGCGGCCGCCGCGTGGTGTCGCTGCCCGAGGACGTCGCCCCCGCCGATCTGACGGCGGAGGTCGTGCGCACCCTGGCCGAGCGCGCCGAGGCGGGGAGGCCCGCTGGGGCACGACCCGGCGACGGGCCTGCCGGTCTACCTGCGCGACGGCCGGTTCGGCGCCTACGTCCAGCTCGGCGAGGCCGCCGAGGACGGCACCAAGCCGCGCCGTGCGTCGCTGGCGCCGGGCATGCAGCCGGGGATGTGACGCTCCCGGTGGCCCTGGCGCTGCTCAGCCTGCCCGCAGCCTGGGCCTGCACCCCGAGTCGGGCAAGCCGGTCCAGGCCGGCATCGGGCGCTACAGGCCCTACATCGCGTGCGACGGGGTGTACGCCTCCCTCCGCAAGGAGGACGACGTGCTCCGGGTGGGCGGCCCGCGGGCTGGAGCTGCTGGCGGCCAGAAGGGGGTCGCAAGGCGGCGGAGCCCCTGCGGACCATCGGCGAGCACCCCGAGGACGGGGCGCCCGTGGTGGTGCTGGACGGCCGCTACGGGCCGTATGTGGCACAAGGTCAACGCCTCCCTGCCCGAGGGCATGGGGGTCGAGGACGTGAGCATGGCCCAGGCGGTGGAGCTGCTGGCGGCGCGCGCCCAGCGCGCCGGCGGTGGGCGCAAGGCCAAGGCGCGCGCGGCGAAGCCGAAGGCGGAGTCGGCGGCCGCGAAGCCGAAGGCCCGGGCCGCGAAGCCGAAGGCTGCCGCCGCGAAGCCGAAGGCCGCCGCTGCGAAGCCGAAGGCCGCCGCTGCGAAGCCGAAGGCCGCCGCTGCGAAGCCGAAGGCCGCCGCTGCGAAGCCCCGAGCGACCACTGCGCGGGCCGCCGCCGCGAAGCCGAAGGCCGACGCTGCGACGCCGAAGGTCCGGGCCGCGAAGCCGAAGCCCTCCGCCCCCAGCCCCGAGGCCTGACACCTCCCCGAATTCTTCTTTCTTTTCAGTCGGTTGGCGGCACCAGCCGGGCTCGGTCGCCCTGGAGGTCCAGGGGGCTGCTCCCGAGGGCCTCCAGCAGGGTGATCACCGCCTGCGGATCGGGATCGAGGGCGAGCGGCGCCCCATGCAGGCCCGCCCGCAGGGGCACCACCACCGCGTCCACCTCGCCGTCACTCAGCGTCACCTCGAGGGCCATGGCCTCGTCCTCCGTCGTGCAGCGGCACGCGAAGGCCAGGTTGCCCAGGCCCCAGGCCACCACCTGGCGCCCCCGGCGCTCGACGGCCCCCAGGGCGTGGCTGCCGTGGACGGCGACGACGGCGGCCCCGGCGGCCAGCGCGGCCTCGACCCGCGCCCGCGTCTCGGCGGACGGCCGATAGCTGGGCGGCGCCAGCACATGCAGCGTGACGAAGACGGGCGCCGGCGCCCGCGCCTGGACGGCCGCGGCCAGCGCCTCGGGAGACGCCTCGTAGGCGGCCAGCACCTCCACGCCCGCCACGGTGGCCGACGCCAGCTCCCCCCGGACCGCCACCGGACCTGCCGCGGCCCGGGTCGCAGCCAGGCCGGCGGGCCCGTCGTCGGCGGCGTGGTTGTTGGCGACGGTCACGGCGGCGACGCCCACGGCCTCCAGGGCCGCCAGCACCGCGGGGCCGTTGCGCAGGCGGTCCCCGCCGGGCTTGCCCGCCCCCACGGGCCCCTCCAGGTTCACGACCCCCGCGCCCCGCAGGCCGCGGGCGGCCGCCAGCACGGCGGCGGGATCGGTGGCGTCATCGAGCTGCACATCCCCGGCCAGCCAGAGCCGCCGGGGCGGGGCCCCGCACGCGGCCAGGAGCGCCGCGGCCAGGCAGGCGAGGCGCCTCACCCCTCGGCGAGCTCCTCGACCGGCGGGCAGAGGCACTGCAGGTTGCGGTCGCCGAAGGCGTTGTCCACGCGGGCCACCGCCGGCCAGAACTTGCGGGTGCGCAGCCAGGGCAGGGGGTAGGCGGCCTGCTCGCGGCTGTAGGGGTGGGACCAGGCGTCCGAGATGACCATGGCCGCCGTGTGCGGGGCGTTGTGCAGCGGGTTGTCGGCGCGGTCGGCGCGCCCCTCCTCGATGGCCCGGATCTCGTCGCGGATGGCGATCATCGCGTCGCAGAAGCGATCCAGCTCGGCCAGGGGCTCGCTCTCGGTGGGCTCGACCATCAGCGTGCCGGCCACCGGCCACGACATGGTGGGGGCGTGGAAGCCGAAGTCCATCAGGCGCTTGGCGATGTCGTCCACGCCGATGCCCGCCGTCTGCTTGAAGGCCCGGCAGTCGAGGACGAACTCGTGGGCCACGCGGCCGTTGCTGCCCTTGAAGAGTACGTCGTAGTGCCCGGCCAGCCGCGCTGCCATGTAGTTGGCGTTGAGGATGGCCGTCTCGGTGGCCCGCGTCAGCCCGTCGGGCCCCATCATGCGGATGTAGGCGTAGGGGATGGGCAGGATGCCGGGGCTGCCGAACGGCGCCGCCGACACCGGCCCGATGCTCTGCTCGCCGCCCAGCCCCGTGACCGGGTGGCCGGGCAGGTACGCGGCCAGGTGCGCCGCGACGCCGATGGGGCCCATGCCCGGGCCGCCGCCGCCGTGGGGGATGCAGAACGTCTTGTGCAGGTTGAGGTGGCAGACATCCGCCCCCAGCTCGCCGGGGCGGACGAGCCCGACCGAGGCGTTCATGTTGGCGCCGTCCAGGTAGACCTGGCCGCCGTTTTCATGAACGATTCCGGTGATCTGGCGGATGCCCTCCTCGAAGACGCCGTGGGTGGAGGGGTAGGTGATCATCAGCGCCGCGAGCTGGTCGCGGTGCTTCTCGGCCTTGGCCTGGAGGTCGGCCAGATCCACGTCGCCGCGGTCGTTGCAGGCCACGGCCACCACGCGGAAGCCGGCCATCACCGCGCTGGCGGGGTTGGTGCCATGGGCCGAGGTGGGGATGAGGCAGACGTCGCGGTGGCCCTGGCCCCGGGCGGCGTGCCAGGCCCGGATGACCAGCAGGCCGGCGTACTCGCCCTGGCTGCCGGCGTTGGGCTGGAGCGACACGGCGGCGAAGCCCGTGATGTCGGCCAGCCAGGCCTCGAGCTCGTCGAAGAGCTGCTGGTAGCCCCGGGTCTGCTCGGCCGGCGCGAACGGGTGCAGCCCGCCGAACGCCTTCCACGTCACCGGCACCATCTCGGTGGTGGCGTTGAGCTTCATGGTGCACGAGCCCAGCGGGATCATGGACGTCGTCAGCGAGAGATCCCGCGACTCCAGGCGTCGCACATAGCGCAGGAAGGCGTGCTCGCCGTGGTGGTCGTGGAAGACCGGGTGCGTCAGGAACGGCCCCTGGCGGACGAGGGCCGCCGGCCAGGTCGGCCCCTCGGCGGGCACGAGGCTGGCTACCGAGGGGGCCGCCTTGCCGTCGGCGAAGACCTCCAGCAGCGTCGCCAGCAGCTCCTCGGAGACCGTCTCGTCGAGGCTGATGCCCACGGCCCCGGGCAGGGGCCGCAGGTTGACGCGCCGGGCGCGGGCCGCAGCCAGGACCGCTTGCGGATCAGGGACTTCGACGCGCAGCGTGTCGAAGAACGGCGCGTCGCCCACGGAGAAGCCGAGCTTCGTCAGGCCCCGCGCCAGGGCGACGGTGGCGCGGTGGACGCGGCCGGCGATGCGCCGCAGGCCCTCGGGGCCGTGGTAGACGGCGTACATGCCCGCCATCACCGCCAGCAGCACCTGGGCCGTGCAGATGTTGCTCGTCGCCTTCTCGCGCCGGATGTGCTGCTCGCGGGTCTGCAGCGCGAGCCGGTAGGCCATGTGGCCCTGGGCGTCGCGGGAGACGCCGACGATGCGCCCGGGGATGATGCGCGAGAACGACTCCTTCGCCGCCAGGAAGGCGGCGTGGGGCCCGCCGAAGCCCAGGGGCACGCCGAAGCGCTGGCTGGAGCCCAGCACGATGTCGGCCCCCACCTCGCCCGGCGGCGTCGTCAGCGTCAGGGCCAGCAGATCCGTGGCCACCGCCAGGATCGCGCCCGCCGCGTGGACCCGCTCGGCCAGCGCCCGCAGGTCGTGCAGGCGGCCGAAGGTGTCGGGGGTCTGGACCAGCACGCCGAAGACGCGGGCGTCATCGGCCGAGAAGGCGTCGGCCGGGGCGACGCGCACCTCGATGCCCAGGGGGAGGGCCCGGGTCTGGACGACGGCGATGGTCTGGGGGTGGCAGTCATCGGCCACGAAGAAGGTGTCGCGCCCGCGGGGGGCCTGGGCCCGGCACATGACCATGGCCTCGGCGGCCGCGGTGCCCTCGTCCAGCAGCGAGGCGTTGGCGATGGGCAGGGCCGTCAGCTCGGCGACCACCGTCTGGAAGTTCACCAGCGCCTCCAGCCGGCCCTGGGCGATCTCGGGCTGGTAGGGGGTGTACTGGGTATACCAGCCCGGGTTCTCCAGGATGTTGCGCTGGATGACCGGCGGCGTGACGCAGTCGTGGTAGCCCATGCCGATGAGCGACCGGAAGACCTGGTTCTCGGCAGCCAGGGCGGCCAGGCGCTCCAGCGTCGCGGCCTCGCCGAGGCCGGCGGGCAGGTCCAGCGGGCGCTTCGTGCGGATGGCCGGGGGCACCGCCTGCTGGATGAGGGTGGCCAGATCCGGCACGCCGAGCGTGGCCAGCATCGTGGCCACCGCCCCGGAGTCGGGGCCGATGTGGCGGCGCGGGAAGTCATCCAGGGCGGCGAGGAGATCGACGGGGCGCGTGTCGGCCATCAGGCCCTCCGAGCAGGGGCGGACGGGGCGGGAGGATACCGGATCCGCGTCCGCGGTGGGGGGGCCATCGTGGGCGTCCGCGCAAATTATCGCGGCCGGCCGTGCCGGCACGTGCCAGCGCGGTGCCGCCGGCTGGCCGCCGGCGAGGACGGTCCCAGGCGGCCCCGCGGCGCCCCCGGCGATGGCATGGTCCTTGAGAAGACCCGACGCGCGCCTCGGCGCGTCGGCCGCCCCGCTCTCCACTTCCTCGGGGCGGCCGACTCCCAACCCTCCGATACCACTGATAAAAGTTGGAAGTCGGGGCGAGCCGGCGAAAAAAGTGCGTGGACCATGGACCCGCTCTGGGCCGGGCGGCGAGAGAATCGCCGTGAACATGACCACGCCGCCCACCGAGCTCGACGCCTTGCGCCTCGCCGCCGCCGCCCGCGGGGATCGGCGCGCGCGGCGGGCCTTCGTCGAGCTCTACACCGGCCGCGTCCACGCCCTCGCCCACCGGATGCTGGCGCCTCGCGGGCTGGGCCACCTGGTGGAGGACGTCGCCCAGGAGGCCTTCGTCGATGGCCTGGCCGCGCTGGGCCGGTTTCGGCCGGACGGCGCGGCGCGCCTCTCGACGTGGCTGCTCACCATCGCGTCGCGCCGGGCCCTCGACGCCATCCGCAGCCACGAGCGGCGGACGCGGCGGGAGGCCCTGGCCGCCCCGACCCACGCCGTGGCGTCGCCCGAGAGCAGCGTGGCCGGGCGCCGCCTCGCCGAGCTGGTGGGGGCCCTGCCCGTGGATCAGCACGCCGTCTTCGTGCTGCGGGCCTACCACGAGTTCACGCTCGAAGAGATCGCCGAGGCGCTGGACCTGCCCCTCGGCACCGTCAAGTCGCGGCTGGCGCGGGCCCGCGCCGATCTGCGCCAGGCCCTGGGGGAGGTGGCACCGTGACGGATCGCGATCCGCTGGAGGAGGCCCTGGAGGGCTGGGAGGTGCCCCCGCCGCCGGCCGGGCTGGCCGATCGGGTGCTGGAGGCGGCGCCCCGGCGGCGCTGGTGGCCGGCCCTGGCGGCCGCGGCGGCGCTGCTGCTGCTGGCGGGCGGTGGCCTGTGGCTGCGGGCGAGCCGGCCCGTGACGGGTGAGCGCAGCCTGGTCGAGACCCGGGAGACGTTGACGCTGGGCAGCCGGGGCGTGGCGGTGGCCGAGGCGGGGGCGGCGGTGGCGTGGGCGATCCAGGGGGGGGCCGCGCGGCTGCGGCAGACCCGGGGGCAGATCTTCTATCGGGTCGAAGGGGATGGCGCCTTCGTGGTGGAGACGCCGGCCGGCACGGTGACGGGGCCGGCGAGCTGTTTTGCTTTGACGATCAACGAGCTGGACGAGGAGGGCGCCATGGGTGCCGGGGTGAAGGGGGCGCTCGTGGGCGCCACGCTGGCGGCGGTGGCCGTCGTGACGGTGTACGAAGGTCGGGTCGCGCTGGCGACGGATCGGGGTCAGGTGGAGCTGCAGGCGGGGGATCGCGGCCGGGCGCGGGCCGGGGCCCCGCCGGAGCGGTTGCCGGAGGGCGAGGCCGTGCGCGCGGTCGCACCCCCCGTGGACGAGGCGGTCGGCGGCGCGGACGGGCCGGGCAGCGAGGCCGAGGTGAAGGCGCTGCGGGCCGAGCTGGAGGCGACGCGCATCCGCGCCCGAGCCCTGCAGCGGGAGGTGGAGAGCGTGCGGGCGCTGGCGGCAGAGGAGCAGGCCCGCCGCATCGAGGTGGAGGGCGAGCCGCCCGCCTGGCCGGCCGAGATGCCCCCCGCATACAGCGCCGACGCGCTGCGCCAGAACTTCACGGCGGCCCTGCGGGAGGCGGGCTACGACGGCGAGGTCACCGAGGTCGACTGCACGGAGTACCCCTGCATCGTGTACGGCAAGCTGAACGACCACGACGGCACCGAGCTGCACCAGCTCATGGAGGCCGAGGCCCTGAAGGTCTACGGCCAGGGGGCCAACAACACCAGCGCGTGGGGCGGGACGAAGAAGGACGCCCGGGGCCAGCACGACGAGGCCGTCTTCGGCATCGCGGTGCACCCCAAGGAGGACGACCCTCAGCGTCGCGCCCAGATCACGAAGCGGCTGACCCACCGCCACCAGCAGTTCTGGGAGGCGGTGCGGGCCCAGCACGGCGAGGATCCCTGACGGGATCTCGCTGTTGTTTCAGGGGGTTGCCTTCGATCAGAGCAGCCAGTCGAGGCCCAGCTCGAAGCGCTCCTCTTCGGGGGCCGGGCCGGTCCCGTCGAAGGCGGCCACCCGGACGCGCCCGCCGATCATGAGCCCGAACAGCCAGGCGGGCCGCCAGCCGGCCTCCGGTACGAGGGTGTGCAGGACGTCGCCGCCCCGGCTGACGCGATCCCAGGCCAGCCCGGCGCGCCAGGTGCCATCGTCGAAGCGGTAGTAGAGCTGGGTGCGGTGCAGGCGCTGGAACCGGGCCGTGGCCTGGTCGAGGCCGAACCAGGCGTCGTGGCCCAGGCCGGCCTGGTGCGCGGGGACGGGGTGGAAGGCCACCCCCACCTGGCCCAGCCAGCCCTGGGCGTCGTCTGCGCCTTCATGCCAGCCGTAGCCCCCCAGAATCCAGAGCTCGGTGCCGGGCAGGTCGGGGGAAAGTCGCTGATATCCAAAGGAAAGTCGCCAGGCGGACGCCTCGCCGGCCGGCGTGTCCCAGGCCACATGGGTCAGGCGCGCGGCGTCGAGCTGGTAGTGGTCGCCGCGGTGCTTCGGGAAGCCCCGGAAGGCCAGGGCGCCCGAGAGGGTCAGGCGCTCCTCCTGGGTGTCGCCCCCGCGGGCCCACCGCTGCCGCCACGCCGCCCCGAGGGGCAGGGCCACATGGGCGTCCTTGTCGACCTTGGGGCCGATGGGGGCCACCTCGACCTCGGCGTCCACCAGGCGGAAGGGCCGGCGCTGGAAGTCGGCGAAGTCGCCCGGGGTCAGCTCGGTGCGATCCGCCACCACGGCGTCGGCGGACAGGTGCACGCCCCCGTCGCCGGAGCGGTCGTCGGTGGTGCTGTAGAAGGCCGTGTTCTTCCACACGAAGTCGGTGAAGCGGTCTCCCGTGGCGGGCACCACCAGCAGGTCGGCGTACGCCTGGCTGCGCAGCACGCTCTGGCCGTTGGGCATGAAGCCCCCGTCGATGCCGAGGCGCAGCCCCTCCGCCAGGGCGGGCCGCAGCGCGTCGGTGCTCGGGTTGGCCACCTGGGCCCCCACGAGGAGCTGCAAGAGCCAGCGGCCGTCGCAGTAGCCGGTGCAGTCCTGGAAGGCGGCGGCCCGGCCCCGGGTGCGCTCGTAGAAGTCGTCGAGGGCGGGGCGCTCGAAGGCGTGCGCGGGCAGCGCGGCGAGGGCGAGGGCGAGAGACAGGGGGCGCATGGGGCGAGTGTGCCCCGGTCCGCTACTCGGTAGCGAGGCCGACGTGGTGGGGGCCGGTGACCGAGGGGATCGCCGCCGTCGGCCCGGAGCCCACCACGATCAGGCGGTAGGCGGGGGTCACGCCGCGCCACGGCTGCCACCAGCTCTTGTACAGGTTGACCGAGGCCGTGAGCCGCGCGCCGGCCGGCACCCGGAGCTGGATCCAGTCCACCCGGTCGGCGGAGTCCGAGGTCGCGCGGCCGAGGCTCTTGCCCTCGGCGTCAGCCACGTCGAGCACCAGATCGAAGTCATCGAAGTTCGTCCGGTGGCTGTAGATCCAGGGGTAGAACGCCAGGGCCGACGGGGTGGCGAAGCCGGTCAGCGAGGCCTGGTACAGGATGGCCATGGCCTCGGGGTAGGTGAACCGGGCGTAGTCGGGCACGAGCGTCACGGTGACCCACTGGGCGTTCGCCGAGGTGAAGGGGAACGAGACGGCGGGGTCGTCCGGGTCGGCGATCTCGCCCTCGGCCATGAACGACGTGTCGTTGTCGGCCATGTCCGCGGCCACGTCGGCGGGGTAGTGCTCGAAGAGCTCGTAGGTGCGCACCTCGCCGCCCTCTTCCCAGGGGACCTCGACCGTGCGGCAGATCGAGCCGCCGTCGGGGCACTCGCCCTCCTCGACGCCGAAGTGGCCCTCCCGATCGGCCACGAAGCCGTGGGCGCCCACCGGACCGAGGGGGCCGAGGGGGCCCAGCGGGCCGAGGGGGCCCAGCGGGCCCAGCACCGAGAAGAGGCCGCCGGGGGCGAGCTGGCCGATGAAGGCGTTGCTGTAGGTCCTTGATCCAGCGTCGCTTTCGCCGTCGGGCACGCCGAAGGCCGCCCAGCTCGACGGGTTGAGCGGGCCCTTTGAGCCCAGCGGACCTTCCGCGGACAGGGGACCGTCGCTCTCGCTGAGCTCCTGGGAGAAGAGGTGCCAGTCGAGGCTGCCGCTGATGTAGCGGGACGGGTTCCAGACGTCCTCGCCCACGGGGCCGAGCAGGCCGAGGGGGCCGTAGGGGCCGATGGGGCCGTAGTATCCCAGGCAGCTCATGACCTGGAGGTAGGCCTTCGGCGACAGGGGATCGCCCACGAAGACGCGATCGACGGGGGGCGAGATGCCCCGCAGGTCGCCCTTCAGGGCCTCGATGCTCGTCGCCGACGTATACGGCAGGCCGTTGGCGTTGCCGTCCGCCTTGTGGTCGCCCTTCTCACCGGCGACGTCGACCTCGTCGGGCGGCGTCGGGGTGGGGGACGAGGCCGGATCCGCGCAGGCGGAGGCCAGGAGGGCGGCGAGGAGGACCGGGCGGGGCTGCATGGCGGCTCCAGGGACCAGCGGTGGCCACCAGGGTGGCCGGTCTAGAGGACCCGGGGGCCGCACGACGCGGCACCCCCGGGCGGATTCTCGGGATCGCGGCCAGGCTTCGCAAGGCGCATGCCGCCCGTCGTGCCGGGTGAGACGCGGGGCCCGTCTGCCCGGGACAGGACCCGCGCAGGGTGGGACGCACTTTCCAACCTGCTGATTTGAAAGATCTTTTCTGGTGGTCTCGGGCTTGCTCTTCAAAAGCTCGTCCTCGCCTTCAATCGGCGCCGCGCCGCCCGTTGAGTCGATGAGCCGCGAACCGGAGGAGCCCATGAGTCACCGCCTTGCCCAGCTCGCCTGCCTGGGCGTCTTCGCATCCACCCTGGCCCGGGCCGAGGAGCGCGTCGTCTTGCCGCTGTCCCTCTGGGATCGCGTCCAGGCGGCGCTGCAGCCCGAGGCGTCGGCGGGCCCCGACGTCACGTGGTGCGCCCTCGAGCGCTCGCTGGAGGGGCGCCTGGTGGAGGGCGTCCTGCGCGGAACCCTGCAGGTCCGCTTCGAGGTGCTGCACACCGACGGCTGGCTGGATGTGCCCCTGCTCGACGCGGAGGCCTCGCTGGTGTCGGTGCGGGTGGACGGGGCGCCGGCGTCGCTGCGGGCCGAGGACGAGCACTACGTCCTGGGCGTGGCGCGCCCGGGGGTGCACACCGTGCAGGTCAAGTTCCTGCGCGGGGCCGACGAGGACGAGCGGCGCATCGAGGTGGCCCTCCCCGAGGCGGGGCCCACTCATGTGTCCATCCTGGTGCCCGAGGAGGGCATCGACGCCACCCTGGCCTCCGGGGTGGTCACGGCGCGCCGCCCCGAGGCCGGCGGCACCCGCCTGGAGGGGGAGGCCAACGGCCCCGTGAGCCTCTCGTGGCACACGGCCGACGCGACGCCGGAGGTCCCGCTGCGGGAGAGCGCGCGGCAGACGACGCTGCTGACCCTGGACGCGAGCCTGGTGGAGGGCACCACGCACCTGACGCTGGTGGTGGAGGAGGGCGAGACCGACCGGGCCGTCCTCCAGGTGCCGAAGGGCGTCGAGGTGGTGGAGGTCACGGGCGACGACGTGCTGCAGTGGCGCGTCGAGCCCACCGGTCCGGGCGAGCCCGATCGCCTGGTCGCCCTGCTCGGCCGCCTCGTCCGCGACGAGGTGGCGCTGACCGTCGCGTTCCAGTACCCGGTCGAGGGGGCAGAGGTGGCGCTGCGCCTGCCGACGTCGGCGGCCCCGACGACCGGGGCGGTGGGGGTGCAGGCGGCCACGGGGCTCGAGCTGGAGGCGCAGGGGGCCGAGCCCCTCACCGCCGGCGAGGTCCCCGCCGGGCTCTCGGCCATGACCAGCCACCCGCTGCACTTCGCCTTCCGCGGCGCCGACGCCGCGCGGGTGCGCCTGGCCCTGCGGCGCCACGCGGCCGTGGCCCTGACGGGGACCATCGTCGACGATCTGGAGGCCACCACGATGCTGCTGGAGGACGGCACCGAGATCGCCAAGGTGCGCCTCTTCATGCGCAACAACACGCGGCAGTACCTCGGCCTGACGCTGCCGGCCGGCGCGACCCTGACCCACGCCCTGCTGGAGGGCCAGCCGCTGCATCCGGCCGTGGACGAGGAGGGGCGGCTGCTGGTCCCGCTGCGGCAGAGCAGCCAGGGCGGCGAGCGCTACCACCTGGTGCAGCCGGGCGAGAACCTGGGCGCGATCGCCTACATTCACTACTCCAACCCCCAGAAGTGGCCCCTCATCGTCGAGGCCAACGACACGCTCGGTGGCCCCGAGGACGTGCGGCCCGGCCAGCGCCTGCGCATCCCGCCTCAGCCCGGGGTGGAGGTCGAGGAGAGCCGGTTCGTCTTCGAGTTCGCCTGGCGGCTCAAGCGGCCGGGCCTGGGCGCCTGGGGCACGGAGCGCCTGCGGTTGCCCGGCCTGGACGTCGACGTGGTGAAGGCGACCTGGCACGTCTACCTGCCCCAGGCGGTGGTGCCGCTGCGGTTCGACGGCAACCTCACCGCCTGGTCGGCGATCCGCTACGACCCGTTCCGCCGGTTCGGCATGTTCATCCGCCAGGCCCTGGTGGGCGAGGCCGAGGCGAGCGACCTGGCGACGCTCCGGGCCGGGCTGCACCAGGCGGACGCCAACGCCGCGGCCGACGACCGGGTGGGCCTGGGGGCCTTCCCGCTGGTGGGAGAGCGCTACCGCTTCAAGCGGCTGCTGCTGGGCGCGGAGACGGGCGAGGTGGCCGTGACGTACCTCGCCCGGCCCCTCGTCCAGGCCGCCGGCCTGGGGGCGTTCCTCGCTGGAATCCTGTTGGTTTTCATCGTCTTGCGGCCCGGGACGGGTCTCGGGAGCGGGGCGCTGGGGCTGCTGCTCCTGGTCCCCGTGCTCGTCGCGGGGCACGCCATCCTCGGGGTGCACCGCCACCTGGTCTGGGGGCTGGACGCCGGGCTGTTGCTGCTGCTGGCCCGCCACCGCGGCGGGCCGGCCCTGACGGCGGTGCGGGCCTGGCTCTCGACCCCCCGGGTGCCCGCGGGCCTGCTGCGGGTGCGGACGGCCGTGACGTGGCTCGGTCTGCTCGCGGTGCTGCGCGTGGTGGCCACCTTCCCGCTCTTTGCCTCCCTGGCCCTGCTGGTCGTCCTGACCCTCACCTGGATTCGCGCCCGCCAGCGCCCGGAGTTGCGCCATGCGTAGCCACTTCTCGCGGCTCTTCGCCTGCTCGTCCCTGCTGCTGATCGCCGTGCTCGTCCGCCCCGCGCTCGCCGACGGCGACGACGGCGGGGCCGACTTCGATGGCCTGCTCGCGGAGCAGAACGACGTCGAGGAGGCCGAGGGCGCGGGCTTCTCGGCGCTCATCGAGGCGGCCGCCGATGCCCGCGTCGAGCTGCCGCTCCAGCGCGTGGTGGCCTCCCGCGAGGCCCTGGCCGCCCAGGCGGAGGCGCGGGCGCGCCGCGTCGGGCCGGCGGTGGTGCTGGGCGAGGCCCACTACCGCGGCGAGGCGATCCCGGGGGCGCTGTCGCTGACGGCCACGCTGCAAGTCACCCTCGGCCGGCCCGACGCCTGGAAGGTGGTCCCGCTGGTGGGGGAGGACGTCGTGCTCGTCGCCGCCCGCGTGGACGGCCGGGCGGTGCCCGTGACGCGCCGGTCGGGCTACCATGTCTGGCTGACCCAGGCGGTGGGGACGGTGACGGTGGAGCTGGCCCTGCTGGTGCCCGCCGAGGGGCCGCGGGGCGCCCTCGCCTACTCCATGACCGTCGCCCGCACGCCCGTGACGCGCTTCGACTGCAGCTTCCCGGGGGCCGACCTGGCGCCCCGCGTCGATCAGGCAGTCCAGGCCGAGGTGGTGAGCGAGGGCGGCGTGACGCGGCTGTCGGCGACGCTGAACCCCGGCTTGCAGATCCATGTGGTGGGCCTCAAGGCCCTGGCCGAGGCCGAGCCGCAGGTGGCGCGGGTGTATGTGGACGCCGACGCCCTCCTGGTGCTGGGAGCCCACGACGACCTCTTCGTCACGCTGCGCTACACCCTGCTGCATGGCGGCGTCGCGCGCTTTCCAGTGCGCCTCCCGCCGGGGTACCGGGTCGAGAGCGTGGCGGGCGGCGACCAGTTTCGCCATACGATTCAAGTAGATGGCGATGGCACGCTGCTGGTGGGCGAGCTGGCGGCGCCCGCGCGGCGGGCGTTCGAGATGGCGCTGCACCTGCGCCGCGACCTGCCGGCGGAGGGCCGCCTGGCGGTGGCGATGCCCCAGGCCGTCGGGGCCGAGCGCCAGTCGGGCTTCCTGGCGGTGGAGGTGCCGGGCAAGCTGCGCTTGCAGCCGGGCGAGGTGGCTGGCGTGACCACCGCCGATGTGCGGCGCCTGCCGCCAGCGCTGCGGGAGGCGGCGGTGGGGCCCATCCTGCATGCCTGGCGCTACGAGGCGCCCGGCTTCGACCTGCCCGTGGGCCTGGAGCGGCTGGAGGAGCGGCGCATCGTCCCGGGGGTCATCGACGAGGTGGCGGCGTTCACGGTGGTGGCCGACACGGGGGCGCGCCTCACCGAGATGCGCCTGATGTTCAAGAACCGCCAGCGGCATCGGCTGGCGCTGCGCCTGCCCGCGGGGGCGCGGCTGCGCTCGGCGCTGCTCGACGGCAACCCGGTCAGCGCCAGCACGGCCGAGGATGGGCGGGTGCTCTTGCCCCTCATCCGATCGGGGGGCGAAGACGACGACTTCGAGCTGTCGGTGGTGGTGGAGGAGGAGGGGCCCACGCCCGGCCTCCTGGGCCGCCACGCGCTGGCGCTGCCGGCCGTGGAGTTGCCCATCAGCTCGCTGCGCTGGAGCGTCTTCCTGCCCCCGCGCGACACGTACGGCCCGCTGGAGGGCGGGGTGCAGGCGCAGCGGCGGGTGGGATCGGTGCGGTGGCGGCGCCCGTTCGACACGCCGGTCGAGGACGAGGGAGGCCAGACCGGGTCGCCCGCCCCGCTCGGCACGGCGCTGGCGGCCGTCGGCACGATGCCGGTGCGCATCAACGTCCCGCGCACCGGCCACCGCCTCAACTACCACCGCTACTGGATCGCGGCGGACGAGCCGGTGGCCTTGGCGACCTCCTACGTCCGCGGCTGGCTGATCTGGCCCGCCGTCGTGGCGCTGGCGGTGGTCCTGGTGGCCCTGGTCCAGGTGCGCCGCCGGCGGGTGGGCGGGCTGGTCGGGGTGGCGCTGGTCGGTGCCGCGATGGGGTGGCTGGCGGGGCCCGTCCCGCCGGCGGGCGCGCTGCTGGTCGGCCTCGGGCTGCGCGGGTGGCGCCGGGGCTGGCTGCCCGGCGGGGCCGAGCGGCTCTGGCGGTGGGTCGGCACCCAGCGTGGGCGCCTGCGGTGGCCGACGGGTCCCTGGACGCTGCGCCGCCTGGCCAGACTCGGCGGGCGCCTCTGCGTCGCCGGGATCGTCCTCGTCCTCATCGCCAGCGTCTTGCAGGTCGCCGCTCCGCTGCTGCGGTCGCTGATCGGCTGACGCCCCGCCGGCGAAGCGGCCCTGGCAGGACTTTCTTTCGAGCCGGTGAGGGGATCTCCCGGCGGCCCGCGTACCCGGGATTGTCAGGCAACAAGGCCTGCTCAAACCGGGAGAATCCAGATGATTTCCAAGCACTTCGCCTGCCGCGCCCTCGCCGTCCTCCTCGCCAGCCAGAGCCTCGTCGCCTGCGTCCAGAGCAGCCCCGACGACCCCGAGATGATGGACGCGGGGCCGAAGCCCAGCCCGCAGCCGCAGCCGCAGCCGCAGCCGCAGCCGCAGCCGGAGCCGGAGCCGGAGCCGGAGCCCCAGCCCGAGCCCGAGCCCCAGCCCGAGCCCCAGCCCGGGCCGTCCAACAGCGACCCGGTCATCGATGCCATCGAGGTCGACGGCGCGAACTTCCGCAACGGCTGCGAGACGCGGCTCGAGGCCGTGGCTCGCGACGCCGACGGCGACCAGCTCAGCTACCGCTGGACCATCGCGGGGGAGCGGATGGAGACCGCCGCCAGCGTCGCCCGCTTGTCGGGGGGCGGTCAGCGGCGCATCCGCCAGGTGGAGCTGGTGGTCGAGGACGGCAACGGTGGCCAGGCGCGCGAGTCGATGGAGCTGGTGCTGGCGGGCTGCGAGCTGCCCGACGGGGCCATCCCCAACGAGGCGGGTGACCGGGCCTACCTGGTGGAGCGGATCTCCGACACCTACGACGCGCACCGCTACGAGGCCGCCCGCCGCGGCGGGCACCTGGCGACGCTCACCTCGCAGGCCGAGCTCGACTTCGTGCGCAGCCTCGACGGCGAGGGCTGGATCGGCTTGTGGTCGCCGCGCCAGGACCACGTCTTCGAGACGGTGACCGGCGAGCCGGCCGACTTCCAGCCGTTCTGCCCCGGCGAGCCCAACAACGCTGCCGGCAACGAGTTCGCGGTGCAGCTCTGGGACATCGACTGCCTCAACGACGACCCGGGCAGCCGCGAGACCGTGGGTGTCTACGAGTTCGAGCTGCCGGGCATCGAGGAGGATGTCAGCGCGGGGGGCGCCTTCGACCGGCCCGGCTTCGAAGCCGGCCAGGGCGACCGCACGATCCTGCGGATCGAGGAGCGCACCGGGGTGCGCATCCGGGTGACCGACCGGAGCGGCGGCTGCGATGGCATCGGCGACCCCACGCTGCACCTGCTCTGGGCGGGGGATGAGCTGCTGGTCAACGACGACGCCAACGGGACCGTCTGCTCCGAGATCCTCGCCGAGCTGAATCCGGGTGTGTACGACCTGAACGTGCGGGGCTTCCACGGCGGCAATCTGCTGGACTTCCGCCTCAGCGTCGAGCCGGCCGACCTCTGAGCCCCGAGATCGCCCGCCGTTGCGGGGGCCTGGCCCCCGTGGCACCCTGCCGCCATGCCCACCCCTCGCCCAGGCAACCGCGGTGCCGGCTGACCAGCTCCACGCCCTCGGCCGGTTCCTCCACGCCCACCGCTCGCTCTGGCATGCTCGGGCCTTCGTCCAGCGGCCCACCCCCTGGGAAGCCGATCACCCCGAGCTCGTCGCCTGGCTCGACGCCCAGCCCACCGACGCCTTCCTCGCCCCGGGCCGCCCCTGGCTCACGGCCGCCCCCGACACGGCCCGCCGCTGGGCGGCCGAGGCCGATGCCCTCGCCGCGCTGCCCGCGCTCTCCGAGAATCCTTTGTCGATCAAGGGGTTTGGCACCCTGGGGGTGCCGGGCCGGAAGCACCGGCAGATCGAGCACTTCGCCGCCCCCGTCCACCAGCGCTGGCCCGCACCGACGCGCATCACCGACTGGTGCGCGGGGAAGGGTCACCTCGGGCGGGCCCTCAGCCATGTGACGGGGGCGAGGCTCCAGGCCCTGGAGTGGCAGGAGGCGCTGTGCGAGGCCGGCCGCAGCGAGTGCGCGCGCGCCGGGGTCGAGGCCACCTTCGCCTGCGTCGACGTGCGGGCACCCGAGGCCGCCGGGCTGCTGGCCGCCGACGACGTGGTGGTGGCGCTGCATGCGTGCGGTGGCCTGCACACCGCGCTGCTCCGGGCGGTGGTGGCCCGCGGCGCCGCCGGCCTCGCCCTCGCGCCCTGCTGCTACAACCAGCCCTCGCCGGACCGGGGCCGGCCGCTCTCGGCCGCGGGCGCCGCGGTGGGGCTGGCCCTCGACGAGAACGATCTGGACCTGCTGCACCGCCAGGCCGCCAACGCCAGCCAGGGCACCCTGCGCCGAAGCCGCCAGAACCAGCAGTGGCGCCTGGCGTTCGACGCCCTCTACCGGCAGGCCAGCGGCGTGGACGCCTACCGCCCGATGCCGCCGTTCCCCGAGCCCTGGCTGGTGCTGCCGTTCGCCGAGTTCTGCCGGCGGCTGGCGGCGCTGGAAGGCCTGCACCTGCCCGACCACCTGCGCCCCGACGACTTCCTGGCCGAGGGCGAGGCCGCCTGGCGGGCGACGGTCGCCCGGGACGCCATCCGCGGGCTCTTCGCCAGGCCGCTGGAGACCTGGCTGGTGCTCGACCGCGCCCGGTTCCTGGCGGAAGCAGGGTACGTGGTGGAGGCTGGCACGTTCTGTGACCGCACCCTCACCCCCCGCAACGCCCTGATTCTGGCCCGGAAGGACGCCTGATCGGGTCCCTCGACGCAGCGGATCGGCGGTGAAGAGGGGGCCAAGCCGGGGGTTTACTGCATCATTGCAGGTTGAGCGGATTCGTGGGACCGTCCGGCCATGGGACGTCTACTGGTCTTCACCCTGGCCCTGGTCGGCTGCGATCCGGGTGGCGAGAGCGCCCCGCGCGGTGTCGAGGGCCGCTACCAGATCGTCGCGCGGGAGACCCGGGCGACCTGCGACGCCCAGGCGCCCTGGACGCCGGGGATGGTCGACGAGCCCTTCTTCCGCCTGGCGCCCGTCACCGTCGTCGGGACGCCGCTCCTCGGTTACTTCCCGTGTGCATCCGCCGACCCGGGCAGCTGCGCAGAGGGGCCGCGCCTGGGCCTCTCCTACAGCGAGCGGGGTGGCCGCTGGTGGTCGCTGACGGGCAACCTGCGCAGCGGGGAGGCGGGCTGCGCGATGGTCATGCTGGCCGGCCCCCTGGAGGCCACGGCCGACGGGCTGGTGCTCCTGCTCAGCCACCACGAGGGCGTCCTCGATGTGCCCGCCGACGCCTGCACGGTGGACGTGCTCGAGGCCCGCTTCGCCGAGCTGCCCTGCCAGGATCAGATCCGCTGGACGGCCCGCCGGCTCGACTGACGGCGGGTGGCGCGTGCATCCGGCGGCGGACGGTGGCATACCGGTCCTCGCTCACCGCCCGAACCGGAGGACCATGCGCACGCTGCTCACCCTGCTCGCCCCATCGACGCTGACGCTGGCCGCCCTCACGCTGCCCGCCGTCGCGGACGAGGGCATGTGGACGTTCAACCGCTTCCCCGCCGACCAGGTGAAGGCCGCCTACGGCTTCGCGCCCGACGCCGCCTGGCTCGATCGCGTCCGCCTGGCGTCGGCGCGGCTGGCCCAGGGCTGCTCGGGCAGCTTCGTGTCGCCGGAGGGGCTGGTGATGACCAACCACCACTGCGTCCACGCATGTGTGGAGCAGCTCTCGACGCCCGAGCAGGATCGGGTGGCGACCGGGTTCCTCGCCCCGACCCGCCAGGAGGAGGTGAAGTGCCCGGATCTGGAGGTCAACCAGCTCGTCCGCATCACCGACGTGACGGCGCGCATCGAGGCGGCCGTGGCGGGCAAGTCCGACGCCGAGGCGAACACGGCCCGCAAGGCGGAGATGTCGCGCATCGAGAAGGCCTGCGCGACCTCGGACGCCGTGCGCTGCGATGTGGTGAGCCTGTACGACGGCGGGGTCTACGACCTGTATGAGTACAAGCGCTACCAGGATGTGCGGCTGGCCTTCGCGCCCGAGCTGGCCATCGCGTTCTTCGGCGGCGATCCCGACAACTTCAACTTCCCGCGCTACGACCTGGATGTGTCCTTCGTGCGCGTGTACGAGGGCGACAAGCCCGCGGAAACCAAGAACTATTTTCCCCTGGTCCCCCGCGGGCACCCGGGCCGGCGACCTGACGTTCGTGACGGGCCACCCCGGGCGGACGAGCCGGCTGAAGACCGTCGCGGAGCTGGAGAGCTTCCGGGGCGGCGGCTTGCTGCGGCGGCTGCTGTGGCTGTCGGAGCTGCGCGGGGCGCTGGCCGAGTATGCCCACCGGGGCGCCGAGCAGGCCCGGCACTCCAAGACGTGGCTGTTCTATGTCGAGAATGGCCTGAAGGCGTACCGCGGCGAGGCCCAGGCCCTCTTCGAGCCGGCGCTGCTGGAGGCGAAGCGGGCGGCCGAGAAGGCGCTGCGGGCCCGCGTGGCGGCGGATCCGAAGGCGAAGGACGCCATCGGCGCCTGGGACGCCATCGCGAAGGCCGTGCAGCGCGGCGAGGCGCTCCAGGTCCGCTACGACCTGATCGAGCGGGGCCGGGGCTTCCAGAGTGACCTCTTCGGCCACGCCCGGACGCTGGTGCGGCTCGCCGCCGAGAAGGCGAAGCCCAACGAGGAGCGGCTGCGCGAGTACACCGACGGGAACCTGCCGGCCGTCGAGGCGGAGCTGCTCAGCGCCGCCCCGCTGTACGACGAGTTCGAGATCTTCAAGCTGGGGTGGACGCTCACGCGGCTGCGCGAGCAGCTCGGCCCGGATGACGCCCTGGTCAAGCAGGTGCTCGGCAAGGAGACGCCCGACGCGGTGGCGGCCCGGCTGGTCAAGGGCAGCGGCCTCAAGGACCCGGCCGCGCGCAAGGCCCTGCTCGAGGGCGGGGCGGCCGCCATCGCGGCCAGCCAGGATCCCTTCATCGCGCTCGCGAAGGCCATCGACGCCGAGGCGCGCGCCGTCCGCAAGACCTACGAGGACGAGGTGGAGGCGCCCATCCGCAAGAGCCATGAGCTGATCGCGCGGGCCCGGTTCGCCGTCGAGGGCACCGGGCGCTACCCCGACGCCACCTTCACCCTGCGCCTGAGCTACGGCGCCGTGAAGGGCTGGCCCGAGGGCGGCCGCGAGGTGGAGCCCTACACCACCATCGGCGGCGCCTTCACCCGCCACACGGGGGCCGAGCCCTTCGCGCTCCCGGCGAGCTGGCTTTCGAAGAAGGACAAGCTGGATCTGGCCACGCCGTTCAATCTGGTGACCACCAACGACATCATCGGGGGCAACTCGGGCAGCCCGGTCATCGATCGCGAGGCCCGCATCGTGGGCCTCATCTTCGATGGCAACATCCACTCCCTGGGCGGCGATCACGGCTTCGACGCGCGCCTCAACCGCGCGGTGGCGGTGGACAGCCGCGCCATCCTGCACGCCCTGGATCGGGTCTACGGGGCCACGGCCCTCGTCAAGGAGCTCAGCGGCCGCTGAGCGCTCGCCTCAGCTCGCCCACGTGGCGAGCAGCGCGTCGATGGCCTGGACGAACTCGATGCCGCTCTCGCCGAGGCGGTCGTAGCCCTGTCGGGCCAGCTCCAGGGGCGCACGCCAGCGGGCGGGGCTGCGGTAGCGCAGGGCGCCGAGCACCTCGCGACCGCCGAAGTTCCCGGCCAGCAGCCACTGCTCCAGCGTCGCGTCGACGTCTTCACCGGGCATGAACCGCAGGCCGTCGAGGCCGAGCGCGCGCAGCACCCGATCGCCGCTCTCGATGGCCGCCAGCATGACCGGCAGGGCCTGGCGGTCGCCGGTGTTGCCCAGGGCTCGCAGCCAGGTGGCCTTCTCCTCGAGGGTCGTCGCCTGGGCGTAGCGGGCCAGCAGCGCCTCCACCGCCGAGGCCGCCTCGTCGGGGGCGGCGTCGCCGAGCTCGCGCGCCTGGCTGCCGAGGGCCATCGCCGCGGCGTCCCCCTCGGGCCCGTCGAGGGCCGCCGTCAAGGCCGCCATCGCGGCGCCGGTCGCCTCGTGAGCCAGTCCCAACGTGTTGATCACATTGCGCTTCTGGCTAGCGGGCAGGTCGTCGCCCAGCAGCCCGGCGAGGGCGTCGGTGCCGACGCCGTTGGCCGAGGCCAGGGCGCCGGTGAGCAGGTCGATGGGCTCCCCAGCGGCGGCGCGGCGGCGGATGGCGTCCGCCAGCCCCGCGGCCGCGGCGGGCTCCTGGCGGACGAGGGCCGCCAGGCGCCGCAGGGCGAGGCTGCGGGCCCGCCGGCCTTCGCGGGACTCGAGGCCCAGGCGCTCCGCGTCGGCGGTGGCCGCCAGCAGCGTCGGCAGCGTGGCGCCGTCCACGAGCTGCAGATCCACCTCGGCGGCCTGGCCCTCGAAGTCCACCAGCCCGCTGAAGTCGCCCCGCGGGCCGGCGGCGGCGGCGATGGGGGCCACGTCGTCGTCCAGGCGCCGCAGCTCGGCCTCGATCCGGACCACCACCCGGGGGGCGCCGTCGCCGGGATCGGCGTCGAGGGTCGTACGGACGCTCACCCGGCGGATGCCCTGGGCGTCCAGCTCGAACCGCGTCGAGCCGCCGGGGGTCATCGCCCGCGCCGGCCCCTCGTCGAGGCCGGCGGGGCCCCGCACGGCCGTCCAGCGCTCGACCACCTTCTCGATGGCCGCCCCCGACCGGCGGTACCGCGCGTGGAAGGCGCCGGCGGGATCCTCCTCGTCGGCCTCCCAGGCCGCGCCCTGCCCGGCGGTGAGCCAGAAGGTGCTCGCCAGGGTGGCGAGGGTCCGGCGGGTGAGTGCGTCGGCGCCGGCGGGCCAGGTGAAGCCCCGCAGGCGGCCCGCCGCGTCGGCGTGCAGGCCGAAGCTGCCCTCCAGGGCCGCCGCCGCGGGCAGCGCCGGGTGATCCGAGATCTTCACCGCCGAGAGCCGCACGTCCTGGCCCGCGGGGGTGGTCTCGCGATCCCAGATCGCCTCGATCTCGATGGGGGCCTGGGCGGCGCCGTCCACCTCCCACGCCGCCGCGTAGGTGAGGGCGTAGCGGGCGCGGGGCGCGGGGGTGGGATCGTCGGCCTCGGCCATGGGCGCCGCCGCGGGGCGGTCGGCGGCGGCGGCCGGGGTCGGGGAGGGGGCGGCCCGGTCGGGGGTGTGCAGGGCCAGGGCGAGGGCGGCACCGACGGCGACGAGGCAGGCGAGCAGAGTCAGCGAGCGCATGGGATACTCCGGGGCAGGGCGGCTTCAGCTCTTCATGCGATGCAGGCCGGGGAAGTCCGCAGGCCTCTCGTCCGAAAAACGAAGCCCCCCACGGCGCGGCCGCGGGGGCTTCGGATCAGGGGCCGATCACAGGCAGGAGGCGTACTTGTTGAGGATGGTGGCGGGGGGCGAGCTGGTGCCGGTCCAGCTCACCAGCTCCTTGCTCCACTCCAGGCCGCAGGCCTCGGCGTACACCTCCACCGAGCCGTCCATGCTCGAGAGCGTGAGGCTGCTGCTGACGTCCACCCGGGTGCCACAGGCCTGGCTGGTCAGCTTCAGGGTGCTGGGCACGTTCACCGACACCAGATCCACCGAGCCACGGACGCCGGCCGAGGCGCAGGCCACGCCGACACCGACGCTGGCTTCGGCCGTGAGGGCCGCGTGGGGCGTCAGGCCCAGGTTCATGCCGCCGCTGGCCGTCACCTTGCCCTTGAGGCCCAGCGTCCCGGTCACCTCGCCGCGGACCGTGATGGGGACGGGGCCCGCCATGTAGGTCGTGCTGGCGGAGAAGAAGGTGAGGGACTGCTCGAAGAGATCGATCTCGGTGCTGTCGAACGACGGCAGCGCGATGGACCCTCCCAGCACCTTGGCCGTCAGGCCCATCCGGAAGGCCCCGTCGTTGAGCAGCGAGTACCCGTCCACGTCCAGCAGGCTCTTGTCCTTGCTGAAGACGGTGGCCTCGACGTCGGCCTCGGCGCCCACGTAGAAGCGGTCGTCGGCCATGGTGTCTTCGACCGTGTCGTACAGCTGGGTCGCGGTCATGACCTGGATCTGCCACACGGCATTGAGGGGGGCGGGCAGGGTGTCGGCGAGGAGCTGGAACTCATCGATCATGTCTTGCAGATCGGCCAGATCACCCGCCTTGTTGTAGACCTTGAAGTCGAAGTCGTAGCTGGCCCCGAAGTTGTTGTTGCCGTAGGCGGCGTCCTTGCTCTGGGTGTAGCGGCAGACCCCGTTCGAGCACAGGGCCGCGGCCTGGGCGGCGGGCACGGCGGTGATGGTGGCGATGGCGGCGGCGGCGAGGGTGCGGAGGGTGGTCATCTTCGAGCTCCTTCGTGGGGGTCTGACCAGAGAGGCGTCGCGCCGGGCCGGACTCCGCAGAGAAACTCGATGGGGCGTGTGATTTTTTCCAAGATCCTGAAATCTGGAGACTTTCTTCAGGGGGTGCCGAGGAAGGCGCTCAGGGCGGCGTTGTACTCGATCGGGCAGTCGAGCTGGACGGTGTGCCCGCAGCCATGCAGGGTCACCAGCTTCGCGTCCTTGATGCCCCGGCGACCCACCTCCATGATCTCGCGTGTCTCGCCGCCGTGCATGAAGGGGTTGGGGATGAGGCGATCCTGATCGCCGTGCAGGATCAGGGTGGGCACCTGGATGCGCCACAGGCTGTCGCGGGTGAAGTCGGTGTCGAGCAGGCCGTGGATGCTCTTCACGTTGGCATAGGCATACGCGGCGAACTCGTCGGTGCCCGCGACGCGCGCGCGCTCCTCGATGAGCCAGGCGAGGTCGGGCTGCCAACGAGCGAAGTTGCCGCGCCGCACGCTGCCCCAGATGGCATGCTCGTCGGCGGCGCGGATGCCCGCGGAGGTCACCACGGACTTGAACCAGGCCTTCTCCCGAGCCGAGAACTTCTCGAAGCCGGCGGGCGCGGTGAGGACGAGCGCGCCGGGCTCGGCGGGCCAGCGGATGGCATACGTCAGGGCGATCTGGCCGCCCATGGAGTGGCCGACGAGGGTGGGCTTCTCGAGGCCCAGGTGCTGCACGAGGGCGCGGACGGCGTCGGCCTGGGCCACCATCGTGTACGGGAAGGTCGCGGGTTTGCTGGACTTTCCGTACCCGGGCAGGTCGACGGCGATGACGCGGTAGCCCTTGCCGGCGAAGGTGTCGAGCTGGGCGCGCCAGAACTTCAGGTACGAGCCCAGGCCGTGGATGAAGACGAGGGTGCGCTTGCCCTCGGGGTTGAGCTCCACATACGTGATGGCCGTGTCGGCGGGCAGGCCGTAGGCCTCGTTGAGGGCGCTGAGGGTGACGCGCTTGACGGGCCATGCGTCGCCGGTGGCCGAGGTGTACGGGAAGTCCTGGAACCGCAGCGGGCCGTCGTCGCGGGTGTGGCGGGGGAGCTGGCCGCAGCCGGTCAGCACCAACAGCAGGAGGATCGCGGTGCGTGCCATGGTCAGAACCCGTACCAGGTGAAGGTGGAGAAGGCCGCCCAGGGGTTGGCGTCGACGGTGGGCACCGCGTCGAAGAAGTCGCCCACCGCCAGGTAGCCGCCGTGCAACCCGATGGTCATCAGGTAGCGCACGTTCCACTTCAGCTCGGCGTTGAACTCGGCGCCCAGGGTGCGGCCCCGCTGGAGGTTGAAGGCGCCGGGGGGCGGCGTGGCGCTGCTGCGGGCCGCCGCGACGCCCAGCTTCAGGTTGAGCACCTCGGGGATGAGGTCCTTGGCGCCGGTGAGGATGGCGGCCTGGAGCCCGTAGCCCTGGTTCGAGATGTCGGTGACGGCGCCGGTGTAGTTGCTCACGGTGCTCGTGAACGGGAAGAGCAGCAGCGTCTTGTGATCGAACCAGACGGCCCCCGGCAGGCCGTAGTGGTTGAGCGTGAACACCCCGTCGTACTCGGCATCCTTCACGTCGTCGTCGCCGGACGTGTACAGGCCCTCCAGCGTGATGACGTCGCCCAGGCCGCGGCCGTGGTTGTAGGCCACCTCCAGGTCGGCGGCGAAGCCGGCGATGGCCAGATCTTCGTTGAGGGTGGTGCCGGCCTTCTTGGACTCGAACTTGCCGAAGTTGGCGATGGCGTAGCCGGTCACGGCGAGGTCGCCGGTGCGGAAGTCGACGTTGTGGTTGAAGTTGACGCCGACCCAGGTCACCGAGCCCACCGGGCTCTCCAGGTCGAAGTCGGCGACGCCCGTGTAGGGGAACAGCCCCGTGGAGGCCGGGCCCGAGGGCACGAGGCCCTCGAACGCGAAGGCCTTGCCCTCGGTGTTGTCGCGCAGGTGCCAGAGCGAGAACGCGATCTCCGTCCCGGGCCACGCCTCGTAGCTGTAGTCCAGCGTCGACATGAACACATAGGACAGCCGCGGATCCCCGTCGTCGGCCTTGTTGGGCTGGGCGCTGCCGATGGGCAGGAAGCCCGCCTTGAGCCGGTGGGCGCCGAAGTGGCCGTAGGCCGTGGCGCCCGTGCCGTCGGTGCCCACGAAGGCCAGCTTGTAGCCCGTCTTCACGATGTGGAAGAGCGACGTCACCTGCGGGTCGTCGATGCCGTCGTAGAAGGGCTGCGTGCCCAGCACCACGGAGAGCTCGAAGGGGTTGCGGGTGGGGTAGAGCGAGACGTTGACGTTCTTGGTCTGGATGTTGACCTGGTCGGCGTTGAGGCCACCGCCCTGGTTGTTCTGGATCTGGTTCGCGGCCTGACCCCAGGTGTAGTCCACCTCGAACTGGGCCCGGAACGTCGCCAGGCCGTCCATGAACCAGGGGCTGTAGGCCAGCACCGGGATCCAGCGCTGCTCGATGTAGGCCGTGGAGTCGCTGCCCGTCGCGGTGGCGCTGCCGGCCCCCTCGCCGATGCCGATGGGCCCCAGAGACACCCCGCGCAGGCCGCTCGGATCGGCCAGCATGTTGGTGACGGTGGCCCGCATGAAGAGGTAGTTGATGAGCTTGAACTCGCTCGGGAGGGGGTCCGCGCTGCGGTCGGCCCCCGCCTCCCAGGCGCCGTAGGCGTCGCCGGCCCCCGGCGCGGGGGCGGCAAAGGCCGGGGCGGCCAGCAGCGTCAAGTACCCGATCGGGTTGAGGATTCTGCGCATCACGGCTGGCCGATCCGGTAGACCTGCACCGCGTCACCAGTGAAGGGCATGTTGTTGAGGGTGACCGTGCCGGCCTGGCCCACGTCGCCGTCGGCGCAGCGGTGGCCCGTCGCCTGGTCCTTGAAGAAGAACTCGAACTCGGCGGTGGTGCCGTCCGCCGAGATGCGCCCCCGGCCCTCCTGGCCGAAGCCGGCGTAGGTGGCGGTGACGTCGAAGCAGGTGCCGTTGCCCCGGACCTCGCCGATGAGCACGGCGGTGGAGGCGAACTCCAGCGAGGCGCCCGGGGTGGCGGGGTCGCACATCCCGACGTCGCCCACATCGGAGGCCCCGTTCAGCGTCCCCAGCACGCTGCGCGTCGTCCAGCTGCCACCCAGGACGGTGATCTCGACCTCGGAGTAGCACTGCGTGGCCTGGCCGAAGTTCACGTTGGCGTCGAAGCCGTTGGGGTGGCTGGGGACGTCGCTGCCCGCCATGCGCAGCACCTTGCCCTCGAGGAAGGCCTCGACGCGCCGGGGGTTGGACAGGTCGAGGGCGCCGCCCCCGCCGCCCGCACCGCCGGCGCCGCCGGCGTCCCGCGCCGGGCCCCGGGGCCCGGCGTCATCGCCGAGGACCACGTAGACCGGATCGCCCTCGCAGGCGGCAAGCAGCAGAAAGGCCAGCGCAAACGAATACTTGCGGCGGCGCAGCAGAGGCAGGGCCAGCAGCAGCCAGGCGAGGCCCGGCGCCGGCGCGTCGCTCCCGGGGGTCTGCGTGCAGCCCCAGTACGACCGGCCCGCGCGGCGCGCGCCGTCGCCGTCGTCCTGGCCGGGATCCCCGCCGCCAGCCCCGCCGGCGCCGCCATCCGGGCCGACCCCCGCGTCCACCTCGGGGGCCTCGCTGTGGCTCACCACGAGGGTGAACTCCAGCAGGCCCACGCCGCCGGCCGCGTCAAAGGCCCGCACCGCGAGCCGCTGGGGCCCCTCGGGCACGTTGCGCACGTCCCACAGGAAGGTGAAGGGCGCCGCGCGGTCGGTGCCGATGGGCTGGTCGCCCATGTCCTCGGTCTTCCAGAAGAGGACCGCCTGGCTGACGACGCCTCCTGACGAGATGGCCTCGATCTTGATCTCGGGGACGCCGCTCACGGTGGCGCCCTCGGCGGGGGACAGCAGGCGCACGACGGGCGGCATGCCGGGGGCGGGGCCGGCCACGACGGTGACCGTGGTGTCGGCGTCGGTGGCCTCGTTGCCCGCCGCGTCCGTGGCCCGCGCGGCGAGGGCGTAGGTGCCCGGCCCCGCCGCGCCCGTGTCCCACGCCACCGCCCACGGGGGCGCCATCGCGACGCCGACGACGGCGCCGTTGGCGGTGAACTCCACCTGGCCGATGGCGTTGTCGTCGCTCGCGTCGGCCACCAGCTCCACCACGCCGGCGACCTCGGAGCCGTCGGCCGGGGCCGTCAGGTTCACGGTGGGGGGCGTGTCGTCGCGCACGTCGCTGTCGAGGGTGACCGCCACCTCGGCGCGGGCGGTGTTGCCCGCCCCGTCGCGCGCCGTGGCCGCCAGCGTGTAGCGGCCCGCCGGGGTGGCCGTGGCATCCCAGATCACCTGCCAGGGCGCGGCGTTGGCCACGCCGACCGCCTCGCCGTTGACGGCGAACGTCACCTCGACGACCCCGGTGTCATCCTGGGCGTCAGCGGTGAGCGTCACGCGGCCCGAGACCGTCGCGTCGGCGGCCGGCGCGGTGAAGCGGACGGTGGGGGGCGCCATGTCCCCCGGCGGCACGCCGCCGCCGCCGGTCAGCCCGAAGAACTCGGCGATGCGCAGGCTGGAGCAGATGTTGTTGTCGAGGAAGAAGGCCCCGGCGGTGCCGCAGCCCTGGTCGGGATCGACGAAGGTGCCGTGGTTGCCACCCTGGATCTCGTAGTACTCCACCACGATGTCGCCCGCGCGGTCGCGGTAGATCTTGCGGCTGTGGCCGTCCACCTGCTGCGTCTCGGCGGGCACCTGGTCGATGCCATGGACGTTCGTCCACTGCTTCACCATCTCCGCGCCGTTGACGGGGTTGACGGTGAAGTCGGCCGTGCCCTGCCAGACCGAGACCTTCGGGTAGGGGCCCGCGTAGCCGGGGAAGGCGTCGCGCACGTAGTCGCCCCAGACGCCGGCCTCCCGCGGCAGGCCCGGGTTGAGGCAGGTGGAGACCTGGTTGAAGTTGGTGGTGCAGAGGTAGGGGATGCCCGCGATGGTGGCGCCGCCGGCGAAGACGTCGGGCCAGGTCGCCAGCATCAGGGCGCTCATGGCGCCGCCGCCGGAGTGGCCGGTGGTAAACACGCGGTCGGCGTCGATGTCGAAGTCGGCCTTCATCTGGTCGACCATGTCGATGACCGACTGGTTCTCGCCGTCGGCGCGGGGAGGTTGACGGGGACGCCGTACTCGCCCGCCCAGTTGAAGCGCAGCCGAGGGCGTTGTTGGCCGCCCGCTGCTGCGGATAGACGATGTAGAAGCCGTACTCGTCGGCCAGCGTGCTCCCACCCGGCGTTGCGATACGCCGTCGCGTTCTGGGAGCAGGCGTGCATCGCCACCACCAGGGGGCGGGGCCGCGGGGGGCCGGCGAGGGCACGTACCGGTACATGTCCAGCGCGCCGGGGTTGGCGCCGAAGGCGGCCACCTGCTCGAAGCGGCCCGCACCGGCGAGGCCCGGACGCACGACCTCGAGGCCCGGATCCCCGAACGGGGCGACGCCCGCGGGCTCGGGCGCACAGGCGAGCAGCGCGAGGGCCGCCCAGGTGATCGAGAGGGTGCGCATGATGGCCGGACCTCCGACCCCTGCCGGGGCTCTGCAATGCAATACCTGGGACCTTAGAGCAGGGCTGGTCAGGCGTCAACCGCTGCGTGTGTACTGGTTCAAGTACATGAAATCATGGAATAAGTCGGTGCGGGCAGTCGGTCTTGCTGCCGCCTTTCTGGCTCTGCTGCACTGCACAACTGCATGGGGCTTCGGTGGAGGCCGGCGCAGGCGTATGCTGATGGGGCAACGACCGGGAGAGAGGCCATGACCGCCCTGAAGCCGCCCGCAGCCTTCAAGGACTTCATCGCCGCGTTCCCCGCCCTCGGCGAGGCGTGGGATGCCATCCACCACGCCGGGGCCGACGGGCCCCTCGACGCCCGCACGGCGCGGCTGATCAAGCTGGGCATCGCCCTGGGCGCGCAGCGCTCGGGGCCCGTGCACTCGAGCGTGCGCAAGGCCCTGGCCAGCGGCATCACCGAGGCCGAGCTGATGCAGGTCGTCGCGCTCGGCGGGCACGCTCGGCATGCCGTCCGCGGTGGCCGGCTTCTGCTGGGTGCGCGAAGAGGTGGAGAAGCAGGGCGGCTGAGCGATGCGGCGCGCGCTCTTCGCCCTGGCCCTGGTGGCCTGCGATCCTGCGCCCAGTGGCGCTCCGCCCGTCGATCCGGACGCCGGGGCGCTGCCGCCGCGCCCGGCTCGCCAGACCTGTGTGCCGGCGCCGCTGGATCCGGCGCGCGTGCCGGCGGTGGTGGGCCGCCACGTCCTCGGCGATCTGTCCCTGGCGGGGGTGGACCAGGCGGTGGAGGCGCCTCGCGGCGACGCCTGGCTGCTGCGGACGGGCGAGACGATCGCGCGGGCGCCCGTGGGCCCCGGCGCCGGCCGCCCCGAGGCGCTGGGCCGCATCCCGGGCCTGATCGACTTCGCCCCGCGGGCCGACGGCGCGGTGCTGGCGCTGGTGGCCGAGGCGGCCGGCGTGGCCGTGCTGCGGGTGCCGGTGGCGGATGGCCGGCTGGAGCTGCGGGACGCGGAGCGGCTCGCCGAGGCGCCCGGCATCACGGCGGGCGACGTGGCGGCCGGGAGGGAAGCCACCTGGGTGGCGCTCGCGGGCGGTGACATCCTGCGGGTCGACGCGGCGGGCACGGTCGAGCCCTGGGCGTCGGGGCTGGTGAGGCCGCAGCACTGCACGGTGGACGACGAGGAGGAGGCCCTGTGGTGCCTCGATGGCGAGGTGCTGCACCGCCTGGCCGCGGGCGAGCGGGCGGGGGAGGCCACGCAGGTGCCGGTCGGGGCGGGCTGTGCCCTCATCGGCGCCGTCTATCGCGGGGCGCAGTGGCCGGAGCGGTTCGGCTGGTACTTCGGCGTCGAGCGCTGCACGGACGAGGTGCGGGGGCGGGGGCCCGATGGCCGGGTCGAGCGGCTGGGTCGGCTCGACGCGCCCGCCGTCGAGGCCGCCCGCGACCACCTCGATCGCGCCCTCGTCCGGACGGCCGCCGGGCGCCTCCTCGCCCTGGACGTGGCCGATCCCGACACCCACCTGGGCTGGCCCGACCGCCTGTCGGCGACGGGCTGCTTCGCCTCGCTCGATCCCCTCGTGGCGGGCCCGGATCTCGTGCCCTACGACCTCAACGCGCCCCTCTGGTCCGACGGCGCCGACAAGGCACGCTGGCTCGTCCTGCCCCCCGGCGAGGCGGCCACCGCGCCCCCCGACGGGGCATGGGACTTCCCCGAAAACTCCATCCTGATCAAGCACTTTGCCTTCACGGACGGTCAGGGGAGGGCCCGGCCGGTCGAGACCCGCGTGATGGTGCGGCGGTCGTTCGGCTGGAGCTTCCACACCTGGCGCTGGGACGCCGACGGGCAGGAGGCCTGGCTGCTCGACGGGCTCGAGGCCGAGTACGCCGACCTGGACGCCGGGGGGGCGCCGCTGCGCTACCTGTACCCGAGCCGGGCGGACTGCCATGCGTGCCACAGCCGCCGGGGCGAGCAGGTGCTGGGGCCCCGGGCAGCGCAGCTCGACCGGCCGTCGCGCTACGGGCCGCCCCAGCTCGATCTGCTGGCCGAGGCCGGGCTGCTGGACCGGCGGCCGGTGGCGACGCCGATGGCCGATCCCGACGACGACGCGGCGCCCCTGGAGGCCCGCGCCCGTGCCTGGCTGCACGCCAACTGCGCCCACTGCCACCAGCCCGGCGGCTACGCCCCGCCGGACCTCGGGCTGGACCTGCGCGTGACGACCCCGCTCGCCCAGACCGGGACGTGCGACGTCGAGCCGCTGTACCCGGCCTTCGGGATCGAGGGGTCGCGCCGCATCCGGCCGGGCCGGCCGGACGACTCCCACCTGTACCTGCGGCTCGTCGCGTCGGGCTTCGGGCGGATGCCGCTGCTCGGGACCGAGCGGGATGATCCGCGCATCACGTCGGTGGTGGGACCGTGGATCGCGAGCCTCACCGGGTGCCCCGAGGCGCGCTGACGCCCAGGGCGCGGGCGGTCGGGAGGTGGCTCGCAGCCGGGCGAGGGGGGGGGAGCCGGTGGGCGCCGCTACATCTGCACGCACTGCATGACGGTGCGGATCGTGACCACGGCTTCGGAGCGGTTGCCACCCTTGACCTGCCAGCCGGAGCGCCCGCCGCTCACCCAGCTCGTGCTCTCGGTGACCACGAAGTCCCAGTGGCGGGCGTCGGGGGCGTTCGACATGAAGCCGCCGCCGACGACCTGCCAGCGCCGGGCAGGCAGGGTGGCGCCAGGTGAAGAAGTTGTTGTGCGGCACACCTCGAGGGCAGGTTCTCGATGCGCTGGTAGCGCGCCCATCGATGAGCCCGGCGGGGCCTGCGGACCGGCGGGGCCCTGCGGACCGACCTGGCCCGCAGACCGTCGATGCCCTGCGGCCCGACCGCACCCGGCTCGCCCTGCGGACCGGCCGGGCCTTCCGGACCCTGGGGGCCCACCGGACCCATCATGCCGGCGGGACCCGCCGGGCCCATCGGACCGACGCCGCCAGCGGGACCCATCGGGCCGACGCCGCCGGCCGGGCCCATCGGGCCGGCCTCACCTGCGGCCCGGCGAGGCCCACTCGCCCGCAGCCTTGGCGGGGACCGCTCGCCGGGGGCCAGCCGGGACCCAGCTCGCCAGGGGCCAGCGGGGCCCGCCTCACCCGAAGACCACCGGGCATTGATTGCCGTCGTCGAATACCAGCGGTCGCCGATGCTCACGGTCTTGGGGTGGATGTCGCGCCCGGCCACGTCGCCGGCCTGGTCGGCGAAGCGGGCGCGGAGGCTCGCGCCGATGCGCATGCGCGGGGCGAACTCCTCTTCGCCCTCGATCTGGACGCCCAGGAACAAGCGCGTGTCGCCGTCCACGGCCGGGAACGGCGTGCCGTCGCCCAGCAGCGCGGCGAAGCGACCGTCGATCACATCGACGGACTGGGTCTCGGTCCAGACCTCGGTGCCGTCCTCGGCGGCGTCGTACAGCCGAAAGTCATCGAGCGGCTGCCGGTGACCGACGGTGGTCGGCGGTCGGAGAGGTTGCCCTGGAACGTGAGGTGGCCTCGTCGGCCTGGGCGAACAGAGGCAGGCACAGAGCCAGCAGACAGATGAGTGCGCGGATCATGGGAGACTCCTTCAGTCGACTTCGGTCGACTTCAGTCGACGATGACCGCGGTCAGAGCGGCCGTTGGGGTTGATGCTGATGGCGGCGCTCCCCGCGCCTCGTGGAGGTGTGCTGCTCGTCAACCGACGCCCGCGCCGGCCTGGACGGCGGCGTTGCGGAGGCGGTGGCCTGCCGCTTGAGCTGTTGCTGTCGCAGGCGCGAGGCGGCGACCAGGAACGCGGTGCAGAGCCGAAGCATGGTGTCTCCTTCTGATGGGTGGGTGCCGACGAAGTGTTCGACGGCCTCGTGCAGTATACGCAGAGTGCTGTCCGCGGCCCTCACGGTTCCTCGCCGACTCGATCGAATCCTTCGTGGGACTTGCGTTGACGCTCCGGGCCCCGGCCGCCACCATGCGGACGGCGACCGACCAGGGAAGCCGATGCGGTGGTGGATGTGGGGACTCGTCGCGGCGCTGGGCTGCGACGGCGAGCAGGCGAGCGCGCCGACGCCCGACGGTGGGCGGGGCGTGCTGGACGGGGCGGCGACGGACATGAGGGGCTGCCGCGGACGCGAGCGCTCAGGACGCGGCCGCCCGGGACGCCGGCAGGGCGGACGCCGGGACACCGGACGCGAAGTGGGCGCGCTGCGTCCCCACTCGCGACACCTGGAAGAGAAGCCGGCCATGGCGCCGGCCGACGACTGCGCGGCCCTCGCAGGCGACGCGCGCTTCCTGTGCGCCGAGCATGATTCTGGTGAACGCTCAGCGATGACCTCGCCGGCCGGCCCGAAGCCCACGCGCGGCTGACGGCCCTCATCGACGCCACGGATCCCGCCGTCGATGGTGTGGACCTCGGTCGCATGCACGCGCTAACGCGGGCAGGTGGCCATGGCCACGCGCTCCGAAAACGGAGACGTGTCGTATCTGCCTGGGATCATTCCTGATTTTTAGGCAGCCATCGCCCTGGATCCCCAGAACGCCATCATCCCGACGTGGCTCGACTCCATGGAGATCGCGCTGAACTGGCGCCTCGACGGTGGGGAGGACTCGAGGCCGATCATGGCGCGGACGTGGGCCAACATCGAGGCCTGCCCCACCGGCAACATCCTGTGCATCAGCGGCACGACCATCGGCCTGCCGCTGGAGACCAGCATCCCCAGCGGACCATCGAGCTGCTGGACGCCTGGACCTGCAAGGGCAGCCTTCTGTGGCGGCAACACCTGGAGGCCCCGTACGCCCAGCCGGGCCTGGCCTACCACTTCGGCGAAGACTACGCCCGCGTCGGCCACACCGAGGACGCCCGCCTACCTGCGGCGAGCCCTCACCGCCCGGGAGTCGAACGTGGCCCTACCAGCCCATGGTGCAGGAGACGCTGGACAGCCTGGACGAGGTGGTGGCCGAGTTCACGCTGACCCTCGGCCCGGCCGGGGTGCAGCTTCGATCACATGTACGCCAACCCAGGACTTCGGCTGCATGTTCTGCCACACCCACGAGCCGCCCGCCGCGCGGTGCCCGCCAGGCGCCTGCGGCTGCGCCGCCGCCGGACCCGGATCCCACGACCCGGATCCCGACCGGATCCCGACCCGGATCCCGACCCGATGGACGGGGCCTGCACCAACGCCGCCGATACGGCCGCCCTCGGCGCGGTCGCCGACATGTCGGCGCTGATGGGGCAGTGCGCCCTCGGGGTGCCTGGCCGGCGGCGCGCCCCTGCGCGACCGGCTGCGTCCAGCGCGCGGCGGGTCTCACGGACGCCTGCGCCAGCTGCTTCGGGGACGTGCTGGCCTGCACGCTGATGAACTGCGCGCTGCAGTGCATCAACCCCAACAACCCGGACTGCCGGGTCTGCCAGCAGCAGCACTGCCTGCCGGCCTTCGAGGCCTGCGCTGGCGTCGCGCCTCCCTGAGCCGCCTCAGCCCGGCAGCCGGCACCCGCAGGCGGGGGTCGAGAGCAGGTCGAAGCAGCCGTGGGGCACGCCACCCAGGCAGGCGTCCAGCCCCGGGAGCGTCTGGGTGGCGGAGACGCACTCGGCGCCGCCCAGCTCGCACACGGCCGCGCAGGTGGTGAGGCCCGGATCGACGGGGCGGACGACGCACAGCTCGTCGCCGAACATGACGCCGGGGTCGCACACGACCACCGCGGGCGAGAAGTCGCACGGGCCCGCCGCCTCGCAGGCCCCGTCGATGCAGCGGCCGCCGGCGTCGCAGGGCGTCCCGGCCTCGGCGGGCACGAGGGTCGGGGGCTCGGCGCCCACGCAGTCGGCCACGCGCTCGCACTCGCCCGGCGCGACGACGAGCGTGGGCTCGCTCAGCGCGCAGGCGAAGGCTGGATCCTCCTCACACAGCCCGGGTCCCCGGCAGCGGGTGACGGGGGCCGCGTCCTGGCGGAAGCACGCCCCATCCCGCAGCGCATGGACCGGCTCGCAGGGGGACGGGCAGGCGTCGTCATCCGCCAGGGCGACCACGGCGCCGTCCGCGTCGCAGCCGATGCAGAGGTCGAGGCGCTCGCCTGGGACGCACGCTCGCCCTCCGTCCGGGGGCCCAGCGGCGTCCGGGGCGGGCCGGGCGTCGGGCAGGGGCCGGGCGTCGGCGGGCGGCCGGGCGTCGGGCACCGAGACATCGGCGGGCGTGGGGACGGCGGCGTCTGGCGTCGCCCCGTCCAGGGGCCGATAGGCATCGAAAAGTTCCGCGAAGTCAGCAGGATCGGCATCAGCAGCCGCGGGCCCCTCCAGATCCAGGAAGGGCGTGCAGCCGGCGACGAGGCCGACCAGGGCGAGGCCGCGGATGCCCACGAGGCTACCGATCGAGCGCGTCGGCGAGGGCCTGCATGAGCGCGGGATCATGGGGCCTGGTCGTCGGCGAGAAGCGACCCCGCAGGGCGCCGGTCGGCCCGACCACGAACTTGCCGAAGTTCCACTCGATGTCGGGCCCGTCCCCCACGAGGAGCTGGTACAGGGGGCTGCGCCCCGGGCCGTTGACGTCCTGCTTGCTCAGCAGCGGGAAGTCGACGCCGTAGGTCATGCTGCAGAAGCTGCGGATCTCCTCGGCGGTGCCGGGCTCCTGGGCGCCGAACTGGTTGCAGGGCACGCCGATCACCACCACCCCGTCGCCGCGGGTCTCATGGGCCAGCGCGACCAGCTCCTCGTACTGGGGCGTCAGCCCGCACCGGCTCGCGACGTTGACGACGAGCAGGGCCTTGCCCCGGTAGACGTCGGGGGCGAGCGGCTCGCCCTCCAGCGTGGTCAGACCCAGGGCATCGAAGGGGTGGCTCATTCGGCTCTCCGCAGCTTGGAGTCGGCAGCATAGCCAGAAAGCACCGCCAGCGGACAGGGGGTCGGGGTCAGGGCGGGTCGCAGAGCTTCCAGCGCCGGTCGAGTGCCTCCATCCCAAGGCGCCAGCCCCAGGCGATCACGTGGCACCGCAGCGCCCGGAGCGCCATCGCCTGCGTCTCGTCACCGCGTAGATCCGCGACCAGGCGGAGGTTGTGGAGGTTCTTGATCTGCTCTCGCCACCACCGCTCCAGGTCGGCGAACGACGGGGTGAGGGGCGGCGGCGCCTCGAAGACGGCCAGCATGACCTCACGCGCGGCCGCCAGGTCGCGGCCGATGAGGAGGGCGTAGCCCTTCTGTACCAGAGTCTCCACATCCCGGGGGTGGTGGGCGAGGATGGCGTCGTAGGCTGCAATGGCGTCCCTCGCCTTCTGGGTGGCCTCCGTCGCATCGGCCGCATCGGCGTCGGGCCGGCTGCCCCGCTCTCGGGCCTTCTGGGCGGCCTGGGCAGCATTGCGACCTCTCGTCAGGGTCTTCCTGCGCTCCAGGGGGGTCGTGGAGACCGGCGCCGCGCTGGCGGGGGCCGCCAGCTCCATGGTTTGATCCCTGCGCTGCCACTTGAGCGTCCACTGGCAGACCGTCGGCGAGGAGTCCCCGATCGTCGAGGGCAGCTCCAGCCGCGGTGGGGGCGCTGCCTGGACCTTGAAGCGGGTGATCACCTGGTCCTGCTGGGGCTCGACGTGGAGGTCGACCACCCATTCGAGCACGCTCTCGGTCGGGATGGAGGCTCCCGATGCGGCGCCAAGACCACAGGAGTCATCGAGACTTCCGGCTCTGTTCTTGAGCTCTTCGGTGAGCCAGGCGGCGAGCGCCCTGGGGAGGGCGAGGATCTCCGACGCTCTCCTCCTGGCGAGAGACTCTGCAAGCTCGGTTGCGTGCTCAGGCGGAGCAGGGCGGCCCAGCAGCGATCGCACCCAGGGCCCAGACCTCCTCCAGCACCGCGATGGCGGTGGGCAGGTCGTCGCGCTCCACCATCGCGCTGACGCGGGCGAGGCGTGCACTGAAGGCACCGGCGTTGAGACGCTCGGCCTGCTGCCAGGCGATCAGCGCCTTCTCGCCGGCCGTACCGGTCGCTCCGGCACAGCCCGGGTTGGGTCGCGGTACCTGCGCAGGGTGGGCAGGCCCGAGCTTCGGCGACAGATCCGTGGGGCGCCCTCGGGGTCATCCCGGCGGCGCTCGGCAGACACCGGCGCGGCGCACTGCGGTCGGCGTCGTCCGCGCCACGTGGCCAAAGGCGCGTGCGCCCTGGCGGACGTCCGGTACGTCGAAGGTCAGGGCGCCGAGCACCGGACCTGCTCTTCCAGCTCCGCCACCCTCGGCTCGAGCAGGTCGATGAGCCGACCCAGCGGCCCGGCCGCAGACGCCGAGGCGAGCTGCGGGTCTTCGATGAGCGTGAGGAAGGGCACGACCTGCTGGAGCCACGCCAGCTGGTTGCCGGTGGACCCTCCAGCTCCGACGTTCAAGGGCGATGGTCAAGACGATCCGCAGGAGGCTGGGCTGAATGCCTCCTCCAGCCGCCTGATTCGGGCGCGCAGGCCGTCGGCTCGGGTTGCGACCGGCCGGACCCCCGCCGCGACCGCCTCGCGGCGCTGGTCCTCCAGGGCATTCACGGCCTTCTCGAAGGCGCGCACCCGATTCCGCAAGACCGGGAAGAGCTTCTCGGGGTAGCGAATGCTGGTTGTCGACGCCACAGGCCGGTCGTCGAGGACCAGCTCCTGAGCGGCCGCGGCGGCGGCGAGGGTCGCCTTCTCGAACTCCACGCCACCTGCCTGGGCGAGCTCCTCGAGGCGGTACAGCGCACCCTGGATGGGGACGACCACCTCCTTGAAGCGCAGCGTGCGCAGCGTGACGGCGGCCTCGTGACGGCCCACGCTGGCGGCCCGGTTCGTCCGCACGGTGAACATCGCTGCCGCCATGAGGCTGAGCACCAGCGCCATGATCGCCGCCCGCGAGATGAGCCGGTTGCGGTGGTGCTCCCGGGCGTCCGCCTGGCTCGCCGCCAGGAGGCGGAGGGCGTCGCTCCGCAGGTCGGCCATGCCGGAGCGACCCGCCTCGACGAGGGCCAGGTCCCGGGGGGCCAGCGTGTTGCCCGTGCGACCGTCCATCCACTCGACGACGCGTTGTCGCATGACCCGGCGAGCGCGCTGGCCGGGCAGGTTGGACCCGTCGAAGCGCGCCAGGATGAGCGGCCCCAGCGTGTCGTGGGACAAGCGCACCTGGCCCACCAGCCGGCCGGCCTCGAGCCGCAGAGTACCTGCCAGCAGGTGGTGCTCCTTCAGCTCGAGCAGCAGCCGACCGACCTGCGGGAGGTGGGCATAGCGGGTCACCAGTGCGTCCGCGTCGCGCACGAGGCTGCTGCCGAACTTCGAGGTGTGGTGGGCCAGGATGTCCAGGGCGAGGCCGGTGTCGATCCAGTCCAGCTCCCGGGCGCGGATTCGCCGGAGCTGCTGGTCCAGGAAGTCATCGAGCAGCAGGCCCTCGCGGCGCAGCTCCTGATAGGCCTGCACCCGGAGCGTCGGCGCCGCCGGCTCGGCGGTGGTCGCGGCATCCCAAAGCCGTCGGAGGAGCACCGCGAGGGTCGGGGCGACGGCGGCCTCTTGATTGGCGGTCAGCTCCTGCGCGATGAGGGCCGGGAGCTCGGGCTCGACCTGAAGTCGATAGAAATCAGCGAGTTGGGGGCGGCTGGCCGGGCCGCGGATGATCTCCTCCACCGCCTCCGTCCCCAGGTGGCGCAGCTCCACCCGGGCCAGGGGGAGGCGGACCTCCTCCAGGCGGCCCAGCAAGGTGGCGAGCCACTCGGCCCGCAGCGTCAGCAGCACCCGGCCGCGGGGGCGGTCGGCGCGCCGGCCGAAGACGGCGGTCAGGCAGGCGATCGTGGCGGCCAGCTCGTCGTCGGTGCCGGCCAGCGGCCGCGTCACGATCTCCTCGATCTGATCGAGGATGAGGATGAGCGGGCGATCCGCCGCCGCCTCATGGGCATGCCAGGCGGCGCAGAGCGCGGCGGGGTCGGCCGCCCCGAGCGCCTCGGCGATCATCGAGGGCAGGCCCACCGACAGATCCCGGCGCAGGACGATGACCTGGTGATCGGCCTCCAGGCGCGGCAGCAGGCCCGCCTCCAGCAGGGATGACTTGCCGGCCCCGGACGGGCCATACAGGACCGTCACCGGCGGCCGCCCATCGGCGGTCAGGGCGTCGTAGAGCTCGCGGATCTTGGCGGCCCGGCCGAAGAACACGCCACAGTGTGCGCGCTCGTAGCGCCGGAGGTGCAGGAACGGCGACGGGGGCAGATCCAGGTCGGGCAGGGGAGGGAGGCCGAAGAGCGGATCCCCCGCGGCGGCCGGCAGGCTCCATGCCTGGACGGCGTCGGCGCCGCTGGCCGTGTGGAGGCGCCAGGGCAGATCGCCGGTCGCCTCGTCGGCCCGGGCGACCGGGGCGAACGAGCGGGTGACCTCGGTGCGATACAGCGCGCCCCCCTCGCCGAAGGCCACCAGGACAGCGCTCTCGGCGTCGGCGTAGGCCTCCCCGAGGGCCGCCCCTTGCGCGAGCCGGTGGTAGAAGCGCTCGGCGAACCGCGTCGCCACGCCGTCGTCGATGGCGCGGTTGGTGGCGATGACGGCGGGGACGCCCAGGTCGAGCAGGCGGCGGACCTGGGGCTCGGTGGAGCAGCCGTTGAGGAAGACGACCTGCAGGCCGGGCTGGCGGCTGAGCAGCGCGCGAGCCCGCCCGCGTGGGCCTGGTGCGGCCGCCGCCGTCGCTCTCCAGGAAGAGGGCGTCGCCCGACGCGTGCCCAGCGTAGTGGAAGATGGCCAGCGGCGCCGGATCGGGCTGCTGCACGACCTCGATCAGGGTGGTGACGCTGGCGTTGGTCTCCACCTGGACGGTGCAGAGGTCCGCGTCCTGGGCCGGCTTGAGGGCCTGCTGCAGCGCCCGGACTTCCGCGGGCAGAGCGCGCAGCCAGGCCAGCTCGGAGGCTGCCTCATTGGCAAAGGTCAACAGAATCAGGGGCTTGCGTTCGGTTGCGCTGGCGGTCGCCATGTTTCCCCGAGGCTGGCACCCACAGTCTCTTACGTCGGCACAGGAGACCACCCGAGCCAGAGCCGCGCTCAGGGGCGCGTCCGCAGGCGCCGCCGGCGGCAGGTGGGCGCAGCCCGGCGGGGCGCCCTTCGCGATGACGCACTGCTGGACGATGCGCCACTCGCCGCCCTCCTTTCGCCAGTGCAGCTCCTTCGGGGCGACGCTGTGGAGGGCATTGGTGAGCTGGACGTAGCGCTGCTTTGAAGCGCGTGATGACGACGTCGGCGCCTCGGAGCAGGTGGACATCCCAGATCTTCAGCTGGACACGGTGCATCGTCGAGACCTGGACCTTTCCGTTGAAGTATCCCTCGCGCTTCTGGCCATCCACGTGGGTCAGGTGGCCCGAGAAGTGGGCCTCGAACGGCACCACGGCGGCGCAGAGCGCCGGCACGCCGTCCCCGGCGCGGATGCAGCCCCACTCCCAGGCCAGGCGCGGGACTCCAGCCGGGCCTTCACCTCCAGGGCATCGGGCTCGTTGACGACCCCGGCGCCTCGACGGCACGTCGGCCAGCCCTCGGACGGGGCGCAGGTCAGGCCGGGCGCGCAGTCCGCCTGCTGCCAGCAGTGCTGATCGGCCAGCCGCGGTTCCGCCGGCCGCAGCTGCTGCCGGACCGCGCACCCGCCCCATCCAGCGAGCGGGTGTCCACCGGGTGCCCACTCGCGAGGCTGTCCCGCAGCACCTCGACCATCGCCTCCAGGTCCGCCGCATCGGCCAGGGCTGCGGAGATCGATCCGGGGTGCAGGCGCTGGTCCGCACGGATCTCGGCGACCAGGTGTTCCGCAGCGCGCACGGCCGCGAAGTCGGCTCCCAGGTCATGCAGCTGCTGGAGGCCCGTGTCGATCGACCGCAGTCCGCTGGCCTCGCGCGCCTTCTCCACCTCCCTGCGCACTCGTCGGATCTTGGCTGAGTCTGGCCTCGATCTCGTCGGTCGAGGCGAGATCCGACTGCCTCCCCAAACGTCGTGCGGGCTTTGGCGAGCTTGCCGCGCCACCCGGTCAGCGTCTCCGCAGGCAGCTTCGAGCCCTCCACTTCCGTGGGCGCGGTAGGCTGCGATCCCGCGGGCCCGGTGCCGGATCCCCGGCCTCGGTGGGGGCCCAGGCGCTGGGCGAGCTCGTCGACGCTCGCCTCCAGGACGTCCAGCACACCCCGAGAGACTGACGAACTCTCGCTGACGACCCCTTCCAGCTCGACGGCCGCACGGCGCTTCTCGACGGCGAGGGACGTCGCGATGACCTCACAGGCCAGCCGCCTGAACGTCCAGGTGGCGGACCCGCCCAGGCCAGGAGGGCAGCGGAGGGGAGGCTGAAAGACCAGACGGCCGGGAACGCCCCTCGCAGACCGGAGCCTCTTGCAGGAAGTACCGCTTCAGCGAGACCTGAGAAGTCGCAGATCTCTGGGCGCGGACGCGCGATGCCTGCAGCTCCTCCTTCGCGCTCTCCCGCGCACGACCAGCGCGTTGCCCTCGGCGGTGAGCAGGCGGACGACCCGGGCCTGGACGCGCCCGGCCCAGACCAGCCACGCCGTCCCCAGGACCGTCAGCAACAGGCTCGCCACCCCGATCCAGATGAGCCGGCGGTCTCGGCGGAGGACGCGCTGGTGGTGCACGCTCGCCTCGAGGAGCCGCTGGCCATCCTGGCGCAGGGCCGCCATGCCGCTCAGCCCGCGCAGCACCAGCGAGGTCCACGGCGTGAGGAGGCCGCCCACCTTGTCCCCCTCCCAGTCGCGCACCCGCTCCCGGATGATGCGCCGGGCGCGCTGCCCGGGCAGGTTGGAGGCCTCGAACCGCGCCCGGATGAGCGGCCCCAGCGTGTCATGGGCCAGGCGAGGCCTCGCCCCGCAGCTCGTCGCCCTGGGCATGGAGCGTCCCCGCCAGCAAGCGCAGGTCCTTGCAGGCGATGAGCAGGCGATGGATGTCGGGGAGGTGGGCGTAGCTCCCTGAGCTCGTCGGCGGAGCGCACCAGGCTGCTGCCATGCTTCGAGGTGGGGCCAGACGTCGAGGGTGAGCCCCGAGTCCACCCAGCCTTCGTCCTGGCGGGCGAGGTGCTGGAGCTGCTGCTCCACGAAGTCGTCCAGCAGCCCACCGCGCTTGAGTTCCTGGTAGTCGGCGACCCGGATGACCGGGCGGGCGGGGTGGGCGGCGACGGCCGCATCCCACAGCCGTCGGAGGAGGACGGCGAGCGTCGGGGCGACCGCCGCCTCGGAGTCCGCGGTCAGCTCTTGAGCGATGAGCGCGGGCAGCTCGGCCTCGACCTGAAGCCGATAGAAGTCAGCCAGCCGCGGACGGCTGGCCGGGCCGCGGATGATCTCCTCCACCGCCTCCGCGCCCAGGTGGCGCAGCTCCACGCGGGCCACGGGGAGCGAGGTCTCTTCCAGTCGCCCCAGCAAGCTGGCCAGCCACTCGGCGCGCAGTGTGAGCAGCACCCGTCCCCGGGGGCGGTCGATGGGCCGGCCGAAGACAGCCTTCAGGCAGGCGATCACGGTCGTCAGCTCGTCGTCGCCGGTCGCCAGCGGCCGCGTGACGACCTCCTCGATCTGATCGAGGATGACGATCAGCGGCCGGCCCGACCCCGTCTCGCGGGCATGCCACGCGGCCGGGAGCGCGGCGGGATCCGCCACCTTGAGGGCGTCGGCGAGCATCGCGGGCAAGCCGACCGACAGATCGCGGCGCAGGACGACGACGTCGTGGTCGGCTTCGAGGCGCGGCAGCAGGCCGGCCTCCAGCAAGGACGACTTGCCCGCCCCGGATGGGCCGTACAGCACCGTCACGGGTGGGCGCCGCTCGGCGGTCAGGGCGTCGTAGAGCTCGCGGATCTTGGCGGCCCGCCCGAAGAAGACCCCGCAGTGCTCGCGCTCATAGCGGCGCAGATGCAGAAACGGCGACGGGGGCAGATCCAGGTCGGGCAGGGGAGGCAGGCCGAAGAGCGGATCCCCCGCGGCGGCAGGCAGGCTCCAGATCCGGACGGCATCGGCGCCGCTGGCCGTGTAGAGGCGCCAGGGCAGGTCGTCGGCCTCGGCCTGGGGGGCCTGCGAGCGCGTGACTCCGGTGCGGAAGAGCGCGCCCCCCTCGCCGAACGCCACCTGCACAGCGCTCTCGGCGTCCGTGTACGCCTCGCCAATCGCGGCCCCCTGGGCGAGGCGCTGGTAGAAGCGCTCGGCGAACCGGGTCGCTACGCCATCATCGATGGCCCGGCTGGTGGCGATGACCGCCGGCACCCCAAGCTCGAGCAGGCGACGGACCTGCGGCTCGGTGGAACACCCGTTCAAGAACACGAGCTGCAGGCCGGGCAGGTTGCCAAGCATGCGGGCGAGGCCGGCTGCGTGGGCCTGGGCCGGACCGCTGTCGTCGCTCTCCAGGAAGAGCGCGTCCCCCGAGGCGTGGCCGGCGTAGTGGAAGATGGCCAGCGGCGCCGGATGGGGCCGCTGGACTGCGTGGACGAGGGTGCTGACGCTCGTGTTGGTCTCGACCTCGACCGTGCAAAGATCGGCGGCCTGCGCGGGCTTGAGCGCTGCGCTCAGGGCCCGCACCTCGGCCGGCAGGGCGCAGGCCGGCCAGGTCGGAGGCCGCCTCGTCGGCAAAGGTCAACAGAATCCGGGGCTTGTGTCCGTTCGCGCTCGCCGGTGCCATGTCCCCCCGGGCTGGTGCACACAGTGTCATACCTCGGAGACGCAAACGCCAGCCGGCCGCCCTCCCTGTTCCTCATCGGTGGGATCGGGTGGTCGCGTGCAGGGGCGCTGCTACCGGCCATCGATGGGCGGCTGGTCGATGATGACCCACTCGCCCTCGGTGTCCGGGGCCCAGACGAGGACCTTGGTGTGATCCTCCTTGACCGTGGCGCCGCGCCGAAACCGGTTCATGAACTGCATGTACCCCGCCAACGAGGGGCCGGATCTTGAGGTCCTCGATGGTCAGGTGGAACGCCAGGCGCTTGCTGGCCCGGTCATCCCACTCACGAAAATAGGCCTCGGTGCTCTTCCCGGCGATCCGCGCGATGCCCGGCCTGAAGAGCGGGCGCAGCTCGCCCATGTTGCCTCGGTCGGCGGCGCGCACCCACGCGAGGCGGTACGCTTCCAGGCGCCTGGGGAGCGCGAGGATCGCTCGGATGCGTGGATCGGGATCCGCCGCTGCGGGGTGGCCCAGGAGCGCCTGCCAGTCGCCGTCTGCCCAGAGCTCGCCCAGCTCTTCCAGGGGCGCCTGATCGTAGGTGCAGAGCCGTGGGTTCTGATCGCGGCATGTCAGGCCCGCGGCGCAGTCCCTGCGCTGCAAGCACGGCTCCCCGAACACCCTCGTCGTGGCCACCGCCTCGCGGATCGTATGGCGGAGACCGCCCGCCTCTGTCTCAAGGGCCTCGACGAGCCCGCGGAGGTTCTTGGCAGTGAGCGTCCCCCGCTCGACGTCACCCAGCAGCGCCCCCAGGCGGTCGAGCGCGGCGTTGAGCTGGGCCTGCCGATCCGGCGTCCAGACGCTGTCCGTTCGCCCACGGCCCTCCCAGTCGACCGCCGCCCGGTCGGTGCTCAGCCCTGCCAGCAGCCTGGAGAGCTCCCGGAGGTGGACGGCATGGTCGAAGGGTGGCTCGGTTCCAGCAGCCCCGGCCACCGGAGCGGCCTCGACCGCTCCCATGGCCATGTCGAGCAGGTGAAGAACCAGCTGAGGACTCAGGGGATCGCCGGCCTCGAGCAGGCGGAGGCCCCCGGCCAGCTGCGGATCGGCGCCCGGCCGGCTGACGGCTTCCTGGTAGGCCCACTGCAGTGACATGAGCCGCCCGTGGAGTTGCCGGAGCTCGGGGATGTCGGTGGCCTGCTTGGCTCGCGCGAGGGCCGGCAGCAACCGACCGAGCTGCGCCGCCTGGAACTGGAAGGCCACGAAGTGCGCGTGCGTGGCAACCGGGCCGAGGTCCGCCTTGATGTCGAGGCTGTTGACCTCGCCCTGAGCCGCCTTGAGCACCACGTCGGCCTCGGCCAACAGGTCAGGCACCTCGCTGCTCGTGTCGGCGGACAGACGCGTCACCCAGGCTGAGAAGCCCGCGAGTTCGGACTCCAACGGCTTGAGCTCGTCCTGCGCCTGCTCGAACCACACCTTCTGCAGCTCCTTCTCGGCGGCCGCGACCTGGCGCTGCATCGCACGCTGCGCAGGACCCAGAGCGCGGCCAGCAGGGCCAGGATGAGGGCGGCCGTGACCCCGAGCTGTACACGGCGAGCGCGTCGGACTCGCTGCCGGACCGCCTCGCTCGCGGCAACCAACCGGTGGGCGTCCGCCCTCAGCGCCGCCATGCCACCGCCGCCGGCTTCTACGAGGGCGAGATCGGCCTCGGTCCAGCACGTTGGCGTCGCGACCGCCCAGTCTCGCACCCGCTCCCGATGATGCGCCGGGCGCGCTGGCCGGGCAGGTTGGACGCCTCGAACCGCTCCCGGACCAGGGGACCGAGCGCGTCATGGGCCAGGATGAGAGCCGCCGACCAGGGCTCCGTCGACCACCTCGCAGGTCGCCGGCGAGCAGACGCAGCCCTTCCATGTTGACCAGAAGTGCAGTGATTTCAGGGATGTGCGCGTAGCGCTCCGGCAGATCCTCCGCCGACCGGACCACGCTGCTCCTGAATCGGGACAGGTGGTGAAACAAGATGTCGAGTGGCAGGCCGACGGCCATCGCCTCCGGGTGGCGCTCGTCAAGCGCAGCGAACTGAGCGCTCAGGAAGTCCTCCAGCATCAGGCCGCTCGCCTTGAGCTGTCGGTGATCGACGCTGAGTAACGGGTGAGCAGGGCTGTCCGCGACCGCCGCATCCCAGAGCCGTCGCAGGAGCACCGCCAGGGTCGGGGCGACGGCCTCCTCGGTGTCGACGCCGGTCAGATCGCCCGCGATGAGCGTCGGCAGATCAGGGTCATTCACGCTGAGCTGGTAGCATGCCCGCAGGGCGGGCCGCTTGACGGGACCCAGCACCACCTCGTGCACATCCTCGCGGCCCAGGTGGCCCAGCTCGACAAAGGCGAACGGCACATGCTTCTGCGCTTGAGAGGACCGGGAGCGGCGTACCACTCCGAGCGCAGCGTCAGGAGCACCCGGCCCAGGGGGCGATCGGACCGCCGGCCGAAGAGGGCAGCGAGCTGGTCCACCAGCTCACCCAGCTCCGCGTTGTCATCGCCGCGTGTCAGGATCTCCTCCACCTGATCGAGGATCAGGACGAGGGGCCGGCCATCCTCGTCCTCGCGGCGCCTCCAGGCATCCAGCAGACCGTCCAGTGAAGCCGCCCCCAGGGCGTTCTGGACCATGGTGGGCAGGGGCGTCACGTGCCGTCGCGGCGGAGGATCTCCACCGAGCAGACGTTCTCCAGACGCGCGGGAGCACGCCTGCCCCAGCAGGGACGACTCTGCCAGCCCCCGACGGGCCGTAGAGGATCGCCACCGGCTCCCGACCGTCGGCGGTGAGCGCGTCGTACAGCTCGCGAATCTTGGCGGCTCGACCGAAGAAGATGGCGCAGTCTTCCCGGCGGTAGCGCCTGAGGTGCAAAAGGGACGGAGAGGCGGGTCCAGCGCGGTGCGGCAAACCGGAAGAGCGGATCGCCGGCCGCGGCCGGCAGGCTCCATCGTAGGCGACGGCGTCCGCCCCGCTGGCCAGGTGCAGATGCCAGGGCAGGTCGTCGGTGGCCTCCTCGGCCCGGCCCACCGGCGCGAACGATCGCGTGACCTCGGTGCGATACAGGGCGCCACCTCACCAAACGCCGTCGCACCGCGTCTCCGCGTCGATGAAGGCCCTCAATGCGTGCCCCGCCATCGGCGAGGCGCTGGTAGAAGCGCTCGGCGAAGCGGTCGCGACGCCGTCGTCGATGGCGCGGTTGGTGGCGATGACCGCCGGCACCCCCAGGTCGAGCAGGCGACGCACCTGGGCCTCGGTGGAGCAGCCGTTCAAGAACACGAGCTGAAGGCCGGGTTGGCTGCTGAGCATGCGGGCGAGGCCGCCTTGCGTGTGCAGGCTGAGGACCGCCGTCCTCGCTCTCCAGGAAGATGGCATCGCCCGACGCATGGCCGGCGTAGTGGAAGATCGCCAGTGGCGCCGGATCGGCACGCGCTGCACGGCCTCGATCAGGGTGCCGACGCTGGCGTTGGTCTCCTCCTGGACCGTGCAGAGACCAGCCTCCGAGCGGGCTGGAGGCCTTGCGCAGCGCCCGGCACCTGCGGGCAGCGCCCGCAACCAGCCAGATCAGAGGCTGCCTCGTTCGGGCGAAGGTCAGCAAGATCCTGGGCTTCTGGCCTGAAGACATCCGAACCGACCGGGCGCATTCCCAAGTGTCCAACGTCAGTCACGAGAACGCGAGATGATCCCCGCCAGGGAGCCCCCTGTAGATCCTGCCCCTGTAGATCCTGCTGCAACCAGCAACCGATCCTACCAACAGAGCCTACTGGGTAGGTCAGGAAGAGGGTGGAATCCTGGGTGGTGTCTGGACCCGGTTGGCAATGCGGCGCAGCGGGGAGGCTGGAGGCAATCTTCCGGGCCGCCAATGAGCTGCCAGAGGCGCTTCGATGCTGGAACGGCCTGCGGCTGCCTCCGAGACCTCCTCCAGACGCACGTCCCCCGTCGGCCCCATGGCCCCGCACGTGCAACCGGTCTTGCTGCAACCGGTTCTACAAACCGGTCCTACTGTAGGCCAGGAAGAGGGTGGAATCCTGCGCTGTGCCTGGACGCGGTAGGGTGTTGGCGTGTGTGGGGGCTGGAGGTACTCCCCCGGGCCGTCGACATGCCGCCAGGAGGCGCTTCGATGCTGGAACGGCCTGCGGCTGCCTCCGAGACCTCCCTCCGACGCACCTCCCGTCGGCCCCACGGCCCCGCACGTCAGCGACTGTCCCGCCGGCGGGCGGTCAGGGCCTCGCCGGCTCGCGGTCGCCTCGGCCGGGCGAAGGCGGGCGGCAGCGTGTGTGGCGGCCACGGGATGCGCGGCGCTGCGGGTCGGCCTGCCACGCGTAGTGCGCCTTCGTCGCCACGTCGTACGCCGCCTGCAGAGCCTGCTGGGCCTGCGCCACTCCGCCTGGTGCTCGGGCGGGCCGTGCACCACCGGCGCTGGCTGCGGTCGCGCTGTTTTCACGCGTCATCGGATCCACGCGCCGCAGCGCCTCCGGCGTCGGGACCCGCTTGCCGGCCTTCTTCCGCTTCGGGCGCGCTTGCGCCGCCGTCGTCGGCCAGCTGCCACATCAGCGCCCGGTGCTCCTTCGCGCTCAGGTCTTCCAGGCCTGGCAGCCGGTCGACCTGCACCGTCAGCTTGAGGGGCTCCCGGTTGGTACGTGAAGACCCTCGACGGGCTTGCCGAACAGCAGCGCCGGCGTCGAGCTGGGGAAGATGTCCTCCGCCGGGGGCAGCGCCAGGAACTGCGCCGTCCCCTGCCCCATGATGTACGCCAGCCGCTCCAGCGCGTCCTCCAGCGTCGTGATCTGGATGCAGGGTTCTGCTCCAGCAGGCTCCCGTCCGGTCCAGCAACTTGTTGATTCGCCGGAGATCTCGCGAAGCGTCCACTCGAGGAAGGCGCTCTGTGGGCCAGGACGGGCGCCGATGGACAGGTGCAGGTGGTTGGAGAGGAAGTGGAAGGCGTGGTGACGTCGATGAGCGGGAAGAGGCGCTGGTTCACCCAGCACGCCCAGAGGATCTCGGCGCACTTCTCGGTGGGGATGAAGGCGAAGCGGTCGTCGACGACCTTGCTGGTGGTCTCGTAGATCATCATGAGCGCGGCGAGGCGGGCGGTCATGACGGCGTGTCGGGGAGCTCGATGGCGCAGCTTCTCGGCCATGGGAGCGGGTCTCCGTTGTCGGTCCACCTATCCCTTCGGTCAGTCGCGCTGCGTGTCGCAGATTTTCTGAAAATAGTTGGCGGGGCTCGCCGAGGGCCGGCCGCCCGAGAGCCCACAGAGCCTACCGGGTATGTCAGATGAGGGGTGGAAAGTTGCGGTGGGGTTGGATGCGGCGGGCGGATGGGCGCCGGGGGCACCGGGTGGGCGGCGTGCCGGGTCCGGGTGGGCCGGGCTACCAGCGGGCGTCGGTCTCGAAGAAGACCATGTGCTCGGTGGCGAGGTCCGCGTCCTCGGGCAGGCCCTTGACGCCGGCCATGGCTTTGCCGGGCAGGAAGATGCCGTAGAGCAGGCGGAAGCTGAGCTTGTCGCTCTTCTTCAGGCTCGCGCTGGCATCGATCTCGAGGCCCAGGTCGCTGTTGTCGTTGGGGTCGGGCTCCGCGGTGCGCAGCAGGTGGGCGTCGATGGCGGTTGCCCAGGCTTCCGCGGGCTTCGCTTCCAGGCGACCGCCCGCGTCGAGCAGGCCGAGGCCGGCGGTCTGGGCCGGGATGTTCAAGAAGAAGTCCATCTCGCCGTAGAACTTGTGGTTGGTGGCATAGAGAGTGTCGAAGGCATGCTCGGGCTTGCCATCGCCCGACAGATACTCGCCGAAGAGGGTGAGGGTCGGGGCAGCCGGCCCGGAGAGGGCGTAGCCGGCCCGGGCGGCGGTCAGGAAGGCGGCGATGCTCTCGCCGGCCAGGTCGCCGAGCTGGTACCAGAACTGGGCCTCGTAGATGAAGCCCTCCGACTTGCCGGAGGCGAACAGACCCACGGTGTGGCGCAGCTCGTCCTTGGGGTGGTCCTTGCGGGTGTAGAGGCCCAGGCTGGCGTTGACGGCCTCGGTCTTGTAGGTGCCGTGCAGGCCGCCCACCCAGATCTGGCCGCGGCCCTGGGCGCCATCGGGATCGGCGTCGCTCTCGCCGTCCACCAGGAAGAAGAGATCGAGGTCGAGCTTCTCGCCGCGCCACATGCCGCGGGCGCCGTCGAAGGAGCGGGCGCGCTGGGTCCAGCCGACATTGCCGAACAGGCGGGCGTCGTCGAGGACGATCTCCTGGCGGCCGACCCGCAGCCGGGCGCCGTCGTAGAGCGGCAGGTCGCCGAACGCCTCGTGCAGGTCCAGCCCGCCCGCCGAGAAGTCGAGGGTGTTGGCCTCTTCGCCCCAGATGCGCACGTCCTGGACCTGGACCCGCAGCGTCAGGCCGCCGTCGTGCTTGAAGGTCGCGCCGAGGCGCGAGCGCTGGGTGACGTACTCGCGCTGGACCAGCTCGTCGTCCACGAAGTCGCGGCCGGAGTCGACGATGAGGCGAGGCCGGATCTGGGCGTCCCAGATGATCTCGTCGGCGAGGGCCGGGAAGGAAAAGATGAGGGAAAGCAAGAGGATGGGGCGCATCTCAGCTCCTCCTGGTGCCCGCAGGCACCGCACAGGCCAGGGCCAGCAGGCCCGTGAAAAGCAGGGCTCCCGCGCCGAAGGCGAGCGGGAAGCCGCCGGGGATGTGGGGCTGCAGGGCGACCACGACGGCGCCCTCGGTCCAGGTGTCGACCGGCTCGATCACCACGCGATCGCCGGGTTCGAGGCGCCGATCGAGGCGGAGCTGGTAGAGCTCGCGCCGTACCGTGGAGCGGGGGGTGTTGGCAGCCTCGAAGGCTTCGCGGTGGAGCAGGTGCCCGCCTTGGGACTCCAGCCGCAGAGCCAGCGGTCCGCTGTAGACCGGCCGCCGCTCCCGCCTGCCTCGCTCGTCCGCCAGTCCATAGGCGCCGCGCGCGAGCTGGACGGTGACCTCGACGCCGTGCTCTTCGCGGCGATCGTCGGCGTCCAGGCGGACGCCCTCCAGGTCCACGATCGCGACGTGGGCCTGGACGTCGGCCCCGGCGCGGACGGTGGTGTCGAGCAGCAGCCGCGGCTTGGGCCGCTCGGCCCGGGCCCCCGGTGCCAGGGCGACGAGCAGCAGCGGCAGCAGCCGCTTGAGGCGCACGGCCCGGTGCCGACCCGCAGGTTGGTCTTGGGGCAGGTGCCGAAGCAGCGCGCGCAGAGGTCGCAGTCGGGGCCCGGATCGCCGCTGGCGGGGTCGAGCTTCAGCCAGCACGCGCGGGTGCAGAGCGTGCAGCTTCGGCCGCACTTCGCCGGGTCGGCCAGGTGGACGCGGACGCGGCGGGCGCGACCGGCCAGGCCGAGGACGGCGCCGGTCGGGCAGACGGCCGCGCAGAAGATCGTCGGGCCAAACAGGACGCCAGCGAGCAGCGCGCCGGCCAGCCACCCGAGCAGGGCCAGGCTGCCCGCCAGCCAGAGCGCGTAGCCCGTCATCTGGAGGATGACGTGGGGCAGAAGCAGGTAGGCGACGGTCTGCAAGCCCATGAATCCCAACGTGATCGTGGCCGCCAGGACGACCCAGCGGGCCGGCCGGCGCCGGGGCAGGGCCAGGACGGGGGGGCGCCATGGGAGGCGCTCCAGCACGGCGTCCAGCCCGCGGGAGACGGTGCCGAAGGGGCAGAGCCAGCCACACCAGACGCGGCCGAGCAGCAACGCCAGCGCCAGCGGCAGGCTCCAGGCGAGCCAGAGCTTCCAGCCGTCCGGGCCCGTCAGCGCGGCGGCCAGGCCCGCCACGGGATCCACGCCGAGGGGCACGCCGCCGACGCTGAGCGCCGCCCCGCCTCCCAGGGCCTGGTTGGCGGCGTAGACGGTCGCGGGGGCGTCGCCGAGGGGCAGCGCGCGCGCCAGGCCGGCGGGCAGGTCCCAGCCCCGGCCGTCCCAGGCGGAGAGCAGGCTGCGATCGAGGCGCTGCCAGCCGCCGAGGAACGGCGCCACCGCGATGATCAGGAGCACCGCGACCTGCGTCATGCGGCGGGCGATGCGCCACCGGCGGCCGGGGACGACGTCGACGCTCATGACGGCACCCGCTCCACGAAGATGGCCGTCGGCGCAGCAGGGCAGTGCTCCACGCAGCGGCCACAGCCGACGCAGTCGTCGAGGATCACCGGCAGCGCCGGGGGCGTCAGGCGGATGGCCACCCCGGGCAGCGGGCAGGCGTCGTGGCAGTAGCCGCACAGGCGCCCCAGGTAGGAGATGCAGCGATCGGGATCCACCCGGGCTTTGCCCATGCGCAGCGTCCGGGCGAGGGCGGGCAGGTCCTTCTCGGTCGGGGTGAGGGCGCCGGTCGGGCAGATGTTCGTGCAGCGCATGCAGAGGGTGCAGGACCGCTGGCGGACGTCCAGGTACGGGGTCAGCGCGCCGTGCGCGTCCTCGCCCAGGCCGAAGAAGCGGATGCAGCCGTTCTCGCAGACCGTGCCGCACAGCCCGCACCGGACGCACCGCGACTGGAAGGCGTCGTCGTCGGGGTCGGCCGTGGGGGGGCGGACGAGGTCGGCCGCGAGGGCGTCCTGCCCACCGAGCAGCCGGGTAAGCAGGGTGGCCCCGCCCGCGAGGCAGGCCGCTCCGCCCGCCAGGAACGCTCGCCGGTGCGGCAGCGGCGTGGCGGGGCGGTGGAGGCGGAGCTTCTTCTTGCGCGATGGCATGTGATCCTCGTCACAGCGGGGTGAGCTCCAGGGCCGCGGGGCGGACCGGACAAGCGGGTTTGCAAAGGCCACACCCGACGCAGCGATCCGGGTCGATGGCGGGCCGCCCCAGGCGAAACGTCAGGGCTGGCGGGTCGTTGGGGCACAGGCCGCCGCAGGCGCCGCACTCGGGTCCCCGGAAGGGCAGGCACCGCTCGGTGACGACGTGGAAGGTGCCGAGCTTCCAGGTGTTCCCGTCCGGGACCTCCAGCACCCCGGGCGTGCAGGCGGCGGCGCAGGGGAAGCCCTCGCAGCCGTGGCAGGGGCGTTCGTCCGGGACCATGACCGGCGTGCCCGCGCCGGGCTGGACGTGCGCGGCGAGGGTGAAGATGGCGCGGTGCGGGCAGGCCTGGACGCAGTCCCCGCACCGGGTGCAGCCGGCGAGGAAGAGGGCCTCGCCGACGGCGCCAGGCGGACGGCGTCGCGGCGGTAGCCGGCGCTCCACTTCCTCGGAGACGACGCGGGCGACGGCCTCGGTGGCCCGGGGCAGCAGCCCGCCCAGCCAGCGTCGACGGCCTGGATCGGGGAGGTCGCTCATGTCCGCCCCAGCCGCATGCTCATGTCCATGGCCATCAGCGTCAGGCCCGCGACCGACACCACGACCATGGAAAAGGTGAGGGGAATCAGGCTCTTGCGAGCCAGGCGGTGGTCGGGGAACAGGTCGCGGCTGACGCGGTGGGCGACGACCACGGCGACGACATGGCCCACCAGCACGAGGCCGAGCTGGATGGCCCACAGCGGGCCCTCGCCGATGAGGTGGGGGATCCGCAGGTCGGCGGTGCCGAAGAGGTCCGCCCCCGAGCCGAGGGGGTCGCTGAGGAGCGGCACGACGGCCCCACCCTCCATCAGGAGGTGCATGGCGTTGTGGGCCAGGTGGTAGAAGAGCGCCAGGGGCAGGAGGGCGAAGGCGAAGCGCGCGAAGAGCGTCGAGGCGGGCACGCCGCTCGCCCGGACCAGCCACGCCGAGACCCGGCACGACAGCAGGTAGAGCGCGATGGGCGCGGCGACGAGGGCCGCCATCCCCAGGGCGTAGGCGGCCGCGTGCCCCAGCCCCAGCTCGAGCCGCAGCCACTTGAGCAGGCTGGGCTGGCCGGGCAGCGGGTTCTCCCAGGCGGTGGTCATGGACAGGCCGTGGAAGAGGGTCAGGGCCAGCAGGACGATGGCCAGCCAGGCATGGTCCGCCCGGGGCCGCGCGCGGTGCAGGTCGGCCGCGAAGGGCCGCAGGTTCAGGGCCACGTTGTAGCGGGGGCAGGCCTTCACGCACTCGAAGCACCACGTGCAGCCGGTGGCGTCGGTGGTGGTCTTCAGCGAGATGCCCGTGGGGCAGGGGGCGCCGGCGGCGTTGCCGTGCAGGCAGTCCTCGGTGGTGCAGCTCACGCAGCTCTTCGGGTTGCGGGCGCGGATCTCGAAGGGGCTGAAGTTGGCGTACAGCCCGCTGATGCGGCCGACCGGGCAGAAGGCGTCGCAGAAGGCCTTCTTCTCGAAGAGCAGGGCGCCGCTGACGGCCAGGGCCACCATGGCCAGCCCCAGCCAGGCCGTCTGCCGGGGGTCGGTGGTGGTGCCCAGGCCCAGCTCGGCGTAGGTCAGCAGGGTGAAGAGGGCGACGGCGGGCCAGACCGAGCGCAGGGGGCGCGGCAGCGTGAGGCCCAGGCTGAGGCGGCGGACGCCGTTGGCCAGGGCGTCCCACGGGCAGACGGTGCAGAACACGGGGCCGACGAACGCCACCGCGAAGACCAGGCCGGCCCACCAGAGCGTCCAGACGGCGACCGGCGTGATGTTGCGGGCGCGGCTGCCGAAGAGGCCGGCGTAGACCAGCCCGAGCAAGAGGCCGACGACGAGCAGGCGCAGCACGAGCTGCGCGCGGCCGCTGCGAAACATCAAGTAGATCCGGCGGTTGCGGATGATGTTGCGGCGACGGGGGGACGCCGGCCGGGTGCCCGTCCACTCCACCAGCAGGAAGGTGAGCACGATGACGGCCACCATGCCGGCGGCGAACCACAGGGGAGGCATGCCCGCCATGATCATCAGCGACTCGCCGTGGGCGCCCTCGATGGCCTGGTTCACCGAGAGCGGATCGGCGCAGTCCGGGGCCTGGGCCCGGGCCGGGGAGGCCAGGGCCGTGAGCAGCAGCAGGGGGGCGCCGGCCCGGAGCTTCTGGAGGCGGGCCCGGCCACGCCGCGTGCGGCCCAGCAGCGCGAGGCCGAAGATGAGCAGGACGGGCAGCCCGAGGCCCAGGGCCAGGGCCCACGAGAACGCGTCGGCCAGCTCGATGGTGAAGGGGATGGCCACCTCCGCGCCATCGGGGAGGACGGCGACGAAGGCGTACTCGCCGCTGGCCGGCAGCGTCTCGCGCGAGACGTAGATGGTCTCCTCGTCGGCCCGATCGCGGGCGAAGCGGGTGACCTCGCGCCCGGCGAGCTCGACCCGGACGGTCAGGGGGCCGGTGTAGGGGGCGTCGGCCTCCAGGTCATACGCGTAGGCGTAGATCTTCACGTCGTTGGGCGTCTCGGCCGTCCGGCGATCGAGGCCCTGGAAGTTGAAGAGGGTCGCGCCGACCTCCCAGCGGCCCGCCACCACCACGTTCTCCTCGGTGGGCACCTGGGGGTAGTTCTCGAAGTAGCCGTAGTGGGGCAGGCCCTTGTTGTGGTGGGCCTCGGCGGGGCCGGGGAGGAGCGCCAGCAGCAGCAGCGGGAGCAGCCCCGGCAGGCGGAAGCGACGCGCCAGCTTGCCATCGGGGCAGGCGGGGACGCACTGGCCGCAGGCGTCGCAGGCCGGCAGGTGGCTCAGCGTGCGCGGCGAGAGCTGGTAGGGACAGGCGCGGACGCAGGCGACGCAGCCAGTGGGGCAGGCCGTGGCGTCGGGGCGCTTGCGCAGCTTCAACGCCGAGAGGCGGCCCACCTGCTCCAGCAGCCAGCCCTGCGGGCACAGGGCGTGGCAGAACTGGCCGGGGGCCAGGAGCACGTCGGCCGTGAGGAAGAGGGCCGCCGTGGCGAGCAGCCCGCCCGCCGCGCCGCCGGTGACGGCCAGGAAGAGCCCCGCCGACAGGCTCACGTAGGGGAGCAGGAAGAACCAGATCGACATGCCCGCGCCCAGGGTGGCGAGCATGCCCCCGAGCAGCACGAACCCGCCGAGCCGCGCCGGGGCCTGCCACGCCAGGACGGGGACCCCCAGGTACAGGAGGCCCCCCCGGATCCACTGGCCCACCTCGAAGGCGAGCCGCATCGGGCAGAGGTGGCTGCAGAAGACCTTGCCCAGCAGGAAGGCGACGGCGAACGGGACCAGCAGCCCGAGGAGGAGGTGTGGATCAAGTACTTGATTGTGAAAGGAATATCCGAGGACGAGCAGCGGGTCGGCCGTGCGGACGCCCCCGACGGTGGCGGCCCAGGGCAGGCCGAGGAAGTCGAGGCTGGCCCGGTAGGGCTCGCCCCAGAGTCCCAGCAGCGACTCGTTGAGGGCGTAGGCCTGCCCCCAGAAGTCGCCCTCCATCAGGGCCACCAGGCGGGGGTGGTTGTGGGCGACCTTGTAGTTGCGCCAGGCCACGTCCAGCGCGCCCCAGAGCACGAACGCCACGACGCCGAGCTGGGTGCAGCGGCGCACCACCTGCCCCAGCCGGCCGCGGACGACGCGGGCCACCTCAGGCCTCCTGACCCGCCGGCATCACGCGGATGGCCTGCGGCACCTTGAGGCAGGCCTGCTCGCAGAGGCCGCAGCCGACGCAGAAGGCCGGATCGACGATGGGGGTCTCGAACACGCCGATGCGCAGGGCCTGGCCGGCGAGGGGGCAGGCCCGGTAGCAGGCGCCGCAGGTGCGGCCGTTGTACGAGTAGCACTGGGCCTTGTTGACCCGGGCCTCGCCCATCTTCACGCCCGCCAGCCAGCCGGTGCGGGTCGGCTCGAAGGGCTTGAGGGCGCCGGTCGGGCACGCCTTCGCGCACTCGCCGCACAGGGTGCACCCGCGCTCGCGGGCCTTGAGGTAGGGGGTGAAGGCGAGGTCGAGGCCGGCGCCGAGGCCGAAGAAGCGGATGCACTCGTTGGGGCAGGCCGCCGCACACTTCAGGCAGCGGACGCAGGCGTCTTCGAAGGCACCGGGGGGGCGGGCGCCGGGTGGGCGCAGGGTGAGCAGGCGGGCGCCCGCGCGTCGGCCGCCCAGCAGGACGCCGGCCCCGCCGAGGCCGACGGCCACGGCCGCGCCCAGCAGGGCCCGGCGGCTCGGGGAGGGCGGCGTCACCTCAGGCCCGTAGCTTCTCGATGCGGCACGCCAGCTTCTTGAAGTCCACCTGGCCCGACACCGGGTCGAAGGCGCGGTGGCTCACGCCGTTGACCAGCCACCGGTTGTCCTTCGGATCGGCCGAGTCGGCCACCGACAGGTTCCACGGGCTGAAGAGGTAGCCCCGCGGCACGGTGTTGCGCGCCGGCTTCACCTTGGAGTCCAGGCCGATGGAGGCCCGCGCCTCGTAGTGGCCGCGCCGCGTCACGACCTTCACCCAGTCGCCGTCGGCGACGCCGAGGGCCTGGGCGTCCTCGGGGTGCATCTCGACGTACATCTCGGGGACGAGGCGCTTCGTGGTGCCCGACCGGATGGTCTTGGCGGTGTGGAAGTGCTCGTACACCACCCCCAATCCCAGCCAGAACGGGTACTTGCCCGCTGGCACCTCTTCGGCCTTCTTCCCCAGGAAGTCCGCGTCGGGCAGCTCGGGGGTCAGCCCCATGTCCCGGGCCTTCTTCAGCAGGTCCAGGTTGTCGATGGCGTAGAAGTCCTGGTCGACCCCCAGGCGCATGAGCTGGCCGGTCACCTCGGCGCGCTGGGAGTAGTCCTGCTCGCACAGGTGGATGTGCAGCTTGCCGTCGGGCGTGCGGAACTCGCCGTACGGCTTGCCCTCCCAGTTCTCCTGGGCCATGTACCGTCGGGGCGTGCCGCCGGCCCTGGCGATCTCGTAGGTGGGGGCCGGCCACTGGATGCCGCGGTGGTTGCGGATCTGGTCGTAGAGGCCCACCCCGTCGCGGGTCTCCACCTCGAGCATGCCCGTGAGGTCGGCGTCGGAGCCCTTGGAGGCCTTCACGATGTCGCGGAAGATCTCCTCGGGGTCGTAGAAGCCGTTGGCCTTGCGCTCATAGGGGAAGATGGCCTTGCCATCCAGGCCCAGGCGGTCGGCGATGGCGCGGCCCTTGTCGATGACCATGTCGATGTCGGGGCGGGTGCCCGGGACCGGGTTGGCGGTGCCGTCCGTGACGTACACCCGGCGCTCCGACTGGATGTAGGTGCCGCCGACCCACTCGCCCCAGGTCGACGCCGGCAGGATGACGTCGGCGAACAGGTTGTTCGGGGCGTGGCGGTAGATCTCCTGGACGACGTTGAAGGTCTTCGTGAGGGCGGGCCGCACGAGGGTGTTCTGGTCGGGCAGGTCGATGTGCGTCGCGTAGATGAGGAACATGGCGTGGAGGTCGCCCTTCATCGCCCGCTCCATCATGCCGATGGCGTAGCCGGGGTTGGCCGCCGAGGCCACGGTGGCCAGGCGGTCGCGCGGCACCCGCCAGGCGTCCGCGATCCAGTCGCGCCACTCGGCGTTGTCGATGCCCTGGTTGAACGGCAGCCGGCCCGTCAGGCCGCCCGTCAGGCGCTCCCCCATGGCGTTGGGCTGCCCCGTCATGGAGAACGGCCCGCAGCCAGGCCGGCCGATGTTCCCCGACAGCGCCATGAGGTTGATGAGGCGGACCGTGTTGTTCTGGCCGTGCAGGTGCTGGTTGTAGCCGATGCCCCAGAACGACAGGACGCCCCCCTTGCCGGCCTTGCGCCCCTTGATGGACGCCTCGGCCCAGCGGGCTGCAACCTCGCGCAAATACTGGGGATCCACCATCGTGATCGCCTCCACCTGCTCGGGCGAGTAGCGCTCCTTGCAGGCGGTGACGTAGGGCTCCCAGCCGGTGGTGTGCGCCTTGAGGAAGTCCCAGTGGACGGCCTCCTCGTGCTTCGTCAGCAGCACATGGGCGAGGGCGTTGTGGATGGCGATGTCGCCGTTGATGGTGGCGAAGTGGTAGGAGCTGGCCGCGCCGCCGATCTCCTCATAGCCCTGCACGGTACCCGTCCGGCGCGGATCCACCACGAGGGTCGGGATGCCGGTCTTCGACTTGTGGTCGGCGATGCGCCAGAACACGATGGGGTGCGCGCCACGGGCGTTGTGGCCCCAGTGGGTCACCATGTCCGCCAGCTCGATGTCTTCATAGGACGTGGGCGGCGTGTCGGAGCCCAGGCTCTTGAAGTAGCCCGTGACCGCCGAGGTCATGCACATCCGCGCGTTGGCCTCGATGGTGTTCGAGCCGAGGACCCCCTTCATGAACAGGTTCTCGAGCCACTGGCCCTCGACGGGGAGCTGGCCCGAGCCATAGAGGCCCACCGAGTTGCCGCCGAACTTCTTCACGATGCCGGCGATCTGGGCGACGACGATCTCTTCGGCCTCCTCCCAGCTGGCCTCGCGGAAGACCTCGGGATCGAAGCGGCCCTTGGTGGCGCTGACGTGGCCCTTCAGGGGGTCGGTCATGTCCTTGCGGATGAGGGGCTTCGTGAGGCGATCCACATAGATGGCCTCGTTGGAGGTCAGCCCCTTGATGCACTGCAGCCCCTTGTTGGTGGGGTGCTGGGGGTCGGGCGCCATCCCGACGATGCGGCCCTTCTCCACCTGGATCATCGTGCCGCAGCCGACGCCACAGTAGGGGCACTGGGCGAGCAGGTTGGTGGGCACGTCCTTCTCCGGGGGCGACGCCTCGTCGGCGACCGCGCCCGCGGCCACCGGCGCGTCGCCATGGGCGACCACGTCCCGGGCCGTCTTGCCGCCCGGGGTGCCATGGCCCTTGTCGTCGCTGCACGCCACGAGCGTGACCGCCGCGGTGCCTCCGGCGAGGGTTCCCTGCAGGAACGCCCGCCGGTTGAACCCGGTCGCGGGGGCTCGGCCGGGGCCTCGGTGCGGACCTCTTCAGACTTCCTACGCCAGATGCTCATCGAACTCCCCTACCAGGCCGAGGCCCGCATGTACGCGATCACATTGTCGATTTCGGCCGGATCCAGGTTGGCCACCGAGGTGCGGGCGCCGGTGAATGGCCGCATCGGTGTGTCGCTCTTGCCGTGCCGGACGAGGTGCCGCAGGAAGCCGTTGGTGGCCGAGGCCAGGAAGGCCCGCCGGCCGATGCCGGTGCCGTTGCCCGTCTCCTGGTAGCCCCCACCGTGGCGCCCATGGCAGGTGGCGCAGATGCTCCCGAAGGTGGCGGCGCCCTTCTCGGCGTCCCCGGCCAGGGGCGACTCGTCGAGCGTGGCGGGCGGGACGGGGGAGAGCGACCGCAGGTAGACGACGATGTCCTGGATGGCGGGGGCGCCGAGGCTCTGGCCCCAGCCGATCATCGTGGTGCCGGCCCGGCCGTGGGTGATGGTGTCGACGAGGAAGCGATCGCTGGCGGCAGCCAGGAACGTCGCGCTGTTCAGCCGGGGGGCGATGCCGACGCGGCCCTCGGCTTCGGCGCCATGGCAGCCGGCGCAGGAGGCGAAGGCGGCCTTGCCCCGGGCGGCGGCGGCGGGATCGGCAGGGAGGCTGCGCAGGGTCGCGTCGGCGGGCGCGGCGGCGGCGGGTCCCTCGGCGGAGGCGCCGGGCTCGCCCGCGTGGGCCTTCAGCTCGGCGATCTCGGCTTCGAGGCGGCGACGCTCAGCGCCGCGTGCTGCCTCTGGAATCTGGCGTGCAGGGGGGTCTCGATGGGCCCCAGCACCCGGTGAAGAGCAACAGACCCGGTATCAGACCCTTCATGACCGACCTCTCCCTCCGTTTGGGCGGGGTCGGTGTGCATCGGCCGTTCCAGCGCGGAGTCTGGCCGTCGGCGGCGCGCAGGTCTGATGAGAGTGTGTCGGGACTGTAACAAAGGTTCGCCAGCGAGCGGGGCCAACCCGTTACATCAGGGTCCGTCCCCCTGGCACGTCGTCCGGGCGCGGTCGATCCCCAGGGCCACCCGCCCGTGGCCGGCGGCCCGCAGGGCATCGGCGGCGCCCGCCACCTCGCCCCAGGTCACCTCGGGCCAGGCGGCCAGGGCCGCCAGGTCGCAGCGGTCACCCTGGATGTGCTTCTGGCGATGGGGCTCGATGACGCCGAGCAGGAGCTTGCCCTGCTGGCGCGGGAGGCGCCGGCACCGGTCCCGCGGGGGCGGGGCGGGCATCGCGGTGGGCCAGGGCACCGGCGCCAGGGGGATGGCGCAGCCCGCCTCGGCGACCGGGCGGCTCTGCAGGTACAGGGCCTCGCTGGTCGCCAGCGCGTAGGTGGTGGTGCAGGGCGTCGGCGAGGTCGCGTGCTTGTCGCAGAGGCGGGCCTGCTCCACGGGGACGGCGCCGTCCCGGCCCTCGATGTACCACCGCCGGTAGCCGGCCAGCCAGGCGGCGCTCAGCACTCGGGCGACCAGGCCGTAGGGCAGGCCCGCGTCGGCGCGCACGACGACGCTGCGGCCATCGGCGGGCGTGTGCGCGGCGGCCGCCTGGAGCGCGGTCGTCAGGTCGGGGAGGGGATCCTCCGTGGCGGCCGCGGCCGCGTCGTCCCAGAACCCGACGGCCTGCGGGGCGGGGCGCGTCGCCGACCAGCCCGCTCGCTCGGCGGCCGGCACCTGATCCCAGGTCGGCCCCACGTCCACCATGAGGCGCGACGGGGTGATCTCGAGGACGACGTGGGCGGCCGGGAGGGCCTCCCGCGGGGACCGGCGCAGGTCGGGCAGCGCGTCGGCGGCGAGCTGGCGGGGGGCCTCCCGCACCGGGGCGGCCGCGGGGGCCGGCGAGGTCGCGGGCTCGCTGCGGCAGCCGGCGAGGGCGAGGGCGGCGGAGGCCGAGAGGAGCAGGGTCTTCATGGCGCCCAGGGTGCGCAGGAAGCCCGTCGGGGGCAAGCCTCCCGGACACGTCGCCGCGTCGGCCCGAATCCGCTACCCTCCCGGCGAGGTCGGCGGCCTGGTCGGGGGACGGGAAGATGACGAGGGCGAAGTGGGGGTGCTGGGGCTTCTGGCGCTTTGGGCCTGCGATGACGGGGGCGGCGGGAGCGCCGCGGACGGCGCGCCGCCCGCGGGGACGCGGTGGTGGACTCAGCCGTGATCGAGGGCCGCCAGGACGGCCGGGTGCCGGATGACGGCGGCCGCCCCGACGCCCAGGGCCCCGACGGGGGCGACGCGATGCGCCCGCCGGTCGATGGCGGCGCGGTGGATCGGGGCCTGGTGGATGCGGCGGCGGGCGAGGACGCGAGCCGCCGCGACGCGGGGCCCCTCGACGACGCCGGGCCGGACGCCGCGGCGGACGCGATGCCCGACGAGGGCCCGCCCAGCCCCTGCCCGGACGGCCGCCGGCCCCGGGCGGAGATCTGCGATGGCGTCGACGACGACTGCGACGGGGCCATCGACGAGGAGCTGGGGCTGGCCGAGGCCTGCGAGGGCGTGGGCCGGTGCGGCGTCGGCTTCATCGAGTGCGATGACGAGGGCGGCATCCGGTGCAGCACCGATCCGGGGGGCAGCACCAGCCAGGCGGCGGTCGAGCGCTGCAACGGCGTCGACGATGACTGCGATGGCGCGACCGATGAGAGCGCCGACGGCTTCGCCGAGCCCTGCTACGAGGGCATCGCCGGGACGGAGGGGGTCGGAGAATGTCGAGCGGGAACGAGGGTTTGCGTCGACGGGCGCCTGGGGGCCTGCGTCGATCAGCGGGTCCCGGACGCCGAGGTCTGCAACGGGCGCGATGACGACTGCGATGGCGCCACCGACGAGGACCAGGCCGCGGGCGAGCAGATCTGCGGGTGGGCGTCTGCCGCGAGACGTCGGTGGCCGGGGCTGCGTCGGGGGTGCGGTGGTGGCGTGCCGGCCCGGTCCCCGACCGGGGACGACAGCGACTGCGACGCGGTGGATGACGACTGCGATGGGGAGATCGACGAGGGCTACCAGCCGCTGGCCGGCTGCGGGGTGGGTGTCTGCGCCGCGCAGGCGCGGCCGGGCCGCTGCGAGGGGGCGTCGAAGTGCCTTGCCAGCCGGCCCCGCCCGCCCAGAACGACCTGAGCTGCGACGGCGCCGATGATGACTGTGATGGCACCGCCGACGAGGACTACCAGGCTGCGCTGTGCGGGACGGGGGTGTGCCGCGAGGGGGCCCAGCCCTCGAGCTGCGTCGGCGGCGTCGAGCGGCTCTGCGTGCCGGGTGCGCCCGACGGCGACGACGCGGACTGCGACGGCCGCGACAACGACTGCGATGGCCGCGTCGACGAGGGCTACCAGCCGGTGGTCGCTTGCGGCGCGGGGGCGTGCGCGGCCAACCCGCAGCCGAGCCGGTGCGAGTTCGGCCGCGAGATCCCGTGCCAGCCGGGCCTGCCGGTGGGCGGGGATCTGGACTGCAACGGCGTCGACGATGACTGCGATGGCCGCACGGACGAGGGCTACGTCGAGAACCGGATCTGCGGCCGGGGCGTCTGCGCGGCCCTGGCCATCCCGTCGACGTGCCGCGGCGGGGTGGAGACGCCATGCCAGCCCGGCCAGCCCGCGGCGCCGGTCGATGACGACTGCGATGGCCAGGACAGCGACTGCGATGGCGTCATCGACGACGAGGTGGTGCGGCTGATCGGCGGGGAGCAGCGGATCACCGACCACGGCCGCGGCGCCATCCAGCCCGCCCTCGCCCGCAGCGGGGACACCTACGGGCTCGTGTGGAGCGACAACCGCGACGGCAGCGCCGAGCTGTACTACCAGCGGCTCGACGCAGGCGGCCGGCCCGTGGGGGCCGCGGTGCGGCTCCAGCTCATCGGCGGCTCGAAGCTGCGGCCCACCATCGCGCCCGATGGGGCGGGGGGCTTCGGGGTAGCGTGGCACAACACCCGGACGGGCCGGGCCCAGGTGCACTTCGCGCGCATCGGCGCCGACGGCAGCATCCTGGTGGCCGACACCCGGCTGGTCGAGAGCCAGGCCAACGCCTTCAACCCGCGCCTCGACTTCAACGGCGTCGACTTCGCGGTCGTGTGGAGCGACCAGCGGACGGGCACCGACCAGGTGCGGCTCCAGCGCCTGACCGCTCAAGGCGTGCCGGTGGGCGACCAGGTGGTGGTCTCCCAGGGGGCAGAGCCGGCCACCGTGCCCACCATCGCGCACCGCGGCGCCGACCGGGCGGTGGCGTACAACATTGATCAGCAAGGGGATTTTGACATCGTCATCCAGCCGGTGGCGGCCGATGGGGCGCCCCAGGGCGCGCGCCAGATCGTCAGCGCCGGGATGGGCAACAGCAACGCGCCCACCCTCGCGCCTTCCCCCAACGGCTGGGCGGTGGCGTGGTACGACACCCGCAACGACAACACCGAGATCTACGCCGCCCTGGCGGGCGCCAACGGGGCGCGGGTAGGGGCCGAGGTCCGGCTCACCGACGACCTGCGGCCGTCGTTCCTGCCGGCCCTGGTGGCGGCAGGCAACGGCTACGCGGTGGCCTGGTCGGATCGGCGCAGCGGGAACGACGAGATCTGGTTCCAGCACCTGGACGGGCAGCTCCAGCCGTTCGGGCAGCCCGAGCGCCTCAGCGTGGGCCCCGACGCCTCGTTTGGCGCCACGGTGGTCTACCAGGATGGCGTCTTCGGCATCGGGTGGTATGACCGGCGCCACGGGCCCGACGAGATCTACTTCGGGCTGGGGCCCATCGGGTGCGCCCCGCCCTGAGGTGCCTCAGCCGGTGTAGCGGACGAGCCAGAACTGCAGCTCCGAGCCGCCCCCGAGGCGAGACAGGCCCTCGCGGCGGATGACGGCCGAGCCCGAGCTGGCCTGGGCGAAGGCGGGCGCGGTGTCGGCGTCGCCCTCCGCGGCCGCCTCGACGGCGACGCGGCAATGCCCGCCGTCCTCGCCGGGCCGGCCCGGGTGGTCCACGAACAGCAGGTCACCGGGCTGGACCAGGCCCAGCAGCTCGGCGATCTCGGCGTTCTGGGCCGTCCCCGCGAGGGCCTGGGTCTCGTCGTCGGGATCCCGGTGGTCGAGGGCGCGCACCATCTTCCAGCCCCGCAGGGCCGCGAGCCGGGGGCCGAACTTCTCGGCGCGCGGGAAGTGGCGGACGGGCGAGGGCGGGTTGAACTGGAACGTCGAGACGGGGACCTCGGCCACCGACAGCACCGTGCCCGCGAAGATGTTGCACTTCCAGTAGCTGGTGCCCGGGCGCAGCCCGTAGGAGACGTTGCCGGGGATGTCGATGCGGCCGGCGAAGGCCGCCTCGGTGCCGAAAAGGCGCCCGAAGTAGCGGTAGGTCTTGCCGCGGACGGTGGGGGTGAAGGGCGCCTCCTCCGGGGCCTCGACGATGGCGCGGGCGGTCTCGACGATGCGGCGCGCGGCGGGGGACGCCCGCTCGTCCGGGGTGACCACCTTGAAGAGGTCGGGGAGGGGGGGGCCGGTGAGGGCTGCCACGAGGCCGGCGGCCACCTCGGCCCCCAGCTTGCCGTCGACCGTCAGCCCGTGGGCCTTCTGCCAGGCGGCGACGGCCGCCATGGTCTCCTGCCCGTAGTCGCCGTCGGTGCCCCAGCCGCTCAGGCGGAGGGCGGCGTCGGTGCCGCGCACGCGGGCCGCGACGGCCTGGAGGGCTCGCTGGGCGATGCGCACCGTGTCGGCGTCCGCGTGGCCGGGCGAGAGGACGTCCCCCCCGAGGACGGCCTTGAAGCCGGCGTGGGCCTTGAGCGCGTCCGCGGTCAGGGGAGCGGGGATTTCGGCCTGCGCCAGCCCCTCGTGCACGAGCACATGGCCCATGCCCTCGCCCAGCAGGTCCACCGCCTGCCGGGCCACGATGCGCAGCTCGCGCACCGAGCGGTCATCGAAGGCCGCGCCGCCGCGGCGGGCGGTCAGGGGCACCTGGGTGAGGGCGTCACGGAAGAACTTGGGGAGGGGGGCTGCCATGGGGGGATCTCCTCGCTGTGTCGGCGCCACACCGTAGCGCGCCTGACCCGGGAGGGAACCCGAAAAGCAGGCGAAGTGTGATCAGCGCAGCAGCGGGTGGCCGTCCGTCCCCGCCGAGGAGGTCGGCGTATTGCGGATCTCATGGACCAGCTCGATGGACGGGCGGGCGTCCTGCACGCCGAAGCCACCGCCGCTCAGCACATCCTCATACACCCGGGTGTGCAGGTCGTCGAAGCCGGTCGAGAAGTCGAAGGCCTGATCGCCGAGCGTGAGCGCGCGCAGGGCGTGCTGGCCCCGGGCGCGGGTCTCTTCGGGCAGATCCTCGTAGGCCACCGACAAGAACCACCGCACCCGCGCCGCGGGCAGCTCCAGCGTGCCCGCCACCCGGCGGTCGTCCTGGAGGTGCACGGCCGAGCGCTCGACGGGGCCGAAGAGCCAGAGCAGCAGGTCGAAGAAGTGGATGCCGATGTTCATGGGCAGCGAGCCCGACTTCTCGGCATCGCCCTTCCAGGAGTGGTGGTACCACGGCCCGCGGCGGGTGACGTAGGTCAGCACCACGTCCAGCCGCTCGCCGCGCTGCTCGGCGAGGCGGGCCTTGAGCGCCTGCACGGCCGGGTGCAGGCGCAGCTGCAGGACGGTGTAGATGCGGCGCCCGTACTCGGCCTCGAGCTGCAGGAGCTGGTCGAGGTTCCACGGGCTGATGACCAGCGGCTTCTCGCACAGGGCGTGGGCGTGGACCCGCAGCGCCAGGCGGCAGTGGGCGTCGTGCAGGTAGTTGGGCGAGCAGATGCTGATGTACTCCACCGGCTTCTCGCCCGTGCGCCGCCGCAGCTTCTCCAGGTGGCGGTCGAAGCGCTCCACCTCCGTGAAGAAGCGGCAGTCGGGGAAGTAGCGGTCCAGGACGCCGACGCCGTCGTAGGGATCGCAGGCCGCGACGAGCTCGTTGCCCGTCTCGCGGATGGCCTTCATGTGGCGGGGAGCGACGAACCCGGCGGCCCCCAGCATGCCGAAGCGCTTCATCGACTTCCTCCGACGGTGGCGCGGGCGGCATGGTGGGGGATCGGCGCAGCGCGCGCCAGCCCCTACCAGAAGGTCTTGGATTGATGGGAGAAATCCAGGACGTCTCGGTCCGACGCCTCGGTGATGCCGCCGAGCTGCTGGAGCCGGGCGAGGTTGGTCCGGACGACGGGATGGTCGGGGCGCAGCCGGCGGGCCTCCGTGAACGCGCGCCACGCGAGGGGGTAGTCCCGGGCCAGCAGCGCGTCGAGGCCCTCGTCCATGACCGCGTCGAAGCCGTCGTCGACGGGGGCGGGGGCGGGGGGGCTCACCGCCCGCGCGGGCTCCTCGACGGGCGCCGAGTCCGCCGGGGCCGCCTCCTCCACCGCCTCCACCTCGTCCACCGGCGGGACGGCCCAGGGCAGCTCCGTGGTGGGGGCCCGCGCCGAGGCCGGGGGCAGGCTGTCGTCAAGCACGAAGCCGGGCGGGGGTGGCGTGACCTCCACGTTGAAGTCGGCCATGTCCGAGGCATCGAGGGCCTTGAGCAGCTCGTCCAGATCGGGGTGCTCCCGCAGCCGCTCGTCCTGCAGCCGGCAGGCGTCGAGGAGGATGGCGTCGATGGAGCCGTGGATCTCGCGGCGGCCGGGCTGGCCGGCCAGGGCCTCCACCTCGACCCGGCAGTCGGGGGCGAAGGCCAGCTCGCGCACGGCCTCCTCGCCGCGCTGCTTGCCGTAGCGGGCGGCCCAGAGCTGGCCTCGCACGATGCGCAGCCAGCCCGTCGGCTGCCCGTCCCGCGAGAGGCGGATGGTCATGGAGTGGCGCCCGATGCCCGCCATCTGCAGGTACTCCGCCACCGTGAACGGCGCCCGGCGGTGCTCGCGGCTGCTCTCGAGCTGCTGGAGCACCTTCTCGCGGAGCACGGCCATCGGCAGCGGCTTCTCGTACACCTCGACCCCGGGCCGATCGGGGATGCGGTCTCGGAAGCGCCCCAGGTAGGCGGTGACGAAGATGACGGGGATGTGCAGGTCGGTCCGGTCCAGCTCGGCCAGGAGACCCACGCCGCTCTCGTCCGGGAGGCTGACGTCGGACACCACCAGGGCGGGGCGCTCCTCGGTCATCAGGGCGCGGGCCTCCGAGAAGCGCCCGGCCTCGACGACCTCGACGCCGGGCAGCCGCCGGAGGCTGCGAACCTTGGAGTCCCGTAGCATCTGTTCGTCTTCGACGACCATCACCACCGACATGACGTGTGTGACCTCCGTCTCGCCTGTTCTGGAGTGTGACGGCTACTGGTGCAGTGTCAACGCAAGATTTTCGCCTGTCGATATTTGTCAGGAATCCGTTTCGTCCGTGTCGCGCAGACGCCGTCGCCTGGCCGACCGCGAAGTGGAATCCTGAATGGACACGAGGGGCCGCGTCAGCGGCAGCTCGATGCTCACGCGCGTGCCCTGACCGGGCGCGCTGCGGATGTCGAGGGTCCCGCCAGCCTCCTCGACGGCCTCGCGGCACACCACCAGGCCGAGCCCGCTCCCGTTGGCACGTGTGGTAAAGAATGGTCGTGTACAATCTGAGAGCACATCTGCCGACATCCCGTGGCCGTCATCTGTCACCCGAAGCAGCAGCGATGACGAGGTGCGGGGCCGCAGGCTGACCTTGATGTGGCCACCCTGGTGGCATGCATAGATGGAATTGCTCAACAAATTGAAGACGATGGCCTTCACCACGGCGGGGTCGAACGGCAGGAGCGGCAGGACCTGGACGTCCACATGGAGCGTCACGCCGGATTGCTGCGCGAGCCGGTCCATGATGCGCGCGACCTCCCGGACGGCCACGTCCACCGCGGCGACCTGGGTCATCCGCAGGCTGCGCCCGCCGACGCCGATGCCCTGGAAGACCAGGCTCATGCGGCGCAGCTCCGCCAGCACGGTGTGCAGGGCCTCGGTCAGCTCGGGGTCGTCGCGCGGCTCGCACTCCTCCAGCAGCACCTCCACGGCGAGCGTCACCGCGGCGAGGGGGTTGCGCAGCTCGTGGAGAACCGTGGGCAGCACCTCGTCCACGGTGGCGAGCTGGAGCAGGCGATCCCGCTCGGTGCGTGTCCTGACCTGCTCGGTGATGTCCTGGAAGAGCAGGACGAGCGTGTTGTCGGCGCCCTCGGAGACCTCGTAGCCCACCTCGACGGGACCGGCCGGACGTTGGAGCTTGATGGAGCGCGGGCGCACAGAACCGCCGGTGTGGCGGGCCAGGCTCTCCACCGAACCCAGCTCGGGGGGCAGCTTTGGGGGCTCACCGGCGGGGAGGTTCAGGATGCGGGCGGCGGCGGCGTTGTGTAGCAGCACACGCCCCTCCCGACTGCAGACGATGACCCCTGCCCGCAGGCCCTGGAGTGCGGCCAGCGCCCGCTGGGCGTCTTCGTCTGCACCGGGGTCCACGGGCCTACTTCCTGGGCGGCATCTTGATGACGTTCTCGATGAGCCGACGGCCCATGCCCGTGAACTTCGACAGGCGGTCGAGCCGCTCCTCCGCGTAGGCGAAGTTGATGAGCAGCAGATCCAGGTCGCAGATGCGCAGGAGCGCCTGGCTCTTGGCCGCCCGCTCCGCAGCATCGGCATAGTGCTCGGAGATCAGCCCGATGAGCTGGGTGCGGATGATGCTCATCACCGCCTCCACCCAGTGCGGCTCGATCCCCTGGACGACATGCACCTTGCCGACCTTGATGCGGGACTCGAAGTAGGCCTCCCCATAGTCGCCGGCGACGAGCTGGCGCATGTACACGCCATGCGTCCGCTTCAGCGCGTCGACGCGACCCTCGATGACCTTGGCGGTCTCGGGCACCCGCCCCAGGACCTCGTAGAAGTAGTCGGTTACCGTCCCGCCGTGGTCGGCGATGAGCGAGCCGAGTTCCACGAGCTGGGCGGCGTCCTGGGCCGTGAAGCCCACGAAGTCCTTGGCCCACTCGAACTGCGAGACCGAGATTTCCATCAGATCACCTTCTGGACCTGGGCGGCGGCTCGCTGGGTGTCCAGGAAGATGAGGCCCAGCTTGGCGTTGCGCGACGCCATGACCAGCAGCAGGGTGTTCTCGGACGCCTGGAACATGATGGCGTAGCCGTTCTTCCCCTTCACGAAGACCTGGTCGACCTCGCCGCGCTCCAGCTCCTCGGCGGCCCGGATGCCCAGGCTGGCCAGCGTCGCGGTCATGCCGGCCACGCGGGTCTCGTCGATGTGCTGGGGCAGGGCGCTGGCGATCATCAGGCCGTCTTCGGACACGAGCGCGCACGCCTCAACGTCCGGGGTGCCCGCCTGGAGGTTGCGGAGGATCCGGTTGACGCTTTCCATCCGAGACATGAGGTACTCCTTCCCTGTTGGGGGACGTCTCGTCCCCATTCGGCCTCTCCGGCCACTGTGTGGTGTTGCCCGCGGACGCGGGCGGGCCGACGGTCAGTGGCCGACGGCGATTGCTTCGCTGGGACGAACGGGGGCGGTCGTCCAGTCCGCCATGAGCTGTTCGATCTTGTCGAGGACCGGATCGAGGAGGTTGGGCGGGATGAACCGCCCCTTGGAGACCGCTGTCAGGACAAAGCGATCGCCATCCACCGTGAAGATCCGGCTCACGATCATCTGGTTGGCGGCGTCATGCAGCATCACCGCCAGGGGCGCCGGCGCCCCGCTCTGGATGTGGCTGTCGGAGAGCGTCAGCGTGAGGGCCGAGAGGCCAGCCCGCGCCTCGGCGTCCCGTGCGCCATCATTCTCGGCCAGCACCAGGCCGCGCTCGTCGGCGAGCACCACCGTGGCGAGGCCGGCGTGGGTGGCCACCGCCGTCAGCAACTCATTGAGATCCTTGCGACTTTCACCGAGGCGGAGGCGGGCGAGATCGACGCCCAGCAGCTCGCCCTCCACCATGGGCCGGATGGCCTCGGAGACCACCTCGCGCAGCCGGTCGGCCCGGGTGCGCTCCTGCAGCGGGCGGATGGCTTCGGCCACGACCCGCCGCAGCCGCTCGTCGCCGTTGTGGGCGTCGAGCTTCTCGTTGAGCATGCGCTCCAGCTCGCCGCGCAGCCGCTGCGTCTCGCCGGTGCGCGCCGCCAGCGGGCGGGCGATGCCGTCGAGCGCGACCTTCAGGGCCTTCTGCTCCTCGCCGCTGGCGGCCACCGCGCCCGCGATGCTGCGCAGATCCTCGCTGAGCCGGTGGACCTCGGCCTCGCGCTCCAGCAGGGGCGCCACGAAGCCGCGAAGCTCCGAGCGCAGCGTCTCGGTCTCGGTGGCACGCCGGTCCAGCTCCTGGGCGCGGGCCTGGGAGGCGGCCTCGGCGGCCGTCAGGGCGGCGACGGAGCGCTCCAGCTCCGCTCGGGCGCTGCGGCCCAGGCGCACGCCGCTCAGCAGGCCGCCGGCCCAGAGGGCGACCACGGCCGCGATGGTGAAGAGGACGACGGCGGTCATGGCGAGGCCTCCTCGATCGGGCAGGTCGCTGCGCCGCGCAGGTGGACCACCGTGCGACGGTTGCGATCGTCGTCGCGGCCCAGGCCGTCCAGGGGGACGTACTCTCCGAACGCCTGCGCGGTCACTCGGCCTGGCGCGACCCCCGCGCGCTTCAAGCGCTGGAGGATCCACTCGCCCCGCTTCTCGCTCAGCTCGAAGTTGTGCTGGGTGGTCCCGGTGCCGTCGGCGTGGGCCCGGATGGTGACCTCGACGGCCCGAGCGCCCCCGAGCCACCGACCCAGGTCGTCCAGCCGGCCGGCATCGCCGTCGTCGGGGGCGACGGCGCCTCGACGATAGGCCAGCACCAGCTCGCAGCGCGCTGGCAACGCAGCAGCGGGCGCGGGCGCGGGCGGCGGTGCGACGGGCGCGCTGGCGGGCGCGGCCGCAGCGAGGCCTACCGGCGTGGCGCTCGTCGGAGGCCCAGCACTCGGAGGCCCAGCACTCGGAGGCCCAGCACTCGGCGGCCCAGCACTCGGCGGCCCAGCACTCGGCGGCCCCGCACTCGGCGGCCCAGCGTGCGCGATCCGGGGTGAGGTTGCCGGCGCGGCCGCGAGGAGGGAAGCAGGGGCTCGGGTCGACCCGGGCGAGGCGGCGGCCGGCGTCAGCGTCTCCCCCGGTCGAGGCGTCGAGGTCGCTGAAGCGTCGTGAGAAACCGAGTGAAACGACCCCGCCGCCGCGATCGCGAAACACACCCCAAAAGCCGTGAGCAAAACCGGCACCAGAGGAGGGAGATCCTCCCCTGGGACAGTCATGCCGACGCGCTCCCCGTACATGCAGCCACTCCGACCGGGCCCGACCGCCCGACGATTGCTCTCAATGTAGAGCGAAAATCGCCCATAACTAAAAAACAGCCTACGCGCAGACCGTAGCGGGCTAGAAACGTACCGTAAAGCCGAAACGGCATCCCGTCATGAGAAAGGCTCTGGGCGCACATCTACACACTGTGTGTGCCAAGGGATCTTGAGCGATCAGGTCGACCGTGCAAGTCAGGCAACTGACTCGCATTCTGGCGACGTGACCGGCGACTGGGGGTCGGGTCGGGCCTGCACCAGGGGGCCGGCGCGACTCAGGACCGCTTCGGTCGGCAGCCTCGCCGTACGAGGCCCATGACGGCGACCAGCGCCAGGAACCCGGGGCTGCCGCGCCCGCGGCCCGGCGCCTGGGTGCAGGCCTCCACGTCGTCGCCCCCGCCGCCGTTCCCGGCCGACGCGATGCAGGCCTCTCCGCCCGCGCGGCTCGGGTAGATGGCGCAGATGCCCTCGACGTCGTCGTCGTGCAGCGTGGCCTTGGAGCGCTCCCCGGGCGGGGCCGAGGCGAACATGGTGGCCTGGGTGTTGGCCGAGTGGTCCAGGCCGAAGAAGTGGCCCGCCTCGTGGGTGACGGTGTTGCGGATGTCGAAGCGGGTGGCGACCGCCAGCGGCGTGTTGGTGAAGGTGAACTCCTCGCCGTTGAGCTCGATGTCGGCGTCGAGGATGGCCCCCACGAACGGGCAGCCGCCCCCCGACTCGGTACAGAACGTCACCGTCGTGACGGCGATGATGCCCCGCTGGTGCTCCCACGAGCCCCGGTCATCGCGCCAGACGACGACGTTGCGGTTGGTGCCGCTGCGGCGATAGCCGGCCGAGGCGTCCGTCGTGCGGCCCTCGTAGGCGAGCTGCAGGTCGCTGCAGGCGGGCGCCTCCCAGGCATCGAAGGAGTCGATGATGGCGTCCTCCACGTCGTCGATGGGCACGTCTACACTGCCGACTTCATTGAGGAAGTAGGAGATGCAGTTGGTGGTCCACTCGATGGGGACGCCGCTGCTGGTCTTGGAGCGCACGAAGGCCGCCGCGTCGGAGACGAAGGCGGGACCGACCAGCAGCGCGGTCGTCAGGGTGCCGAGGGCAAGTCGCATCATCGCCTCCTGGGAAGCAAGCCGGTGAGGAAGAGGAAGAGCCAGCCCGCGGAGGTACCGCCCGGTGCCTGTCGGCAGTCGCCGCCCGGGGCGGGGCCAGCGGCGGGCTCGGCACCCGGCTCGCCGCGGACGGCGGCCGGGGCGGGCAGGGGGGCCGTGACGTGGCCCTGGCCGGCGCCGCTCCACAGCTCAAGGCGCCAGGGGCCGGGGCCGACGGGCTGCAGCACCTCGCCCGCGAGGGCCTCGCCGTCCCAGAGGCGGGCCAGAGCCAGGTCGGCGGGCACCGACCACCCGGTCGGCGTCGGCGTGACGTCGGCGTCCGCCGGACGATCGAGCGCGCCCATCCAGCCGACGTGGGCCTGCACGCCCGCGGCGTCGTCGGGGCCCGGTCCGCGCACTTCGCCGGGCTCCTGGCGGGGGTACATCACGGCCGCGCGCTGGGGATCGTCGGCGGCGAGGGCCTCGCAGGCGGGCCGCCCCACGTCGCCGCAGGGGTGGCCGAGCCCCACGGCGTGGCCGAGCTCGTGGGCCAGGACGGATCCGGTGTGCCAGGCCCGGGCGGTGGGCGCGTCGGCGAACCGGTAGGTGGCGGTGTTGAGGAGGACGTCGGCGTCCTCGATGGCGCCGCCCTGCGACTGCACGAGGGTGAAGGCCACCACGCTGGCGTCCCCCACCAGCGCCTGCCAGCGGTCCGCGTCGGGGATGGGGGCCAGGGCGATGGTGCCGTCCGCGGCGAGGCCGGGATCAGCCACGGGGCGAAACCCCAGCGGGGCCACCTCGGTCCAGTCGGCGGCGGCGGCGCGCCAGGCCAGGGGGCCGTCGGCCAGGGGCACGGGCCACGCCTCGGCCGGCCACGCGATGGGGCGGTCGTCGGGGCCCAGGAGCGGGGCATGGCCCCAGGCGGGCGCGCAGGCCAGCGTGGCCACGGCGATCAGCCCCCGCCTCAACGGGGCTCGAGGGCGAGCACCAGGTCGGCCAGGAAGCCGGCCATGTCCTCCGCGGCGGGCAGGTCGGGCGCCGGGATCAGGCGGCCATCGGGCCCGCGCTGGACCAGGCTCAGCCCGTCCAGATCGCGCACGAGGCGGACGCCGAGGGGGCCGATGTCGACCGTCAGCTTGCCCTGGGCGAGGCCCACGGTGCGCCAGGCGTCGGCGCCGTGCCGCTCCAGGAAGAGCGCGACCTGCTCGCCGGCCTTGAACCGGGCCATGCCGGAGACGACCTGGCCCAGGCCGTCCACCTCGCCGCCGAGGGTCTCGACGACGACGACGGATCCCGGATCGCCCTTGAGGCAGGCGTCGAGCTGGACGCGCGCCCGGGTGACGATGCGGGTCCCCTCGAAGCGCGCCTCGGTGTCGATGACGCGGCCCACGATGATGGCGTCGGCCAGCTCGGCGAGCCGCGACAGGTCGAAGCGCTGGACGGTGGCCCCGTGGGCGGCGCCGGCGCCGAGCGCCAGCGCCAGCAGCAGACAGGCGGTACGCATGGTCGACTCCCGAGAAGACGTCCTGGGCATCGTAGTCGATCCGACGCTGCGGTTCACAACGGGGGGACCTGGCCGGGCCGAAAAACGGGCGCGGCCGCCCGGCGACCCGGAGACGGATCGCGCGATGAACCCGCAAGCAACCGAAAAGACGAGAGATTCTGGCCCCGTGGGGGGCCTACAGGACGTTGGCGGCCAGCTCGGCGAGGGGGCTGCGCTCGCCCTTGGTGAGGGTCACGGTGCCGGCGATGGCCTCGTTCTGGAAGCGGTGCGCCACGTGGACCAGGCCGTTGTTGGTGGCGTCCACGTAGGGGTTGTCGATCTGGTAGGGGTCGCCGGTCAGCACGATCTTGGTGCCCTCGCCCGCGCGGGTCAGGATCGTCTTCACCTCGTGGGGGGTGAGGTTCTGGGCCTCGTCCACGATCAGGTACTGGTGCGGGATGGAGCGCCCGCGGATGTAGGTGATGGGCTCCACCTCGACCATGCCCAGCTCGAAGAGCTCGTTCTGGCCGCGGCCGGGGGCGCGGCCCGTGCGCTGGTGCAGCCCCATCAGCAGCTCGATGTTGTCGTGGATGGGCTTCATCCACGGGTCGAGCTTCTCCTCCAGGGTGCCGGGCAGGAAGCCGATGTCGCGGCCCAGCGGGAAGATGGCGCGGCTCACCAGGACCCGCTGGTAGGACTCCTGCTCCGTCACCTTGTAGAGGCCCGCCGCCAGGGCGAGCAGCGTCTTGCCCGTGCCGGCCTTGCCCACCAGCGTCACGAGCTGGATGCGGTCGTCGAGCAGCAGGTCGAGGGCGAAGCTCTGCTCCTTGTTGCGCGCGAAGATGCCCCAGATGGCCTCGCGGCGCTTCGGCAGCGCGACGGCCTTGCCCGCGGCCTGGTCGTAGCGGGCCAGCGCGGTGTGGCTGGGCTGGGACTCGGCGCGCAGGAGCAGGTACTCGTTGGGGTGCAGGTCGGGGACCGCGAGGGGCGTGCCGTCCTGGTAGGCGGCGTCCACCACCTCCTTGGGCACCGTCAGCTCCCGGTGGCCGGGGTACAGATCCGAGAGCTCCACCTGTCCCGGATCGTAGTCCTCCGCCAGCAGGCCGGCGGCGTCGGCCCGGATGCGCAGGTTGGTGTCCTTGGTGATCAGGATGACCGGCCGGTCGGGGTGCTCGTCGCGCTGCTCGAGGGCGCAGCGCAGGATGAGGTTGTCGTAGACGTGCTGCTTGGCGAAGAGGGGCGCCGACTCGTCGAGCTTGCGGGCGAACGTCACCCGCACCGTGCCCCCGCTGTCGAGGGTGACGCCCTCCGCGATGTGCCCCCGGCTCCGCAGCTCGTCGAGGACCCGCGCCACCTCCCGGGCGTTGCGCCCGAGGCCGCTGAGGTCCTTCTTGAACTGGTCGAGCTCCTCGACGACGTAGATGGGCAGCACCACCTCGTTGTCGTCGAACCGCAGCAGGGCGCTGGGGTCGTGGAGCAGGACGTTGGTGTCGAGGACGAAGATCTTCCGGGTCGGCATGACGTCTCGCGGGTCAGGGGGTCGCCAGGTCCGACCAGGCGATGGCCTGGTTCCGGCCGGCTTCCTTGGCATGGTAGAGCGCCTTGTCGGCGCGATCGATGAGCTCGGTCTTGGAGGCGCCGTCCGCGGGGTAGGCCGCGATGCCCACCGACAAGGTCACCGACACGGGGCCGCGCTCGTGGTCGAACCGCAAACCCTCGACTTCACTGCGAATTCTCTCGGCGAGGCGGCGACCGCCGTCCTCCCCCGAGCCCTCGACGAGCAGCGCGAACTCCTCGCCACCGTACCGCGCCGCCAGATCGACCTTGCGCACCGCGGCGGCCTGGACCCGGGCGACGCCCCGCAGCACCACGTCGCCGAAGGGGTGGCCGTAGGTGTCGTTCAGGCGCTTGAAGTGATCGATGTCGATGAGCAGCAGGCACAGGGGGCTGGCCTGGCGCTCGGCGCGGGACAGCAGGTTGTCGAAGGCCTGCTGGAAGACCCGGTGGTTGGCCAGCCCCGTCAGGCCGTCGGTGGTCGCCATCTCGCGGATCTGCTCGTGGGCCTCGGCGAGATCGAGCTTCACCGCCACCTGGGCCGCGATGAGCGCGAGCACCTCCTGCTGGCGATCGCCGAAGGCGCCCTCGGCGCGGGAGGCCACCGTCAGGGCGCCCATGGGGCCGCCCTCGCCCTTCGTGAGGGGGATGATCGTCAGTGAGCGCATGCCCTCCAGGCGATCGGTCGCGGTGAAGACACCCTGGGTGCCCTTCCACGTGCCGTTCACCGGCAGGGGCCGGCCGTGGGCGATGGCCTTGCCCACGAGGCCTTCTTCGCTGGAGAAGTGCAGCCCCGCCAGGCGCTCGGCGCCGTCACCCTCGGCTCGCAGGACGACGTGGGCGCCGCCGCGGACGATGGACAGGACCGCGAGCTGCGGGTGGACCAGGACCCGGACGGCCGCGAGGGCGGCGGCGGCCGCCTGCTCCATGCCGAGGGCGCCGTTGAGGGTCGAGAGCCCCACGCAGATGCGCGAGATCGTCGTCGCCTCGGTGTCGGTGTGCTTCAGGCGCTGCCAGGCCGAGACATCCAGGGCCAGCTTCCGGGCCGCCGTACGCACCACCTCGCGCTCGCTGTCGGCCCACCGCTCGGCGCGCGCCCGATCGACGCAGAGCACCCCCACGGGGCGGCCGCCCGCCTCGGCGGGGATGGCGACGGCCAGCACCGCGCCCACGCCCCGGGGCGACGCGCCCCGGTAGGGCAGGCCCCCGGCCCCCTCATGCAGCGGCGCGACCGCCACCTCGCCCCCGTCGCGCAGGGCGCTGCCGGGGATGCCCGCGCCGTCGGGATAGGGCCCGTCGGCGAGCTGCCCGTCGCCCGTGTAGCCCCGCACCGCCAGCGTCCCGTGCTCGCGGTCGTGCCAGAGGACGACGGCGGCCGACAGCCCGAGGGCGTGGCGCAGCATCTCCAGCTCCAGGCTGAACGCGCGATCGAGGTGGTCGAGGGCCATGCGGCCGACGGTGGGGCGGTCGCCCATCTCGGCGAGGCCGGGCAGGGAGCTGAGGGACGGGGCCTGGGCCGTCAAGAGCCCGAAACCACGGGCTTTTTCCTTGCGGACGGAGTCGTCGGCGGCCCGGGCCTGCTCGGCCTCGAGGCGGCGGCGGAAGGCCTCCGCCCGGCTGAGCCGCAGGAGCCCGAAGGCGGCGCCCGACACCACGATGCCGTGGATGAGGAGGTTGGCGAAGTCCTGCCGGCCGGCGAGGGTGAGGCCAAGCTCGATGGCCCCCGCGGTGGCGGCGACCTTGATCCAGGTCGACCGCGGGAACGTCGCCACCAGCCAGGCCAGCAGGCCGATGACCAGGGGGAAGAGGTGCGGGCCGTAGCCGCCCGCGGCGCGGATGAGCAGGTAGGCCCCCACGAGCCAGAGCAGCGGGCCCTCGAGGACGAAGAGGGGGCGCGGGGCGGTGCGGCCGGCGAGCCGCAGGCGGGCGTCCACGACGGCCGCGCCCGCGACGGCGAGGAAGAGCGGCACGCCGAGCCAGGTCGCGCCGCCCGGATCGAAGGCGCCGGCGACGAGGCCGAAGCCGGTCAGCAGGACGAGGCCGATGACCCACCAGCGGGCCAGGAGGGCGCGGGCCAGCTCGGCGCCGGTCAACGCGGCTCCGCGGCGGCCCGCTTCTCGGCCGGGGTCGGCGTGGCGAGCTGGTAGACCACCTCACCCGAGCGGACCATGCCCAGCTGGGTGCGGGCGTGGAAGAGACTCTCGGCGTCGTCGGAGCGCAGCCGCTGGATCTCGGCCTTGAGCTCGGCGATGGAGTCGGCGAGCTGCCCGTTGCGGGCCTCGACCCGCAGCAGCTCCTCCCGGAGGCTCTGGTTGTAGGCAGCCAGCTCGGGGTCGAGGGTGACCTGCGAGAAGCCGTACACCCCGCCCACCAGCACGGCGAGCAGGGCGACGGGGGCCAGCAACTGGATGAGACGGCGCTTCATGCAGCTCCTCGGGACGACGCCCTTCGTACCACCGCCGCCGCGACCAACCAAGCCGAAAACGCCGTCGGTTCGGCATGATAAGGCCAGCCCGGGTCGCGGCCGGGCGCCTCGATCGTCCCTGTCAGTCGCCCCGGAGGGTGGCGCTGATCTTGAGCTTCGAGGCCCGGGCGATGGTCATGACCTCGGCGATCCGCCCGTAGGCGACGCTCTCGTCCCCACGGATGAGGACGATGGTGTTGGGGTTGCGGTTGGCGGTCTTGGCCAGCCGGACCCCCAGCTCCTCGATGGTCACGGGGGCGCCATCCAGGAACACGCCCCCCGCCGCGTCGACGGAGACGGTCACGTCGTCGGCGCGCTGGTCGGTGGCCTCCAGGCTGGTCTCGGGCAGGTCGAGGGGCACCTGGGGCGCCTGCGGCGTGCTCTGCTGGCTGACGTAGCTGCTCGTCAGCAGGAAGAAGATGAGGAGCTGGAAGACCACGTCGATGAGCGCGGTGATGTCCACCACCGCGGCCGCGCGGCGCGACAGCATGCTGGGGGACTGCCGGAAGTTCACGCGTCACCGTCCGAAGGCGGGGCGGTGAGCAGGTCGAGGAGCACCAGGCTGGCCTCTTCCATCTCCATGGCCAGGCGATCGAGCCGCGAGAGCAGGTACTTGTAGCCGAGGAAGGCCGGAATGGCCGCCGAGAGCCCGGCGGCCGTGGTGAGGAGGGCGGCCCAGATGCCGTTGGCGAGGCTGCCGGGGTTCACGGGCCCGGCGACGTCGCCCACCTCGGCGACCACGGTGCGAAAGACCTCGATCATGCCGACCACCGTCCCCAGCAGCCCCAGCAGCGGGCTGACGGCGGCGATGGTGCCGAGCACCTCCACGAACCGCCCCAGGTGGGCCACCTCCAGGCGCCCGACCTCCTCGAAGGCCTCCTTGATCACCTCGCGGGGGCGGCCAGCGTGGCGGACGCCCGAGGCCACCACCCGCGACACCGCCGACGGGTTGCCCTCGCAGAGCGTCACGGCCTCGGCGGCGCGCCCCTCGGCCACCTTCTTGCGGATGAGCGCCAGGAAGTCGCGGGGCACCACCTTCGACGACTGGAGGGCCCAGGCGCGCTCGACGAACACCGCCAGCGCCACCACCGAGAACACCAGGATGGGCACCATCAGGGGGCCGCCCTGCTTCAGGAAGCCCCAGAGATCGTTCATCGCGCCTCCTCGGAGAGCTCGATCACCCGGCGCCGCAGGTGGTCGATGGGGGTCGTGCCATGGAACACTTCAACGAATCGCCCCCTCGTGTCGAGGAGGTACGAGGTCGGGACGGCGGTCACGCGGCCGAAGGGCGTGTAGCCCTGTCGGGTTGCCTCGTCGGCGACGACCACGGGGAAAGTCACCGGCACCACCTGCAGGAAGGGCGGCAGCAGATCCGCGGGGGAGAGGTCCATGCTCACCGCCACCACCGCCAGCTCGGGCAGCTCGTCGCTCAGGGCCGAGAGGGCGGGCAGGTCCTCCAGGCTCGGGGGGGCCCAGGTGGCGAAGTAGTTGATGAGGACGACCCGGGGCCGCAGCCGCGAGATCTGCACCGGCTCGCCCTCGAGGGTCGCCAGCGTGAAGTCGACCGTCTCGGCCGGGCGGCCGTCCGGGCCCGAGACGGGCGGGGGGATGCCGCTCGGGCCGCCGCCGCCGCAGCCGACGAGGCAGGTGACGGCCATGAGGAACGTGCGCATGGGCGAGGTCAACTCCGGGGCCGGGGGCAGGACTTTTCACGCCAGTCCGTACTCAACTTTCCGTCCCGGCTCCGGTCAAGGTAAACGAAGGGGGACATCCACCGCGCCCCGGGCCGCCCATGCAACCGCTCCACCGCCTCGCTCCCTTCCTGATCGCTCTGATCGCCACCACCGGGCTGGCGGGCTGCACCGATCCGGACCTGCTTCGGGGCCAGGAGGCGCTGGGCCAGGGCCGCTACCCGCTGGCGATCCAGCACCTGGAGCGGGCCCGGGCCCGGGATCCGGACGATGACGAGGTGCGGCGCAGCCTGGCGAGCGCGCACCGCAGCATCGCGCTGGGCGAGCTGGCGGCGGGGCGGTGCGACCAGGCGGCGGGGCAGATCGCGGCGGCGGACGAGCTGACGCCGCCAGAGCTGGTGGATCACCAGGGCCTGCTGGTGTGCCGGGAGCAGGTGGGTGGCCTGCCGGCCACGCGGACGGCCGAGCTGGAGCGGCTGGTGGCCGCCGGCGACCAGCGGGCCCGCGTGCTGCGGATGCTGATGCAGCTCTACCTGGACCAGGGCCGGCACACCGACGCCGTGGGCCTGCTGGAGCGCCTGGAGCAGCGGTTCGCCCTGACCACCGACGACCGGCGCCGCCTGGCGGACATCTTCCTGAAGACCGGGCAGGTCGACGCCGCGCTCAAGCAGCTCTTCCGGGTGAAGGCCGACGATCCCTCCGACCCGCTGGTGCGGCTCAAGCTGGCCGAGCTGCTGGAGACGCGGGGGCAGCACGCCGAGGCCGAGCAGATGTACCGGGCGCTGGCGGTGGACTACCGCACCAACCCGGTGGTCTTCCTGCGGCTGGCGGCGTTCCTGGGCCGGCGGGGTGACACCGCAGGCGCCGCCGCAGCGCAGGCGACCGCCGACCGCCTGCGGGGCATCGAGACCATCCAGCGGCCGCTGCGGCCCTGCCGCGAAGCCGCAAGTAGCTGCATCTAAAGGGGGTTTTCTACTTCTCAGCCTTGAGCTGCTCGAAGCGCTGGCGCGCCTGGCGGGCCAGGGGGCTCTGCCGGTACCGGTCGAAGAACCGGAAGTACAGGTCCTTCGCGGTGCGCTTCTCGCCCATTCGGTCATGGGCGTAGGCCAGGTGGTAGCTGGCCTCGGCGCGCACCTTGTACTCCTGGTCATGGCTCAGGGCGTCGCGCAGCAGGTTGGCGGCGCGGGGGAAGTCCTTGAGGCGCAGGGCCGACATGCCCTGGTAGAAGAGCAGGAGCCCCAGGTGGGCGGGCTCGGCGTTGTACTCCAGGGACTTCAAGAAGGCCTCGTCCGCCTTGTCGAAGTTGCCCTGGTTGTACAGCTCCAGGCCCCGGTTGTACTTCTCCTCGGCCACCTCGGCGCGGAAGCGCACGATGAGGTCCTCCAGCAGCCCCGAGAACCGCACGGCCCGCAGGTTGCTGAACTTGGCGACGGCGGCCTCCTTGTTGCCGTCCTTCACCAGCCGCTCGAACTCCATCAGCTCGCGCTCGATCTGCTTCCAGCGGCCCAGATCCGCTTTCAACTCGGCGATCTCGCGCTTGAAGCCCGCCACCTCCTTCTCCTGGAGCTGGCGATCGACCTGGTACTTCTCGACCCGCGTCTCGAACGTCAGGTACAGGCCCGAGAACACGAGGGCCGTGAAGATCACGTAGGCCGCGATGGAGTTGAGGAACGAGCGCCGCTCGGTGCGGGTCTGGCGGTCGACGACCGTCTTGACCTCCGCGCCGAGGGTCTTGATGAGGTTGTCGGTCCGGTTGACGACATTGCGGGCGGTGACGACCTCCTCGCGGAGGCGGGCCAGCTCTTCCAGCAGCATCTCACGCGGGACGCCGACGTCGTCTTCGGTCGGGGGGGTGTCCATGGCGGGCAGAGCCTACCCGAGCGCGCCCGGGGGCTCAAGAAACCCGCTCCGGGGGATCAGGGACCGGCGGGGGCGTCGGGGGGGGGCGCCTCGGCGGGGGGGACGCCCGCATCCGAACCACCCGCGGCGCTCTGGCCGTCGAGGGCGACCAGGAACTCGACGAAGACGTCGGCCCCGGCGGGCGGCGGGTTGTTGAGGCGGACCACGGCGCCACCGGCGCAGCCGGACTGGCCCAGCTCCAGGGACCACTGATCGGAGGGCAGGACGCGCGGGGGGATGACCTCCTCGCACTTGCCGCCCTGCTCGATGGGGATCTGGCACTCCATGCGCACCCGGACCGAGTAGTTGGCCAGGTTGGCGCGCTCCTCCGGGGTGGCGCAGGCGTGGGCCGGCTGATCGCCCGCCTCCGGCACCATGCAGGCGGGGGGCTTGTCCAGGCAGTAGGTGCCGATGAGCTTGGAGACCTGCTCCTTGATGCGGCCGAGGGGGCCGGCGAAGTCGTTCACGCAGATGTGCACGCACTCGGTCGGATCGTTGGGATTCGCGCCCGCCGGGCAGCCGATGCCGTTGCCGTCCTCGGCGAAGAGCTCGGTGAGCTGCAGGTAGCGGCGGCCCGAGAAGGCCTCGCCGTTCGCCGACTCGCAGGAGGTCTGGATCTCGCCGCGGCAGGCGCCGTTGGGGCAGCAGGCCTCGGTGTCCTTGAGGGCGGGGTTGAAGGCCGGATCATCCGGGTTGCAGCCGGGGTTCTCGGGGGTGCCCGGGTTGTAGGTCACCTCGTTGCCCTGGTCGGTGAAGGCGCGCAGGCCCACGACCGCCGCCACCACGATGGACTCCAGCGGCTGGGCCTTCAGGCCCGTGAGGAAGCGGTAGTAGTCCTCGACCGGGGTCAGGTTGCCGCGGAACCACTCGCAGTTGCTGTTGGCGGCGCGGCTGATGATGCAGCGCTCGACGCGGCAGGCCTCGGCGTCCAGATCGCCGCACTCGGCGCGGAAGCACTCGGCGGGGCTGCGGCCACCGCAGAGCTCGCCGTCCCGGTAGCCGTCGGGCACGCCGTCGCCGTCACCGTCCGCCGAGCCGTACTTGCAGATCACGCGGCGGCTGTCGGCGGGGTTGGTGGCCGGGTCGGAGCAGTCGTTCTCGTCCGTGATGAAGATGACGACCAGCACCGCATCGGGCCGCAGGAAGACGGGCTCCGGCGTCTCGGGGGGGATGACGCAGGCCGGGTTGTAGGTGCCATCGTCGTTGCAGCACTGCGAGAAGAGCCCGCGGTTGGGGCCGTGGCAGGAGAGGGCCAGGCGCATGGCCTCCAGGCCCTTCTCGAAGCCGTCGCCGCCGGTGCCGAGGGTGGCGAGGCAGCGGAAGGCCTTCTCGAGGTCCGCCTGGGTCTGCACCTGATCCGACTGGATGATGAGGGGCAGGTTGGCCGGGCAGTCCGCGGTGTCGGGGATGAGGGGCTGGTCGTTCTCGTCCTTGCAGTTCAGCGACGCCACCGCCTCGGCGGGGGTGTTGAGGAACGAGCCCTTCTGCCCCTCGGTCTGCATGTCGGTGCTGGTGACCGCGATGCGGTAGTCGGCGGCGGCCCCCAGCTCCTGGAACAGGAACTCCGAGAAGGCCCGGAAGTTCGCCGTCAGGTTGCGCTGCTCCTGGCACATGGAGCCGGAGTTGTCGACCACGAACAGGAAGTCGAGCTTCGTCTTGGCCGGCAGGCGATTCTCCTGCCGGTTGACCGCCGTGACCACGTTGTCCAGCCGATCGACCGGGTGGCCGTTGCAGGCCGCCAGCGCCGCCGCCAGCGAAAGACCCAGGAGGCCCAGGCTCCGTCCCATGACCGCATCCCCTCGTTCTGCAGCAGGCGGTCGTGGGAGGCTCGTCCCACGCCCACCGATGCGCGCTCATCCCCGGCGCGCCGTGGCCACCCTAACCACGGCATCGCAATGGCGTCAATCCGAGCGATCACGCCCGGTTGCGTCCACCGGTCGGGGCGGGGAGTCCATGGGCCCTCGACCTGCGCACACCGTAGGCGGAAGGCGCCCCCGCGGCAAAGAGATCAGGCCGGCAGGTGCAGGGGATGCAGGATTCGGCACCCCCTCGGCGGGGCGCCGTCAGGGGCTCGACATGCCCTCGTTGACCACCCGCGAGAGGCGCACTTTGCCCCCCAGCAGGAACACGAGCCCGAAGAGGAGCTGGACGGCCACCTGGGAGACGTGCAACACCACCGTGAAGACCACGATGTTCTCGCGGCTCTCCGGCGCCAGGACGAGCAGAGCGAAGCTGGCCTTGATCGCCAGCTCGAAGCTGCCCGCGAACCCGGGGCCCGCCGGCACCATGATGCCGACCACCAGCACCGTGAGGAGGGCGAACGCTCCCATCAGCGTCATGTCGGGGATGTGGCACGCCTCGGCGATGAGCTTCACGCCCACGCCCTGGAGGGCCCAGTACACCGCGGTGATGGCCAGGAAGCCCACCAGGCGCCGCCGATCGGGCAGCACCTTGAGGCCGTCGAGGAACGCCTCCAGCAAGCCGATGGCCTTCTCGGTGAGGCCCGCGTGGATGCGGCGACCGATGCCCGACAGCAGGCGGACGGTGGCCTCCTGCTTGATGTAGGCGCCGATGAGGACGGCCAGCAGCGTCACGAAGAACAGACCGGCACCATAGGCACCGACCCGCACCGCCCCGACGGCCGGGTGGCCGCTCTCGGGCAGCAGCGAGATGAAGACGAAGAACAGGCCCACGAAGATGACGCCGTCGATGACGCGCTCGACCACCACCGTCGCCAGCGCCCCGGAGGCCGTGACCCCGGCCTGC
>JAWKQS010000012.1:0-173498 GCA_041389985.1 bacterium
GGCAGTCCCCTCAGGCCGCCACCTCGGTCGCCACTTCGACGCCGCCCAGGAGCCGCGCCCGCAGCGCCTGCTCGAGCTCCGGCCGGCTGCGCAGGGTGGCGCACGCGTTGTCGCGCCCCTGGCCCAGACGATCGTTCTCGTAGGTGTACCAGGACCCGTTGCGGTCCACGAAGCCGGCCGCGACCGCCAGATCCAGCACATCGCCGGCCCGGTTGATGCCCTCGCCGAACACGATGTCGAACTCGGCCTGCTGGAAGGGCGGCGCGAGCTTGTTCTTCACCACCTTGACCCGCGTGCGGTTGCCGACGCTCTGCTCGCCCTGCTTGAGCGACGAGATCCGCCGGATGTCGAGCCGGACGCTCGCGTAGAACTTGAGGGCGTTGCCCCCGGTGGTGGTCTCGGGCGAACCGAACGTCACCCCGATCTTCTGCCGGAGCTGGTTGATGAAGACCACGGTCGTCCCCGCCCGGGCGGCGGTGCTGGTGAGCTTGCGCAGCGCCTGCGACATCAGGCGCGCCTGGAGGCCGACGTGGGCGTCCCCCATGTCACCCTCCAGCTCCGCGCGGGGAACGAGCGCCGCAACCGAGTCGATCACCACGATGTCGACGGCGCCAGAGCGAACGAGCGCGTCGGTGATCTCCAGCGCCTGCTCGCCGTGGTCGGGCTGGGAGATCAGCAGGCGGCTCGGGTCGACCCCGAGGCGACCGGCGTAGTTCAGGTCGAGCGCGTGCTCGGCATCCACGAAGGCCGCCACGCCCCCCGCCCGCTGCACCCCCGCGATCACCTCCAGCATGAGGGTCGTCTTCCCCGAGGACTCGGGCCCGTAGATCTCGACGACCCGGCCCGCAGGCAGGCCCCCCACCCCCAGAGCCAGATCCAGCCCCAGGCTGCCAGTGGGGTGCACCTTGATGGCCTCGACGGGCTTCTGGCCGTCGAGCTGCCAGATGGATCCCTTGCCAAACTGCTTCTCGATGGCCGCGATGGCCATGGTCAGGGCGCGCGTACGCTCTTCGGGCGCCTGGGAATCGCTGCGGGACATCGGAGGACCTCCTTGTGGTAGCTGCCGTCGCGACCATCGCGACGGACGTTGGCCTCGCAGCCACCGCTGCAAGGCGAGAATCCAGCCCAGCGCCCGCCTCATCGGGGGCGCCGGTCGAGCTGTCGGTACTGGACCGCCTCCGCGACGTCCGCCGTGCAGAGCGCCGCCCGGCCTCGGATCGGCGACCGTGCGGGCGACCTTCAGGATGCGGTCGTGGGCTCGCGCCGACAGGTCCAGCTTCTCCATCGCGCGTCAGGAAGGCGTCGGCCTCGGCATCCAGCGCAGAATCGCTTGAGGTCGAGCGGGACCCGGAGTGGGCGTTGCAGCATGCCCCGTGCCGGCGAGCCGGCCGGCCTGCACATCACGCGCAGCGGTACCCGGGACCGGACGGTCGCCGAGTCTTCCTCAGGAGGCCCCCCTCGCAGCGCACGCGGATCAACCGGATCGACGGGGACCTGGAGGTCGATACGATCCAGGAGAGCCCGCTGATCCGGCTGCGGTAGGCGTGCACCGCCGCGGGTGGCAGTTGCACGCCCGGCGTGGGTGGCCCAGACTGGCCACATGGACACGGATTCATGGCGGCCACGAGCATGAACCGCGATGGATAGGTCGCGTGGCTGGGCGCGTGCGATGACGACTTTGGCCGTCCTCGAGGGCTGGCGAAGCGACTCAAGGGCGTCGCGGCGAAACTCGGGAGCCGTCCCGAGGAAGAGCACACCGTGGTGCGCGAGGAGACCTCACCGGCCTCGCAGCCGGCCCGCCGCCCGTCAGCGCGACGCCTGAGACTGTGGTGGGGCGAGCGGAAGGGCGCTCGGCCACCAGCGGCCGATCCGCCGGCAGCAGGCCAGCGACACTGGCCACGATGGACGTCTCCAGCCTCTCCTCGAACCCCATCGGCGGTACGATGGTTGGGAGTCGACGGGCGAGCATCGTCTTGCCCGCGCCAGGACTCCCCAGGAACAGGAGGTTGTGCCCGCCTGCGGCAGCGATCTCGAGGGCCCGGCGGGCAATCGCCTGGCCGCGGACGTCCCGGAGGTCGATGGCACCCTCGTCAACAGTGGCGGTCCGGGACCGATGGGAGGGGGCACCTCTACCCGTCCGAGCAACAGCTCGACACACTCCGCCAGATGGTCAACACCCACGGCCTCGTGCCCTCGACCACCGCCGCTTCGGCCGCGTTGGCGCGGGGGACGATGAGCCGAGGCACCCCCTCCCGGCGTGCATGGGCCGCAAGCGCCAGGATCCCCCGGACGCCCCAGGACCGCCCATCCAAGGCCAGCTCTCGAGCGACAGTTCCAAGAGAGGCTCTCCAGGGAGCACCGCTCAGCAGCGAGGATGCCGAGAGCCATCGGGAGGTCAGACCCCGTGCCCTCCTTGCGAAGGTGGGCCGGTGCGAGGTTGACGGTGACGCGGCAGCGCGGAAAGCCATAGCCGCAGTTGACCAGGGCCGACTTGACCCGCGTTCGCGCCTCACAGACCGCGCTCGCGGCAGGCCGACGGTCGAGAAGACCATCATGCCTGGCTCAGGTCGACCTCGACCTCGATGCGACAGGCCTCCACCCCGACCACGGCTCCGGACGTCACGTTCGCGTGCATCGACACCTCCTCGACGCACCCCCTTGGAGCAACCGCCGTTCCAGCCAGAAATGCAGCGATTTCGCACCCCTGCGAAGCGCCAAGTGTCGGGTCGTCCAGATCGTCCAGAATCTGGACGGCCCATCAGCTGACGAGTGGTTCCCATCGGCGTGCCGGGGCCGGTCATAGTTGAAGCTCGGGGGCGGGCGCCACGACGCAGAGCCCCGCGACGCCCCGAAAGGGGCCGGTGCCACGCTGCGGCTCTGCGCCCGGCGGCGGGTCGGGCGTCTACATCCACGGCTCACCGGGGATCTGGGGAGTCGCCGGTCCACGCGCCGCGGCGGGCCCCACGACATCCCTGCCGAGGCCACTCGGCGCACCGCACAGTCAGCGGGGAATCGCCGGTGGCACTCCACTCCTGAGCCGGATCCTGGCAGGGTAGGCCACGCCACAGCCGCAGGCCGGTCAAGGCCCATGCCGAACGAAACGACGGCGTGGGGACATCAGTCCCCGGTCCGTTCAGGAAAGAAGCCGTCCGGCGAGGGTGTCCTTCAGGTTGAGGGCCGCGGGAGCGGGGCTCCTCAGCGGCGGCCGGCTATGCTCAAGGCGGGGCGGTCAGGCCCCCGAGGGCCCGCTGCCACCATGAAGTGGAGCGGGCCCCCGCTGGCGAAGACCTGGGGAGGACGTACAACTCGACGTCGAGGCGACCGCGTCGCGGTCGCCGTCGCTCAGCCCTCGGCCACCTGCTCGGCGCCGGAGTTCTGGGCAGCGGAGCCGTCGCCGCCCGCCGGCGGCATCAGCTCGATGATCGCGAGCTCGGCATTGTCGCCCAGCCGGTTGCCCAGCCGCATGATGCGGGTGTAGCCCCCTTCGCGATCCTGCGCTCCGCCAGCTCACCGAAGGCTTCTGGAGCACGGCACAGTCATTGACCGTGCGGCCGGCACGGCGGACGCCAGCGACACGAGCCGAGACACGACGCTCGCGGTCGGCCTCATCCGTCGCAGCCTCCACGACGCTCGCGGCGATTCCGCTTTCCGATCGTGATGAGCCGCTCCGCCACCCGCCGCCAGCTCGCCCGGCCTTGGCGGTGGTGGTCTGGATCTTCTCCTCGCCCAGGAGCGAGGTGACCATGTTGCGGAACATCGCGTCGCGATGGCTCTGGTTGCGGCCGAGCTTACGGCCAGACTTGCGATGACGCATCAGACTGCTCCCTGTCGGACCGGGCTACTTGCGCCGCCCGTCCGGATTCCAACCATCGAGCTTCATCCCCAGGTTGAGCCCCATGGTCGCGAGGATCTCTTTGATCTCCCGCAGCGACTTGCGACCGAAGTTCTTGGTCTTGAGCATCTCCGCCTCGGTCTTCTGAACCAGCTCGCCGATCAGCTTGATGTTGGCGTTCTGGAGGCAGTTGGCCGAGCGAACGGAGAGCTCAAGCTCGTCGACGCTCCGGTAAAGGTTCTCGTTCTGCAGAATCTCGCTCTCGGGGGACCGATCCTCGTACTCCGGCTCCGCCTCTTCATCGAAGTTGATGAAGATCTGGAGCTGCTCCTTGAGGATCTTCGCCGCATAGGCGACCCCATCGGCCGGCGCCACGGACCCGTCCGTCCACACCTCGAGGACGAGGCGGTCGTAGTCCGTACGCTGGCCGACGCGAGCGTTGGTCACGTTGTAGTTCACCCGCCGGATGGGGCTGAACATCGAGTCGATCGGAATCGTGCCGACCGGCATGTTCGGCGTCTTGTTCCGCTCGGCCGGGACGTAGCCGAAGCCGGTCCGCACGGTCAGCTCCATGTTGAGCCGCCCGCCCTCGCTCAGCGTGGCGATCTCCTGCTCCGGGTTGAGCACCTCAACCTGCGGATCAGGGGTGATGTTCGCCGCGGTGACCTTCCCCTCCCCGTTCGCCTCAAGGCGAAGCACGCGAGGCTCAAGGGTATGGGCCTTGAAGCGCACCTGCTTGAGGTTGAGGATGATGTCGGTCACGTCCTCGAGCACGTCGGGCACGCTGCTGAACTCATGCAGCACGCCGTCGATGCGGATGGCGGTGATCGCCGCACCCTGCAGGGACGACAGCAGGACGCGCCGGAGCGAGTTGCCCACGGTGATGCCGTAGCCACGCTCGAACGCCTCGGCGACGAACTTGCCGTAGCGAGGGGTCGCCTCGTCGACGACGATCCCGCGCGGGCGAATCAGCTCTCGCCAGTTCTTGGAGACTCGTTCCATCTGGTCCATGGTGACCCCTCACGTACGGCAGATCCGAGCCCACCCAGGCAGCGCGCCTCTCCAAGCGCCTGTCCCGGTCCTCCTCGGCCAGCCGATGGTTGCGTATCGAGTCCTCACCCAGCCAGGTGAAGACAAGAAACCCGCTGCAGAACCGGCTTCAGACCCGGCGACGCTTCGGCGGACGGCACCCGTTGTGCGGCACCGGCGTAACGTCGCGGATATGGGTCACCTTGAAGCCCGAGTTCGCCAGCGCCCGCAGCGCCGCCTCGCGACCCGCGCCCGGGCCCTTCACGTACACGCCGATGGAGCGCATGCCGTGATCCATGGCCCGCCGAGCGGCTTCCTCGGCCGCCAGCTGAGCCGCGAACGGCGTGCTCTTCCGGCTGCCCTTGAAGCCACGCGCACCCGCCGACGACCAGCTCACGCAGTTCCCCTGCACGTCCGTGATCGTGACGATGGTGTTGTTGAACGTCGCCTGGATGTGGGCGATGCCCGACTGGACGTTCTTGCGAACCTTCCGCTTCGTCTTGCTTGCCGAGTACTTGGCCATGGCGCTGCTACTTCTTCTTCTTCTTGGTCACGACGCGACGCGGACCCTTCCGGGTGCGGGCGTTCGTCTTGGTACGCTGACCGCGAACGGGGAGACCACGCCGGTGGCGGAGGCCACGGTAGCAACCCAGATCCATCAGCCGCTTGATGTTGAGCTGGACCTCGCGACGGAGATCACCCTCAACCTTGTAGTTTTCCTCGATCTCGCGGCGAATGTTCCGCACGTCCGCTTCCGACACGTGATCGGTGCGCATGTCCGGATCGAGGCCAGCTGCAGCGCAGATCTTCTGCGCGGTCGTCTGACCGATACCGTGGATGTAGGTCAACGCGATGACGATCCGCTTGTTCCGCGGAAGGTCCACACCGGCGATACGAGCCATCTTCGAAGCTCCTGGCGCCTCAGCCCTGGCGCTGCTTGTGGCGCGGGTTCTCGCAGATGACCCGCACTCGGCCATGCCGACGGATCACCTTGCACTTGTCGCAAATGCGCTTCACCGAAGCCCGAACCTTCATCGATCCGCTCCTCACCCCTTCGGGCGCCTGGCTGGTCGTACCAGCCGTTCGGTGTCCGCCGGAGCCCCGCTCCTGCGAACCCGCTTCGATCCGCAGCCGGTTCCCCGGCAAACTTCAAGCCGCCCGCACACCCGACCCCGAGACGCTCAGCACCTCGGGGCCATCAGGGGTGATGGCGATCGTATGCTCGAAGTGAGCGGACCGGCGACCATCGGCGGTCACGGCCGTCCACTCATCCTCGAGCAGCCTCACCTCTGCCGTGCCGATGTTCACCATCGGCTCCAGGCAAAGAACCATGCCCGCACGCAGCCGCATGAGCTGCCCGCGGTCAAAGTAGTTGTACACGGAGGGCTCCTCATGAAGGCGACGGCCGATGCCATGGCCCACAAAGTCGCGCACCACCGAGTACCCCGCGCCCTCGGCACACCGCTGAACGGCCGAGCCGACGTCGCGCAACCGGTTGCCGGGCTGGCAAGCCGCGAAGCCGGCCTGCAAGGCCTCCTTCGTGACCGCCACGAGACGGCTGGACTCCGCGTCCACCTCGCCCACTGCAACCGTTCGGGCATGGTCACCGTACCAACCGCGGTAGACCACACCGAAGTCGAGCCCGATGATGTCCCCCTGCCGGAGGACCACCAAGGCTGACGGGATCCCGTGAACCACGACGTCGTTCACCGCGACGCACAGGCAGTTCGGGAACCCATAAAGACCCTTGAAAGCCGGCGTCACCCCACGGCGACGACAGGCTTCCTCGGCGAGGCGGTCAAGATCCAGGGTGCTGACCCCCGGCGCAACCGCCTCCACCAGCTCATCCACGATCTCACTCGTCGTCGAGGCCGCGATCCGCATCAGCTCAAGGTCCTTCTCCGACTTGAGCATGACCTCGGCGCGACGCGCCCGCATCAGGCGAGCGCCTCGAGGATTCGAGCGAAGATCGCCTCCATCTCACCCAGCCCGTCCACCGTCCGTACGATACCCCGAGCCGAATAGAACTCAACCAAGGGCGCCGTCTGCTGCACGTAGGCCTGGAGCCGCTGAGGGATCACCTCGGGGGAGTCGTCCGCCCGCTGGTAGGTCTCGCCCTCGCAGACGTCGCAGACCCCTTCCAACCGGGTCGGGTGAAACTCCACGTGGAAGCTCGACCCACACTCACGGCAGATCCGACGACCGGCCAGACGGGGGATCAGCACCTCGTCCGGCACCACCAGGTTCACCACGCGCTCCACCTCAATACCGCTCTCGTCGAGCGCCTCGGCCTGGGCAGCCGTGCGCGGAAAGCCGTCGAGGATGTAGCCCGCCTGCGCGTCCGGCTCCGCCAGACGCTCCTTCACCAGGGCCACCACCAGCGAGTCCGGAACCAGTGCACCAGCGTCCATGAACGACCTGGCCTGGTTGCCCAGGTCCGTGCCGGCACGCCTCGCCTCGCGCAGGAGATCTCCGGTAGACACCTGGGGCACGCCGAGAACCTCGATCAGGCGCTTCGACTGCGTACCCTTGCCGGCCCCGGGACCACCCAGCAGAATGAGGCGAGTCGCTCCCATCACTGCACCGCCGCCCCACGCCGGGAACGGATGCGCGGGCCCCGGTTGTCCGTGAAGCCCTCGTAGTTCCGGGTGATCAGGTGGCTCTCGATCTGCTGGACGGTGTCCAGGGCGACCGAGACGATGATCAGCAGCGACGTCCCGCCGAAGTAGAACGAGACCGCGAACTGGTCCTGGATGAGCATCGGCAGCAGACAGACGGCAGCGACATAGACCGCGCCGCCAAACGTGAGCCGCGTCAGCACGTGGTCGATGTACTCCGCCGTCTTCGTACCCGGCCGGATACCAGGGATGTACCCGCCGTACTTCTTCAGGTTCTCTGCGACGTCGACGGGATTGAACATCACCGACGTGTAGAAGAAGCAGAAGAAGATGATCAGCATCGAGAAGACCAGCATGTAGACCCAGTGACCCGGGGTCAGGGCTGCCAGGAAGCTCTGCAGCCAGGCAGCGTCCGTCCAGCTCGCCGCCATCGTCGGGAACATCAGAATCGACGAGGCGAAGATGGGCGGGATCACGCCAGCCATGTTGACGCGCAGCGGGAGGTGGGTGGACTGCGCCGCCCCCACCCGGTTGCCCACGAGCCGCTTGGCGTACTGCACCGGAATGCGACGCTGGCCACGCTCGACGAAGACGATGACCGCGATCACGCCGAACACGATGCCGCCCAGGGCGATCAACTCGAACAGGGACATCTGCTCGCTCGAGAGCATCTGCTGGGTCTGCAGGAGGGCGTTCGGCAGACCCGCCACGATGCCGGCGAAGATGATCAGGCTCATGCCATTGCCGATGCCGCGCTCGGTGATCTGCTCACCGAGCCACATGATGAAGGCGGAGCCCGTCGTCAGCGTGAGAACCGTCATGAACCGGAAGCCAAACGTCCCCGGGTAGTGGACGATCTGGCCGGTGCCGCTCTGGGCGTTGAGGTTCTCGAGGTACAGCGCGATGAAGAAGCCCTGGACGATCGACAGCGCGATCGTCGCATAGCGCGTCCACTGGTTGATCTTCTTGCGCCCCTGCTCGCCCTCCTTGTTCAGGCGGTCGAGGGTGGGCACGACCACCGTCAGGAGCTGGAAGATGATGGACGCGGAGATGTAGGGCATGATGCCCAGCGCGAACACGCTGAGCTGCTCGATGGCCCCGCCACTGAACATGTTGAACAGGCCCAGGAACGAGTTCTGCTGGCCCTGCATGAACTTGACCATGGCACCACGGTCCACGCCCGGCAGCGTCACGAACACGCCGATGCGGTAGACCGCGAGGAGCGAAAGCGTCAGCAGCACGCGCTTCCGCAGCTCGACGATCTGGAACATTTTGAAGATGGTGCCCACGGTGACCTCGCCTCAGCTCTCGATGAGCTCCACGGAACCGCCTGCGGCGGTGATCTTCTCCACGGCCGCGCGGCTGAACTTGTGAGCCCGGACCGTGATGTTCGTGGAGATCTCGCCCTCGGCGAGGACCTTCAGCTGGTCCCGGCCCTTCTTGACCATGCCGCGGCTGCGCAGCACTTCGAGATCGACCACCGCGCCGGGGCCAAACTCCTCGGCCAGCCGACCAACGTTGATCAGGGCGTACTCCACCCGCGACAACGGCTTGAAGCCGCGCTTGGGCAGGCGCATGGCGAGCTTCATCTGCCCGCCCTCGAAGCCACGCTTCGGCTTGCCGCCGCCCTGGCGACCCTTCTGGCCCTTGCCGCCGACACCCGAGGTCTTGCCCCAGCCGGACGACTCGCCGCGGCCGACGCGCTTTCGCCTGTGAACCGAGCCGGCAGGCGGCTGGAGGTTGCTGAGCTCGCTCATGGTCTTAACCGTCCACCTGCTCCCAGTCCACCAGGTGGCTGACCTTCCGCCTGATCATGCCCCGGATGGCCGGAGAATCTTCGAGAATACGAGTACGAGCGACCGGGTAAGCCCGAGGCCGCGCAGGGTATCGCGCTGCTTGGGCGGGCGACCGATGCCGCTCCGGCGCAGGGTGACCTTCAGCTTCATCGTCTCACTCCGCCTCAGGGCAGCGGTGGCCGAGCTCGTCGACGCTCTTGCCGCGACGGGCCGCCATGGAGGCCGGGTCCCTGAGGACTGCAGGGCATCAATGGTCGCCCGCAGCACGTTGTGGGGGTTGTTGGAGCCCAGGCACTTCGTCAGCACGTTGTGGATGCCAGCCGCCTCGAGGACGGCACGCACCGCGCCACCCGCGATCACGCCGGTACCCTGGCTGGCAGGCCGGAGCAGCACGCGGCCCGCACCGTGGTGACCCACGATGGTGTGCGGGATGGTGCCGTTGAGGATCGGCACGGTGAACATCGCGTTGCGAACACGCTCGTTCCCTTGCGGATCGCCTCGGGCACCTCGTTGGCCTTGCCGAGACCCAGACCCACGCTGCCTTCGCCGTCGCCGACGACCACGAGGGCGCTGAAGCTGAAGCGGCGCCCACCCTTCACGACCTTCGCTACGCGATTGATGCTGACGACCTTGTCGATCAGCTCCAGTTCGCTTTCCTTGAGAGCCGCCACAGTCAAAGCTCCAAACTGACGGTCGGGAACACCATCGCCAGGCTCGGCAAATCGAGCGCGGCGTTGTACCCCGACGAGGAGTCCCTGTCAACCGCCGCAGAAGAGGTTCTTCGCGACGTTTCGTTCTAGAAGCGGAGCCCGCCCTCGCGAGCCCCATCCGCGACCGCCTTGATGCGGCCGTGGTAGATAGACCCGTTGCGGTCGAAGACGACCAGCCTGATGTTCGCCTCAGGCACTTGCGGGCGACCAGACGGCCCACCATGGAAGCCTGGTCGTCGACGACGCCCGTCCCTTCTCGCCCTTCAGCTCCGCGCTGACGGTCGAGGCCGCGACGGGGTCGTGCCCGTGGTGTCGTCGATCACCTGGGCGTAAATGTGCTCGTTCGAGCGGAACACGCTGAGCCGCGGGCGCTCCACGGCGTACCGGAGATCGCTTGCGGATCGACCGCTTGCGGCGGATGCGCCCGGCCAGCTTTTCGTTCTTCACCGCCATCGAGATGCTCCTGGCTACCGGGCGCCGGACTTGCCTTCCTTGCGCCGGATGACCTCGTCCGAGTACTTGATCCCCTTGCCCTTGTAGGGCTCGGGCGCACGGAACGAGCGAATCTTCGCCGCTGCCGCACCGATGGCCTGACGGTCCATGCCCGAGAGGGTCAGACGCGTCGGGTTCTCAATGCGGGCTTCAACGCCCTCGGGCACCTCGTAGAAGATGGGGTGCGAGTACCCCAGCGTGAAAACGAGGTAGCTCTTCTTCTGCTCCACACGGTAGCCCACGCCGTTGATCTCGAGGGTCCGGCTGAAGCCGGTGGTCACCCCCTCGACCAGGTTGCGGACCAGCGTACGGGCCAGGCCGTGCATGGAGCGGGTGATGCGGTCATCGCTCGTCCGCTCCACCAGCACCCGCGCGCCGTCAAGGCGCATCTGGACCTGCGACGGGATCTCCCCGCTCAGCCGACCCTTCGGGCCCTTGGCGCTGATCCGCTGGCCCGACAGCTCGACCGTGACGCCCGTCGGCAGAGGCACGGGCAGCCTTCCGATCCGAGACATGTCGTCGTCTTCCTTTCCGGTCCGTCTCCGGGCCTACCACACGGAGCAGATGTGCTCGCCACCCAGAGACAGCGTTCGAGCCTGCGCATCCGTCATCACCCCATGCGAGGTGGAGAGGATCGCGACGCCCAGGCCATTGCGAATCCGGGGCACGTTGCGGTGCTTGACGTAGGTCCGCCGACCGGGACGCGAGATCCGCTCCAGGTGGGTGATGACCGGCTCATTCTCCGGCGTGTACTTCAGGTACACGCAGATGACGTCCTGCTTCTCGTCCTTGATCAGCTTGAAGTTGCGCACGAAACCCTCCTCGAAGAGGAGGTTGACGATACGCAGCTTCATGTTGGACGCCGGGATGAGCACCTTTTCGTGCCTGACCGCGGACGCATTGCGGATCCGGGTCAGCAGATCGGCGATCGGGTCCGTCATTCCCATCGGTCTTACCTCAATCTTCGGCCGCACCTTCTCGTGCGACCTGATTCTCTGCTGTGGCGGACCGCCTGGCCCGCCACCCGGATCTCTCAGGACTGCTCTTCCGCCTGGGGGTTGGCTGCCGCGGGCTTGCGGAACGGCATCCCCAGATGGGTGAGCAGGGCCCGAGCCTCTTCATCGGTACGCGCGGTGGTGACCACGGCGATGTTGAGGCCCTTGATCTTGTCAGTCTTGTCGTAGTCGATCTCCGGGAAGATGATGTGCTCCCGGACACCCATCGAGAAGTTCCCCTTGCCGTCGAACCCCTTGGGGTTGATCCCGCGGAAGTCGCGGACGCGCGGCAGCGCGACCGTCAACGTCCGGTCCAGGAACTCCCACATCCGGGCCCGCCGGAGGGTGACCGCGCAGCCGATCGGCATGCCCTGGCGAAGCTTGAAGCCCGCGATGGAGCGCTTCGCACGGGTGACGATCGCCCGCTGACCGGCCAGGGCAGACAGCTCGTTCTGCGCCGCCTCGATGATCTTCGGGTTCTGCACGGCCTCGCCCAGACCCATGTTGACCACCACCTTGAGGATCCGCGGCACCTGGTGCGGATTGGTGTAGCCAAACTCGGCCTTGAGGGCGGGAACCACGACCTCGTTGTACCGCTGCTGCAGGCGCGGAGTCATCGGAACACCTCCCCCGTGCGGACGCAGAAGCGCACCTTCTCGGCCCGCTCGGCGCTCCCCGAGAAGCTCGCCAGAGCGGCCTCGCGGGTCACGTGGAGCTCGCCGTTCGCGCCAACGAACCGATAGCTGGTCCGCACGCCGCGGCCGGCCTTCTCGGAGAAGAGCAGCACGTTCGACGCGTGGATCGGGCCCTTCGCGCTCGATGATGCCACCCTCCGGATCCGCCGGACCGGGGCGCTTGTGGCGCTTGATCATGTTGAGACCGCCCACATAGACGCGGTTCTTCCGGAGGTCCACGCGAAGCACCTGACCGGTCCTGCCGCGCTCCTTGCCGGAGACCACCTGGACGGTATCTCCCTTCTTGACGTGCATGGCGTCGGCCTTCCTCGTCAAAGCACTTCGGGAGCGAGGGAGACGATCTTCATGAACCGACGGGCGCGAAGCTCGCGCGCCACCGGTCCGAAGATCCGGGTCCCCACAGGCTCACCTGCGTTGTTGATCAGCACGGCCGAGTTGACGTCGAACTTGATGTACGAACCGTCAGGTCGGCGAATCTCTTTACGGGTCCGCACCACCACCGCCCGACGCACGTCGCCCTTGCGGACGCGAGAGTTGGGCATCGCCTCCTTCACGGACACCACGATGATGTCCCCGACGGAGGCGTACTTGCGCATGGAGCCCCCGAGCACCTTGATGCACTGGAGCTTCTTGGCGCCCGAGTTGTCGGCGGCGGTCAGGACCGTCTGCATCTGAATCACGTCGCATCTCCCGGGTCACCGGACCCGCTATCAAGCGGGCCGGTGGGTGATCGCCTTCATGCGCCAACGCTTGTGGCGGCTCATCGGCCGGCACTCTTCGATGAGCACCGTGTCGCCCGCCCGCGCCTCGTTGCGCTCGTCGTGTACCTTGTACTTCACGCGCTGGCGGACGTACTTCTTGTAGACCGGGTGCATCACGAGCTTGTCGATCTGCACGGTCACGGTCTTGTCCATCTTGTCGCTCACCACCAGGCCCTGACGGGTCTTACGGTGGCCGCGAGTCGTGGTCTGCTCGCTCATCGGTTCTCTCCGCCTCAGCCCTTCGCCGACTGAGCGAGCTCGCGCTCGCGGATGATGGTCTCGATCCGGGCGATGTCCCGCCGGGTCTTGCGAAGGGAGGCCGTGTCGAGGAGCTGACCGGTGTAGTGCTTGAAGCGCAGGTCGAACAGCTCGCGCCGACGCTCCTCACCCATGGTCTTGAGCTCGTCGACAGTCTTCTCGCGCAGCTCGCTGGCCTTCATCTCACTCCCCCCGCCGCAGGAAGCGGGTCTGCAGAGGGAGCTTGTGGGCAGCGAGACGCAGAGCCTCGCGCGCCAGCTCCTCCGGAACCCCTTCCATCTCATAGAGAACACGGCCCCGGTGGACCACGGCCTCCCAGCGGTCGACGGCGCCCTTGCCCTTCCCCATTCGGGTCTCGGCGGGCTTCTTCGACACCGGCTTGTCAGGGAAGACCCGAATCCAGATCTTGCCCTGACGACGCGTGTGGCGGGTCATGGCGATACGAGCGGCCTCGATCTGCCGCGCCGTGAGCCGGCCGCCTTCCATCACCTGGAGCCCGAAGTCGCCGAAGTCGATGTCGGTGCCACCCTTGGCGACACCGCGGACCCGGCCCTTCATGCTCTTGCGATACTTGGTCTTCTTCGGCGAAAGCATCCTCTGATCTCCTACCGCCGCCGGCCGCTGTTGCCGGCGTTCGCAGCGGGCTGGTCCTCGAGGACCTCGCCGCGGAAGATCCAGCACTTGATGCCGATGACGCCATAGGTCGTCTTCGCGGTCGCCGTGCCGTAGTCGATGTCCGCCCGCAGCGTGTGCAGCGGCACCCGACCGTCACGGTACCACTCGTACCGACCCATCTCGGCGCCACCCAGGCGACCGGACGCGGAGATCCGGAAGCCCTTGGCCCCGAACTTCATGCCGGTCTGCATGGCCTTCTTCAGCGCCCGGCGGAAGGCCACGCGGCGCTCGAGCTGAGCAGCCACGTTCTCGGCCACCAGGGTCGCGTCGAGCTCGGCCTTGCGGATCTCCTGGATGTTCAGGAAGACCTCACCGCGGCACATCTTCTCGACCTGGCGCTTCAGCTCGTCGACGCCCGCCCCGCGCTTGCCGATGACGATGCCCGGCCGCGACGTGAAGATCGTGACCTTGACCTTGTTCGCCATCCGCTCGATCTCGATCTTCGAGATCCCAGCGTGATAGAGCTTGGTCTTGACGAAGCGGCGCAGCTTGATGTCCTCGTGGAGCCACTCCGCGTAGCGCTTCTCTTCGTACCACTTGGAGCCCCAGGTGCGGATGACTCCGAGCCGGAACCCGACGGGATGCGTTTTCTGACCCATCGTTCTCTCCTAACGCTCCGCGAGCTCGCAGGTGACGTGGCTCGTTCGCTTGTTGATGCGCGTCGCCCGCCCCATGGCACGGGGGCGGAAGCGTCGCAGCGTCGGGCCCTCGTCGACAAAGATCGTCTCGACAAACAGGCTGTCGACGTTCTTGCCAGCGGCGCGGGCGTTCTCCATCGCGCTCAGGATCAGCTTGCTCACCGGCAGACTGGCCGACCGGTGGGTGAACTGGAGGATGTTGATGGCATCCTCCACGTTCTTCCCCCGCACCAGGTTCACGACCTGGCGCGTCTTGCGGGGAGAGATCCGGAGAAATTTGAGCTTCGCCTTCATCCCATTACCTCCGCTTCTTGGCCTTCTTGTCGGCGACGTGGCTTCGGAACGTCCGGGTCGGAGAGAACTCGCCCAGCTTGTGGCCGACCATGTTCTCCGTCACGAACACCGGGATGAAGTTGCGACCGTTGTGCACCGCGAAGGTGTGCCCGACGAACTCCGGCAGAATCGTGGAGCGGCGCGACCAGGTCTTGATCACCCGCTTCGCCCCGCCCTGGTTCATCTGCACCACCTTCGAGGAGAGGTGCTCGTCGACGAACGGGCCCTTCTTGATGGAACGCGGCATCGGTGATCCCCCTACTTCCGCTTGCGCCGGCGGACGATGAAGGTGTCCGTGCGCCGGTTGCTACGGGTCTTCTTGCCCTTGGTCGGGATGCCCCACGGGGTGACCGGATGACGGCCACCGGAGGTGCGCCCCTCGCCACCGCCGTGCGGGTGATCGACCGGGTTCATGGCCACACCACGAACCTTCGGCCGACGCCCGAGCCACCGGCTGCGCCCGGCCTTGCCGAGCTTGATGTTCGAGTGCTCCTCGTTCCCGACGCGGCCGATGGTCGCGCGGCAGTTGAGATGCACCAGGCGCATCTCGCCGGAGGGCAGGCGAACCGTCGCCCAGTTGCCCTCCTTGGCGAGGAGCTGGGCCCACGAGCCCGCCGCACGGCACATCTTGGCACCGCCACCGATCTTGAGCTCCACGGCGTGGACCTCGGTACCGACCGGGATGTTGCGCAGCGGCAGGCTGTTGCCCGGCCGGATGTCGGCGTCGCGGCTCGAGATCAGCTCGTCACCCACCTGCAGCCCCTTGGGCGCGAGGATGTAGCGCTTCTCGCCGTCGGCGTAGTGCAGCAGAGCCAGGCGGGCGCTGCGGTTCGGATCGTACTCGATCGTCGCCACGCGGGCCGGCACGCCGAACTTGTTGCGGCGGAAGTCGACGACGCGGTAGCGCCGCTTGTGGCCACCGCCACGGCGACGCACGGTGATGCGGCCGTGGACGTTGCGCCCCGCGGAGTTGCGTCCGAGCGAACGGGTCAGCTTCTTGAGCGGGGACGCCGCGGTGATCTCCGCGAAGTCGCTGCTGCTCATGTTGCGCCGGCCTGCGGAGGTCGGCTTGAACTTCTTGACTCCCATGGACGCTACTCCTCGCCGACCTCGGCCTCGTCGAGCTCATCGAGGGACTCGAAGAACTCGACCTCCTCACCGGGAGCCAGGGTCACGATCGCCTTCTTCCAGTTCGACCGCTTGCCCGTGCTGCGGCCCAGCCGCTTGGTCTTGCCCCGCCCGATCAGGGTGTTCACGCCCGTGACCTTCACCCCGAGCAGGGACTCCACCGCACGGCGGATCTCGATCTTGTTCGAATCCATGCGCACGAGGAAGACGACCTGGTTGACGTCCTCCTTCTGCACGGTGGTCTTCTCGGTGACCACGGGGCGCCGCAGGATGCTGTGGATGTCCTTCTTGACGCTCACTGTGCCAGCCTCCCCTCGATGCGGCGGACCATGGGCTCGGACAGCACCAGGGTGTCGTACTTCAGCACGTCGAAGAGGTTGAGCCCGTCGACGTGCAGGTACTTGACCCGGGGCAGGTTGCGCACGGACAGCTCCAGCGAGCGGTTCTCGCTGTCGATGACCAGAGCGTTGCCGTTGCCCAGCCGCTGGAAGACCTCGGCCGCGTGCCGGGTCTTGATCTCGCCGAGATCCAGATCCTGCACGACCACGAGCTTGCCGCCGCCGGCCTTGAGGCTCAGCGCCGAGCGCATCGCGCCTTCGCGGATCTTCTTGTTGAGCTTGTAGGCGAAGCTGCGCGGCTTCGGCCCGTGGACGGTGCCGCCGCCGACGTGGTTGGGCGCACGACGGCTGCCCTGACGGGCGCGGCCGGTGCCCTTCTGGCGGTAGGGCTGCTGACCACCACCCTGGACTTCGCTACGACCCTTCGTCGAGGCGGTGCCGGCGCGACGACGCGCGAGCTGCCACTTGATCACCTCGTAGAAGAGGTGCCGGCGGACCTCGGCCCCGAAGATGTCGTCGGACACCTCGATCTGGCCGATTTCCTCGCGGTTGAGGTTGTAGATAGGGAGCGTTGCCATCTCGTTCAGCTCCTCAGGACTTCAGCTCGACGTTCACGCCAGCCGAGAGATCCAGCTTCATGAGCGCGTCGAGGGTCTGGGCCGTAGGCTCGAGGATGTCGAGCAGCCGCTTGTGCGTCCGAATCTCGAACTGCTCGCGGCTCTTCTTGTCGATGTGGGGACCGCGCAACACGGTGTAGCGGCTGATGCTCGTGGGCAGCGGAATCGGGCCCGCGACCCGCGCGCCGGTACGCCGGGCAATGTCCACGATCTCGCTGGCCGACATGTCGAGCAGCTTGTGGTCGTAGGCCTTGAGCCGGATGCGAATCTTCTGGCTGGTCGACATGGCGTTCGTCCTGCTCCGTCGTACTCCCGCGCCTCGCCTCGTGGGGCGCGCGAGCCCTTTCCTTCGTCGGCCAGAGGGCCGTAGTTCAGCACCTGCACGCCCCCGCGAGGGGACGCTCACGATTCCATCAGAACCCGACGATCCCTCGGCTCACTTCGGGAGGCACGATCGCATAGCGCTTGAAGTGCATGCTGTAAGTGCCCCGCCCCTGCGTGGCAGAGCGAAGGTCGGTTGCGTAGCCCACCATGCGAGCGAGAGGAAGCTCCGCGGTCAGCGCCTGGGCGCTCCCCCGCAGCTCCATCCCCCGGACCTCGCCGTGGCGGCTGTTGATATCACCAATGATGTCCCCGAGGTACTCCTCAGGCACAACAATCTCTACTTCCATCACGGGCTCGAGCAGCGCCGGCTCCGCCTCGCGGCACGCCGCTCGGAAGGCCATGGTCCCGGCGGCCATGAAGGCCGCCTCGGAGGAGTCCGCCTCGTCAAACGAGCCGTCCACCAGCTCCACCGCGACGTCCACCATCGGGTAGCCGCCCAGAGGCCCGCTCGAGAACGCACCGCGCACACCCTGCTCGACCGCATTCGCGAAGACCGCCGGGATCACCGTCGGTGCGACGCTGTTGCGGAACGTGAACCCGGAGCCGGGCTCACCCGGGCGAACCGCCAGCCAGCAGTGGCCGTACTGGCCCTTCGTGCCGGCCTGGCGGACGAATCGCCCTTCGGCCCGCGCCTCTCCCGTGACCGTCTCCCGATAGGCGACCTGCGGCCGCCCCACCTTGGCTGCGACGTTGAACTCGCGGCCCAGGCGGTCGACGATGATCTCGAGGTGCAGCTCCCCCATGCCGGCGATCAGCGTCTGCCCGGTCTCGGAGTCCACCAGCACCTTGAAGGACGGGTCCTCCAGCTCCAGGCGCGCGAGGGCAGCGGTCAGCTTCTCCTCGTCCGCCTTGGTCTTCGCCTCGACCGCCCGCCGGATGACCGGATCCGGGAAGTCGATGCGCTCCAGGAGCACCCGATCCACGTCGGCGCAGAGCGTATCGCCGGTCGAAGCGAACTTCATCCCGACCGCGGCGACGATGTCGCCCGCCCCACACCACTTGATGTCCTCGCGCTGGTTGGCGTGCATCCGCAGCAGCCGACCAATGCGCTCGCGCTTGCCCTTGGCCGTGTTGAACACGACCTTCCCGGCCTCCAGCGTCCCGGAGTAGACCCGGAAGTAGCTGAGCTGGCCGTAGGGGTCGGACGCGATCTTGAAGACGAGCGCCGCAAAGGGGGCGTTGTCGTCCGCAGGCCGCGTCACCAGCGCATCACTCACCGTCGCCCCGTCCACCGGGTGCCCCTCGATCGCCGGCACGTCGCTCGGCGAGGGGAGGTAGCGGACGACAGCGTCCAGCAGCGGCTGGATGCCCTTGTTGCGAAAGGCGGCACCGCAGAGCACCGGCGCGGCACCCGCCGTGAGGGTCGCCCGACGAACGACGCCGTGCAGCATCTCGGCGGGCGGCACCTGCCCCTCGAGGAGCATCTCGAGCAGCTCGTCGTCGAACGTCGACAGCACGTCGAGCAGCGCCTCACGGTGCAGCTCAAGCTCGTCCTGGAGGTCGTCGCCGACGTCGAGGACATCGAACATGGCGCCCAGGCTCTCATCGTGCCAGACGATCTGCTTGCCGCTGATCAGGTCCAGCACGCCGATGAAGCCGCCCTCGCGACCGATGGGTCGCTGGAGCACCAGGGGCGTCACGTCCAGCCGGGCCTTGACCATCTCGACGCAGCGGTCGAAGTCGGCCCCCACCCGGTCCATCTTGTTGACGAACACGAGCCGGGGGACGTGGTACTTGTTGGCCTGGCGCCAGACCGTCTCGGTCTGGGGCTCGACACCTGCGACACCGTCCAGCACCGCGATCGCGCCATCGAGGACCCGCAGGCTGCGCTCGACTTCGATGGTGAAGTCGACGTGGCCGGGGGTGTCGATGATGTTGATCGTGTGCGACCCCCACTGGCACGTCGTCGCCGCCGAGGTGATGGTGATGCCCCGCTCTTGCTCCTGGGCCATCCAGTCCATCACGGCGGTGCCTTCGTGCACTTCGCCGATCTTGTAGCTGCGCCCCGTGTAGTACAGCACGCGCTCCGTGGTCGTGGTCTTGCCCGCATCGATGTGCGCCATGATCCCGATATTGCGGACCATGGAGATGGGGACTTGACGGGACATCGTCACGACCTTCGGAGCGCCACCGACCGGAGGCGCTGCTCCCGCTACCAGCGATAGTGGGCGAAGGCCTTGTTGGCCTCCGCCATCTTGTGGGTGTCTTCCTTCTTCTTGACCGCGTTGCCGCGACCCGCCGCAGCGTCCATGAGCTCGCCAGCGAGCTTCTCCGCCATCGTCTTCTCGTGGCGGCGGCGCGCGAACATGATCATCCAGCGGAAGCCGAGAGCCGTACGGCGCTCCCCGCGGATCTCCACGGGCACCTGGTAGGTCGAACCACCGACGCGGCGGCTCTTGACCTCGAGGCTGGGCTTCACGTTGTCGATGGCCTTCTTGAAGAGGCGCAGCGGATCATCCTTGGCGCGGCGCTCGACGAGATCGAACGCGCCGTAGACGATCTGCTCGGCGATCGACTTCTTCCCTGCCTCCATGAGGCAGTTGACGAACTTGGCCACGAGCCGATCCCCGTAACGGGGGTCCGGCAGGATGCGGCGCTTGGGTACTTCGCGACGACGCGGCATCGTTCGCTCTCCTCGTTACTTCTTCGGGCGCTTGGCGCCGTACTTGGAGCGACCCTGGCGGCGCGCGTTGACGCCGGTGGCGTCGAGCGTGCCGCGGATGATGTGGTAGCGGACGCCAGGGAGATCCTTGACGCGGCCGCCACGCACGAGCACCACGGAGTGCTCCTGAAGGTTGTGGCCTTCGCCCGGGATGTAGCTGGTCACTTCGATCCCCGTCGTCAGGCGCACGCGGGCGACCTTCCGGAGGGCGGAGTTGGGCTTCTTCGGAGTGGACGTGTAGACACGTACGCAGACGCCGCGCTTCTGCGGGCACTCCTGGAGTGCCGGCGCCTTGGCCTTCTTGCTCTTCCGAATGCGGCCCTTGCGGACCAGCTGGCTGATCGTCGGCATACGAACTCTACCTCGTCGGACGGGGCCTCAGGGCTCCCGTCGCCTCGTCGTAGCGGTCTGTGGTACGAAATCAGAAGGAGGCTGGCTGCGCCTCCCTGGGAGAGGCGGGCCGCTTGACCGGTGCGTTTGCACCGTATCTTGCCCCCAGCTGGTTCGGACCCGCATTTCTGCGGTCCGCCTTTCCGGGTGCCGTGCACTCGGTGGCGCACGAACAAACGGTCGGTGGCGAACAGGTGCGCGATTATAGAGAGGCGGGGTGAGGAGTCAAGCGGAAACTTTCTCGACGCCGACCCGGGATTGCCGATCGTGCAACTGTCCGAAAACAAAGCCCCGCTTGACGGAGTCAAGCGGGGCTTTGCCTGGCCAGCGGCGTCAGATCAGCCCTGATCGGCCGCCTGATCCGCCATGAGGTCGTCGTCCTCGGAGTCGTCGACCTCGATGTTGAGGTTCCGGTAGCCGAGCAGACCCGTCCCCGCGGGGATGAGCCGGCCCATGATGACGTTCTCCTTGAGGCCGCGCAGGTAGTCGATCTTCCCGGAGAGGGCCGCCTCGGTCAGCACCTTGGTGGTCTCCTGGAAGGACGACGCCGAGATGAACGACTCGGTCGAGAGCGACGCCTTCGTGATGCCGAGGAGCAGCGGCTCGCCCACCGCGGGACGACCGCCGCCAGCGATGACCCGCTCGTTGTCCTCTTCGAACGCCCACCGCTCGACCTGCTCGTCGACGAGGAAGTTCGTGTCCCCCACATCGCGGATCTTCACGCGGCGCAGCATCTGCCGCACGATCGTCTCGATGTGCTTGTCGTTGATGCGCACGCCCTGGAGCCGGTAGACCTCCTGGATCTCGTCCACGAGGTACTTGGCCAGTTCCTTCTCCCCGAGCACCTTGAGGATGTCGTGGGGGTTGGCGGCGCCGTCCATGAGGGCTTCGCCCGCCTGGACCCGGTCGCCCTGGCGGACGGCCAGGGCCTTGCCCTTGGGGATGAGGTACTCCTTCGGCTCCCCCACGTCCGGGCGCACGATGACCTTGCGCTTGCCCTTGGTGTCCTTGCCGAACTCCACCCAGCCGTCGATCTCGCTGATGACCGCGTGCTCCTTGGGCTTGCGGGCCTCGAAGAGCTCGGCCACCCGGGGCAGACCGCCCGTGATGTCCTTGGTCTTGGACGTCTCGCGGGGAATCTTGGCCAGGATCTGGCCCGCGCTGATCATGTCGCCGTCGTTGACCACGATGATGGCGCCCACCGGCAGCATGTAGCGCGCCTCCCCGCGGCCCTTGATGAGCTTGAGGGGCTGGTGGGTGTCGGGATCGCGGATGATGATGGCGGGGCGCATCTCGGCGTCCCGGCTCTCGACCACGACCTTCCGGGACAGACCGGTGACCTCGTCGAACTCCTCGGCGATGGTCACGCCTTCCTTCACGTCGTGGAACCGGACCTCACCCGGCAACTCCGTGAGGATGGGCAGCGAGAAGGGATCCCACTCGGCCACCGTGGTGCCCGCCTCGATGGCGGTGCCGTCCGGCACGAGCAGCTTGGCACCGTAGATGACCTGGTAGCGCTCGCGCTCGCGGCCCGTCTCGTCGACGATGATGACCTCGCCCTGGCGGTTCATGACCACCTGGAACTGCCGGCCCGCCTCGTCCTTGGCGTCGACGACCTCGATGTTCTGGTAGCGAACGACACCCGCCGCGCGGTTCTCGAGGGTGCTCTGCTCGGCACGCGAGGTCGCCGCACCACCGATGTGGAACGTCCGCATCGTGAGCTGGGTACCGGGCTCGCCGATGGACTGGGCCGCGATGACCCCGACCGCCTCGCCGATGTTGACCATGCGGCCCCGAGCGAGGTCGCGACCGTAGCAGTAGACGCAGACGCCGCGCTTGGTCTGGCAGGTCAGCACCGAGCGGATCATGACGCGGTTGATGCCGGCGTTCTCGATGGCCTCGACGCGCGCCTCGTCGAGCGCCACCCCCGCGGGGATGAGCAGCTCGCCGCTGTGCGGATCGTAGACATCGTCCAGCGTGACGCGGCCGAGGATGCGGTCGCCGAGGCCCTCGATGACCTCACCGGCCTCCACCAGCGCCGTGACCTCCATGCCGTCCAGCGTGCCACAGTCCAGCTCGCTGACGATGGCGTCCTGGGCGACATCCACCAGGCGGCGGGTGAGGTACCCCGAGTTCGCGGTCTTGAGCGCCGTGTCCGCGAGGCCCTTGCGGGCCCCGTGGGTGCTGATGAAGTACTGCAGCACCGAGAGGCCTTCGCGGAAGTTCGCGGTGATCGGCTGCTCGATGATCTCGCCCGAGGGCTTGGCCATCAGGCCACGCATCCCCGCGAGCTGGCGGATCTGGGCGGGACCACCACGCGCGCCGGAGTCGGCCATGATGTAGATGGAGTTGAAGGAGGGTGCATCCTCCGTCGTGCCATCGGGACCGGTCACGGTCTCGGTGCCGATGGCCGCCATCATGGCCTCGGCGCCCTCTTCGGTCGCCTGGGCCCAGATGTCGACCACCTTGTTGTAGCGCTCGCCGTTGGTGATCAGACCGTCGTAGTACTGCTGCTCGATCTCACGGACCTCGGCCGAGGCGTCACCGAGCAGCTTCTCCTTCAGATCGGGGATCGTGAGGTCACCGATGGCGATGGAGATACCGGCGAGGGTCGCCTGGGCGTAGCCGATGTTCTTGAGCTGGTCCGCGAGGACGACCGTGTCCTTCGCCGTGCACTGGCGGTACGCGGCGTCGATCAGGCCGGCGAGCTGCTTCTTGCCCATCACCTTGTTGATGTGGGCGAAGCCGAGGCCGGGCGGCAGGATCTCGCCGAGGAGGACGCGGCCGACCGTGGTCTGGTGCAGCTCACCCTCCACCCGACACCTGATGCGAGCGTGGAGCGCGACCTCGCCGGCGTCGTACGCCATGCGGACCTCGTCCCGACCGGAGAAGATCTTCCCCTCCCCCCGAACGAAGGGCTGCTCGCGGGTCATGTAGTAGCAACCGAGCACGATGTCCTGGGAGGGCACGATGATCGGCTTGCCGTGGGCAGGGCTGAGGATGTTGTTCGACGACATCATCAGCACGCGCGCCTCGATCTGGGCCTCCACCGAGAGCGGCACGTGGACCGCCATCTGGTCGCCGTCGAAGTCGGCGTTGAAGGCCACGCACACGAGCGGGTGCAGCTGGATCGCCTTGCCCTCGATGAGGACGGGCTCGAAGGCCTGGATGCCCAGCCGGTGCAGCGTCGGCGCACGGTTGAGCATGACGGGGTGCTCCTTGATGACCTCATCAAGGATGTCCCAGACCTCCGACTTCTCCTTCTCCACCATCCGCTTCGCGGTCTTGATGGTGGTGACGTGCCCCCGCTCCTCCAGCTTGTTGTAGATGAAGGGCTTGAACAGCTCGAGGGCCATCTTCTTGGGCAGGCCGCACTGGTGCAGCCGCAGCTCCGGACCCACCACGATGACCGAGCGGCCCGAGTAGTCCACGCGCTTGCCCAGCAGGTTCTGGCGGAACCGGCCCTGCTTGCCCTTGATCATGTCGGACAGGGACTTCAGCGGCCGCTTGTTGGGGCCGGTGATCGCCTTGCCGCGGCGGCCGTTGTCGAACAGCGCGTCGACGGCCTCCTGCAGCATCCGCTTCTCGTTGCGGATGATGATCTCGGGCGCCGACAGCTCTTGGAGGCGCTTGAGCCGGTTGTTCCGGTTGATCACGCGCCGGTACAGGTCGTTGAGATCGCTGGTCGCGAAGCGACCGCCATCCAGGGGCACGAGCGGGCGCAGATCCGGCGGGATGACCGGGATGACGTCGAGGATCATCCACTGGGGCTCGTTGCCGGAGTCCTTGAGGGCCTCGACCACGCGCAGGCGCTTGGCGATCTTCTTGCGCTTCGCCTCGCTGGTGGCGGAGCGCATGGAGTCTCGCAGCTCCATGGAGAGCGTCGGGATGTCGATCTGATCGAGCAGGGCCCGGATCGCCTCGGCGCCCATGCCGGCCTGGAAGGCGTCCTCGCCGTACTTGTCGAGGGCGTCGTAGTACTCGTCCTCGCTGAGGATGTCGCCCACGTTGAAGGGGCTCTCGCCCTTGTCCCACACGACGTACGCGACGCAGTACAGCACGCGCTCGACATCCTTCAGGGTGATGTCGAGCAGGTTGCCGATGCGGCTGGGCAGGCTCTTGAGGAACCAGATGTGCGCCACCGGCGTGGCCAGGTTGATGTGGCCCAGGCGCTCACGCCGCACACGGCTCTGGATGACCTCGACGCCGCACTTCTCGCAGACGACGCCCCGGTGCTTCATGCGCTTGTACTTGCCGCAGAGGCACTCGTAGTCCTTGATGGGACCAAAGATCTTGGCGCAGAAGAGCCCGTCCCGCTCCGGCTTGAACGTCCGGTAGTTGATCGTCTCGGGCTTCTTGACCTCGCCGAACGACCAGCTCCGGATCTTCTCGGGGCTGGCCAGAGAGATCCGGATCGCGCTGAAGCTGAGCGGATCCTTGGGCTTCTCGAAGAAATTGAAGATGTCCTTCATCGTTCGTCCCCGCGTCCAGCTCGTTGTCAGATCTGCTCGGATTCAATGAGGTCAACGTCCAGCGAGAGGCTCTGCAGCTCCTTGATCAGGACGTTGAAGGACTCCGGCAGGCCGCTCTCCAGCACGTTCTCGCCCTTCACGATCGCCTCGTACATCCGGGTACGCCCCAGCACGTCATCGGACTTGACGGTCAGGAACTCCTGGAGCGCGTAGGCGGCGCCATAGGCCTCCATGGCCCAGACTTCCATCTCGCCGAGTCGCTGGCCGCCGAACTGGGCCTTGCCACCGAGAGGCTGCTGGGTCACCAGGCTGTACGGCCCGATGGAGCGCGCGTGGATCTTGTCGTCGACCAGGTGGTGCAGCTTGAGGACGTACATGACGCCCACGGTCACCTCACCATCGAACTTGTTGCCCGTCCGGCCATCATAGAGCGGCGTCTGCCCCGTGATGTTGAGGCCCGCGAGCTCCAGGGAGCGCCGGATCTCCTCCTCGGGGGCGCCGTCGAAGACGGGGCTGGCGACGTGCATGCCGTTCTTGATCTTGATGATCGCGCGGCGGACATCCGCCTCGGTCATCTCGTCGACCATCGCCTGGTGCTCGTCCGACCGGTAGTACTTCTTCAGCTCGGCCTTGAGCGCGTCCGTGCCGTAGTGCTTCTCGACCATCTCGTTGATGCGCCGGCCGAGGCCACGCGCCGCCCACCCGAGGTGGGTCTCGAGGATCTGGCCGATGTTCATGCGGCTGGGCACGCCGAGGGGGTTGAGCACCATCTCGACGGGCGTGCCGTCCGGCAGGAAGGGCATGTCCTCCTCGGGGAGGATCCGCGAGATGACACCCTTGTTGCCGTGGCGGCCGGCCATCTTGTCGCCGACCTGGAGCTTGCGCTTGATGGCCACGTAGACCTTGACCATCTTGATGACGCCGGGAGGCAGCTCATCGCCCTTGCGCAGCTTGTTGATCTTCTCCTGGAAGAGCACCCGGATCGCCTGGATCTCCTCGCGGAGGTCCTCGACGATGCGCTCGATCTTCTCAGGCACACCCGTCGACCGATCCACCTCGATGACGTTCCAGTACATCTGGGGGATGGTGTCGATGGTGTCCTCAGCCAGGACGTCACCCTTGCCGAGCAGGACCTGCCCCTGATCGTCGACGAGCTTGCTGACGGCCGCCTGGCCGACGAGGAGCTCCCGGATCTTCCGGTAGGCGCTCTTCCGGATGATCTTGATCTGGTCGTTCTGGTCCTTCTTCAGGCGCGCGATCTCGGCGTCCTCGATGTTCTGGGCGCGCTCGTCCTTGTCGACGCCGCGGCGGCTGAACACCTTGGCCCCGATGACCGTGCCCATCACGCCCGGCGGCACCCGCAGCGAGGTGTCACGGACATCGCCGGCCTTCTCGCCGAAGATGGCCCGCAGCAGCTTCTCCTCGGGGCTGAGCTGAGTCTCGCCCTTCGGGGTGATCTTGCCGACCAGGATGTCGCCCGACTTCACCTCGGCGCCGATGCGCACGATGCCCGATTCGTCGAGATCGGCCAGGGCCTCCTCGCCGACGTTCGGGATGTCCTTGGTGATCTCTTCCTTGCCGAGCTTGGTGTCGCGGGCGACGCACTCGAACTCCTCGATGTGGATCGAGGTGAAGACGTCCTCCTTGACCACCTTCTCGGAGATCAGGATGGAGTCCTCGAAGTTGTAGCCACCCCAGGGCATGAACGCGACGACCATGTTGCGGCCGAGGGCCAGCTCACCGCTGTCCGTGCCGGGGCCATCGGCGATCACGTCGCCCGCCCGCACCCGGTCGCCCTTCTCGACGATGGGCTTCTGGTTGATGCAGGTGTTCTGGTTCGAGCGCCGGAACTTGAGCAGGTTGTAGATGTCGGGCTTGGCCGAGATGTCGTCGCTGTCGATCTTCACGACGATGCGCTCGGCGTCCACCGACTCCACCACGCCATCGTGCCGCGCGACCGAGGTCACGCCGGCGTCACGGGCGACGACCATCTCCATGCCGGTTCCGACCAGGGGGGCCTCGGTGACCAGGAGAGGCACCGCCTGGCGCTGCATGTTGGAGCCCATCAGCGCGCGGTTGGCGTCGTCGTTCTCCAGGAACGGGATGAGCGAGGCCGCCACCGAGACCAGCTGGTTCGGGCTGACGTCCATCAGGTCCACGCGCTCGGGCGGCACCATCGGGAAGTCGCCGGAGCGGCGAGCGCTGACGGTCTCGCCGGTGAAGCGGCCCTCCTCGTCCAGGACGGCGTTCGCCTGGGCGATGTAGTGACCTTCCTCGTCCAGGGCGCTGTAGTACAGCGGCCGCTCGGCCGAGACCTTCCCCTCGCCGGCCTTGCGGTACGGCGTCTCGATGAAGCCGTAGCGGTTCACCCGCGCGTAGGTCGAGAGCGACGCGATGAGGCCGATGTTCGGACCTTCCGGCGTCTCGATCGGGCAGATGCGGCCGTAGTGGGTCATGTGGACGTCACGGACCTCGAAGCCCGCGCGCTCCCGCGTCAGGCCGCCCGGCCCGAGCGCCGACAGACGCCGCTTGTGCGTCACCTCGCTCAGGGGGTTGGTCTGGTCCATGAACTGGGACAGCTGGCTGGAGCCGAAGTACTCCTTGACCACCGCCGAGACCGGCTTGGCGTTGATCAGGTCGTGCGGCATGAGCGTCTCGATCTCCTGAGACATGCTCATGCGCTCCTTGATGGCGCGCTCCATCCGAACCAGGCCGATGCGGTACTGGTTCTCCATCAGCTCGCCGACCGCACGCACCCGGCGGTTGCCCAGGTGGTCGATGTCGTCGGTCTTGATGGGGATCTCGACCTCGCCATCGCCGCGCTTCGCGTTGATCTGGTTCTTGCCGTCGCGCAGGGCGAGGAGGTAGCGCACCACCTCGATGATGTCCTGCTTGGTCAGCACCGCGTTGTCGAGGGGCTCCGCGATCTTGAACTTGTGGTTCAGCTTCAGGCGGCCCACCCGGCTCAGATCGTAGCGCTCGGCGTTGAAGAACAGGTTGTTCAGCAGGGTGTACGCGGTCTCGAGCGTCGGCGGATCACCGGGCCGGAGGCGCTTGTAGATCTCGAGGACGGCCTCGTCGGAGGTCTCGATCTTGTCGATCGTCAGCGTCTTGCGCAGCCAGGGACCGACGGTGAGGTTGTCGATGAAGAGGACCTCGATCTCCTCGACGCCGCGCTCCTGCAGGGCCTCGATCTTCTCGCGCGTGAGGTCCTCGTTGCACTCGACGAGCACCTCGCCGGTGTCGAGATCGACGATGTCGCGGGCGACGACCTTGCCATCCAGCTCCTCGATGGAGGTCGGGACCTCGTGGATGCCAGCGGCCGCCATCTTGCGCAGGGTCGCCTGGGTGAACTTGCGGTTCTTGCGGACCAGGACGTCCCCGGAGTCAGCGACGACGTCGAAGCTGGTCTTCTGACCGAGCAGCAGCCGGGCGTCCTCCGGGCGGCGGAAGAACACATCGCTGCCTACGGGCGGCAGGATGATGGTCTCCAGCTGGTAGAACTCCTCGAGGAGATCCTCGGTTGAGTAGCCGAGCGACCGCAGCAGCACCGTGGCCGGCAGCTTGCGGCGGCGGTCGATGCGGACGTGGAGGATGTCCTTGGCGTCGAACTCGAAGTCGAGCCAGGAGCCACGGTAGGGGATCACCCGCGCGCTGTAGAGCAGCTTGCCCGAAGCGTGGGTCTTGCCCTTGTCGTGATCGAAGAAGGCGCCAGGCGAGCGGTGCAGCTGGCTGACCACCACGCGCTCGGTGCCGTTGATGATGAAGGTGCCGTCGTCGGTCTGGAGCGGGATCTCACCGAAGTAGACCTCCTGCTCCTTCACGTCCCGGATCGACGGGAAGCCCGTCTCGTCGCCCTTGTCCCAGACGACGAGGCGGATGACCACCTTGAGCGGAGCCGCATACGTCATCCCGCGCTGGTGGCACTCGATGACGTCGTACTTGGGCTTCTCCAGGTGGTACGACACGAACTCCAACGAGCAGGTCTCGTTGAAGTCCTTGATCGGGAAGACGCTCTTGAACACGCCCTGCAGGCCGGTGTCCTCCCGTTCATCCGGGGGGACGTCCATCTGCAGGAACTTCACGTAGCTCTGCTTCTGGAGATCGATCAGGTTCGGGATCTCGATGACCTTCTTGATCTGACCGAAGCTGTTGCGGATCCGGAAGTTCTTCTGGACGACGGACGCCATTCAAGCTCCTCCCGCTGGGTGCGGCGGACAGGCCGCGGCGGCAGATAATAAAAAAGTTCCGCCGCCGTATCGAAAACGGCCGTATCGCGCAATCGGCGCGATTTGGCAAGCAAGATCGCGTTCGGCCGGATCCTTCTTTGCATGCGCGTCCGCATGCGGAGGATCCGGCCGACCGAGAAAGGACAGCTACTTGATCTCGACGGTGGCGCCGGCTTCCTCGAGCTTGGCCTTGATGTCCGCGGCCTCGGCCTTGGACACGCCCTCCTTGACCGGGTTGGGCGCCTCGTCGACCAGGGCCTTGGCCTCCTTGAGGCCGAGGTTGGTCAGCTCGCGAACGACCTTGATGACGCCGATCTTCTTGGCGCCGCCATCCTTGAGGATGACGTCGAACTCGGTCTGCTCCTCCTTGACCTCGGCCACGGGAGCGACACCGACGGGGCCGGCGACGGCCACGGCCGCCGCAGCGCTCACGCCCCACTTGTCCTCGAGCTCCTTGGTGAGCTCGGCGATCTGAAGAACGGTCAGGTTGCTCAGCCAGTCGATGACCTGGTCCTTGGTGAGCTCGCTCATGATGTCTCTCTCCTCGAAACGCTGTTCGTGCGCGTCGTTCGGTTGAACGGAAAAACCCTGGCCGCGCTCGCTGACCTCAGCGAGACGCGGGACTTCGACTCAGGCAGCCGTGTCCAGATCCTGCCGCCGCGCGGACAGGAGCTGGAGGAACGTCTGCGGACCGGCGATGACGGTCCGAACGAACTTCGTGGGCACCCCGCCGAACACGCTGAGCAGCTTGCCGCGCAGCTCGTCCTTGCCGGGGAGCGACGCGAGGGCGTCGATGCCGTTCGCGTCCAGGGGACGGCCGTCAAGCCAGCCCCCCTTGATCTTGAAGTTCTCGCGACCCTTGACGAAGTCACGCAGGACCTTCGCCGGGGCGCTCGGATCTTCATCGTGCCACGCGATCGCGGAGTTGCCCTTGAAGAGCGGCCCCATCGACTGCATGGGCGTGTCCGCGATGGCAGCCTTGATCAGCGTGTTCTTGACGACCTCGTAGTTGACTCCGAGCTGACGGAACTGGCTACGGAGCGTCTCCGTCTCAGCAACCGTCAGACCCTTGAAGTCGGCCACGATGACCGCCGGCACGCCGGCAAGCTGCCCACGGAGTCGCTCGATGATGTCGGATTTGCCTTCTCGATTCACCGCTTCGGACCCCCTTTCCCATGTTGTGGCCGCCGGCTGTCGTCATCCATGAATGACGACGCCATTCACTCGGGGGGGTGCTGCCACACGAACAGCCCGACCCCGCCTCGGCGGGCGCCCAGAATGGGCTTTGAACCGTGGTACCCGCTGTCTCTGGCCGGTCAGCCTTTGAAAACTCTTGTCCCGTCCTCAGGTCGCCGAGGAGATGGCCTGGGTCGAGCTGACGTCCAGCTTCAAGCCCGGGCCCATCGTCGAGGACAGGGTGATGCCCTTCATGTACACGCCCTTGGCCGTCGCAGGCTTGAGGCGCATGAGCGTGTCGATCAGCGACGCCAGGTTCTCCTTGAGGCTGGTCGTCTCGAAGGACAGCTTGCCCACCGGGGCGTGGACGATGCCGGCGCGCTCCACGCGGAACTCCACGCGGCCCGCCTTCATCTCCCGCACGGCCTGGGCGACGTTGAACGTCACGGTGCCGACCTTGGGGTTGGGCATCAGGCCGCGGGGGCCGAGGATACGGCCGATGCGGCCCACCAGACCCATCATGTCGGGCGTGGCGATGGCCTTGTCGAAGTCGAGCCAGCCGTCATCCTTGATGCGGTTGACGAGGTCCTCGCCACCCACGAAGTCGGCGCCGGCCTCGCGCGCCTCGGCCTCCTTGTCGCCCTTGGCGAACACGGCCACGCGGACCGTCTTGCCCAGGCCGTGGGGGAAGACCACGGCGCCACGGACCATCTGGTCGGCGTGGCGGGGGTTGACGCCCAGGTTCACCGCGACCTCGACCGTCTCGTCGAAGCGGGCGAAGCTGAGCTTCTTCAGCAGCTCGATGGCCATCCCCGCCTCGTAGGTCTGGGTGCGATCGAACTGCTGGCTGGCCTGACGGTACTTACGACCACGCGTGGACATTGCCACTCCTTTGCGTGTCCCGGTACGACGCGCTCCGTCGGCGCTCCCGGGCGACTGGTTGCTGGAAGCCTCAGGCTTCCACGTTGAGGCCGACCGACCGGGCGGTGCCGGCGATCGTGCGAGCGGCGGCGTCCAGGTCGTCGGTGTTCAGATCGGGCAGCTTGAGCGCCGCGATCTCACGCACCTGGGCCATGGTGACCGTGCCGACCTTGGTCTTGTTGGGCTCACCGGACCCCTTGGGCACGCCCGCCGCCTTCAGCAGCAGGACCGCCGCCGGCGGGGTCTTGGTGATGAACGTGAAGGAGCGGTCGGCGTAGACGGTGATGATGACCGGGATCACCATGCCGACCTGGTCGGCCGTCCGAGCGTTGAACTCCTTGACGAACTGCATGATGTTGACGCCGTGCTGGCCCAGCGCGGGACCAACGGGCGGCGACGGGGTGGCCTTGCCGGCCGGGCACTGCAGCTTGACGTAGCCGGTAATCTTCTTGGCCATCGCCTCGACTCCTCAACCTCGGCGTGCGCCCCGAACAGCCGCGGGGCACGAACGCGTGGTGTTTTTCGTATGCGGCCGTCAGGCCTTCTCCACCTGGGAGAAGTCCAGCTCGACCGGCGTCGCCCGCCCGAAGATGCTCACCAGCACCCGGAGCCGCGACTTGTCGTGGTTGACCTCGTCGACCGTGCCACTGAAGCTCGCGAAGGGCCCGTCGGTGACCCGCACCGTCTCGCCTTCTTCGAACCGCTGGGCGGGCGCCGGACGGGCGGTCCCCTCTTCGATCTGGTTCGTGATGCGGCGGACCTCGGCCTCGGGCACCGGTCGCACCGAGCCCGGGCTGGTACCGCCGCCGATGAAGCCGGCCACGCGCTCGGTCCCGGTCACGATGTGCCAGGCCTCCGTCGTGAGGGCCATCTTCACGAGGATGTAGCCGGGGAAGAACTTGCGAGCAGGGCCCGCCTTGTCCTCGGTCTTCTTCTCGCGCGGCACGAGGATGTCGGTGAAGAGGGCCTCAGCGCCCAAGCGCTTGATGCGCTCGTGGAGAGCCTGCTCGACCCGATTCTCGTAGCCGGAGTAGGTCTGCACCACGTACCACTTGTGCTCGGGCTGCTCCACGATCCCCTCCGGTCCACCGTCGCCAGGCGCCTGCGAATCGTCCATCACCCGCCCAGGATGAGCGCGGTCAGGTTGCCGAACACCTGGTCGAAGAGCCAGAGGATCAGCGCCACGACCACCGACACCACGATGGTGATGCGGGTCTGGTTGCGGGTCTCCTCCCACGTCGGCCAGGTCACCTTCACCAGCTCGTCCGCGACCTCGTTGATCAGCGGGCGGAACCGGACGTGGCGCCAGGTCCACATCAGGGCGGCGACCGCCGCGAGGGCACCGACCAGCGTGCTGCTCGTGAACTGCTTCCCGAGCAGGTGGTGGTCACGCATGCCCACCATCACGAAGATCGACGCCAAAAGCTTGGCGAAGATGAACCACGCGATCAGCGTGGACGCCGCGAAGAACAGGTTGACGAGCCGCTTGCTGGCGTCCATCTCGCTCTCCTCCACGAAGGCTCTCGGCAAGGACTTCCAGGACCTGCCGATCTGCAGGTTCGTGGAAGGACGCAGTCAGGTGGCGCCTCCGTCTCAGGAGGCGCCACCCTGGGCAGGGCCGGCGGGACTCGAACCCACAACCCCTGGTTTTGGAGACCAGTGCACGACCGATTGTGCTACGACCCTGTACTGCTGCGCTTGAAGTGCCGCTACTTTCCTTCGTGATGCTCCGTGTGCGTGCCGCACTGCGGGCAAAATTTGCGGAGCACGAGCTTTTCGGGCGTCGTGCTCCGATTCTTCGTCACCGAGTAGTTCCGCCGTCCGCAGACCGAGCAGTCGAGAGCGATCTTGGTTCTCGTACTTCGTCGGCCCATCGAACGCCATATACGGCGAAACCCAGGTGGTCGTCAGACCACCCGGGTCCCCGTGGGGGCGGCGACTTGTGGTCGCCGCGCTGGTCTACTCTACTTGAGGATCTTCGCGACCACGCCGGCGCCGACGGTGCGACCGCCCTCGCGGATGGCGAAGCGGAGGCCCTCATCCATGGCGATGGGGGTGATCAGCTTCACCGTGACCGCCAGGTTGTCGCCGGGCATGCACATCTCGGTGCCCTCGGGCAGGTGGATGTCGCCGGTCACGTCGGTGGTCCGGAAGTAGAACTGGGGGCGGTAGCCGTTGAAGAACGGGGTGTGGCGGCCGCCCTCTTCCTTCTTCAGGACGTAGATCTCGGAGGTGAACTCGGTGTGGGGGGTGATGCTTCCGGGGGCAGCCAGCACCTGACCACGCTCGATGTCCGTCCGCTTCAGGCCGCGGAGCAGGGCGCCGATGTTGTCACCGGCCTGGCCCTGGTCGAGCAGCTTGCGGAACATCTCGACGCCCGTGACCACGGTCTTCTGGGTGTCGCGGATGCCGACCACCTCGATGGCGTCCGAGACCTTCACCACGCCGCGCTCGACGCGACCGGTCGCCACGGTCCCACGGCCGGGGATGGAGAACACGTCCTCCACCGGCATCAGGAAGGGGCGATCCACGGCGCGCTCGGGCGTCGGGATGTAGGTGTCGACGGCCTCCATGAGGTCGAGGAGCTTCTTGACGCCGTCGGGGTCACCCTCGAGGGCCTTCAGGGCCGAGCCGATGATGACGGGGGTCTCGTCGCCGGGGAAGTTGTAGAGGTCGAGGAGCTCGCGCACCTCCATCTCCACGAGCTCGAGGAGCTCCTCGTCGTCCACGATGTCGGCCTTGTTCAGGAACACGACGATCGCGGGCACGCCGACCTGGCGCGCGAGCAGGATGTGCTCGCGGGTCTGGGGCATGGGGCCGTCGGCGGCCGAGCAGACCAGGATCGCGCCGTCCATCTGGGCAGCGCCGGTGATCATGTTCTTGACGTAGTCCGCGTGGCCGGGGCAGTCGACGTGCGCGTAGTGGCGGTTCGCGGTCTCGTACTCGACGTGCGCGGTGGCAATGGTGATGCCGCGCTCGCGCTCCTCGGGAGCGTTGTCGATCTCGTCGAAGGCCTTGAACTTGGCGCCGCCGCGCTCGGCCAGCACCTTGGTGATGGCCGCCGTCAGCGTCGTCTTGCCGTGGTCGACGTGGCCGATGGTACCCACGTTGACGTGGGGCTTGTTACGGATGAACTTTTCCTTGGCCATCTGAACAGGTCTCCTGAACCGTTCCGTCGGTCGCCTTGGCTCTCGCCAACTGCGCCCAGTTTCCCCTGACCCACGTCACGCGAACCGGCACAAACCCAAGCCGCGTCACCAATCAAACCGTTTCAGAGCCGACGACCGGACTTGAACCGGTGACCCCGTCCTTACCAAGGACGTGCTCTACCTACTGAGCTACGCCGGCAACGGCACCAGCCGAAGCTGGTGCATCATCAACCTGGAGCGGGAGACGGGGTTCGAACCCGCGACTTTCAGCTTGGAAGGCTGACGCTCTGCCAGCTGAGCTACTCCCGCACCTGCCCCTCACAGGGCCCCCCGAAGGGGTTTTGAAGGCGGGGTTGGTGGAGGGGGAAGGATTCGAACCTTCGAAGCCGGTGGCGGCAGATTTACAGTCTGCTCCCTTTGACCGCTCGGGAACCCCTCCGAAGGCCCCGCCTTCGGTTCGCGCCTCTCAGCGCTGGAGCTGGCGAAGGGACTTGAACCCGCAACCTGCTGATTACAAATCAGCTGCTCTACCAGTTGAGCTACGCCAGCTTGAAGCGGCGCGGACCGTACCAGAGAGCGTCGCGGCGAGCAAGCCGTTCTCCAGGCGGAATGAATCCGCCTCGCCTCGCCAGAGTGGGCGGCTTTATATGGCACGTCGCCGGGGGGGTCAATACCCAACCGCTTTTTTTTCGTCGTGGACGCGACGGAAAAAAAAAGATCAGGAGGTTCAGGACCTTCGCGCTCGGGCTGCGCTGGCGGCGTGGAGGAGGATGCCCGCGGCGACCCCGACGTTGAGGCTGGCGGTGGCCCCTCGCAGGCCGATGGTGACCACCTGGTCGGCCGTCTCCCGGGTCAGACGGCGCACGCCCTCCCCCTCCGCCCCCATGACCAGGATCGTCGGGCGGGTCCAGTCGATCGCGTCGGGCGAGACGCCATCAAGGTCGGCGACCACCACCTGGAGGCCAGCTTGCTGACCGGCCCGCAGGGCCCGGGCCAGGTTCGTCTCCATCGCGATGGGGATGATCTCGGCTGCGCCGGCCGAGGTCTTCGTCACCGCGGGACCGGGACGGGCGCAGCGGTCACGGGTGATCAGCGCGCCCGTGCCCCCGAAGGCCTCAAGGCTGCGCAGCATGGCGCCGAAGTTGCGCGGATCGGTGACCTGGTCGAGGGCGAGGATCAGCGCGTCGGGGGTGAAGAGCGCGGGCCACTCCACCAGCTCGGCGGGCTCGACCAGCGCGACGATGCCCTGGTGGGCGACGTCCCCGGCCAGCGCATCGAGCCGGCTGGCCGGCACGGGGGTCGGGATCAGGCCGCGGGCCTCGAGCGCGTCGACGAGGGTGCGCCGCTGGCCACCGGGCCGGCCGTGGAGGAGGATCTGGCGCAGTCGCTCGGGCGCGTGGTCGAGCAGGGCCTGGACGGCCCGGATGCCGGGCACGGGGAGCAGATCGGTCACGCGACGGCCTCCAGCAGCCGCGCCAGGGCGGCGTCGACGTCGGGCGCCCGGGTCACCATCCGGCCGATGACGAGGGCGTCGGCCCCGGCCGCCAGGGCCGAGGCGGGGTCGGCCACCCGGCGCTGGTCATCGGCGGCCGCCTCCGCCCAGCGGATGCCCGGCACCACAGCCGTCAGCTCGGGGTGGCGCCCCTTCAGGTCGGCCACTTCCGCCGCGCTGCACACGATGCCAGCGAGGCCCGCAGCAGCCGCCAGACCCGCGCGCAGGCGGGCGGTCGCGGCCACGTCTCCCAGGCCGGCCTCCCGCGCGGCAGCCGCGTCCAGGCTGGTGAGGACCGTCACCGCGAGCAGGCCGACGCCCGCCCGCGCGGCGGCCTGCTGGGCCTCGGCGAGCATCGCCCGCCCACCGCCGGCGTGGACCGTGATCCAGCGGACGCCGGGCCGCGCAGCTGCCGCCACCGCGTGGGCCACCGTCCGCGGGATGTCGTGCAGCTTCAGGTCGAGGAAGATCGAGGCCGCACCGGCGTCGTGGCAGGCATCGACGAGGGCGGGGCCCCCGCTGCAGAAGAGCTCAAGGCCGACCTTGAAGACGCCGATCCGGTCGCGGGTGCGGGCGATCCAGGCCAGGGCCTCCGCCGGCGTGCAGCCGTCGAGGGCGAGGCAGAGCCGCGGATCGGGGCTCAACGGGGGCGTTCGGCGCGCGCGGCCAGCAGCCGGCCGGCCACGTCGGCCAGGGCGATGCGCTCCATCTCGCCACCCGCGCGGGCCTTGAACTCGACGTTCCCCTCGGCGAGGTCGCGGGCGCCGATGGCGATGCGGAACGGGATGCCGATGAGCTCGGCGTCGATGAACTTGGAGCCGGCGCGCTCGTTGCGGTCGTCAAGCAGGACGTCGAACCCGGCCCGGGCGAGCTCTGCGTACAGGGCCTCGGCCGCCTCGACCACCTCGGGCTTGTTCATCTGGAGCGGGAGGATCGCCACCTCGTAGGGCGCGATGGCCGCCGGCCAGACGATGCCCCGGTCGTCGTGGTTCTGCTCGACGGCTGCGGCCATGATGCGGCTGACGCCGATGCCGTAGCAGCCCATGACCATCGGGCGCTCCTGGCCGGCCTCGTCGAGGTAGTTGCAGCGCATCGGGGCGCTGTACTTGGTGCCGAGGTAGAACACATGACCCACCTCGATGCCCCGGAAGCCGCGCAGCTGGCCCGCGCACCGGGGGCAGGGGTCGCCGTCGCCGGCGAGCCGGAGGTCGGCGTAGCGGGCGTCGAAGTCGCGGCCGGCGTCGACGTGGATGACGTGGGCGTCAGCGGCGTTGGCGCCCGTCGCGGCGTCGCGGAGGCCCGCCACGGCGTGGTCGGCGAGGATGCCATGGACGCCCTTGAGCCCCACGGGGCCGGCGAAGCCCACCGGCGCGCCCGTCGCTGCCACGACCTCGGCGTCCGTGGCCAGCTCGACGGCGGATGCGCCGAGCAGGCGCTTGACCTTGAGCAGGTTGGCCTCGTGGTCGCCGCGGACGAGCACCGCGTAGGGGCGCCCGTCGACCGCGACGATGAGGGTCTTGATGAACCGGTCTGCCGGCAGGCCGAGGAACGCGCTCACCTCTTCGATGGTCCGCTGACCCGGCGTCGCGACGACCTCCACCGCGGGGCTGGCCGCGCTGCTGGTCGGCGTGGGCAGGGGCAGCTCGGCCTGCTCCACGTTGGCAGCATAGTCGCAGGAGTCGCAGCTCACGATGGCGTCCTCACCGCTGTCGGCGAGCACCTGGAACTCGTGGGAGCGGCTGCCCCCGATGGCCCCGGTGTCGGCCTCGACGGGCCGGAAGTCGAGGCCACAGCGCGTGAAGATGCGCTGGTAGGCCTGGTACATGGCGTCGTAGGTGGCCAGCGCGCTCGCCTCGTCCACGTCGAAGGAGTAGCCGTCCTTCATCAGGAACTCGCGGCCCCGCATCAGGCCCGCCCGGGGCCGGATCTCGTCTCGGAACTTGGTCTGGATCTGGTACAGGTTCAGCGGGAGCGCGCGCCACGAGCGGACGTCGCGCCGCACCAGCTCGACGATGACCTCCTCGTGGGTCGGGCCGAGGCAGAAGTTGCCCCCCTTGCGGTCCACGAGCCGGAGCAGCTCGGGGCCATAGAAGCCCCACCGACCGGATTCCTCCCAGATTTCAGCGGGTTGCACCATCGGCAGGCGGACCTCCTGGGCCCCCGCTGCGTCCAGCTCCTCCCGGATGATGGTCTCGATCCGGCGCAGCACGCGGTTGGCCAGCGGCAGGAAGTCGTAAATGCCGGCGGCGAGCTTGCGAATGTAGCCACCGCGGACCAGCAGCTTCTGGCTCTGGACCTCGGCGTCCTTGGGCGCCTCCTTGAGGGTGGGCGCGTGCAGGCGGGTCATGCGCATGAGGTGCTTCTCCAGAGCGAGGGCGGACGCGGGCCGCGGGGGTGCGACCTCTCCAGCAGCGGGCTTATACCCAAAGGGTGGACGCCGAGCAACCGCCCGGCCCGGGCGCGTCCGCTAGCGGGCCGGCGCCCCGACCCGCAGGACCGTGCGGCCGACCATCAGCGCGTCGCCGACCTCCAGGCGGGTCCGGCCGTGGAGCAGGCGCCAGGTGCCATTGCGGCTCTCGAGATCGCGCAGGAGCGCCGCGTCCTGGCGGGGCCGGAGCAGGGCATGGGTGCCGCTCATGAAGCCGTCGTGCGTGAACACCAGATCCGCCAGGTGCCGGCCGATCCGGCAGCCCTCCTGCGGCACCCGGACGGTGTGGGTGACCGTGCCGTCGCCCGCCTCGACCACCAGCCGCAGGCCGGACAGGGCCGGCGTGGCGCCGAGGCGGCGCGTCAGGCCGTCCTCCAGGGTGGAGGGCCCCTCCGGCGGACACAGCTCGAGCCGGAAGACGTGCTCGCCGGCCAGGAAGCGGTCGCCGGGGTGCAGGAGGACCTCGTCGCGGACCCGGAGCCAGACGCCGTTGGTGCTCTCAAGGTCGTCGACGTAGAGGGTGTCGTCCTCCACCTCCACGAAGGCGTGCCGGGGGGAGGCGTAGGGATCGTCCACCACCAGGTCGCCCTCGGATCGGCCGATCACGATGCCCTCGGGGCCGACGGCGAGCACGAGGCTGGCGTCGAGGTTCTCGGTCAGGGGCCGCAGGACGAAGCCGGCCGCGGGCAGCGGGGGCGGGCCGGCCCGGCCGCTCGCCTCGATGTTGAAGGCCTCGAACTCATCGGAGGCCAGCAGGTCGCTGGCGTCCTCGTCGACCTCTTCGATGAGGTCCTCGACGTCCTCCAGCAGGTCATCGACGTCGCCGCCCGGCGGGACGGAGGGGAGCTCCTCGTCGTCGTCGATGGTGCCCGAGAAGGCGTCGGGCTCGGGGAGGTCGTCGGGATCGCCGGCCTCGGCGCCCTCGGCGAGCTGGGCCGCGCTGAGCAGGCTGGAGTCATCGCTGGCCAGTGCGAAGGGCAGCTCGTCCTCGTCCTCGTCGTCGAGGGGCGGGATCGCCGGGGCGCCCCCGTCCACCTCCAGGGCGTCGGTGAGCAGGACCTCGGGCAGCAGCTCCAGGGGCGGCAGGGACTCGATGGTCGCCGGACCGGCGCGCCCGGCCCGGAGGTCGGGGTCGTCGACGAAGTCATCGAGATCGGCGAGATCGGCGAGCCCGGCGACGTCCGAGAGGGGGTCCGCGCCGTCCCCGGGCTGCCCGGCCTCGAGGTCGTCCTCCTGGTCGACGTCGTCCAGCGTGCGGGTGGCGGCGGCGTTGGCGCCCGGGCCGGGGCCGTCCTCCGCCCCGCCGGCGCCCGGGCCGTCGTCGCCCGGGCCGTCGTCGACCGGGCCGTCGTCGACCGGGCCGTCGTCGACCGGGCCGTCGTCGACCGGGCCGTCGTCCGGCGCAGCGTCCGCCCCGTCCGCTTCCTCGGGGAGGGCCTCGAGCGGCAGCGGCGTCGACGGCCGAGGCGGAAGCACGACCGCAGCCAGCGCCTGGGTCTCGGGGAGGGTCGCGGGCAGGGAGCGCGCCGTCTCCAGGCTCGGCCGGTCGGCGTCGGTGGCGTCCAGGCCCGCTGGCCGCAGCACCCACTCGGCGTCGTCGTCTTCCGGCGGGATCTCCTCGGGTTCCATCGTCTCGATGGCGCCCAGCGGCGGCTCGGGCGGCTCGAGGCGCATGGTCGGGCGCCGATCGAAGAGGTCGTCGTCCCGGTCGAAGCCCTCGGCGGGCTCGAGATCGACGCTGCCGAGCTCCTCGTCGAGCTCGTCGAGCACCGGCAGGGGCGGCAGCCGGCCGGCCGCGGCGTCGTCGGCGCCCTCGGGGGCCGGGGGGCCGCTCCCGGCCTCTTCTCGCAGCGCCCGCGCGATGGCTCCCATGGCCCCCTGCTGGCGCGACGGCCTCACGACTGCCATGCCATGCATGGAGGGCTCGGTCGGTGCCGGGCGCGGCGGCGTCCGCGTGGGCTCGGGGACCGGCGTCTGGGCGGGCGGCGGGGCGGAGCTGGGCCGGGCCTTCGCCTCACGGGCGCGGGCGAGCTCGGCGAGCATCTGCTCGGGCATGCGGAAGTCGAGCAGGGTGGGCGCCGAGCTGGCGGCGGGCGGCGGGTTGAGCCGGGGAAGCGGCGGATCGACCGGCGCCGGCCCGTCTGAAGCCTGAACGGTCACGACCGGTGAGCCGAGGGCCCGGAAGCGCTGAGAAGGCTTGTCGGCGACCTCCGCCCCGCGGCCGCGAGCCAGACCGCGGCCGCAGTTCGTGCAGAACGCCGCCTCGTCCGGGTTCTCCCAACCGCAATGCCGGCACATCAGCATGGGACCCCACGTGCGACGAGCGCGTCTCGGCCGTTTCTTTTGTTCGGTTTTAAGGTGCTGGGGCCAGCCGGTCAAGGCGCCCCGTCCCGGGGCGGTCGGGTCCGGGCCCCGGCGGCCCGCCTCGGCCGCCGATCCCCCTCCCCGGCCGCGTCCTTGCGTCATCGGACCGCTCGTGCGAAACCACGCCCATGCTCAGTCGCTTCCTGCTGTTGTCGACCGTCGCCCTGCTCGCCGCCTGCGGCGGCCGACGGGATCGACCCGTCCCCCCCGTCAAGTCGGAGCGCGAGCGGCAGGACTATGAAGCTGCCGTCGCCGCCTTCGAGGCCGGGAACAGCGCCGCTGCGCGTCGCCGCTTCGAGGTCCTCCTCAAGTCGAACCCCGATCCCGCCACGCGGCCGTTCCTGACCTACTACCTGGCTCGCCTGGAGGGGGAGCGCCGCCCGGCGAGCGCGGCCGAGGCTCTGCTGGCCCAGGCCGACGCGGGGGCGCCGCCCGAGCTGCGCTGGCTCGCGGCCGTCCACGGCAGCGCCGCCGCGGCGCGGGCCGGGCAGTGCAAGCGGGTCCGCCCGGAGGCCTCCTTCCTGGCCGAGCAGCTCCAGGGGGCCGAGCGGGCCGGGGTCGAGCTGAGCCTGGCCCGCTGCGCGGAGGGGGCCGACGCCCTGCGGCACCTCTCGGCGGCGGCCCAGGCCGATCCGGCCCGGGAGACCGAGGCGCGGGCGGCCGCAGAGAAGCTGCTGGCCGATGTGCGCCCCGATCGCGAGATGATGGAGGCGTGGCCGGCGCTGTTCGAGGGCCAGACGGCGCCGCCGGACACCGCGGTGACCCAGGAAGACCAGCCCATCGTCGCCGGCGCCCCCGGCGATCGGGTCCATGTGGGCGTGCTGGTCCCCCTGTCGGGCAGCCTGCGGCCCCTGGGCGAGCAGCTCGCGCTGGGGTTGGAGGCGCTCCAGAGCAACGAGGACCGGCCGGGGTCTCCCGGGCCCGTCCTGCTCATCCGGGATGGCTCCCAGGCCGAGGATCTGCCGGCCGCCTTCGACGCCTTCGTGGAGGAGGGCGTGTTCGGGGTGGTGGGGCTCTTCGACAAGGGGGTGGCCCCCGCAGCCGCCCAGGCCGCGGCCGAGCGGGGCGTGCCCCTCGTCATGCTCACCTCGTCCGACGCCGCCACCACGGTGGAGGGGCCCATCTGGCGGGCCCTGCACACGCCCGGGCTCGTCGCCCGCACGGCCGCCGGGGCGGGCCTGATGCGGGGCGGCCGGCGCGCGGCCGTCCTGCGGCCGGACAACAGCTACGGCCGCACCCTCGGCTCCTGGTTCAGCCAGAGCTGGCAGGCCGGCGGGGGCGAGGTCGAGGGCGAGGTCGTCTGGGACGCCAACAAGCCCGACTGGCCCCGCGTCGCCAAGAAAGTCAAGTCATTGCGGGCAGATACGCTCTTCGTGCCCAGCGACGCCCGGGCCGCGGCGCAGCTCCTCAGCCACCTGGCCTCGGAGGGCACCTGGGTGCGCGGGGTGAAGTCGCGCTTCAAGGCGCCCCCCAAGGATGCCCGCGAGGTGTGGCTGATCGGGACGCCCGAGTGGTACGCGCCCAGCCTGTTGACGCAGGCGCGGCGGTACGCGGAGGGGGTGATGGTGCCGGTGCCGTTCGCCCTCGAGACCGCGCGGGGGGCGGCCTTCGACGAGCAACTCCGCCGGCGGACCGAGGCCAGCGCCACCGCGTTCGATGCCCTCTTCGCCGACGTCATCGGGGCCTTCCAGGCGGCGCGCGACCGGGGCGTGAAGGAGAACCTGAGCGCCGTAGAGGCCCTGGCCCGGACGCGCTACGACCAGGGCCACACCGCCGGGCTCGACTTCGGCGAGCGCGACGCCGTGCAGGCCCTCTTCTTGATGGTCGTGGAAGAGGGCCGGTTCACCCCGATGCAGTAGGGGCGTCGTCCGTCGCCACCTCGCGAGCCGCCAGCCCGGGCGGCAGGGCCCGCTGGAAGCCGATGAGCGCGACGTCGAAGAGCTCGTCGACGTGCTCGATGAGGTGGAAGCGGGTCTGATCGCGGACCTCCTCCGGCACCTCGATCAGGTCCTTCTCGTTGGCCTTCGGCAGCACCACCGTGTGGATCCCGGCGCGGTAGGCGGCGAGCAGCTTGTCCTTGATGCCGCCGACGGGCAGCACCTTGCCGCGCAGGGTGACCTCGCCCGTCATCGCCACGTCCGACCGGATGGCCTTGCCCGAGAGCAGGCTCGCGAGGGCGAGCGTCACCGTCACCCCGGCCGACGGCCCGTCCTTGGGCACCGCGCCCGCCGGGAAGTGGATGTGGATGTCGAACTGGTCCATCTCGGCCTCGGTGATGCCGAGGGTCTCGGCCCGCGACCGCGTGAAGGAGTGCGCGGCCTGCACGGACTCCTTCATCACCTCGCCGAGCTTGCCGGTGATGACCAGCTTGCCGTGGCCCTTCATCTTGAGGGCCTCGATGACCAGGATCTCGCCCCCCGAGGCCGTCCAGGCGAGGCCGTTGGCGGCGCCGACGGCGTCGGCGTCGACCCCCTCGTCGTGGACGTACTTCTGCGGGCCCAGGTAGCGCGGGGCGGTGGTCGGGCCGATCTCCGGGGCCGACTCGCCGCCCTCCACGCGCTCGCGGGCCACCTTCCGGCAGATCTGCGCCAGCGACCGCTGGAGGTTGCGGACCCCCGCCTCCCGCGTCCAGAACCGGATGACCTCCAGCACCCCCTCATCGGTGAAGGTGGGGGGCTTGTCGGCCAGGCCATGCTCCTTGAGCGTCTTGGGGATGAGGTGGCGGCGGCCGATCTGCAGCTTCTCGTTCTCGGTGTAGCCCTCGATGGAGATGACCTCCAGCCGGTCCAGCAGGGGCCGGGGGATGTCGTGCAGGTAGTTGGCCGTGCAGACGAAGAGCACCTTCGAGAGGTCGAAGGGCACGTTGAAGTAGTGGTCCGTGAAGCTGTTGTTCTGCTCGGGATCGAGCACCTCCAGCAGCGCCGAGGCCGGATCGCCGCGGTGGTCGGAGCCGATCTTGTCGATCTCGTCGAGCATGAGCAGCGGGTTCATGCACCCGGCCCGGGTGAGGCCGTTGAGGATCTTGCCGGGCAGGGCGCCGACGTAGGTGCGGCGGTGGCCCCGGATCTCGGCCTCGTCGCGCACGCCGCCCACCGAGATGCGGAAGAAGCCGCGGCCAATGGCCTCGGCGATGGCCTGGCCGAGGCTGGTCTTGCCGACGCCGGGCGGGCCGGCGAAGCAGAGGATGGGCCCCTTGTGGCCGGGGTTGAGCTTGCGGACCGCCAGGAACTCGAGGATGCGCTCCTTGACCTTCTGCAGGCCGAAGTGCCCGGCGTCGAGGGTCTCACGCACCTTGCCCAGGTCGATGTGCTCCTCGTTCTCGATCCCCCACGGCAGGGCAAAGAAGCGGTCGAGGTAGGTCTTGATGACCTGGTACTCGCTGGAGCTGGGCTGGATGTGGCGCAGCCGCTCGATCTCGCGCTCCGCCTCCCGCGAGACCGCCTCGTCGAGGCCCAGCGCGAGGAGCTGCTCGGCGTAGGTGTCCGCGTCCTTCTGGCTGAGATCCTCATCGCCGAGCTGCTTGCGGATGGTCCGCATCTGCTGGCGCAGGTAGTACTCGCGCCGCGACTCCTCGATGTCGCCCTTGGCCTTCTTCTCGACCTCCTGGGCCACCTTCACGCGATCGAGCTCCGCCTTGAGCAGATCCACCGCGGCCTCGACGCGCGCGTCGAGATCCACCGCCTCGATGACGCTGAGGCGCTCGGTGTACTCCAGCTCCAGGGACGCCCCCACCAGGTCGGCGAACCGCCCCGGATCGTCCACGTTGGTCTTGAGGATCTGCTGGAGCTCCTTGGGGTGGTCGCGCTCGGCGGCCAGCAGGCGCTCATACAGGTTCAGGCACTTCTGGACCTGCACGTTGACCTTGAAAGCGTCGCCGGTGCGGGGCACGAGGTCCTCGATCTCGGCCTCGTGGTACGGCTGCTCCTGGGTCAGCGCCCGCAGCCGGACCCGGTAGAGGCCCTGGACCGTGATGCGCTGGCAGTTGCCCGGCAGCTTGAGCCGATCGAGCACCCGACCGACCACCGCGATCTCGCTGAGGGTGTCGAGCTGGGTCGGGCCCGTGGCCCCTGGCCGCCGAAAGCCCAGCACGACGAGGGCGTCGGGCTCGGCGTGCTCGGCGAGCAGCATCACGTTCTGCTCGGCCCCCACCTGCACGGTGCTGACGCGCTGGGGGAAGACGACGGTGGACTGCAGGGGCAGCAGCGGCAGGGTCCGGACCAGGGTGGTCTGGGCGACGTCATCGCTCATCAGGTGCTCCGAAGCTCCGAAGCGGGGAGGATACCACCGCCCGGCCTCCGGACCCAACGGACCCGCGCGTCAGGCGTGCATCCGGGCGTCGAGCAGCCGGTCGTCCACGACTTCGGCCTCGTGCCGGGCCAGCGCCTGGAGCCGCGTCCGTACGGCGTCGCGGGGGATCACCTCGGCGGCCAGGTCGAGGTAGAGCCGGTGGTGCCGGGCCTCGCTGGCCAGCAGGTCGGCGTAGAGCGCCTGGAGCCGGCCGTGCGGGAGCGCCTCGGCCAGGAGCTGCATGCGCTCGCAGGAGCGCGCCTCGATGAGCGCGCAGCACAGCAGGGTGTCCACCAGCCGCTCGGGCTCCCCCGCCCGGACCGCCGCCAGCAGCCGCCCGGGGTAGGTGGAGGGCCGCTGCCGGCCGTACGCCAGCCCACGCGCCTCCAGCTCCACCAGGACCCGCTCGAAGTGCTCCAGCTCCTCGCGGGCGAGGGCCGAGAGGGGCATGAGCAGCGCCCGCTGGTCGGGGTACCGGAAGATGATCGTGAGGGCCGTCGAGGCCGCCTTCTTCTCCAGGTGCGCGTGATCCAACAGGATCTCGTCGATCACCTCGACCGCGCGGGCGCCCCAGTCGGCCGGGGTTCGTCGCTCCAGGTGCAGCATGGCGGACCTCCCGTGATCGCCCGGGCTGTGTAGCCGATCGTGGCCGGTTGTTCCAGCGCCGGGCCGGGTGGTAATGGTGCCAGCATCGACTTGCCAGCACGGCTCGGGGGGGGATCGAATGAAGCGTTGGGTCGCCGCGCTGATCGTGGCCATGTTCGGGTGTGATGACGGCGGGGGCGGCGGCGCCGGGGGCGCGGGCGGTGGCACCGTCGACGCGGCCGGCGGCGGCGGCGGCGGCGGGATGGTCGTCGATCTGGGGCCGGGCGACGCGGCCGTCGGCGACATGGGCGCGGGCGGCATGGGCGGCGCCGGGGGCGAGATGCCCATGGAGACCCCCATCGACGAGCGCTGCCCCGAGGCCCAGGCCGGCACCTACCTGCTCGTGTTCTATCCCGATCGCGTCGATGCCTACCGGCAGCGCGAGTTCGGCGCGAGCTACTTCTGCGAGTTCCTCGACCTGAAGGGCAACGGCATCACCACCGCGACGGGGGTCGCCCAGCGCCTCGACGGGTCCTTCCTGGTCTCCGTGCCCGAGGAGGGCCGCGGCGCCGTCTACCAGTTCACCGGCAACGGCGAGTTCGACCGCCGGGTCGAGTCCAACGTGAACCTGGCCGGCATCGCCGGTATCTGGAACACCTTCGGCGACGACTTCGTGGTCTGGAGCGCCGCCAACCAGAACCTCTACAAGCTCAGCGAGGCGGGCCAGTTCCGCGGCCCCTGGGAGCCGCCCCAGTACCAGGGCGCCCGAGTGCCCGGCATCACGGACATGACCTTCCTGGACACCGACGCCGTGGTCATGACCTTCCGCGACCGGCCGGCCCAGCTCTTCATGTTCCCCGACGCTCCGAGCTTCCCGGCCAACCTGGTCGGCCCCGGCAACTCGACCATCGCCGTGCAGACCGACGAGGGCCCCAAGGTGCTGATGTCGGCTCAGATCGGCGGCGAGGGCAACGGCTTCGGCGTCGTGCTCTTCAAGCCGATCCGGGCCGGCCGCGCCGCCGCCATCGAGCAGGAGTCGGTGCTCATCCCCGCCAGCGAGATCGTCGACGGCATCGACCTGCTGGCCCTCGGCTCGGGCTTCCTGGTCCTGGACAGCGCCCTCGCCGGCTCGGCCAAGATCAGCGGCTACGACGCCATGGGCATGCTGCGCGAAGAGACGCCCATCATGCGGCCCGGCAACCCCATCGGCTTCGCGCGGGTGGCCATCTTCCCCGACTTCTGACGCCCGGGCGTGACGCCCCCGTCACGCTGGTGTCAAGCTGCCTTGTCAACGCAGGCGTCCGGGTGCGCGCCAGGCGGCCAGCGCCGTCGGCGGACCGGTGTGCACGGACTTTGCTGTCCGGGCTGCATGATGCGCCGAGAGAGGCGCGGAGGGGGACCCATGACGAAGATCTGGCGGTGCCTGCCGGCGGTGCTGGCCCTGGCAGCGTGTGAGGCCGACAACGCCTCGATGAAGGACCCGGCCGTGGACGCGGCGGGCCAGGGCGGCCAGGGCGGCCAGGGCGGCCAGGGCGCGATGGGCGGCCAGGTCGGGCCGGCGGTGCCGGCGGCCAGGTGGCGGCGGGGGCGCTGGCGGCATGGCCGGCGCGGGCGGCGGCGCCGGTGGCGCAGGCGGTGGCGCCGGTGGGCGCCGGCGGCATGGGTGGCGCGGGCGGCTGGCAGGCGCCGGCGGCATGGGTGGCGCAGGCGGCATGGAGGCGCCGGCGGCATGGGTGGCGCCGGTGGAGGCGCCGGCGGCATGGGTGGCGCCGGTGGAGGCGCGGGCGGCATGGGCGGCGCCGGCGGCATGGCCGGGATGGGCGGCGCAGGCGGCGCAGGCGGCATGGCCGGCGGCGGCGGCAGCCCGGTGGACGCCGGCCCCCCCGAGGACGCGGCCCCGCCCCCGATGGACGCGGCCCCGCCTCCGGTGGACATGGCCCCTCCGCCCGTCGACATGATGGTGGATGACCGCCTCTTCAGCTTCTTCGTGACCAGCCTCGACGGCATGCGCCGGCTCTCCGGCAGCCAGGACGGCTTCGGCGGCCACCTGGGCGGCCTCGCGGGGGCCGACTTCATCTGCCAGCAGCTCGCCACGAGCGTCGGCGCCGGCCACAAGACCTGGCGCGCCTTCCTGAGCGCCACCGACGACGGCCGCGGCAACCCGGTCCACGCCATCGAGCGCATCGGCCAGGGGCCGTGGTACGACGCCAACGGCCGCCTGATCGCCGAGAACGTCCAGGGCCTCATGGGGGAGCGCCCCGCCGGCGATCCCGCCGCCGTCAACGACCTGCCCGACGAGACGGGCCTGCCCCTGCGCATGCTGGGCGACAGCCACGACGTCATGACCGGCTCGAACCGCCAGGGGCGGCTCAACAACAACGCCCTCGCCTCCACCTGCAACGACTGGACGTCCGCCAGCGGGCGGGTCGGTGGCGGTCAGGTCATGTGCGGCCACTCCTGGCCCCGCGATCCGCGCAGCGGCCGCCAGTGGATCGCCGATCACACGATCCGCGGCTGCGCCCCCGGGGTAAACCTGGTGCAGAACGGCCCCGGCGTCGGGGACTGCGTGGGCTGCGGCGGTGGCTGGGGCGCCATCTACTGCTTCGCGCTGCAGCCCTGACCTTCGGCCCGGGCGCGCCGGTTGCTCCCTGACGGGCCTCCGGCGCATCATCACCCCATGCGCAGCGGCTTCTTCCTCCTGGGTCGGGTTCGGGGCGCTCCGGTTCGCCTGCACTGGAGCACGCTCCTCATCGCCGTCTTCATCGGCATCACCTCGGGCGCCGGCGTCAGCCTGTTCACCCTCGTGGCGTCGGTCCTGGTGCTGGGCCTCATCCTGATCCACGAGCTGGGGCACGCCTTCTACGTCTGGCGGTACCGCCACCACGTCATCGGCATCGACGTCTTCGGCTTCCACGGGGTCTGCTACTGGGACGGCTACGCCAGCCGGTACGAGCGGGTGGCCATCGCGTGGGGCGGCGTCGTCGCCCAGGCCACCTTGCTGGCGGCCGTCGTGATCTGGGCGGCGGTCACCGGGCCCGCCACCACCGAGGCCGGCTGGACCGTCCGCCAGGTCCTCATCCGCAGCAACCTGTTCATGATCGCCTTGAATTTGCTGCCTTTTCCCCCCCTGGACGGCGCCACGGCCTGGAAGATCCTGCCCCTGCTGCGGGCACGGTTTCGCGCCCAGAAGAAGGCCCCGCCCCCGCCGAAGCCGCCGGCGCGTCCGCACCTGCGCCTCGTCCCCCCGCCTGCCCAGCACGATGACTTCGGGGATCCCGACGACGGGCCGGTGAGCGAGGAGAGCCGCCGCATCGCCGATCGCGCCATCCAGGACGCCCTCGAGCAGAGCCGCCGCAAGGGCCAGAACGGCGGCGGAAAGCCCACCCTGCACTGAGCGCCTTGCGCTCTCGCCGCAAATCGCTAGACTGCGCGGGCTTTACGGCCGACGGGCGCCTCCGCCGGTCGTGGGCGCCCAGTGAGGCGGGCGGGACGGCGTCCCGACCCGGAGGAGTCGTCTGTGTCCACGAAAGAAGAAGGCATCTCGGTCGAGGGGACCGTGATCGAGCCCCTGCCCAACGCCATGTTCAAGGTCGAGCTCGACAACGGCCACAAGGTGCTGGCTCACGTCTCCGGCAAGATGCGCAAGTTCTTCATCCGCATCCTGCCCGGCGACCGCGTCACCGTGGAGCTGTCGCCCTACGACCTGACCCGCGGCCGCATCACCTACCGCGAGCGTACCTGACGAGGCGGGGCGGCGATCCCTCTTCGGCCGGCGCGCGGACCCTGCTAGAGTCTCGCGGCCAAAGGGAGGAACGCCATGAGCGAGAGCCAGTCCGCGCCGGGCAGCCAGATCGTGCGCTGCGGCCTGATCCAGTGCAGCAACCCCATCAACGACGAGTCGCGCCCGGTCGCCGAGATCCAGCAGGCCATGCTGGAGAAGCACCTGCCGTTCATCGATGAAGCCGGCCAGCGCGGGGTCCAGATCCTCTGCTTGCAGGAGATCTTCAACGGCCCCTACTTCTGCCCCGGCCAGGACAAGCGCTGGTACGACGCCGCCGAGGCCATCCCCGATGGGCCCACGACGCGGCTGATGCAGGAGTACGCGAAGAAGTACCAGATGGTCATCGTGGTCCCCCTCTACGAGGAGGCCATGCGGGGCGTCTACTACAACACCGCCGCCGTCATCGACGCCGACGGCGAGTACCTGGGCAAGTACCGCAAGCAGCACATCCCGCAGACCAGCGGCTTCTGGGAAAGTTCTTCTTCAAGCCCGGCGACGGCAGCTGCCAGTCTTCAAGACGCGCTACGCCACCATCGGCGTCTACATCTGCTACGACCGGCACTTCCCCGAGGGGCCGCTGCCTGGGCCTCAACGGCGCCGGATCGTCTTCAACCCCAGCGCCACCGTGGCCGGCCTCTCCCAGTACCTCTGGAAGCTGGAGCAGCCTGCCCACGCCGTCGCCAACGGCTACGTCCCGGCGCCATCAACCGGTCGGCACCGAGGCCCCCTGGAACATCGGCAAGTTCTACCCGGCACCAGCTACTTCGTGAACCCCCGCGGCCAGTTCCTGGCGGAGGGCACCGAGGACGGCGACGAGCTCATCGTGGCCGATCTGGACCTGTCGATGATCGACGAGACCCGCAAGGTCTGGCAATTCTACCGCGACCGCCGGCCGAGGCGTACGACGAGATCGTCGCGTACTGATCCACCCGCGTCCCCTGCCCCACACCGACCCGCGTCCCTCCGGGGAAGGTCATCCATGGCCCTGCACTTCCCGCCGACGGCGAGGCCTTCACGAAGGCCTCCACCCTGGGCAACTTCATCAGCGGCGCCGATCAGCCCGCCATCGGCGGCGGACTGCTGCCCGTCTACAACCCGCGGCACGGCGAGGTCCTCGGCCAGGTGGCCGACTCCGACGCCCGTGACGTCGACGCCACGGTGGCCGCTGCCGCGCAGCCTTCCCGGCTGGCGCGACACGCCCATCAAGAGCGCGTCCAGGTCTCTTCCGGCTCAAAGCCCTGATGGAGCGTGAGATCGGCGCCCTCGCCCGCATCGTCGCCGACGAGAACGGCAAGACGGTCGCCGAGGGCGTGGCGAGCGTCAGAAGGGCATCGAGTGCCTGGAGTTCGGCATCTCGGTGCCGAACATGGCCGCCGCGGTCACCTCGAGGTCAACCGCAGGGTCTCGTGCCGCGTGGAGTACGAGCCGCTGGGGGTGGTGGCGGGGGTCGTGCCCTTCAACTTCCCCATCATGGTGCCCATGTGGATGCTCCCCCAGGCGCTGGTGGCGGGGAACACCTTCGTCATGAAGCCCTCGGAGCAGACGCCCTATGGCATGGCGCGCGTGGCCGAGCTCTGCCAGGAGGCGGGCCTGCCGGACGGGGTGCTCAACCTGGTCAACGGCGGCAAGGCGGCCGTCGAGGCCCTGGTGGACCACGCCGACGTCAAGGCCTTCGGCTTCGTGGGGAGCACGCGGGTCGCCGAGCTGCTCTACGCTCGCAGCGCCGCCCGGGGGCGCCGCGCCCTCTGCCTGGGCGGCGCCAAGAACCACCTGGTGGTGGTCCCGGACGCCGACGTGGAGCTGACGGCCCAGAACGTCGTCGCCTCGGCCTTCGGCTGCGCGGGCCAGCGCTGCATGGCCGCCTCGGTGCTCCTCGCGGTGGGCGACTGCCAGCACATCATCGACGCCATCGTGCGCCACGCCCGGGCGATGCGCCTGGGCACCGACGTCGGCGCCATCATCAACGCCGCCAGCGTGACCCGCATCGTGGACTACATCACCGACGCCGAGCAGCGCGGCGCGAAGGTGCTCGTGGACGGGCGCGGCGCCGGCGCCGGCCGGCCGGGCTACTGGGTGGGTCCCACCGTCCTCGATGGCGTCACGGCCGACATGCCGGCGGGCTGCGAGGAGATCTTCGGCCCGGTGCTCTCCATCATCCGGGTGGCCACCGTCGACCAGGCCCTCGCCATCGAGAACGCCAACCCGTACGGGAACGCGGCCAGCATCTACACGACCTCCGGCGCGGTGGCCGAGTACGCCATCAAGCGCTTCGAGGCGGGCATGGTGGCCGTGAACATCGGCGTGCCGGTGCCCCGCGAGCCCTTCCCCTTCGGCGGCTTCAACCGCTCGAAGTTCGGCCACGGCGACATCACCGGGTGGGATGGCTTCCGCTTCTGGACGCGGCCGCGCAAGGTGACGACCAAGTGGGCCATCCAGCCCGATCAGACCTGGATGTCTTGAACTTCATTGATGAATCTCTCTGAAAGGAGTCGGCCATGAAGCCCGATGAGGCCATGAGCGGCGAGGAGATGGTGCGGCTTTGCAAGGAGCACTCGATGTGGACGTGGGCCAAGGGGGACGACGTCAACCCCCTGCCCATCGTGCGCGCCGAGGGCATCTGGCTGTACGGGCCCAACGGCGAGCGCTGGATGGACTTCAACAGCCAGCTCATGAGCGTGAACATCGGCCATGGCCACCCGCGGGTCATCGAGGCCATCAAGCGCCAGCTCGATGAGCTCATCTACACCTACCCCGGCACGGCCACGCCCGTGCGGGCCCGGGTCTCGAAGAAGCTGGCCGACCTGCTGCCCGGCGATCTGAACACGGTGTTCTTCACCCTGGGCGGCGCCGAGGCCAACGAGAACGCCATCAAGGCCGCGCGCCTCTACACCGGCCGCTTCAAGATCCTCAGCCGGTACCGCAGCTACCACGGCGGCACCAACGCGACCATGCAGCTCACCGGGGATCCCCGGCGCTGGCCGAGCGAGCCCGGCTCCCCCGGCTTCATCCGCGTCATGGACCCCAACCCGTACGACTACAGCTTCGGCGCCACCGACGAAGAGAAGGTGGCCAACAACCTGCGCTACCTCGAAGAGATCATCATGTACGAGGGGCCGCAGAGCATCGCGGCCATGTTCATCGAGACGGTCACCGGCACCAACGGCATCCTGCCGCCGCCGGCCGGCTACCTGCAGGGCCTGCGCGCGCTGCTGTCGAAGTACGGCATCCTGCTGGTCTGCGACGAGGTGATGGCGGGCTTCGGGCGCACGGGCAAGCTCTTCGCCTTCCAGCACGGCGACGCCCCCGGGGCGCCCTTCGCCCCCGACATCGTGACGATGGCCAAGGGGCTGACCAGCTCGTATGTGCCGCTGGGCTGCATGGCCGTCACCGACGCCATCGCGAAGCACTTCCGCGAGAACGTCTTCTGGGGCGGCCTGACCTACAACTCGCACCCCATCGGCCTGGCCGCCGCCGAGGCCGCCATCGACGTCCTCCTCGACGAGGGCATGGTCGAGAACGCCGCTCGCCTGCAGCCCGTGATGACGGCGCACATGCAGCGCATGAAGGACAAGCACCCGTCCGTCAAGGACTTCCGGTGCATCGGCCTCTTCGGGATGATGGACCTGCAGAAGAACGCCTCGGGCACCCCGGCGGCCCCCTACAACGGCGGCTCCCCCGCCATGGGCGCCCTCGGCAAGTTCTTCCGGGACAACGGGATGTTCACGTTCGTGCGCTGGGGCAGCTTCATGTGCAACCCGCCCCTCTGCATCACCGAAGACGAGCTGGCCCAGGCCTTCGACATCATCGATCGGGGCCTCGACATCACCGACGCCGCCATGAGTTGACGGCGGCGGCCACGGCGCTCAGAGCACGCCGCTCTTGATGTCGTGCAGCAGCTCGGTGCCCGCCCGCACGCCGCTGGCCGCGGCGCCCTCCATGAAGCCCTGCCACGCATAGAACGAGTCGGCGTGCTCGCCCACGAAGAGCAGGTTGTCCACCCGCTTGCCCTCGTTGTCGGCGATGGTCGTGAAGTAGCCGGGCTGGTTGTTGGTGTAGCTGCCCAGCGCGGTGGGCACCGACGGCCAGTGCTGCAGGATGGCGGTGTAGTTCCCCCGCGCGTCCCGCGAGGCAGCCGCCCGCATCCCGGGGATGACCTGGTCCATCCCGGCCAGCCAGTCGCCGACCTGGCGCTGCACCCGGTTCGGCCGCAGAGCCGCGCCGCGAGTGCCGCCGGCGTAGTCGGTGATGACTCCGCGGGGGCCGCCGTCGTCGGGGTTGGTTTCCCACGCCACCTGCACATCCGACAGGCCCCGGGCATACACCAGCCCGCTGCACCCCGCGTCGCGCCAGACCCGCTGGTCGAAGCCCACCATCGTCTTGGCGTTGGTGCCGTAGTCCAGGTTGTCGATGGCGTAGCGCTTCCACGCCGGCAGCCCCAGGCTCTCGTCCAGGTGCACGTTGCGCAGCGTCGAGAACGGCGTCGCCAGCACCACGGCGTCCGCCTCGCGATCCACCGTCCCGCCGGGGCCGTCGAACGTCATGCGGTAGCGCCCGCTGGCCGCCCGCGCCAGCGCCACCAGCCACATCCCCCGCTCGATCTGGCCCTCCAGGGCCTCGGTGAGGCGCGCGGGGATCTGCTGGTTGCCCCCGCGGATGTGGTAGCGCTCGTCGGAAAAGATGCCGAATTCCCAGAACTTGGAGCGGCGGTCGGCGTGAATGAAGTACAGGAACGCCAGGCAACTCTGCCGATACGGAGGGTCCAGGGTCCGACAAGCGCCATCGTCGTCTTCGATCAGGGGTGGGCGCGCCCCAGGCGACCCGCGACCGCCTCGCCCGCCGCCCGCGTCCCGAGCCGGCCACCGAGATCCACGGTCGCCTCGCCGGCCGCGAGGGCGGCGCGCACCGCCCCCTCGATGGCGTCGGCGGCCGCCGTGAAGCCCAGCCAGTCGAGCATCTGCGCGCCCGTGAGGATCATCGCGAACGGGTTGGCGACGTCCTTGCCGGCGAGGGGCGGCGCGCTGCCGTGGACGGGCTCGAACAGGCCCGCCCGCCCCGGGTGCACATTGCCGCTGGGCGCCAGGCCCAGCCCACCGACCAGCTGCGCCGCCAGATCGCTGAGCAGGTCCCCGAACATGTTGCTGGTGACGATGACGTCGAAGTCCTCGGGCGCCCGCACCAGCTCCATGGCCGCCACATCGGCATACAGGTGCCGCGACGCGATGTGCGGGTACTCGGCCCGGACCAGCTTGAACACGCGCTGCCAGAGCCCGTGGGCGTGGGTCAGCACGTTGGCCTTGTCGGCCATGCACACGCGCTTGAGCCCTCGCGCCTCGGCGTACTCGAAGGCGGCCCGGATGATGCGCTCGACCCCCTTGCGGGTGTTGATCATCTCGTTGACCGCAATCTCGTCGGGGGTGTCCTGCTTGAACGTGCCGCCCACGCCCACATACAGCCCCTCGGTGTTCTCCCGGAAGATCACGAAGTCGAGATCTTCCGGGCCCTTCCCCTTCAGCGGCGTGAGGTCGGGGTGCATCAGCTTGACGGGCCGCAGGTTGATGTACAGGTCGAGCCGCGTGCGCAGGCCGAGCAGGATGTCGCGGGCGTGGCGCAGGTCGGGCACCCGGGGATCGCCCAGGGCGCCCAGGAAGATGGCGTCGTAGTGATCGCGCAGATCCTCGAAGACCGCGTCGGGGAGGGTCACGCCCTCCCGCAGGTACTTCTCGGCGCCGAGATCGAACCAGACGAACTCGAGCGAGAGGTCGAACGCCCGGGCGGCGGTCTCGAGGACGCCGACGGCGGCGGTGGCCACCTCGGTGCCGATGCCGTCACCGGGGATGACGGCGATGCGCCGGGTTCGACCCGCGTCGGCGGGCGGGTTCTCAGGGGTCATGGGGCCTCCAGGGTGAAAACGGGTCATGATCGAGGCCCGCCTCGCGCCGGTCAAGGTAGGCAGAGGTCGCAGCATTCACCCCATCGGCCGGGGCGCGGGTGACGGCCCTCCCGGCCTGCGCTACCGTTCGGTAGCAAGTCACCCGCCGGCGCCGCCGTCAGGCCGCTCGTAGCGCGCCCGTGACGGCCCCGCCCCGCTGGCCCGCCCCCTGCACACTGCGCGGGTGAACCCGAAGGAGGAGGCCCGATGTCGCCCGCACGCGATGACCTCAAGCAGCAGCTCACCGCCGAGCTGGACACCCTGCTCAAGCGGCAGGCCCGGCTCGATGATCACCTGCAGAACCGCAACCGGGATCTCCCCCAGGACTGGGACGACCGCGCCCAGACGCTCGAGAACGACGAGGTGGTGGAGGCGCTCGACGAGCGCACCCGCCAGCGCGTCCAGCAGCTCCGCCATGCCCTGGCCCACCTCGATGACCCCGACTGGGGCATCTGCGCGGAGTGCGAGACCCCCATCCCCGAGAGGCGCCTGCTGATCCTGCCCGCCACCAGCCTGTGCGTGGCCTGCGCCGAGCGCGCCGAGCAGCAGGGTCAGCCCTGACGCCCGCGGCTTTCAGGGCGCGCAGCTCTCCGCCGGCACCGGCGGCTCGTAGATGAGCGAGAGCAGCCGCGGCCAGCGGCCCTCGCGCTCGCCCGAGGCGACCCCAAGGGTGCGGTGCAGGCGCGACCCGGCGAAGAAGGGCAGGCGCCGATCCCGGTCCGCCTGATCGACGGGCAGCCAGAGGGCCACCCCCAGCATGCCGACATACTCGCCCCGGGCGTCGGCGCGGTACGCCTTGCCGAGGCCGCGATCGACCACCGCCGTGTCCAGCGCGTAGTGGGCGGCCCGGGCCGCCGCATGCAGCGCCGCGTGGGCCCCGCCGCGCCGCGCCGGCTCGATGCCCTCGACCCGCGCCAGCCAGGCCCCCAGATCCCGGGTGCCCCCGAGGAAGCCCGGCGTGTCGGCCAGCACGGTGGCGAAGCCGAAGCTGCTCTCCGGCGCCTGGACGATGAGCGCGCTGGCCGCGTCGGCGAAGTCGGCCAGCGCTGGCAGGACGCGCAGCCGCAGGGCGCTGGTGTCGACGACGCTGTAGGTGAACCGCGCGCGGATCTCGGCCTCGACCGACGCGTCGCGCTCCAGCGTCTGGAGCTGCTCGCTGGCGACGGTGCGGGCCAGCCGGCAGGGGGAGTCCCCGTCGGCGCAGCCGTCCACCGGATCGGTCGGCGGGCGGCGCAGGCGCTTGAGGATGCCGGCGTAGGGCAGCCCGCGGTAGGGCTGCACCTGCTCCGAGCCGCCCACATAGCGCGCCACGTCGGCCAGCTCGGTCAGCACCTCCAGGGACTGCATCAGGCAGGCGTCGGAGAGCAGGACGTCCAGCGGCCGCCCCCCGAGCGGACCGTCGACGACGCTCTCCAGGGCGCGCCGCAGGGCCGGTGTGTCGAGGACGGTGCCGTCGGTGGCGTCGAACCCGAAGCCTCCCCACTTCGATCGCAGATCGAACCGGGCCGCCTCGGCGGGCAGATCGGGGAGGGTCGGCCGCCAGCCCAGGCCATGCCCGGCCAGCACCACCATGTAGTGGTCGGCGGGATACTCGGCCACGCCCCACTGGAGGAAGCGCCGCAGCAGCTCCTCGGGCGGGCGGGATTCGTCAGCAAATCCGCCAGCTTCGGCGAGGCCATCGGCGAAGACGTGCAGCCGCTTCAGGCCCGTCGGCCCCAGCTCGTCGCGCAGCACCACCACGTCCAGATCCGCCGTGGAGCCGCCGGCGTCCCGGAGCGCCTGGATGTTGGCGTCCATCGGCGCCACCAGGTCCTCGGCGTCGCCGGCGAGGTACAGGAGCACCGTCCAGCGCTTCCGGCAGCCGGCGCGGGGCTTCTCGACGCGGAAGGCGGCGTAGTCCTGGCCCGGCGACCAGGCCTCGGGCCCGCCCCAGGCGGCCGCGCAGGTGGGCAGCGCGGCCGCCGGCGTGGCGGCGAGGGCGAGCAGCGCCAGCGCGAGGGCGACTCTCGCCACGGCTACCCCACGAGGTCGGGACGCCGGGCGCGGCTGATGAGGGCCTCGACCACCCGGGCCAGGGGCAAGCCCTGGCTGGCCCCGTTGCGCGCCGCGACGCGCCACAGGAAGGGGACGGTGCCCGAGGCCCAGGTGCCCGGGCTGAAGCGATCCGCCGGGCTGATGGCCTTCACGCCGGCCGGGGGCGTCCACAGGAAGTCGGGGTGCGCCTGCTGGTGCCACTCGCCGCCGATGATCTGGCGGTTGGCGTCCAGCTCCAGGTCGTAGATGTACTCCACCGTGCGGACGCGATCGTTCTCGGGGCCGTCGGCCTGCTGGTGGCGGGGGTTCGTCTCGGCGATGTACGACAGCCGCATGTGGACCCCCACCACGTAGGCCGCGTTGGCGCTGCGGTAGGGCTTGAAGCGGTCCTCGCCGAGCTGCCCGATGGGCACGATGGTCTCGGAGGGCGAGCCGACCGCCCGGGTGACGGGGTGGAACAGATCGTAGGCGTAGGCCACCACCGGCTGGTTCCAGACCTCGTAGTCGTAGGTCGCGTCGATGACGAAGCTGCGCTTCGAGACGCCGATCTGGTTGACGACCGCCAGGTGCCAGGTGCCCGGGTTGGTGTCGAAGCACCGCGGCGACGTCACGCGGCCGTTGGCGTCCTCGGCCGGATCCTTGTCGTTGCAGCGGCCGCCGATGAACTTGCTGACCGTGCGCGACCGGGCCCAGAGCTGGGAGGCCAGGGCCTTGATGTCCGCGGGATGAAAGGTGATCCGGGTCTGGCCATCGGCCGCGGCCACCGTGACGGGGGCCAGCGGGCGGCCCAGCATGTACGAGGCGGGCGCCCAGCCATGGCAGATGCCCATCCAGGTCTCGACCTCGCCGTTCTTCTCGAAGTAGTACCGGCCCTGCTCCCACATGTACCGCGTCAGCGTGAACGCCGTGTCGCCGACCAGCAGGTCGTACTTCTCGGCCGGCGAGAGGGCGTCGATGGCCGCGGCGTCGCCGGAGGCCACGATGTCGGCCGCCGTGTGATCGAGGACGTAGTGGTGGGCCGCCTCCCACTCCAGGCTGGTGGGGAAGTTCCGGTCGGCGTAGCGCTTGCCGAGCTGGCCCGTGCAGATGGCCCAGTAGTCGTCCGACCACGGGTTCTCGGCCAGCCGCGCCGCCTTGAGGCCGGCGGCGTCCATGGCCTCCAGGGTGCGGTGGCTGAGGGTGTCGACCAGGTTCTCGGCGCGGTCGTTGCTCTCGAAGGGGGCGCGCCCGGGCAGGACGTCCTCGAGGGCGACCACGACCCCGTCCTCGACGGCGAAGATCGACCGCCGGACGTCATCGCCCCCGGCGATGAAGCGCTTGCGCTCGATGTCGACCGGGCTGAACGCCGACTGCTCGGGCGCCGGGTTGCCGGCCTCGTCCCACTTCTGGGGCCGCTGCTTCATGAAGGCGCGGGGGTCGGCGGCGGCCGCCTTGAGGCGCTGCTGGATCTCTTCGAGCTTCATCGGCTTGCCCTCCTGTGTCTTCGAGTGCCAAGAGCGTCTGCCCTTCGCGGCACTTCGTCAATGCCCACGCCGCATTGCGCCTCTTGACGCGGCCGTCGCGGCGTGGTTTGCGGTCGGCGTGGAGGTGCCCATGACGCGATGGTGGTGGCTGGCCCTGGGGCTTGGTCTGCTGGGCTGCGGCGAGGATCGGCCGGCGGCGCCCGGCCCCGACGGGGCCGACGCCGGCGCGGACGTGGCGGTGCCGGACGCGGGGGTGCCCGACCCGGTGCCCGACGCGGCCCCGGACGCTGCCTCGGATGCTGCCCCGGACGCGGCGCCCGACGCGGAGGCCCCCGACGCAGCGCCCCCGGATCCATGTGCGGCTCCCCTCGACTTCATGGCCCTCGCCCACCCCGAGGGCGACGGCTACGCGGTGGATGGCCTCACCGGCGACGTGGACGCCGCCCAGGGGAGCTGCGGCGGGGGCGACGCCGACGCCACCTGGCGCTTCGTCGCCCCGACCGCGGGCACCTGGCTGCTGCTCGTGGACGACCCCTCCCCGGGCTACGACCCGGTCCTGCATGCCCGCAGCGCCTGCGCCGATCCGGCGACCGAGGTCGCCTGCCACGACAACCTGCCGGACGAGCTGCGGGCCCGCGTGCACCTGACCCTCGCCGCCGGCGAGGCGGCCTACGTCTTCGTCGATGCGGCCAACCGCCGGGGCGGCTTCTACCACCTCGTGGCGCGGCCCATCCCCGCCCTGCAACGGGAAGACCCCTGTGATCCCAATGGCTTGCAGAACGCCTGCCCGCCCGGGGACGCGTGCTCGACGGTGGACGGCCGGTGCGCCGAAGACGCCGCCCCCACCCTGGGCGCGGTGCGCGTCAGCCCGCTGGCCGACGGGGCCGTCGAGGTGGCCATCGAGGGCCACGACGCCGGGCGGGACGTGGTGCGAGCCGCCTTGCAGCTCTACGCCCGGGGCCAGCGCGTCGTCATCGACCCGGCCCGGGGCACCGACACCTGGCTGCTGCGGCCAGCCCGCAGCGTCCTGGGCGAGGTGGACTTCGTGTTCGGGTTTCGCGGGGTGCTGCTGCGCCCGCTGCCGCCGGCCGATCACGCCCGCGTCCAGCTCCGCGACGCCCAGGGCAACCGCAGCCCATGGCGCCTGGTGCCGCTGACCGCCGGCGCGGTGCTCGCGCCCGGCGAGGCCTGCGACGCGCCCTTCGCGGCCTGCGCCGCCGGGACGGCCTGCCGCCTCGACGGCAAGGCGCGCCGCTGCGCCTGGCTCCAGGCGCCGACCATCGTCAGCGCCCACGTCACCTGGACGCCCGAGGGCGTGGGGTGCGCGTGCAGGCCCGCGACGCGGATGACAGCGTCCGCCGGGTGCGGGTGACGCTGGGGGATCAGGTCCTGGAGGGCGCCCTCGAGGGCCGCACCCGGGTCGGCGATCTCCAGGCGGGCCGGCTGAGCGGGCGCATGGCCATCGAGGTGCCCGCCCGGGCGGTGGTCGTCGTGGAGGACGCCTCCGGGCAAGGTGAGCGCCCCGGTCGAGGTGGACGTCGAGGCGGGGCCGGTGCGGGGCGGGGGGATCCCTGCGATCCGCGCCGCGGCCTCGACACCTGCGCCGATCCGCTGACCTGCGCCGGCCGGTGCGTGCCCCTGGCGGTCGAGTGCCCCGCCGACGGCCCCGCCCCCATCGATCTCGCCACCTGCGGCGCCGATCCGGCCTGGGCCTGCGCCGGGGACAGCCGCGACGCCGAGGACCGCGCCGGGGAGCTGCGGCGGGGGCCGGCCAGGTCGTCTACCGGTTCGTGCCCCCCGTCACGGGCCGCTACCACCTGGCGGTCTGGTCGGGCGCGGCCGGCGCCGATCCCGTCGCAACCGTCCGGACGCACTGCGGTTTCTCGGGGGTCACCCACCCGGAGCTGGAGCTCGGCTGCAACGACGACGGCGCGGGGGTGGAGAGCCGGCTGCGGCTCGCGCTGGAGGCCGGCGTCCCCGTCTTCATCGTGGTGGATGGCTACCGGGGGAGCGACGCGGGCTGGCGCGGCCCCTTTACCCTCCAGGTCAACCGCATCGCCCCGTGATCACAGCCCGGTCAGGTGCTCGACGATGAGATCCAGCTCCGGGTCGGAGATGACGTCGGCGCCGAAGGCGGGCATGTAGAGGCGCCGCAGCCCGTAGTTGTTGCCGCCCTCGCCCCCCCGCACATGGCGGCGGATGCTCGCGGCCGAGCGACCGACGAGGGTGACGCCCACCACGCCGCCCCGGGCGTTGCGGCCGTGGCAGTTGGCGCAGTAGTCGAAGTAGAGGCCCGCCTTGGTGGTCGGCTGCTCGAAGCCGTCGAGCCAGTCGAAGATCTCGGTCAGCTCGGCATCGCTCACCTGCTCGGGCCCGTAGGCGAGCATCATCCCCGGCAGCTCGCCGCCCTCGCGGCCGTTGCGGACGATGAACGTCGAGTAGTCCCGCACCGGGTGGCGCAGCTCGTAGCCCAGGTCGGTGCCGGCGCCGTCGGGGCCATGGCAGGCCGCGCAGAGCAGCCGCCAGGCCGCGGGGGCCCCGCCCATCTCGGCGTCGGGGGCGGCCGCGTCCACCTCGCCCGCGTCCGCCTCGCCCGCGTCCACCACCGCCTCGGCGTCCGCCCCCATGTCCACCGCGGGCGCCGCGTCAGGCGCGCCGTCGGCGCCGCCCCCTGCGCCGCCCGCGCCACCGCCACCCCCACCGTCGTCACAGGCCCCGAGCAACCCCAGCATGAGGGCCATCCACACGATCTTCACTGCGTCTCTCCCCTGGCCGATCCGGCCTCATCCGCTGCACGGGACCGCCGCGTCTGGCGACCCCGCCACCACCCCCACTCCCCCCGTCCATCCCCTGCCCCGGTCGCAGCCGGGGCCCCGGCGTCACGCAGGCGTCCGGCGCAGGCGTCCGACGGGTGCCATCGTACCCCTGGGCCGAGGTCGCGTTCATGGACTGGATGATGTCTTCGAACTCATTGATACAGAACACGAATTCGGCACTCGCTCCCCGCTCGGCGGGCCAGGCCTGGCCGATCCAGTGGGTGGCGCCGGCGGGCACCGGGGCGTCGTCGGGGATGGGCCGGCCCGCCGCGTCGAAGACCACGACGCGGAACGTGTAGCCGCTGGCCGGGCCACCGCCCCGCCCGGCGCCGGCGCCCGCTGCTCCATGGCCGGCCGGAGCAGGGACGTGGAGAGCGGCGGCGTCAGGTGCGCCTGCCCCGCCAGCTCGGCCAGCCGACCGGCGCGGCCGTAGCGCTCGACGAACCGATCCTGGCCCAGAGGAGGGTGCGCAGCTCGGCCACGGCCTGGCGCTCGGTGGCCTTCTGGCCCGCCACCACCACGTTGGGGGCGGCGAGCCGCAGCGTGAAGAACGACAGGAGGGCCAGGACGGCCAGGCCGCCGACCACATAGAGAGGGGTGCGCACGTCAGTTGGTCGGGGCGCCGATCTTCTGGAGCTCCTCGAAGCCCGGCAGGGTCGACAGGTCGGGGACCACCACGATCTCGATGCGGCGGTTGCGGGCGCGGCCCTCATCGGTCTCGTTGGTGGCCGCCGGCTTGAACTCGCCGAAGCTGGCCCCCGAGACGCGCTCGGTGGGCATGCCCGCCTCGACCATCGTCTTCACCACGGTGATGGAGCGGGCGGCGGCGAGCTCCCAGTTGGACGGGAAGCGCGACGTCTTGATGGGCACGTTGTCGGTGTGCCCCTCCACCTGGAAGCGCCGGTCCGGGATGCCCACGAGCAGGCCGGTCACCTCGGTGATGGCCTCCTGGCCGTCGTCGGAGAGATCCGCCTTGCCGGAGTCGAAGAGGACATCGGTGGCCAGCTCGACCACCATGCGGCCGTCCACGATCTTCACCCGCAGCCGGCCCGCGTCCACGAGGGGCTGGAAGCGGCCGAGCAGGTTCTTGAACTCGGCCACCCGCGCGTCGGCAGCGCGCTTGCGCTTCTCCAGCTCGGCCAGCGCCTCCTGCAGCTCCGCCAGGGAGCCCTCGAGCTGGGACTGGTCCTTGAGCAGGTTGGCCTTCTCGTCGGTGAGGGCCTGGATGCGCAGCTCAAGGGCCTCCGAGGCGCGCCGCAGCTCGGCCACCTTGGCCTGCTCTTCGGCGAGCGCCAGATCGAGGCGGGCGCGGTCGGCGTCACACTCGCCCTTGAGGGCGTCGTAGGTGCTCTGGCGCACACAGCCGGTGGCCAGGATCAGCAGCAGGAGGGGGAGCAGACGGCGCATGGCGTTCTCCTTCGTCACGGGCGAGCGCCCGTCAGGGCCAGGACCACAGGGCGCGGGTCAGGAGGCCGACGGCGACGCTGGCGGCGTTGGCCCCCAGCGCCCAGGCCACCGACCGGGGCACCCCGAGCGCGGCAAGGTAGATCGCTTCGCCGCCGACGGCCACCGCTTCGGCGATGGACACGTAGCCGAGGTAGCTGCCTGTCCACACGCGAGGCAGCGCCAGGAAGATGAGGGGGTGCGTCAGCGCGCTCGCGCCGAAGGCCAGCGCCGCGCGCCGGCCCCGCCCGCCACGCAGGGCCCGCATGTAGATGGGGACCTCGACGGCCTGGGTCAGCAGGAAGGCGGCGAGCCAGGCAGCGATCACTCGCCCACGAAAGCCAGGTAGGTGCCGCGATCGCTCACGTAGGCGGCCTGGGTGGGCCCGCCCACCACGACGCGCCGCACGTCCGCCGCCCAGCCGAAGGCCGCGCCCGTCGTGGGGTCGATCTGGGAGAGGGCCTGGCGGTCGCGCCAGCCGAGCAGCTGCCCGGCGTTCACCGGGGCCAGGCTGTCCACGTCGACGTCGAAGGGCGTCGGGGGCGGCCCCGGCGGCACGGGCGCTCGAAAAAAGCCCTGGGATCCAAGCACATACAGCGCCCGCCCGCCCGGCTCGCCGACGCGGGAGGCCCGGGGAGCGTCGACGACGAGGGCCGCGGGGCGCAGGTCGCGGCCGGGGCCCGGCAGGTACCAGAGGGTGCGCGTGGCCGCCTGCCAGGCGGTGGCCCCGGTGCTCACGTAGGTGAGCTGGCTCAGGCCCTCGACCCCCAGCGGCGTGGCGGCGCCCTCGGCGGTGACGTGGTAGGCCGCCCCGTCCGCCACGGCCACGCCGCCCGGGCCGTCCAGCACCAGCCGGATGACGTCGCCGGCCAGGATCTCCTCGCCGCCGCCCGCCAGGCGGCCGCGCCAGAGGCCCTGGTCCGGGCGGGCGACGTAGAACAGCTCGCCCGCGGAGGCGAAGCTGTCCCCGTCGGCCTCGTCGGCGAGCAGCCGCTCGCCGGCGTCGTCCAGCACCCACACCTGGCGCAGGGCGGGGCCGGCGGGATCGGCCCGGAAGAACAGCAGGGCGCCCCCGGGGAGGAACCGCGGCCGCGGCGAGGCGACCACTTCGCGGGCCAGGATGCGGGCCCCCTGGCCGGGCTCCCAGCGCGTCAGCTCCCCCGCCGGCCCCAGCCAGAGGAGGCCCGCGCGGCCGGGGGTGTTGCTCAAGAACGCGTCACCACTGGGGAATCCGGCGGCGACGGGGGCCGCGGCGTCCAGGGGGCCCGCGTGGATGCCGAAGCCGGCGCCCGCCCGCTCCGCCCACGCCACCTCCCCGTCCAGCAGGTCGGTCACCAGCAACCAGGGCACCCCCTCGGCCAGCACCTGCAAGTCGGCCCCGGGGCGCCCGACGACCAGCCGTGAGAGGGCCTCGCGCGTCGCCACCATGCCCAGCGCGCGGCCGTCGGGGCGCCAGCGCACCCAGGGCTGGGCCTCGACGAAGAGCGGTCGGCGGGTGCCATCGGCCAGATCGATGACGTCCACATCCCCCGCGATGCCCGGGCGCGTCCGCCGGCGGAGGGCGACCTGGCCGCCGTCGGGGCTGAAGCCCAGGAAGATCTCGAAGTCCTGGGCGAGCAGCACCCGCGGGGCGACGACGTCGGTGGGGCTGCCCAGCAGGGCGTCGCCCTCCGACCACACCACGTACCCGCCATCGAAGCGGAACTGGAGCGTCGCCCCCGGCTCGCCGCCGATGCGCACGCCGCGGTAGAGGAGCACCGGCGCGGGGGCCTCGTCGCCCACCTCGACCACCTGCTCGATGACCTCGTGATCGGGCGCGCGGAACGTCAGGCGGTGGCGACCCGGCGGCAGCGCCAGGCGATAGCGACCCGCCACCGTCTGCACCCGCTGGCCGGCGGCCTCGACGGTCACCTCGAGGCGCGCGTCGGCCGCCCTCGCCTCGCCGACCACCTCGACCGGCAGGGCGGCGTCGAGCGCGCCGTCCGGCTCGCCGGCGGGCCCGCCATCCAGCGCGCCATCCGCCTCGCCGGCGTCCGGATCCCCCCCGTCGGGGGCGCCCCCGCCGTCTTCGAGTCCCCGGGCGTCGGCATCGATCACCGCGTCCACCGGCCCTCCGGCGTCGCCGGCGCCTCGATCGGGGCCCCCTGCGTCCGGCCGGGCCGCGTCCGGGGCCGCGTCGGGCAGGCCGCGTCCGGGCGGGCCGCGTCCGGGCGGGCCGCGTCCGGGCGGGCCGCGTCCGGCCGCGTGGCGTCGCGGCCCGCATCGGCCGGCGCGGCGGCGTCCTCGGCCTCGCTCCGGGCGCGGGTGTCATCACAGGCGGCGAGCGCCAGCGAGCACGCCAGCGCCCAGGAGGGCATCCACCAGAGAGCGCGCTTTCCCATGCGGTCAAGATACCAGTCGCCCCCCGGGGCGGGCTATCCTGGCCCCATGCGTGCCTCCGCCCTGCTCTTCGTGCTCTTGACCGGCTGCGGCTTCGACGACCACCGCGCCGGCGAGCTGTGCCCGGACGAGGGCAGCTGCGGCCCGGGCCTCGTGTGCGTCCGCGGCCTGTGCGCGGTGCCCGGGCCGGACCGGGGCACCGCGCCGCCTGCGGTCGTCCCCGACGCCCGCCCGGACGCGACCACCGCGCCGCGGGACGCCGCCCCCGTCGAGGACGCCGACCTGCCCCCGGACGCGCGCCGCCCGCCCGCCGAGGACGCCTTCGTGCCCCGGCCCGACGCCTTCGTGCCGCCGCCTCCGCCCCCCGACGCCTTCGTGCCCCCGCCCCCGCCCCCCGACGCCGCCCTCCCGCCGCCGATGCTGCCGGATGGACCGCAGCTCGGCCTGCCCGGCTGCCGCGGGGACGCCTGGTGCGTGTACGCGGACGCCGACGCGACGGTGCTCGAGTCGGAGCCCGACCAGAACGTGAACTGGCTGCTCGGGGTCTCCAACGGCTGGGACGGGGTACCGGACGGCGAGGGCCTCATCCGGTTCCGCCTCGGCGAGCTGGCGGGGCGCGAGGCGTTCTCCGTCGGCATCTACCTCGACACCAGCTACGCCGACGGCGGCCGGGAGGGGCGGCCCTCGCGGCTGCAGGTGGATCTGATCGAGTCGGGCTGGGACGAGCGGACGGTCACATGGCGCACGCAGCTGCGCCGGCTGGCCGGGCCCCAGGACGTCCAGCCCCCTCGCGGCGCCCCCGCCGCCCCCGTCCGCTGGGAGGTCATCGGCCTCGTGGCCCAGGCCGGCGAGGTCGGGGTGCGCCTGCCCGAGGTCGTCTCGTTCCGCCTCCACGAGGAGGGCAATGGCCGCTACCTGTTCGTGAGCCGCGAGGAGGCGGCGGAGCGCCGGGATCGGCTGCCGCCCCGGCTGGAGCTGATGCTCGTGCCAAGATCAAGCGGGTCCTCCTCTGGCTGCTGGCCGTGGCGTCCCCGGCCGCGGCGGAGCGCGTCATCGTCGTGAGCCCCATCGCCGAGGGGCCGTCGATGGTCGCGCTGGCCGCCGAGCTCGCGCTCGCCCTGGATCGGGCGCTGCCGGGGAGCGCCTTCGAGCGCGTGGGCGAGCAGGCCGCCACCGCCAGCGAGCTGGCGACGGCGCTGGGGTGCCTGGATCCCGACACCCCCTGCATGCAGCAGGCGGCCCGTGCGGCCGGAGCCTCGCTGGCCCTGGTGGCCCAGCTGACGCGCGCGGGCGCCATCATCGGCGCCACGCTGGAGCGCGTGCCGGCCAGCCCCCGCAAGGCCTCCTTCGTGGTCCGCCGCCGCATCGATCTGGGCCGGGCCCGCCTCGACGATCGGCTGCTGGCGACCCTCGCGCGCCTGCTCGCCTCCGACCTGCTGGCCGAGTCGGCGGCGCGCCCCCCTGCGGTCGTGGCAGCGGCCGCGGGCGACGTCGAGATCGACGGCCGCCGCGCGTACCTCGACGGCCATCTGGACGTGGCGCCCGGTCGCCACACCGTGCTCTTGCCCGGCGGCGACGCCTTCGAGCTGGACCTGCTCCCCGGCGAGCTGGCGGTGCTCGAGCCCCCGGCCGCGGCCGTCACCGACGAGGCGCCGGGGCGCGGGCGGCGCATCGCGGCGTGGATGAGCGCCGGGGTCGCCAGCGCCTCCCTCCTGGGGGCCGGCATCATGGGCGCCCGCCTGGCGGGGACGCAGAACGACTACGATCGGACGGACTCGGGCACCGAGCTTCGGGAGTTCAGCGGCCGCGGCAAGGGGGAAGCCCTGTCCGCCAACATCCTGCTGGGGGTGGGGGTCGCGGCCCTCCTCACCAGCGCCGTGCTGTTCTGGGAGTAGGATCCAAGCGACCATGCCATTGTTTTTGCTGATCTTTCTGGCGTTCGATCCCACGGCGGCGCTCCAGCACCTGCAGAGCGGCCAGGACGCCTCGGCCCTGCTGGCCTCGGTGGAGGATCTGCCCCGCGCCGACGTGGAGGCCGCCCGCGCCGCGGGCCTGCCGGCCGCCATCGCGCGCCTGGTGGCCGACGAGGCCGCCCCCACCGCCGCCCGCCTGCTGGGGGCGCGCGCGCTGGCTCGCCTCGGCACCGAGGCCGCCGCGGCCCTGGCCCCCCTCGCGGCCGCCGACGCAGACCTGCCCGAGCGGGCCGCCCTGGCGCGAGAGGCTGCCCAGGCCCTGGCGCAGCTCGGCCGCGCCGATCTGCTGGGCCCCGCGCTCGCGTCGGCCGATCCCGAGGTGCGTCGCCACGCGGCCGCCTCGGGCGCCGACCCCGCTCGCCTCTGCGCGCTGCTGGCCGATCCGTGGCCGCTCGTGCGCGTCGCCGCCGCCCAGGGCCTGGGGCGCACGCCCGCAGCGGCCGGGTGCCTCGCCGACGGGCTGGGCGACGCCGACGTGCGGGTGAAGGTAGCCGCCGCCCGCGCCGCGACCGTCGCCCGCCTGCCCGCCCTGCGCGGGCCGCTGCGCCGGCTGGCCGGGGACGCGGCGGCGCCGGTCGACGCCCGGGCCGAGGCCTTCGTCGCGCTGGCGGCCCAGGGCGATCGGGAGCCCGCCGAGCGCGCCCTGGCGGCCCACCTGGCCTCCGGCGACATCGAGCCCCTCGCCCTGGCCGCCGTCCGCGCCCTGGCCGTGGCCGGCCGCCCGGAAGATCGCCCCCGCCTGGAGGGCGCGCTGCGCTCGACCTCGGCCGCCGTTCGCCTGGCCACCATCCGGGCCCTCGCCCCCGACCCCGCCGCCCACCCGGCCCTGGCGGCGCACCGCGCAAGCGCCGACGGGCCCAGAGCGGGCCGCCATCGACGCCGCCCTGGAGCGCGCCGGCGCCGGGCGCGCCACCGACGATCCCGCCGAGCGCGATCCCGAGTAGTCCTCCGCTTCGCGGGCCACCCCCACCGCTGGCGGTCCCGGGCCGCCACGGCTCAAATACCCATGAATCTGGTCGGGTTTCAGCTTTTTCGCTGGAGGCATTGCAGCGCCCGTGCGCCTTGCCGCATATTTTACCCATAACCTGATCGATTAGGTGCTGGTTATGAAGATCGAGGATCTGGAGCACGCCGACACCCGCCGCATCCTGGAGTGGTCGTTCTCGACGTACGGCGAGGATCGCATCGCGCTGTCGAGCGCCTTCGGTCCCAGCGGGGTGGTCCTGATGCACCTGGCCAGCCAGGTCTGCCCCGGCGCGCGGGTCTTCTTCGTCGACACCGACTTCCACTTCATCGAGACGCTGGCGATGGTCGAGCGCCTCCAGGCGGCGATGGACGTGCGGATCGAGGTGGTGCGGCCAGCCATCTCGGTCGAGGATCAGGCGGACCGCTTCGGGGAGGCCCTCTACCGCACCGATCCGGATCGCTGCTGCGCGCTGCGCAAGGTGGCGCCGACGCAGCGGGTGCTGCGGGGCCTGGACGCCTGGCTGAGTGCGCTGCGTCGCGACCAGGGGCCGAGCCGCGCGGCGACGCCGGTCTACGAGGCCAAGGCGGTGGACGGCCGGCCGGTGGCGAAGATCAACCCGCTGGTGCGGTGGACGCACGCCGACGTCTGGGGGCACATCGTCGATCACGGGCTGCCCTACAACCCCCTGCACGACGCCGACTATCCGTCGGTGGGGTGCGCGCCGTGCACCCGGCCGGTGCAGGTGGGGGGGGACGAGCGCGCCGGCCGCTGGGCCGGGACGGGCAAGACGGAGTGCGGCCTGCACACCCTCATCTGATGGGGGGCGGGGCGGCTACTCGGGCTCGCTCAGCAGGCGCTCGCGCAGCTCGGCCATCTCGGCGCGCTCGGCGTCGGTCAGCTCGGGGTAGGCGAGGCCCAGCCCCTTGAGCGTGCGGCGCACCACATCCGCCACCGCGTAGCGCATGTATCCCTTGTCGTCCGCCGGGATGGCGTACCAGGGCGCCCAGGGCGTGGACGTGGCGCGGAGCGCATCCTGGTACGCGGCCATGTAGGCGTCCCAGTGGCCCCGCTCGCGCACGTCGCCGGCCTCGAACTTCCACTGGCGGGCGGGATCGTCGATGCGGGCCAGGAAGCGCCGCCGCTGCTCCGCCCGGGAGACGTTGAGCCAGAACTTCAGGACGACGGTGCCGCTGCGGGCCAGGTGCCGCTCGTGATCGGCGATGGACGCCAGCCGTTCCTGCCAGAGCGTCGGCTCGTCGGGGCGGTGGGGCAGCTTCTGGCTGTCGAGGATGCCAGGGTGCACCCGCACCACCAGGACCTCTTCGTAGTAGCTGCGGTTGAAGATGCCGATGCGGCCCCGCTCCGGGAGACAGCGCGCCGTCCGCCAGAGGAAGTCGTGGTCCAGCTCTTCGGAGGACGGCCGCTTGAAGGAGTAGACCTGGCAGCCCGCGGGGTCGAGGCCCGAGAGCACCGCGCGGATGGTACCGTCCTTCCCGGCGGCGTCCATGGCCTGGAAGACCAGGAGGATGGCGTGGTGATCGCTGGCGTAGAGGACGCGCTGGAGGGTGCGCAGATCGCTCACGGCCTCCGCCAGGCGCTTCTCCCAGTGCTTGCGGCTGCGGTCCTTCGGCGGCGCGGTCGCGGCGTCCGCGAGCTGGAAGCTGCCATCGAAGGGGACGAGGTGTCGGTGGTCGTCGGCGCGAAACATGCGGTCACGATACCCGGTCTGGCGCGAACGCACCACGGGCGTCTGGTTGTGTCGGGGCATGTAGGCATGCGCCAACTATTCGGCTATGATCGGCGGGAGTGTTGGGGAGGGCGTGCGTGACAGACCCGGCCGTCCAGCGTCTAGAGGAAGCCGCCGCCGAAGTCGCCCGGCTGCGCGCCCTGCGAGACGAGCGGGTCCGCCTGCGGGATCGTGTCCTGGAGGGCGCCCTGGCCGGCTGGTGGGCCTGGCAGGTCGGGGATGACGAGGCGGGCTTCCTCAGCCCCGCGTTCAAGGCGCGCCTCGGCTTCGCCGATGATGAGCTGCCCTCGTCGGTGGCGGGCCTGGAGCGCATCCATCCCCCTGGAACCACTGAGGTTCTTCGCGAGGCCTTCGCGGTCCACGCGGCGTCGGGTGGGCGCATCCCCTTCGACATCACCCTGCCCTTCCGGGCCCGGGATGGCGGGCAGCACTGGTTTCAGTGCCGCGGCCGCATCATCGACTGGAGCCCCGAGGGCGAGCCGGTGCGCATCGTGGGCGGCTATGTGGACCTGACGACCTTCGTGTGCTCGGAGCAGGAGGCCCACGCCCGGCTGGCGTCCCAGGCCGAGCTGCTGGTGCAGGTCAACCAGCAGCTCGCGACCCGCGCGGCCCAGCTCGAGCGCTCCAACGCCGCCCTGGAGGACTTCGCCTACGCCGCCTCCCACGACCTGCAGACCCCCCTGCGGGCGGTGGCTGGCTTCGCCGCCTGGATCGCCGAGGAGCTGCCCCCGGACGCTACCGAGGTGCACGACCACATCGATCGCCTGCTCGATCGCGTGGATCGCCTGCGCCAGCTCCACCACGACCTGCTGGCCTACGCTCGCGCCGGGCAGGCGCACCCCGAGGTGGAGGAGGTCGACCTCACGACGCTGATCCAGGCCGTGTGGCCCGAGGGGGTCATGGCGGATCTGGCGCTGGAGGCCATGCCGCGGCGGCCGCTGCGCCTCGCCACGACGCCGCTGCGGGCGGTGCTCAAGGCGCTGATCGAGAACGCCATCCAGCACCACGGCCCGGGCCGACCGCAGGTCACCATCCGGGCCGCTCTGGAGCCCGGTCGGCTGACGTTGACCGTGGCCGACGACGGGCCCGGCATCGAGGCGCGCTTCCGGGAGCGGGTGTTCGGCGTCCTGGAGACGCTGCGCAGCCGGGACGCGGGGGCTGGCTCCGGCATGGGGCTGCCCATCGCGCGCAAGCACGCGGAGGCCGCGGGAGGCCAGGTCACGCTCTTGCCCGAGGGGCCGCCCGGCGCCGTCTTCTCGGTGGTCTGGCCGGCCGAGGTGCTGCCGTGAGCGACGACGCCGAGCGGCTGGCGAGCCTCCAGGCCGAGGCGGCACGGCTGCAAGCCGAGATCGACGAGGTCGACCGGGTGATGGACACCGTCGCCCGCTGTATGCAGTCGGGGTGGTGGGAGTACTTCCCCCTCGAAGACCGGGTGGTGATCTCGGAGAGCCTCCGGACGCTGCTCGGCCACGACGCCACCACCCTCCCCGACGACCTGACGGCCTGGCAGACGGCGCTCACCCCCATCGACATGAGCTGGCCGTCGGTGGAGGTCCACCTGCTGGCCGGGCCGACGTTCGACCTGTTGCTGCACTGTCGCCTCGCCGACGGGACGCCCATCTACCTGTCGTGCCGGGGCGGCGTCCTGGAGCGCGACGCCCAGGGGCTGCCCGTGCGGGTCGTCGGCTGCCACACCGATCTGACGGCGGCCGTCGTCCAGACGCTCGCGCCGCGGACGCGCCTGGAGCAGCAGACCCGCGAGCTGCAGCGCCTCAACCAGGAGCTGGAGGGGCGCAACCTCGCCCTGGAGCGCGCGAAGTCGGCCCTGGAAGACTTCGCCTACGCCGCCTCCCATGACCTCCAGGCTCCCCTGCGGGCCATCGCCCACTTCGCCATCTGGATCGAAGAGGACCTGCCGGCCGGCACCCCACCGACCGTCCGCGACCACGTGGTGCAGCTGCGCGACCGGGTCGATCGGATGACGCGGTTGCAGGAGAACCTGCTGACCTATGCCCACATCACGCGGCGCGAGCCGGCGCGGGTAGAGCTGGACGTCGCCGCGCTGGTGGAGGACGTCTGGACGCTGGTGAGCGCGCCCGACGGGTTCTCGCTGGTGGTGACGGCGCCCGACGAGCCGCAGGTGGAGGTGGCCGAGGCGCCGCTGCGCACGGTGCTGCGCAACCTGCTCGCCAACGCCGTGGGGCACCACGACCAGCCGGGCGGTCAGGTGCAGGTGGCGATCGAGCGTGCCGGGGACGGGCTGGTGATCCGCGTCGAGGATGACGGCCCGGGGGTGGCCCCCGAGCGCGCCGACGCGATCTTCCAGCCCCGGCCGAGCGGCGCATCCGGGGCGGGCCTCGGCATCGCCCGGCGCCACGCCCGCCAGGTGGGCGCCACGGTGCGGTGCGTGCCTCGCGCCGGTCGCGGCGCCGTGTTCGAGGTGCGCTGGCCCCTCTCCGAGGCGTGACGGCGGCCCCGCGGCCGCAGAAATCCCTTTTGTGATCAACAATGTGGCGCACCGGTGCCGTGCAGGCGCCGTGGGCGGGTGGGCAGGCTGGCTGGGGGGTGGCCCCCGCCGCTGAGGGCGGGGGCCGGGGGCCGCGCTACTTGCGGCGGCGGCGCAGCACGACGGGCAGGCCGAGGAACAGCAGCACCCAGCCCGTGCCGGAGCGGCCGGGGGCGGTCGAGCAGTCGTCGAACGGCGAGCTGCCCGTGGTGGTGCCGTTGTCGTCGTTGGGGAGGGTGTCGTCGCAGACATCCCCCAGGCCGTCGCCGTCGCTGTCGAGCTGATCGGCGTTGGCCTTGTCGGCGCAGTTGTCGTCGGCGTTGGGCACGCCGTCGCCGTCGCGATCGTCGTCACAGACATCGCCGGTGCCGTCGGCATCCAGGTCGCTCTGCTGCGGGTTGGCATCGTCGGGGCAGTTGTCGCTGCTGTCCGGGATGCCGTCGCCGTCGCGATCGCCGTCGGGGGTCTCGCAGGCGTCGCCGACGCCGTTGCCATCGGCGTCCGCCTGGTCGGGGTTGGCCGTGTTCACGCAGTTGTCGTCGTCGTCGGGGATGCCGTCGTCGTCCGCGTCGGGCTCGCAGGCGTCGCCGATGCCGTCGCCATCCGCGTCGGCCTGATCGGGGTTCTCGACCTCGGGGCAGTTGTCATCGCCGTCGGCGATGCCGTCGCCGTCGCCGTCCGCCTCGTCGCAGGCATCGCCGATGCCGTCGCCGTCGGTGTCGGCCTGGTCGGGGTTGGCCACGTCGATGCAGTTGTCGGTGTCGTCCGCGATGCCGTCCCCGTCCTGGTCGGGCTCGCACGCGTCGCCGATGCCGTCGCCGTCCGCGTCACCCTGCATGGGGTTGGCGGTGTCGGGGCAGTTGTCGGTCTCGTCGGGCACGCCGTCCTGGTCGCGGTCGTTGGGCGTGTCGCAGGCGTCGCCGATGCCGTCGCCGTCGATATCCGCCTGATCCTCGTTGGGGGCCAGCGGGCGGTTGTCGTCGCCGTCCGCGATGCCGTCGCCGTCGTCGTCGTCATCGCAGGTGTCGCCCAGGCCATCCTCGTCGGTGTCCTGCTGGTCGGCGTTGGCGTCGTCGGGGCAGTTGTCCTCGTCGTTCACGACGTCGTCGCCATCGCGATCGTCGTCGCAGTCGTCGCCGATGCCGTCGCCGTCCAGATCGGCCTGACCGGGGTTGGCCACCTGCGGGCAGTTGTCCATCCCGTCGGGGATCTCGTCGTTGTCGTCATCGCCGTCGCAGGCATCGCCCTGGCCGTCGCCATCGCTGTCGAGCTGGTCGGGGTTCGCCACCAGATCGCAGTTGTCGAGGCCGTCGCCCACGCCGTCGCCGTCGTCATCCTCGTCGCAGGCGTCGCCCTGGCCATCGCCGTCCGCATCCGCCTGGTCGGCGTTGGGGACGTCGATGCAGTTGTCGGCCTCGTCGGGGATGCCATCGCCGTCGGTGTCGCCGTCGCAGACATCGCCCTGGCCGTCGCCGTCGGCATCGGCCTGGTCCTCGTTGGGGGTGAAGCGGCAGTTGTCCTCGTCGTTGGGGATGCCGTCACCGTCGATGTCGTCGTCGCAGACGTCGCCCTGGCCGTCGCCATCGCGATCGGCCTGGTCGGCGTTGGGGGTGCGCACACAGTTGTCGTCGGCGTTGGGCACGCCGTCGCCGTCGATGTCGTCGTCGCAGGCGTCGCCCTGGGCGTCGCCGTCCAGGTTCTCCTGGCCCTCGTTCGGGGTGCGCACGCAGTTGTCGCCCGCGTTGGGGATGCCATCGCCGTCGATGTCATCGTCACAGACGTCGCCGATCAGGTCGTCGTCCAGATCGGCCTGGTCGGGGTTGGGGCTGCGGACGCAGTTGTCACCGCCGTTGGGGGTGCCATCGCCATCCACGTCGTCGTCACAGACATCGCCCTGACCGTCCCCGTCCAGGTCGGCCTGGTCGGGGTTGACGGTGCGGACGCAGTTGTCACCGCCGTTGGGCACGCCGTCGCCGTCGATGTCGTCGTCGCAGGCGTCGCCGATGCCGTCGCCGTCCAGGTCGCCCTGGTCGGGGTTCGGGGTCACGAGGCAGTTGTCATCGCCGTTGGGCACGCCGTCGCCGTCCACGTCGGAGTCGCAGACGTCGCCCACGAGGTCGTCGTCCAGATCCGCCTGATCGGGGTTGGGCGTGCGCACGCAGTTGTCGCCGCCGTTGGGCACGCCGTCGCCGTCAATGTCATCGTCGCAGGCGTCACCGATGCCGTCGCCATCCAGGTCTTCCTGGCCGGGGTTGGCGTCCTCGGGGCAGTTGTCGTGGCCGTCGTCGATGCCATCCTCGTCGGAGTCGACGTTGACGATCATCACCACAAAGGCCTGCTCGTCCTGGGCCTCACCATCGTCGGTGACCGTCAGGATGCAGTCATAGGTGAGCCCTTCCGGGGGCGCGTCGATGGCCCGGGCGTCCACCTGGATGCCCTCGCCGCCGTTGACGAGCTGGAAGTCCAGGCCCTCGGAGCAGGCCCACTCGAAGGTCAGCGGGCCGCCCTCGGGATCACCCGACATGCTGCCGTCGGCGGTGCCGATGGTGCCCTCGGGGATGATGAGCGGGTTGGGGTTGACCACCGCCACCGGCGGCGCGTTGCAGAGGACCGTCACGCTGCCGAAGGCCACGGCGCGCTCGCCGAAGCGGTCGGTGACGCGCAGGGCCACGCGGCGCACCACGCCGCACTCCGGGAAGTTCACGGTGATGCGGCTGTCGCCCTCCTGGAACTGCACCAGGCCGTCGGAGTCGTCGGTGTCCCACTCGTAGCTGACGATGTCGTCGTTGAGCGGGGCGCCGGCGTTGGGATCGAAGGAGTTCTCGCCCGAGAGGACCAGGTCCGCGCCCTCGTTCACCTCGGCCGGATCGGGATCGATGACGGCGACCGGCGGGACGTTGCCCGAGTCGACCGTGATGCGCACCTCGGCGGTGTCGGTGCGGGCCGGGTTGGCGTCGTCGCTCACCCGCAGGCGGGCCACGTACACCCGCGGCAGCTCCTCGATGGCCGGGTTGTAGCGGAAGGTCGGCCGCTCGTTGAGGTCGCCGGTCTGGAAGTCAAAGATGCCATCCCCATCGAAGTCCCACTCGTAGCGGACGAGCTGGCGCCGCGGATCGAGGTGGAAGGACTCGGAGTGGTCGAAGGTCACGAGCTGGCCGATGTTGACGCGCTGGGGGTTGGCCAGGGCGACCGCCCGGGGGGGCTGCTCGAAGAGGTTCGAGGCCAGCATCAGCAGGTGCCACTGGGTGGCGTAGGCGCTGATGTCGGTGAACTGGCTGACGGTGTTCCAGGAGCCGTTGGCGTTCTGGCGGGTGGTCGCGACGTGGGCCACGCCGATGGCGGGGTCGTTGTACCAGTCGAAGTCGCTGCCGTCGGCACGGCGCAGGCGCTCGACGCCGCCGGTACGCAGGGCCTTGACCGCGTTGAACAGGCCGTAGGTGTAGCCCAGGACCAGGTTGGAGTTGGCCTCACCGGGGCCACCGCCCCAGTTGTTGGCCAGCCAGTTCGCGCCGCCGTCGTAGCGCTCGTCGCCGGGGCCGACGCCATCCATGAGCAGCTGGATCATGCCCGACGGCGTGACCGCCGCGCAGCCCCAGAGGCAGGAGTTGTTGGCGTAGCCGAACGTACCCGTCGCGGGGTCACGGGCCACGCCCATGGCGATGATGTTCTCGTCCTTCACGAACTGCGGAACCGTCAGGCCCCAGCTGTTCTCGGCCGCGTAGATGCCGATGGCGCCCCAGCCCGAGGAGCTGTTGTCCATGTGGCCGGCCTGGCCGAGCTGGTAGTTCCAGCTGCCGCGGTTGGCGCCGTCGTCGGGATCCTGCTGGCCCCAGGCGTACATGTCGACCATGTCCTGGACGACGTCGCCGTAGGTGGCACGCCGCCCGTTCACCTGGAGGTCGGCGTAGGGGCCCACCTCGACCACCTTGTCCGGGGTGCCCGACGACACGATCGCGTCCATGAGGATGCCGAGCTGGTAGACGTCCGTGCCGTCGGCCTGGCCGACCAGCGAGGCACCCAGCCCGTTGCCGTTGGAGTCGGGATCGCCCGCCTGCTGGAGGTCGATGGGGTAGGTCTGCACGCCGCGCAGCACGTAGCCCATGCCGCGCTGGACGGTGGTGGTGTAGGGGCTGCTGCAGCGGTCGATGCTCTCGGTGTGGCCGTGGACCGCGAAGGCGTTGACCGCCGCCGCCACCAGCGACGGCTGGCCCTGCTCGCCACCCTGGGTGGCGAAGGACCCGTCGGGCTGGGCGACCTGGTGCAGGTGCCAGAGGCCCTTGTCGATGGCGATGTTGACGCGGGTCTCGAGGGAGGGCTCCCGGATGACCATCGGGAAGTTCGCGGAATCACAGCGGTTCTGCGCATCGCAGATGGTCAGCACGGCGGTGAACGGCGACCCGGGGGGGCCGTTGTAGGTGTGACGCGCCTCGATGGCCCGCCCGTCCTGGAGAGGCAGGAACTCCGTCGCCTGCCCATCACCGAACTGCCAGCGGTAGGTCGTGGCCCGCAGGGGGCCGGCCCGGGGCGGGATCTCGCCGCCCATCAGCCAGGCCTCCTGGCCCGAGATGATGTCGTGCGGCACGCGGGGGGCGGCCGCCACCCAGGGCACCGTCGCCACGGCCGGCGCGTCGTCGTTGCAGTCGTCGCAGACGTCGCCGATCCCGTCGCCGTCGGCATCCGCCTGGTCGGGGTTGGCCACGGTGGGGCAGTTGTCGTTGGCGTTGAGGAGGCCGTCCGCGTCCGCGTCCGGGTCGCAGGCGTCGCCGTCCCCGTCGCGATCCACGTCGCTCTGGCTGGGGTTGGGGTCGGCCGGGCAGTTGTCGAAGGCATCGAGGACGCCGTCGTTGTCCGTGTCGACCACCTGCACGTCGAGGATGCGGATGTCGCTGAAGATGGCGTCGAGGGTGGTGGCCTCGTCGGCGTAGGTCGCCGCCAGCCAGAGGGTGGCGGGCAGCCGGATGTTGGCGCCCGTGATGGTCACGTTGTCGCGGTTGCGCGCATAGGCGATACCGCCGAGATCGGCGGGGTTGCCCGGCACGAGCAGGTGCGTGATGACCGGATCGCTCGGGTTGGCGAAGTTGTCGGACGTGCGGTACCAGGGCACCTGCTGCCCGCCGAAGGCCCGCACCCCGGCGGTGTTGACCGTCGAGCCGTCCGAGCCGAGGTTGCCGGTGATCTGCAGGTCGACCCGGGTGTCGTTGATGACGCCCGCCGGCATCAGCTCGACGCGCCAGATGTGGTTGGCGACGTACTCACTGCGGACGGTGACGGACAGGCCGCCCACGTCGACGACGTGCTGGCCCAGCGAGATGTCGAGCTGCGACGTGACGCCGTTCACCGTGAGGTTGAACGTCCCGAAGCAGTCGAACGCGTCGTTGCCGGCGTCGTTCCAGCCGCAGTCATTCTCGATGTCTGCCTGGGCCGAGAACTGGCGCGGATCCGCGATCGGGATCGGGTTGTTGTAACGACTGATCCACAGCTCACGGGCCTGGGCCGCCGTGCTGACGGCGCCCAGGCACATGAGTGCGGCGAGGTATCCGGTAACTCTACGCATCGACTCCCCCTTGCAGGCTTCTGCCCCCTGGTGCCGCAAGGGTAGATCGTACGCCCGGGTGGCGTGAAGAACTGTTTGAGGATTTCTAAGGAATTCGAGTTATTGCGGGCCACCGAGGGGCCGGCGGGTCGCTCGCGGCCACGAGGCCGCGGCCGCGAGCGCGGGGGCTAGCGCCGGCGGCGGCGCAGCAGGAGGGGCAGGCCGAGCAGCAGCAGGACGACGGGCGAGGGGGTGCCGCGGCTGCCGGGGGCGTCGCAGCTGCAGTCGCCACCATCGCTGCCGGTGGTGGAGCCACCACCGTCGTCGACGCCGCCGGGGGTGTCATCGCACTCGTCCCCGATGCTATCGCCGTCGGTATCCAGCTGATCGTTGTTGCCGACGTCGGCGCAGTTGTCTTCCCCGTTGGGCACGCCGTCACCGTCGCGGTCGTCGTCACAGACGTCGCCGGCGCCGTCGCCGTCCAGGTCGGCCTGCTGCGGGTTGGGGTCGTCGGCGCAGTTGTCCTCGACGTTGGGGATGCCATCGCCGTCGCGATCGTCGTTGGCCATCTCGCAGGCATCGCCCACACCGTTGCCGTCGGTGTCGTTCTGGTCCGGGTTGGGGGTGTTGACGCAGTTGTCGCAGGCATCGCCCACGCCATCGTCGTCCGCGTCCGCCTGATCGGGGTTGCCGAGCTCGGGGCAGTTGTCACCGCCGTCGGCGATGCCGTCGCCGTCGCCATCCTCGGCGACGCAGGCGTCACCGATGCCGTCCCCGTCCGAGTCGGCCTGGTCGGGGTTCGCCACCTCGGGGCAGTTGTCGTCCAGGTCGGCGATGCCGTCGCCGTCCCCGTCGGCCGCCTGGCAGGCGTCGCCGGCGCCGTCGCCGTCCGAGTCGGTCTGATCGGGGTTGGCGACCAGCGGGCAGTTGTCGTCGGCGTCGCCGATGCCGTCGTCGTCGTCGTCGTCGTCGCAGGCGTCGCCGTCCTCGTCACCATCGGTGTCGACCTGGTCGGCGTTGGCGTCGTCGGGGCAGTTGTCCTCGTCGTTGAGGACCTCGTCGCCGTCGCGATCGTCGTCGCAGGCGTCGCCGATGCCATCCTCGTCGAGGTCCTCCTGGCCCGGGTTCACCGCGAGCGGGCAGTTGTCGATCCCGTCCGCGATGCCGTCGCCGTCGCCCCCGTCGTCGCAGGCGTCGCCCAGCCCGTCGCCGTCCACGTCGGACTGATCGGGGTTGGCCACCTCGGGGCAGTTGTCCTCGCCGTCGACCACGCCGTCGTCGTCGCCGTCGTCGCAGGCGTCGCCGATACCGTCGCCGTCCACATCGGCCTGGTCGGCGTTGGCGAAGTCGGGGCAGTTGTCGTCCAGATCGCCGGTGCCATCTCCGTCGGTGTCCACGTCGTTGATGTGCACCACGAAGGGCTGGGTGGTCTCGGCGCCGGCGTCGTCGGTGACGGTCAGGGCGCAGTCGAACTCCAGCCCCTCGGCCGGGGCGTTGATGCCCGCGGCGTCCACCTCGATGGACTGGCCATCGTCGGCGATGGCGAAGGCCAGGCCGTCCTCGCAGGCCCAGGCGAACTGCAGCGCGCCGCCCTCGGGATCGCTCGAGCCCGAGCCGTCGATCACGAGCTGGGCGCCCTCGTCCAGGATGCCCGGGTTGGGGTCGACCACGGCGATGGGGGCCTCGTTGCAGACCACCCGGACCACCGCGAAGGCGACGCTCTGCTCGCCGAACCGGTCGGTCACCCGCAGGGCGACCTGGCGATCCACATCACAGTCGCCCTCGAAGCGCGCGACGATGCTGGCGTCGCCATCGACGAACTGCACCAGGCCGTCGGAGTCGTCGACGTCCCAGGCGTAGGCCACGATGTCGTCGTTGAGGGGCGCGCCGGCGTTGGGATCGAAGGAGTCCTCGCCGGACAGCTCGTAGTCAGCGCCGACGCTGGTCTCGCCCGCCGCCGGGGTGATGACGGCCACCGGGGGCACGTTGCCGGAGTCCACCGTGATGCGGACCTCGGCGGTGTCGGTGAGGGCGGGGTTGGCGTCGTCGGTCACGCGCAGGCGCGCCGCGTAGACGCGGGGGAGCTCCTCGATGGCCGGGTTGTACCGGAAGGTCGGGCGCTCGTTGACGTCGGCGGTCTGGAAGTCGAAGACCCCATCGCCGTCGTAGTCCCACTCGAAGCGCACGAGCTGGCGGCGCGGATCGAGGTGGAACGACTGCGAGTGATCGAAGGTGACCTGCTGGCCGATGTTGACGCGCTGGGGGTTGGCCAGGGCCACCGCCCGGGGGGGCTGCTCGAAGAGGTTGGAGGCCAGCATGAGCAGGTGCCACTGGGTGGCGTAGGCGCCGATGTTCGTGAACTGGCCGACGGTGTCCCAGGCGCCGTTGGCCTGCTGCCGCTGCACGGCCACGGAGGCCACGCCCACGTTGGCGTCGTGGTACCAGTCGAAGACGCTGCCGTCGGCCCGGGTCAGGTTGTCCACCCCACCGATGCGCAGCGCCTTGACGGCGTTGAACATGCCATAGGTGTAGCCGAGGACGAGGTTGCTGTTGCCCTCGCCAGCGCCGGCGCCCCAGTTGTTGGCCATCCAGCTCGCGCCCTCGTCGTAGCGCACGTCACCGGGGCCCACATCATCCATGAGCAGCTGGATCATGCCGGCGGGGGTCACGGCCGCGCAGCCCCAGAGGCACTGGTTGTTGGAGTAGCCGAAGGTGCCCACCCCGGGGATCCGGGCCACGTCCATGGCGATCAGGTTCTCGTCCTTGACGAACTGGGGCACGTTCAGGCCCCAGGTCTGCTCCGCGGCGATGATGCCGATGGCCGCCCAGCCGCTGGACGAGTTGTCCATGTGGCCAGCCTGCCCGATCTGGTAGTTCCAGCTGCCGCGGTTGGCGCCGTCGTTGGGATCCTGCTGACCCCAGGCGTACATGTCGACCATGTCCTGCACGACGTCGGCGTAGGTCGCCGGCCGGCCATCGATCATCAGGTCGGCGTAGGGGCCGGCCTCGACCACCTTGTGGGGGTGCCCGACGAGACGATGGCGTCCATCAGCATGCCGAGCTGGTAGACGTCGGTGCCGCCCGCCTGGCCTGACAGCGAGGCCCCAGGCCGTTGCCGTTGGTGTCGGGGTTGCCCGCCGCCTGGGCGTCGATGGGGTAGGTCTGGACGCTGCCCAGGACCCACTCGATGCCGCGCTGGACGGTCTGGGCGTAGGGGCTGGCGCAGCGGTCGACGTTCTCGGTGTGGCCGTGGACCATGAAGGCGTTGACGGCCGCGGCGTTGCGGGACGGGCGCGCGGCCTCGCCCCCGGCGGTGTTGAACTGGCCGTCCGCCTGCGACGTGGTGTGCAGGTACCAGAGGCCCTTGTCGATGGCGATGTTGACGCGGGTCTCCTGGGAGGCCTCGCGGATGACCATCGGGTAGGTGGCCGACGTGCACTGGTCGGCGTCGTCGCAGATGGTCAGCCGGGCGGTGTAGGGCGAGCCGGGCTGGCCCTGGTACACGTGCCGGGCGCTCAGGTCGCGGTGGTTCTGCACCGGGGCGAACTCCGAGCCCTGGCCATCACCGAAGTCCCACCGGAACCGCGTCGCGCGAAACAGCCCGTCGCGGGGCTGGATCTCGGCGCCGAGCAGCCAGGCCTCCTCGCCCGCGATGATGTCGTGGGGCACGCGCGGCGCGCTGGCCACCCACGGCACCGTCGCGGCGTGGGGCGCCGCGCCGCTGCAGTCATCACAGGCGTCCCCGAAGCCGTCGCCATCCGCGTCCGCCTGGTCCGGGTTGGGGGAGCGGGCGCAGTTGTCGGCCGCATCCACGATGCCGTCGCCGTCGTCGTCGTCGTCACAGGCGTCGCCCGCGCCATCGCGATCCAGGTCGGCCTGGCTCTCGTTGGCGACGCCCGGGCAGTTGTCGAAGGCGTCCAGGACGGCGTCCCCGTCCGCGTCCACGCAGTCGGGGCCCGGGATGACCCGGCCGCCGATGTCGGCGAAGATGGCCGCCCGCACCGCGGCGGGATCCGCATAGCTGGCGGTGACATACATCGTCGCGGGCAGGCGGATGTCCATCGCCGTGACCGTCACGTTGTCACCGGCCACCGCGTACAGCACGTTCCCGATCTGATCGGGCCCGTTGGGCATGAACAGGGTGGTCACGGGCGGATCGGAGGGCCCCCCGTCGCGGGTGTACAGGTAGGTCACCGGCACGCCGTGGAAGGCCTCCTGGCCGGGCATGCTCTGGGTGCTACCGTCGGAGCCCAGGTTGCCCTGGAACTGGAACGTCACCAGGCGCTGATCGCCGGGGACGACCGGCGCCAGCCGGATGCGCCAGGTGTGCCCGACGGCGAACTCGCTGGTGGCCGTGAACTCGTAGCCGTTGGCGTTGTACTGCGCCTGGCCGAGCGTGGTCGCGATGGCCGCGGAACCGCCGTTGAAGCTCACCGAGATCGCGTTGCCGTAGCAGTCGAAGGCGTCGTTGCCGCCGTCCTCCCAGCCGCAGTTCGCCCGGAAGTCCTGCGACGCGACGAACCCCTGCGGGTCCACCAGCGGGATCGGCTGACCCCGGCTCGTCCACTCCTCGCAGCGCGGCGGCGCGCCTGCGAACGCGGTCCCGGCGGAGAGCAGCGTCACCGCGCCCGCCGACCACACCGTCCCCCATCGAGTACGCATCAAGTCATCCCCCCCTGGTCGTTGCAATGTCAGGGCGGGCGGAGGGTACCCCAAGAGGCGGGGTCCGTAAAACCACGGACGCGATGGGGCTTGAAGTGCCCGCGGGACGCGGGCGAGGGCGGGCGCCCGCGGGGCGCTACTGGCCGACGATCCAGGCGCCCGAGAAGTCCTCGCGGATGCTGCGCACCAGGGGCAGCGCGGCCTCGGCGGCCTCGCGGGAGACGAACTCACCGACGCGCACCTTGTAGAGCGTCTCGTCGGCGAAGACGTCGATGGCCGGCGCACCCGCGAAGACGGCCCGCACATCGGAGTCGCTGCCGTAGGCGGCGAACCAGTCGTTGACGAACTCGACCACCTCGTTGGCGGCGTCCAGGCTCGACCAGGCGCCGAGCTGGATGCGGTAGCCGGCCACGGTGCCGGGCTCGCCGTCGCCGGTGCCCAGGACGCCGGTGCCGACCGCGCACCAGTCGCTCGTCACGGCCTCGGCCTCGGTGTCGTTGGCGACGCCGCGCTGCGGGCAGCTCTCGTCCTCCGACCAGGCCTTCCACTCGGCGCCGCGGCCGATGGACTCGGCGTAGCGCTTCCAGCGGTCGTAGCCGCCGTTCTCGGCCTTGAACACCGTGGGCGCGTGGCAGGACGCGTCGGTGTGATCGGCGACCTCCTCGGCCGCGTACTGCATGATGATCTCGTACATCGCCTCGTTGGTGCTGTTCCAGCAGCAGGTCTTGCTCTTCTCGTAGACCAGCTCGCCGAAGACGTAGTCGGCCAGGGTCAGGAGCTCGGCGTCCACCTCGGCCTGGCTGCGGCCCAGCTCGTCGGCCTCGAAGCCATACAGCTCCTGGAGGGCCTCCCCGCGGCGGTGGCGGGCCGAGCAGCTCGCCGGGTAGCGGCTGAGGTGGTCGCGCTGAGCCTGCACGCGCTCCAGGATCACGGCGCGCTTCTGCTCGGGGGTCAGGGTGGTCAGGATCTCGCGGAACTTCTCGACCCGGGCGCCGATGGCCGCCAGATCGCTGGAGTCGATCCAGTCGGACTGCTCCGAGGCGGGCACCACCATCGTCCACTTGCCGTCGATCTTCTTGGGGATGCGCCAGCCCTTCAGGCCGCCACCGAACTTCGCGTACACGCCGTCGCCCGAGTCGACGCTGCTGCCGGCCGCGTTGTAGACGAGGCTGTAGCGGCTGCCGTTGGCGTCCTCCCAGTCGGGCTGGCGCCGGGGCATCGAGCCGCTCATCAGCTCCACGGCGTACTGCCCGTTGCTGACCGTGACCTCCTTGACGATGAGGGTGTGGCCGATGCCGGTGTAGCCGTAGCGGTGCAGGATCAGATCGCCGGTGCGGATGCTCTCCGCCTTGCGGTTGTAGGTGTTGCGCGTGTCGGCCACGTTCACCGAGCCGAAGTACGACAGCAGGTAGATCATGAAGTAGCCGACGCGCTTGTTGAGCAGCAGCTCGTCGAGGTAGGTGCCGGCGTGGGCGTCGTCGATGCCCAGGGCGGGCTGCTCGTCATCGAAGCCACCGGCCAGCTTGCGGCCGCGCAGGCGGCTGTCGCTGGGCCAGGCGCCCCCGTTGGCCACGCTCTCGGCCTGATCGGAGTAGTCGCGGTAGACCGACTTGAAGTCCGGGGTGTTGCCGTACTTCGCCGAGTCGGTGCGGAAGCCCATGTGGCCCAGGTACAGGCGCGCGCCGCCGCTGGTGCGGGCCTCCATGATGAAGGGCAGGCCGTACCACGACGCGAACAGCGCCCGCAGGAAGAGGCCGCTCTCGGCGCACTCGAACGCCGGGGCGGGCAGCGTCTTCCCGTAGGGCGTGATCAGCGTGTAGGTGTCGTAGTAGCCCGCCTCGCCGCGGGTCTTCTGCATCTGGTCGACCCAGCGGCTGTACTTCTGGTTCCAGTTGAGGCCCGAGTCCGCCGGCCACGCCATGCCCGCCTTGCGAGCGGCCGCCGTGGTCGTGTCCTCCCAGTCGTTCGTGACCGCCCACACCTGGGTGGCGCTGTTGTCGTAGGCCGCCGAGATGCCCCGCGCCCCGCGCACCGCGTCCGCCTTCTCCTCGGGCTCGCCGGTGGCGCCGAACGTGGGCTTGCCGTCCTGGCCCTCGGGGATGAGGCCATCCGAGAGGGCGCCGCCCTCGTCGGGGGCCGGCGTCTTGGCGGCGTCTTCGCCGCAGCCGGCGAGGCCGACCGCGAGGAGCGCCGCGAGAGCGAGCAGGGCGCGAGAGATCATGGGTTCCCCCCAACAGAGTCTGTGCCGGCGACCCGGCAGGTTTCGTCGTCCTTGTAGCACGAGCCGTTCCATCGAGGAAAAGGCCGATTCTGCGGGCTCCCGGCGGATTGGACTGCCGGCTCGGGTGGCCACCTGGCAACTGCACCTGCCACTTCGCCGGGCGATTGACATCTGCCGCCGTCCGGGCGACCTGTAGGCGGCATCGCCGAGGAGGATCCCGTGCGCCGTCTGTCCGCTCTCGCCCTGTGCACGCTCGCCGCGCTCGCCCTTCCTGCGTGCGGGAAGGATGCGCCGGCCGGCGCCGCGCCCGCCTCCGCGGTCGTCGCCGCGCCGCCCGCCGCCACGCCGCCGGGCCTGGCCGTCGCGCTCAGCGGCGCCCACACCATCGGCTTCGCCCAGGTCGAGCACCTCGACGCGGTGGTCGCATGGGCCGACGGCGTGATCAAGACGCTGCCGCCCTCGATCTTCGCCGACGCCCCCCGCCGGTCACCGATCCCGCCGCCCGCGCCGCCGCGCTGGGCTTCGACGCCGCCTCGGCGGCGGGCTGGGCGGGCATCGGCCTCGATCCGGCCGCCGGCCTCGGCGTCTTCGTCGACGGGCGCCTCCCCCAGAAGCCCGTCCTCGCGCTGCGGGTCGCCGACGAGGCGAAGCTGGTCGGCTTCCTGGCCAGCAAGGCGGGCGCGACGCTCACCGGCGACGGCCCCGTCCGCACGCTCTCCATCGGCGAGACCCGCATCCTGGTCGCGCGCCGCGGCCCCTGGACGCTGGTGCTGGGCGACGCCGATCCGGCGGCCGACACCGCCCCCCTGACCCAGGTGGCCACCGAGGACGCCACGCTGGCGGCCGACGCCGCCTTCCGCGCCGCCTTCGCCGACGCCCCGGCCGACCGCCTCGTCACCGGCTGGCTCTCCACCGCGCGCCTGCTGCAGCACCTCCAGGCGCCCGGCTCGGCCCCGGAGCCCGACGCCGCCTTCTTCGCCGAGCGCTTCCCCGCCGCCACCCTGGCCGTCGGCCGCAGCGAGGGGGTCATGCGCGTCCTCGCCGACGAGGCCGCCCGCGCCGCCCTGGCGAAGATGTTCGCGCCCGCCGCGCCGCCCCCGGCCCTCGGCGCCCACGTCCGCGGCCCCCTGGCGGTGCGCGTGGACGTCCGCCCGGCCACCTTCCTGGCCGGCCTGACCGATCTCTTCCCCCCCAGCCGGTCGGCCGAGAAGGGCAGCGTCCTCCAGGCCGGCGCGATGCTGCCCCTGGCGATCGGGCTCACCCTCGAAGAGCTCGACGCCGCCCTCACCGGGCACGTCCTCGCCACGGTGACCGATCTCCAGGGCCTCCAGGCCGGCCAGCCGCGCTTCGCCCTGGCCCTGGGGGTGCGCGACGTCGCCGCCCTCGACGGGCTCATCGATCGCGGGCTGAAGCTCGCCGAGAGCCGCGCCGGCGTGAAGCCGACGTCGGAGGCCTTCGGCGCGGCCAGCGGGCACGTCTTCGCCGCCGGCCGCCTGAGCTTCGCCCTCGTCCGCCAGGGCACCACCCTGTTTTTCGGTGAAAAATCAGCAGTTTCCGCAGCCACGACCGGCAGCGGCGCCCTCCCGGCCGCGGTCCAGGGCAAGCTCGACCAGCCCCAGGTCGTCGGCTTCGCGTTCGATCTGGCGGCGGCCGCGGCGCTCCCCGGCCTGCCCACGGCCGATCGGGCCACGATGGAGGCGGGGCTCAAGGTCTGGCAGCAGGCCGCCATCGACGGCTGGCTCATCGCCAACATCCGCCTGGACGATCACGGCCTGCGGTTCGGGGAGGGCCCGGCGGGCGCGCTGATGCCCGGCGTCCTCGCCGCCGTGGCCATCCCGGCCTTCATCAAGTACATCCGGCGCTCGAAGGCCTCCGAGGCCCGCATGGAGGTCCGCCGGCTCGCCATGGCCGCCCGCGCCTACCACGCCGAGTTCGGCAAGCTGCCCGCCGCCGCTCCGCCGACCCCGGCGGAGGTGCCGTGCGGCAGCGGCGATCCGAAGCCCGCTTCGCCCGACCTCTGGGCCCACCCGGCGTGGCAGGCCCTCAGCTTCGCCACCCCGGACAACCCGCGCTACCAGTACAGCTTCGAGGCCGACGCCACCGGCTTCACCGCCCGCGCCCGCGGGGATCTGGACTGCGACGGCGTCCTGTCCACCTTCGAGATCACCGGCGTGCTGCGCGAGGGCGAGCTGGACCTCTCGCCCGGCATCCACACCCGAGACGAGCTGGAATGAGCCCGGTCGGCCTCTGGCGCGACGAGGACGGCGACCTCCACGAGATCCGCCGGCGCCCCCATGGCTACATCGTGCTGTGCACCACCCCCGACGGCGACCCCTTCGAGGTGCGCGACGTCCGCTGGCGGGCCGATCGCCTGAAGTGGACGCTGGTCATCCCGGCCGGTCCCGACGGCGAGGATCTGCTGCGCAGCTACGAGACGCTGCGCATCGAGCTGCGCCTCATGACCGTGAAGTGGAAGAGCAGCGCGGGCGAGGGCGAAGAGACCTTCACTCGCGTCACCGCGTGACGCCCCGCCCCGGCGCCCCGTGTTCCGCCGTCTCCATGCGGCTTTACGCGGCCGGTCGCTCCCACTAGACTCCGCCCCCGCATGCTGGCCCTGCTCACCATCGCCCTGCTGGGCTCCCCGTCCTGGGACCTGACCGAGATGGCCCGGCTGGAGGCCGAGATCTTCGGCACCGGCCAGACGCAGCGCGGGCCGGCGACGGCCCTGTCGTTCATGCCCCCGCCCGAGCTCTCGACCTTCGGCGCCGACGCGACCGACGAGCCCCGCGATCCGCCGCCCGACCTCAAGCTGGAGGGCCTCGAGGTCCCGGTCACCCTCAACGCCGCGGTCCGCGCCTACATGGACTTCTTCATGGGCCGGGGCCGGCCCATCTACGCGCGCTGGTTCGCCCGGAAGGGCCGCTTCGAGAAGCTGATGCTGCCCATCCTCGAGCAGCACGGCATCCCCCCCGAGATGATCTATGTCTGCATGATCGAGAGCGGCTTCAACGCCGAGGCGGTCTCTCATGCCTCGGCCGTGGGCCCCTGGCAGTTCATGCGCCGGACGGGATCCGCCTACGGGCTGTCGGTGGACGACTGGGTCGACGAGCGCCGCGATCCGGTGAAGTCCACCGAGGCCGCCGCCCGCCACTTCAAGGATCTGTACGATCGCCTCGGCTCGTGGCCCCTCGTGATGGCCGCCTACAACGCCGGGGCCGGCTGGCTGAACCGCGGCGTCAAGCGCGCGAACAGCAACGAGTTCTGGCGCCTCGTCGAGGCCGACACCCTCCCGGCCCAGGCCCAGAACTACGTGCCGAAGGCCATGGCCGCCATGATCATCGGCCAGGATCCCGCCCGCTACGGCTTCGGCGAGGTCCGCCCCGAGCCGCCCATCCAGTTCGCGGTGGCCTCGGTGCCCGGCGGCCTGGACCTCAACCGCTTCGCGCGGCAGGCCGGCATCCCGCCCGCGGATCTGCTCGATCTCAACCCCGAGCTGCGCCGCGGCGTGACGCCGCCGGGCGAGACGTACCCGCTGCGGGTCCCGCCGGACGTCGTGGCCCGGGTCGAGGACGCGGCCCGTGGCAGCAAGGCCTCCCTCGTCGACCACCGCGTCCGCTTCGGCGAGCGCGTCCGGCACATCGCCGCCGACTACGGCATCCACGCCCACACCGTCCGCCGCCTCAACGACCTGGGCGAGGACGAGGAGCCCGCCCCGGGGCGCGTGCTGGTGCTGCCGCGGCCCGACCAGCCGCCGGGCCCCGCCGACGACACCGTGGTGCTGACCGAGCCGGGGGTGCAGTTCGAGGCGGGCAGCCGCCAGGTCCTCTACTTCCCCGTCCGCTGGTCCATGCCCGTCGACGAGGTGGCCGCGTTCTTCCGGGTCACCCCGGGCGAGGTGGCCATGTGGAACGGCCTCGATCCGGCCGTGCCCCTCCAGCGCGGCATGGCGCTGCGGCTCTACGTCGGCCGTGACTTCAACCCCCAGAGCGCGGTGCTGGTGCCCGAAGGGGCCGTGACGGTGGTGGAGGCGGGCACCGACCAGGCCGTCGCCGCCCTCGACAAGGCCCAGGACGAGCCGATCGAGAAGCAGGCCTACACCCAGCACACGGTGCGTGGCGGCGAAAACCTGTGGAAGATCGCCCAGAAGTACGGGGTGAGCGTCCAGACCGTCCGCGAGGAGAACGGCATCCGCAAGGGCCGCAACGTCGCCGTGGGCCAGGTGCTGCGCATCCCCCAGACGTCGCGGCCGCGGGCGTCCTCCAAGCGGCCCACCCGCGTCGCGCGCCGTGACGAGAGGCCCGCCCGCGAAGAGAGGCCCGCCCGCGAAGAGAGGCCCGCCCGCGAAGAGAAGCCCGCCCGAGAGGAGAAGCCCGCCCGCGAAGAGAAGCCCGCCCGGGGGACCCGCCGCGCCGGTCGTGGTCGGCGCTACACCGTCCAGGCCGGCGACACGCTCTACGAGATCGGCGAGCGCTACGACGTCACGGTCCGCGCCCTGCGGGAGCGCAACAACCTCCCGCCCAGCGTCGCGCTCCGGGCCGGGCAGGTGCTCTTCATCCCGTGAGCGGCGCCCTCCTCCCCGTCGAGGCCGCCCGCGCGCTGATCCTCGATCGTGTCACCCCGCTGGGCCCGGTGCGGCTGCCCCTGGAGCGCGTGGTCGATCGGGTGCTGGCCGAGGCCGTCGACGCGACCCGCGCGCTCCCCGCCTTCGATGACTCGGCCATGGACGGGTACGCCGTCCGGGCCGCCGAGTGCACCCCCGGGCGGCGGCTGCCGGTGGTAGGCGAGGTGGCCGCCGGCGCGGCCGGCGACGCCCCCGTCGAGCCGGGCACCGCGGTGCGCATCTTCACCGGGGCGCCCGTGCCGCCCGGCGCCGACGCGATCCTCATCCAGGAAGACACCCGCCGCCACGCCGACGCCATCGAGGTGCTGTCCGCCGTGGCGCCCGGCGCGAACATCCGGCGGGCGGGCACCGACGTCGAGCCTGGCCAGCGGCTGCTCGAGCCGGGGCGGATCCTCACCCCCGGCGACGTGGCCTTGCTGGGCGCCCTCGGCCGCACCCGCGTCGACGTCTACCGCGCCCCCGTCGTGGCCATCCTCAGCAGCGGCGACGAGCTGGTCGAGCCCGACGGCCCGCCGCCCGCGCGGGGCCAGGTCACCAACAGCAACGGCATCGCCCTCGCGGCCGCCGTCCGGGCCCTGGGCGCCGAGCCCCGGCTGCTCCCCGTCGTCCGGGACGACGCCGACGCCGTCCGCGCGGCGCTGCTCGCCGCCAGCCGCGCCGACGCCGTCCTCACCGTCGGCGGCATGAGCGTCGGCGATCACGACCACCTCGGCCGCCAGCTCAGCGCCCTGTGCGGCGCCGACCTCGCCCTCTGGCGTGTCGCCATCCGGCCGGGAAAACCCTTGGGTTTCGGGCGGTTGAAAGACACCTGGCTGTTCGGCCTGCCCGGCAACCCCGTCAGCGCCCTGGTCACCTTCGAGGTCTTCGTCCGCCCCGCGCTCCTGCGCCTGCTGGGCCATGACCGCGTGCTGCGCCGCCTGCGGCGTGCCACCCTCGCCCACCCCCTGCCCGCCGGCGGCCAGCGCGAGGAATACCGCCGCGCGGCCCTGAGTTGGCGGCAGGGGCGGCTGGAGGTGGATGCCCGCCGCACCCAGTCCAGCGGAGCCCTCTCCAGCCTGGCCGGCGCCGACGCCCTGCTCGTCCTGCGGGCCGGGGCGCGCGCCCAGGAGGCCGGAGAGACCGTCGACGTGCTGGTGCTGGGACCCGATTCGCCCCTTGATCGCTTGTCCATCGTGGGCGGCTGACCGACTCGAGCCGCCCGCCCCTCAGGGAGTGTCCATGCAGCCTGTATCCTCCATGCTCGGTCTCCTCGTGCTCGCCGTCGCGGCGGCCCCGGCGCTGGCCGGCAGCCCCGACTACGACCTGCGCGCCAACCTGCCCCTGGCCCATGTGCAGCGGGCCGGCGTGGTGGCCGACGCCACCTCCCCCGGCTTCATCCGCTACACCCGCGACGAAGGCGATCGCTGGAAGACGGGCGTCACCATCGACGGCCGGCCCGCCGCCCTCAACCCGGGCATCCAGGCCAACCTCTGGATCCCCATCGGCCCCGAGCTGGCCGGCAAGAAGGCCGTCATCGAGGCGCTCATCCGCCCCTTCCCTGACAAGCCCAAGGTGGACGTCTTCTTCGAGGGCGAGAAGGTCGGCAGCCCCGATCTCAAGGCGGGTGCCTGGCAGATCATCCGCGTCGAGATCCCCGAGGCGAAGGTCAAGGAGGGCCTCGCCAAGGTCCGCCTGCACTTCAACAAGTCCGAGATGCAGGGCAACCAGAAGACGGCGACGGCCATTCGCTTCGTGCGCCTGGCCGAGGCCAGCGCGCCGGCGGCCCCGGAGGCCGAAGCCGACGTGGCTGGCGCCTTGAAGTCCGCCGATGGGGACGCCATCGTCCTGCCCGACGCCGCGGGCCTCGACTACTACGTCTCCCCGGCCGCGGGGATGCGCCTGTCGGCCAAGGCCGAGGGCGGCCAGCTCGAGGTGCTCGCCCAGCTCGACGGCGAGAAGCCCAAGGCCCTCGGCGCCGGCGCCTCGGTGGACATCGGCCTGGACGCCTACGCGGGCAAGGGCACCCGCCTGATGCTGCGCGGCAAGGGCGGCACCGCCAAGGTCACCGGCAAGATCACCGGCGGCACCCTGGGCAGCGTCACCGTCAAGAAGCCCAAGTACGTGATCTTCTGGCTGATCGACACGCTCCGAGCCGACAAGCTGGGCTTCTACCCCCAGAAGAACGCCAACGGCCGGCCCAAGGTAAAGACCCCCAACGTCGACAAGATCGCGGGCGAGGGCGTGGTCTTCGACCCCTACTACGTCGAGGGCACCGAGTCGAAGGCCAGCCACGCCAGCTTCTTCACCAGCACCTACCCCGTGACCCATGGCGTCTACACCCACGAGGCCAACCTCAAGAGCGAGCACACCACCATCGCCGAGGCCTTCAAGGCGGCCGGCTTCCGCACCGCCGGCTTCATCGCCAACGGCTACGTGAGCGACCGCTGGAACTACAACCAGGGCTTCGACGACTACCAGAACTTCATCCGCGACGAGACGGCCAACAACGCCGCCCACGTCGTCAAGACGGCGAAGCCCTGGATCACCAAGAACAAGGACAAGCCCTTCTACCTGTACCTGGGCACCAACGACCCCCACGTGACCTACCGGGTCCACGACGAGTTCATCGGCGACTACGACAAGGGCGCCTACAACGGCTCCTACAAGAAGTACCTGAGCGGCACCGAGCTGGGCCGCCTCAAGGAGAAGAAGTCGCCCCCCTCCGAGCGCGACCGGCAGCGCATCGAGGCCATCTACGAGAACGAGATCGCCTTCAATGACAAGCACTTCGGCGATCTCCTCGACCACCTGAAGGCCGAGGGCATCTACGACGAGACCGCCATCATCATCAGCGCCGACCACGGCGACGAGTTCTGGGAGCACGGCTCCTGCGGCCATGGCCACAACCTGCACCAGGAGCTCGTCCGCGTCCCCCTCGTCATCAAGATGCCCGGCTTCCCCGCGGGCGCCCGGGTCACCTCGGGTGCCAACGGCGTCGACATCCTGCCCACCCTGCTCACGGTCATCGGCGGCGAGGCCCCCAAGGACGGGCAGGGCATGAGCCTGGTGCCCAGCATCGGCGGCAAGTCGCTCTACCCCCAGGCCCAGATCGCCATGAACGGCACCAGCGCCTACGCCCTCGCCGTCGGCAACGCCAAGGTCATCTACCGCAGCGACTCGTCCATCATGGCCTTCGACATCGCCAAGGACATCGCCGAGAAGACCGACGTCTTCGACAGCAAGCCCGTGCTGACGCTCACCGCCCTCGACCCGCTCCTGCTCTTCCTGTCGAAGCCCAAGACGTGGAAGAAGGAGGTCATGGGCCCCCCCAACAACCTCACCCGCGCCTTCAAGTAGGCAGCCGGAAGGCCACCGGGCGCTCGAAGCCCAGGGCCTGGGGGCTGATCGCCAGCCGCCAGGCCAGCACCTCCACCCCCGCCGCCACCGCCGCCCGCAGCGCCTCGCCATAGGCCGGATCGATGTCATCGGCGGGCTCCACCACCGAGGCGTCGTCCCGCGAGACGCAGAACAGCAGCACCCCCCGATCGCCGGCGGCCACCTGGGCGGACAGCTCCCGCAGGTGCTTCGCCCCTCGGGTCGTCACGGCGTCGGGGAAGCGGCAGAGGCCGTCCGGGGTCCCCATCGTCACGTTCTTCACCTCGACGAAGCAGCGCCCCCGGGGCCCCGACAGCAGCAGGTCGATGCGGGAGCTCTCGGCGCCGTAGCGCACCTCCCGCTGGAGCGTCGGGTAGCCGGCCAGCTCGGGGACGAGCCCCGCCCGGATGGCCTCCTCGGCCAGGGCGTTGGGCCGCTGGGTGTTCACGCAGAGCATGGCCCCGTAGGCGTGGAGCAGCTCCAGCGTGTAGCGCAGCTTGCGGGCGGGGTTCTTCGAGTCGCTGATCCACGCGCGGGCGCCGGGCTCGAGGCAGCCGCGCATGGAGCCGCTGTTGGGGCAGTGGGCGGTCAGCTCCGTCCCGTCGGCCAGGCGCACATCGGCCAGGAAGCGCTTGTGGCGGCGCAGCAGCGTGCACGGTACCAGCGGCTCGTCGAACGTCACGTCCCCTCCTGTCGCGGCGTCGGCCGCGCTACCCTGTCGGCGCCCACCCCACGGAGGACCCCATGATCCAGGAAGGCCAGCGCCTCCCGTCTTTCCGGCTGCTCGACGACGCCGGCCAGCCCGTCACCGACGCCGACCTCTCGACCGGCGTGGTCGTCTTGTACGCCTACCCCCGCGACGACACCCCCGGCTGCACCCGCGAGGCCTGCGCGTTTCGCGACGACCTCGACGGCTTCACCGCGCGCGGCGCCCGCATCTTCGGCCTCAGCGCCGACGACGTCGCCAGCCACGCCGCCTTCCGGGCGAAGTACGCCCTCCCCTTCCCGCTGATCGCCGATCCAGCCCATGGGCTGTGCGAGGCGCTCGGCATCTGGGGGGAGCAGCAGGTCCAGGGCTACCGCTTCACCGGCATCGCCCGCACCACCTTCATCCTGCGGGATGGCCACGTCCACCGGGTCTTCCCCGACGTGAGCGTCGTCGGCCACGCCGCCGAGGTGCTCGCGGCGCTGCCCTGACGCGCCCGCGCTACCGCAGCGGCAGCCGGGCGATGTCGCCCCAGAACCGCAGCAGCCCGTCCATCACCTCGACGAACCGGGCGAAGCGGATGGGCTTCACGACGAAGGCGTTGGCGCCGTGGGCGTAGGACGCCTCGATCTCCTCGGGCCGCTCGGACGTGGTGAGCATCAGCACCGGCAGCGCCCGCAACCCATCGTCTTGCTTGATGATTTGCAGCGCTTCCAGCCCGTTCACCTTGGGCAGGTTGAAGTCCAGCAGGATCAGATCGGGGCGGCGCAGCCCCTCGAACGGCGGCAGCCCGCGCAGCCGATCCAGCAGCTCCTGCCCGTCTCGCACCACCTCCAGCTCCACCGGCTGACCCTCGCAGCGCTGCAGGGCGCGGCGGGTGATGAGGACGTCGCTCTCCTCGTCCTCGGCCAGCAGGATGTGCATGCGGACGGTCATCGGCTCTCCCTCGCCACCCACTGGCAAAGCGCGACCACGACCTCGGGATCGAAGACACGACCAGCCTGGGAAGACAGTATGGCCTGCGCTTCGTCCGGCGAAAAGGGCGCACGCCAGGGTCGCGCACTGGTCAAGGCGCACCACGCATCGGCGACGGCCAGGACCCGCGCCACCAGCGGCAGCGCCGCGCCCCCCCGCGGCCCATCATAGCGGCTGCGTACATGCCGGATGGCCACGGCCAGGGCGTCGGCCCCCCCGGCCTCCCGCAGGACGGCCTCGGCCAGCGCCGGGCCATCGGCCACCTGCGCCCGCTCGGCCGGCGTCAGCTCGCCGGCGCGGTGCACCACCCGATCCGGCGCCGCCAGCCGGAGGAGACCGACGAGCCGGGCCGCGATGCGCCCGACGCTCAGGGCGGCCCCGGTCAGCCCCACCGAGGGCCCGATCGCGTCGACCACCAGCGCCGTCCGCTCGCCGTGGCCCGCCTCGCCCAGGTGCTGCTCCTCGAGCCGGGCCGCCACCAGGGCCAGCGAGGCCAGCGCGCCGGCCCGCATCTCGTCGTCGAACCCCGCCGGCCCCTCCGAGATCCCCGCCACGCATACGCGGTTGCGGCCCGAGTGCTTGGCCCGGTAGAGCGCCGCGTCCGCCTTCTGCACCAGATCCGCCGGGGTGGCGATCCCATCCATGTCATCCGTCGCCACCCCCACCGACACGGTCAGGCGCAGCGGCCCCGCCGACGTCCTGAACTGGGTCGCGGCCACGGCCCGGCAGATGCGATCGCCGCTGCGGCGCGCGCCGTCCGCGTCCGTGTTCGGCAGCAGCAGCACGAACTCCTCGCCCCCGTAGCGCGCGACGACGTCCACCTCACGCGCCCCGTCCCGCAGCATCGTCGCCAGGCTGCGCAGCACCTCATCCCCGCAGGGATGCCCCCAGGCATCGTTGACGCCCTTGAAGTGATCCAGATCCAGCATGAGGCAGGCGAGCGGCGTCGCGTACCGCCGCGCCCGGGCGAACTCGCGCTGCAGGAGCGCCTGGAACTGCCGGTGGTTGCACAGCCCGGTCAGCCCGTCGCGGACCGCCAGCTCCTCGAGCTCGGCCTGGGCCGCCCGCACCTCGGCCTCCAGGCGCACCCGCTGCCGGAGCGATCGGAGGGTCTGTTCCAGCAACGGTCCGTTCAAGTCACCCTTGCGCAGGTAGTCCCATGCCCCGGCCTTCATCACCGCGACGGCCAGCGCCTCGTCCCCCTGGCCCGTCAGCATGGCCACCGGCAGGGTCGGATCCAGCGCCTGGATCTGGGGGATGAGCTCCTGGCCGTAGCAGTCCGGCAGGTGGTGATCGACGAAGACGACATCCCAGGACCCGCTCCGCAGGCGGGCCAGCGCTTCTTCGCAGGTATGAGCGACCACGCCCGTGTACGGCCCCTCCAGGCGGCTGAGGAGCCGCTGGAAGATGCGGGCATCATCGACATCATCCTCGACGATCAAGACACGTCCGCCCGGTTCGCCCACCCGCCTCCCTCGGTGACAATCTCGCGCCTTGTGACAGTACACCCATTTTCTGGGTGGCGGCCACCGGGGTCGGTGCACAGGGTACTGCGCCTCCGGACAAGCTGTCGCAGCCAGGCGAGTTCGAATTCGCAAGAGCGCAGGGCAGACGGAATTGAACGAAACGCGAATCGGTTCACGAGGACTGGAAGGAAGGAAGACCATGCGCGACACCCGTTCCCCCGAGAGCCGACTGCTCGACCTGGCCCGCGCCGGTGACGAGGCTGCGTTCGACGAGCTCGTCGCCCCCCTCCGCGAGCGCATCTACTGGCGAGCTGCCAAGGCGGTCGGCGATCTCGACGAGGCCGAGGACGTCACCCAGGAAACCTTGCTACGCGCCTTCACCCGCCTCGACACCTTCCGGGGCGAGGCGAAGTTCAGCTCCTGGCTCTACCAGGTCGGGACGAACTGCATCCGCATGCACCTGCGCTCGCGCCGGCGCCGCAACGCCTGGTCGCTGGAGGACCACCTGCGCGAGGCCGAGGCGGTGGATGACGAGCGCACGCTCGCGGAGCCGGCCCGCCGGCCGGACGACCTGGCGATGGAGGGCGAGCTCTCCCTCGCCATCGCGTCGGCCATGGACCAGCTCCCGCCCCAGTACGGCAGCATCCTGCGCCTCTGGGTCGAGGATGGCCTCGATCTCAAGCAGATCCAGGAGCACTCGGGCCTGTCCATCGCCGCCATCAAGTCGCGGCTGCACCGCGCCCGCCGCAAGGTGAAGGCCCACCTGGAAGAGACCTACGGCGAGGGCGCCCTGCTGGCGGCCTGACGGGCTGGCGTTTGGGCGGCGGGTCTACGACCATGGCGCCATGAAGCTGCTCACCTCTCGCTGGCTCGTCCTGGTGGCCGCCCTCGTGCTGGGCGTCACCTTCTGGTTTCGACCCAAGGGCATCGACGGCCCGCGGCCCGCCCCGGTCGCGATGGAAGGCCGCGACTTCGATCACGCCGGCCTCACCGCCGTGCTCCAGCAGGCCGTCGGCGATGACGGTCGCATCGACTACGCCGGCCTGCGCGCCCACCCCGAGGCGCTCGACCGCTACCTGGGGCAGCTACGCGCCCTGAGCCCCAAGAGCGCTCCCCACCGCTTCCGCAGCAACGAGGCCCGGCTGGCGTACTACATCAACGCCTACAACGCCTTCATGCTCGCCATCGTGCGGGACCACTGCCCGGTGGAGGACGTCAACACCATCTACCCGTTCGGCGGCCTCTTCTGGCGCGTCTCGTTCCTCCTGGGCGAGGAGGCCCACACCCTCAGCGAGCTGGAGAGCGAGCTGATCGGCGACGTGAAGGCCGGCGATCCGGCGGTGCGCTTCGCGGTGGTGAAGGGCGCCAACGGGTTCCCCGCGCTGCCTCGCACGGCCTACAGCGAGGAGGACGTCCGCCCCCGCCTGGAGGCCCTGAGCCAGCAGGTCGCCCGCGACCCCCGGTTCATCAAGCGGGAGGGCGACGCCATCGTCGCCAGCCAGCTCTTCGAGTGGTACCTGGCGGAGTTCGGGGGGGATCTGGTGGCGTGGCTCAAGCGGGTCGCGCCCACGACGGCCGAGGGGGCGACCCAGGTGACCTACACCCCGTTCGACTGGCGCCTCAACGGGCGCTGTGAGCCGAAGGCGGGCGGCAACGCGTCGAACTGAAAGGGGAAACCGTCAGCGGACGGTGAACTCGACGCGGCGGTTGCGGGCGTAGGATCCCTCGTCCTCGCCGTACTCGGCGGGGCGCTCTTCGCCGTAGCTGACCACCTCGAGCCGGCTGGTGTCGGCGCCGAGCTGCTTGAGGTAGGCGCGGGCCGACAGGGCGCGCTTCTCGCCCAGGGCCAGGTTGTACTCGGCGCTGCCGCGGCTGTCGCAGTGCCCCTCCACGCGGACCTGGGCGCCGGGGTTGGCGTTGAGCCAGGCGGCGTTGCGGGCCATGGTCTGCTTGGACTCCTCCGTCAGATCGGCGGCGTTGAAGTCGTAGTAGATGGTCTTGAGGCCCTCCACCTGGACGCCGCCGATGGCGTTGGGATCGGAGCGGTCGATGAACTGCTCGATGTCGGTGCCCCCGCCCTGGGCGCCATCGTCCTTCTGGGCGAAGCACTCGGTGCGGCGCTCCTCGGCCTTCTGGCGGGCCTTCTCGGCCAGCTTCTTGGCCGCCTCGCCGGCCTTCTCGGCCTCGTCGTACTTGCCCTGGGCCGAGAGCGTCTGGGCCTTGGCGTACATGCGCTCGGCGGCGGCGTAGTCCTCCGGCGCGCACTTCTTGGCCAGGATGGCCCCGTTGATGGCCGTCTGGGCCTCCGTCAGGGTCTTGGTGGGCGGACCGCCGCAGGCCGCGAGGGTGGCGGCAAACAGCGTGAGCAGCAGGGCAGCGGTGTGTCGCATCTCAGGGCTCCTTGGAGGCCGGGGCCGCCGGCGGGGCGGGGGCGCGCAGCTCGAGGGTCACCCCCTCGGCGTCGACCCGGGCACGGATGGCCGGATCCAGGGCCACGGCGAAGCGCTCCTTGCCGGTGGGCTTGAAGCCGTCGAGCACCTTCGCGACGGCGGCGTCGAAGGCGGCGTCACCGCTCGGCGCGACCACCTCGAAGGCCGTCAGCGCCCCCTGGCCGTCCAGCCGGATCTTGACCTTGGTGGTCAGGCCCGGCTTGCCCCCCGGGGGGAGCTGGGCCGAGACCTGGAGACTCAGGCGCGCCCAGTACAGGTCGGCGCCGTTGGCGCTCAGCTCGTCCGCCTCGACGTCGGCCGGATCCGCGGCGAGGGCGGGCGTGGCGCAGAGAAGAAGAAAAAGAAGAGTGTTTTTCATCACTTGGCCCAGTAGGGCGTGAAGTAGCCGCCCTTGCCCTTGGTGATCTGGAACTGCTTGCTGCCGTCCTCGGTCGAGATGAACAGCTCGGCGGCGCCGTTGCGGGTGCTGGTGAAGACCAGGTGGCGCCCATCAGGCGACCACGACGGCTCCTCGTTGTTGCCCTGGTTCTGGGTGATGCGCTCGATGGCGCCGTCGGCGACGCGCACGGTGAAGATGTCGAAGACGTTGCGCTCATCGCGGGCCGTAAAGACGATCTTGTCGCCCCGGGGGCTCCACTCGGGGGTGGTGTTGTAGTCGCCCTGGAAGGTGAGCCGGCGCTCGCCGCCGCCTCCCGCATTCATGATCCAGATCTGGGGCGAGCCGTGGCGGTCGCTCACGAAGGCGAGGCGGCTGCCGTCCGGCGACCAGGTGGCGCTGGTGTCGATGCTCCACGAGTTCGTCAGCCGCTTGATCACCTGCCCCGAGTCGGGGTTGAGCAGGTAGATCTCGGGGTTGCCATCCTTGGAGAGGGTGGCGGCGACCGCGTTGCCCGCCGGGCTCAGCTCGGCGCCGGTGTTGAGGCCCTGGTAGCTGCTGAACGGGCGCGCCTGGCCGCCGAAGAGGGCGAAGAGGTGCGGGCCGCCGTTGCGGAAGCTGGTGAAGTAGATGCGGCCCTTCCGCAGCGTCGGCAGCATGTTGATGCTGTCGTCGCTGGTCAGCCGCGACTCCTCCATGCCATCGGCCGAGACCATGAACAGGCTCTTGCCGCCGCCGGTGCGCTTCACCGTCACGATCTGCGAGCCGAAGAAGCCCGGGCTCTTGGTGTAGTAGCGGATGACCTCGTTGACGAACTTGTGGGCGTGGGCCCGCAGGGCCCCCGTGTCGACGGCCAGGGTGGCGGGCGCCTCGAAGCCGGCGAGGGCGATCTGCTTGCCGCCATCCACCGAGAAGAGGCGCAGATCCACGACGACCTGGTTGCCCTGGATGTTGTAGCCCGCCTTGATGAGGCCCTGGCTGCCGATGGTGAACCATGACTTGTAGTCGGGGCTCATGCCCTCCTTGGCCGGGTCGACCAGGAAGGCGGCCTTGTCCACCAGGTTGAAGTAGCCCGTGATGCTCAGGTCGCGCCGGATGGTGCCGCTGAGGGCCTCCGTCACGCCGCGGGTGTCGGGCGTGCCCCCCTGGCTGAAGGCGTCGGGCACCGCCATCTGGAACACGGTGATGCCCACGGGGGTGACGACGCCGTCCGGCGTCTCGGGTTCCTGGGCGACCGCCGGGGCGGCGAGGAGCAGGAGTGGCAGGATGCGTCGCAGCATGAGGGATGCGTTCTCCACGGCGGGGCTCAGTCGTCGCCCCGCATCTCGATGGTCAGGCCGTTCTTCAGCACGCTCTTGCGCAGATCCGGCAGGGTGGGCGGCGGCACCGGGATGCGGGCGTTGCTGCCCGGCCCGAACTTCCGCAGCGTCGCGAGGACCGCGTCGTCGAAGATGCGGTTGTTGCTCGAGCGCGTGATGCGCGGATCGCCCTTCAGCTTGCCGTCGTCGTCGATGCGAAACGCCACCACCGCGTTGAGCTTCTTGCGCACGTCGCGGGGGATGACCGACGGCACCGTGAACTGCTCACGCAGGGCATGGACCACGCGGTTCATGTACGTGGCCTTGTGCAGGCGGGAGTTGGGATCGGTCGAGGTGCCCATGGCGTCGCCATCGGCGAAGCCGCGGGGATCGTCCTCGTCGGCGCGCTCGTCGTGCACCTTGCGTAGGGCCCGGGCCATGGCCTGCTCGCGCTTCTTGCGCTCGGCCTCCTCCTCGCGCTCCTTGCGGCGCTGCTCGTCCTCGAGCCGCTTCTCCTCGTCGCGTCGCTTCTTCTCGGCGAGCTCGCGCTGCTTCTTCTCGTCTTCCTTCTTGCGCTCCAGCTCCTCCTCGAGCTTCTTGCGCGAGATGCTGGCGGTGTCGGTCTCGACGGGGGGCGGCTCGGGCGCCTCGATGATGCGCGGCAGCTCCTTGGGGCGCTCCTGGCCGAGCTTGGGCAGCTCCACCGGCTTGACGTCCACCCACGCGACGGGCTCGTCGCGCTCGGCGCGGGCCTCCACGACCCCGGCCATGGCCATCATCGTGAAGATGCTGCCGTTCACCACCGCCGCGAAGATGCCCGCGATGGTCTTGAGGCCCTGGTCTTCCGCCGGCTTCTGGTTCATGGCGCCTTGTCCTCCGAGGGAGGCGGGTTGGTCACCATGCCGATGTTGGTGATGCCCGCCTTCTGCAGCCGGGACATCACGTCGACCACGAAGCCGTAGGGCAGGGTGCGATCCGCCAGGAGGAAGAGGCGCTGGCCCTGCCGGAAGTCTTCGAGGGACGGGATGGCCTTGAGCTTCTCCTCGAATCCCTCCAGGCAGGCCGGAAATTCCGCGCAGGCCTCCAGGAGCACCGCCTCGTCCTCCCCCTTCGCGAAGCCGATGTGCTTGTCGGCGTGCAGGGTGAAGATGGTCTGGAGCTGGTCGGCGGGGACCGGATCGGCGTTGGTGGTCGGGAGATCGACGTCCACCTCCCGCTTGACCCCCTGCACGATGATGGGCGTGGTCACCATGAAGACCACCAGCAGCACGAGCATGACGTCCACCAGCGGGGTGACGTTGATCTCGCTGATGGAGCCGCGTCCGCTGCTGCCGCCGTCGCTTCCAAACACCATCGCCCGCTCCTAGAAGAAGTGCCGCTTGACGATGTTCAGGAAGTCGTTGCCGAAGTTGTCCATGTCGGCTTCGAGGACGCGGGTGCGGTTCATGAAGTAGTTGAAGAACATGACGGCGGGGATGGCCGCCACCAGGCCGATGGCCGTGGCGATGAGGGCCTCGGCGATGCCGGGGGCGACCGTCGTCAGCGTCGCGTTGCCCACCCGCGCGATGTTCAAAAACGAGTCCATGATGCCCCAGACCGTGCCGAAGAGGCCGATGAAGGGCGCGGCGCTGGCGGTGGTGGCCAGAAACGGCGTCAGCGCGCCGAGCTGGATGATCTCGCCCGTCCGCGCGCGGCGCAGGGCGCGCTCGATGTTCTCGATGTCGTCCATCTTGCCGACCATGGTGTCGCCGGCTTCGCGGCCGCCCTTGAGCTTGGTCAGCTCGACGTAGCCCGCCCGAAAGACCTGGGAGATGGGGCTGCGCTTGAGGTGCTCGGAGGTCTGGTAGATCTCGTCGAGCCGCTTGGACTGCCAGAACGTCTCCAGGAAGAGCCCGCTCTCGGCCTGGGCGCGCCGCAGGTAGAGCCACTTGTAGACGATGATGTACCAGCTCACCACCGACATGAGCACGAGCACCATCAGCACGCCCTTGACCACGGGGGTCGCCCGCAGCAACAGGCCGGAGATGGTCATCTCTTCGGTGGCGCCGGCCAGCGTCACGAGCTGGACGTAGATGCTCTCCATCAGCGGGCTTCCTCCACGGGGCGCGGCTTGGAGGCGGCATACCACGGCCCGCGGCGCGGCTCAAGAAAGCCGGATAAGATCGCGGACTTCCTGGCCTCAGGGGGTGGGTGGGAGCACCTCGAAGGCGAGGGGCGCCGAGACGAGGCGCCCCGCACGCACCACCCAATCGAACCGCCCGCGCAGATATTCCCCGTCCGGGCCGCGCAGCGCCGGCACGCGGACGATGAGCTCGTCGTCCTGCCAGCCGAGGACCTCGGCGCGGACGCCGGCGATGCGCACCTCGTCGTGGGGGCCAGGCCGGCCGAGGCCCTGGCCCAGCAGCGTGACCTCCTGCCCCGGGCGCGCCGCCGCGGGGCGCGCCTCGTCGAGCGTCGGGCCCACGGCGTCGTCGGGGCCCCCGGCGTCGCACGCGCTCGTGAGCAGACCGACAAGGAGCATGGGGCGCCAGCGCAGCATGGGAGCATGGTAGGCTGCCCGGAGGGTGAAGGCGAGGGGGCCGGATGACGGGCCTGTGGGGGGCGCTCCTGGCGCCCATCTTCCTTTCGACGCCGACGCTGGCCCCGGGCCGCTACGCCGGCGAGGCCGCGGCGGGCCGCGTCTGGCTGGTGCTGGAGGCCGACGGCGCCGCCACCTTCGGCGGCGTCCCCTGTCGCTGGCACCAGATCGACGACGCGCTGCACCTGGAGGGCGAGGCCCCGCTGGTCCTGCGCCTCGACGCCGACGGCCGCTGCCTGACGGGGCCGCCCTTCGGGCGGGTCTGCCTGCGCCGTATCGAGGTGGCCGAGCCGCCGCCGCCGCCGCCGCGGGTGCAGCCGTCCGCCCTGGTCGGCGCCTGGCAACACACGGCGTCGGGGGGCAGCCTGCGGCTCGATCTGTTGGCCGACGGCCGCTATGTGATGGTGCAGCGAGCGACGGGGGATCCGGCGCTGGAGACGACCGGGAGGTGGCACGGCGACGCCGAGGGCCTCGTGCTCATCCCGGCCGGCGGGGCCGCGCTGCGCTACCGCGCGCGGCGGGCCGGGCGCGACCTGTTCGTCGGGGGCGGCGACCTGCCCCTGGACGTTCGCTTCAGCCCGGTGGAAGCCAGCCCCGTTCGCTGAGTATGATGCGCCGATTCCGGGTCACCGACGGTGAAGGGGGCGGTGATGGCCACCAGGTTCTCTATTGTTTTCATGGCCTTGTGCCTTGTCACGGCGTGCGCGGGCGAGGGCGGCGGCGGCGGGGGCGGCGACGCCGGCCCCGGCGGCGCGGGCGGCGTCGGCGGCCAGGGCGGCGGCGCCGGCGGCCAGGGCGGCGGCTTCGGCGGCCAGGGCGGGGCGGGCGGCGGGGGGCCGCGCAACAGCCGGCCCGACCTGCGCCGCATCGGCGATCGCGAGGCCCCGGTGGGCGTCCTGCTCGAGATCCAGCTCGAGGCGTCGGATCCCGAGGGCTCGCCCCTGACGTTCAACATCCGCTCCTCGCTGCCCGAAGGCGCCAAGTTCGAGAAGCCCACGGGGCTCTTCACCTGGACGCCGACCCCGGATCAGGAGGGCACCATCGTCCTGCTGACCTTCGAGGTCTCCGACGGGGAGCTCAAGGATCAGGAGACCATCCAGGTCACCGTCATCCCCGCGAACCAGGCGGGCAACCGGCCCCCGACGTTCGAGGAGCTGGGCGACCAGGTGCTCACGGCCGGCCGGGCCTTCTCGCTGCAGCTCGTGGCCACTGATCCCAATGGCGACCGCCTGACCTACTCCATGCGGGGCGACGCCCTCGACGGGGCGACGCTGGACGCCGACTCGGGCCTCTTCCAGTGGACGCCCGACGCGGCCCTCGGGGGCCGGAGCTTCAACGTGACGTTCGTGGCCGCCGACGCCCAGGCCGAGGCCTCCCAGGACGTGAAGCTGGTGGTGCGCGAGTCGGGGGGCGGCGATCCGCAGAACCTCCCGCCCCGCATCCGCCCGATCATGGACCAGTCCGTCCAGGTGGGCGTGGAGTTTCGCCTGGTGGTGGAGGCCGACGACGATCACCCGGAGTCGCTGATCTTCGGCCTGGCCAGCCCGGCGCCGGGGGGCGCGGGCTTCGATGCGGCCAACCGCACCTTCTTCTGGACGCCCCTCCCCGATCAGGCCAACCAGGCCATCCCGGTGGTGTTCCAGGTCTCGGACGGCGAGTTCCGGGCGGTGGAGCGCGTGACGTTCCAGGTGACGGGCGACGGGCCCGTGATGGGGGACTGCACGCCCGACGCCGAGGGCGACGCGCCGCGGCGCGTGGCGGACGGCGACGCCCTCGAGCGCTCCATCTGCCCCGCCGGCCAGCTCGACACCTACACGGTGCCCCTGGGCGTCGGTGACCGGCTGACCGTCGTGGCCGCGTTCACCCACGCCGAGTGCGACATCGACTTCGACATCTACGCGCCGGGCGGCGGCAACCCCGTGGCGCGGGCCGACGGCATCACCGATCTGGAGGAGGCGTCCACCGTCGCCGCGGTGGCCGGCGACTTCCGCATCGTCGTGGGCTGCCTCGATCCGGCGGCCACGCCGGACTACGAGATCACCTTCGAGGTCATCCCCGGGGGCGGCAACCCCATGATGTGCATGGATGATCGGTTCGAGGCCAGCGGCGGCGACGCCCGCGAGACGGCGCTGCCCCTGTCCATGGCCCAGGGCCAGGACCTGCGCATCTGCGCCGGGGATCACGACTTCTGGTCCTTCAACGCCACGGTCGGGGCGGCCATCAACATCGACGCCCTCTTCAGCCACGCCGCCGGCGACATCGATCTGCGCCTCACCGGCCCCAACAACGTGGCCGTCGCCAACGCCGGCAGCTCCAGCGACAACGAGCAGATCCGGGTGGCCATGGCCCCCGCCACGGGGACCTACATCCTGGAGGTCTACGGCTACCAGGACGCCGAGAACACCTACCGCCTGACCCTGGACGTGCAGAACCCGATGGTCGCCTGCGACCCCGACCGCGTGGAGCCCAACGACAGCCGCGCCGACGCCGAGCCCTTCCGGCCCGAGGTCTACACCAACCTCACCCAGTGCGGGGATCCCGACTGGTACAAGACGGAGGTGCCCGACGGGTCGACCCTCCAGGTGTACATCTCGTACACCGGCAACGCCCCCTCGGCCGAGGCGTTCACCCCCGGTGGCCAGGGCATCCCGGGGCAGTCGTACGGCGTGGGCATGGGCGACGGCTGCCGGGCCAACCGCCCCGGCTGCCGCCTCCTGACGGCCCCCGGGCCGGTGGGCGGGGGCTTCATCCACTACAACATCGAGGCGGGCACCCTGGGCCAGACCTACGATCTGGTGGTCCGGGTGCAGCAGGCCGTCGCGGGGGGCCAGTGCGGGCGCGCCAACCAGGCCTGCGAGGAGTTCGAGGTCTGCGACTACGGCACCAGCAGCTGCACGGACGCCTTCTGTGACGCCAACGGTGTGGGCTGCCCGGCCGGCTTCGGCTGCCACCAGGAGTGGTGCATCGAGGCCTGCATCGCCGGCGCGTGCGCCCACCCCGATCACACCTGCAAGTACCTCGACGGGGCCTTCTGGTGCGGCCTGGGGGGCAACGGCGCCCTCGGCGACGCCTGCTTCGACTTCTCGGACTGCTCGCGGGACTTCGACTGCCTGACCGGCGCCGCGGTGCCGGGCGGCTACTGCACCCGCCAGTGCACGCGGGACTCGGACTGCGGCCCCGGCGGGGCCTGCGCCCGCTTCGACAACGGCAACTTCTGCGGCGACACCTGCGCCGCGCAGAACGAGTGCCGCGGCGGCTACGGCTGCAACACCCACCCCCGCGCCGAGGGCGGCGGCAACGTGCGCATGTGCACGCCAGGCATCCAGATTTGAGCAAGCCACCCCTGTTGTTCGCCACCTGCCCCCCGGGCCTCGAGGAGTGCTGGACGCCGAGCTGGCCCACCACGGCTTCCGATCGCGGGAGCTCAAGCCGGCGGGGTGCGGATTTCGCAGCTCGCCCCTGCCGTCCAACCGCCTGCTGGCCACCGCCAGCCGCGTGCTGGTGCCCGTGGCCCGCTTCAAGGCCACCGACTTCGACGAGCTGGTGGCCGGGGCGAGCGCGGTGGACTGGTCGCCCTACGGCGGCCTCACCCCCCGGGTGAGCGCCTCCCGGTCGCGGCTCTTCCACAGGGGCCATCGCCAGCTGGGCGCCCTCCTCCCCACGCCGGCGACACCACCACTCTACTGCCTCGCCCACGACCGCTGCACGCTGCAGATCGACACGACCGGCGAGCACCTGCACAAGCGGGGCTGGCGGACCGAGACGGGGGCAGCGCCGCTGCGCCGGACTCGCCGCCCGCATCCTGGCCCTGGCGGGCTGGGAGCCGGGCACGCCGCTCGTCGATCCCTGTTGCGGATCGGGCACTTTCCTCATCGAGGCCGCGGGGCGGGCCGCCGGGCTCGCCCCCGGGCGCCTGCGCACGTTCGCCTGCGAGGCCTGGTGGCGCGGCGAGCTCATGCCCACCGAGGAGGCCGTGCCGACGATCATCCAGGGCAGCGATCGCTCGAAGGCCGCGGTGACGGCGGCCCGCCGCAACGCCGAGCGCGCCGGGGTCGCGGTGGATCTGCGGGTGGCCTCCGCCGCGGACGTCCGGCCCCCGGCGCCCACGGGTCTGCTGGTGGCCAACCCCACGCTGGCCGGCGCGCCGAGGACACCACCTCGGCGTGGGACGAGCTGGGCGCGCTGCTGGCCGGCCCCTTCGCGGGCTGGAAGGCGGCCATCCTCTCACCCGAGCGGGCCCTGACGCGCCGCCTGCGGCGAGAGCCCGAGGCGCGCTACGCCCTGCGCAACGGCGGCCTGGCCGTCGATCTGCTCATCCTGCCTCACCTGACGCCCCCGCTCCAAGGGCTGCCGCCCGCATCGTCGCGGTCGGGCCGGTGGCGTCGGTGACCGTGATCTCGACCGCCCGCAGCGCCGCGCGTCTGGCGACCGCCAGCGCCAGCTCTCCTCATCCCCCGTGCCCGGCCCGTAGTAGTCGATCACCAGGTCGACGCCCCGGCTGATTCCAGACGCATCCGGCGCGTAGAGCTCGGCGTCGTCGTCCCCGAAGCGCCCGCCTGCGGCGCTCTGCACGTCGCCATCGGGATCCGTGAAGATCAGGCCAATGGTGATGCGCTGCGCGCCCGCGTCCTCGACGAGGCGGGCGACCTCGACCCCCGGCGGCCCGGGCGGCCTGCACGCGCAGGCCAGACGGGGCCTCGTAGCCCAGGGGGCGGGTGTCGGTGCCGTAGACCACCCGCAGGCCCACATAGGCCGACTCGCCCGCGGCGAGGACGACCCCGGCCTGGGCCCGGATGGCGCAGGCCAGCAGGCCGGTCTCGGCGGGCGCCTCGACCACCGGCGCACCGCAGGGCGCGACGCCGACCTGGACGGCCAGCCCGTCCTCCATCCGCCGCCTGGACGGCGCTGTAGGGCCCGGCGGCGGGGGCCATGAACGCGAAACATCTTTGTTTCTCGTGGGTTGAAGGCCCAGCAGGGGGCGTTGTCCGGCTGGGACACGTAGCCGGTGGGGGCGCGGCCCTCCACCGCGTCCCCCACGTCCACCCCCTCGGCCGCGCCCTCGCACCGGGCCACCTCGGCGGCGAAGCGCCGGCCCTCTTGCTCGGGGTCGGCGTCCGGGGCCATGTCGGCGTCGGCCGGTACGGCGGCCATGTCGGGGGCGGGCGAGGCGTCGACCACCTCGCCGGGACCGTCGGCGGAGTCGCAGGCGGCCGTGGCCAGGGCGAGCAGGATGAGGGTACGCATGGGAGCTCCGGGCAGACAGGGGACTCTACCCGACGGGCCAGGGCACTGAACCTGCCCACTGCACAGAGGATGGGAGCAAGACGCGCCGACCTGCTAGTCTGCGCCCGTGCGCGCCGTCCCCCTCATCGCCCTGATCGCCACCGGCTGCACCTTCCTGCTCGACCTGGAAGGGCCGGCCCGACTCGTCCCGACGCCGGACGCCGGCCCCACGGCCGAGGTCGGCCCCCCGGTGGACGCGGCGCCCGACGCGTTGGCGCCCGACGCGGCCGCCGTCGACGCCGGCGAGCCCGACGTGGCCTTCGTGGACGCCGGCCCCATGCAGGTGCTCGTGACGGATCTGCGGGGCAGCGGGGGGACGCACGACGGCACGCGCTGGGAGGGCCGCTCGCTGCGCCTGATGGCCGGCCGGTCCTCGGGCACCTTCACGTCGCGCATCTTCGCCGTGGATGACCCGGTGCGTTGGGACCGCGTGCGCTGGTGGCCGGCCCTGGCCTATGGCCGCCCGCTGCCCGACGGCGGCGGAGCCGAGGCGGGCTACCCGGCCGGCAACCTGGACATGGGCAGCAACGTCCTGCTGCTCCACCTCGACGACCCCGCCTTCCTCACCGGCGAGACAGTCTTCGAGACCTCGGGGGCCGGGCACCGCGTCGAGGTGCTGGGCAACGAGGCGGCGGCGAGCCGCGGCGTCTTCGGCGGCGCGCTGTCGCTGGGCCTGCCCGACCGGCTGGCCGTGCCCTCGGGTCACCCCGCTTTTCGCTTTGGAGACGCGGACTTCACGTGGTCGCTCTTCGTACGGACGGAGGGCTGCGACGGCAGCAGCCAGGTGCTCATGGGGGGCGAGAGCCCCACCCCGGGCGCCAACGGCCCGGGCACCCAGATGTGGCTCGGGTGCCCGGTGAGCGACGAGTGCGCCGCCGGCCTGGGCGGGGTGATGCGGCCGGCCGGCGGGCCGACGGTGGCCGGCTGCGGCGAGCGCCACTACGCCGACGGCCGCTGGCACCACGTGGCGCTGGTCAAGGAGGGCCACCGGCCCGGCACGCTGCGGTGGTGGCTGGATGGCGAGCCGGCCGGCCAGTCCGGGGCCGTCGACTTCGGCGACAACCTCTTCGATCTGGACGGGGGGCTGCCCTTCACCGTGGGCGCCTTCCCCCGCGGCGACACCGACACCGAGGGCACCTTCGACGAGATCGCGCTCTGGCACCGGGCGCTCTCGGCGGAGGACGTCGAGGCCATCGCCTGCCGCGGCCTGTGCCGCGCCTCGCTCCAGGTCCGCGCCTGCGTCACCCCCACCTGCGAGGCCGATCCGCCCTTCGGCCCCGATCTGGTGGACGACTTCGCCGGCGCCGAGGGCGTCGTCGAGCTGCCCATCGCCCTCGGCCCCAGCCGCTACGTCCAGTACCGCATCAACCTGACCGGCCAGGGCAGCCTCTCCCCCCAGATCCTGCGGGTGGAGCTGGCCGGTCGACCGGAGCGGCCGTGAAGCGCTTGTCGGCGGCCCCCCACCCGGCCACCATGGCCCGAGAAACGTCGCGCCGGTGTCACCGGGGCGACACGGGGCTCCCGCAGGATGGGCCGCGATGACCGACCGGATCCTCATCGTCGAAGACGAGCGCGACCTGCTCACGACCCTGCGCTACAACCTGGAGCGCGAGGGGTTCGAGACCCTCGGGGCCACCACCGGCGCCCAGGCCCTGGATCTGCTGTCCCGGCAGGTCCCCGACCTGGTGCTGCTGGATCTGATGCTGCCCGACATGGCCGGCACCGAGGTCTGTCGCCGCATGCGCAGCCTGGAGGCCACCCGGACGGTGCCGGTGATCATGTGCACCGCCAAGACCGAGGAGATCGACCGGGTGGTGGGCTTCGAGGTCGGCGCCGATGACTACGTGGTCAAGCCCTTCTCCGTCCGCGAGCTGCTCCTGCGCATCCGCGCCGTCCTGCGCCGCACGCAGGGCGATCGCGACGGCAAGGAGGAGTGGATCGAGTTCGGGCGCCTGCGCGTCGACCCCCCGGCCCACCGCCTGTGGGTCGACGGCGAGGAGATCCGCTTGACCGCGCTGGAGTTCCGGCTGCTGCTCACCTTCTACGAGCGCCGCGGTCGCGTCCAGTCACGGGAGCGGCTGCTCAGCGACGTCTGGGGCTACGCCATCGACGTCACCACCCGCACCGTCGACACCCACATCAAGCGGCTGCGCGAGAAGCTCGGGGAGGCCTCGGCCTACATCGAGACGGTCCGCGGCGTCGGCTACCGGTTCCGGGAGCGACCGGGCGACGGGCCGTGAGCGCGTGGTGGCGCCCCGGAGGGCGGGGCGCGATCTTCCTCATCTCCAGCCTGCTCATCTGCGTCGCCGGGGGCGCAGGCTGGCTGTACCTCGAGGGCATCCTGCGGCAGAGCCTGGAGGGGCGCATCACCGAGGAGCTGGTCCGCGAGGCGCAGCTCATCGGCGCCTCGGAAGGCCAGCCCGTCGACGCCGCCCTGGCCCGCCGGCTGGCCGACCGCCTCGGCGGCCGGGTGACCTTCATCGATCCCACCCAGGTGGTGGGTGACGCGCCCCTCGACGCCGCAGCCGAGGCCGCGCTGCGCGCCGCGCCCGACGTGCGCGCCGCCCTCGAGACCAAGACGGGGACGCTGGCCGCCGTCGGCGAGGGCGACTGGTTCTACGCCTCGGTCCGCGTCGGCCCGCGGGTGATCCGGGTCGGACGCTCGCCCGCCGAGGTGCAGACGGCCGTGCGGCGCATCCGGGTCGTCCTGCTGACGGCCGTCGGCATCGGCCTGGTGGGCGCCCTCTTCATGACCATCCTGGCCTCGTGGCTGCTCGCGCGGCCGCTGCGCGACCTGCTCGTCCGCGCCCGGACGCTGACGGATGGCCCGGCCCACGCCGGTCGCCGCGAGACCTCCATCAAGGACCTGGGCCGGCAGCTCGAAGAGGTCGTCGCCACCCTGGCCTCGGAGCGCGACCAGATCGAGGCGGTCCTGGAGGGGATGACCGAGGCGGTGCTGGGCCTCGATCCCGAGGGCCGCCTGACGCTGGTGAACCGGGCCGGGCTGCGCCTCCTGGGGGTCGAGACGCCCCCCCTCGGCCAGCCGGTGGCGGGGCTGATGCCGGTGCTGGACGTGAGCGAGGGGGTGCACGAGGTGACGCTCCCCGGGGCGCGGGCCTACCTGGCGCGGGTCACGCCCCAGCGCTCGGGGCGCGGGCGGGTGATGGTCCTGCTGGACGTCACCCGGCTGCGTCGGCTGGAGCAGATCCGCCGCGACTTCGTGGCCAACGTCTCCCACGAGCTGCGCACCCCTGTCAGCATCATCCGGGCGAACGCCGAGACGCTGCGCGATGGCGCCCTGGCCGATCCCGCCCAGGCCCGGGGCTTCGTGGACGCCCTGCTGCGCAACGCCGAGCGGCTGTCGGATCTGCTGGCCGATCTGCTCGACATCGCGCGCATCGAGTCCGGCCAGGCGGCGCCCCGGGTGCCGGTGGCGGTCATCGAGCCGGCCATCGCGGCCTATGAGCAGGTGGAGCCGCGCGCCCTGGCCCGCGACATCACCCTCGACTTCGATCTGGAGGAGGGGCTGTGCGTCCTCGGGGACGCCAAGGCGCTGTCCCAGGTGCTGACGAACCTGCTGGAGAACGGGGTCAAGTACATCCCCGCCGGCGGGCGCGTGGCCCTGACGGGCCGGCGGGTCGGCGACCGGGCCATCCTGGAGGTCTCCGACGACGGCCCCGGCATCGCCGAGGAGCACCGCGAGCGCATCTTCGAGCGCTTCTACCGCGTCGACGCCGGCCGCTCGACGGACGCGGGCGGCACCGGGCTGGGGCTGGCCATCGTCAAGCACCTCTGCGGCGCGATGGGCGGCAGCGTGCGCCTGGAGCAGGCCAGACCCCACGGCGCGCGCTTCGTGGTGGACCTGGCCGCCGCCGACTCCGCCTGACGCTCAGCCCAGGTCGATGATCCGGGCGCCCGGGGCCTCGGCCCCGGCGGACGCGGCCAGATCGACCCAGGCCGGGCTGCCGTCGATGACGAGGCCGTCGGCCGAGGCCGCCAGGGCGCCCGCCCCGATGACGGCAGCGTCGGGGTTGAAGACGACCTCCACCGTCCAGGGCAGCTCTGCCGAGGCGGCGAAGGCCCGCAGGTCGCCGGCCAGCCGGCCGCTCCCCGAGACCGGCGCGTCGAGGAACCAGGCCACCGCCGTGGCCGCGGCCAGGGCGCCCGCGGCGGCCGGCAGGAGGCGGGCGAGATCCAGCCGACCCACCCGCCTGCCCCGCCCGACGACATCTCGCAACGCCCCGTCCTGACAGCGAAAAACGGGAATCCCGGCCACCAGCGAGTCCAGCACGGCCAGCACGTTGCAGCCATCCACCGCCACCGGCTCGCCCCCGACCGCCCCTCGCTGACGGGCCCGCCGCGCTGCGGCCCTGGCGGGATCGCACGCGGCGCGCCGGACCGCCTCGCGCTGGTCCCCTGCCAGGCCGTGGCGATCCCCCACGAGCTTGAGGGCCGCCCCCTCCGGGTAGCCACGGCCCAGCAGCCAGGCCAGATCGGCCGTGGCCGCCCGCAGCACCGGCCAGGCGGGGGCGCTGAAGGCGTCCCTCACCGTCGGCACCGCCACTGCACCTCCCCCTCCAGGTCCGGGGCCGCGCCGCCGCCGCCATCGAAGTCGGCCGGGCAGTCGCAGCCGGCGCCACAGCCGAGGCCGAAGGCCTCCACCTCGGAGTAGCCGAGCCCCGCGCACGCCTGGTCGGCGGCGAAGCGACCCGGCGCCGTGGCCGCGAGCCAGGCCGCGCCGGCGTCCGCCGCGCAGACCTCCCAGGGCGGGCCCGCCGCCCCCACCGCGCCGGTGCTGCCGACCGCCGGGGGCACGAAGGCCGGCGGCGCGTGGGCCCGGAAGCAGTGGTTGACCGCGGCGCAGTCATGGTCGGTGACCCAGGCCGAGTAGCTGCAGCCGCGCTGGCCGCAGTCGTAGGGCGCGTCCTCGGCGGGCAGGACGAAGCCGTCGGGCGCCGCCCCCGGCTCGCAGAGCGCCACGTCGCCGAAGCCATCCAGGGCCGCGCGGCGATCCAGGCGGTCGGGCTGCGACGAGCACGCAAAGGCCGCCGCCACCGGCGAGTCCAGCCCCGCCCGCAGGCCACAGTGGCGCCGGCACGACCGGACCCGCGCCGCCTCCGGCTCGAAGTCGAAGTCGGGCCCGTCGCTCACGCTGAAGGCGCCGTCCGGGCGCCAGAGGCTGCCCTCCCGGACGTCGATCCACCACCGGACGGCCTCGCCGTCCCCGACGGCCCGCTGGCAGAAGGCCACGCCCCGCTCGACGCCCCAGGCCAGGGGACCGTCATCCTCGCCCTCATCGCCGTTGTCACCGCCCGCCGTTGTCACCGTCGCCGCCGCCTCCCCAGCGCAGCCGCAGGCGATCGGGGACGCTGCACGCCAGCCGCGCCCCCGCCGGCTCCCGCGCTCGCCACCGCCCGGTGGCCAGGTCTCGCGCGGCGAGGGGGGCGGGCGCCGGGCACTCCCCGGGCGAGGGCCGGGTACGCCTCGCTGGCGTACAGCACCACCTGCACGCCGCCCCGGGGCCGGCGCAGCCCAGGCGCAGATCGAACCGCACGTCCAGGTGGGCCAGCCCCGGCCAGACGCGCGCCTCGTCCCCCTCGGGCGAGGGTCGGGCCAGATCCGCGTGCCATGGGCCCACCGCCGGCCGCAGCGGCGAGGCCCGGCTGGCGGCCACCCGCGCCCAGCCACCTCCGTCGTCGGTCTGGTCGCACCACACTTCGAAGACCGAGAGATCGGGGCCGGGCTGCAGGCGGAACACCCCGCTGGCGCGGTGCCCGGCGTCGCGGGCGACCTGGCACGACGCGAAGACCTCGCAGGTCGGGGGCGGGTCGACGACGCCATCGCAGTCATCGTCGATTTCGTTGCAAATCTCGGGAGTTGGCGGCGCGGCCTCCCCCTCGCAGCCGGGGGCGCCCTCCACGCAGACCAGCCGGCCCGGCCGCGCGCAGGCCCCCACGCCCACGGTGCAGGCGGCGCCCTCGTCGGGGGCCTCGTCCACCCGCCCGTCGCAGTCCTCGTCGACGCCGGGGCAGACCTCCACCCCGGCTCCACCGCGCCCTCGCAGGGGCCGGGGACGCCATCGGGGCCGCAGGTGGCCTGACCGGCCCGGCAGCGCCCGACCCCCTGAGTCTCGGGGGGGCCGCCGTAGCAGCTCAGCGCGTCGCCCTCATCCACGGCGCCATCGCAGTCGTCGTCGGCGCCGTTGCAGGCCTCGACGCGCCGCACGAGGCGCGCAGGGCGCGAAGGCCCCGTCGACGCACCGCTCGACCCCGGGGCGCAGGCGCCGGGCAGGCCGGTGGCGCAGGCCCGGGCCAGCACCGCCTCGTCCACATGCCCGTCGCAGTCGTCATCGCGGCCATTACAGGCCTCGGCCGCCGGGAGGGCTCCCTGGCAGACGGGGCCCTCGGGGGTGCAGACCAGCCGCCCGGCGCCGCCGCACGCGGCCAGGCAGGGCCGGCCCTCTGCCGCCGGGCAGGCCGCGCCGGCGTCCGTCCCCTGGCCAGCGTCGCGGTGCGCGCCCGCGTCCGGGGTCGCGTCGGGGAGGGCGGGATCCGCCTCCCCCACCTGCTCGCAGGCCACCAGCGCGGTGACCACCCAGACCGCCCACAGGCCGCGCACGGGCCCTCCCACCACATCGCCTCGCCAGGCCCGGAGCATGAACGCCCGGGCTGCACGAGGGCAAGCGGGGCCGCTTGTGGCCCGCCAGATGCGCGGCTACGTTGGCGGCTCCACCTCCAGGAGGAAGCTGATGCGCCTGTCCTGGCTCCTGCTGCCCGTCGCCCTGGCCGCCTGCCAGCGCGATGAGGGACCGCCGCCCGCCGCGGCGCCCGCCACCGCACCGCCTCCACCCCTGACCATCCAGGAGCCGGAGGCGTGGTCGCGCGACATCCGGGCGTCGGAGGCGGCCGTCACCGAGGTCGAGCGCGACGCCCTGCGCCCCCTCTGCAACGCCCTCAAGACCGAAGACCCGCCCGCGCTGCGCGCCGTGCTGACGGCCGGCTTCCAGGGTCGCCTCTGGGCCGCCCCCACCCCCGGGCGGGCGGACGCCGCCGTGCGGACGGAGGCCCTCACGCCCGCCACCGAGACGCTGGATCGGGCCGGGTTCGCGGCGGCCGCCCTGGCGGCCCGGGCCCGCTTCGCGGTGGTGGATCGGTGCAGCCTCAAGGCCTTCCGGTTCCTGCTGGCCGAGCCGCGGCTCGACGAGGCGTGGAGCCGCCTGGCGTTCGAGGTGGTGGGCAAGGGCCCCGACGGGCACCGCCAGAGCCTGCGCGCCGAGTGGGTCGCGCGCGTGGCCCGCACCGCCGACGGCTGGCGCCTGAGCGCGGTGGCCGCCGATCCCGCGGAGGCCGTGGCGGTGCTCGCGCCCCCGTTCGCCGACGTGACGGCCGCCGTCGGCCTGGGCCTGCACCGCGATGACACCGCCCGCGAGGCCATCACGGCCCAGGTGGACGACCAGCGGCTGGAGACGGTGGGCGGCCTGGCGGTGGTGGACGCCAACCGCGACGGCTTCCCCGACCTGTTCGCGTGGAACCGGCGGCGCACGCTCCAGCTCTTCGTCAACGACGGTCGCGGCGGATTCCTCAAGGAAGACGCGCTCTTGCCGCCCCCCGCCGTCGGCTACCAGCAGCTCTGGCTGGACCTGGACGGCGACGGCACCGACGAGCTGGTGTCCTCGGAGCTGCTGGGCTGCGCCCACGACCGGGGCCAGTTCGGCATCTACCAGCGCCGCGGGCAGGGGCTCACCCGGGTGGGCAGCCTGGAGTTCGACCTGTCCTGCGTCGACCCCGGGCGCGCCATCTACCAGCACATCTCCGCCGCCGACGTCGATCAGGACGGCCGGGTGGATCTGCTGCTGGCGGGGTTCGGCAACCACCTGAGCCGCCGCGCCAACTTCAACCACTTCGACGGCCGCAACGGCGAGCGCAACCTGCTCTTCATGAACCAGGGCGGCCTGCGCTTCAGCGAGGAGGGCCGGGCGCGCGGGCTGACGGGCACCCGGTTCAGCTATGTGACGGCCTTCTTCGACCTGGACGACGACGGCGATCAGGACCTCTACGTCGCCAACGACTTCGGCCCCAACGAGCTGTTCGAGAACGTCGGCGGCGGCCGGTTCAAGCGGGTGAGCACGGGGCCGATGATCGAGAACGGCCAGTCCATGGGCCTCACCGTGGCCGACTTCGACGGCGACCTGGACCTCGATCTCTACGTCTCGAACATGTACTCGAAGGCCGGCAAGCGCATCGTGCCCCTGGCCCGCGGCAGGCTGAGCCCCGCCACGTTCAAGACGCTGGAGGGCCTGGCGGCGGGCAACACCCTCTACGCCCGCGAGGGCGATGCCTGGGTGGAGAGGGCGGCGGATCTCCACATCGCGAAGGCGGGCTGGGCCTGGGGCCAGGCCTTCTTCGACGCTGACAACGATGGCGATCGAGACCTGTATGTGGTCAACGGGATGACCAGCCACAGCCAGGAGAGAGAGAACGACTACTGAACGTACCACTGGCGGCAGTTGGTCGCCCACGCGCAGGCCACGGAGTCGGAACGGGACTTCGGGGCCTTCGTCGACCCGGATGATGACCGCGAGTCGCGGGCCTTCCGGGGTAGCTTCAGCGGGTACGAGCGCAGCGCGTTCTTCCTGAGCCCGGGCGCCGGCCAGCCCTTCATCGAGATCGGCCACGGGCTGGCCCTGGATGACGATGAGGACGGCCGCGCGGTGGCGGCCGTGGACGTGGACGGCGATGGCGACCTGGACCTGGCGGTGCTCAGCGTCCAGAGCCTGCGGCTGTTCATGAACCCGAGCCCCCCGCGGCACTTCGTGCGGGTGCGGCTCGAGGCGCGGACGGGGGATCCGCTCGCTCTCGGGGCCGTGGTGAAGGTGGAGGCGGGGGGGCGGGCCCAGGTCGCCCAGGTGAGCCTGACCCAGGGCTTCCACACCCAGGTGCTGCCGGAGCTGCACTTCGGCCTCGGGGACGCCACGGCCGTGGACGCCGTGGAGGTGCGCTGGCCCGGCGGGCGGGTGCAGCGCTTCGGCCCGGCGCCGGCCGACCGCCTGCTCGTCCTGCGCGACGACGCCGAGGCCGCCGAGGCGCGGGCCATCCCGGCCTGGCCGCCCGGCACCGGCCCCAGCGCCGCCCGGGGTGCCCTCGACGCCCCCGTCGAGACCCTCGCCGGCGCCCGTGTGCCGGTGGCGCCCCGGGGCCGCCCCACCGTCGTCAACTTCTGGGCCCCGTGGTGCAAGGCGTGCGAGCGGGAGATGCCGGCGCTGGTCAAGCTGGCCGGCGACCTGGGCCCGGACGTCCGCTTCGTGGGCGTCTCGCTGGAGCGGGCCGACAGGGCGGGGGTCCAGGCCTTCGCCGAGCGCCACCAGGTGCCCTACCCCGTCCACCTGGCCACCGAGGAGGCCGTCACCGCCTTCTTCGGCCCGGGGGCCGAGGTGACCCTGCCCGTGACCTTCGTGTTCGGCGCCGATGGCGTCATCCGCCGGGCCTTCCACCGCGAGGTCACGGCCGACGAGGTGCGCGGGGTGCTGGATCGGCTGGAGACACCGCCCGCGCCGGAGGACTACGTGGAGCTGGCCGACCGCGCGCACGGGCTCGGGCAGGTGGAGGAGGAGCGGCGCCTGCTCGCCCTGGCCCTCGCCGCTGCCCCCGACGATCCCGTCACCGTCATCGACGTCGCCGAGCGCCTCATGCGCCTGCGCGATGCCGACCAGGCCCGGGCCGTCCTGGAGGGCGCCGCGAAGCGACTCCCCGAAGTGCCTGAAATCTGGGCGGTTCTGGCCGGAGTCCGCGGCACGAAGGGGGATCTGGCGGGGGCCGAGGTCGCCATCCGCAAGGCCCTGGCCCTCGCGCCCAGCAACCCCGTCGCCCTCAACGCCGAGGGCATGCTGCTGATGATGCGGGGCCAGAACGCCGAGGCGGCCGCGCGGTTCCGGGCGGCCCTGGAGGCCGATCCGCTCTACGGCCTGCCCCGGGCCAACCTGGAGCGGGTCGAGGCGCTGCTCCCGCCGTGATCCCGCGCGACCGCGCCGCGCGCTGACGCATCTTGACCGCCGGGCGCCACCCCCTCGCCGCCTGCGGCTTGCCCGCGAGCGGCGGGTCGTGCATCATGCGCCGCTGGCGGAGGAGCAACGGTCTTGGCCACGTACATCACCGAAGACTGCATCAACTGCGGCGCCTGTGAGCCCGAGTGCCCCAACGGGGCCATCTCGGAGGGCGACGACATCTACATCATCGACCCGAAGCTCTGCACCGAGTGCGTGGGGTTCCACGGCGATGAGGCGTGCCAGTCGGTGTGCCCGGTCGAGTGCTGCATCCCCAACCCCGACCTGCGGGAGACGGAGGCCCAGCTCCTCCAGCGCGCGGTGAAGCTGCACCCCGACCAGGCCCTGCCCGAGGAGGGCGAGCTGGACGAGAGCAACTCGCGCTTCCGTAACCCCAAGTGGATCAACGCCGGCCGCGACTGACGCGGGCGAGGCCCCTCGCCCACGGCCGCACCAGGGCGCGCGTCGGACGCGCGCCTCAGCCCCGGATCGCCGGCTCAGCCGCGCTCACCTGCGAGGCCGCCTGGCCGGGCCCGTGGGGCTGCCTCGGCCCCCGCAAGGCGCCGTAGAGACCGAACACCGAGAAGGCCACGCCGAGGATCGCCAGCACCACCGCGGCCTTCCCGAAGCGCGTCGCCCGCTTGGCGGCCACCACGAAGAAGACCGGGCTCAGGAGGATGAAGGTGTCACCCCCCATCCCCCCCATGCCGCCGCGGCCCCCGCCCCCGCCCGGGGGGCTGTTCATGAACTTGATGATCATGGCGGCGCCCGCGGCGCCAGGGCCACGAAGAAGCACAGGTTGAGGAAGGTGGAGCGCCTCATGGGACCTCGTGGCGGCGGATGGTGGCCCACGGGGCGGCCGCCTCGAGGGCGGCGCGGGCGTCGGCCTCGGTCCGGGGCGGCAGCACGCCCACGGCGACGCGGCGCTGGGCGTCCCGGGTGAGCGACGACCAGTCAGCCACCGGCCAGCCCGCGGCCTCGAGCGCCACCACGGCCGCCGCGGTGGAGCCCGGCGCCTCGCCCTCGGCGACGAGCGTGGACGCCCCCCGGCGCAGCCAGACCCCGAGGGCCGGCAGGATGGGCCCGGTCTCGCCGTCGGCATAGGTCGTCTGGCCGACCTCCACGCCATCGAGCAGCACGACGTCCGCGAACCCCGCGAAACCACTCACGAAAGGCAGCGATCGAACCTCCGCCCGGGCCGGGCAGAGGCGCACGCCCCAGACCACCTCGCCCCCTCGGGCGGTGGGGAGCTTGATGGCCACCGGCTCCCCCGGGGACGCGATGTCGCCCTCGCCCCCGGGCAGGCTGAAGCCCAGCGCCGACCACGCGGCGCGGGCGCCGGCCCAGTCGCTCAGGGCGGTGCAGGCGATGCCCAGGTTCCAGCAGGCCGCCTTGTCGTCGTGGTGCCGCAGCACGGCCTCGAAGCTCGCCCGGGCCCCGGCCCACTCCCCCGCGAGCTTCTGGATCACCCCGAGGTTGAACCGCAGCGTCAGGTCGCCCGGCAAGGCCGCCGCCGCCGCCCGCACCAGGGGCTCGGCCGCCTCGGGCAGCCCCATGCTCAGGTAGAGATCCCCCAGGTCGCCGGCGAAGGCGGGCCCCTTCTCCAGGGCACGGGCCTCCATCGTGCGGGCCACCTCGAGGGCCCCGGCCCGATCGCCGAAGCCGTGCAGGATGGTGCCGATGCGGTCCTGGGCCACCTGACCCAGCACGTCGTCGGGCACCTCGGCCTGCCAGGCGGCCGCCAGGATCTGCAGCGAGATCGGGTAGGCGCCCGCGTCGCGCAGGGCGTCGAGGAGGGCCACCAGATCGTCGGGGTGGCGGCCGTCCACCCAGTCGATGAGGTCGAGGGCGAGGCCCTCCAGATCCGTGTCGGCGCCTTCGAGCCAGGCGTCGACGCGGCCCCAGAGGGCTGCGGGCAGGTTCGCGGGGCGGGTCGTCATGGGGGCGAACGCTAGCGATCCCGAGCGCGGCGGTCAACGCGCCCTCGCGCCGACCCCTGCCCATCGGTGAGGATGGCGCCCGACGGCCGGGAGCGAACATGCGGCGAAGGATTCTATGGGTGGCGATGGCGCTGGCCGCCTGCGACGGCGGCGAACCATCGGGGGGCGACGACGGAGGCGTCTGCAACGCCGCAAGCCTGATCGCCCAGTGCCCGGCAGGCAGCAGCCCGGTCATCGGCGCCCAGGCCGAGGCGAGCTGCGCCGGCGGTGAGGGCCTCGTGCAGGACGCCGACGGCGCGACCAGCGGCCAGTGCGTCGGGCCCGCGTCGTGCCGCGCGCTCTGCCAGCTCGCGGTTCCCTGCCGCTGCGGCGTGCAGCAGGTGACGGCCGACGCCATCATCTGCGCCCCCTGCGACGGCGCCGCCGCGTGCGGCGATGGGGTCTGCGCGGGCGGCGAGGATCCCGCGACCTGCCCCGTCGACTGTGGCGCGCGCTGCGAGCCCGACGAGGTCCGCTGCGATGGCGTGGTGCTGGAGGCGTGCAGCCTCCAGGGGCGCTGGGAGCGCCTGCCCTGCCCCGCCGGCGAAGTCTGCGTGGCCGACGGCGGCCAGGCCCGGTGCGATCGCGATCCGCAGGTCATCGGCGGCGGGGACGCCAGCGTCGGCGATGGCGGCGCGCCGCCGGCCGACGAGCGGATCCTCCCGGGCGCGGGGACGTGGCCCCGGGTCGCCGACCGGCGCGCGGGTCAGTCGCCCCCAGGCGGCTACCAGGCCGAGACCTTCACCGTCGCCCTGACCCAGGGGCCCGGCAACGAGGCGAGCGACTTCGCCCGCTCCCGCCAGGCCGTGGGCACCTGCTTCGAGCACCGCCTCGGCCCCGCCCCCGACACCTTCGAGTGCTGGGGACCGGCGGGGTGGTTCCGGGCCGACTTCCAGGGCCACCCTGTCCCGGTCGAGGCCGAAGATCCCATTGATTCCGAGGCCTTCTGCGCGGCGGTCACGGCCTGTGAGGGCACCGTGATCGACGACTGCGCGGCCGAGGTGGCCGCCTGGCGGGCCCGGCTCGGCGAGCTGCGCCTGCGGTGCGTGGCGGCCGCCATCCCCGCCGACTGCTTGACACTGGCCGGCATCGGCTGCGACGTCGCCGCCTCCGTCCCCTACCCCGACGGCGCCCGCTTCATGCGGGGCGCCGTGGTCCGGGCGGGGGCCCGCGTCATCGGCGTGCTGGAGGACGCCACCACCGCGGCCTGGATCGATGGCGACGGGGTGCGCCGGCTGGTGGCGCCAGGGGAGCTGCGGCTGACCCAGGCCGTGGCCGATCTCGGGGGCGACGTGGCCGCCTTCCTGGGGCAGGCCGGGACGGACGAGGCCATCCTGCTGTGGACGCCCGCCTCCGACGAGCGCCGGCTGGTCCTCGCCCGCGGCGTCGGCCACCATGGCCGGCTGGCGCTGGGCCCCGACGCCCAGGTCCTCGCCGCCCGGCTGGAGGGGGATCCCGATCCCCGGCTCAACCAGGGCCTGTCCCTCTACAACCTCGCGGAAGATCAGCGGATCTTCAGCATCCTGCCGGCCGGAGGCGACCGGCTCGGGGACGCCTTCGCGTTCTCCCCCGACGGGCGGCACCTCGCCGTCGCCGTCGAGCCGGGCGGGCGCGTCGAGCTCTGGGACGTGGCCACCCGCCAGAAGCGCCACACCCTGGCGGGCCCGGCCGGCAGCGCGCCCCAGGCCCTGGCCTTCTCGCCCGATGGCCGGTACCTCGCCGTCCTGGCCGGGCCGCTGAGCCTCTGGGAGGTCGACGGCGGGCGGCGGGTGCAGACCGTCGACCTGGCCGTCCCGGCCCAGGGCGGCGTCACGTTCGAGGCCGACGGCCAGCGCGCGCTGCTCGGCGGCGGCGTGGCCCGGCGCGCCGACTTCACGGTGCTGCGGCCGTGAGCCACAACGGGCTCGCGCCGGCTGCCCGTCCTTTGCCACGATGGGCGCCGACAAGGAGGCAGCATGCGTAGACCCCTCTGGGCAGCCGGGCTGGCCCTGACGATGGTGGCCTGTGACGACGGCGGCGCCGGCACCGGCGGCGGCGGCGCCGCCGACGCGGCGGTGGGCGCCTGCAACCTGCCGGCGCTCGTCGCCCAGTGCCCCCTCGGGACGAACCCCGCCGCGGGCGAGCAGGCCGAGGCCTTCTGCAACGACGCCGTGGGCGGCCTGACCACCGATGGCCAGGGCCAGATCTCGGGGCAGTGCCAGGGCGCGGCCGGCTGCCGGGTGCTCTGCCAGTTCGCGGTGCCCTGCGCCTGCGGCGTCCAGCAGGTCTCGCGCGACGGGGTCATCTGCGCGTCCTGCGAGGGCGCGGCCGCGTGCGGCAACGGCCGGTGCGAGGGCGGCGAAGATCCCCTCACCTGCCCCATCGACTGCGGCCCCGAGTGCGAGCCCGACGAGCGACGCTGCGACTCCATCCTGCTGGAGGAGTGCAACCTGCAAGGCCGCTGGGAGCGCCTCCCGTGCCCCGCGGGCGAGATCTGCCTGGAGGAGGGCGGCGCCCACTGCGACCGGGATCCCGACGTGATCGTCGGGGGCGACGCGGGGGTCGGCGACGGCGGCGTGGGGCCGGTGGTGGAGGAGCGCATCATCCGCGGCGAGGGCACCTGGCCCGAGGTGGTGCCGGCCGTGGCGGGCATGTCCCCCGCCGGCGGCTATCGGTCCCAGGCCGCCACGATCTGGCTCGACGACCGCAGCAACGTGCGCCGCCCCACCGACTTCGCCGTCGCGGTGATGGAGGTGGGCCGCTGCCTCGCCTTCGCCCCCGGCGGCGACGGCTCCATCGAGTGCCTGGGGACGCACGGCACCTTCCGCTCGGCGCCCGACGGCACCATCCTCCCCGCCGCCCAGGGCCTCACCTTCGAGATCGAGCCCTTCTGCGAGGCCTACACCCAGTGCGGCTTCGGGGTCATCGAGGACTGCGCGGCCTTCGTCGAGATGCAGCGCACGACCCAGGGCGACACCCGCCTGAACTGCTGGGCCGACGCGCTGCCCGAGCGCTGCATCGTGGTCGCAGGTATCGGGTGCAACGAGCGCTGGCGCACCCCGTACCCCGACGACGCCGAGCTCATCGGCGGTGGCTTCGCCGTCACCCCCACGCGCCTCGTCGGCGTCGCCCCGGGCCAGCGCGAGGGGCTGATGATCGACCGGGTCACCCACACCCGGACGGCGATGCCCGCCGTGGGCGAGCTGAGCCTGCGCTCGGTGGTGGTCAGCGCCGACGAGCGCACGGTGGCCTTCACCACCCTGGCCCAGCGCGACGAGGCCCTCGTCATCTGGCACCCGGACGCCGGCGATCGCCAGGCGGTGCTGCCGATCTCGGGGGGCAGCACCAGCCACTTCGCCCTCGGACCCGACGGCCAGGTGCTGGCGCTGCTGCGGCAGAACACCGGCGATCCCGCCGTCGACAACGTGCTGGCGATCTACAACATCTCGGAAGAACAGCGGATTTTCAGCATCGCCCCCATCCAGGGCGAGAGCTTCGGCGGTGCGGGCCCCGTGGTGGCCTTCTCGCCCGATGGCGTGCACCTGGCCGTCCAGACGCAGCCCGGGTTTCGCGTCGAGATCTGGGACCTGGTGGCCCGCGTGAAGCGCCACACCCTCGACGCCGGCATGAGCCCCCTGCTGGGCTTCGCCTTCAGCCCCGACGGCCGCTACCTGCTGGCCCACCACGGCCAGGGGGACGGCCCCCTGCATGTGTGGAGCATCGCCAACGGCCAGCGCGTGCAGAGCATCCCCCTGGGGCTGGCCGCCCAGGGCGACCTGGCCTTCGATGGCGACGGCGCCCATGGCGTCATCGGCGGCATTGGCCCCGGCGCGGCGAGCTTCACGCTGATCGAGCCCTGACCAGGCCCACGGCCGCGCGCAGGGGCGCCGTCAGCAGCGAGCGCGGCACCGCCGCCCAGGGCCGCAGCGCCACGAGGGTCTCGCCCCGCTCGATGCCGACCACCCGCGCGGGCAGGCGGCGGCGGTCGAACCAGCCATCGGGCACCGGCAGGGCGTCCCCCTTCACGCAGACCCGCTGGCCCAGGCGGGCGACGATCCGGTGCACGACGCCGAAGTCGCCGCGGGGGACGAGCACCAGGTCGCCGATCCCCGCGTGGGCGGCGTCGGGGGCCAGGATGAGCACGTCGCCGTCCTGGACGAAGGGGACCATGGAGGCGCCGCGGGCCCGCAGGCGGACGGCGTGGCCGGCGGCCAGCGCCTCCAGCGCCAGGGCGGCGGCGGCCTGGGCGCTCACCGTGGGCGGGGGTCGTGGATCTGGACGAGGCCGGGCGCCAGGCGATCGGACGGGCGCGCCATCCCCGCTCGCCGGGCCGCCCACTGCCGATCCGCGAAGGTCGGCGGGGCGTCGAACAGGGCCGCGGCCTCGGGCGTGCCCGGGACCGGCACCGGCTGGCCGGCCACGCGCAGCCGATCCAGGTGCTCCATGGCGCTCATGGTGACGTGGGTCCGCTCGCAGACGTAGGGGCTCCGGCGGCCGGCGTCCCCCGTCTCGGCATGGGACAACCCCGGACAATAATTGCACTTTCCGTGGAAGGTGCAGCCCCCGCAGTCCTGCAGGTAGGTGGAGCGCCGGATGGCCCGCAGGCGATCCACGGCCGGGTTGTCGTACCAGAGCTCCCGGAAGCCGTGGGTGCGCAGATCGCCGATGGGCTCGCGCCAGTTGATGCACGCTAAGAGCTGGCCGTGGGGGCTGATGTAGCCGCTGACGGTGCCGGCGGAGCACGTGCGACGGTCGGACGGGGTGTCGGGGAGCTGATCGATGGGCGCGGCCTCCGGCACCCGGTCCCGGGCCGCCTGGAGGAGCGCGAGGATGCGCTCGGTGGGGTGCACCCCGATCTGGCAGAGCCCGAAGTCGCTCTCGTCGTCGGGGACGATGTGCCCGTCGATCTCCCAGGTGGCGCCGATGGAGGCGGCCACCGCGCCGACGCGGTGCCAGGAGGCCCGGTTGTGCAGCATCACCGGGGTCTTGAAGGCCACCTTCACGCCGCGGGCGACCAGGCGACGAGCGGCGTCCAGCGTCTTCTGGTGGCTGCCCGGGATGAGCGTCACCGCCTCGTGGTCGGGCGCCTCGTCGGAGTAGACCGACAGCGCGACGCGGTGCACGCCCATGGCGGCCAGGCGATCGGCGAGGGCGTCGTCGATGAAGTTGCCGTGGGTGTTGATCTTGACGTCGAAGTCCCGAGCCCGGGCCGCCTCCATGAGATCCGCCGCGTCAGGCCGCAGGAAGGGATCCCCCCCCGAGAACAGGATGGACAGCACGCCCGCTTCGGCCAGCTGATCGAGCAGGCCGATGCCCTCGGCGAGGCTCAGCTCGTCCTGGTGACGGTCGACCAGGTAGCAGTGCACGCACTTGTGGTCACAGCGCCAGGTCAGATCCCAGTGGACGGAGAGGGGAATGGCGCGCTCGAGGGCCTCCTGGAAGAAGCTCTGGAAACGTCCGCCCGAACCGCAGTCAGCCATGGTCCCTCCCGGGGAAACTTCCAGCCAGACGCAGGGCACCGAGGCCGCAGCGTCACAGGCGATCTCGAAGGCCACCTGGCGCGCCCAGGCGTCGGCCCGCTGCAGCGCGATGGCGCGGATGAGCCGGGCCGCCACGTCATCGGCGGCGGCCGGCCAGCACCGGGGCGTCCGGGCCTGCACCAGCCCCACGAGGCATCCAGGGTACCTCGCCGGCGTCGAACGGCAGCGGGCGATCGGCGCTCCAGAAGGGCGTGCCGCCCACCACGAAGCCAGCCGGCGTCCGCCGCAGCACACAGATCTCGTCGGCGAGCACCCGATCGAAGCCCCCGGCCCGGGCGGCGGTGCTCTGCCCGTCCCCGAGGGCCCCGGCATCAGCCAGGCCTCCGCGCCCACCACCCCGGCCGAGGCATGCACCAGCAGGCCGCCGCGGGGAGCAGCGCCGCCTCCAGCGTGAGCTGGATGGCCGCCTCGAACGCGCCCAGGCTGTCATCCACCGCCGCCCAGGCCCGCTGGCCGTCCGTGTGGAAGACCAGATCGGGCCGCGTGAAGGTGACCGGGAGGTCGGGCGGTGGCGTGCCCGGCGGTACGAGCGCCAGGGCGACCTGGGCCTCGCTGGCGCGGGGCTCGAGGAAGGGGCCGAGGGTCGAGAGGTGCCGGGCCGGGCCGTCCCAGGCCGTCACCTCGAGGCAGAGGCCTCCCATCCCGACCCGCTGCACGCCACGCCTCAGGACTGCATCGCGCAGAACGCCGGCGGGGCCATCGCCTGGTTCAGGCACCCGGCGCAGGACAGCGCCTGGCGCTCGAACGCCAGCGAGGTGATGAACCCGGGCTTCTCGTAGGGCCGCTTGCGGCGCGCCTCCGGCGCCGGCTTCTTCTCGTCCTTCACGGTCTCGCTCCCTCCGCTGCGCGGTCAGTAGTGCACGGCGAGGCGCAGCGCGCCGCCCGCCAGCTTGTACACGGTGGCCAGGTCGTCGAACCCGTCGCCGTTGAAGTCGCCCAGGCCCGCGGCGCCGAAGCGCGGCCGGTTGGGCTGGGAGAAGCGCGCCTGGGGCTCGCGGGGCACGTCGACGCGGCCCCCGAAGCGACCCAGGCCGTCGTTGTAGAACAGGAAGGCGTCCTGGGCGCGGCCCTGGTCATCGCGGTGGGTCACCAGCAGGTCCACGTCGCCGTCGCCGTCCACGTCACCGGCCAGATCGAAGTTCACGCCGAACTGCACCTCGGGGCGACCGAAGCACTCCAGCGCCGCCAGCCCGCTGTCGAACACCGCGATCTGCTTGAAGCTTCGCGCGCCGACGAGCAGGTCGGGGGCGCCGTCTCCGGTGAGATCGGCGCCGCCGGCCAGCCAGGTGCCGAACGTGCCGGGCTGGGCCGAGCAGGGGTTGACGAGGGCCTGCGCCCGGTCACCGGCGTCGACGAAGCGCAGGACGTCCGCCGGGGCCTGGCTGCCGTAGAACACATACACCGCGTCCAGGTTGCCGCCCGCCGTCAGGGCCAGATCGTCCATGCCGTCGCCGTCCAGATCCCCCGCCCCGGCGCCGAAGACGCCCGCGTTGGCCTGGGGCACCTCGATGGCCATCTGGCCCGCCGCCGCGTCGAGGGCGGTGGCGTCCAGCTCGGCCGGCCAGACCCGCCGGCCGCCCACGACATAGGCGCGGTTGCCGCCGCCCGCCGGCGATCCGCCGATGAGCACATCCCCCACGCCGTCCGCGCCGAAGAAGTCGCCGACGCCCGTCACGAAGCTGGCCACGCGACCGGGGACCACGATCACGGCGTCCGGCGTGGCCACGTCGGCCCGGGCGCAGCCGCCGCCCGCCGGGCAGCCGAGGTACAGGGCCACCCGGGTGGTGGCGAAGTCGGCCGTGTAGCCGAGCAGCGCCACGTCGGGGGCGCCGTCGCCGTTCACGTCGCCCAGCGAGCCCCCGTCGGTGGCGAAGTAGATGGTGTTCGCCGCGGGCTGCAGGGGCAGCACCTCGGCCTGGGCGGGATCGGCGGCGCCGAAGACGATGGCCGCGCCGGCCTCGCCGGTGATGCGGTTGCCGTAGACCAGCACGTCGGCGCGCCCGTCGCCGTCCATGTCCCCCGGCCCCTCGGCCAGCGAGCCGGCGTTGAAGAAGTCGTCGCCGCCCCAGCCGCCGGCGGGGTTGAGGTCGAAGGTCACGGTCGGCATGGTCAGATCGACGGGCACCGACACCCAGGGCCCCTCGCGATCCCGGTCGTCCACCGCGCGGATCGCCACGTGGTGCACGGCGTTCACGGTGAACAGGCCGGTGGTGTTGATGACCTCCTGCTGGCCCGGATCCACCGTGGCGCGGGTCGCCAGGATGGCGGTGGCGGCCAGCCAGTCGGCCTCCGTCACGATGGGCTGGCGCGCGGTGCGGAAGCGGTAGCGCACCACCCGGCCGCCGCCGGCCCCGTCGTCGCCCGGCGCGATGAAGCTGAAGGTCAGGCGCGGACGCCGGCGGTTGCGGATGTCCACCGTGGGGTTCACCACGCCGGGCGCCCCGCCGTCGCCGTCCACCTGCCGCTCACCGCAGCCCACGTTGCCGCCCGCGTCGGTGACGCAGACCCGCAGCGTGCTGGGCCCCGTGGGGATGGTGACGAGCCCGAAGTCGACCAGTGCCGGCGAGCCGGCGTCGACGTCGATGGGCCCGGCGACCACGACGCCGTCGATCTCCAGGGTGGCGGTCCGCGCAGAATCCTCAGGCGCTTCAACGACTTCCGCCGTCACCTGGGTCTGGAGGCCCGGGGCCACGTCCTCGTCGTCGAGCACGATGGCGGGGTCCGGCCCGGCCGGCGCGGCGATGGCCACGGCAGGGCCGGTCAGGTCGACGACGACCCGCGCCGGCTGGGAGTCGGTGGCCTCCCCGAGCAGCGTCACGCGCACCGCGAGCAGGTGCTCGCCCTCGGCCAGGACGACGTCGCGGAAGGTCACGGCCCCCGCCCCCACCAGGATCGGATCCCCGACGACCCGGCCATCCACGATGAGCCGCGCCGTGGCGGCCGCGCAGAGCACGTCCACCTGGGCGTCGACGTCAAGCTGCAGGCCGCCGGCCACGGCGACGCCATCGCCCGGGCCGAGGACCACGTCGCCCGCGAGGCCCACGAGGCCGCTGCTGCACCCGCCCGCCTCGGCGCGCACGTTGGTGACCGCGCTCTGGCCCGGGTTGCCGCACGCGTCCGTCACCCGGGCGGTGAGGGCGTGATCGCCATCGGGCAGGGTGACGAGGGCGTCGACGGGATCGCCGCCATGGGCCGCCAGGGGCGAGGGATCGGTGACCAGGGCCTGCGCCCCGGACCGGATGCTGATGGGGCGGCCGTCCTCGGCGCCGTCGCCGGGGAAGGTCACCCGCACGGCCACCTGGAGGCCGTCGCTGGCGTCAGCGTTGGCGTCGTCGGCCAGGGTGTAGACGCGGCCCTCTTCCAGGCCCTCCAGGCTCGGACGCGGGGCCAGCGTGTCCACCCGCAGAGCCACCGGCAGGGGGGCCCCCCAGTCGTCGCGGCCATCGACCTGGGCGAAGCCGCCCACGCTGCCCACGTTGCCGCAGGCATCCACCACGGTGACCCGCAGATCCACATCCCCCTCGGGGAACGAGACGCCCGCGAAGTCATACCGCGCCCGATCCGTGTCCACCGGATCGATGGCAGCCGCCGCGCCCTCCAGAGCCACGGTGACCACCTCGCCCTCGGCGCGCCCGGTGCGCACCTCGACGGGGATCTGCAGGCCCGCCGCCCCGCCGTCCACGTCCGCCGCGGCGTTGAGGCACTGGCCCGCCATCAGGTTGACGAAGGAGGGGGTCGGCGCGGTGGTGTCCACCGTGACGTCGATCAGGTTGACGCCCCCCGCCCCGGGCAGCGGGTTGCCGGCGGCATCCGTGGCCTGGAGGTAGAGCGTGTGCTGCCCCTCGGGGAGCTGGATGTCGATGACACCCTCGTCGCCCGCCACCGCGCCGCGGCCCACGGCCACGTCGCCCGGCTGCTGGCGCACCGCGACGGTGCGGCCATCCTCCAGGCCCACGGTCTGGAAGCGCACGGTCAGGTCGGCGAAGCCGCCGTTCTGGCCGTCGTCGAGGCGCTCCTGGCGGTTGATGCAGCCGTCGCCGTCGTCCTCGACGATGACCGCCGAGGTCACCGAGGGCGCCGTGCAGTCGGCCCGCACCGTGATGGCCGCCGAGCTGGTGCGATCGGGGCCGGTGGACACCACGCGCAGCCGGTGGGTGCCATCGGCCAGCGTGACCGGGCAGGTCAGGTTCTGGCCGGCCCCGCCCGCGCTGACGCAGGGGGCGCGGTTCGCGCTGGAGCCGCCCCCGCACGCCGCCGGCCCGGCGCCCTGATCCACGTCCGTGCAGACCACGAAGTCGGCGCCAGCCTCGAAGCCCTCGCCGCCCGCGCGCACATCGATCTGGCAGCCCGCCAGGGCAGCGTCCTCGTCCTGGGCCGCCCGGACGGACTCGCCGTCGCCGGGGGCGGTGATGAAGAGGCTCAGCCCCGCGCCGCCGCAGCCCACCGTCGAGACGACCACGTCGGTGGTGGCCTCGTTGCCGGCGCAGTCGGTGCCGCGCAGGTGCACCACCGTGTCGCCGGGGCCGAAGCTCAGCTCGTCGGTCACGCGCAGCCCCGCGGCGTCCACCGGGCCGCAGCTCTCGGGCCCGTCGCCCACCCGGAAGCACAGCTCGGTGGCCCGCTGATCCACCGCGCTCAGGGTCAGCCGCGTCTGCACGCAGTCGGCCAGATCCCCGTTGGCATCGTTGGCCAGGCCCAGCGGCCCGGCCGGCTCGGCCACGGAGAGCTGCGGCGGCCGGGTGTCGACGAAGAACGTCACGGCGGCGGCGGGATCGACGACCACGATGCCCACATCGCTGTCGCCCGCCACGGCCACCGCATACTGCCCGTCAGGCAAGGCGGCGGGCTGGCCCACTTCGCCCAGGGTAGCGCCGAACCGATCGGGGCCCTCCTCGGCGAGCGGGAACTCGATGGGATCCTGGCCCCGCCCCAGGATCGTCGCGGTCATGCGGGCGCCGTTCGCGGTCAGGCTGGTGCCGTCCCCGGCGATGCGGACGCGGCCGGAGTCGAGGCACTGGGGCTCGTCCCCGGCGATGGGCTGGCGCAGGTGGAAGGTCGGCCGCCCGAAGTCGATGCGGAAGCCCACCGCCGGGTTGATGATCGGGTTGGGCGAGGGCGCCGCCGTGGCCCGGCAGCGGATGTCACCGGCGTCGGCGGCGATGAACGTCACGGCGATGGTGACCTCGCCGCTGCCATCCCGCGCCGACTTGCGCGACGGCACGTCCGTGCGGTCGTGGAAGATCCCGTCGGTGCCGCACTCCACCCGGATTTCGTAATCATTTTCGGCATCTGCACGAGGATCCTCCACGCGCACCCGCACGGGCACCTGGAGGCCCGGCGTGTTCGCGTCGGCGTCGACGGGGGCCGCCCCGTTCGCCGGATCGACGATGGTCAGCACCGGCTGGACGCCGTCGAAGCAGCCCTGGTAGCCCGGCGACGAGACGCCGGCCCCGCAGGCGTCGGTGGCCTGGGCCTGGAGCTGGAGGGGGCAGGCGTAGGGCCCAGGCACCACGACGGAGAAGGAGCCGTCCGCCTGGACCTCGCCCTGCGCCTCGCCCACCGTCACCACGGTGCCCGCGTCGAGGCCCGCGCTGGTGCCGCGCACCGTCCACTGGATGGCGTCCACGTTGGGATCGGCGTCAGCGAGGGTGAAGGTGTTGACGCCGGCGTCCAGCGCCAGATCGAGCTGGGCGGCCTCGGCCGGCCCCACGGTGAGGGTGTAGGCGTCGAGGGTGGTCTCCAGCCCGCCGGCCGTCGTGGCCGTGGCCTGGATGCTGTTGGGGCCGGGCGCGAGGGTGAGCTGCGCCTCCGCCCGGCCATCCACCACGTCCAGCAGCTCGGTCGAGACGCCATCCACCTGGAAGGCCACCTGGCCGCAGTCGGTCTCGGCCGCGAAGGTCACCTGGATGCCCGGGGTGGCGGCATCCTCGTCGTCCGCCGTCGTCAGCTCGCAGCCCTCGCCGGCGTCGGCCGGGGTGACCGTCAGCGCACAGCCCGGCACCTGCACCGTGACCTGGATCTCGGTGCGGACCTCCTGGCCCGCCGGGCTCATGGCCACCGCCGCCAGGCGCGACGCCGTGCCGTTGCCATCGCCGATGGGCAGCGTGACGCCGGCGAACCGCACCGCGCCGGCGTCCACCGCCGCCGTCCCCGCCACGGCGTCGTTGACCTCGAGCCGGACGTCGCCGTCCACGGCCCCCGCCACGCTCACCTCGACGTCGATCTGCAGGTCATCCGCGAGGTTCGCGTCACCGGCGGCGTCCAGCACCGCCCCGTCTGTGGGCCGCACGAACGCCAGCGTCGGGCCCTCCGCGCAGGCCGGATCCGCCGGATCGAGGGCGGCGATGAAGCGCCGCTCCGACGAGGCGAGGACGGTCACCCCCCGCACGATCTCCACCGCCAGGGTCTGGTCGCCCAGGTTCAGGCGGTAGCGGGGGAAGGTGACGGTCCCGGAGGCGGGCACCTCGGTCTCCACCTGGGAGTCCGCCTGGCCCACCTGCCGCAGCCGGGCCACCATGCCCGCCGGATCCGTCCCCTTCAGGCGCACCAGCACCGAGACGTCGTACTCCAGGAAGTCGGTGGTCGCGGGATCGCCGTCGTCCGCGCAGCCCAGGAGCTCACCCGCCCGCGTGGGCGCGATGAACTCCACCGAGACCTGCGACGGGCTCGGCTCCCCGGTGTCGTCACACGCAGAGAAGACGCCGGCCAGCGCCGCCAGGCCGATCATCTTCCACGCCGCGTTGCCCCAACTGCTCATCCTCACCGACCCTCCGGGGCCAGGCCCCGCCTCGTGATCCTGCAGCGGCCTCCCCGGCCGCTCATCGCTCCTGAAACCGCACCATGCCCCGGGCCTCGAGCTCGGCGAGGAACGCCTGCACGTCGGCCCGCGCCTCGGCGGGCTCGACCTCGAACTCGGCCTGCACCGCCTCCGCCAGGGCCTCCGCGGCATGCCGACGCTCGCGGATGAGGGCCCAGATGAAGGACCCCACATCATTGAGCCGCTCGATGCGGTCCTGCCCGGCGTCCAGCAAGAGCGCTCGCCCGTCGATGACGCGCGAGACCACCCGCGGACCGGGGATCGCGATGAGCACGGGAGAGTCGGACACGGCGCCTCCGAAGCGGGGACCACGATAGTTTGGCCCCGCGCATCGGGTCAATATCCACCCTCCGGGGCCAACTACTGCAAATATGCGAAAATGCGGGAAAAACGCCCGAGAATGCGGCCCCGGACGGAGGCGAGAAAGCGGTGTGGGGCGCCTACTTGCGGGCGGCGAGCTGCTGCCGCAGGGCCGGCACCGCCTCGAAGAGGTCGGCCACGAGCCCGTAGTCGGCCACCTGGAAGATGGGCGCCTCGGGATCGGTGTTGATGGCCACGATGGTCTTCGAGCCCTTCATGCCGGCGAGGTGCTGGATGGCGCCGCTGATGCCCATGGCGATGTAGAGCGAGGGGGCGACGACCTTGCCGGTCTGGCCCACCTGCCAGTCGTTGGGCACCCAGCCCGCGTCCACGACGGCGCGGGTGGCGCCGATGGCGGCGCCGAGCTGATCGGCGAGGGGGGCGAGCACCTTGTCGAAGTTGCCGGCCTCCTTGAGGCCGCGGCCCCCCGAGACCACCACCGCCGCGTCGGTGAGGGCCGGGCGATCCGACTTCACCGAGTCCAGCTTCACGAACCGCATGCGCAGGGACGCCGCGTCCACCGTGGCCGCCGCCTTCTCGACGGGGCAGCTGCCCCCGGCCGAGGCCGCGTCGAACTCGGTGGGCTGCACCGTGATCACCTGGATGGCCGTGTTGATCTTCACGGTGCCCAGGATGTTGCCGGCCCACATGTAGCGATCGAACGTCAGGGCACCGGCGCTGCCGCCGATGGCCACCACGTCGCTGGCCATGCCCGCGCCGAGGCGCGCCGCCACCCGGGGGACCATGTCCTTGCCGATGCTGGTGGCCGCCGCGACGACGAGGGTGGCGCCGGTCGCCTTCGCGGCGCCGGCGAAGGCCTGGGCATACGCCTGGGCGGTGTAGTTCTCGAGGGCCGGGTGCTCGAGCTGGAGCACGGCGTCGGCCCCGTAGCCCGCGAGCTTCTGGGCGACGGCGTCGATGCCGCTACCCGCCACGGCGATGACGTAGCCACCGCCGACCTTGGCCGCGAGCTCGCGGGCCGCCGTCACGGCGTGCAGAGAGGCATTGGTCAGCTGGCCGAACTGCTGCTCGGCGAGGACGAGAATCTTGCTCATTTCAGTAATCCTTCCGCGCAGTTCGGCTCAGATGACCTTGGCCTCGGTCGCCAGCTTCGCCACCAGCTCCTCCACCGACTTCACGATCTGCCCCGCGGCGCGCGCCGGGGGCAGGGCCAGCTTCACCGTCTGCACCTTGATCTCGGAGAGATCGATGCCGAGGTCGCTGGGCTCCAGCTCGTCGAGGGGCTTGCGCTTGGCCTTCATGATGCCGGGCAGGCTGGCGTAGCGGGGCTCGTTGAGGCGCAGATCCGTGGTCAGCACGGCGGGGAAGTCCACCTCCACCGTCTCCACGCCGCCATCGACCTCGCGCTTCACCGTCGCGCCGCCGTCGGTCAGCTCGACCTTGTAGGCGAACGTCGCCTGGGGCCAGCCCAGGTACTCGGCCAGGAGCTGGCCGACCTGGTTGTTGTCGCCATCGACGGCCTGCTTGCCCAGGATGACCAGGTCGGGCTTCTCACGCTCGCAGAGCTTCTGCAGCATGCGGGCGACCAGGTCGGAGTCCAGCTCCTCCTCGTCGCACTCCACCAGGATGCCGCGATCGGCGCCCATGGCGAGGGCGGTGCGGATCTCCTTGGTGGCGTCGCTGCTGCCGATGGCCACCGCGATCACCTCGGGATCGTCGGCGTCCTCGGCGATGGCGATGGCTTCCTCCACCGCGATCTCGCAGAAGGGGTTCATCTTGAAGTCGACCGCATCGTCGTCGATGCGGCCGTCCTTCGTCAGGCTCAGCTTCGAGTCGGGATCGGTGACCCGCTTCGCGGTGACCAGGATCTTCACGGCTCCTCCTTCGATGGCTCAAGAACCGCGGGGGCTCCCGCGGTGCGCAGGATGCCCCGCGCGCACACGTTCCAGATCTGCTCGGCCGCCTCGGGCAGGGCGTAGGGCTCGCGGCCCCCGGCCCGCCCCTGCAGCCAGTAGAGAGACACTTCGTCCAGCGCGCCGAACAGCGCGCGCTTCACCAGCCGGGGATCGACGCCGGCGACGAACTCGCCGTCGCGCTGGCCCGCCACGATGATCTCTTCGATGAGATCCAGGTACTCCCCGAACTTGGCGGCCTTGTACTCCCGCATGAACTTGCCGGACTGCCGCAGCTCCACGGTCAGCACCTCGGCCAGGGTCGGCTCCTCGACCACCAGGGAGAGCTGCAGCTCGATGAAGAGGCGCAGCTTGCGCGCGGCGGTGGGCTCGTCGGCGAGACGGACGCGCAGCCGCTCGATGATCTGGCTCATCCGGCTCTCGAAGAGCTGGATGAGCAGGTCATCCTTGCTGCGGAAGTACAGGTAGATGGTGCCGTCGGCGACGCCGGCCTCGCGGGCCACGTCGCTCACCCGGGCGTTGTAGAAGCCCTTCTCCGCGAAGACCTGCACGGCCGCATCGAGGATGCGCTCCTGCTTGGCGTTCTGGGCGGGGGTCGAGATGGGGCTCCTCCGGGTCCGGGCGGCCTGAATGAACGCTCATTCAGGCGGGCGGAACGATGCGCGAAGGGCATGGGGGCTGTCAAGCGCCGAGGGGCCGCTCCATCATCCACGCGCGCCCCGGCGCCAGGGAGGCCAGCACCGGCTCGCCGCGGTACTCGTAGGTGGCGTAGTCCAGGTCGACCACCCCCTGGAAGCCCAGGGATCGGGCCAGGAAGTCCGTCACCGGGTGGGTGCAGAACGCCACCGCGCGCCGGTAGCCCCGGGCGGAGCCGTCCTCCAGCGCCCGCCGCTCCAGGGCGTACAGCACCGAGTAGCCGTCCACGTCGGGGGTCGCCGCCGCCATGGGCAGCTCCAGCACCTCGCCGAAGACCGGATCGCCGCGCAGCGCCCGGTAGCGCCGCTCAACCCCGTCGTTGAGGTCGATGACCGGCTCGACGGTCGCCTCGACGCCCGTGTAGTCGATGGGGGCCGCGAAGTCGTCGCTCACGCAGAAGCCCACGAGGCGCCCCCCCGCCCGGGCGACGAGGGAGAAGCTGGTTCGCAGGCAGCGGCGAATGATGGCGTGGGCGTAGGTCAAGAACGCCGGCTCCGGCACATCCAGCGCCACCGTGGAGGGATCCCGGGCGGCGAACCACGCGGCCATGGCCTCCGCCACCTCGGCCGCGTCTTCGGCGGTCAGGGGCTCGATGGTGAAGTCGAAGGCGCGCTCGCTGTGGGCCGTGCGGTACCAGGCCGCGAGGGCCTCCACCGTGGACGGCAGCGGCGCGTCGACGAGGGGCCCGGTCTGGCCGAGGCGGGCGTGGACGTCGGCCAGCGTGCTCACCCAGAGCAGCGAGTCGCCCCCCAGGGCCCGGAAGTCGGCGTCCCGCTCCACCGCGTCCAGCTCCAGGTGTTCGGCCCAGACCGCCGCGATGGCCGCCTCCGTGGCGTCGATGGCCTGGCGCAGGGGATCCACACGCCGGCGTCGGCGGGGCCGCAGGGCGCAGAGGGCCTGTCGGTCGAGCTTGCCCGTCGGGGTGCGGGGCAGGGTGTCGAGGGCGTGGATCCGCGAGGGCACCTGGTAGGCGGGCAGGCGGTCCGCCAGCGCCTCGCGCACCGCCTCGGCGTCCACCGCCGCCGGCGTCAGGAAGACCACCAGCCGCTGGGCGCCGTCGGCGTCGCGCTGCACCACGGCGATGACGTGCTCGGCGTCGGGGGCGACCCGCCGCACGGCGTGCTCGACCCCCTCCAGCTCGATGCGCACGCCGCGGATCTTGACCTGGTGGTCCACCCGGCCGGCGTGGAAGAACACGCCGTCGGCGTCACGCCAGACCCGGTCGCCCGTGCGGAAGCGCAGGCCCCCCGGCCGCTCGGGATCCGGGAGGAAACGTCGCGCGGTCTCGTCCGGCCGGCCCAGGTACCCCGTCGCGAGCACCGGCCCCGCCACCACCAGCTCGCCGATCCGGCCGTCGGCCACGGGCGCGCCGGTCTCGTCGACGACGTGGAGCACCGCGTGGTCGACGGCCCGCCCGATTGGCACAGGATCCTGAAGAAAATCAGCATCTTCTGAGAAGACGGCGCAGGTGACGTCGGCAGCGACCTCGGTGCTGCCGTACAGGTTCAGCAGCGTCGCCCCCGGCACGCAGGCCCGAAACCGTCGCAGCAGCTCGGGGGAGAGGGGCTCGCCGCTCACGGTCCAGTGGTGGACCGCCGGCACCGCCTCGCGGACCTCGGGGAGGGCCGTCAGCAGCGCCTGGAGCATGGACGGCACGAGCACCACCCGCGTCGCCCCGGCCGCCGCCAGGCCCTCGACCAGCCGGCGCGGATCCACCGCGTCGACGGGATCGATGATGGCCGTGGGCACCCCGCCCAGCAGCCCGCCGAAGAGCTCCCAGACGGAGTCCACGAAGTCGAGGGACGCTCGGTGGGCCAGGACCTCGCCGGGGGCGAACGGGAAGGCCCGCCACATCCAGGCGAACCGGTTGAGGGCGGCGCCGTGGGTGCCGCAGACGCCCTTGGGCCGGCCGGTGCTGCCGGAGGTGTAGAGGACGTAGAGGCCGTCGTCGGGAGGCGGCCCGACCACCGGCGGGCGATCGGCGGGGGGCACCGCGTCGACGACGAGGGGCGGCCGGCCGGCCAGGGCGGCAGCCTCCTCGGCGTCGGCGGGCCGGGTCACCAGCTGCTCGATGCCGGCGTCCTGGACCACGAAGCCCAGGCGGGCCTCGGGGTGGGCGGGATCGAGGGGGACCCAGCGCGCCCCGGCCTTGAGGATGCCCAGGATGGCGGCGGTGGCCTCGGGCGAGCGCTGGAGGTGGAGGCCGACCCGATCGCCCGGGCGGATGCCGCGGGCGACGAGGGCGTGGGCGATGCCATTGGCGGCGGCGTCGAGCGCCCGACCGGTGAGGCGGCGGTCTCCCGCCACGAGCACGATCTCGTCGGATGCCCGCGCCTCGAAGGCGCGATGGATGAGTGTGTGCATGCGCGCGCACCCTAGCACCGATGCCGGGGGGGCGCGCCACGGGTATCGATGGGGCGGAGGGGGGTGGAAGTCGCGGCGCGGTCTGGGTAGGGTGCGCGGCCATGACGACCCTCGCACGCCGCGCCGCCGCCTTCCTCGATGACCAGCGCCCGCCCACGCCCAGCCTCGTGCTGGACCTGGACGTGGTCGCCGCCCGCTACGCCCTGGTGGCCGACGCGGTGCCCGGCGGCCGCGTCTGGTACGCCGTGAAGGCCAACCCCACTCCGGCCCTGCTCGAGCGCCTGCACACGCTCGGATCTGCCTTTGACATCGCGAGCTTCGGCGAGCTGACGGCCTGCCTGGCCGCGGGCGCCCGGGGCGCCGACCTGTCGTTCGGCAACACCGCCAAGCGCCCGGAGGACATCCGTCGGGCTCGGGCCGCCGGGGTCGAGCTCTTCGTCTTCGACGCGCCCTCCGAGCTCGAGAAGCTGGCGGCCCACGCCCCCGGGGCCAGCGTCTTCTGCCGGCTGGCCGTCGAGGCCGACGGGGCCGCCTGGCCGCTGGGCCGCAAGTTCGGCTGCACCGTCGACGAGGCGCTGGCCATGCTGGCCCATGCCCGTGCCCTCGGCCTCCGGCCCCGGGGCACGTCGTTCCATATCGGCAGCCAGCAGCGCGATCCGGGGGCCTGGGATCGGGCGGCCGCCTTCGCCGCCGAGGTGCTCGACCGCGGCCGCCGCCAGGGCCTGCCCCTCGATCTGGTGAACCTGGGCGGCGGCCTGCCCGCCCGCTACACCGCCGACGACGCCCCGGAGGCCCATGTGGCTGCCATGGGCGCGGCCATCCGCCAGCACCTGGCCGGGGTCCTGACCATCATCGTCGAGCCCGGCCGCTACATGGTGGCCGACGCCGGGATCATGGAGACCGAGGTGCTGCTGGTCCGGCGCGAGCCGCGGACGGGGGCCCTCTGGGTCCACCTGGACGCTGGCCGCTACAGCGGCCTGACCGAGGGCGACACCATCGCCTACCCGCTGGAGGCCCGGCGCGGCGGCGCGCCCCTGGGGGGCCCCCGCGTCGACGTCATCCTCGCGGGGCCGACCTGCGACAGCGACGATGTCTTCGGCCTGGCGGTGCCCTACCAGCTCCCCGCCGACATCCGCGTCGGCGACCGCGTGCGGCTGGGCACCACGGGGGCGTACTCCAATGCCGTGGACATCCAGGGCTACAACGGCATCGCCCTGCCGCGGCTCCACGTGATCTGACCCCGATCCACCGAGAAATCCCCTTCCAGTACGAGGACTTCCCCCGTTTTTCGGGGGAGCGTCCCCAACCCCATTGACGGGGGGGACCCTGGGCGGCAGCATCCGCCCCCCCAACCCGGTCGAGGAGGCGACATCATCATGGCCTGGCCCCCAAAGAATGCCGACACGGTGCTGCTCGAGACGCACACCGACGCGTTGACCGCCGCCTTCCACGCTGAACAGATGCTGGTCTGGGGACAGACCCAGTGGCAGCGCTACTCCGTCGCCCGGGTGCCGGGCTTCGGCAAGGTCCTGTTCCTCGACGGCAAGACCCAGAGCGCCGAGCTGGACGAGTTCGTCTACCACGAGGCCCTGGTCCAGCCCGCCATGATGCTGCACCCCAACCCGCGCCGTGTGCTCATCTGCGGCGGCGGCGAGGGCGCGACCCTGCGTGAGGTGCTGCGCCACCGGAGCGTCGAGAAGGCCTACCAGATCGACATCGACGGCGAGCTGATCGAGGTGGCCAAAGAGCACCTGGGCGAGTGGCACCAGGGCGCCTACGCCGATCCCCGCGCCGAGGTGGTCATCACCGACGCCCGCGGCTACCTCGAGAGCATCGAGCCCGGCAGCCTGGACGTGGTGATCAGCGACCTGCCCGATCCCATGGAGGATGGGCCCGCCACGAAGCTGTTCACCCGCGAGTTCTTCGCCCTGGTGGCTCGCGCCCTGGGCGAGGATGGCACCTTCGGCATGCAGGCCGGCTCGGCCGCGCTGACCCACGCCGACTTCTTCACCCGCATCACCCGCACCGTGGGCGATGTGTTCGCCTACACCCGGCCTTGCGTGACCCACGTCGCCACGTACATGGAGCCCTGGGGCTTCCTGGTGGCGGGCAAGAACGCCGATCCCCTCAAGCTGACGGCCGAGGAGCTGGGCCGCCGCCAGGCGGCGCGGGGCCTGGTGCCCCGCATCTACACCCCCGAGATGCACGCGTCGCTGCTCACCGCGCCCGAGTACATCCTGGAGGCCATCGCCGCGGTGACCTCGGTCGCCACCGACGCCAACCCCGTCCTCTGGACCGCGTGAGCGAGGGAGTCGAATGCGCAACGCCACCCTGTACATCGCCGAGCCCCTCACCGAGGGCGTGACGACCTTCTTCGCCGTCGAGCGCGTGCTGGCCGCCGGGGCCACCGCCGCGGGCAACCACCAGATCATCGAGCTGCTGGGCTTCGGCCGCGGCCTCGTGCTCAACGGCCGCCTGCACCGCTGCGACCTCGACCGCGTGCTGCACCAGGAGGCCCTGGCCCACCCGGCCCTGGCCGCCCACCCGCACCCCCGCCGCGTCCTGCTGCTGGGCGCCGCCGGTGGCGGCGTGCTCAAGAACATCCTGGCCCACCGCTCGGTGGAGCGCGTGGTGGTGGTCGAGCCCCAGGGCGCCCTGGTGGAGCACGCCCGGGCCCACCTGGCCGACTGGCACGACGGCGCCTTCGACGACGCGCGCACCCGGCTGGTGAAGAGCGACGTGCGGGCCTGGCTCGCCGACGCGGGGGAGGCCCGGTTCGACGTCATCATCGCCGACCTGCCCGCCCCCCTCGACGGCGGCGTCGCCGCCGGCTGCTACACCCGCGAGGCCTTCGCGGCCGCCCGGGCGCTCCTCGCCCCCGGCGGTCTGTTCGCCGTGGCCGCCGGCTCGGCCGCCCTGACGCGGCCCGGCCAGCTCGTCGACTGCCGCACCACCCTGGAGGCGGTCTTCAAGACCGTCCGCATCGCCACGGTGCTGCTGACTTCGACGCTGGAGCCCCGCGCCATTGCGCTGGCCTCCGACGACCTGGATCCCGCCACCGTGCCTGCCTCGGTGGTGGCGGAGCGCCTGGCCGAGCGGCACGTCCAGCCCATCGCCTGCACCGCCCGCATGTACAGCGGCCTGTTCGCCCAGCCGGCCTGGCTGGCCGAGCGGACGGGCCGGATCCTCACCGACGACGCGCCCTTCCAGCGCTGACGCCCCCCTGAAAAGACAGAGGCCGCGCTCCCGGGAGGGATGCGCGGCCTCGGCCATCGCGGATCAGCGGGTCAGAGCGCGCGCTGGTGCCACTCCCCGACCTCGCCCCCGGCCTCCATCAGCCGCAGGCCCGGGCCCGGAGGCTCCATGCCCCGCTCGACCTTCACGATGGCGTGGGAGCGCGACAGCATGCCGGCCTCCAGCACCTCGTGCGCCGCCTCGGGCCGGCAGTCGCCGCAGGTGAAGAAGTCCACCGCGGCGTAGCCATACTCCGGCCAGGTATGAATCGACAGATGGGACTCCGCCACCACCACCACCCCGGTCACGCCATGAGGCGAGAACCGGTGAAACACCGATTGCACGATCGTCGCGCCAGCAGCCTCGGCGGCCTGAAGCATGAGCGCTTCAATCCGCGGAAGATCGTCCAGAATCGCGCCGTTGCAGCCTCGATACTCGATGAGGAGATGTCGTCCCAGTGTGTTCAATTTTCACCTCGTGTTGCGCGGTGTAGCCCCGCAAGGGGCGGAATATCCAGAATGACCCCCCCCCGCGCAAGTGTGGTGACCCCCCCCCCGCAAAATAAACGCAAGCCCTCGACATCTATCGCGTTTTCGGCGAAGGTTCACGCGTGACAAGCTCCCGCTCGGCCAAGGCGGCCCTCCTGGCCGTGGGCAAGGTCCTCACGCAGCTCGTCGGCATCGCCATCGCGGCCGTGCTCGCCCGCATGCTCTCCAAGCACGACCTGGCCACCTACCGCCAGACCATGCTGGCCTACGCCATGGTCGGACCCCTCTTCATGCTGGGCCTGCCCAACGCCCTCAACTACTTCCTGGCCGGCGACGAAGACCGCCCCCGCGGCCTCCTCATCGACAACCTGCTGCTGCTCGCCGGCATGGGCTTCGTCTTCAGCCTGGGCATCATCCTCGGCGGCGACGAGCTGCTGGCCTGGCACTTCGGCAACCCCGACCTGGCCGCCAACCTGCGCCTGCTGGCCCCCTACCCGCTCTTCATGCTGCCCGCCGCCGCCCTCGGTGCGGTGCTCGTGCAGCGTAACCGCGTGCGATCATTGACGATCTACAACGTCTTGTCCCGCGGCCTCACGGGCGTGGCGGTCATCGCCTGCTTCCTGGTCTGGCCGTCCACCGAGACCGCCGTGGCCGCCACCACGGTGACGGCGGGCCTGGTCCTGGTGCCCGCCCTCTGGATGATGTGGCGCGCCGTCCCGCCCGACGGCAAGCCCACGCGCCCGAGCCTCGCCGGCATGCGCGCCCAGCTCGCCTACTCCGTCCCGCTGGGCATCGCCGGCCTGCTCGGCACGCTCACGCTGCAGATCGACAAGTTCATCGTCTCGTCGCTCTGCTCCACCGAGGACTTCGCGGTCTACTCCACCGGCGCCATGGAGCTGCCCCTCATCACGGTGGTGGCCACCAGCATCAGCGCGGTGCTGCTGCCCGACATGGCCCGGCTGTGCAAGGCCGACCGCCGCCAGGAGGCCCTCGCCCTCTGGAGCCGCGCCGGCGTCCGCTCGGCTCTGCTGCTCTTCCCCGCCGCGGTGCTCTTCTTCCTGCTGGCCGAGGAGACGATGACGGTCCTCTACTCCGACGCCTACGCCGAGAGCGCCCTGCCCTTCCGCATCAACCTGCTGCTCATCCCCATGCGCATCGTGACCTGGGGCCTGCCCTTCCTGGCCCTCGGCCTCAGCGGCATCGTCTTCAAGCGGTCCGTGCTCGCCCTCGTCTCCAACGCCGCCTTCAGCGTCCTGGGCGTCTACCTGCTCGGCTACAACGGCGCGGCCCTCGCGACCGTCCTCACCATGTACACGTGGTGGATCCTCAGCTCGATGCTGCTCATCCGGGACGCCTACGACGTGCCCCTGGCTCGCATCCTCGACCTGCGGGCCCTGGGCCGGGTGGCCGCGCTGTCCCTGGCGGCGGGCGTCGTGGTCATCCCGCGCTTCCTCTGGCCCCCCGAGAGCGCGCTGCTCTCGGCCCTGATCTACGGCAGCCTGTACGGCCTCGCGGCCTTTGCCCTGCTGTACCGCTACGGCCCCGTGGATCTGCGGCCCTTCGTGCAGCGCGTGCGGCGGCGGCTGCGCCGCTGACGTCCCCTTGCCCTGCACGCCCCGCGGTGCGAGGGTCGGCGCATGAGCGCCTACCCGCACCTGCTGGCGCCCCTCGATCTGGGGCATGTCACCCTCAAGAACCGCGTCCTCATGGGCTCGATGCACGTCGGGCTGGAGGAGGAGCCGGGCCGCCTGACCCGCATGGCGGCCTACTTCGCCGCCCGGGCCGCCGGCGGCGTCGGGCTCATCGTGACCGGCGGCGTCGCCCCCAACTGGGCGGGCGAGGTGAAGCCGCTGGCGGCGAAGCTGACCAACCCCTACCACGTGTTCAAGCACCGGGTGGTCACCGACGCCGTGCACGCCGAGGGCGGCCGCATCTGCCTGCAGATCCTCCACGCCGGCCGCTACGCCTTCACCCCCCTGGCCGTGGCGCCGTCGGCCATCAAGTCGCCCATCAGCCGCTTCAAGCCCCGCGCGCTGTCCGCCCGCGGCGTCGAGTCCACCATCCGCGACTTCGTGCGCTGCGCGAAGCTGGCGAAATCCGCCGGCTACGACGGCGTGGAGGTCATGGGCTCGGAGGGCTACCTCATCAATGAGTTCATCGCCCGCCACACCAACCAGCGCACCGATGACTGGGGGGGCAGCTACGCCAACCGCAGCCGCTTCCCCGTCGAGATCGTCCGGCGCATCCGCGAGGCCGTTGGTGCTGATTTCATTGTGATCTTCCGCCTGTCCATGCTCGACCTCGTGCCCGACGGCTCCACCTGGGACGAGGTGGTCGACCTGGCCCAGCGCATCGAGCAGGCCGGCGCCTCGATCATCAACACGGGCATCGGCTGGCACGAGGCGCGGGTGCCCACCATCGCCACGATGGTGCCCCGCGGGGCCTTCACCTGGGTCACGCGCAAGCTCAAGGGGGCGGTGGGCATCCCGCTGGTGACCTCGAACCGCATCAACATGCCCGAGACGGCCGAGGCCATCCTCGCGGCCGGCGACGCCGACATGGTGTCCATGGCGCGCCCCCTGCTCGCCGATCCGGCCTGGGTCGAGAAGGCCGCCACCGGGCGCGCCGCCGAGATCAACACCTGCATCGCCTGCAATCAGGCCTGCCTCGACCACATCTTCCAGAACCGCCGCGCGAGCTGCCTGGTCAACCCCCTGGCCTGCCACGAGACGGAGCTGCGCATCACGCCCACCACGGCGCCGAAGCGCGTCGCGGTGGTCGGCGCGGGACCCGCGGGCCTCGCCTGCGCGACGACGGCCGCCGAGCGCGGCCACCCGGTCGTCCTCTTCGAGGCGGCCGACGCCCTCGGCGGCCAGTTCAACCTGGCGAAGCGCATCCCCGGCAAGGAGGAGTTCGCCGAGACGCTGCGCTACTTCCAGGTGCGGATCGAGAAGACCGGCGTGGACCTGCGCCTCTCCACCCACGCCACCGAAGCCGATCTGGCCGGCTTCGACGTCGTGGTCGTGGCCACGGGCGTCACCCCGCGGGCCATCCGCCTGCCCGGCAGCGACCGCCCCAACGTCCTCAGCTACGTCGACGTGCTGCGCGGCGCCCCGGTCGGCGACCGCGTCGCGATCATCGGCGCGGGCGGAATCGGCTTTGATGTCGCGGAGTTCCTGACTCACCGCGCCCCGGAAGGGGACGCCCTCGACGCCTTCCTCGACACCTGGGGCGTCGATCGCACCCACGCCACCCGCGGCGCCCTCAAGCCCGCCACGCCCCCGCCGCCGCGCCGCCAGGTCTTCCTGTGCCAGCGGTCGGCGGGCAAGCCCGGCGCCGGCCTGGGCAAGACCACGGGCTGGATCCACCGCGCGGCGCTGAAGCAGCAGCACGTCGAGCTGCTGGCCGGGGTGACGTACGAGCGCATCGACGACGCCGGCCTGCACCTGACCGTGGGGGGCAAGCCCCGCCTGCTGGCCGTGGATCACGTGGTCGTCTGCGCGGGCCAGGAGAAGGCGGACGCGCTGGTGGCCCCCCTCAAGGCCCGGGGGCAGGTGGTGCACGCCATCGGCGGGGCCGATCGGGCCGGCGAGCTGGACGCGAAGCGCGCCATCGACCAGGGCACCCGGCTGGCCGCCGCGCTGTAGCCCGCCCTATCGGCGCTCGTGGGCCGCCAGCAAGGCCCCCAGCAGCGCCTCCCCCAGCAGCGCGTAGCCGCGGCCGCTCAGGTGCACGAAGTCGCGCCCGGCCAGGCCCTGCCGTCGCCACGCGCGGATGGACCCCGGGCCGCCCATCACCGCGCGCACGTCGAAGAACGCGCAGCCGTGCTGGTCGGCCACCTGCCGCTGGATCTGGTAGACCGCGTCGGCCAGCGGCGGCGGCTCGCGGCCGCCCCGCAGCATGTCGGGCGGCCCCGTGATCAGGCAGTCGGCCCGCGGCACGGCCTGGCGCAGCCGGGCCACGACGCGATCCTGGTCGGCGGCGTACGCGGCCAGGTCGAACTCGCCGTCGTTGAGCTCGTTGGCCCCGTAGCTCACCACCACCAGCGCCGGATCGAGCGCGCCAGGCCCTCGGCGAAGGCGATGGGCTCCGGCGTGAGCAGGCGCGTCGCCCGGGCGCCGTTGAGCCCGAGCGCGTCCCACGTCACCCCGCGCGGGGCGTCGAACGACACGCCGAAGAGCCGCACCTGGCCGCCGCCCGCGGGGTGCAGGCTCACGCGCTGGACGCCGGGCTCCGCCTCGATGCGGGTGAAGCCGGGGCCGGGCCAGGGGCCTCGCGTGCTGATGCGCTGCACCGTCTTGTCGTCGAAGCGCACCTCCACGCAGCCGCCGCCCGGCTGGCGCAGGTAGTGGACGTCCACGCTCACGAAGGGCCCGGTGGTGGCCACGCTCACCGCGTCGGCCGGATCGGCGCTCGCCATGGAGCAGCCGCCCGGGCCCACGAAGCCGTCGTCCAGCCCGCCCCGCAGCCCGGCCACCTCCCAGTCGCCCTCGGTGGCCGTGCGCACCCCGTCCTGCCAGTAGCTCGACCACGGGCGGCCCGCCAGGACGAACCCGCGCCCGCCATCGCCGAAGCGCGCCTGGAGGCCCGCCCGGATGGGCGCCGTGAGCAGATCGGCCGCGATGTGGGAGTCGCCGAAGTGGGTGACGCGGACGCGCGCGGGCCCGCCGAGGGCCCCGAGGAAGCGACCGAGCCGCTCGGGGTGCTCGATGCCGACGGCGGTGTCGGGGGCAGCCAGGGCCAGGATCACGAGGAGGGCGCTGATCATCACCGCACCTCGCAGGGCACGGGCCGGCGGCTCTGGCCGGTGACCCGGTGGCCCCCGACCCAGAGCGCCACCTTGCCCGGGGTGCCCGGATCCACGTCGTCGACGCGGATGGCCACCGCGGGCGTGCGGCCCGCCAGCTCCAGGGGCGTGCGCAGGCTCACCTCGTAACCCCCTGGAACTTCTTTGGTTTCGCCGATGATGAGGCCTTCGAGGCGGCGCCGCTCCGACCGCGAGCCCTCGGCGCTCACGCGATCGCCCTCCACCCGGAACGAGACCGCCCGGTTGCCGTCGCCCCCCAGCCAGAGCTGGATGCCATCCCCCGGATCCCGGTCGGGATCCTCAACGCGCACCTGGAGGTAGAGCGTCTGGCCCTCGGCCGCGGCCGTGGCGCTGGCGGCCAGATCGGCCAGCCCACCCCAGGCGCGGCCCTCCTCGTCGATGCGGCAGAGCTGGGCGTCGGGCGCCGCGGGGCGGGTGCGGCGACCGAGCAGGCGCATGGGGGTCGTGCAGGGCCCCGACTCGCCGATGGGGCGAAAGCGCGCGCCGATCTGGCGCGGGAGCAGGTGGCCCGGCGGCAGCCAGCGGGCGCCGTCCAGGCGGTCGGCCTCGCCCAGGGGGATGGTGGGTCCACCGCCCGCCTTCCACAGGTGCACCGTCCGCGGCGCGCAGGCCTCGCCGTCGAGCGACGGCGAGCTGGGCGGGCCTCGCAGCAGCAGCGCCACGCCCAGCTCGGGCTCGGGGCGCGCGTCCACGACGTCGGGCAGGCGGGCGTCGCCCACCTCGCGCCACCACGCCAGCCCGCCGCCCGAGTCCACCACCCGCCCCAGGGGGCAGCGTCGCCAGATCGGCCGCGCACGCCTCGCCGCTGGGCCCCAGCGCCACCCGCCGCGCCTCCTCTGCGCTGGCTCCTCCCAGGCCAGCAGCCCGGCCGGGGCCCCTGGAGGCACGGATCCGCACCTGTCTCGGGCAGGGTCCGCCCCAGCCACTCCACCGCCTCGACACTGCCCCGGGGCAGGGAGGCTCTGCGCGGCCCTCAGGCAGCCCAGGGTGTGCACCGTCGTCGTCGTGCGCGCGGCCTCAAGGACCATACGTGCGCAGCAACTCCACCAGCGTCACCGCGTCGCCGCGAAACTTGCGCCACGGCGAACTCGTCGTGCAGGTGGCCCCCGCCCGGCGGCGGCATGCCGAGGGCACCGGCGTGTAGGGCCCGGAAGCCCCGCTCCCCACCGCACCTGCTCCAGCGTCGTCCACCGGCTCGCCGGCCAGGATCGCTACTCGGGCCCGATCGTGGCGAAACGCCGAGACCGTCTGCCGGTAGAGCCAGAGGCGGCCCTCCTCGTCGGCGGCGTACCAGCCCGGCGCGGTGTACATGCGCTCGGCCCCCATCCACGAGGAAGGTGCTGGGCCCCGACCAGAAGACCGCGAACGGGCCACTCGGCCAGCTGCAGGACGATGAGCGCCGCCAGCATCAGCCCGCCACCTGGTAGCCGCGGCGCCTGCCGCCCTCGGCCACGCCAGCATCCAGGTGGGCGCACGAAGGCCGGCCAGGCCGCCCTCCCGGGCCCCATCACGCCATCGGCGGCGCATCATGCATCGCGAGCCACCTCGAGCAGCCGGCCACCGTCGTCTGGCCCCGCGCACCGCCTCCAGCACCGCTCCTCCCGCATCCGGCGGTGGGTGATGTAGCGGCATAAAATTGCGCGGCATCGGCCCAGCGCGGGGCCGTGAAGGCTTGGAAGAAGGGCTTTGGATCAAGCGCTTCCAGGCGGAGAGCTGCCGCAGGTACTCGGCCATGTCCCCGTCGCCCGGCTCGATCAGGATGGTCCCCACGCCCGCCACCATATCGCCGGCCTGATAAGCGTCCGGGTGGGGCCATCGACGAAGCAGGAGTGGCCCGGCGCGTGGCCGGGGGTGTGTGCAACACGTCCAGGACGTGGGCCCCGGCCGCCGGCACCTGCCCCTCGTCCAGCGATTCGTCCCGGCGAAGTCGACCCGCCAGGCCGTCTGCGACCAGGACGGGCACCCCAGGCGTCGGCCGGGACCGCGCCCCCGATCGCGGTGGTGGTGGGTCAAGACGACGGCCTCGGCCTGCACCGCCGCGATACGCGCGCAGGTGATCCAGCAGCCGCGCCGCGCTCCGCCGGGTAAGGCGAGGCCGGATCGAGATGAGCAGGCGCTCGGTGCCCACCACATAGCACCCGGTGTGGGTCGCGGGGGCAGCGTCGGCGTCCCCGCACCGGGCCCGTCGATGTGCGGCCGCACCAGGCGTGGACCGGGGCTGCCCCGGGCTCGGCTTGGCGGTGAACCGGGCCGCGTCGTGGGCGGCACTGCTGCTCGGCCAGGGCCTCAGGAACCAGCGCGTCGGGGGCGCCAGCAGCGTCCGCCCCGCCGCCCAGTCCGCCAGCGCGTCAGCGGGCCGGATCCACGCCCCCGTCGCCAGCTCCGGGTGACCGGGCATCACCTGCGGATCCAGGTCATCGGCCAGGCCGCGAAGAACCGTCTGGTGCTGCCAGGAGTAGGCCAGGAGGTCAGCGCCCGATGGGCCAAGAGGCGCTCGGCCGGCACCCGGACGGCCACCTCCTCCCACGTCTCCCGCACCGCCGCCGCGTCCGGCGCGCCTCGCCTCCTCGGCCATCCGCCCCGGGAAGGCGTGGTAGCCCAGGAACGGGGCGTCGTGCCGCGCTCACGCGGTAGACCTGGGAAGTCGTCGGGGTGGCGCAGCAGCAGCAGCGGGCGGAGGCGGGGCGTCTTCACCGGATCCGCAGGTGCCCTGCCGAAGTCGGCATGTGTAGCCATCCATCAGGGCGCGGCCGCATCCGGTGGTCGCCGGGCCCCGCCCCGGGTCCGGGTGCGTCAGGTCGCCGCCGCTGACCTCGCTCTTGTACCACTTCGCCATGGAGCCCTCGCCGCCCATGGCCTCCCGGGTGTTCCAGAACGCAGCCCTGCTCCTTGAGCCACGCGGCGCTGGGCACGGTCGCGATGCACCGGCCAGGTGGACAGCTTGCCGTCTCGCGCCCAGCGCCATCGGCGCGATCCATCAGCACCACCAGGCCCGAGACGCCGGGCAGCGCAGCGCAGATGGCCCACCTGCTGGGACAGGTCGGCGGCGTAGGTGCGGATGCCCAGGTTCTCGGCCTGGCTCTCGTTGGTGCCATAGTGCAGCACCAGCAAGTCCGGGCGCCGCAAGCGGATCTGGTCGTGCCAGTGGTCGGGATCCATGCGCTTCAAGAGCGCGGCGCGCGCGCCGTCGAGGCCCAGGGCGTCGTAGACCACCCCCGGCCCGTCGCGCTCCATCACCATGCCGAAGAGCCGCACCTCGCCGTTGCCCAGCGTCTTGAGCTTGAAGGTGTGGTGGCCCTCGTTCATCTGGATCTCGGCCTTGCGCGAGGCCGCCTTGTCGGCCTTCGTGCTGATCTCGATCATCCGGCCATCGATGCCCATCTGGAACTGCCCGCCCCGGGGCTGGGCGTAGTAGTAGACCTCCATCTTCGAGACGGTCTTGTTGAGGTCCTCCCCCTCCGGGGTCAGCTGCACCCACTCGCCCTTGTTCGTCGTGCGGAACGTCACCGCCCCGAGGCCGTAGGCGCCGTCCTCGATGGTGGGCTGGGTCATGCGGTTGATGCTCCAGCCGTCGCTCGTCTCGAGCTTCAGGTTCTCGCGGCGGTACCAGGGGGCCGGCTTGCCGGCCAGCACGAAGCCATGGCCCGCGTCGCCGAAGCGGGTCTGGAGCAGGCGGCGCATCGTGTTCGTCACGTAGTCGCCGGTGATGAGCGAGTCGCCGTAGTGGACCACCCGGGCGGTGGCGCCGGGGGCCTTCTTCTGCACCCGCTGGAGGGACCGGTAGAAGCGGTCCATCGACCGCTGGGGATCCTCGATGGCCAGCAGGGGCAGCCCGGTGTCGGTGGTGCGCACGCGGGGCGGGGCCGGCAGGTTGGCGTCGCTCTGGAAGAACTGCGTCACGACGTCGGGATCCTCTTCCGAGGCCGTGCCGTCATCGTAGGGCGCGTACGAGGCGGCCGCCTCGGCCATCCCGGGCGGGATCTCGTCGTCGGGCCCCTCCTCCCCCGGATCCGGCGGCAGCGAGACGGGCCCCGCCTGGGCGATGAGGAACGTCATCGTGTCCTCGTCGGCCGGCGGCAGGCGGACGGGGTTCTTCACCCCGGGCACCTCGGGCGGCTGATCGGGCACCATCGCCAGCAGCGAGTCGTCGTCGACGGTGCCCTCGATCTGGACCGGGGCCACCGGCGCCGCGCGGAAGAGGCGCGGGAGCATCGTGGTCAGATCGGCGGGCAGCCACCGCAGCGGCTCCAGCCCCGGCATCCACTGCAGCACCGCCGCGATGAGGACGATGCCCCCGATCGTGCGGCCCGTCTTGCTCGTGAGCACGGCGGGCGTGCCCGGCGTCGCGTCCGAAAAGTCGATGGAATTCAAGCTCATGACGTACCCGAACCTCGGCGCTGGGGGCTCCCCCCCGTCAGAACTGGAAGTAGATGAACGGCACCGCGTCGGCCGAGGCCATGGCCTGGATGCCCAGCCCGGCCACCACGGCCCCGGCGGCCTGCACCGTCGCCGGCAGCCGCGCGAAGGCCGCCACCACCTCGTCGAACCACCGCCGCGGCGTGATGTGCATGGCCACCGCCACGCCCAGGATGAGGAGCACCCGCGCGTCCAGGTTGGTGGTGTGCCACGTCAGCTCGCCGAGCTGATCGATCACCGTCTGCGCCTGCTCCAGCGTCGGGGCTCGGAAGTAGATCCATGCGAAGCACACGTAGTGGAACGTGATCAGGGCCGCAACCACCCTGCCGCCCGCGAACGGGAACAGCGGCCCCAGCCCCACCCGCGCCCGGGCCCGCTGCCAGGCCCGCAGCACCGCCAGCGCGCCGCCGTGCAGGGCGCCCCAGATCACGAAGTTCCAGCCCGCCCCGTGCCAGAGGCCGCCCAGCAGCATGGTCAGCATCAGGTTGCGGTACGTCTGCCACGGCTTGCCGCGGTTGCCGCCCAGGGCGATGTACAGGTAGTCGCGCAGCCAGCTCGACAGCGAGATGTGCCAGCGGTGCCAGAACTCCTGCAGGTTGCGGGCGATGTACGGTGCGTTGAAGTTGTCGGGGAAGCGGAAGCCCAGCAGCAGCGCGGCGCCGATGGCGATGTCGGAGTAGCCGGAGAAGTCGCAGTAGATCTGGAAGGCGTAGCCGTAGATGCCCACCAGGACCTCCAGGCTGGAGAAGCCGGTGGTCATGGTGAAGGTGCGGTCGACCAGGTTCAGGGCCAGATAGTCCGCGATGACCACCTTCTTGAAGAGCCCGAGCAGGATCAGATACAGCCCGCGCCCCGCCATGGCGTCGGTGACCATCGGCCGCAGCTTGAGCTGGGGCAGCAGATCCCGGGCGCGGACGATGGGGCCGGCCACGAGCTGCGGGAAGAAGCTGACGAAGAGCAGGTAGCGGGCGAAGTGGGCCGGGTGCCACCACACGCGCCCCTCCCCCTCGCCCACCGGCTCCAGCTCCCCGCGGTACACATCGATGGTGTAGCTCATGGACTGGAACGTGAAGAACGAGATGCCCACCGGCAGCAGGGCATCGAGCCGCAGGTCCAGCCACTTCAGGTCGCGCAGGAAGGGCGCCTCGATGAGGCCCTGCCCCAGCAGCACCTTGTCCAGCCAGGTGGCCCCATCCCCCAGGCTCTCCATGAAGAAGTTGAAGTACTTGAAGAGCGCCAGCACGCCCAGGTTGTAGATGAGCGAGCTGATGAGCATCGCCCGCCGCCGCCGCGGTGACTGCTCCCGGTGCAGGCGCCCGCCCACCAGGAAGTCGACCCCCGACGAGGCGATGATCAGCAGCAAATACAGGGGGTTCCAGCACGCGTAGAACAGCAGGCTGGCCAGCAGCAGCACCATCGTCGCCACCCCCGCCCACCGCACCGTCGCCCAGTACAGGGTGAAGACCACGACGAAGAACGTGACGAACTCGAGGGAGTTGAAGAGCACTGCGCCTGAAATCCCGTTATGCGGCCACGCACTATGCGCCGGCCGGCCCCCCTCGTCTACCGGTTCGCGGCGGTCCGCGACGACCCCTCCCCACGCCCGCCCGTCTGCGGTAGCTTCTCCCTCGGGGACGGAGGGGGGGAGCCCATGCGCACTTGGTTCGCAGGGGGCGCGCTCGTCTGCGCCCTCATCTCGCCGGCCGTCTGCCTCGGCCAGTTCCAGCTTCAGACCGCCGCCGCCTGCGATCCCGATCCCGGGCAGGTGCGCCTGGGCGTCGACGCCTACGGCGCGACGGGCACCCAGACCCCGGGCGGCCCGGCGACGTTCAACCCGCTCACCGACCAGCCGGACGCGGGCTTCGTCTCCACCATCTACCGGTCCATGGCCTTCGTCTGCACGACCCAGCGCAACTCCACGCGCGGGGCCTTCTTCGACGGCAGCCTGCTCGCCGGCGGGGCCCAGGCCCAGATCCGCAACGGGCGCGTCGAGAGCAGCTTCGTCGCCCTCGACCTGGCGGTGCAGGCCACCTACGCCCTCGAGTGCACCACCCTGCAGCGCTGCTACACCTTCACCAACCGCAGCGCCCAGGCCCTCGACGCGGTGGTGCTCTACGTCTACATGGACGGCGACCTCTTCTTCGCGGGCGACTTCAACAACGACTTCGCCGCCACCAGCCTGGGCGCCCCGCGCACCCTCTGGGAGTTCGACGAGGGCGACGACCCGGCCCAGCCGACCACCTTCGTCGGCATCCGCGGCCACGACGCCGAGGACCGCCTGCAGTCCTGGGAGATCGACGAATTCCCCAATCGTCTCCGAAGCTTCGCCGACGTGCGCCGCGGCTGCCCGGAGCTGGCCAACGGCATCGTGCGCGGCCAGCGCAATGTGGATCTCAACGGCGACCTCATCACCGACCAGGGCTACGACGTGACGCTCGCCCTGCGGTTCGACCTGGGCGGCCTGGCCCCCGGCGCCACCAGCGCCCCCATCTGCCACGACGTGCAGTGGGGTGTGGCCATCCCCTGCTCCGATGAGGACGCCGACGGCGTCTGCGTGGACGAGGACAACTGCCCGTCCGTGGCCAACGCCAACCAGGCCGACCGCGACGGCGACGGCGTCGGCGACGCCTGCGACAACTGCCCCGCCCAGCGCAACCCCGACCAGGCCGACGGCGACGGCGACGGCGTCGGAGACGTCTGCGACAACCAGTGCCAGCCGGCCCCCGAGCAGTGCAACGGCGCCGACGAGGACTGCGACGGCCGCACCGACGAGGGCAACCCCGGCGGCGGCGCCGCCTGCAACACCGGGCGGGCCGGCATCTGCGGCCCCGGGACGCGCACCTGCCAGGGCGGGCGGCTGACCTGCGTGGGCGACGAGGTGGCCCGGGCCGAGACCTGCGACGGCGCGGACGAGGACTGCGACGGCAGCGTCGACGAGGGCAACCCCGGCGGTGGCGCCGCCTGCGCCTCGGGCCAGCCCGGCGTCTGCAGCCCGGGTCATCGGACGTGCGTGGGCGGCGCCTCGCCTGCCGCGCCGATCAGGCCCCGGGCCGAGGCCTGCAACGGCCTGGACGACGACTGCGACGGCCGCACGGACGAGGCACCGGCGGCGCCGCCTGTGACTCGGGCCGGCCGGGCATCCGCGCCGCGGGCCGCGAGGCCTGCGCCGCCGGCCGCGTCACCTGCGAGCCCTCGCCGCCCCCGGCGTCGAGACCTGCAACGGGCTGGACGACGACTGCGACGGCCGCGCCGACGAGGGCACCGGCGGCGGCGCCTGCGTCACCAACGAGCCGGGCGTCTGCGCCGCGGGCGTGCGCGCCTGCCAGGCGGGGCGGCTCGTCTGCCAGCGCCAGAACGCCCCGAGCCCCGAGACGTGCGACGGCGAGGACGACGACTGCGACGGCCGCACCGACGAGGGCAACCCCGGCGGCGGCGCCGCCTGCCAGGCCGGCGGCCTGGGGGCCTGCGGCGCGGGCACCATCCAGTGCGTCGAGGGGGCCCTCGCCTGCCGCAGCGCCGGCAACGGCATGGCCGAGGCCTGCAACGGCGAGGACGACGACTGCGATGGCGTGACCGACGAGGGCAACCCCGGCGGCGGCGCCGCCTGCAACACGGGCCAGCCCGGCCTCTGCGGCGCCGGCCGCCAGCGCTGCCGGGCCGGCGGCCTCGCGTGCGTCGCCGACCGCGCCCCCGGCGCCGAGACCTGCGACGGCCGCGACGAGGACTGCGACGGCCGCGTCGACGAGGGCAACCCCGGCGGCGGCGACGCCTGCGACACCGGCGATCCCGGCCCCTGCGCCCGCGGCCGCACCCAGTGCGTCGCTGGCGCCGTCCAGTGCCGCGACCAGGTCGCCCCCGCCGCCGAGATCTGCGATGGCGTCGACAACGACTGCGACGGCCGCAGCGACGAGGGCCTGGGCGGCGGCGCGGCCTGCCCCACCGGCCTCCTCGGCCTCTGCGCCGCCGGCCGCCTGATCTGCGACGGCGCAGGCGAGATCTGCCAGCCCGAGGTCGCCCCCGCCGAAGAGGCCTGCGACGGCCTCGACAACGACTGCGACGGGGCCGTGGACGAGGCCGTGGCCGGCGTGGGCATGGCCTGCGACACCGGCGTGGCCGGCGACTGCGCCGTCGGCACCCTGCGCTGCGTCGACGGCGCCCCCGTCTGCGAGCCCGACGTGGCCCCCGTCCCCGAGGCCTGCGACCTGCAGGACGACGACTGCGACGGCGCCGTCGACGAGGGTGTGCGCAACCAGTGCGGCGAGTGCGGCCCCGAGCCCAAGGAAGACTGCGACGGCGACGACGACGACTGCGATGGCACCATCGACGAGCTGGCCTTCTGCGCCGACGGCCAGATCTGCCGCTTCGCCCGCTGCGTCGCCCCCTGCGGCGACGACGGCGCCTGCCGCGGCGACCTGCGCTGCGTCGGCGGCCTCTGCGTCACGGCCTGCGAGCAGCCGCCGGCTGCCTGCCCTCGGAGCGCTGCGAAGACGGCGTCTGCTTCGACCCCTGCGCCGACGTGGACTGCCCCGGCGGCGAGGTCTGCCAGGACGGCGCCTGCGTCCCCGACGACTGCCACGTCCGCGGCTGCCCGGGTGGCCAGATCTGCAATGATTTCATGTGCATCGACGACCCCTGCGCCCAGGTCGACCGCGGCTCCGAGGCCTCTTGCGCCGAGGGCGACTGCCGCGGAGCTGCGCGGGCGTCCGCTGCCCCGTGGGCCAGCGCTGCGTCGATGGCGCCTGTGGCCACGACCCTGCGCCGGCATCGCCTTCGGCCAGGCCGGCCGCCGCCAGTGCGTCGACGGCGCCTGCGTCCCCGACCCTGCGTCGACGTCGCCTGCCGCAGCGGCCTGCGCTGCGTCAATGGCGCTCAGTGCGACCCCTGCGAGGCCGTGCGCTGCCCGGGCCGCAGCACCTGCGTCATCGTGGACGGCCGCGCCCAGTGCGTGACCCCCGAGGCCCCGCCCCCGCCCGACGCCGGCCCCGACCCCGACGCCGGCCCCCCGCCGGTGGACGCCGGCCCCGACGCCCAGCTCCCCGCCGACGCCGCGCCCCGCCCTGACGCTGGCCCTCGCCCCGACGCGGGCACCGCCGACGCCGCCCTCCCCGCGACCGCGGCCTCATCACCCGCCCGGACGCCACCGCGACGGCCGACGCCCCCGCCGACGAAGGCTGTGGCTGCACCGTCGACGCCGGCCCCCGCCCCACCGCCTGGCTCGTGCTGGCCTGCTCGCCCTGACCGCCCGCCGCCGCCGTCGGGGGTAGCGAGCCTCTGGCAGCGCGCTCATGGTCCCCTCCCCTCCGCCCCCGAAGGCCGGCGCCACTCGGTGTCGATGGTGGCGCGTGGCCTGCTGCGAAGCAAGCCGACCACCGCGGTGCAATCATCCTCCGCGGCCCCCCTGGTCGCCCTGCTCCTTCATGAACCACGCCCACTGGCGAAAGCCGAAGACCCGACCGTGGCTGTCGACGAGGTTCAGACAGGACCCCCCGAGCTCGGGCACAGGCACGCGGTTCACGCCCGCATGCTGGCAGTTCGGCACGCAAGTCGGCGTTCCAATCCGCATCGTCCGACCGCCGGCGGCGCCGAACTCGTTCCCTGTGCCCTCGAAGGTGGCGATCCCGCGTACCTGGGTCCAGTCGACGAGCTCGCCAGTCTGCATGGCGCCCGAGAGGACGACCGCGAACTCAGCGCGACTGGTCGTGTGCACGTCCACGATGACCGCCACCTCCTCCGCGTCCGCCGGCATCCCGCTGTCTTCGGGGACAGGCAACGTCGTGGCAGGGGTCGCCGTGACCTGGGAGCGGCGGCTTGACGGATGGGGGGGCCGTCGAGGGCCCTCCACGGAGGTGCCTGCACGGCCGGGCGACGGGGAGGTCGTTGGATGGAGCCGCCAGCGACCGCGAGCGGCAGCCCCCCGCTACTCCCCCCGGCCCCGGCGCTCGGCCAGCTCCCACATGCGCAGGTAGCCTTCGGCCGATCGGAAGAGCGGCTCCAGGTCGGCGTCGGTGGCCCCGCCCCGGCGGGCGTCTTCGATGAGCTCGGGCAGCAGGCCGATGTGCAGCATGCCCTGGGTGTTGAAGTCGACGTCCTTCTCGCCCAGCCGCGGCTCGGTGAAGGTCACGTCGCCGGCGACCGAGGTGAAGGGGTACTGGACGGGGTTCTCCTGGGGCTGGCCGCAGCGGGCGTCGTCGCCGAAGCGGGGGCGGGGGCCATGGGCCAGACCATTGAGATCAAAGCCGAATCCCTCGGCCGGGTAGCCGCCCTGGGCGGCGATGAGGCCCACGCGGCCGAGCAGGCCGCGCACCATGGCCTGGGGGTCGGCGGCGTCGGCGCAGCGGCCGAGGCTGCCGTTGGAGATGCCCCCGAGGGCGTAGGTCAGGCCCCCCTTGTTGTTGCCATGGGTCGCGGCGGGCGGGTAGGCGCGCTCGCCCAGCAGGGCGTAGGCCCGCTCGGCGGATCGCTGCGGCAGGTGATCGACCTCGACGATCATGCCGCGGTCCATGAGCTCTTCGAGCAGCGTCTCGCCCAGGGCCGTGAGGCCGGCGTTCTGGCAGTAGGCGCCGCGCAGGGGCGGCTCCTGCAGGGTGCCGGCGAAGGGCAGCAGCGTGGCGATGGGGTTGTTCACGAAGCGGCTGGTGTCGTTGGGCGGCGGGGACAGGTAGTCCTCCCGGGGCTGGTTGGCCCCTCCGAACTGCACGTCGCCCTTGTCGAAGGTGATGGGCACGTCGGGGCAGTCCGGGGTGAAGTTGGACCAGTGGCCGCTGTTGATGAGGTTGCCGATCTCGATGATGCCGCGGTGGCCATCGCCGGCCGAGAAGCCGTTGTCGTACTTGTGGACGGGGAAGACGGCGCGCACGCCGAGGCCGTGGTAGCGGTCGAGCTTCTCGCGCAGCAGCTCGGGGGTGCAGGTGGGGAAGCCCTCGCGCGGCGTCACGAAGCAATCGAAGACATTGGAGATTTCGATGCCCAGGAGGACCGCCAGCTTGCCCTCGGCGATGACGGCGCGGGCCTCGGCGGGGGACTCGACGATGCGGAAGAAGCCCTTGCCGGGCCCGCCCGCCTGGGCGTCGATGTAGCGCTCCATGTTGCGCGCCTCGGCGATCTGGCGATCCACCGAGACCATGTCGTTGCAGTCGTAGCGCACGCGCTGCCAGCCGGCGCCGGTGACCAGCTCGCAGAGCACGGAGTTGCCGGTGGCGTGCTGCACGAACAGGCGCAGGCCCCCGAGCCAGGCGCGCTCCAGCCAGCGGTAGTACATGGCCTGGTGCGTCAGGCTGTTCCAGGTGTTCGGCCAGTCGGTGAAGGTGGGGTAGCCATCGGCGTGGTGGCTGAACTCCGGCGCGCGGCCCTGGGCGAGGCTGGCGATGAGGCCCTCGGGATCCAGATCGCCGTCCAGGGCGTAGCCCACGACGTCGCGCCGGCCGTCCGCCTCGTGGAACGGCTCGCAGCTCGCCAGCGCGTGCTCCACGCCGAGGCGGTGGAACGGCGCGCCGTGGAAGATGCCGCCCCCGCCGAAGGCGAAGTTGGTGAGCAGGTGCCCGTGGGTCTCGACGATGCCGTACACGTCGCCGTCCGGCCAGGTGGTCACGCCCGGGCTGCCGGCCGCGTCGATGGTCAGCTCGGGGAAGTCCGCGCAGCCCTCGCTCGGGTACAGCGTCACGATGGCGGCGTCGTCGAGGGCGTCATCCAGCCCGCCCACCGTCAGCAGGCGCCCGGTGGCGTACTGCCGAAGCTGGAACCGGGTGGGATCGTGGGCCGAGACCTCCAGCGTCCACTCGCCCGTGGATCGGTAGCTGTCGTCCACCAGCGAGATGTCCGACTCCAGGTGGTCCACCCGCGGGAACGTCACCTCGCCCACCTCCGACGTCTCGGCCGTCAGGTAACGGCGCTCGGCGTCGTACAGGAGGAACGTCCCGAGGTCGGTGGGCTGCAGGCGGAAGCGCGCCGCCCCCGTGTCGTCCGCGCCGTCGAAGGCGAACGTCTCCCCCGCCGCGCGGATGAAGCGGATGTCCGCGTCCCCGAACGTGGCGACATCCATGGTCACGCAGCCATGGGCGAAGGCGTAGATGCCCTCGTTCGCCGGCGCCGGGGGCCGCTCCACGGGCACCCGGGCGTCGACGGGGGCCGCGTCGACCGGGGCCGCGTCGGCAGGCGCCCCGTCCGCCGAGGCCGCGTCCGCCACTCGGGCGTCCCCCGGGGCGCCATCCCCGCCGCCCACGTCTACGCCGCCGCCGCCGCCGGACGGCCCGTCATCACAGCCCCCGATCGCCACGCCGATCAGGAGCACGCCCACCACACCGCGAAGAGCCAAGCGCCGCCTCCATCCCAGGGCCTCCACCGCCCCGGGGATGCACCCTACGTGAGCGACGTCCGAGATCAAAACGTCCTGGCTGGCAACGGCGCGACGACGCCGCGCCCGTCACTGGTACCCGCGGGCCTGGAGGCTGAACAGCCGCGCGTACTGGCCATCGCTGGCCATCAGGCTGGCGTGGTCGCCCTGCTCGATGATGCGGCCACGGTCGAGGACGATGATGTGGTCGGCCATGCGCACGGTGGAGAAGCGGTGCGAGATGAGGATGGCCATCTGATCGGCGGCGGCGCCCCGGATGTGCTCGAAGATGCGCTCTTCGGCCACGGCGTCCATGGCGGAGGTGGGCTCGTCGAGGACGAGCAGGTCGGCCTCCTTGCGCATGAAGGCGCGCGACAGGGCGATCTTCTGCCACTGGCCGATGGACAGCTCCTGGCCGCCCTTGAACCAGCGGCCGAGCTGGGTGCGGTAGCCCTCGGGGAGCTGGTCGATGAAGGGGGCGGCGAGGCCCTGCTCGGCGGCCTCCTGCCAGCGGGGTTCGTCCTCCCAGGCGGCCTGGTCGCCCACGGCGATGTTGTGGCCGACGAGGAACTGGTAGCGCACAAAGTCCTGGAAGATCACGCCGATACGGCGGCGCAGGGCGGTGACGTCCCAGTCCTTGAGGTCGAGGCCGTCCAGCGTGACGCGGCCGGTGGAGGGGGTGTAGAGGCGGGTGAGGAGCTTGATGAGGGTGGTCTTGCCGGAGCCGTTCTCGCCCACGAGGGCCAGCTTCTCGCCGGGGCGCAGGTGGAAGGAGACGTCGGCCAGGGCGGGCCGGTCGGCGCCGGGGTAGGTGAAGCCGACGCCCTCGAAGCGCACGCCGTCGGTGGGGTCGGGGCCGGCGGTGGCGGTGCCGAGGGCGGCGGGGACGGGCTGGTCCAGGTAGGCGTAGAGGTTCGACAGGTAGAGGTTGTCTTCGTACATGCCACCGATGGCGGTGAGGCTGGCCGAGAAGGCGGACTGCCCCTGCTTGAAGACGAGCAGGTACATGGTCATCTCGCCCAGGCTGATGCTGCCGGCGACGGTGGCGTAGGCGATCCAGCCGTAGGCGCCATAGAACGCGGCGGTCGAGAGCAGGCCGAGGGCGTAGCCCCAGAGGCCACGCCGTAGGGTGAGGCGACGGTCTTCGTCGTAGAGGTCTCGGAAGATGGCATCGTACTGGTCCACCAGGCGGCCGCCCAGGTCATAGAGCTGCACTTCCTTGGCGTAGTCTTCCCGGGCGACGACCGTCTCCAGGTAGACCTGCTGGCGCGTCTCGGGGGCCCGCCAGGAGAAGAGGCGGAAGGCGCCGCGGGCGAAGCGGGCCTCGGAGACGAAGACGGGCACGGCGGCGAGGGCCAGGATGAGCACGGCCCAGCCGGAGAAGGCGAAGAGCAGGGCCGCGTACCCGGCCAGCGAGATGGCGTTCTGGATGAGGCCGAAGGTGCGGTTGACCAGGCTGAGGGGGCGCGAAGAGGCCTCGCGACGGGCGCGGGTGAGCTTGTCGTAGAAGTCGGCGTCCTCGAACTGCACCAGGTCGAGGGTGAGGGCCTTGCGCAGGATGAGCAGGTTGACGCGGTGGCCGAGCTGGGCGCGCAGCAGGCTCTGGATGACGGAGAGGCCGCGCTGGGCGCCGGCCATCAGCACGACGAGGCCCGCCTCGAACCCAATGAACCACAAGGCTTTTTCGCGATCGGCGGCCAGGCCGGTGTCGTGGGCGAGCACCACGGCGTCGACGATGAGCTTGCCCACCCAGGCGATGCCGGCGGGCAGCAGGCCGGCGACGAGGGTGAGCAGGCCCAGGCCGAAGGTCAGGCGGGGGCTCGTCTGCCAGACGAGGGCGAGGGCGCGGCGGCTGTAGCGCAGCACCCCGAGGGCGTGCTTGAGGCCGGCGTCCTCGGTGATGGGCGCGGGGCGGCTGTGGGGGCTGGACATGACGGGTAGGAAGCCGCAGGCGGGGGATCAGTCGCCGGGCAGCTTCAGGTTCAGGGTGAAGTGGCTGATCTCGGCGTCGCCGGCGAGGACCTGGATGGTGGCGTCCTGGACGCTGCCGGTGGCGCGGAGCGTGGCCTGGAACTCGCCGCCGCCGAGGGGCACCGGGGGGTCGAAGGCGAGGGCGGGGGGGCCGGCGAGCGCGATGGCGGCGGGGAGCGGGGCCTTGCTCTCCAGGCGCAGCTTCAGGGTGATGGGCTGGCCGCGCTTGAGGCGGCGGGGGAAGTCGACGACGCGGGCGCGGACGGCCTCGACGCGGACGCGGGCGCCCGGGAGGGGCCCCTCGTCGTCGGCGCAGACGAGGTCGACGTTGCCGGCGCGGGTCAGCAGGACGGGGCCATCGGCGGGGGCGCCGACGCCGCAGCGGAAGCCGGGCGGCGGCACGAGGCGCGCGCCGGTGGGGACGGGGCTCGTCACCCGCTCGACGCCGCCGCCGGGCAGGGCCACCTCGGTGGGGCCGACGGCGACGCGCCAGACCTCCGACGGACGACTCTCAAAGCCATCGGCGCCCAGCGTCGAGACCGTCACGGCGTAGCGGCCGGGGGGCATGGGCATCAAGAAGCGCGATGCCCCCTCGACCAGACCGGCCGCCACGGGCTCGGCGCCGTCGAGGCCGCGGCTGATGTCGACGCGGTAGCCGGCGGCCCCGTCGACCGGACTCCACATCACGTCCAGCAGGGCGCCGTCAGCGATCTCGCGCGGGCCGCCCAGGCGGGCGGGGGCGGGCGGCAGGGGGCGCGGCGCCGTGGGCTGCTGGCCCTTCTCGATCTTGCTGCCCATGCCCGCCGGGACCTCGACGCGGCGACCGCCGGCCGTGACCACCGCCGGCACCCCGTCGTGGTTGGCGACGAGGCTGGTGCCCGCCGCGTCGACGGCCACCAGGCCCGAGCCCTGGCCCAGCTCCGCCTCGGCCCCCGCCGTCTCGACCGTCAGCTTGCCGGCCAGCTCGGCCAGCCGGGTCTTCAGGGCGCCGCGCTCCAGGCGGGCCCGGCCGGCGGGCCGCCGGGTGGAGCGGGCCGTCTGGCCGTACACGATGACCAGGGCGTTGGGCCGCAGCGCCAGCATCGAGGTGTCGCGGAAGGTCAGCTCGGCCAGGGAGTCGTCGCCGGTGCTGACGCGCCAGCCGCGGAAGAGGTCGGTGCCGCGGGCCGCCGCCTGCCAGTCGGGGGCGTCGGGGGCCCGGGCCTCCACCTGGCGCACCACCGTGGTGACCTGGGCGTCGGCCCCAGGGGGCTCGGCGGGGGTCGGCGAGACGTCGGAGGTGGGGGCCACGGCCCCCTCGCCCGGCCACGGCAGGCGCAGCACCTCGCCCGGCAGCAGCACGCGCTGGCGCTGGCCGCAGTAGGCGGGGTTGTACTCGCCGATGCGGCGCCACTGGCGGCCATCGCCGAACACGCGCGCCGCGATGCCCGCGCAGGAGTCGCCCGGCTTGATGATGTAGTCGTTGAGCGGCTGTCCGCTCGCCGCCGGCAGCCCCAGCAGCAGGGCCAGCGCGCCCGCCCATCGACTCATGGCACCACCTCCTCGCCGGCGGCAGCTTGCCCGCTGGGTCAGGGCGAAGGCAAACCCGGCGCCCCGGTCGCCAGCGTCGGCCCCACCTGGTCGAGCCAGGCCGCGGCAGCCGCGGCGTGGACGTCTTCGCTCAGGCGCTCGGGATCGCCGAAGAACGCCGTGGCGATGGCCTCGTCCTCGAGCCACGCCGCCAGGGCCGCGCCGACCTCCTCGGGGTCCGGCAGGTAGCGCAGGCGGGGGCCGTCGGGCACCGCGTCCAGGACGCGCTCGAAGTACTGCACCGCCCAGTGGCTGCGGCGCGCCGTCACCGGCCCCGTGACGATGACCCGCAGGTACAGGCGCTCGGCGGGCGTGAGGCCGGCCCAGATCCCGCGCACGCGATCGTGGAGCTGCGCGAGTCGCAACGCCATGATCTCACGCAGGTTTTCCTCGATGAGCGGCCAGGCTCGCCGGGCCTGCTCGGCCATCCGATCCGGGTCGGCGGCGGGAGCCCGGAGGGCCGCGTCCAGCGTCTCCTCGCACAGGGTCAGCAGCTTCTCCTGGCGGGGGCGCTGCGGCGGGGGGAGCGTCAGCAGGCCCGCGCGCTCGGTCGCCAGCCGCTTGCGCCAGGCCTGGAGGGCGTCCACCTCCTCGACCCGCAGCACCGCCTGCCCCCGCAGCGCCAGGTCGCGGTGCAGGGCCAGCGGCAGGCGGGTCAGGCGCTCGAGGGCCACCACCTCGGCGCCGCCCAGGGGGATGACCTGGTCGGCCCGGGCTCCGCGGTAGAGGGTGATCTGGCCGTCGGCCACGGCCAGGGCCACGAGGCCCTGGGCCTCCAGCCACGCGGCGCGCGCAGCCGGGGTGGGATCGGGGCGAGCCGTGCCGCAGGCGGCGAGGGCGAGGCCGGCCAGCAGGAGGACCAGGGTGCGCATGGCGCGAGTCTTCCCGACCGGCCCGGCGAAGTCCAGGGGGCGGCTCTCTTGTCCCGCTCGGGTCGCCCTCGCTATCGTCCCCGCCCGCAAGGAGGAGCCATGACCCGCGCCATCAGCCTGCTCGTCGCTCTGGCACTCGGCCTGGGCGCCCTCACCGGGTGCGACGACGCCGAGGAGGCCGCCGGCCCGCGCTGGATCGACGACGTGGAGGCCCCGCTGCCCGAGTGGCTGTCCGAGACCGGCCTGTACGGCCGCATGACGACGTTCCAGCCCGGGTCCGGCGTGCGCCCGTACCAGCCGCCCCACCCGCTCTGGAGCAGCGGCACCCAGAAGGATCGCCTGCTGTTCCTGCCGGCCGGCGCGACCATCGACACCGCGGCGTCGTGGGCCTGGGAGTTCCCGGTGGGGACGGTGCTGGCCAAGACGTTCGCCTACAGCGACATCGAGGGTCGGCAGGGGGCGGTGGCCATGGAGACGCGCCTGCTCTTCCGGCGGGCCGGGGGCTGGGGCTACGCCCAGTACCACTGGAACGTCCAGGGCACCGAGGCCCGGCTGCGGGAGGCGGACTGGCCCGAGGAAGCCCTGGAGCTGCACTACGCCGGCGATCTGGCCTTCGGGTACACGCTGCCGGGCGAGATCGACTGCAAGAGCTGCCACGAGGCCCGGGAGGGCCCCCCCGTGCTGGGCATCAGCAACCGCAACCTGCCGGAAGAACTGGGAGATCTGCTCACGGGCCCCGCCGCGGCGCTGCCCGCCGAGGGTCGCACCCCCGAAGAGACCGCGGCCATGAAGTACCTGCTGGGCAACTGCGTGCACTGCCACCACGGCGGTGAGGGCAACGACAACGCCACCTACAGCCTGCTGCCGTCGGATCTGGTGGCGAACACGGTGGGGCAGCCCACCGAGAGCAGCGCGTCGGGGGATGGCATCCGGGTGGTGCCCGGCGACGCCGACGGCAGCGCCCTGTTCGAGGCCGTGGTCCGCACCCGCGAGCCCGGATACCGCGGCCAGTTCAAGCCCATGCCGCCCCTGGGCATCGACCAGGTGGACCCTGAAGCCGCTCGCACCCTGCGGGCGTGGATCGAGTCGCTGTGATGACGCTGCGCCCCCTCGCCTTCGCCGCCCTGGCCCTGGCCGCCTGTGATGACGGCTCCACCGCCGAGGGCCCCTTCCAGCCCATCGGGCAGCTCGACGGCGGCGCGGCCGACGCCGGCACCGGCGGCACCGATCAGGGCACCGCGGTGTTGCCCCTGCGCCTGCGGCTCGTGCCCATCGAGCAGGACTCGGGCGCGCTGCGCATCACCGACATCGCGTTCGCCCCCGACGGTGATCCGCGCTTCCTGGTGACCGACAAGGACGGCGAGGTGATCCTGATGACGCTGGAGGTGGGGGGCCGCGCCCGGCGCCTCGGCGGCTTCCAGGTCCCCGGCACCTGGATCGACTCCGACGCAGGCCTCATCGCGGCGGCCTTCGACCCCGACTTCGCCGAAAACAGCTTCTTTTACGTGGGGTTGTCGACGAGCCAGGAGACCAACGTCATCCGCCGCTACACCCTGGATGCCGATGACTTCGCCCGCAGCGCGGCCACCGAGGTGGAGATCATCTCCATCACGGGGCCCCGATCGCCGCGCTCGTGGCACAACGTGGGCAGCATCGGCTTCACCGACGAGGGGTACCTGTGGGCCCTCTTCGGCGACAAGGTGCTCGACGAGCCGGCGCTGGACGTGCAGTCGCCGCTGGGCTCGCTCATCCGCGTCATCCCCGATCGCCGGCCGTTCCCGACGGAGGGCGGCTACACCGTCCCCGAAGACAACCCCTACGCCGACGGCAGCGGCCACCCGGCGGTGTACGCCAAGGGCTTCCGGTCGCCGTGGAAGGGCCACTACGTCGACGGCCACTGGTTCACCAGCGATGTGGGGCTGGACACCTATGAAGAGATCAACCTCATCGATCGGCCCGGCCTGAGCTTCGGCTGGCCCGCCGTCGAGGGGCCCTGCGAGGGGGCGGCCTGCATGGGCTACAGCCCGCCCTGGGTGAGCTGGGGTCGCAGCGGCAGCCACCCGTTCGTGCGCGAGGATCCCGAGGCCACCGCCTCGCGGCTGCGCTCGGCCTGGGTGGGCTGGCAGTACCGCCCCAACGATCTGGATCCCTATGGCGGCCGCTGGGATGAGGTGGTCACGTTCGGCGACGCCTTCGTGGGCTACATCCGGGCCCGCCGCGCGGACGGCCAGGGCGAGAGCTGGCATGTGGCCCACCACCCCTTCGTGACGGGGTGGAGCCAGGGGCCCGATGGCTTCGTGTACGTGACGGCCCTGGGGACGTGGCCGGTGGACGCCCCCATCGCGCCGTCGCCCATCATGCGGGCCGTGCTGGCGGACTGACGTCCGGGTGCGCGACCGGCTCCCCCTCGCCGCCCTGGCGCTGGTGCTCGGCGTGAGCGTCTTCGCAGGGGTGCGCGGCCTCGACTTCGGGCGGCACTGGGACGAGCGCCACCTGGTCGGGCAGGCCGATCAGGCCCTGAAGGGCAAGCTGCTGCTGCCGCGCAGCTACCACTACCCCTCCGTGAGCTTCTGGCTGGCCACCGCGGGGCTGGCGGCGGGCGAGGTGCCCGAGAAGCTCCAGAGCCCGTCGCTTCGGCCCGATGGCCAGCGCACGGCCACCGCCCCGGCGGCCCCGCTACCGGGCGACCCGGTCCTGCGCATCCGCCTGTTTTTCTTGTTTTTTTCGTCGCTCATCGGCCTGTGGACCTTCCTGGCCGCGCGGGCGGCGGGCCTCGGGCGCTGGCCGGCGGTCTTCGCCGCGGGGGGGGTGGCGACGTCCTTCGAGCTGGCCTACCACCAGCGCTGGATCGCCCCCGACGCGGTGATGGCGCAGCTCGGCGCCCTGGCGCTCTGGCTGCTGCTGCGGGCGCGCACGGCGGCGAGCCGTCGCTGGCTCTGGGCCGCCGCGGCGGCGGCGGGGCTCTGCTGCGGGGCCAAGTACACCGGGGGCATCCTGCTCTTCGCGGCGCTGGCGGTCGCGGTGACGCGGGGCGGCGGGCGGCGTCGGGTGGCGGCCTCGGCGGCGGCGGTGGCGGCGGCCTTCGGGGCGGCCTACCTGGTCTCGACCCCGGGCACCGTCCTCGACCATGGCCGCTTCCTGCACCACCTCAGCTACGAGCTGGCCCACTACGCCAGGGGGCATGGCAGCTACTCGGTGCCCGACACCGCCACCCACCTGGCCCGGATGGTCGACTACCTGGGCACGGCCGCCCTCTCGCCCTTCGCCGGGGTGGCCGTGGCGTGGGCCCTCCTCGCGGTGGCGGGGCTCGGCCTCACGCTGTGGCGTGGCCCGCGCATCGTCCTGGGGGTGCTGCCCCTGGCCTACCTGCTCTTCCTGGGCAACCAGCGCGTGCTCATCGTTCGCAACCTACTGTTCTTGCTGCCCTTTCTGGCCATCTGGGCCGCCGTCGCCGTCGCCTTCGCGGCCGAGCGCCTGCCCCGCCCGGCGCTGCGGATCGGCCTGGCCGCCCTGCTCGCCGCCCCCGTTGTCGCCAACGCCACCGCGCTCGTCAGCGCCAGCCAGAGCATCCGGGCGCGCCGATCCGGCGTGGCCCTGGCCGGCTTCCGGGCCTGGTGCGATGACCACCCGGGCGCCGGCGTGCGCCCGTCCCCCCGGCTGGCCCGGGATCTGGGCGCGGCCCCGCCGGCGTGCGTGGGCGCGGGCGGCGGGCGGGTGGCCGGCTACCTGGGCGAGGGCCAGCCCGACTCGCGCCGCTGGCCCACCCAGGGCGAGGCCTGGTTTCAGGCCGTCTTCGGGCCGCGGGACGTGAACCTGCGCTGGTACGGCTCGTGGCTGGGGGACGACCGCATCCTCGTGCTGGATGCCGCCGAGGCCGCCCGGCTCAAGGCGCGGTTCTGATCCGGGGCGGGGCGTGGTACCTGTGCGGCCATGAGCGAACCCCTCTTCGATGTGGTCCTGTACGGCGCCACCGGCTTCACGGGCCGGCAGGCCGTCGCGTACTTCCAGCAGCACGCCCCTGCCGGGCTCCGGTGGGCGGTGGCGGGCCGATCCCGCGAGAAGCTGGAGGCCCTGGCCACGGCCCATGGTGGCCACGGCGTCATCGTGGCGGACAGCGCGAAGCCCGCCAGCGTCGAGGCCATGGCGGCGCGGACCCGGGTGCTGCTCTCGACCGCCGGCCCCTACAGCCGCTACGGCACCCCCGTGGTCGAGGCCTGCGTCCGCCACGGCGTGCACTACGTCGACATCACGGGCGAGACGCCCTGGGTGCGCGGCCTGATCGACGCCTTCCACGGCGAGGCCGCCCGCACCGGCACCCGCATCATCCCCTTCTGCGGCTTCGACTCGGTGCCCTCCGACCTGGGCACCCTGGCCGTGGTCGACCACCTGCGGCGCACGCACGACGCCGACACCCGCAGCGTCAGCGCCTCCTACACCGTGCGCGGCGGCTTCAACGGCGGCACGGCGGCGTCGATGATGGCCCTGGGCGACACCGATCCGGGCGGCCGCCTGCTCAACGACGTGCTGCTGCTCAACCCGGCCGACCGGCAGGGCGAGGCCGAGCGGGCCCGCAGCGCCGACCTGCGCGGCGTGCACTTCGACGCCCTGCGCAAGGTCTGGCTGGCGCCCTTCCTGATGGCGGCGGTGAACACGCGGGTCGTGCGGCGCAGCAACGCCCTCTTCGCCGGCTGGGATCGGCCGTACGGCGTGGAGTTCGCCTACCACGAGGCCCACGAGACGAAGAGCCGGCTCAAGGCCCTGGGCATCGCGGGGGCCCTGCGGACGGTCGAGCGCGCGCTGCACCGTGGCCCGGTGCGGTGGCTCGCCGGCAAGGTCAGCCCAGCCCCCGGGGAGGGCCCCTCCGAGGCCACCATGGACGGCGGCTTCATGCGGGGGCGCTACCTGGGTGAGGCCGAGTCGGGGCAGCGGGTGCTGGCGACGCTGAAGGCCAAGGGCGATCCCGGCAACCGGGTGACAGTCAAGATCCTGTGTGAATCCGCACTCTTGCTGGCGGCGGGCGTGGACGCCCTGCCCGGCGGCGCGGCCCGGGGCGGCGTGCTCACCCCGGCCACGGCCCTGGGCCTGCCCCTGCTGGAGCGCCTGCGGGCCCAGGGCATCGACTGGTCGATCGAGGCGATCTAGCCGGCCTGCCCGCCGCGCACCACGATGAGCGCGATGTTGTCCTGCCCGCCGGGGTTGCCCCGCACCCCGTTGAGGGCGCGGGCCGTGAGGCGCCGGGCGTAGAGCAGCGGATCGGCCCCGAACAGCTCCACCAGGTCGTCGGCCCCCACCGACGTGCGCGGGCGGCCGTAGTGGCACTCGTCGATGCCATCGGTGAACAGCAGCAACAGACCGCCCGTGGGCAGGGTGACATCGAAGGACCGCCCGGTGGCCAGCCCGTCGGGGCGGCCGGGGTGCACATAGCGGCGGTCGCGCCGGTTCTGCCAGGTGGCGGCGTCGGGGGTGACGACGACGCAGCTCGAGTCACCGAAGGACACCCCGCGCCCCCGCCCGGCCTCGACGATGACGGCCAGCAGCGTCGTCTCCGACGGCGAGTCCAGGTGCGGCTCGGGGGTGGCCGCCGCCAGCCACTCGCCGGGATCGGCGGGCAGCGCGGGCACGGCCGCCAGGGCCGTCAGCAGGGCGTGGCTGGCCTCGACGCCGAAGTGGGCGTCGGCCACGGCGAGGCCCAGTCGAGGGCCGTCCACCACCACCAAGAGCGCGTCTTCATTGGAGAAATTCCCCTTCGCCCCCATGGAGGGCGAGAGGGGATCGGCGCCCGCGGTCAGGGCCGTGGCCACCCCGGGGGCCGGGGCGTCCAGCGTGACCTGCCCGAACCGGCCGTGGTCGCGGCCGAGGCGCAGGTGCGTGATCAAAACGCCTCGTCGGGCAGCTCCATCAGGTCGAGGCTGCTCTGCTCGACGAGCTTGCGGGTGAGGGTCAGGGTGGGCAGGACCTCGCGGCAGAACCAGCGCGCCGTGGCGATCTTGCCGGTGTAGTAGGCCACGTCGTCGCCCTTGGCGGCGGGCAGCTTCTCGGCGGCGATGGCCGCGTGGCGCACCATGAGCCAGCCGATCACCAGCTCCGCCAGGGCGTGCAGGACGCGGTTGCCCTGGAAGCCCGCGTGGTAGGGCGACTTGCCGACGAGGCCCATCAGCGTCATCAGCATGCTCTGCATGTCACCGAGCGCGCGGGCGAGCGACGCCCGGGCGTCCGCGAGACCCTCGCCGCCCGTGCCGGCCTCCACGGTCGCCTGGATCTGGCCCAGCAGGCCCCGCAGCGTCGTGCCGCCGTCGCGGGCGATCTTGCGGAACAGCAGATCGAGGCTCTGGATGTGCGTCGTGCCCTCGTAGATCGTGTCGATCTTCTGGTCACGCAGGTACTGCTCGATGGGGTGGTCCTGCACGTAGCCGGAGCCGCCGAAGACCTGCAGGGCGGTGCCCAGCAGCTCGAAGCCCTTGTCGGAGCAGTAGCCCTTCACCAGGGGCAGCATGAGGTCGAGGAGCTTCGCGGCCTTGCCGTCGGCGTTCTTCTCGTCCTGCTGCTCGGCCAGGTCGGCGGAGTAGTAGCACAGCGCGCGCATGCCCTGGGCGTGGGCCTTGAGGCGCATCAGCATGCGGCGCACGTCGGGGTGGCGGATGATGGCGACGCGGGGCGACTTCTTGTCCATCGCCTTCGCCAGATCCGGCCCCTGCACCCGCTCCTTGGCGTAGGCCAGGGCGTTGAGGTAGGCGGTCGACACCGTCGACATCGACTTGAAGCCGATGGCCATCCGGGCGCCCTCGATGACGCGGAACATCTGGCGGATGCCGTCGTGCTTCTCGCCCACGAGGAGGCCCCGGCAGGGGGCGTCCCCGCCGTACTCCATCTCGCAGGTCACCGAGCCCTTGATGCCCATCTTCTTCTCGAGGCCGATGCACTTCATGCCGTTGCGCTCGCCCAGGGACCCGTCGGGGTTCACCCAGAACTTCGGCACGATGAACATGGACAGGCCCTTGGTGCCGGGCTGCGCGCCCTCGGGGCGGGCCAGCACCAGGTGCACGATGTTCTCGGGCATGTCGTAGTCGCCGTTCGTGATGAACCGCTTGACCCCGGAGATCTCCCAGACGTCGCCCTCGACGTGGCGCGCCGTCGTCCGGGCCTGGCCCACGTCGCTGCCCGCCTCGGGCTCCGTCAGCACCATGGCCGCGCCCCAGCGGCGGTCGACGTAGCGCGGGAAGTACAGGTCGCGCTGGGCCTTCGTGCCCTCCTCGCCGATGACCCCGGAGATGAAGGTGTCGAACACATAGAAGCCCGCGGAGGCGTTGGCCCCCACCACCAGTTCGAAGGCGGCCCAGGCCACCGAGAGCGGGGCGCCGAAGCCGCCCAGGTCCTCGCGCAGCGCCAGGCGGTGCCAGTCACCGTCCTGCCACGCCTTGATGGACTTCTTGAGCCCCGCGGGCAGCACCGGCGTGCCGTCCGGCCCCTGCTTGGGGTACTCGCGATCCGCCTCGACGAAGCTCGCCGCGATCTCGTTGCGGGCCAGCTTGTCCACCGTCGAGAGCACCTCGCGGATGCTCCCCTCGTCCATGTTGCCCCGCGTGGAGTCGAGGAACTCGAAGAGGTTGAACGTGACGTCGCGAAGGTCGCTCTTGAAGTGGCTCTGCGTGCTCATGGGATCTCCCGGGCCCGGCCCGTCATCGCGGAAGCGGGCACCCTAGCAGCAAAGGCGGCCGGGATCAGCGGGAACCGGCGCGGCGCCCGCTCAGTCGGCGAAGTCGGCGGGGTTGCGCGGGGCCAGGAAGTCGGCCAGGGAGTCCCCCAGAGCGTTGAACTGCTGGATCATGCGCAGGTCGCGGGCGGCCGGGCCGGTGATGTTGCCGACGCGGGTGCGCAGCGTGAGGAGCGTCAGCAGCTCGGCCTCGGCCGCAGGCGTCGTCGCGGCTGCCTGCTCGGCGGCGGTGGCCTGGGCGATGAGCGCCCCGGCGCCGGCGTCATCGGTGGGCGCCTGGTCCATGCACTGCGCGAGCTTGCGCACGACGCCCTCCGAGAGCGCCATGTCGATCTGGGTGATGGGCGCGGTGGCCGCGTTGCCGGTGGTGGGATCGATGGCCGACCGCTCGTGGATGGTCATCTTCTCGACCTTCGACCAGAACGGCAGCGCGTCGGAGAAGTGGCGGGCGGCCCGGGCGCCGAACTCCAGGCGCAGGTTCACGGTGTTCCACTGCCGCGGGTTGGCGTAGACGCGCTGGAAGAGCGAGTGCAGGTTCAGTCCCACGGTCCACGCCTGCCGGAACGTCTCCTGGCAGGTGCGGATGGCCTGCTCGCGTGGGGTGAGGGCGGGCGCCGTGACGCCGCCACTGGTGGTGCCGGCCGGCACGAACGCCTGCCCCGCGTAGTCCCCCGGCAGGCTGAAGATGCGCCGCGGGACGACCTCGTAGTGGGCCGCGTTGTTGAGCTTCACGCTGGCCTCGAGCTGGGTGAAGCTCGGCGTGCCGATGTAGCCGAAGTCGTCCACGCTGCCGTTCCCGGCGTGCATCGACTCATGCAGCATCGTCACGATGTTCTCGTGGTCGCCCGGGTTGTCGATCACACCGGGGGCGAGGGAGATCTGGTTGGGCCCCGTGAGGCCGCCCAGGCTGACCTCCGCGTTGTAGCCCGAGCGATCCGTGACGATCTTGTTCTGCCGGTGCAGCGTGTTCATCCGCCGCTTCGCCGCGGTGTACCGGGCGCGGGCGGTGTTCACATGGCCCCGCCCGAAGACCTGCTCCAGATCGGCGCGCCGTCCGGGTGCAAGTACCTGATCAAACAGCGCATTCGTGTTGGTGACCAGGGTGGTGATGTTCGCCGCGTCGGCCGTCGCGGGGCGCGGGCCGCTGTCGATGAGGGCCGGATCGCCGAGCTCGGCCCGCGGGAAGGTGGCCCGCATGGCCCCCGCGATGCGCAGGAGCTGCTCGCGTGGCGAGAGGCCGCTCAGGAAGCGCAGCTTCTCCCAGAAGCCGGCCCCCGTCGCGTCGGCGATCAGGCGCTCCACCACCCGCAGCCGCTGGGCGTCGTCCAGGGTGCCGATGGATCGCTCCAGCACCCGCGTGAGGCCGGCGAGGTGCGCCGCCTCGTCCGGGCCGCCCCCGGGGAGCACCCCGTTGAGCTCCGCCTCGCCCGGGATGCGCCGCCGCTGCACCGCGCCCGCCGCGGCCCCCGTCTGCTGGGCTCGGACGGCCGGCCCGACGAGGCTGCCCAGCAGCCCCTGGACGGCCTCGCCCTGCACCACCGCCGCCGCGACCTGGTCGGCCTGCTGCTCCAGCGCGTCGCCGTCGCCGCCGTCGAGGCCCGCTGGCGCCATGCCGGCCCGCTGCTGCAGGACGTGGGTCGCCTCGTGCGCCGCCGTGAAGAGATCGGGCGCGCCCGCGAACGCCACCTGCTCGCCCTGGGTGAACGCGACGGCCCCCAGCTCGGCGGCGGCGGCCTGCGCCGGCCCGCCCACCGTGGCCTGGACGCCCGCCAGATCATGCTCGCCGAAGGCCGCCTGGATGGCGGCGCCGTGGGGCAGCGCCCCCCCGCCGGTGAGGCCGCCCCGGGCCGTCGCCGCCGGATCGCCCTGCACCTCGCGGCTCGCCGCCGCCCGCGCCAGCGTCGCCTGGACGGCCGGGACGCCCGCGCTCTGGGTCTGCTCGGCCGGGGTCGCGGCCGGCTGGACGGCCGGGCTCTGCGCCAGCGCTTCGCTCATGGGGCCTCCGGCGCGGGCAGGTCGCCCTCGAGGCGCAGGCCCCCCCGATCATCGCGAGGGCCCCGCTGCTGCACATCGAACACCTCGGAACGATTGACCTTTTCCGGTAGCACCAGGGGCCTGAGCGTGCCCCCGCCCGACTGCCCCCACAGGACGCTCACGACGCCCGGGCCCAGCAGCGCCGGCACCTCCGCCGCCGGGATGGCCCGCTCGTCCAGGGCCGTCCAGCGGTGGTCGGGCTCCAGCGTGGCCCACGTCCCGGCGAAGAGTCGCACCGGCCGGGGGGCCTGAGCGCGCCGATCCAGCTCGGCCCGCGGGAGCTGGCGCAGGGCCGCCCCGTCCAGCCCCACGGGCACCTCGGCCTGGGCGAACACGAGCACCGGCGCCCCAGCGGGCACGGGCAGCGCCGGCAGGACAGGCTC